>NZ_MWUE01000040.1 GCF_002077695.1 Pantoea latae
CGGCACTAGCGCGGCGGTCCCACCTGACCCCATGCCGAACTCAGAAGTGAAACGCCGTAGCGCCGATGGTAGTGTGGGGTCTCCCCATGCGAGAGTAGGGAACTGCCAGGCATCCAAACGGGAAAGCCCTCTGCTGACGCAGAGGGCTTTTTTACGTCTGAATTTCGCTCAAAAAGATCATTTTCCCGTCGCGACAGCGCTAAAACTTCCCTACAAGCCGGAACTGATACGGTAAACTACGCGCAGATAACTTTGTTAAGGCCACTCAATGTCCCACCAGTATTCTTCTCTGCAAGCTGATAATACGCTTGGTCTTGAAATCTGCGCGCGTGAACGCATTATCGCTGAAACGCCAGAGGCTATTCTCCACGCCTGGCAGGAGGCGAAGCGCAGTCATCATCCTTTTATTCTGCTGGGCGAAGGCAGTAATGTGCTTTTCCTGGAAGATTTCGCGGGCACCGTCGTGCTAAATAGGATCAAAGGTATCGCCATCCAGCAGCAGGCCGAAGCCTGGCAGCTCCATGTTGGTGCCGGCGAAAACTGGCATGCACTGGTCAAATTCGCACTGGAGAAGGGGATTGCCGGGCTCGAAAATCTGGCGCTTATTCCCGGCATGGCAGGCTCGGCGCCGATTCAAAATATCGGCGCCTACGGCGTGGAATTTAAAGACGTCTGCGAATATGTAGACGTGCTTAACCTCGACAGCGGCGAAACGCTGCGGCTGCACCGTGACGACTGTGCTTTCGGTTACCGCGACAGCATCTTCAAGCATCGCTACCAGCAGGGTTACGCCATTGTCGCCGTAGGGCTCAGGCTGCCGAAAAGCTGGCAGCCGGTGCTTTCCTATGGCGATTTAAGCCGTCTGGATCCCGCGACGGCAACGCCAGAAGAGGTATTCAACGCCGTTTGCCAGATGCGGCAGAGCAAGTTGCCCGATCCACGCGTAACGGGCAATGTAGGCAGCTTCTTTAAAAACCCGCTGATAAGCCATGAACAGGCTGAGAGGCTGAAGCTTACCTCGCCGACTATGCCTTATTACCCGCAGGCGAACGGCGAGGTCAAACTGGCGGCGGGCTGGCTGATCGATCAGTGCCAGCTGAAAGGTTTTCGCATCGGCGGCGCGGCGGTGCATCAGCAGCAGGCGCTGGTGCTTATCAACGCTGAGCAGGCGACGCCTCAGGATATTGTCGAACTGGCGAAAGCCGTGCGCATGCGCGTCGGAGAGAAGTTTGATGTGTGGCTGGAGCCTGAAGTGCGCTTTATCGGCGCGCAGGGCGAGCGCAATGCTGTTGAGGCAATCTTATGAAAGACCATAGCATCCCGTTGAAGCTGGTTGAGATACTCGCCGACGGTGAATTTCATTCCGGCGAGCAACTCGGCGACACGCTGGGCATGAGCCGCGCGGCGATCAACAAACATATCCAGACGCTGAAATCCTGGGGACTGGATATCTATACGGTAACAGGGAAAGGATATAGCCTGCCCGCGCCAATGCAGTTACTGGATAGAGCCGCCATTCTCGCCCAGCTTAACCAGCCCCGGCTGGAAGTGATCCCGGTTATCGACTCCACCAACCAGTATCTGCTGGACCGCATGAATACGCTGCAGTCGGGCGATGCCTGCATTGCGGAGTATCAGCAGGCGGGCAGAGGCCGTCGCGGCCGCCAGTGGTTCTCGCCATTCGGCGCCAATCTCTATATGTCGATGTACTGGCGCCTGGAGCAGGGCCCGGCCGCCGCGATGGGGCTGAGTCTGGTTATCGGTATTGTCATGGCCGAAACCCTACAGCAGCTCGGCGCGCAGGATGTCCGGGTAAAATGGCCAAACGATCTTTATCTTAACGATCGCAAACTGGCGGGCATTCTGGTGGAACTCACCGGTAAAACCGGGGACGCTGCGCAGATCGTGATGGGCGCCGGGATCAACCTGGCGATGCGCGGCGCGGAGACGGCGCAAATCAATCAGGGCTGGATCAATCTGCAGGAAGCGGGTATCGCCATCAATCGAAACGATCTGGCGGCAAAGCTGATCAACAGCCTGCGCGAGGCGCTGCCGCTATTCGAACGTGACGGACTGGCGCCTTTTACCCATCGCTGGAAGGCACTGGATAATTTTATCGATCGCCCGGTTAAGCTGCTTATCGGCGACAGAGAGATCCACGGCATCGCGCGGGGCATTGATAAACAGGGCGGATTAGTGCTGGAGCAGGATGGTGAGCTTAAGTCCTGGGTCGGCGGAGAGATATCGCTGCGTCCACAGTAAAAAATGAAGCCTGCACGATGCAGGCTTTTTTAACGCTTATTTTCGCAGTCTGACCCGATCAACCGCATGATTGCCGCCTTTGGTCATAATCAGGCTGGCTCGCTCGCGAGTCGGTAGAATGTTTTCCTGCAGGTTTAGCCAGTTAATCTCTTTCCACAGTCCGGTAGCGATCTGCACCGCCTCCTCTTCGGAGAGCTGCGCATAGTGATGGAAATAGGAGTCGGGATCGGTAAAAGCGCCCTGGCGGAATTTCAGAAAGCGGTTGATATACCATCGCTGCAGCAGCTCTTCAGGCGCATCCACATAGATAGAGAAATCGACAAAGTCCGACACAAAAACATGATGAGGATCGTGAGGGTAGTCCATGCCGCTCTGCAGGACGTTCAGCCCCTCCAGGATCAATATATCGGGCTGATGAACCACTTTGTCGCCGTCGGGAATAACGTCATAGACCAGATGCGAATAGACCGGCGCCGTGACCTGACTGGCGCCTGATTTCAGCGCGGAAACAAAGTTAACCAGCCGATGCATATCATAGGACTGCGGGAAGCCTTTCTTCTTCATCAGGCCGCGCTCTTTCAGCACCGCGTTTGGATGCAGAAAGCCATCGGTGGTGATCAGCTCGACTTTACGGTGTTCGGGCCAGCGGCTCAGCAGCGCCTGCAATACGCGCGCGGTGGTGCTTTTGCCCACCGCCACGCTGCCGGCAATGCTGATGATGTAGGGAATCTTTTGCCCGTCGGTGCCGAGGAACTGCTCCAGCACTGCCTGACGGCGCAGATTAGAGCTGATATAGAAATTAAGCAGACGCGACAAAGGAAGATAAATCTCTGCGACTTCTTCCAGAGACAAATCCTCATTAATGCCTTTCAGCTGCGCGATCTCCTCTTCGGTCAGGGTCATCGGCACGGAATTACGCAGCGCAGCCCACTGCTTACGCGTGAACTCTAAATAGGGCGTGGTCAGAGGTGAATTCTTTTTATTCATAAGTATGCGTCTGACTGCAGCGTCAGGTTCATTCCTATCACGCAGATAAAAAACCTGTAGCGATATGAGAACATAACGGCGCGTCACAAGGTCTTTACTGAGAACAATGGGCTGGAGGTTAACATCAGTGTGACAATAAAAAGAAGAAAAATGATAAAACCGCGCACGCTTTCGCAAGAGAGCGCGCATAACGTAGCAGAGCAAAAATAATGGCTTCTCTTTCCGGTGCCGTACCGGCTTGCCACAGAGGGATAAAAAAGCGTCGCCGGCAAAAAATAATCTTTTTTTTATCGCGCTGCATAAAGAAAAAAGTCTGCGGCGCACCTGCTAAGGCAGAGAAAAAGGCGCTGGCAACGCGCGGCGCAGAGGAACAAAACCGGCCTTATTCGTCTAATTTTTCCGCACTAAATCGCTAAAATGCGAGGATTTGCACAAATAGTAAGCGATAGAGTTATTTCAGCGATTTTTTTGTTGCATCCTGTCCCCGACCTTCCTAGAATGCGCGTCACTTGATGCCGGCTTAGCTCAGTTGGTAGAGCAACTGACTTGTAATCAGTAGGTCACCAGTTCGATTCCGGTAGCCGGCACCATCAAGTAGGTGGGATTCCCGAGCGGCCAAAGGGAGCAGACTGTAAATCTGCCGTCACAGACTTCGAAGGTTCGAATCCTTCTCCCACCACCATCTCAACCCTTGCGGTTGAGAGCAGATAAACAGCCAGTTTATCTGTCGGTGAGTCACTTCTCTCACCCTAAATTCAGACTGCGCTTCGGCACAGTTAAAGTCGGTCAGCAACGCTGTCAGACTTTGAATAGTAGGGGATCATCTCTTATTATTCACAAGCTACAGAAAGAACAGGTAGCCGAGTTCCAGGATGCGGGCATCGTATAATGGCTATTACCTCAGCCTTCCAAGCTGATGATGCGGGTTCGATTCCCGCTGCCCGCTCCAGATGTGCTGATATGGCTCAGTTGGTAGAGCGCACCCTTGGTAAGGGTGAGGTCCCCAGTTCGACTCTGGGTATCAGCACCACTTCCTTTATCTCCTCCCTGATTCTCTCTCTGTAAATCCTGCACTCAGGCACAGCCTGGTTGATGTGATGATATCTTTGATATATCCGTGTCTTAGAGGGACAAGCGATGGCTAAAGAGCAATTTCAACGTAACAAACTGCACGTAAACGTGGGCACCATCGGTCACGTTGACCACGGTAAAACCACCCTGACTGCAGCAATCACCACCGTTCTGGCTAAAACCTACGGCGGC
>NZ_MWUE01000041.1 GCF_002077695.1 Pantoea latae
ATCGACCTGCCGTTCCTGCTGCCGATCGAAGACGTATTCTCAATCTCTGGCCGTGGTACCGTTGTAACCGGTCGTGTTGAGCGCGGCATCGTGAAAGTCGGCGACGAAGTTGAAATCGTGGGCATCAAAGACACCGCGAAATCAACCTGTACCGGCGTTGAAATGTTCCGCAAACTGCTGGATCAGGGTCAGGCTGGTGAGAACGTCGGCGTTCTGCTGCGTGGTATCAAGCGTGAAGAGATCGAGCGTGGCCAGGTTCTGGCTAAGCCGGGCTCAATCAAGCCGCACACCACTTTCGTGTCAGAAGTCTACGTTCTGTCCAAAGAAGAAGGCGGTCGTCACACTCCGTTCTTCAAAGGCTACCGTCCGCAGTTCTACTTCCGTACTACTGACGTGACTGGCAACATCGAACTGCCGGAAGGCGTTGAGATGGTAATGCCGGGCGACAACATCAAAATGACCGTTACTCTGATCCATCCGATCGCGATGGACCAGGGTCTGCGCTTCGCAATCCGCGAAGGCGGCCGTACCGTTGGCGCGGGCGTTGTTGCTGAAGTTATCGCTTAATTACGATAATATTTGACGCAATGCATACGAAGAGGGCATCATTTGATGCCCTTTTTGCACGCTGTTATATAGAACCTGGCTCATCAGTGATTTTCGATCATAATCATTGCTGAGACAGGCTCTGTTGCGCGGCGTAGGATGCCGAGTTACGCCCAAAAGCTCATTCGGTTTGGATGCCTCGCCTTGCGGGGCAAAATAGTTTCTGAATTATTGTGGCAGGTTGGTTTATGAGTGCGAATACCGAAGCTCAAGGGAGCGGGCGCGGCCTGGAAGCGATAAAGTGGCTGGCTGTGGTTGCGTTGCTGCTGGTAGCCATCGTAGGCAATTATATTTATCGCGATGTGACGCTGCCTTTACGCGCGCTGGCTGTCGTGGTGCTGATTGCGGCTGCAGGCGGCATTGCGCTGTTGACAGTCAAAGGCAAAGCAACCGTGGCTTTTGCACGTGAAGCACGCACTGAAATGCGTAAGGTCATTTGGCCGACTCGCCAGGAAACGCTGCACACCACGTTAATCGTTGCCGCGGTGACCGCCGTGATGTCACTGATTTTGTGGGGGCTGGATGGTATTCTGGTCCGTCTGGTATCGTTTATCACTGGCCTGAGGTTCTGAGATGTCTGAAGCTCCAAAAAAACGCTGGTACGTCGTGCAGGCGTTTTCCGGCTTTGAAGGCCGCGTAGCACAGTCGCTGCGCGAGCACATCAAATTGCACAACATGGAAGAGCTGTTCGGCGACGTCATGGTTCCCACTGAAGAAGTGGTCGAGATCCGCGGCGGTCAGCGTCGTAAAAGTGAACGCAAATTCTTCCCTGGCTACGTGCTGGTACAGATGGTGATGAATGACGCCAGCTGGCACCTCGTGCGCAGCGTGCCGCGCGTGATGGGTTTCATCGGCGGCACCTCCGATCGTCCTGCGCCGATCAGCGACAAAGAAGTGGATGCGATTATGAACCGCCTGCAGCAGGTGGGTGATAAGCCGCGTCCGAAAACGCTGTTCGAACCGGGCGAAATGGTGCGCGTCAACGACGGCCCGTTCGCCGACTTCAACGGCGTGGTGGAAGAGGTGGATTACGAAAAAAGCCGCCTGAAAGTCTCTGTTTCAATCTTTGGCCGCGCAACGCCGGTCGAACTGGACTTTGGACAGGTGGAGAAAGGTTAATCACCTTGCTCACATTCTGGCTCTTGCAGAAGGCGCGAAATTTAACTATAATTTCGCGCCTTTTGTTTTTATGCGCTGTTAACAGCGTGTGAACTGTTATCACGGGGAGCCTGTTTTTCAGGCGCTATACCCAACTGAGGAATAATCATGGCCAAGAAAGTACAAGCCTACGTCAAGCTGCAGGTTGCAGCAGGTATGGCTAACCCGAGCCCACCGGTAGGTCCGGCTCTGGGTCAGCAGGGCGTTAACATCATGGAATTCTGTAAAGCGTTCAACGCCAAAACGGAATCCCTGGAGAAGGGTCTGCCGACTCCGGTTGTTATCACCGTATACAGCGACCGTTCTTTCACCTTCGTTACCAAAACTCCGCCGGCCGCCGTTCTGCTGAAAAAAGCAGCGGGCATCAAGTCTGGTTCTGGTAAGCCGAACAAAGATAAAGTCGGTAAAGTAACTCGTGCTCAGGTACGTGAAATCGCAGAAACCAAAGCTGCGGACATGACTGGTTCTGACGTAGAAGCGATGACTCGCTCTATCGAAGGTACCGCTCGTTCCATGGGCCTGGTAGTAGAGGACTAAGAAATGGCTAAGCTGACCAAGCGCATGCGCGTGATCCGTGACAAAGTTGATGCGACCAAACAGTACGACGTCACTGAAGCTGTTGCTCTGCTGAAAGAACTGGCTACCGCTAAGTTTGTAGAGAGCGTGGACGTTGCCGTTAACCTCGGCATCGACGCACGTAAATCTGACCAGAACGTTCGTGGTGCGACCGTTCTGCCGCACGGTACTGGCCGTTCAGTACGCGTTGCCGTCTTTACCCAGGGCGCAAACGCCGAAGCTGCTAAAGCAGCTGGCGCTGAGCTGGTAGGTATGGAAGATCTGGCTGACCAGATCAAAAAAGGCGAAATGAACTTTGACGTTGTTATTGCTTCTCCGGATGCAATGCGCGTTGTTGGCCAGTTGGGCCAGGTTCTGGGTCCGCGCGGCCTGATGCCAAACCCGAAAGTCGGTACTGTAACCCCGAACGTTGCTGAAGCGGTTAAAAACGCCAAAGCGGGTCAGGTTCGTTACCGTAACGACAAGAACGGCATCATCCACACTACCATCGGTAAAGTGGACTTCGACGCCGACAAGCTGAAAGAAAACCTGGAATCTCTGCTGGTTGCGCTGAAAAAAGCGAAACCTGCTCAGGCGAAAGGCGTTTTCATCAAGAAAATCAGCCTGTCTACCACCATGGGCGCTGGCGTTGCCATCGACCAGTCTGGTCTGAACGCAGCAGCAAACTAATTTGCTGCTTGAAACGGGCGAAAAATTCACCTAGAATCTTACGCCCGTTGTTCTGGTAAACAGCGCACAGAATTTATATCCCGCGGTGACCCGCGCGTTTGCTTCGGCAGCGCAACGGCAACGGCGGGGTAGGTTGGAGCCAGGCCTTTCCTGGCCTCCGTCCAAGACCGCAGGCGCGGCACATCTTAGGATGAGACGCTTAATCCCCTGCGTAGACGGTGACAGAACCAAAAAGAATTTTTCTTAACTGGATTCTGCTCACCGTGTTTTAGCGCTTACCTTCCTGCGGGTCGGTAAGTGAAGTGAGTTCCGGGGAAATCCTTCCCTGGTCAAATCCAGGAGCAAAAGCTAATGGCATTAAATCTTCAAGACAAACAAGCGATTGTTGCTGAAGTCAGCGAAGTAGCCAAAGGCGCGCTGTCAGCGGTTGTTGCGGATTCCCGTGGCGTTACCGTTGATAAAATGACCGAACTGCGTAAAGCAGGTCGTGAAGCTGGCGTTTACATGCGTGTTGTTCGTAACACCCTGCTGCGCCGCGTCGTTGAAGGTACTCAGTTCGAGTGCCTGAAAGACACGTTTGTTGGTCCGACCCTGATTGCATATTCTATGGAACACCCGGGCGCTGCTGCTCGTCTGTTCAAAGATTTCGCGAAAGCGAATGCAAAATTTGAGGTCAAAGCTGCAGCCTTTGAAGGTGAGCTGATCACGGCGGCTAATATTGACCGTCTGGCAACTCTGCCGACCTACGAAGAAGCACTGGCACGTCTGATGTCGACCATGAAAGAAGCCGCTGCTGGCAAACTGGTCCGCACTCTGGCTGCTGTACGCGACGCAAAAGAAGCTGCTTAAGGCCCACTCTTTTCTTTCGCACTTTAACGTATAAACTTTTTCTGATTCTTAGGAACAATTGTTATGTCTATCACTAAAGACCAAATTCTGGAAGCTGTTGCAGCTATGTCCGTAATGGAAGTAGTTGAGCTGGTTTCTGCAATGGAAGAAAAATTCGGCGTTTCTGCTGCTGCTGCTGTAGCTGTTGCTGCTGGCCCGGCTGAAGCTGTTGAAGAGAAAACTGAATTCGACGTAGTTCTGAAATCTGCTGGCGCGAACAAAGTTGCAGTAATCAAAGCCGTTCGTAGCGCAACTGGTCTGGGCCTGAAAGAAGCCAAAGACCTGGTTGAAGCAACTGGCGTGATCAAAGAAGGCATCAGCAAAGACGACGCAGCTGCACTTGAAGCTGCTCTGAAAGAAGCTGGCGCTGACGTTGAAGTTAAGTAAGACAACCTTTTGGTTGCAGTCTGAGTAAAATCAGGCTGATGGCTGGTGGCTTTTTGGTCACCAGCCTTTTTGCGCTCAAGAGCCTTGATGGGGTTTCGCACTGTTTGTCCATCGCTGCTCTTCAATATCTTTTTCTATCGACGCCTTAATATACTGCTTTCCTGCGCGGGTTCCCTGCCCATGCTAAGGCAATGAAATGATTTAAGAGTGATAGAAAGATGTATTGCATGTGGCCTCCGCGCCGCATGAATCAAACAAAATAGTGTTGCATGAACTGTCCTTCAGGACGGACAGCGTGGGTCGACTTGTCAGCTAGCTGAGGAACCCTATGGTTTACTCCTATACCGAGAAAAAACGTATTCGTAAGGATTTTGGTAAACGTCCGCAAGTACTGGACATACCTTATCTCCTTTCTATCCAGCTTGACTCGTTTCAGAAATTTATCGAGCAAGATCCGGAAGGTCAGTATGGTCTGGAAGCAGCCTTCCGTTCCGTATTCCCTATCCAGAGTTACAGCGGTAACTCCGAGCTGCAATACGTCAGCTATCGTCTGGGCGAACCCGTCTTTGACGTGAAAGAGTGTCAGATTCGTGGCGTGACGTTCTCCGCACCGCTGCGCGTCAAACTGCGTCTGGTGATCTACGAGCGCGAAGCGCCGGAAGGCACCGTTAAAGACATTAAAGAACAAGAAGTCTACATGGGCGAAATTCCGCTCATGACGGACAACGGTACCTTTGTTATCAACGGTACTGAGCGCGTTATCGTTTCTCAGCTGCATCGTAGTCCTGGCGTCTTCTTCGACAGCGATAAGGGTAAAACCCACTCATCGGGTAAAGTGCTGTATAACGCACGTATCATCCCTTATCGCGGTTCATGGCTGGACTTCGAGTTCGACCCGAAAGACAACCTGTTCGTCCGTATCGACCGTCGTCGTAAGCTGCCGGCCAGTATCATTCTGCGCGCGCTGAACTACACCTCTGAGCAGATCCTCGATCTGTTCTTCGAAAAAGTGGTGTTTGAGATCCGCGATAACAAGCTGCAGATGGAACTGGTGCCTGAGCGCCTGCGCGGCGAAACCGCCTCTTTCGACATCGAAGCCAACGGCAACGTTTACGTCGAGAAGGGCCGTCGCATCACTGCGCGCCACATTCGTCAGCTGGAAAAAGACGGCATTCAGCATATCGAAGTGCCGGTTGAGTACATCGCGGGCAAAGTGGTCGCAAAAGATTATATCGACGAGAGCACCGGCGAACTGATCGTTCCGGCGAACATGGAACTTTCCATGGATCTGCTGGCCAAGCTGAGCCAGTCTGGTCACAAGCGTATCGAAACGCTGTTCACCAACGATCTGGATCACGGCCCGTACATCTCCGAGACCCTGCGCGTCGACCCAACCAACGATCGCCTGAGCGCGCTGGTTGAGATCTACCGCATGATGCGTCCTGGCGAGCCGCCGACGCGTGAAGCCGCTGAGAACCTGTTCGAGAACCTGTTCTTCTCTGAAGATCGCTACGATCTGTCGGCTGTTGGCCGCATGAAGTTCAACCGTTCGCTGCTGCGCGATGAGATCGAAGGTTCAGGTATCCTGAGCAAAGAAGACATCATCGAAGTGATGAAGAAGCTGATCGATATCCGTAACGGTAAAGGCGAAGTGGACGATATCGACCACCTCGGCAACCGTCGTATCCGTTCAGTGGGCGAAATGGCGGAAAACCAGTTCCGCGTTGGCCTGGTTCGCGTAGAGCGTGCGGTGAAAGAGCGTCTGTCCTTGGGCGACCTCGACACGCTGATGCCGCAGGACATGATCAACGCCAAGCCGATTTCGGCGGCGGTGAAAGAGTTCTTCGGCTCCAGCCAGCTCTCTCAGTTTATGGATCAGAACAACCCGCTGTCAGAGATTACGCATAAACGTCGTATCTCTGCACTCGGCCCAGGCGGTCTGACGCGTGAGCGCGCCGGCTTCGAAGTTCGAGACGTACACCCGACTCACTACGGTCGCGTCTGTCCAATCGAAACCCCTGAAGGTCCGAACATCGGTCTGATCAACTCGCTGTCTGTCTATGCGCAGACCAACGAGTACGGTTTCCTGGAAACCCCGTATCGTCGCGTTATCGACGGTGTGGTTTCTGACGAGATCCATTACCTCTCTGCGATTGAAGAGGGTAACTACGTTATCGCTCAGGCGAACGCCCAGCTGGATGAAGAAGGTCACTTCGTTGATGACCTTGTCACCTGCCGTAGCAAAGGCGAATCGAGCCTGTTCAGCCGCGATCAGGTTGACTACATGGACGTTTCCACCCAGCAGGTGGTTTCTGTCGGTGCGTCGCTGATCCCGTTCCTGGAGCACGATGATGCTAACCGCGCCCTGATGGGTGCGAACATGCAACGTCAGGCTGTACCAACTCTGCGCGCTGACAAGCCGCTGGTAGGTACCGGTATGGAGCGCGCGGTAGCGGTTGACTCCGGCGTTACCGCCGTAGCGAAACGTGGCGGTACCGTTCAGTACGTTGATGCCTCTCGTATCGTTATCAAAGTTAACGAAGATGAGATGTATCCGGGCGAAGCGGGTATCGACATCTACAACCTGACTAAGTACACCCGTTCTAACCAGAACACCTGCATCAACCAGATGCCGTGTGTGTCACTGGGCGAGCCGGTCGAGCGCGGCGACGTGCTGGCTGACGGTCCGTCTACTGACCTGGGCGAACTGGCGCTTGGCCAGAACATGCGCGTCGCGTTCATGCCGTGGAACGGCTACAACTTCGAAGACTCCATCCTCGTGTCCGAGCGTGTGGTTCAGGAAGACCGTTTCACCACCATCCACATTCAGGAACTGGCGTGCGTGTCTCGTGACACCAAGCTGGGGCCAGAAGAGATCACCGCTGACATCCCGAACGTGGGTGAAGCTGCGCTCTCTAAACTGGATGAGTCCGGCATCGTCTACATCGGCGCGGAAGTGACCGGTGGCGACATTCTGGTCGGTAAAGTGACGCCGAAAGGTGAAACCCAGCTGACGCCGGAAGAGAAACTGCTGCGCGCCATCTTCGGTGAAAAAGCGTCCGACGTGAAAGACTCGTCGCTGCGCGTGCCGAACGGCGTCTCCGGTACGGTTATCGACGTACAGGTCTTTACCCGCGATGGCGTGGAAAAAGACAAGCGTGCGCTGGAAATCGAAGAGATGCAGCTGAAGCAGGCGAAGAAAGACCTGTCTGAAGAACTGCAGATCCTCGAAGCAGGCCTGTTCAGCCGTATTCAGGCGGTGCTGATCTCCGGCGGCGTTGAAGCCGACAAGCTGGACAAGCTGCCGCGCGAGCGCTGGCTGGAGCTGGGCCTGACCGACGAAGAGAAGCAGAACGCGCTGGAGCAGCTGGCTGAGCAGTACGACGAACTGAAGCACGAGTTTGAGAAAAAACTCGAAGCCAAGCGTCGTAAGATCACCCAGGGCGACGACCTCGCGCCGGGCGTGCTGAAAATCGTCAAAGTCTATCTGGCCGTTAAGCGTCAGATTCAGCCTGGCGACAAGATGGCAGGCCGTCACGGTAACAAAGGTGTTATCTCCAAGATCAACCCGATCGAAGATATGCCTTACGACGAGAACGGCACGCCGGTCGACATCGTACTGAACCCGCTGGGCGTACCGTCGCGTATGAACATCGGTCAGATCCTGGAAACGCATCTGGGTATGGCGGCAAAAGGCATCGGCGACAAGATCAACGCCATGCTGAAGCGTCAGGAAGAAGTCGCGAAGCTGCGCGAATTCATCCAGCGTGCCTACGATCTGGGCGCGGACGTGCGTCAGCGTGTCGACCTCAACACCTTCTCTGATGATGAAGTGTTGCGTCTGGCTGAGAACCTGAAAAAAGGTATGCCGATCGCTACGCCAGTGTTTGACGGCGCGAAAGAGAGCGAAATCAAAGAGCTGCTGCAGCTGGGCGATTTGCCTTCTTCTGGCCAGATCACCCTGTTTGACGGCCGTACCGGCGAGCAGTTCGAGCGCCAGGTTACTGTTGGCTACATGTACATGCTGAAACTGAACCACCTGGTTGATGACAAGATGCATGCGCGTTCCACCGGTTCTTACAGCCTGGTCACGCAGCAGCCGCTGGGTGGTAAAGCACAGTTCGGTGGTCAGCGCTTCGGTGAGATGGAAGTGTGGGCGCTGGAAGCATACGGCGCGGCATACACCCTGCAGGAAATGCTTACCGTTAAGTCTGATGACGTGAACGGTCGTACGAAGATGTATAAAAACATCGTCGACGGCAACCATCAGATGGAACCGGGCATGCCGGAATCCTTCAACGTACTGTTGAAAGAGATTCGCTCGCTGGGTATCAACATCGAGCTGGAAGACGAGTAAGCACTCGCAAGTACTGGTTATGGGGCGCGCAGTTTCGGCTGCGTGCCCCTGAGAGTTCCACTCCGACGGGAGCTAATCCGTGAAAGACTTACTTAAGTTTCTGAAAGCGCAAACTAAGACCGAAGAGTTTGATGCGATCAAAATTGCGCTGGCCTCGCCAGACATGATCCGTTCATGGTCGTTCGGTGAAGTGAAAAAGCCGGAAACCATTAACTACCGTACCTTCAAGCCAGAGCGTGACGGTCTTTTCTGCGCCCGTATTTTCGGACCGGTAAAAGATTACGAATGCCTGTGCGGCAAGTACAAGCGCCTGAAACACCGCGGCGTGATCTGTGAGAAGTGCGGCGTCGAAGTGACCCAGACCAAAGTGCGTCGTGAGCGCATGGGCCACATCGAACTCGCTTCTCCGACCGCGCACATCTGGTTCCTGAAGTCGCTGCCGTCCCGTATCGGCCTGCTGCTGGATATGCCGCTGCGCGATATCGAACGCGTGCTCTACTTTGAATCTTACGTTGTGGTCGAAGGTGGCATGACCAACCTCGAAAAACGTCAGATTCTGACTGAAGAGCAGTACCTTGACGCGCTGGAAGAGTTCGGTGACGAATTCGACGCGAAAATGGGCGCCGAAGCGATTCAGGCACTGCTGAAAAACATGGATCTGGAGCAAGAGTGCGAGCAGCTGCGTGAAGAGCTGAACGAAACCAACTCCGAGACCAAACGCAAAAAGCTGACCAAGCGCATCAAGCTGCTGGAAGCGTTCGTGCAGTCTGGCAACAAGCCAGAGTGGATGATCCTGACCGTGCTGCCGGTGCTGCCGCCGGACCTGCGTCCGCTGGTTCCGCTGGACGGCGGTCGTTTCGCTACGTCGGATCTGAACGATCTTTATCGTCGCGTGATCAACCGTAACAACCGTCTGAAGCGCCTGCTGGATCTGGCTGCGCCGGACATCATCGTACGCAACGAAAAACGTATGCTGCAGGAAGCGGTCGACGCCCTGCTGGATAACGGTCGTCGCGGTCGTGCGATCACCGGTTCTAACAAGCGTCCGCTGAAATCTTTGGCCGATATGATCAAAGGTAAGCAGGGTCGTTTCCGTCAGAACCTGCTCGGTAAGCGCGTTGACTACTCTGGTCGTTCTGTTATCACCGTAGGTCCATACCTGCGTCTGCATCAGTGCGGTCTGCCGAAGAAAATGGCACTGGAGCTGTTCAAACCGTTCATCTACGGCAAGCTGGAGCTGCGTGGCCTCGCCACCACCATCAAAGCCGCGAAGAAAATGGTTGAGCGCGAAGAAGCGGTGGTCTGGGATATCCTGGACGAAGTGATCCGTGAGCACCCGGTTCTGCTGAACCGTGCGCCGACGCTGCACCGTCTGGGTATCCAGGCGTTTGAACCGGTTCTGATCGAAGGTAAAGCGATCCAGCTGCACCCGCTGGTGTGTGCGGCCTATAACGCCGACTTCGATGGTGACCAGATGGCTGTTCACGTACCGCTGACGCTGGAAGCCCAGCTGGAAGCGCGTGCGCTGATGATGTCCACCAACAACATTCTGTCTCCGGCGAACGGCGAGCCAATCATCGTTCCGTCTCAGGACGTTGTTCTGGGTCTGTACTACATGACCCGCGACAAAGTGAATGCGCGCGGCGAAGGCATGGTGCTGACCGGTCCGAAAGAAGCTGAGCGTGTTTACCGCGCTGGCCTGGCCGAGCTGCATGCGCGCGTTAAAGTGCGTATCACCGAGTACAGCAAAAACGAGCAGGAAGAGTTCGTTGCGAAAACCAGCCTGATCGACACCACCATTGGTCGTGCGATCTTGTGGATGATCGTGCCGAAAGGTCTGCCTTACTCCATCGTCAACCAGGCGCTGGGTAAGAAAGCGATCTCCAAAATGCTGAACACCTGTTACCGCATTCTGGGCCTGAAGCCGACCGTTATCTTTGCTGACCAGACCATGTACACCGGTTTCGCCTATGCGGCGCGCTCTGGTGCGTCTGTTGGTATCGACGACATGGTGATCCCGGCGAAGAAAGTGGAAATCATCACCGAAGCGGAAGCGGAAGTGGCTGAGATCCAGGAGCAGTTCCAGTCTGGTCTGGTTACCGCAGGCGAGCGTTACAACAAAGTCATCGATATCTGGGCTGCGGCGAACGAGCGCGTAGCGAAGGCGATGATGGAAAACCTCTCGACGGAAACCGTGATTAACCGTGACGGCGAAGAAGAGAAACAGGTTTCCTTTAACAGCATCTTTATGATGGCCGACTCCGGTGCGCGTGGTTCTGCGGCGCAGATCCGTCAGCTGGCAGGTATGCGTGGTCTGATGGCGAAGCCGGACGGCTCCATCATCGAGACGCCGATTACCGCGAACTTCCGTGAAGGTCTGAACGTACTCCAGTACTTCATCTCGACCCACGGTGCGCGTAAAGGTCTGGCGGATACCGCACTGAAAACCGCGAACTCCGGTTATCTGACGCGTCGTCTGGTTGACGTTGCGCAGGATCTGGTAGTTACCGAAGACGACTGCGGCACCTTCGAAGGCATCATGATGACGCCGGTTATCGAAGGCGGCGACGTTAAAGAGCCGCTGCGCGAGCGCGTGCTGGGCCGTGTGACGGCCGAAGACGTGCTGAAGCCGGGCACCGCTGACATCCTGGTTCCGCGTAATACACTGCTGGATGAGCACTGGTGTGATGTGGTCGAAGAGAACTCTGTCGACACCATCAAGGTTCGCTCTGTTGTAAGCTGTGAAACCGATTTTGGTGTGTGTGCGCACTGCTATGGTCGCGACCTGGCACGTGGTCACATCATCAACAAAGGTGAAGCGATCGGTGTTATCGCGGCACAGTCCATCGGTGAGCCGGGTACCCAGCTGACCATGCGTACGTTCCACATCGGTGGTGCGGCATCGCGTGCGGCGGCTGAATCCAGCATTCAGGTGAAGAACAAAGGTACTATCAAACTGACCAACGCCAAGTCGGTAACCAACTCCGCTGGCAAACTGGTTATTACCTCGCGTAACGTCGAACTGAAAATGATCGATGAGTTTGGCCGTACCAAAGAGAGCTATAAAGTCCCTTACGGCGCGACTATGGCGAAAGGCGACGGCGAACAGGTTGCAGCGGGCGAAACCGTGGCGAACTGGGATCCGCACACCATGCCGGTTATCACCGAAGTGAGCGGCTTCATTCGCTTTACTGACATGATCGATGGCCAGACCATCACGCGTCAGACTGACGAACTGACCGGTCTCTCTTCGCTGGTGGTGCTGGATACCGCTGAGCGTACCGCAGGTGGTAAAGATCTGCGTCCGGCGCTGAAAATTGTCGATGCACAGGGCGAAGATGTACTGATCCCGGGCACCGATATGCCGGCACAGTACTTCCTGCCGGGCAAAGCGATCGTTCAGCTGGAAGACGGGAAGAAGATCAGCTCCGGTGACACCCTGGCGCGTGTGCCTCAGGAATCTGGCGGTACCAAGGATATTACCGGTGGTCTGCCGCGCGTTGCCGACCTGTTCGAAGCGCGTCGTCCGAAAGAGCCAGCTATCCTGGCGGAGATCAGCGGCATCATCTCCTTCGGTAAAGAGACCAAAGGCAAACGTCGTCTGGTGATCACGCCGGTTGATGGTAGCGAGCCGTACGAAGAGATGATCCCGAAATGGCGTCAGCTCAACGTATTTGAAGGCGAGCGCGTAGAACGTGGTGACGTGGTTTCCGACGGTCCGGAATCTCCGCACGACATTCTGCGTCTGCGTGGCGTCCATGCTGTGACCCGTTACATCACCAACGAAGTGCAGGAAGTTTACCGCCTGCAGGGCGTTAAGATTAACGATAAGCACATCGAAGTCATCGTTCGCCAGATGCTGCGTAAAGCAACCATCATGAGCGCGGGAAGCACCGACTTCCTGGAAGGTGAGCAGGCAGAAGTCTCTCGCATCAAGATCTCTAACCGCGATCTGGAAGCGAACGGCAAAATCGGCGCGACCTACATGCGCGATCTGCTGGGTATCACCAAAGCGTCACTGGCAACCGAATCGTTCATCTCGGCAGCCTCGTTCCAGGAGACCACGCGTGTCCTGACCGAAGCCGCTGTGGCAGGCAAGCGCGACGAACTGCGCGGCCTGAAAGAGAACGTGATCGTGGGTCGTCTGATCCCGGCCGGTACCGGTTACGCTTACCATCAGGATCGTATGCGTCGCCGTCAGGCGGGTGAAGCGCCGGTTGCTCCGCAGGTGACTGCGGATGAAGCCTCCGCCAGCCTGGCTGAACTGCTGAACGCCGGTCTTGGCGGCAGCGATAACGACTAAGCGCTCTTCGCGTAATAAAAAACCCTGCTTCGGCAGGGTTTTTTTTGGCTGCAATACCGTGCGGTTTATGCCGCCGTGGGCGCAAACAACACCTCGAAGCTGTGCATCGGGCCCATTTCAACTATTTGTACCGAGAGCAAATCGGCCTCGACCATCGGAAGACGCGCAACCAACGTTTCCAGCTCGTCACGGGCAGAGGTTTCGTAGATAACGCTGACAATCAGCGGGCTGGGTGAAAAATAGATCTCCCGTAGCGCGCCAGCTTTATAGTCATTCCATACCGCCTGCATTTCTGCCACCGCATAAGGCCTGAACTCAGCCGGATCGCGACCGGCAACGGGTGTGAGTAGCACTAAAAATTTCATATCATGATCTCCTTTAAGAGGCTCAACGTTATCAGCCGTCGCCAGGCGCTTGTAGGCTGCCGCGCAGCAAGGAGATATTGACCAGATGGCAACACCGCTTTTTTCATCCAGCCTGACGCAGCTGCTCTGGTTCGCGCGTATCGTTGAAGCCGGATCCTTTGCCGAAGCCGCGCGTCGCGCCGGTACGACCACCTCGGCCGTCTCTAAAGCGTTAAGCCGCTTCGAGGGCCAGCACGGCGTGCGGCTGCTGCACCGCACCACGCACGCGCTGTCGCTGACGGAAGAGGGCGAGAGAATGCTGACGCTGGCGCGTGGACTGCTGGAAGAGGTGAATCAGGTTGAGAACGCGCTGAGCGGCATCGAGGATGAGAGCGCCAGCGGCCGGGTGCGCATCTCCGTGCCGTCCTCTTTTGGACGCGCCTGCATCATGCCTGCGCTGCCCGCCTTTCTTGCCGCGCATCCTGAGATCGCACTGGAAATGCACTTTAGCGACGCAATGGTGGATTTAGCAGGCGGCGGCTTTGATTTCGCGCTCCGTTCCGGCCCGCTGGAAGCCTGGCCGGGTCATTCCGCGCGCAGGCTCTTTAGTTTTCCCTGGGTCGCCTGCGCGACGCCCGGCTATCTCGAGCAGCACGGCGAGCCGTCTACGCCCTTCGAACTCAGCGCGCATAGCCAGATAGGTTTCTGGAATCTCAATAAAGGGCGGGCGGACGCCTGGCGTTTTAGTTCGCCTGAGGATGGCAGATCGGTGCGCTGGGAGCCCGCCTCGCGCTACTTGTTCGACGATGGTCAGGCGGCCTGGCAGATGGTACGGGCGGGTTGCGGCATAGGCTGGGCGCCTTACTGGCTTGGCGCGCCCGATTTCGCCAGCGGCGCGGTGGTCGAGATACTAAAAGCCTGGCGAACCGAGAGAATGAATATGTGGGTGCTGCGTCTCGAGCGCCGCCTGACGCCGCGCCGCACGCAGAAGGTTATCGATTTCTTAACCGGGCTTCTCTCGCCCTACGACGCCGCTGTCTGGCCTGGCTGAATAAGGCAGCGGGCAGGTTTTTCTGCCCGCTGTGGCGGACGCTTAGCCCATGCGGTCTGACGCGCTTCGGCGTTACCATCGTTCGTTTTCAATATCGCTGCGCGTCAGTCCGATATCTTTGAGCTGCGCATCGTTCAGATGCGACAGGATTTGACGCGTCTTACGCCGCTGGTGGATCGCTTTGATGCCGTGCGCAATGGCGCGCAGCAGATGCCATGGCGTGACCGCGAAAGGTTTGGCCGCACAGTTTTCTTCATATCCCATTTTCCTGACCCTCGTCTATGAACCAGGGAGTAGTGTCCGCCGACGCGGAAAAAGGATACAGACGCAAAAATCGACTTTCTTTAACATACAGATTGCCGCAGAGACCATCTGAATGGTAAAAAAAACGCTTGTCTGTACTGTTTTTCACCGCTGCTTGCCTGAGGGAGACGATCATGACGCGTTATCAACAGCTGGCGATGCATCTGGCGCAGCGCATTGAGCAGGGGCTCTATCGCCACGGCGAGAAGCTGCCGTCAGTGCGGAGCCTGAGCCTTGAACATGGCGTCAGCATCAGCACCGTGCAGCAGGCCTATCACGTGCTGGAGGAGAAGCAGCTGATTACGCCGCAGCCGCGTTCCGGCTATTTCGTTACGCCGCGCAAGGCGACGCCGCCGGTGCCGCGGCTGACGCGCCCGGTACAGCGTCCGGTAGAGATCACGCAGTGGGAGTCGGTGCTGGATCTGCTCGATACGCGGCTGGAGCCGAACATGATGCAGCTGGGAAGCGGCATGCCTAATCTGACGCAGCCGACCCTTAAACCGATGTGGAAAATCCTCAGCCGTCAGGCGCAGCGGCAGGCAACCGAACTTCTCGGCTACGATAATCTGTATGGCGTGGTCGCCTTGCGCGAGCAGATCGCGCGGCTGGCCATCGACAGCGGCTGTCAGCTGTCGGTTGAGGATATCGTCATCACTACCGGCTGCCATGAAGCGCTGTCGGTATCGATTCGCGCGGTATGCGAGCCAGGCGACATCATCGCGGTGGAGTCGCCATCGTTCCACGGCATTATGCAGACCCTGCGCGGCTTCGGCATCCGCGCCATCGAGATCCCCACCGATGCGGTCACCGGCATCAGTCTGGAGGCGCTTGAGCTGGCGTTCGAGCAGTGGCCAATCAAGGCGGTGATGGTGGTACCGAACTGCAACAATCCGCTGGGCTTTATTATGCCGGAAGCGCGCAAGCGCGCGCTGCTCACGCTGGCGCAGCGTTTTGACGTGGCGATTATTGAAGACGATGTTTATGGCGAACTGGCGTGGGACTATCCGCGGCCCGCAACCCTGAAGTCGATGGATCTGGACGGCCGCGTGCTGCTGTGCAGCTCTTTTTCGAAAACCATTGCCCCTGGCCTGCGCACAGGCTGGGTGGCGCCGGGACGCTATCGCGACCGCGTGCTGCACATGAAATATATCGCCACCGGCTCGAGCAATACGCTGGCGCAGCACGCGCTGGCGGAGTTTATTCGTCAGGGCCACTATCAGCCGCATCTGCGGCGCATGCGTCAGTTTTATCAGCGCAACTACAGCAGCTTTAGCTGTTGGGTACGCCACTATTTTCCGTGTGGCATCTGCGTGTCGCGGCCGCAGGGCGGATTTATGATGTGGGTCGAGCTGCCGGAGGCGTTTGACGCCGTGCGCCTTAACCGCGAGCTGCGCGATTCTCATATTCAGATCGCGGTCGGCTCGCTTTTTTCCGCGTCGGGAAAATACCGCAACTGTCTGCGGCTGAGCTTTGCGATAACGCTCGACGATCGCGTCGAACAGGCGCTGGCAAAAGTCGGCGAGGCCGTCGAGCGCGCGATAGCCGCCTGCGCGGGCGAACACTCTCCACAATCCATGCAGCATGAGATCCTCCTGGCGAAGTAGCTGAGGGCAGGGCCAGAGAGGGTGAAGGGGAGGTTCTGGCCCTGGCCAGGCTGGATGACCCGGCGAGAGCCACTGTAGCGAAACAGAAAAACGGCGCCACAGAGAAAGCCTGTCGCTGCGCGCCGTCTTCCATGCTTTTTACCGCTGTTGCAAACCGTTGCTGCCTTTTGTGCGGCGTATTGCGCTTCAGGCGTCTGGCTGCGCCTCTGCCAGTTTTAGCAACGTCTCGGTCGCCGCGCGCCAGTCTGGCGCCTGAGTAATGGCGCTGACCACAGCGATGCTGCCGACGCCGGTCGCCAGCACCGCAGGCGCGCGTTCAAGGCTGATGCCGCCAATCGCCACGGTGGAGATGCCCTTCAGCCGCGCGATATGCCGCTGCAGCTCCGCCAGACCTTGCGGCGCGGACGGCATCGCTTTCGTCTGGGTGGGAAAAATATGCCCCAGCGCAATATAGGAAGGGCCAATCGCCAGCGCGCGATCCAGTTCGGCGTCGTCATGGGTCGACAGGCCCAGCCGCAGGCCCGCCTCGCGAATGGCATTCAGGTTGGCGACGTCGAGATCCTCCTGACCGAGATGCACGCCATAGGCGCGATGCTTGATCGCCAGCCGCCAGTAATCATTGATAAACAGCCGTGCGTGATAGCGCTTGCCGAGCGCAATCGACTCGGCGATCGCCGGTTCTACCGCCTCGTCATCGCGATCTTTGATGCGCAGCTGGATAGTGCGCACGCCCGCCTCCAGCAGTCGCGCGATCCACTCGACGCTGTCGACCACCGGATAGAGCCCTAAGCGCGGCGCGGTAGCGGGAAAGGGGGTATTCATGGGTTCTCCTCGTTCAGCGCATCGGCCGAGTGATAAAGCTCGCTGCCCTGGCGGCGAAACCGGTCCGACATCTGCTGCATGCCGATCTCAACAGGCTGCGCCTCGGTTTGCTGGCGGGACGCGTAGTCGCGCACCTCCTGACTGATTTTCATCGAGCAGAATTTAGGGCCGCACATTGAGCAGAAGTGAGCGACTTTGCCTGACTCCTGCGGCAGCGTCTCATCGTGATAGGCGCGGGCGGTGTGCGGATCGAGCGCCAGGTTAAACTGATCTTCCCAGCGGAATTCGAAACGCGCTTTGGACATGGCGTTATCGCGGATCTGCGCGCCCGGATGGCCCTTGGCCAGATCCGCCGCGTGGGCGGCGATCTTATAGGTGATCAGCCCCTGTTTAACGTCCTCTTTATTCGGCAGGCCGAGGTGCTCTTTCGGCGTGACATAGCAGAGCATGGCGCAGCCGAACCAGCCGATCATCGCGGCGCCGATGCCGGAGGTGAAGTGATCGTAGCCGGGCGCGATATCGGTGGTCAGCGGGCCAAGCGTGTAAAACGGCGCCTCGTGGCAATGTTCCAGCTGTTCGGTCATATTGCGGCGGATCATCTGCATCGGAATATGGCCGGGGCCTTCGATCATCACCTGCACGTCATACTCCCAGGCGATCTTTGTCAGCTCGCCCAGCGTGTGCAGCTCGGCGAACTGCGCCTCGTCGTTGGCGTCCTGAATCGAGCCGGGACGCAGCCCGTCGCCGAGCGACAGGGAAACGTCGTAGGCGGCGCAGATTTCGCAAATCTCGCGGAAATGTTCATAGAGAAAACTTTCGCGGTGATGCGACAGGCACCACTTCGCCATAATGGATCCGCCGCGCGAGACAATGCCGGTCAGCCTTTTAGCCGTCATCGGCACATAGCGCAGCAGCACGCCGGCATGAATAGTGAAGTAATCTACCCCTTGCTCCGCCTGCTCCAGCAGGGTGTCGCGGAACACCTCCCAGTCGAGATTTTCCGCGACGCCGTTGACCTTCTCCAGCGCCTGATAGATCGGCACGGTGCCGATAGGCACCGGGCTATTGCGCAGGATCCATTCGCGCGTTTCGTGAATATAGCGGCCGGTCGAAAGATCCATCACGGTGTCGGCGCCCCAGCGCGTCGACCAGACCAGTTTCTCTACCTCCTCCTCGATAGAGGAAGTGACCGCCGAGTTGCCGATGTTGGCGTTGACCTTCACCAGGAAGTTACGGCCGATAATCATTGGCTCCGACTCGGGATGGTTGATATTGGCGGGAATGATGGCGCGGCCAGCGGCCACTTCCTGACGTACGAACTCAGGCGTGATGTTTTCCGGCAGCTGCGCGCCGAAGCTGTAGCCCGGATGCTGCTGACGCAGCACTTCACCGCGAATGCGCTCGCGCCCCATATTTTCGCGCAGCGCGATAAATTCCATCTCCGGCGTCACGATACCCTGACGCGCATAGTGGAGCTGCGTGACGCGACGTCCCGCTTTCGCACGGCGCGGCTGCGGCAAATGGTCGAAACGCAGATGATCCAGCCCGTCGTCGGCCAGACGCTGCTGGGTGTAGCGCGAGCTGATTTGCTCTAACGTATCGCTGTCGCCGCGCGCGGCAATCCAGCCGGCGCGCAGCTTCGCCAGCCCGCGCTGTACGTCGATCGTGGCATCGGGATCGCCATAAGGCCCCGCCGTATCGTAGACCGGCACCGCCTCATTTTCCTCATAGCGCGGCGCATCCTTGCTGCCGCCCGTCAGCGTCGGGCTGAGCTGGATCTCGCGCATCGGCACGCGGATATCGTCGCGGCTACCCCGGATCCAGATTCGCTTTGAGTTGGGAAAGGCGACGCCGCCCTGAAGCGCATGGATAAAGGCCTGCGCCTGCGCGCGCTGTTCACGTCGGTTAGTTTTGGTGGTAGACATAGCAATTTTCCTGTTGAGGGGGAACGTTGCTTGTCCGGAGTTCGGAAGGAGTAACAGACACGACAGGCAGCCGCCTGCGCACTGATGATGTTTACTCTTGTTCCCTTCGCAGGTTCTAACCTGATCAGGTTCCGCGGATCCCGAATTAACGGTCTCAGCCCTTGCGGGCACTCCGACAAGATTTCGTTTTACGTTTTAAGCTACTTAGCTTGCCAATTCGCGCCTGGGCAGTGCTCGTGACGGTCACATACTTCAGTATGCTCCCGTCCCTGCGCGCTGTCCGAGCGTGAACTGGCTGCGCACGCTACGCTTAAAACGCAAAACGCCAGTGCATATTGCACAAAAATAAAACGGGTTTTCGACGTTATCGCCGAAAACCCGTTTAGCATAAAAGGGCTGGTTCAGAATAACAAGCGATTTACAACTGGTTAACCTTAAGCCGGACGCGAGAGCTGGCTGCTGTCGTTCGCCACCGGGGCGCGCACCAGGCTGTTATCCCAGGCAAGCTGGATCAGCTTATCTTCCAGCGTGAAACGCGCTTCCAGCACTTCGCCGACTTCCGACAGCGCCAGCTGGAAATCAACGCAGTTGTCGTCGTCGATCGACTGCTGCAGATGGCCATCGTAGAGCTGCATCAGACGTTCGGTATTGGCTTCCAGCGGCGGATAAATCTGCGCGGCGGCAATCATCGGGCTGTCGCCTTCCATCTCATTGATGATGCGCTCATAGATACTGAAGTGACCGGCGGAAAGGTAATCGACCAGACCGTGACAGAAGTTGTCGAGCGCCTGCTCGTCTAACGTCGTGAGCGCCTCTTTGTTGGGTTTCAGCCCAACCAGGTGGTAATAAGACACCAGTAGCTGGCGACGGGCGTCCAGCCACGAATCGACCAGTTCATTGCTGCCACCTACGCGCTCGGTCAGGACATTTAACTGGTTAAGCATTTCTGACTCCATATCAATAAAATCCCCCTGACCGTGACGGCCGCGGCGGGTCAGAGGCCGCCTGCAAGCTGAACGATTTAGGGTATAGTTGTTTGTCTACACACTTAACATCAGGACTTCAGCGTATCGAAAAGACGCTAAGGATGACGATTAGATGCAACATGAGATCTCAAGCGTAGACGCTGGATGGTGGATTGTCAGCCATGAACAGAAACTTTGGTTGCCGCAGGGCGACCTGCCGCACGGCAGCGCCGCTGCGTTTAAGCTAGCGGGAAGCAAGGCGCAGGCGGTCGGCGAGTGGCAAGGCGAAACGGTCTGGCTGGTGTGTGAAAATCGCGATCGCGATATGTTCTCGGTGCGCCAGCTGATTGATGAAGAGGCGGGGCTGTTTCAGCTTGCCGGACGCGCGGTGCAGCTGGCGGAGTTTTATCGCTCGCATCGCTTCTGCGGCTACTGCGGTCACGAGATGCATCTCAGCAAGCAGGAGAACGCCTGTCTGTGCGGCCACTGCCGCGAACGCTATTACCCGCAAATTGCGCCCTGCGTCATTGTCGCCATCCGGCGCGGCGATGAGATCCTGCTCGCCAACCACGCGCGCCATCGCAACAGCATCTATACCGTGCTGGCGGGTTTTGTCGAGGTAGGCGAAACGCTGGAGCAGGCGGTCGCGCGCGAGGTCATGGAAGAGAGCAACGTGCGCGTCAAAAATTTGCGCTATGTCACGTCGCAGCCCTGGCCGTTCCCCCATTCACTGATGATGGCGTTTATGGCGGAGTATGACGGCGGCGATCTGCAAATCGACAACAAAGAGCTGCTGGACGCCGGCTGGTACCGCTACGATGCGCTGCCGCTGTTGCCGCCGCCCGGCACCGTGGCGCGCCGCCTGATAGAAGATACCGTTGCCATCTGCCGCGCCGACGCCTGAGAAGTGTTACACTAGGCGCCTGAAATTGAGAGAGTCCTGAAATGAGTGAACTAAAGAACGATCGTTATCTGCGCGCCCTGTTACGTCAGCCGGTGGATATCACCCCGGTGTGGATGATGCGACAAGCCGGGCGTTATTTGCCGGAATATAAAGCGACGCGCGCCGAAGCTGGCGATTTTATGTCGCTGTGCAAAAACGCCGAACTGGCGTGTGAAGTCACCCTGCAGCCGCTGCGTCGCTACCCGCTGGACGCGGCGATCCTCTTTAGCGATATCCTGACCATTCCCGACGCGATGGGGCTGGGACTCTACTTCGAAACCGGTGAGGGCCCGCGCTTCTCCAGCCCGATTACCTGCCGTGCCGATGTTGATAAACTGCCGGTGCCCGATCCAGAGCAGGAACTCGGCTATGTGATGAATGCGGTGCGCACCATTCGCAAAAACCTCAAGGGCGAAGTGCCGCTGATTGGCTTCTCCGGCAGCCCCTGGACGCTGGCGACCTATATGGTGGAAGGCGGCAGCAGCAAAGCCTTCACGAAGATCAAGAAGATGATGTACGCCGATCCCGCCACGCTGCACGCGATGCTCGATAAGCTGGCGGACAGCGTCATTCTCTATCTCAACGCGCAGATCCGCGCGGGCGCGCAGTCGGTGATGGTGTTCGACACCTGGGGCGGCGTGCTGACGGGCCGCGACTATCTGGAATTCTCGCTGCACTACATGCATAAAATCGTCGACAGCGTGCTGCATGAGAATGAAGGCCGCCGCGTGCCGATTACGCTGTTCACCAAAGGCGGCGGACAGTGGCTGGAAGCGATGGCCGCGACCGGCTGCGATGCGCTGGGACTCGACTGGACCACCGATATCGGCGAGGCGCGTCGCCGCGTCGGCGACAAAGTCGCCCTGCAGGGCAACATGGATCCGTCTATGCTTTATGCGCCAGCTGCGCGTATTGAGCAAGAAGTCGCCGGTATTCTCAAGGGCTTCGGCGCAGGCAGCGGTCACGTCTTCAATCTGGGGCATGGCATTCATCAGGATGTGCCGCCAGAACATGCGGGCGTGTTTGTTGAGGCGGTACACCGTCTCTCAGGCCACTATCATCAGGAGTAAGTATGGACATTGCTGCACTGCGCGCGGAACAGATCCAGCGCGCTGCAGAGGTGGTGCGGCAGGATGATTTCGACGTGCTGCCGCCGCGTTTTATCGGCGGCGCTGACGTTGGATTCGAACAGGAAGGGGCGGTGACGCGTGCCGCCCTGGTTATCCTCGAATATCCTTCCCTCAAGCTGGTGGAGCACCGCGTAGCGCGCATCGCCACCACCATGCCCTACATTCCCGGCTTTCTCTCTTTCCGTGAATATCCGGCGCTGCTGGCGGCGTGGAACATGCTTGAGCAAAAACCGGACCTGCTGTTTGTCGACGGACACGGCATCTCGCACCCGCGCCGTCTTGGCGTCGCTTCGCACTTTGGCTTAATGGTGGACGTGCCGACCATCGGCGTGGCGAAAAAGCGTCTCTGCGGCCGTTTCGCCGATCTGGATCCAGAGCCGGGTTCGCGCCAGCCGTTAATCGACAAGGGCGAGCAAATCGGCTGGGTATGGCGCAGCAAAGCGCGCTGTAATCCACTGTTTGTCGCGACCGGACACCGCGTTAGCCTGGACAGCGCACTGCACTGGGTGGAAAAGTGCATGGGCGGCTATCGCCTGCCGGAACCGACGCGCTGGGCCGATGCCGTCGCCTCCAACCGCACCGCCTTTCAACGCTGGCAAAACGCGCTTTAACGCTGTGCGCGCGGCGCTTTTGCGGTACACTGCCGCCAGCTAAACGATGAAGAGCCCTGTTCATGTTACAAAACCCCGTTCACCTGCGTCTGGCAAAGCTGGAAAGCTGGCAGCATCTGACGTTTATGGCTTGCCTGTGCGAGCGTATGTTCCCCAATTACTGGGCCTTCTGTCAGCAGACGGAATTCGCCGATGCGTCACTCTATCGCCGCATCCTTGATCTGGTCTGGGAAAGCCTGACGGTCAAAGACGCTAAAATCAACTTCGACAGTCAGCTTGAAAAGCTTGAAGCCGCCATTCCCGACGGCGAGGCGTTCGACGTCTACGGCGTCTATCCGGCCATCGATGCCTGCGTGGCCTTAAGCGAAGCGCTGCACGCCATGCTAAGCGGCGAAACCCTGGAGCATGCGATCGAAGTCAGCAAAACCTCCATCACCACCGTGGCGATGCTGGAAATGACCCAGGCCGGACGCGAAATGAGCGACGACGAGCTGCGTGAAAACCCTGCTGTAATCGACGAATGGGACCTGCAATGGGAGATTTTTCGCCTGCTGGCCGACTGCGAAGAACGAGACCTTGAATTGATCAAAGGATTGCGTTTGGACCTGCGAGAGGCGGGAATCAGCAACATCGGTATAATTTTTCAGCAGTAAGGCGGGAAAACGTGACTTCAGGCCCGAATTAGCGAGCCTGGAGGCTTCACATCGGCCCCCTGTCTGGTCTACATTTGGGGGGCTGAAAATTGTGGCTATCGGTGCGTGCAGGCTGAAGAGTGCCAGAATATGGCTTTTCCCTCGCACTCGTTGCTTAGCAAGCGATAAATACACTTTAAGGATAACTTATGAACAAGACTCAACTGATTGATGTGATCGCGGAAAAAGCGGACCTGTCAAAAACCCAGGCTAAAGCGGCTCTGGAATCTACTCTGGCTGCGATCACTGAGTCTCTGAAAGAAGGTGATGCTGTACAACTGGTTGGTTTTGGTACTTTTAAAGTGAACCACCGCGCTGAGCGTACCGGTCGCAACCCGCAAACTGGCAAAGAGATCAAAATCGCTGCGGCAAACGTACCGGCCTTCGTCTCTGGTAAAGCGCTGAAAGACTCTGTCAAATAAGACGTCGCACCGCGGTCAGAATTTTAAAGAAGGGGCGAATTCGCCCCTTTTGTATTAGGGGCCAGCGATGACGAAGCTGCGTTCACACTCCTGTTTCGCTCTGCTTTTTCTGCTTCTGCTTTCCGGGTGCGGCTCAACGCCCGATACGCCTCCTTTTAGCGCCAGCGGCTACCTTGCCGATCGCGGCGCAGTGCGCATCTGGCGCAAGAACAGCGGCCATCTCACCGTTCATATACGCACCCTCTATACGCCCTTTAATGGCGATGCCTCTGAGACCACCGACTATGTGTGGCAAGAAGAGAAGCTGGTTAGCGTGGCACGCCACGTCAGCGGCAAGCAGCCTGACGATGTGACGCTGCGTTTTGACCAGGACGGCAGCCTCAGCTTTATGCAACGGCAGCTGGCCAACCGGCGCGAAGCCGTTGATACGGATACGGTAGAACTCTACAAATTCGACGCGCAGCGCATGCTGGCGCAGAGCAACGCTTTGCTCAGCGGTCGCGTCATGCTGAAACAGGGCTTGTGGCGGGGCGCAAAACAGATCGAAAGCTGCGACGGCGCGCGGGTGTCGCCCGCCTTCGACGATTATGCCTTTCAGACGCTGGCACAACAGCAGCGGCGCAGCAGCGAGCCGCTGCTGGTTTCCTGGCTGGAGGCGCCAGAGGGCACGCAGCTGCTGCGCGCCGCGCCGGGAGAACGCTGCGATTCGCAGCCGAAAGAAGAAGATATGTAGAAAGAAAAGGGCGCCTGAGGCGCCCTTTTTGCTTACTTGCGATTGATAGCGCGATAGCCGATATCGCGGCGGCAGAAGCTGCCGTTCCAGGAGATGGGCTGCGCCAGCTCATAGGCGCGTTTTTGCGCCGCCGCCACGTCGTCGCCCAGCGCGGTGACGCAGAGCACGCGGCCGCCGTTGGTCAGCACCAGATCGTTATCGAGACGGGTGCCAGCGTGAAACACCTTGCCGTCTTCCACTTCTTCCAGCGGCAGGCCGTGGATCTGCTCGCCGTTGACGTAGTCGCCCGGATAGCCGCCCGCCGCCAACACCACGCCCAGCGCCGGACGCGGATCCCACACGGAATCCTGTTGATCCAGCGCGCCGTCGCACGCCGCCAGGCAAAGCTCCACCAGATCCGACTGCAGGCGCAGCATGATCGGCTGCGTTTCCGGATCGCCGAAGCGGCAGTTAAACTCAATTACCTTCGGCTGGCCTGACTGATCGATCATCAGACCGGCATAGAGGAATCCGGTATAGACGTTGCCTTCCGCCGCCATGCCGCGCACCGTTGGCCAGATCACCTGATCCATCACGCGCTGGTGGATCTCGTCAGTGACCACTGGCGCAGGAGAGTAAGCGCCCATGCCGCCGGTATTCGGACCGGTATCGCCGTCGCCGACGCGCTTGTGATCCTGGCTGGTGGCCATCGGCAGCACGTTTTCGCCGTCGACCATCACGATAAAGCTGGCCTCTTCGCCGTCGAGAAACTCTTCAATGACGATGCGGTGGCCCGCGTCGCCAAAGGCATTACCGGCCAGCATATCTTTCACTGCCGCTTCCGCCTCTTCCAGCGTCATGGCGACAATTACGCCTTTACCGGCTGCCAGACCGTCGGCCTTGATGACGATAGGCGCGCCTTTCTCACGCAGGTAGGCCAGCGCCACTTCGACATCGGTAAAGTTGCGATATTCCGCCGTGGGAATATGGTGGCGCGCCAGAAAATCTTTGGTGAACGCCTTGGAGCCTTCCAGCTGCGCGGCGTTTTTAGTCGGACCGAAAATCTTCAGGCCCGCCGCGCGGAACGCGTCGACCACGCCGATAACCAGCGGTGCTTCCGGGCCGACGATGGTCAGATCAATCGCTTCGCGCTGGGCGAACGCCAGCAGGGCAGGGATATCGGTCGGGCTGATATCGACGTTCTGCAGCGCTGGCTCCAGCGCGGTGCCGGCGTTGCCAGGCGCGACGAATACCGTTTCCGCCAGCGGCGACTGGGCCGCTTTCCAGGCCAGCGCGTGCTCACGACCGCCGTTGCCAATCACTAAAATTTTCATATTGCTCTCCAGAGAATTAATGGCGGAAGTGACGCATGTCGGTGAAGATCATGGCGATGCCGTGCTCGTCTGCCGCGGCGATAACTTCTTCATCGCGGATCGAGCCGCCCGGCTGGATAACGCAGGTGACGCCAACGGCGGCCGCCGCGTCGATACCGTCTCGGAACGGGAAGAAAGCGTCTGACGCCATCGCTGAGCCTTTGACCTCCAGCCCTTCGTCGGCGGCTTTAATGCCGGCGATTTTAGCGGAGTAAACGCGGCTCATCTGTCCGGCGCCGATTCCAATGGTCATATTGTCGCGCGCATAGACGATAGCGTTCGATTTCACGAACTTCGCCACCTTCCAGCAGAAGAGCGCGTCGCGCAGCTCCTGCTCGCTCGGCTGACGCTTGCTGACGACGCGCAGCTGGCTCGCTTCCACCATGCCCAGGTCGCGATCCTGCACCAGCAGGCCGCCGGTAACGCGTTTGAAATCGAGTCCGGCGACGCGCGCCTGCCACTGGCCGCAGACCAGCACGCGAACGTTCTGCTTCGCCGCGGTGACCTTCAGCGCCGCTTCGCTGGCGGAGGGGGCGATAATCACTTCGACAAACTGACGGCTGATGATCGCCTGCGCGGTGGCTTCGTCCAGCTCGCGGTTGAAAGCGATGATGCCGCCGAAGGCTGAGGTGGGATCGGTCTGATAGGCGCGATCGTAAGCTTCAAGGATCGATGCGCCAACGGCGACGCCGCACGGGTTGGCATGCTTGACGATCACGCAGGCCGCTTCGCTGAACGCCTTCACGCACTCCAGCGCCGCGTCGGTATCGGCGATATTGTTGTAGGAGAGCGCCTTGCCCTGCACCTGCTGCGCAGTCGCCACCGAGGCTTCCTGCACATTCTCTTCTATATAGAAGGCGGCGTCCTGGTGGCTGTTTTCACCGTAGCGCATATCCTGCTTCTTAATAAAGTTCAGGTTCAGGGTGCGCGGGAAGCGGCCGGCGGGTTGCTCGCGCTCGCCATGATAGGCGGGAACCAGCGAGCCGAAGTAGTTGGCGATCATACTGTCGTAGGCGGCGGTATGCTCAAAGGCTTTGATCGCGAGGTCGAAGCGCGTTTCCAGCGTCAGAGAGTTTTCGTTGGCGTCCAGCTCGGCCACGATGGCGTCGTAGTCGCTGCTCTTGACCACAATCGCCACATCTTTGTGGTTCTTGGCCGCCGAGCGCACCATGGTGGGGCCGCCGATATCGATATTCTCAACCGCATCTTCCAGCGTGCAGCCGTCGCGCGCGACGGTTTGAGCAAAGGGATAGAGGTTAACGACCACCATGTCGATAGGCTCGATAGCGTGCTGCGCCATAATCGCGTCATCCTGGCCGCGACGACCTAAAATGCCGCCGTGCACTTTCGGGTGCAGCGTTTTGACGCGTCCATCCATCATTTCCGGGAAGCCGGTGTAGTCAGACACTTCGGTGACGGCAAGACCCGCATCGGCCAGCAGGCGAGCAGTTCCGCCTGTAGAGAGGAGTTCGACGCCGCGGGCAGAGAGCGCCTGAGCAAATTCGAGGATACCGGCTTTGTCTGAGACACTCAGCAGAGCGCGGCGTACAGGACGACGTTGTTGCATGGTGGTTTTATCCCTTGGCTTTGTTTCGCGTAAATAAGAGCGTTACATCAAGCTTAGCGATCTTCATTGCAATAAGAAGAGGCAAAACTTCAGGTAACGCCCCGAAAAGGGGCATCCTTGACGTCGCCGGGCATTGTAGCGAAAACGTTTGCGTGCTGCTCGCAAAAATTCGCCTCGCAATGCATTGTGGATAACTTTGTGGGTAATCGCGTATAAGGCGGGCTTTTGCTGTGGAATGCAGCGAACGCTCATTTTTCTGCAATTTTACTGTTGCGCTCTCTGAACGACTCCCTATAATGCGCCTCCATCGACACGGCACAACGGCTTACGGAATGTGGTGTTGAGGTGATGAAAATCACCGTCGGTTAAAGCGAAAATAAACGCTTGACTGACACAGAGAGTAGCGTAATATACGCCACCTCGCAGCAGCAGGCTCAGCCGCTGACTGCACCGCTCTTTAACAATTTATCAGACAATCTGTGTGGGCACTCGAGAGCAGATATCAAAAGCCTCCGGGCTTAAAAAATATC
>NZ_MWUE01000042.1 GCF_002077695.1 Pantoea latae
CGGATTGTTAAAGAGCAATATCTTAAACATGACTCGCAAGTCATCTTTAAGATACGGGGGTCGGTGACTTTCACTCACGAACCAGCAAGTGGCGTCCCCTAGGGGATTCGAACCCCTGTTACCGCCGTGAAAGGGCGGTGTCCTGGGCCTCTAGACGAAGGGGACACATAGTCTGCTTCGCAAGACGCCTTGCTTCTTTACGTTTCTATCAGACAATCTGTGTGAGCACTTCGAAAGGCAGTATCTTCAGGTAAGGAGGTGATCCAACCGCAGGTTCCCCTACGGTTACCTTGTTACGACTTCACCCC
>NZ_MWUE01000043.1 GCF_002077695.1 Pantoea latae
CTGCCGGGCCGTCCTCGCGCCGCTGCGCGGTGCCTTCGGCTGCAACGTCGTGCCAGCCGGACCGTTCGGGTACGGCCATCCAGGCCTACCCGAACTGCCTGTCGCATCCCTGCGACCGGCTCCGGGCACAACGTCTCCGCCTCAGCGCTGCGAATAGCCCTTTCCAGCAGAGCAGGCGCGGTGGCCTCAGACAGGGTGCCCTTTGCAGCAGGAAAAACGCCGCCGTTCTTTTCCAGCAGCGTACACGGAAGCTGGCCAGCAGGCTGGGGCCGCTCAGGGGCGGGCATTTCGCAGCGCTGAACAGAGTGAGGCTGCCTGGAGAGCCCGCAGGGAAGCGGGCGAAAGGTGGGGCTGGAACAGGGATGTTCCATCCCCGCCGGTCCGTCAGGCAGGCGAATGGCGTGAAGGTACCGCGTTAGCGGCGCGAGGACCGCCAGCCCCTGAGCGGCCCCAGACAGCGTTATCACCCCTGGATTAACTGACAAGCATTAGTTCGCATGACCGGCTTTATCCCTCTGACACTATCCATAAGCAGGTGAGATGCCTCGAAGCCTTCTCACCTGCGAGCACGGATTACGCTTAGCCGCGATAGTAGATATCGCCTGACTCCGCCTTCAGGATTTTACCCACGTCGTTGGTGATCAGCAGGTAGTTGCCGCCGATATAGGTCCAGTGGCTGCCGGTTTCCGGCGCGGGCAGGTTACGCTTCTGCCACTCGACAATATTGTAGGATTTGTCGAGATACTGCTGCGGCACGCTGTCGCCAATTTTGTAATCTTTGTAGTCGATGATAATGCGGTTGAGATCGTAGTTCGACTGCGCCTGCGGGCTGCCGGCGTTGGCGTTGGCGTCCGGCGCTGGCGTGCTGCCCGCTTCCGGCTCTTCTGCGTTCGGTCCCAGCGGCGGCTGCGCGCCGCTGTCTGTGGTGTCGCCCTGCTGCGGCTGCGCGTCGGTGGGTGCCTGCTGCTGAACCTGCGGCGGCGGCGGAACGGTATCGGTGGCGTCACCTTCAGCCTGTGCAGCGGGAACAAGGCTCAGCGAGCCAAACAGTAAACCCGCTAAAAAGAGTGCGTTCTGAGTCCTGCGCATAGTGTTTTCCACGTTGATTGATTTTGTTAACAGTAGACCAGGATAAAGACAATCTGTACAGCCTGTCAGTTCCGCACGCGCAGCAGGTAAATGTAAAGAAACGCGTCATCCCTGACGCTCGGCCCAGACCTCGGGAACCAGCTTCATCGCCTCGCTGACGGCATAATCGGCCGCCATGCCCGGCTTCCACAGCATTACCAGCATCTGGCTCAGCGCCAGATTGCCCACCTCGACATCGATCGCCTCGACGCCGCGCCAGCTCGTCGCGGCAAAATGTTTCGGCAAAAACGCCCATCCCTGCCCGCTCTCCAACAGATGGCGCAGCAGCGCGCGGTCGTTGGTGTAGAAAGCGCGATCGGCGATACGTCCCTGTTTCGCCGCCACGCCGTCGGGCGCCGGATGCATCACCAGCTGCGGCTGCGACGCAAGGGCGAACAGCGACACCGGCTGCTCATCCGGGAACAGCGCGGCGGCGGCGTAGAAATCCAGTTCGATCAGCCCGACCGAGCGCCACGCCATCTCGCTGCCGAGGCTGCGGTTGCGCGCCTGGCAGAGCGCCAGCTGCGCCGCGCCGGAGGCGAGCGCCGCTTCCGCCTCTTCGCGCGCCGCGCTCCAGGCGCTGACGCGGATGTTGCTCTCCGCCAGCGCCGCGATCAGCCCGCAGAGAAAGGGACGCGGCACAAAGGGATCGTACACCAGGCTGATTTCGGCGGAGATATCCTGGCGCACGTGACGCGCCGCCGCGTCGAACGCCTGCGCCTGCTGCATCAGCAGCGCCGCCTGGCGCTTCAGCCGCTGGCCCTCTGGCGTCAGCACCAGCATGCGCCCCTGTCGCGCAAAAAGCTTATAGCCCAGCGCCGCTTCCAGAAACTCGATCAGCTCGCTAAGGGTGGCGCGATCCTTGCCGAGCTGCCGCGCCGCCTGCGAGACGGTGCCAAGCGCGGCAACGGTAGAAAACGCCTCTATCTGCGCAAAGGAAAAACTGAGACCGGCCATAACTGCTCCCTGATGCGGTAATTGGGGGGATTTCCCCACATATGCTGATTTTTGCACAGCGCGGGCCAAACCTATACTGCGGACCACGCTTTTAAGGCCTGTTGAGAGGGAAAACCACATGAAGAAACCTGACAAAAATCTGCTGCTGGCGCTGTCGCTGGCGACAACGGCGCTGCTGTCGCATGGCGTGGCCGCGGCTCAGCATAGCGCCTGCGGCGGCGTGCCGCTCAGCGTCTGCCCAACGCCGTTCGATCGCGCCCTGCCGGATCCGAAAACCATGCTCAGCTGGGATCAACAGGATCGCGTGGTGGGCTTTCGCAACGACTACCGCAACTATCCCGCCGATGTTTTTCGTCACGGCGCGGCGCGTCCGCTGCCGCTGGCCAGGCGTCAGCTCGGCGAGGTGAGCTATCAGGTTAACGGCCATCGCTACAGCCTGGCGGACTACCTGCAGCGCCAGAACGTCGCGGGGATGCTGGTGCTGAAAAACGGCCAGATCGCCTACAAATATCTGGCGCACGGCAACAGCGACAGCACGCTCTGGACCTCGCGCTCGGTAGGGAAATCGGTGGTTTCAACGCTGGTCGGCGTGGCGCTGAAACAGGGGAAAATCCATTCGCTGGAGGACAAGGTCACCCGCTATGAGCCTGAACTGGAAGGCACGGCGTGGCAGGACGTGACGCTGCGGCAGCTGCTGACCCACACCTCTGGCGTGGCGTGGAACGAGGATTACACCCAGCCCGACTCCGACTTCGCGCAGCTGACCCAGTGCGAGGCGCGCGCCGGCACCTATGACTGTGTGCGTGATCTGGTTACCGGCCTGAAGAAAGCGCACCCGGCGGGCCAGCACTGGTCCTACTCCTCGGGCGGCGCCTGGCTGCTGGGCGACGTGCTGGAACGCGCCACCGGCATGTCGCTCGCCGCCTATCTGCAGCAGAGCATCTGGCAGCCCTACGGCATGGCGAGCGACGGCGTCTGGCACGCCTATCAGCCCGGCAAACACGACGTCGGCGCGCACGGCTTCAACGCCACGCTGGAGGACTGGGGACGCTTCGGCGAGTTTGTGCTGCACGAAGGCCGCCTGCCGAACGGCGAGAAAGCGCTGCCGGACGGCTGGCTAAAACTGGCCTCCAGCTGGACGCAGGCGCAGGGCTCAATTTCCGCGGCGCATCCGCAGGGCCTTTACGGCTTCCAGTGGTGGAACAACGAGGTGCCGGCGAATGCGCAGAACGTCGAGCCTGCGCCGGAAGCGTCACTGAAGGGATCGCTCTGGGCACTGGGGATTTATGGTCAGGTGATTATGGTCAACCCCGCCGAGCAGCTGGTGATTGTGCAGTGGTCGACCTGGCCGCAGGCGGAGCCATCGTTTAGCGCCCAGCCGCTGGAGGCGTCGCTGATGTATAGCGCGATTGCGCAGCAGCTGCGCGAGTAAGAGTAAAGCCGCTGGCCGGCGGAGCCGTAAGTATCTCGCAGCGCTTATCCAGCAAAGACTCTACCGAGGCGCGGTTGCCCTTATCCCAGCCGCGACGCGTGGTCAGCAGAATAAACCCCTTCTCTCCCGAGAAAGTGGTGGGTATCAGCGCCACGCCATACTCCGCCAGCTGCGGCGGCGACAGGTGAAAATGGCGCGCCACCGAGGCGATGGGATAGATCCCCATCGCCGCTGGCTGCATCACGCGGCGGGCATAGTAGGTATGGTTCAGCAGGCGATCGGGCAACGGCCGCCATTGCTCACTAATGTAAGGCCGCTCCGCCTGTAGCTGACGGCGCACGTCTTCGCGCAGACAGGTGAGATGAATATGCAGCTGGTTCTGGCTGCGTCCCCAGGCGGAGTTAATCACCATACCCAGTTTGTCGTCGGGAACGTCAGCGCCATACACCGCCATCAGGCGGTAGCGCATCAGCCACGCATAACCGAAGTAGTCGGTGCGGCCCTCGCGCGACAGCGCGATGCTCTCGATACCGGACATCGCCAGGTTTGGCACCAGAATAAAATGGTAGAGATAGCGCGGATTCTGCAGGACGCTGAAGCCCTGCTCTTTGCGCTGCGGCTGATAGATTTGCTGGCATGGCGCCGAATCGCGCCGAAGGTGGTAGTTGGTCATGCAGAGATCCTGCGTCACCATCCATAGCGCATCAGAGCGCGCGCATCCGCCCAGCAGCAGCGCCATCGCAGAAAGCATCAGCCCTCGAAACATCCTTAATCGCATAAGATCCAGCCGGTTATCGCGCTGACTGATGCAGACAAATTTTGTCTGGCAGCAACGCATTATTTTTCTCTGGATGTTAGCGCAGGCTGAGCGGGTTGGATCGTACTTTGTTAAAACAATAAACGGGATGCGGCCTCATCCCGTTTACTCCTGCTGGTTACTGATTCACCGGGATCACCGAGCCGCGATACTGCTGCTGGATAAACTTCGCCACCTGCGGCGAGGCGAGATCTTTCGCCAGCTCTTTAATGCGCGGATCGTTCGCCAGCTTCGGCGTGGTGACCAGCACGTTGGCGTAAGGGTTGCCCTGCGCTTTCTCCAGCGCCAGCGCATCCTTTGACGGCGTCAGGCCCGCCTGCAGCGCATAGTTGCCGTTGATTACCGCGAACTGCACGTCATCCAGCGCGCGCGGCAGCTGCGGCGACTCGATCTCGACGATTTTCAGGTGATGCGGATTGCTGTCGATATCCGCCGGCGTCGCCAGATTGTTAATGGCGTCGTTCTTGCCGGCTTTCAGGGTAATCAGCCCGTTGGCCTGCAGCAGATAGAGCGCGCGGCTCAGGTTAGTAACGTTGTTCGGCACCGCCACCTGCGCACCGTCCGGGATATCCTTCAGGGATTTTACCTTGCGCGAGTAAAGCCCCAGCGGCTCGATATGCACCGTCGCCGCCACGTCGAACTTCTCGCCGAGCGCCTTCTCCTGATCGCGCAGATAAGGCACATGCTGGAAATAGTTGGCGTCGACGTCGCCGCGCGCCAGCAGTTCGTTGGCGTTAAGGTTGCCGTTGAGTTCGATCACCTGCAGATCGAGGTTAGGATCGATCTTCTTCACATAGTTGAGGATCTCGCTGTGCGGCACCGGATCCGCCGCCACGCGCAGCACCGCCGCCGAACTGGCGCCCGAGAAGAGCGCCGCCAGCGCCAGAGTCGCTACCATCTTCTTTTTCATGCAATGTCCTTATGAAAGTCTCTTGAGATAATCGCCGTAATAGCGCTGCGCCACATCGCGGTGCGAGCGTAAGCGTCCTTTGAGGTAATTCCAGCCCACGTCGCGGATCAGCGGATTAGTGGGATCGCTGGTCGGCCCCAGCGCTTCCGCCGCCAGCGCGTCGGGCAGCTGATAGATTGGCACCTGGGTGTCGAGCTGCGCGCCGAGGAAAAAGGCGATGGAGATGCGCTCCTGCCCTTCTGGCGGCGAGAGCACGCGGTGCACGGTAGCGCGCAGGTAGCCATTGGTCGCCAGCTCCAGTAGCTCGCCGATATTCACCACGAACGCGCCCGGCTTCGGTGCGGCGTCGACCCAGTTGCCTGGCGTCACTTCCACCTGTAGCCCGCGCTGCTCGTCCTGCAGCAGGAAGGTGAGAAAGCCGGAGTCTTTATGCGCGCCGACGCCCTGCTGGCTTTCCTCGGCGCTCTGTCCGGGATAGCGGATCAGCTTGACGTGCTCGTTGGGATAGCAGCCATAGAGCGCGTCGAAGGCGTCCTCCGGCAGCGACAGCGAACGGGCAAAGGCGCGCAGCAGGCGCAGCGCCACATTGGTCATCTCCTGCTGCCAGGCGTTGATCACCGGACGCAGCTGCGGCAGCGCCTCCGGCCAGAGGTTCGGCCCCTGCAGGCGCTTCCACGCCGCATCGTCCGGCTGCAGCAGCAGCGGCTCGCGATCCGCGCCGATATCGAACTGCTCGCGCTGGTCACGCTGCTCGCGGGTGTATTCCACGCCCGCCAGGTTGTAGCCGCGGAAGTGCGGCGAGTGGATCATCGAGACGCGCAGCTTCTCTTGCTGCGGCAGATCGAAAAAGGCGCGCGTAATGCTCTGCACGTTCTGCTGCAGCTGCGGGTTGATGCCGTGATTGATGAGGTAGAAAAAGCCCACGTCGCGCGCGCTTTCGCGCAGACGAGTTAAGAAGTCGGTTTGTTCGGTTTCGCTGCCGGCGAGTTGCGCCAGATCCAGCACCGGTAAGCTTGTCCAGGTCATTGTGCGTGTTCCAGAGAGGATGCCCGGATTTACCCTCGCACTAATAAAACGCATCGGGAAATAGTGAAGCGCTATATGTTATCGCAAGGGGTTTTTAGAAGAAGTTGGGGAAAGGGTATGCGGGAAAGAGATTAAGAGTTGGGTGATTAAAAAAGCAGCCAGGTCACGGTAGCACCTTTAGCGGATATTTTTCGTGCGTATGATTCCAGACATTGTGAAGAATGGATTTACAGATTCGAGTAAATTTATGAATGATGAAGCTCCTGTCTTTCCTGCCAGTAAATGTTTGCTAAAAGTTTAGCCATATTTTAAATCAACCCACTTTATTTTGCTTTAAATCAAACAGGCATACAGAGGCTTGCAGTATTTTTATTTTTTTAATGGGTTGAATTATCAATGGATAATGAAAGATGGTAAAGCATGCATTTAGTCTATTCATCAAGATAGTACTGTTCGCGGTAATAATGTTAAGCGTTGCGATAGTGGTTCCTTATGAGGGATTGACGGGCTATCTGATACACCTTTTCGACTTCCAGAGCGCAGCCAGAGTTACCCAATTTATTTTAGGGGAGCCAGAAGTGGAAGTTTGGGAATCTCTGAGAGATTACTTCAGCATTTTAATCAATACGCTAATCAGTATTCCAGCGCTCAGCTTAATGATTACTGCTTATGACATCGCCACAAGAAAAATTATCCCCTCTGGCGCACTGAAACACTGGTTACTCTCCATATCGCGGCGATTTATAAAATTATTCACATTTACCTTTCTGTTTTGGTTGCTTTTGCGCTTTCTGCCCTATCAGTTTTTCCTTCCCGACAGCGAGACGCATCCATACTTCATTTTTACGATTCTTATCCTTTCCAATCTGTTAATCACCATTGCTTGTTATTGGTTTATCACAATGAAAATCATAATCAAAAGGAGTTTGTAACATGCCTGGCGTTGCGTATACGTGGTTAAAGATGATAGTGGGCGGACATTAACGGGTCAGCTGATGTTCAGGACCGTGAAGGCACAATTGAAATTACAGGCTTCAGTCACGGAGTCAAGATTGCTGAAGACAGTATTAGATGTAACATTGCCGGAAGGCACACTTGTGCGCCCATGTTGATTGAGACGAAGTACAAATTTGTGCTGCAGTTATTTTTATTATTTTTCGGCATGTGCAAACCGTGACTAAAACCTACATCTCAATAATCACTTCACGACCCGCAATATCAGAGAACCCTCTTATCAATTCGCCACTATCATTATTAAAAGGATAGCAATATTCCAACGCCTTGTTAGTCAAATAACCAGTAACCCGCCTTTGCTGATTCAGCGAGCATCTTTAATGTAAGCGGTTCTGGCTCAATCCAACGCCATTTTCGCTCTTTAGAACGGAAGAAATTTAGAGGAAAAGTGACTTCTTCATTAGGCCAGTATTTGGCGAATGAGAAGTTTTTTCTGTCCACATTGAAGCGCGTGAAATAGTCATCGAGTATTTCCATGGCATCCTCGTCTGCCCAGGGATATTTCCCAGTAGAAAGGCTTGTCTCTGAAGACAATGCTGGTTTTTTGAAAAAAGGCAACACACGCCCGTTCCAATTACTCTCATACCATTCCATTACCTCTTTTTCAAAATCATGTAAGTCATTCATGTAATCCCTGCCAGATACGATCGGATGGGTGTGAAATCATATTGTATTTATAAACTGCTTTATACGAAACAATCGCAACATCTCCTGTAAGCAATATCCATCCCCTTAAAGAGAGCGTTCTGCCTACGAATGTGCCTGATTATTATTACTCCTTAGCTAACCGTGACGAACATGTGAAAAAAGAGCTATCGCTGTTTACATATACTCACCGGATGCATTTCTTCCCCTGTTATGCAAAGCTGTTACTTGTTTCGTTAATCTGGAAGCCAGCTCGCAAATCGGCTTCGTTCAGGACAAGGCAACATGCTTTTTTATCAGGCCGATTCCACGCTGGAGAACTACTGGCGCGGCGTCATTCTGTTCGGCAACAACGTCGCATCCTACAAATTCGCGCTGGCGCATGCGCTGTACGATCTGCATACGCAGGGCAACGATCTTATCTCTCTGGATGCGCTGGCGCGCCCGTTCAGCCAGCATCTGTGCCGTCATCTCGAGCAGGCGCCAAAGCAGATCACCACCAAAAGCAGCCAGTTCCTCGAGACCTGCATGCAGTTCAATCATGGCGAAATCAGTGAAGAGGCGCTGCTGGCGGTTACCGTTAAGCGCGGCTTCGCTAACGTGATTGATGCCTTTCACAACGTGAACCGCGCTGAAATTGACGTGCGCTTTTTTCTCGATGAACGTAAAACGCAAAAAGGTATCCGACTGACCGAGGCGTTCTTTAAGCTGACCGAGACCCAGCAGTTCCAGAACCTCATCCATGAGACCGATGCGCGCTGGCGGCTGGTCGAACAGGCCTGGTCGATGGGCGTGTCACGTAATCTGGTGGCGGTGGAGTATGACAGCGAGCAGCAGGTTCTGTTTACGCGCCAGCGCGAGCGACGCGTCGATATCACCAGCTGTCGCAACAGCCTGAACGGCTACCAGAAAGGCCGCTGCTTCTACTGCTATCGGCCGGTCAGCCTTGAGCGTGGCCACGCGGATCTCACCGATGTCGATCACTTTATTCCCTGGGCGGCGCGAGACCAGGTACCGAACCTCAACGGCGTCTGGAATCTGGTGCTGGCGTGTCAGAGCTGTAATCGCGGCAAGGAAGGCAAGTTCGCCCATATCCCGTCGCAGCCGCTGCTGGAACGGTTGCATAAGCGCAACGAGTATTTTATTAACAGCCATCTGCCGCTGCGCGAGACGCTGATTCAGCAGACCGGCAACAGTGAAGCGGTGCGGCGCAGTTTTCTGGCATCAGGCTGGCAGGCGGCGCGCAGCGTGTTGTTCCATATCTGGCAGCCTCAGGCTTGTGGAGACGCCTTATTTTGAGTACGCAACGCTACTATCAGCGCAATGCGCAGCAGTTCTTCGAGAGCACGGTCGCAGTTGATATGGCAGAGATCCTCGATCGCTTCACTGCCCTGCTCCCTGTGCACGGCGCTGTTCTGGATGCGGGTTGTGGTTCAGGACGTGACGCCAAAGCCTTTGCTGAACAGGGATTTCAGGTAGAGGCGTTTGATGCCTCGCCGGAGCTGGCTGAGCTGGCGAGTCAGCATAGCGGTTTGGCGGTTAAGGTGATGCGGTTTCAGGAGCTGGATGTATCTGCGCGCTATGACGGGATCTGGTGCTGCGCATCACTGCTGCATGTGCCACGGGCGGAGCTGCCGGAGGTGTTCCGGCGGCTGGGGAAGGCGCTGAAGGCTGGCGGTGTGCTGTATGCGTCTTTTAAGTATGGTCAGGGTGAGCGGGAAGATAATGGGCGGGTGTTTACGGATATGCGCGAGGGAGAGATTGCGGGGATGTTAAGGGAGATTGAGGGTGATGAGCTGAGGGTGATGCAGGAGTGGATGAGTGAGGATCGGCGAAGGGAAAGAAACGACCGGTGGGTGAATGTGTTAGTTGGGAAAACAGAGTCACGAGTTTCAGATATTTAACCGCCCCTGATGCTGTATCAGGAGCGGTTTTCTATTCATGCGGCTTTCTGTTTGCCGGCAATGACTTTGATAAATTCCAGCACCTGCTTTTGTTTGCGCGCCGACAGCTTGCACGCCTGCCGCAGCGACTGCATGAGTTCAGTCTCTTGCTGCTGAGCTGTGAGCACAATGCAACCTTTCATTACCTTCACATCAACCGCCGTGCCAATGGCAAAACCAGCCTCTTCCAGCCATTGTCCTTTCATAGTGATGGCAGGAGTTCGACGGTAATCCGGATAGCGACTCGCATAGCCAACGGTTATTTGGCGATTATTTGATGCAAAGACTTCTGGTTCAGACGGTTGTGCAATAGAATGCGTGACAGTCATGATTACTATTCCTGTAAATAGTAGTTGTGATTAGCGGCCGGGTATGTTGCAGCACATCCGCGCCGCGCTAAATACCTGTATATATAATCAGAAGAAGGGAAATAAGTCCAGATTGAAACAGGTTAAAATATAGTGTTTCTAAGGCGAATTTAATATATAAGCGAGCAATCCTTTTAGACTTAAGAATAAAAAGCGCTTGTGAAATTTCGCCAAAAAATCATGATCTTTTTTTCAAGCCATTAAAATTAAAACCTCATGTTAAATAAAAATCTTCTTTGGCTGCTTATGGTCTTTTCGCGAGATTCATCGATCTATTCAGCCTGGCTTTCAGCAGTTCTCAACAGAATGCCGGTCTTATCTGTGACTCATTTACTGTGCATATAATCGCCATTACTTGATTCTGGTCAATTCTGATAGCCAGCTAACGTGTACATTCAGGAGGTTTATTCACCAGAAAGGGAGTTCAGGTTATGGCAATACCCGTTTATCTTTGGCTTTATGATGAAGAGGATAAGTTGGTCAGTGGTAGCGTAGAAGTTGATGGACGTGAGGGCAGCATTGAAATTGTAGGTATGCAGCATGATGTGTTTATACCCACTGACGATTTAACGGCGGCAACGACTGCAATGCGCCAGCATGAGGCATATACATTCGAAAAAGAAATTGACCGCTCTTCGCCTCTGCTTTACCGCGCACTGACAACAGGCAGAACGCTAAAAAAAGCCATCTTCAGGTATTACCGCATCAACTATAACGGCATGGAAGAACAATATTTCAATGCTGTACTCGAGAACGTAAAAATATGCCACGTTGTGCCCATCATGTTTCATATCAAGGATCCAGACTTCGAAAAGCACGGACATATTGAGCACATTGGCCTGCGCTACGAAAAAATTACCTGGAACTATGTAGACGGCAACATCCAGCACACTGACAGCTGGAAAGAGCGCAAAACCGCATAAGGAAATCACTATGGCACACTGGACTTATAAGCAAAGCACGGGTGAGCTCTTCAAAGACGGCAAACTTATCGATAAAGGGTATTCTGGCGTCTTAACCAATAAAAATAATCCTGACCGGGAACAGGTCAGAGGAATGGGGCCTATTCCTCGTGGCAAGTGGCGGATTGGCCGACATACTAGCAGCAAAGGTCCGCTGACTATCACCCTGGTTCATGTAAGCGGCAATGCCTACAGGCGTGATATGAGTACCTTTCGCATGCATGGGGAAAGAGTTCATGGCGTCCCTGGATTCGCATCGGAGGGCTGTATCATTATGAGTCATGCTACGCGGTTACTCGTAAGCAAAGATATCGGGGCAACGCTGGAGGTTGTACGATGATGAAAACGACATTATTGGCTATAGTGCTTGTGCCTTCGTTAAGCCATGCAGCAGATCTGCCAGGCAGTGAATGCGCTGCTCCGGGAAATTTTGTTGAAGGAATGCTTCTCGCAAGTATTAAAAAAGATCTCGGCATTGACCTGACTACAATTCAGTATAATAAAACTGTTGTCGAAATATTAAGTATCAAACCGGTATCTGAGCTGTTTGCCCGGAAACTTGCTGTTGCTGACAGCAAAAAGAATCCTGAGCTTGCTGAGAAAGAGTATTACGACATGTACCGTGATGCACATGTGCTAACCGTAACGGCAAGATACACATTTACGGACAGAGACAATAAACGTGATGAATTTATCTCTTCGGCATTCGTAAACGATGATGAATGCTCGGTGAAATATAACGGCTATATAACGCTATCTCGCGAGTTCTGAAGATACCTACAATTTATTTATCGCGAAATTAGTCATAGAGCTTGCCACAATCGCCGCGAATCATCCACATTCTGTTGCCCATAGTCGCTTCTTAATGAGGGAAAATCAGCCTAGATCATAAGCTTGTTACCTGTATGCGTCAAAACCCTCAATAACGACGGCCTGACCTGCCCCCCCAGGATTAGATACAACCTTCAGTTAGTAATGTCGGTTGGTTTTTCTTCATATTTCCCGTTTCGCCAGCCTGGCTGCAAATTTAGCCGGCGTCAGATAGTTCAGCGATGAGTGGGGTCGACACTCGTTATAATCCTGCCGCCAGTCATTAATGATTTCCCGGGCATGTAGAATATCGCTGAACCAGTGCTCATTCAGGCATTCATCCCGAAAGCGGCCGTTGAAACTCTCAATAAATCCGTTTTGCGTTGGCTTGCCCGGCTAGATTAAGCGCAACTCAACACCATGTTCAAAGGCCCATTGATCGAGCGCGCGGCAGGTAAATTCCGGGCCCTGATCGGTTCTTATCGTTGCAGGATAGCCACGAAACAGCGCAATGCTGTCCAGAATACGTGTCACCTGAACGCCTGTAATCCCGAATGCCGTGGTGATCGTCAGACACTCCTTCGTGAAATCATCTACGCAGGTCAGGCACTTCATCCTGCGGCCGCTGGCAAGTGCATCCATGACAAAATCCATCGACCATGTCAGGTTCGGCGCATCCGGGCGAAGAAGCGGAAGCCGCTCAGTCGCCAGCCCCTTGCGGCGTCGCCTGCGTTTTACACTCAGGCCGTTAAGGTGATAGATGCGGTATACCCGCTTGTGGTTGACGTGAAGGCCCTCCCGACGGAGTAGCTGCCAGATGCGCCGGTAACCAAAGCGGCGGCGCTCAAGTGCTAGCTCTGTGATGCGTAGAGACAGCTGCGCGTCAGCAGCCGGACGCTGAGCAGAATAACGGCAGGTCGACAGGGACAAACCTGCCAGCCTGCAGGCACGGGGTTGCGACAGACCAGCGGCCTCACACATGACTTCCACGGCTTCCCGCTTCTGGTCTGTCGTCAGAACTTTCGGCCAAGAGCCACCTGAAGCGCCTCCTTATCCAGCATGGCTTCAGCGAGCAGCTTCTTGAGGCGGGCGTTCTCCTCTTCAAGCGACTTGAGCCGCTTCACTTCGGGGACTTCCATGCCGCCGAACTTCTTGCGCCAGGTGTAGAAGGTGGCGTCTGAAATGGCATGCTTGCGGCAGAGTTCCCGGGCTGAAACCCCGGCTTCGGCCTCGCGGAGAATACTGATGATCTGTTCGTCGGAAAATCGCTTCTTCATGGGGATGTCCTCATGTGGCTTATGAAGACATTACTAACATCACAGTGTATTAATCAACGGGGAGCATGTCAGGGCAATGGGTAAGGGTTTGAACCTAAGCTGATTCACCTCGGCACAATTCATTCTTTGGCTTACGGTACCATTCGCGACAGTAAACTAGTTAAAGGATGGCATCACTACCCTCATGAAAAGTCAGCCAAACTGTCTTCAGAAAAATGGCAGTTGGCAGTTGGCAGTTGGCAGTTGGCAGTTGGCAGTTGGCAGTTGGCAGTTGGCAGTTGGCAGTTGGCAGTTGGCAGTTGGCAGTTGGCAGTTGGCAGTTGGCAGTTGGCAGTT
>NZ_MWUE01000045.1 GCF_002077695.1 Pantoea latae
CGTGCCGGACGGACCGTTCGGGTACGGCCATCCAGGCCTACCCGAACTGCCGGTCGCATCCCTGCGACCGGCTCCTGGCACAACGTTTCCGCCTCAGCGCTGCGAATAGCCCTCTACAGCAGAGGAGGCGCTGTGGCCTCAGACAGGGTGCCCTTTGCAGCAGGAAAAACGCCGCCGTTCTTTTCCCGCAGCGCACACGGAAGCTGGCCAGCAGGCTGGTACCGCTCAGGGGCGGGCATTTCGCAGCGCTGAACAGAGTGAGTCTGCCAGGAGAGCCCGCAGGGAAGCGGGCGAAAGGTGGGGCTGGAACAGGGAGGTTCCATCCCCACCGGTCCGTCAGGCAGACGAATGGCGTGAAGGTACCGCGTCAGCGGCGCGAGGACCGCCCGCCCCTGAGCGGCCCCAGACTGCGTGATCACCCCGTGCATAACTGACAAGCATAACTGACAAGCATTAGGCCGCTGCCCGCTTCTCTTAGTTGTCGATCACCTCGCCGCTCTTCTTCAGCAGCGGACAATCCGTCACGCCGATCACGCCGCTGTCAGTATGCAGGTACTGCGCGGTAATCAGGCCGCGCGCGGTCAGATAGCTGCACTGCAGGCCCAGACCCGCCGCGTTTTTATTGCTGCCGGCCAGCACGCCGTAGCCGGTAAACAGCATGGCGATCCAGATAACGGCGAGCAGAACGATCGCCCGGATAAAGAGTTTCATTTTGTCTCCATGTGATACATAACGCAGCTGTCCACTGTTTGCTGCCGCCCGTAATATTAACAGCTTGCCGCGCTTTGTATCCTGACGCGATCGGAGATTGCCGAAAGCCGGAGATTCAGGGAATTCTGCAATGCGCCGCGCAGCCTCGCCAGCCGCGCCCGCAACGGGTAGAATCGTGCCATCGATTTTTTTACGTTTTTGAGGCAGTTATGAACGAATTAGCCGCAACCTCTGATCCGCTGTTTAACTATGGCGTGCTGGCGATCATCATTATTGTGGCGTTTATCGCCTGGTTTTTTGTTAACCGGGCCAGCGTCCGCGCCAGCGAGCAGATCGCGCTGCTGAACCAGCTGCTGGAGGAGCAGAAAAAGCAGAATGCGCTGCTGCGTCGGCTGGTCGACACGCAGCACGGCGAGCAAACAGAGCAGCAGCAGGAAGAGAAGCGCGATTTCATTCGCCTGATCCCGGAACGTTAACCGTTATCCCATCCGCAAGGAGGCAGCATGGCCTGGCAAAATCCCTGGTACGACGGCAGCAAAGCGCATCACACGCCAGAGGGATTCCGTAATCTGGAGCCCGATCCGCGCCAGCCGGGCGATCTCGACCGCTGGCGCAAAGAGCGCAAAGCAGCGGGGCTGCCTTTTCCGCCGCAGGCGGGCTATGACGATTTTCAGACGCGCTGGTGGCAGCGCGCCGATCTCTCTGGCGTTGACGATCGCGTCTGGTGGCTAGGCCATGCGGCGATGCTGCTGCGCCTTAGCCAGCGCTATCTGCTGATCGATCCGGCGCTCTCAACCCGCGCCTCGCCGTTGCCTTTTGCCGGTCCGAAACGCAAAACCCCGCCGCCGCTGCGCATCCACGATCTGCCGCGCCTCGACTACGTGCTGATCTCCCATAATCACTACGACCATCTCGATTCCGCAACCGTCAGGCGCATTATCCGCCGCTTTCCCGACGTCACCTTTGTGGTGCCGCTGGGGCTGCAGGGCTGGTTTACCCGACGCGGTGCGCGGCATGTGCGCCAGCTCGACTGGTGGCAAAGTCTGGAGCAAGAGGAGCTGTCGCTGACCGCCGTGCCGGCGCGTCACTGGAGCATGCGCACGCTCTACGATCGCAACCGCTCGCTGTGGTGCGGCTGGGTGGTGCGCAGCCAGACGCTCAATTTCTGGTTCTCCGGCGACAGCGGTTTTTCCGAAAATCTGGCGGAGATCCCGCGCCGGCTCGGTCCATTCAATCTGGCGGCGCTGCCCATCGGCGCCTATGCACCGAAATGGTTCATGCAGAGCAGCCATATGGATCCCGACCATGCGGTCTCATTATGGCGCGTAATGGGTCAGCCTTTGACGCTGCCGATCCACTGGGGCGTGTTCGAGCTGGCAGACGAATCGCTCGATGAGCCGCCCGCGGAATTATCGCGCGCCATCCAGCGCAGCGGTGAAGATAATGGCCGCTTTGCGGCATGGAGAATAGGAGAGAGCCGAGCCTTGCAGAATATAACCCAGGAAAATTCCTAAAGCGCGCGGGTTATCCCTGGGTGGCCCGGGGATTTCAATTGATCTTTTATTCAGGATCAAAGAATAAATGGTAATAACTAATAAGCACCACTCTGCTTTTAATTGGGGCAAGGCTAAATTTTATTTTCCTGATTTTGGTGCAAAAGTATTAATTAACGGTGCCAGCGAAAAGAGGGATGGCGGGAAGAAAACCGGATAAAAAATGCGTCGTTTCGCTTTTGCGGTTTCGCTTAGGGAAAGTCAATGCCATAGAATTGCAATAATCTTGCTGTATATTAGCCCGTTACAGTGAATAAGGTTGGACGAAGGCGCGGTAATCCGCTACGTTATTCTCCTCATCAGCAGGTTGATGAGCAGGTTTTTTTCGGCTACGGCATGCTCAGCTTATGTACCAGAATGAACAAAGTGTGTCTCCTCTTTGCAAATTTTGTGCAGCGCGTCCGGCACCGATTAAAAATGCCTTGCCATTAATTTGCGGATATGTGATAACAATTCGTGGGTCAAACGAGGTACAGTTCTGTTTATGTATGGCATCTTCAGTAAAGAAGTTACGAGTAAAAACGTTGACGTTGAATACCGCTTCCTTGCCGAACCTTAATTAGTGCCTCATTCAGTAACGTCTCTGGTTTCTCTGTAGGTCTGCCTTCGGGCAAAATAAACACTCTAAGGAATTTGCAAAATGGCAAAGATTAAAGGTCAGGTTAAGTGGTTCAACGAGTCTAAAGGTTTTGGTTTTATTACCCCAGCTGACGGTAGCAAAGACGTGTTCGTACACTTCTCCGCTATCCAGGGCAACGGTTTCAAAACCCTGGCTGAAGGCCAAAGCGTTGAGTTCGAAATTCAGGACGGCCAGAAAGGCCCGGCTGCAGTCAACGTAACCGCTATCTGATTTCGTGCCAGCTCGGTGCCATGCACCACTGAAAACGAATCCGTAAAGCCCTGGTCATCTGACCGGGGCTTTTTCTTTGCGCTTTCGATAAGAGCGCGAACGGAGTACACTGCGGCGCTCGTGATAATGGAGTCCGTATGTTGCTGATTTGCCCCCTCTGTCAACGCTCTTTGCAGCCCGAAAACCGCAGCTGGCGCTGTGAAAACCGCCATCAGTTCGATCAGGCGAAAGAGGGCTATCTCAATTTGTTGCCCGTTCAGCATAAAGGCTCGCGCGAGCCGGGCGACAGCGCGGAGATGATGCAGGCGCGGCGCGAATTTCTGCAGGCGGGCCACTATCAGCCGCTACGCGACGGCGTGGTGACGCTGCTGCGCGACAGGCTGCGCGAGGCGGGCGCGCTACTCGATATCGGCTGCGGTGAGGGCTATTACACCGCGGCGCTCAGCGCGCTCGGCGCGCAGGTCTACGGGCTCGACATCGCCAAAAACGCTATCCGTCTGGCGGCGAAGCGCTATCCTGAAGTGCAGTTTTGCGTCGCGTCCAGCCAGCGCCTGCCCTTTGCCGACGCCTCGCTGGACGCGGTAGTGCGCATCTACGCGCCCTGTAATGAAGCGGAGCTGACGCGCGTGATCAAGCCCGGCGGCGTGCTGCTTACCGTCACGCCCGGCGCGCATCATCTGCAGCAGTTTAAGGCGCTAATCTACCGCGAGGTACAGCTGCATGCGCCGGAAGAGAAGCGCTACAGCGGATTTAGCGAAGAGACGCAGCAGTCGCTGCGCTACGGTATGCAGCTGAGCGGCGAGGCGGCGGCGACGCTGCTGCAGATGACGCCTTTCGCCTGGCGCGCCAAACCTTCCGTGTGGGGCGAGCTGCAGGCGTCGAAGACCTTTGACTGCGACGCCGATTTCCGTCTGACGGTGTGGCGTCGCGACTAACGCGCGTCCACCAGTTGGTGATAGATGCGTTCCAGATCGTCAAGCTGCTGCACGGCGATCAGCAGGCGGCGCTGCTCCAGCTGCATCACCAGAATGCCATCCTCGGAGAGATTCAGACCCTGAATGCGGTCATACGCTATCCAGACGCCGCCATAGAAAAGTCCTTCGCCCTTCATCAGCAGCGTGGGGCGCCGCAGCCAGAACAGCCAGAAGGCGAGGAAGAGGAGCACCATCAGCAGCGTGGTGGTCAGCTGCGGCCCCTGATGCGTTACGTTATTCCACAGCAAAATCAGCAGCAGCCCGATAAATATCAGGCTGTCGATCTTGTGTCTGCGTCGCAGCGCCACGCTTAAACGCGTCGGCCCTTTGCGGCGCGGCAGGATAAGGTCGTTATAGAGTGCAAAAAGCAGCAGCGCGGCGATGCAGAGCGCGATGAGGCTGTCCGTGAGTGTCATCCAGTGCTCCTGGTGCGATGCGGCGGGGAAGAGGCCGGGCGCGGCGCGCCCGGCAAGGGAACTACAGGCCCAGCAGGCCGATCCAGTAGCCGAAGATACCGATGACGAAGAAGCCGACGATAATCCACAGCGCGTTGACCTTGCGCCGCAGCAGCCACATACAGGCGAAGGTGAGCAACAGCGGCACGATGCCCGGCATCAGCTGATCGAGGATGGTCTGCACCGTGGTGACGGTGGTTTTCCCGGTCTGATCGGTAATGCGCGACACCACCAGCGGGATGTTGACGTGCGTCCACTTGTTCACCAGCGCGCCCATGACAAACAGGCCGAGAATCGACGCCCCCTCTGTCAGTTTCTGCAGGAAGCCGCCGCCCATGTCGCTGACGATATCGATCCCTTTACGATAGCCGTAGGCCACGCCGTAATAGCGGGTCAGCAGGCGCGCCAGGTTAAACAGCACAAAGAACAGCAGTGGTCCGAGCAGGCTGCCGCTCATGGCGATGCCGGCGCCGAGCGCGGCGAAAACCGGACGCACGGTTCCCCAGAAAATCGGGTCGCCGACGCCAGCCAGCGGCCCCATCAGCCCCACTTTAATGCCGTTGATGGCGGCATCGTCGATCGCCGCGCCGTTGGCGCGCTGCTCTTCCATCGCCATGGTGACGCCCAGTACCGGCGCGGCCACGTAGGGATGGGTATTGAAGAACTCCAGGTGGCGCTTTATCGCCTGACGGCGCGCCTCGTTGTTTTCCGGATAGAGGCGGCGGATCACCGGCACCATCGAGAAACAGAAGCCCAGCGCCTGCATACGTTCGAAGTTCCATGAACCCTGAAACAGATTCGACCGCAGAAACACGCCGCGAATATCGCCAGCAGTGAGTTTTTTTGGCGTTGTCGTTGTATCAACCATGTTGTCACCTGTTCCTTAGTCGAGTTCGTTGTCGAGATCGTTATTGGCCGGGCCAGCCGCTGGCGCACCCGCCACACGGTTATATTTCGGCGCCAGCTGGATATAGAGCACCGCCATCACCACGCCGATGACGCCCAGCGCCACCAGGTTGAAGCTAGTGAACGCCGCGGTGACGAAGCCGAGGTAGAAGAACGGCATCAGATAGCCGGCGCGCATCATGTTGATGACCATGGCGTAACCGACCACGACGATCATGCCGCCTGCGATATTCAGGCCGTTGGTCACGACTTCCGGGATCGAGCTGAGCAGGCTGTGCACCGCGCTGGTGCCAACGGAAATCGCCACGATCAGCGCCGGAATGGCGATACGCATCGCCTGCAGCACCAGCGCCGAGACGTGGATCCACGAAATCGCTGTCAGGTTGCCTTTTTCCGCCGCCTTATCGGCTGCGTGCTGGAAGGCGACGGTAATGGTGCGCACGATAATCGTCAGCACCTGGCCTGCCGCTGCCAGCGGGATCGCCAGCGCGATACCCGCACCGACGCTCTGTCCGCCAGCGATAACCAGTATGGTGGAGATGATTGAGGCGAGTGCCGCATCGGGCGCCACGGCGGCGCCGATGTTCATCCAGCCCAGCGCGATCATCTCCAGCGTGCCGCCAATGATAATGCCGGTTTTCATATCGCCGAGCACGGCGCCGATCAGGGTACAGGCCACCAGCGGACGGTGAAACTGAAACTCATCCAGAATCGACCCCATACCCGCAATACAGGCGACGATAAATATCAGGATGATTTGTAGCGAGGTTATTTCCATCATATCCCTTCTCCTCAGGAGGATAGCGTTAACTGGCCCGCAGGCGCAGCTGGCGGCTTTTTACGCGTTGACCTTCGCGATCAGGTCCATCATTTTCAGTTTTGGATCGTTTGACACCTTACGCACTTCCAGCTCAATGTGGCGCTCGTTAAGCTTGCGGAAGGCGGCAATATCCTTTTCATCGACCGAAACGGCGTTGTTGACCTGGGTTTTTCCCTGGCGAAACGCCATGCCGCCAATGTTGACCGACTTAATGTCGACGCCCTGTTCCACCACGCGCAGCACGTCGGTGGGATTGGTAAACAGCAGCATCACGCGGTCGCGGCCATATTTCGGGTTGTTCCAGACGCGCACCATCTTGTCGACGTCCACCACGTGCGCGGTGACGCCGGGCGGCGCCACCTGCGTCAGCAGGGTTTTGCGCACATGATCTTTCGCCACTTCGTCGCTGACGACGATAATGCGCGTGACGTTGGTCTCTTTGGTCCAGCGCGTCGCCACCTGGCCATGGATCAGACGGTCGTCGATACGCGCCAGGCCGATTTTCATATGTTCGCCCGGCGCGAGCGGGGTGGCGGGCTGCGCCGGAGCGGGCGCGGCAGGGGCGGCGGCCGGCGCGGGCGGTGGAGCAAGCTGGGTTTTCTGCGCTTTTACCCCTTCGCGGCCGGTTTCCACCGCGATGGCGACCAGCTCAGCGAAGGTGGGGTCGTCGTCGCGCGCCATCAGGGTTTCCACCAGCATCGGAATATTAACCCCGGCGATAACATCGTAATTCTCTTTGTCCAGCACCACGCGGCTGGCCGCGTTAAAGGGACTGCCTCCCCAGGTGTCGACCAAAAACAGCGCGCCTTTCGACGTATCGAGCTGCGCCAGCTGCGCCTGATATTTTTCAATAAGCGTTTCTGCATTCTCGCCGGGCACAAAGTCGATCCATCCGACGTTCTCCTGCTCGCCCAACAGCATCTCTGCGGTTTTAAGCAGTTGCTCGGCTGCCCAGCCGTGTGTACCAATTACTATCGCAATGGTCACTTGCTACCTCCGTTCGCTAAAGAGATTCGTCTGGAGTCGACGAACCGTTATGAGTTATCGCTACGGTTATCCCTGGACAAGCGTAGGCAAATCATCTGTATAGATGGGGTATTCTCAAGACGTTTTATGTAGAACAGTCAGTCGCGATTTATTTTAGTGCGCGAAAAAATAATTTATGTGACGGTCGTCAGTAATCCGACGGCTGAATCGCTACATCGCATTATTACTATGGTGTAACCGTTGAATCATTTGTAAATGAAAGAAAATTTTTTGACGTAATTTACTGGGCTGTTACATTAACGATCTGTTTATTACTCAGGAGTAACGGGTTTCAGCCCACCTTTATGGATCGTCACCGACGTCGCTTAACCACTTTGATGCGCGCATCCGCGCCTTCTCTCACGCCTGACGGCGTTCCCGTAGTTCACCCGATTGCCTTTCTGTCACGTCCTCAGACGCTGGCACGATATCGTTCAATCTGTCTCTCATTCTGGAGTCTGTAATGGAATTTCTCTTCGACCCCTCAATCTGGGCTGGTTTATTAACGCTTGTCGTACTGGAAATCGTCCTGGGCATCGACAACCTGGTGTTTATCGCCATTCTGGCTGACAAGCTGCCGCCGAAGCAGCGTGACAAGGCGCGCCTGATCGGCCTGTCGCTGGCGCTGGTAATGCGTCTGGGCCTGCTGTCGCTGATCTCCTGGATGGTGACGCTGACGCGCCCGTTATTTAGCGTAGGCGAGTTTAGCTTTGCCGGGCGTGATTTGATCTTGCTGGTGGGCGGGGTGTTCCTGCTGTTTAAGGCGACGATGGAGCTGCACGAGCGGCTGGAGAACCGCCAGCTTGAGCATCAGGGCAACCGCAGCTACGCCAGTTTCTGGGCGGTGGTGACGCAGATTGTGGTGCTGGACGCGGTCTTTTCCCTTGATGCGGTGATCACGGCGGTCGGCATGGTTAACCATCTGCCGATTATGATGACGGCGGTGGTGATTGCGATGGGCGTGATGCTGCTCGCCTCGAAGCCGCTGACCAACTTCGTCAACGCGCATCCGACGGTGGTGGTGCTCTGCCTCAGCTTCCTGCTGATGATCGGCCTGTCGCTGGTGGCGGAAGGCTTTGGCTTTCATATTCCGAAAGGCTATCTCTACGCGGCGATCGGCTTCTCAATTCTTATTGAGCTGTTTAACCAGATCGCGCGCCGCAACTTTATGCGTCATCAGGCGCATCGTCCGATGCGCGAGCGCACCGCCGAGGCGATCCTGCGCCTGATGGGCGGACGCCAGCGCGCGGCGCAGCCTGCCATCAGCGAAGAGTCGCCGCTGACGCAGGCGATGCCGCAGGAGGCGTTTAAAGATGAAGAGCGCTACATGATCAACGGCGTGCTAACGCTGGCGTCGCGCTCTATCCGCAGCATCATGACGCCGCGCGGCGATATCTCCTGGGTGGACGTGGCGCGTCCGCTGGATGAGATCCGCATCCAGCTGCTGGACACGCCGCACAGCCTGTTCCCGGTCTGTCGCGGCGAGCTGGACGAGATCGTCGGCGTGGTGCGCGCCAAAGAGCTGCTGGTGGCGATCGAGCACGGCATGGACGTCGCCACCTTTGCTGCGCGTTCGCCCGCTATCGTGGTGCCGGAAACCCTGGACCCGATTAATCTGCTCGGCGTGCTGCGCCGCGCCAAAGGCAGCTTTGTTATCGTCACCAACGAGTTCGGCGTGGTGCAGGGGCTGATTACGCCGCTGGACGTGCTGGAAGCGATTGCCGGCGAGTTCCCGGACGAGGATGAAACCCCGGATATCATTGCCGACGGCGACGGCTGGATCGTCAAGGGCGGCACCGACCTGCATTCGCTGCAGCAGCTGTTCGACGTCAACGATCTGGTAGATCCGGAGGAGGATCACGCCTCGCTGGCCGGTTTGCTGATTGGTCAGAAAGGGCAGCTGCCGCTGCCGGGCGAGGTGATCGACCTGCCGCCGCTGCACTTTACCATTCTGCAGGCGACCGACTATCGCGTCGACCTGGTGCGCGTCACGAAAGATAAGCCGCACGAGGATGAGGAAGAGGAGCAGTAATCAATCTGAATCTGCGGCGGGTTTATCAAACAGACGAGGATGCTGTTTAACGCGTGGGTGAGATGGGCCGAAGAGCAAAGCGTCCCGCAACAGGGACAAAAACGCCGGGAGCGTTTTTGAACAACGCGGTGCGTTGGCCCGTTTACGGGCGCACCTCAGGGAAGAGGTGCGTATCTGCGGGCCGAGCGAGCAAGGATGCGTAAAGCGACTTTGCGATCGGGCCATCTCATCCACGCAGGTATCCGCTCTTACAGGCAAGCTAAACGGCGCATTTGCGCCGTTTTTTATTACGGGGTCAGCCGCGCCTGATGCTGCGCCAGCCAGGCGGGGAAGTCCTCAATCGGCATCGGCCGCGCGTAAAAATAGCCCTGCAGCAGATCGACGCCGCGCTCGCGCAGGTAGTCAGCCTGCTCGGCGGTTTCCACGCCTTCCGCCACCAGGCTGATATTCAGACGCTGCGCCAGCGAGATCACCATATCGGTGACGGTGGCGTTAATCGCGTCGGTGCCGATTGCGGCGGTGAAAATCTTGTCAATCTTCAGCACGTCCGGCTGCAAATCCTTCAGATAGGAGAGCGAGCTGTGGCCGGTGCCGAAGTCGTCGATGGCCAGCCGCACGCCGATGCTGTGCAGCTGCGAAATCACCTTCTGATCCACTACCGGCAGCGCGTCACGCTCCGTCAGCTCCACCACCAGCTTCGGCAGCGGATTCGCCGGCCACCACAGCTGCTGCAAATCCTCAACGATAGCGCGATCGCGAAAGTGGCTGGCGGCGACGTTAATGGCGATATGGAACGAAGGACAGCGCGGCAGATTCGGCAGCTGCGCCACCGCTTTATCAATGACAAAGCGCGTCAGCGGCGCAATCAGGTTCTCTCGCTCAGCCAGCGGAATAAAAACGTCGGGCGGGATCCAGCCCTGGCGCGCGTTATGCCAGCGCAACAGCAGCTCAATGCCGTCGCAGTCGCCGCTCTGCGCATTGATCAGCGGCTGACAATAGACCATAAATTCATTCGCGGTGATGCCGTAGCTGATCTGCCAGCTCAGGCTCATGCGATTCGCCGTTGCCAGCCAGACGATATAGCCGATCAGCAGGCTCAGCAGCAGCGCCAGCGGCAGCTGCGACGGCAGAGTCGACAGCGCGAGCCGCGCCGGCGACGGGCCATACAGCGTAATGGTAAAGGGATAGCGCAGCGAGGCCTGATCGTAGCTCACTTCGTCTTCCGAGGGCGCCGTCGGCTCAATCAGCGGATTGCCATACTCCAGGCTCTCGCCGCCAACGTTAAAAATGGCGCGCTCTACCCACGGCAGCTGCGGCTCCAGCAGATAGGTGCTCATCAGCTCAATATTGATCACCTGCAAAATGCCGGAGCGGTTATCAAGCGATTTAGGCGTCCAGAGCAGCAGGATCGGCGACCCCTTCAGCAGATAGTTGTCGGTCGCCAGCATCATGCGCTGGTTATTGATCGCCAGCTCGGGATAGGTCTGACTAAAGGGAATGGCGCGCGGGCCGTAAATGCTGGAGCAGTAGATGGTGTCGTTTTCCACCAGCAGAATGGCGCGCACCGTCTGCAGCGCGGAGATTTTTTCGATCAGCGGAAAGCGCACGTCCTGGCAGGGCACGCCCACCAGACCGAGCGTATTGTTGGCTGAAACGTCAAGCGGCGAAAACATGCGGTCAAAGCGCTGAATGGCGCTATCGGCAAAATCGAGCGACTGCTGCTCAATGCGCGATTTCTCTTCAAAAAAGCGGAAAGCCAGCGTCAACATCAAAACCACAACGGCGATCACCAACGCGATAAGCAGTCGCTTACGGCGAAACTGTCCAACATATTGCTGGGCCAAAAGCATCAGTAACCACCTTCCACAGACCAAATAAAAGCAAGGATAACGGGGTTGTTATCGGCATGGCCCTGTTAAGGTTTAGCCATGCTTCAGAAAAAAAAGCGCTACTGAAAAAATCGCGCGACCTGAAAAGGTCACGCGAAACATTACTCTACCGTTAATCGCCGTTATGAGCCAGGCCTGACGGCAGCGGGTCGACGCCGCTGACTCTGATTAGTCGCACTGAACTTTAATCGCCAGACCGCCGCGCGAGGTTTCGCGGTATTTGGCGTTCATATCTTTGCCGGTCTCATACATGGTCTCAATCACTTTATCGAGCGAGACGCGTGGCTCGCTGGTGCGGCGCAGCGCCATACGCGCGGCGTTGATCGCCTTCACCGAGGCGATGGCGTTGCGTTCAATGCAGGGCACCTGCACCTGGCCGGCGACCGGATCGCAGGTCAGGCCGAGGTTATGCTCCATGCCGATTTCCGCCGCGACGCACACCTGCTCCGGGCTGGCGCCCAGCAGTTCGGCCAGCCCGGCGGCGGCCATGGAACAGGCCACGCCGACTTCGCCCTGACAGCCGACTTCCGCGCCGGAGATAGAGGCGTTCATCTTATAGAGAATGCCAATCGCGCCCGAGGCGAGGAAATAGCGGATAAAAATATCGGGCGTGACGCTTTCGATAAAGTGATCGTAATAGGCGAGCACCGCCGGCACGATGCCGCAGGCGCCGTTGGTCGGTGCGGTGACGACGCGGCCGCCGGCGGCGTTCTCTTCGTTCACCGCCAGCGCGAACATATTGATCCAGTCGATGACGTTCATTGGATCGTTGGAGTGTTTCGACGATGAGGTGAGCAGACGGCGCAGCGACGCGGCGCGGCGCGGCACGCGCAGCGGACCCGGCAGCACGCCTTCGGTATTAAGGCCGCGATCGATACAGGCCTGCATGGTCTGCCAGACGTCGGTAAAGTAGTCGCGGATCTCGTCGCGCGAGTGAAGCGCCAGCTCGTTCTTCATCACCAGGCCGGAGAGGGACAGGCCGGTTTCGCGGCAGTGCGCCAGCAGCTCTTTGGCGGAGTGGAACGGCCAGGGCACGCTCACTTCATCCAGCGCCGACTGGCCAAAGTGCTCTTCGTCGACGATAAAGCCGCCGCCGACAGAGTAGTAGGTTTTGCTTAAGATCAGCAGGTCGCCCGCAAAGGCGAGCAGGCGCATGCCGTTCTCATGCAGAGAGAGGTTTTCGCTGCGGAATACCATGCCGCCTTCGCGCGGGAAATCGACTTCATGGGCGCCGTTCGCCAGCAGCAGCCGTTCGCGCTGCTCGACATCTTTGATAAAAGCGGGAATGGCGTCGATATCCACCGTGGCCGGCGACGCGCCCGCCAGCCCCATAATAATGGCGATATCGGTATGGTGGCCTTTGCCGGTCAGCGAAAGCGAGCCGTAGACATCCACGGCGATGCGTGTCACCTGCTGAAGTTTTCCCTGTTCAGCCAGCAGATCGACAAATTCTTTGCCTGCTTTCATCGGACCCACCGTGTGGGAACTCGACGGGCCGATGCCCACTTTGAACATGTCAAAAACGCTAATCACAGGCGACACTCCTCACAAAAAATTTTTTTCTCTGCCGGGGCAGTTTATGGCGCTAATAGTAATCGTCGACCCGGGGAAATGAGCGCCTTTTCGCATGAAATAAACTAATCGTTCGCGCGAGAAATAGTTATCTTTCGCCACGGAGAGCAGCAGCCTGTTTTGCGGCGGAAAGGCGGGGAAAAGCGGGCGTCAGAACGCGATTTGCTCACTGAGGGAACGGATAATGCCCGCCGTCATGCCCCAGACCAGATACTCCTGGTAAACCGAGAGCCAGACAGGATGACGCAGCCCGGCACGATGCACCTCCAGCTCGGCGTAGCGGTTAAGGCGCAGCGCCTCTTCCAGCGGCATCTCAAAGGCGCTCTCCACCTCGTCGGGATTAATGTGCAGCGCGATATCCGGTGCAATGACGCCGACCACCGGCGTGACGCGGAAGCCGGTGCTGCTGGTCACCGGCGCGAGCTGGCCGATCACCTTTACCTGACAGGGATCGATGCCGACCTCTTCCTGCGCCTCGCGCAGCGCGGTGGCGATAAGCGAAGCGTCGCTCGCGTCCTGCATGCCGCCAGGGAAGGCGACCTGGCCGGCGTGCTTGCGCAGCTCACGCGAGCGGCGCGTCAGCAGCAGGCCCGGCGTCTCACGCGCGACGATCGGCACCAGCACCGCCGCCTGACGGCCAACGGGCGACCGCTGCGGTTTTTCCGGCTGCAGCAGGATAAAGCGGGTCAGAAAGTCGTCGAGCGTCAGCGGGTTCATGTCACGTCTCCAGCCAGCGCAGGCAGAATGCGGCTGACTTTATGCAGCGTTTCCTGATATTCGGCGTCCAGCTCGCTGTCGGCCACCACGCCGCCGCCCGCCGCGCAGAACAGCTGCTGCCGCTCCGCGATCAGCGTGCGGATGGTAATGCTGGTGTCCATACGGCCGCACAGGCTGAGATAGCCGATGCTGCCGCACCAGGCGTTGCGACGGTGCGGCTCCAGCTCGTCAATGATCGCCATGGCGCGAATTTTCGGCGCGCCGGTAATGGATCCGCCGGGAAAGCAGGCGCGCAGCAGATCGCTGGCGTGCAGCTCGGCCGGCAGACGCGCCCGCACCGTGCTGACCAGATGGTGCACCGCCGGAAAAGGCTCTACCACGAACAGCTGCGGCACGCTGACCGAGCCCGGCACGGCGACGCGGCCGATATCGTTGCGCAGCAGATCGACAATCATCAGATTCTCGGCGCGATCTTTCTCCGACTGCGCCAGCGCCAGCGCCTCCAGCCGGTCGAGATCGGCATCAGCGGCGCGCGGCCGCGTGCCCTTGATCGGCCGGGTTTCGATCTCATCGCCTTTCAGCGACAGAAAGCGTTCCGGCGACAGGCTGAGGATGGCGCTGTCAGGCAGGCGCAAAAAGGCGCTGAACGGCGCGCGGTTCGCCGCGTTGAGTCGGCAGAACGCCTGCCACTCATCACCCTGATAGTGCGCCTGAAAGCGCTGCGCCAGGTTGACCTGATAGCAGTCGCCCGCCTGAATATAGGCCTGCACCGCGTGAAAGCGCGCGGCGTAGTCGCTGTAGCTCAGGTTGGATTGCCAGGCGCTGGTGAGCGAGAAGGGCGCGGCGTTGCGCGTCGGCCACTGCTGTAGCCAGCGCAGCCGCGCCTGCGCGTCGCCCAGCGACACCAGCGTCAGGCGCTGCAGATGGTGATCGGCGATCAGCGCCCAGTCGTAGAGGCCGACCGCCATATCCGGCGTGGTGAGATCGTCCGCCGCCTGCTGCGGCACGCGTTCAAAGCGGCGGCCAAGATCGTAGCCGAACAGGCCGAGCGCGCCGCCCTGAAACGGCAAATCGTCGCGGGCAACCGGGCGCAGGCCGAGCGCGTCGCACTGCTGCTGCACCAGCCGCAGCGGGTCCTCGTCTGAGCGCAGCGTCTCGCCGTCCGCCTCAAGAATGGTGACATCGCCCTCGGTGACCAGCGTGGCGCGCGGATCGGCGGTGAGAATGTCGAAGCGGTTATCTGCATGGTCGGCATGGCCGGACGTGAGCAGCATCGCCCAGGGCAGGTGCGATATCGGGGCGAAACGCGCGCTGAGCGCATCCCGCGTATAGTGTAGACTGAGCGTTGAGACCATGATCCGGCAAAAATCTGACAGCAGTGAGGGCGCTAGCCTGCCATATTTTTTCCCGGCTGGCACCTCTTTGTTCCGCATGGAATAATGCCGGCCTCGCAACCAGGAGTGAATTATGTTTACAGGTTTACCGGCACTTTCCCACGAACAGCAGCAGCAGGCGGTGGAACGCATTCAGGAGCTGATGGCGGGCGGCCTCTCCAGCGGAGAGGCGATTGCCCAGGTGGCGCAGGAGATCCGCCAGACGCACAAAGGCGAGCAGATCCGGGCGCGCTTTGAAGATGAAGATGAGGCCTGAGGCCCGGCGCGGCGACTACAGCGCCGCGATAATTTTAATCTCCACCTTATATTTCGGGTTCATCAGCCCGGCCTGAACGGTGCAGCGCACCGGCGCGTTGCCGGGCGACACCCAGGCGTCCCACGCGCGGTTCATCGCCGCGAAATCCGCTTTCTCCACCAGAAAAATCGTCGCGTCGAGGATCTTGCTCTTGTCTGAGCCGACGCGCGTCAGCAGGGCGTCGATCACCGCCAGCGCGTTGGCGGTCTGCGCTTCAGCGTCAGCGTCGAGGTTCTCCGGCACGCTGGTGTAGTAGACGGTGTCGTTGTGAATAACGGCTTCCGACATACGGTGTTCCGGATCGATACGGGTAATCGTCATGGTTTCTCCTTATTTTTCCAGCCGATAGCCTGGCACAACAGGGGAGGTGCTGTCATCAGTTGTGGAGTGGGGCGTGGAATACTGACATAATTACAGTGTTTTTGCCGAAACGGGTGAGGAAGTGTGGCGGACGATTTTGCAGTAGATGGCGCGCTGGCGCAGGCGATTAGCGGCTTTAAGCCGCGCGAGGCGCAGCGTGAAATGGCGCAGGCGGTAGAAGAGGCTGTGAAGAGCGGCGGCGAGCTGGTGGTAGAGGCGGGAACCGGGACGGGTAAAACCTACGCCTATCTTGCCCCGGCGCTGCGCGCCGGAAAAAAAGTGATTGTTTCCACCGGATCGAAAGCGCTGCAGGATCAGCTGTATGGCCGCGATTTGCCGACCATCGCAAAAGCGCTGAACTTTACCGGTAAAACCGCCCTGCTGAAGGGGCGCTCCAACTATCTCTGTCTTGAGCGGCTGGAACAGCAGTCGATGGCGGGCGGCGATCTCAACGCTCAGGCGCTGGGCGATCTGGTCACCCTGCGCGGCTGGTCGTCGCAAACCGTTGACGGCGATATCAGCAGCTGCGGCGGCGTCACCGAAGACAGCCCCATCTGGCCGCTGGTCACCAGCACCAACGACAACTGCCTCGGCAGCGACTGTCCGCTTTATAAAGACTGCTTTGTGGTCAAGGCGCGCAAGCGCGCGATGGACGCCGACGTGGTGGTGGTAAACCATCATCTGTTTCTGGCCGATCTGGTGGTGAAAGAGAGCGGCTTTGCCGAGCTGATCCCCGAAGCTGACGTGATGATCTTCGACGAGGCGCATCAGATCCCCGATATCGCCAGCCAGTATTTCGGCCAACAGCTCTCCAGCCGCCAGCTGCTCGATCTGGCAAAGGATATCGCCATCGCCTACCGCACCGAGGTGCGCGACGTACAGCAGCTGCAAAAATCGGCGGATCGCCTCGCGCAGTGCGCGCAGGATTTTCGCCTGACGCTGGGCGAGCCGGGCTATCGCGGCAACCTGCGCGAACTCTTCGCCGACAACAACATCCAGCGCATGTTTACGCTGCTTGATGACGCGCTGGAACTCTGCTACGACGTCATCAAGCTGTCGCTGGGACGTTCGGCGCTGCTTGACGCGGCCTTTGAGCGCGCCGCGCTCTACCGCGGGCGCCTCAAGCGGCTGCGCGCCGTCAATGAGCCGGGCTTCAGCTACTGGTATGAATGCACCTCGCGCCATTTTACCCTCGCTCTGACGCCGCTTTCGGTGTCGGAACGCTTTCGCGAGGTGATGGACGCGCGCAAAGCGGCGTGGATTTTCACCTCTGCCACGCTGGCGGTCGACGAAGAGATGAGCCACTTCGCCGATCGGCTCGGCGTCAGCACGGCGAAAACCCTGATCCTCAACAGTCCGTTTGACTACGCGCGTCAGGCGCTGCTCTGCGTGCCGCGCAACCTGCCGGAACCGAATCGCCCCGGCGGCGCGCGTCAGCTGGCGCGCATGATGAAGCCGCTGATCGACGCTAATAAAGGACGCTGTTTCTTTCTCTGCACCTCACACCTGATGATGCGCGAGCTGGCGGCAGAGTTTCGCGCCAGCATGACGCTGCCGGTGCTGGTGCAGGGCGAAACCAGCAAAGGCCAGCTGCTGAAGCAGTTTATCGAGGCGGGCAACGCGCTGCTGGTGGCGACCAGCAGCTTCTGGGAGGGCGTCGACGTGCGCGGCGACGCGCTGTCGCTGGTGATCATCGACAAGCTGCCGTTTACCTCGCCGGAAGATCCGCTGCTTAAAGCGCGCATGGAAGATTGTCGCCTGCGCGGCGGCGATCCCTTCAGCGACGTGCAGCTGCCGGATGCGGTGATTACCCTGAAGCAGGGTGTAGGACGCCTGATCCGCGACACCGACGATCGCGGCGTGCTGGTAATTTGCGATCAGCGGCTGGTGTCGCGTCCCTATGGCGCGCTGTTTTTAAACAGCCTGCCGCCGACGCCGCGCACCCGCGATCTGGCCCGCGCCATCGCCTTCACGCAGCAAGCGAAAAAGTAATTTTCCACTGGCTGTGCTACCATGCGCGCCGTTTAAAATCACCCGAGGTTGTTATGTCTTCCCGAATCCTGGCGCTGGACACTGCGACAGAAGCCTGTTCAGCCGCGCTGCTTAATCAGCAGCAGATCGACGCCCGTTTTGAAATCGCGCCGCGCGACCACACGCAGCGCATTCTGCCGTTTATCGAGGCGCTGCTGCAGGCGCAGCAGCTGGAGCTGACGGCGCTCGACGCGCTGGCGTTCGGCCGCGGTCCCGGCAGCTTTACCGGCGTGCGCATCGGCATCGGCATTGCGCAGGGCCTGGCGCTCGGCGCCATGCTGCCGATGATCGGCATCTCGACGCTGGCGACGCTGGCGCAGGGCGCGTTCCGTCAGCAGGGCGCCACGCGCGTGCTGACGGCCATCGACGCGCGCATGGGCGAAGTCTACTGGGCAGAGTATCAGCGCGACGAGCAGGGCGTCTGGCAGGGCGAGGCGAGCGAAAGCGTGCTGTCGCCGGAGGCGGCGCTGGCGCGCATGCAGGCGCTGGAAGGGGAATGGTTTACCGCCGGCACCGGCTGGCAGGCCTGGCCGCAGTTGCAGCAGGGCCACGCGCTGACGCTCAGAGCGAGCGGCGTCGAGCTGCCCACGGCGGAAGATATGCTGCCGCTGGCGCAGCAGGCCTGGCAGCGCGGCGACACCGTGGCGCCGGAGCATGCCGAGCCGACCTACCTGCGCAATGAAGTGACGTGGAAAAAGTTGCCGGGCCGCTGATCGCGGCGCAACTTATTGCTCTGGCGCCAGTCTAATCAACATCTTTTAGGAGAATGCCTATGTCAGTGTGTCAAAAAGGTCTGTCCGGTATGTTGTTAGCCTGCGCGCTGTTGCTGAGCGGCTGCGTCACGGTGCCGGATGCGATCAAAGGAAGCTCTGCGCTTCCTCAGCAGGATTTAGTGCGCGTGATGAACGATCCGGCGCTGTTTGTCGGTCAGGAGTCGCGTTTCGGCGGCAAAGTGGTCAAGGTGACTAATCTCAACGGCAAAACCCGGCTGGAGATCGCCACCCAGCCGCTGGACGAGAGCGCGCGTCCGCGCTTAGGGGCCGCTTCGGTCGGGCGCATCTACGCTGACATTAACAACTTCGTCGATCCCACCGACGTCAGTAACCAGTATGTCACCGTGCTGGGCACCATTCGCGGCACCGAGAAGGGCACCATCGGCGCGGCGAGCTACAACTTTGTGGTGGTGGACGTGCGCGGCTACCAGCGCTGGCATCTGACCCAGCAGATCAACACGCCGCCGCAGCCCATCGATCCCTATATCTGGTATGGCCCGACGCGTCACCATCCCGGCTACTGGGGACCCAATCCCTACTGGGGCATGAGCAGCGGACCGGCGCAGGTGGAAACTATCCTGACCGAATAAGCCGTTATTAACCAGATTCAGGCCCGGCCGCGGCTGCCGCGACCGGGCTTTTTATTGCCGCGAATAAGCGGGTGGAAAAATTAGTGATGCGCTTCGCAACCTCAGCATGCCGGATCGGGCAGACTGGTACAATGAGTTAAAATATTGTTAACAGGCTGAATGGGTTGAGGCAGCAATGGAAAAACAACATGAATATCGAGGTGAACCCTTGAATAAGGTCTGGCTGAAACGCTATCCGGCTGATGTGCCCGCCGAGATTAATGCGGATCGTTATACCTCTTTGGTCGATTTGTTTGAACAGGCCGCACAGCGCTATGCTGACCAACCCGCCTTTATCAATATGGGGCAGCCGATTACCTATCGTCAGCTGGAGCAAAAAAGCCGCGCCTTCGCCGCCTGGCTGCAGTCTGGGCTGGGGCTGAAAAAGGGCGATCGCGTCGCGCTGATGATGCCTAATCTGCTGCAGTATCCCGTGGCGCTGTTCGGCGTGCTGCGCGCCGGCATGGTGGTGGTCAACGTCAATCCGCTCTATACGCCGCGCGAACTCAAGCATCAGCTCAACGACAGCGGCGCCAGCGCCATCGTTATCGTCTCCAACTTCGCCCATACCCTTGAAAAAGTGGTGGCGGAAACGGCGGTAAAGCATGTGATCCTGACGCGGCTCGGCGATCAGCTTAAGCCGGTGAAGGCGACGCTGGTAAATTTCGTGGTGAAGTACATCAAAAAGATGGTGCCGAAGTATCATCTGCCCGGCGCGGTCACCCTGCGTCAGGCGCTGCAACAGGGCGAAACGCTGCGCTATCAGCGCCCTAACGTCACCAATGATGACCTCGCTTTTCTGCAGTACACCGGCGGCACCACCGGCGTCGCCAAAGGCGCCATGCTGACCCATCGCAATATGCAGGCCAACCTCGAACAGACCAAGGCGACCTACGGCAAACTGCTGCGCGACGGCAAAGAGGCGGTGGTCACCGCGCTGCCGCTCTATCATATCTTTGCGCTAACGGTGAACTGCCTGCTGTTTCTTGAACTGGGCGGGCAAAATCTGCTGATTACCAACCCGCGCGATATTCCCGGCTTTGTGAAGTCGCTGGCGAAGTTTCCCTTCACCGCTATTACCGGCGTCAATACCCTGTTCAATGCGCTGCTCAACGAGCCGCAGTTTCATAAGCTCGACTTTTCCACCCTGCGCCTTTCGGCAGGCGGCGGTATGGCGGTGCAGAAAGCGGTGGCGGAGCGCTGGGAAAAGCTCACCGGCCACTATTTGCTGGAAGGGTATGGCCTGACCGAGTGCTCGCCGCTGGTGTCGGTCAACCCCTATGACATCACCGAGCACACCGGCAGCATCGGCCTGCCGGTGCCCTCGACCGATGTGCGTATCGTCGACGACGAGGGTAACGACGCCGCGCCTGGCGCGCCGGGCGAACTCTGGATCCGCGGGCCGCAGGTGATGGCGGGCTACTGGCAGCGCCAGGAGGCCACCGAAGAGGTGCTGAAAAATGGCTGGCTCCTCAGCGGCGATATTGTTACCGTTGACCCTCAAGGCTTTATCCGTATCGTCGACCGCAAAAAAGATATGATCCTCGTCTCAGGCTTTAACGTCTATCCCAATGAGATTGAAGATGTTTTAATGCAGCATCCCAAGGTGCGCGAGGCGGCGGCGATTGGCGTGCCGAGCGATCTGTCGGGCGAGGCGGTCAAGGTCTGCGTGGTGAAAAAAGAGGCGTCCCTGACCAAAGAGGAGCTGCTCGACCACTGCCGCCGACAGCTGACGGGTTATAAGGTCCCCAAAATAATCGAGTTCCGCGACGAGTTGCCGAAAAGCAACGTAGGGAAAATCCTGCGACGCGAACTGCGTGACGAGGCCAGGCGCAGCGCAAGCTGAACGCAGGCCAGATTTCTGGTTGAACGCCGGCGACGTCCGGCGTTTTTATTGATGATGAGATGGAGCGCCGCGCGCAGTCTGTCGCGGTGAAAAAGCGATTTGAATTATTCCCTGATCGACCAAAATGACCAACTGGCCGCCGTGTGCCAGCAGGCTCGCCAGCATGCGGCTGTGGCGCTGGATACCGAATTTGTCCGCACCCGCACCTACTATCCGCAGCTGGGGCTGATCCAGCTGTTTGATGGCGAGCAGCTGGTGCTGATCGATCCGCTTACCATCAGCGACTGGTCGCCTTTTATCGCGCTGCTGAGCGACACCCAGGTGAAAAAGTTTCTGCACGCCGGCGGCGAAGATCTCGAGGTTTTCCTGCACCGTTTCGGCGTGCTGCCGCAGCCGATGATCGATACACAGATTCTGGCGGCCTTTAGCGGCCAGCCGCTGTCGTGGGGCTTCGCCGCCATGGTGGCGCACTTCACCCAGACCACGCTGGATAAGAGCGAATCGCGCACCGACTGGCTGGCGCGTCCGCTGACGCAGCGTCAGTGCGACTATGCGGCGGCCGACGTGCACTATCTGCTGCCGATCGCCCATCAGCTGATGGCGATGACCGAAGAGGCGGGCAATATGGCCGCGGCGCTTAGCGAGTGCGATCAGCTTTGCCAGCGTCGCCTCGACGTGCTGCAGCCGCAGGAGGCCTGGCGCGATATCACCAACGCCTGGCAGCTGCGTCCGCGTCAGCTGGCGGCGCTGCAGCTGCTCGCCGCCTGGCGCCTCAACGTCGCGCGCGAAAAAGATATGGCGGTAAACTTCGTGGTGCGTGAAGAGAACCTGTGGAAAGTGGCGCGCTTTATGCCGGGTTCGCTGGGTGAGCTGGATCACCTGGGCCTTTCCGGCCATGAGATCCGCTTCCACGGCAAAACCCTGGTGGCGCTGGTGGCTGAGGCGCAGGCGCTGCCGGAAGAGGCACTGCCGCCGCCGCTGGGCAACCTGGTGGATCATCCGCACTACAAAAGCGTGTTCAAAGCGATCAAGGCGCTGGTGCAGGAGGTAAGCGAGGAGAGCGGCTTTAGTCAGGAGCTGCTGGCGTCGCGCCGTCAGATTAACCAGGTGCTGAGCCAGCACTGGGGGCTAAAACCGCAAACGCGCGTGCCGGAGCTACTGGCAGGCTGGCGCGGCGATCTGTTCAAAACCCGCATCGAAGCGATTCTGTCGCAGATCTGACGCAAAAACATTCCCCTGCTCTGAAGCAGGGGAATATCAGGAAACGGACGCGGTCATTTGGTCGCTTCTTCCGTCTCCGGCAGCGTGACGTTAAGCTCCAGAATAGAAATGTCGTCGCCTTTCTGGTCAAGCTGAACGGTGACCATATCGGGATCGATCTTCACATACTTGCAAATCACTTCCAGAATGTCGCGCTTAAGCTGCGGAAGATAGTGGGGCTCACTGTCGCCCCTTCTGCGTTCTGCCACGATAATCTGCAGCCTTTCCTTGGCTATGTTGGCAGTGTTCTTCTTCCGGGATAAAAAGAAATCGAGTAATGCCATGGTTTATCCCCCGAACAGGCGTTTCAGGAAACCCTTCTTCTCTTCTTCAATAAAGCGGAAGGGGCGTTCTTCACCGAGTAAGCGATCTACGGTATCAGCATAGGCTTTGCCGGCGTCGGAATTCGTGTCGAGGATCACTGGCTCGCCCTGGTTAGAGGCGCGCAGCACCGACTGATCTTCCGGAATAACGCCCACCAGCGGAATACGCAGGATCTCCAGCACGTCTTCCATGCTCAGCATATCGCCACGATTGACGCGGCCAGGGTTATAACGGGTCAACAGCAGATGTTCTTTCACCGGCTCCTGGCTGTTCTCGGCGCGGCGCGACTTAGAGGCGATAATGCCGAGAATGCGGTCGGAGTCGCGCACCGACGAGACTTCCGGGTTGGTGGTGATAATCGCTTCGTCAGCAAAGTAGAGCGCCATCAGCGCGCCGGTTTCGATCCCCGCCGGGGAGTCGCAGACGATAAAGTCGAAATCCATCGCCGCCAGGTCGTTCAGCACTTTTTCCACGCCTTCGCGGGTGAGCGCGTCTTTGTCGCGCGTCTGGGAAGCGGGCAGAATATGCAGCATCTCGGTGCGCTTGTCTTTGATCAGCGCCTGATTCAGCGTGGCGTCGCCCTGAATAACGTTAACAAAGTCGTACACCACGCGGCGCTCGCACCCCATGATCAGATCCAGGTTACGCAGACCAATGTCGAAGTCGATGACAACCGTCTTTTTGCCTTTTTGCGCTAAACCGGTGGCGATGGCCGCGCTTGACGTGGTCTTGCCAACGCCCCCTTTACCGGATGTAACTACAATAATGCGTGCCATAAATGTTGATTTCCTTAACAGAAGAAAAGGGGCCTAATTAAGTGTCTGGATAGTCAGCGCGCCCTCTTCGAGGCTGAGGCGCGCGGCTTTACCAAAAAATTCCGCCGGGATTTGATCCATGATCCAGTACTCACCGGCGATAGAGACCAACTCTGCTGCCAGGTTGGTGCAAAAAATCTGGCTGTTGCGGTCGCCGCCGGCGCCTGCCAGCGCGCGTCCTCGCATCATGCCGTAAATATGAATATTGCCGTCGGCCACCAGTTCGGCACCGGCGCTTACGCTGTTGGTAACGATTAAGTCAGCATTGCGCGCGTAAATCTGCTGGCCGGAACGCACCGGCGTAGTGACAATGCGCGTTTTGCTGGCCGGCGGCTCAGCGGGTACCACGGGCTGCGCCTCAGGCGCGGGCGCTTCGCTGCGCGGCTTGCTCTCTTTGCCTTCCGCCAGCACCGGCAGGCCGGCGCGGGCGATCATGCGCTTCAGCGCCTCGTCTTTGCAGCCGCTGACGCCGACGATGCGCAGGCCGGTGGCGGCAATCGCCTGCTGCAGCTGTTTCCAGTTGACGTTGCCGCTCAGCGCCGCCACGTTAAGTACCACCGGCGCATTTTTTAAAAAAGCGGGCGCCTGATCGATTTTGTCCTGAAGTGCCTTGCGGATCACGTCAGGTTCGGGATGGTGCAGATGAACAACAGACAGGGTAAAACTGCTACCTTTGAATTCGATTGGCGTTTGTGACATCTGTCCCACTCAGTCCTGTTTTCTCGCCCGGCGAACAAACGTCGATAAAATCATCATTTCAGCTCGTCCGGTGAATATTCGAAGTTCTGCAAGCATGTTATAGTTACTGTTATTTCCAGGCAAGCCACCATCCAGGATTATTCGAGTAAAAAATATGTTTTGTGTGATCTACAGAAGCCCGAACCGTGAGCAGACTTATCTTTACGTTGAAAAAAAGGACGATTTCTCCCGTGTGCCCGAAGCGCTGCTGCGCGGCTTCGGCAAGCCTCAACTGGCGATGGTGCTGACGCTGGACAAGCGCGATCGGCTGGCCAACGCTGACATCAATAAAGTGAAACAGGCGCTTAGCGAACAGGGCTATTATTTGCAGATGCCGCCGCCGGTCGAAAGTTTGCTGAAAGTTCATCTTGAGACGGGAAAAAAAGATTAATTCAGATTCATCTGTAAATATAATCAGTGCTTCTCGCTTTCTCAGCATAATTATATATAACGATTTGCAGCAAAATAATGGCGCGATTATCGCGCCTTTTACTGGTCAATATTCTTTATTGACAATGGAGTGGCGATAAATTCACCGCTCCGGCAGCATATATTCACGCTTTTTTGACAATTTACGCACACTAATCTTTGCTAAACCATCTTATTATGGCCGTCACGGCGGGCGCAGACCCGCTGAAGCGCAAACCTCAACGTGCCGGCGTCGCTGGCATCACAACCAACCAGAGCAGGGGATTAGCATGTATCAGCATCGTAACTGGCAGGGCGCCTTGTTGGATTTTCCGGTGAACAAGGTCGTCTGCGTCGGCAGCAACTATGCGAAACACATTAAGGAAATGGGCAGCGCCACGCCAACCGAGCCGGTAATTTTTATCAAGCCGGAGACCGCCCTTTGCGATCTGCGCCAGCCGCTCTCTATTCCCTCCGCGTTCGGTGAGGTGCATCACGAAGTAGAACTGGCGGTACTGATTGGCGCCACCCTGAAGCAGGCCGGTGAAGAGCACGTGGCGAAAGCGATCGCCGGCTATGGCGTCGCGCTCGATTTAACCCTGCGCGATCTGCAGGCGGGCTTTAAAAAAGCGGGCCAGCCGTGGGAAAAATCGAAAGGCTTCGATAATTCCTGTCCGCTCTCTGGCTTTATTCCCGCGGCAGAGTTTCCAGGCGACCCGCAGGATACCGAACTCAAGCTGGTGGTCAACGGCGAGGTGCGTCAGCACGGCAGAACCTCAGATATGATCCATCAGATCCTGCCGCTTATCGCCCATATGAGTCAGTACTTTACCCTGCGCGCAGGCGACGTGGTGCTGACCGGCACGCCGGAAGGCGTTGGCCCGATGCGCTCCGGCGACACGCTGGAAGTCTCGCTGGCGGGACACGGCATCAGCACGCGCGTGCTGTAAAAACTTGCAACGCCGCGCCTGACCCGATATAAGGTGCGGTTTTGTGACTAACCCGGACGCCGCCATCATGAGTGAACTTCCTTTCTGGCAGACTAAACGCCTCGATCAAATGAACGACGACGAGTGGGAATCCTTATGCGATGGCTGCGGCCAGTGCTGCCTCAATAAACTGCAGGACGCCGACACCGACGAAATCTACTTCACCAACGTCGCCTGCAACCAGCTCAATATCAAAACCTGCCAGTGCCGCAACTATGAGCGCCGCTTCGAGTATGAAGAGGACTGCATTAAGCTGACGCGTGAAAACCTGACGCAGTTTAACTGGCTGCCGCGCACCTGCGCCTATCGCCTGCTGGGCGAGGGAAAAGGGCTGCCGGCGTGGCATCCGCTGCTGAGCGGCTCAAAGTCGGCGATGCACGCGCAGCGTATTTCGGTGCGCTATATCGCGGTAAGGGAAAGCGAAGTGCGCGACTGGGAGGATCACATTATCGATCGTCCCGACCGCAACGGCTGATAAAAAACAGGCTGCCTTCTCGGCAGCCTGTTTTTTTTAGCGGGAAAAAAGCTCGCGGCGTTTAGGCTTAAACGGCTGGGCGATCAGCGCCAGCAGCGCGACAATCAGGTAAGCAGCGAAAATCACCATCATCCACTGCGGCATGCTTAGCGTCAGGAAGCTCCAGCCGCGCTCCGCACAGTCGCCGCTGGCGACGAACACCGACGGCAGCCATTTATCCAGCGGCAGCCAGGCGGGAAAACGCGCGGCAAAATCGCAGGTGGTGAAGGGGTTAGGATGCAGCTGGATCATCGTATGCTCATAGGAGAGGCGAAGCCCTTCCCAGGCGCTGTAGATCCAGATCAGCAGGCCAGCCCAGCGCAGCGGGGTTTTTGGCGCGATAGCACCGACGATGCCCGCGCCCATCACGCCGAACAGCGCGCAGCGCTCATAAATACACATCACGCACGGCTTCAGTCCCATCACATGCTGGAACCACAGCGCCACCAGCTCCAGCGCCAGCGCCGTTAACGCCAGCAGCAGCCAGGCGGCACGACCGCGCGAAGATTGATTGAGATATCGCAACATCTTGCTTTCCCTGTAAACGGTAATGCCACGCAGTGTAAACCAAAAGCGCGGCGGTGCCAGCCCGGCGCAGGCGAAAATCCTGGTCATTTTGGGCTTAACCTGATCCAGGGCAGCCATTCACATCTGCGGCGCGGCGATCCAGCCCCACAGCTGCAGGGTTTCGGTCACCGGCACCAGCAGCCAGTGCAGGCAGGCGAAGCCGACCAGCGACATCACCACGGTAAACGGCAGCGCCATCCACACCATTCGCCCATAGGAGAGCCGGATCAGCGGCGCCAGCGCCGAGGTCAGCAGAAACAGAAACGCCGCCTGGCCGTTGGGCGTCGCCACCGAGGGCAGGTTAGTGCCGGTATTGGTGGCGACGGCCAGCAGCTCATACTGCTGCAGGTCGATCGCGCCCTGGCTAAAGGCCTGCTTTGCCTCGTTGATAAACACCGAACCCACAAACACGTTGTCGGATATTGATGAGAGCAGGCCATTAAACACGTAGTACCAGCTGAGCTGCGCGTGCGGCTCAGCCTGCAGCACAAAGGCAATCAGCGGGCTAAAGAGCTGCTGCTCCACAATCACGGCGACGATGGCGAAAAATACCGTCAGCAGCGCGGTAAAGGGCAGCGCTTCGGTAAAGGCCTGGCCGATGGTGTGCTCGTCCGTCACGCCGCACAGCGAGGTGGCGAGCACGATAACCGAAAGCCCGATCAGGCCGACTTCTGCCAGGTGCAGCGCCAGCGCGGCGATGAGCCAGACGCCGATAGCCGCCTGGATCCACAGCCGGAGGCGATCCTGACGCGTGCGCTGCGCCGCTGCCTCATGTTCGCTCTGCAGCAGGATGGCGCGTACTTCATCCGGCAGCGTGGCACCATAGCCGAAGAGGCGAAGGCGTTCCACCAGCAGGCTGGTGAGAATGCCGCACAGCAGCACCGGCACCGTCACCGGCGCCATGCGCAGGAAGAAGCCAGCAAAGTCCCAGCCCGCCGCATGGGCGATAATCAGATTTTGCGGCTCGCCGACCATGGTCATCACGCCGCCCAGCGCCGTTCCAACGCCCGCCTGCATCATCAGGCTGCGCAAAAAGGCGCGGAACTGTTCCAGCGTGGCGCGCTGTTGATGCGCCTCGGCGGCGTAGTCTGGGTCGGACGAGACGCGATGATAGATTTGGTAGAAGCCGACGGCGACGCTGATCACCACCGCGACCACGGTGAGCGCGTCGAGAAAGGCGGAAAGAAACGCGGCCGCAAGGCAGAAGGTGAGGCTGAGCAGCACTTTGGATCGCAGCGTCAGCAGCAGCCGCGTAAAGACGAACAGCAGCAGCTGTTTCATAAAAAAGATGCCGGCCACCATAAAGATCAGCAGCAGCAGCACTTCCAGATTGCCGGCCAGCTCCTGCTTGACCTGCTCGGCGCTGGCCATGCCGATGGCGATCGCCTCCAGCGTCAGCAAACCGCCGGGCAGCAGCGGATGGCACTTTAGCGCCATGCCGAGGGTGAAGATAAATTCGGCGATCAGCAGCCAGCCGGCGAGAAACGGGCTGACAAAGAAGAACAGCAGCGGATTGATGATCAGAAATGCCAGCAGCAGCATTTTGTACCAGTTGGGCGACTGGCCGAGAAAGTTGCGATGCAGCGCCTGGCCCCAGGTGATCTCCATGGCGAAATGTCCTGTGCGAAGTAGAGAGAGTGAAAGGGTAATCAGCGCCATCAGGTGACGCAACAGTGCCTTGCAGGATTGCGCGCGGCTGCTGATTTTTGCGCCAGCGCGCGCTTTTAATCCTTGCGCAGTCTATAACAGCTCCAGGGCGTCTGGTATGATGAGTGCCATTTCGACAAAGAAAGCAACGAGAAAACATCGCTATGGTCATTAAGGCGCAGAGCCCTGCGGGATTTGCTGAAGAGTATATTATTGAAAGCATCTGGAACAGCCGCTTTCCTCCTGGGTCGATCCTTCCTGCTGAACGTGAGCTTTCTGAACTGATCGGCGTGACCCGCACCACGCTGCGCGAAGTGCTGCAGCGCCTGGCGCGCGACGGCTGGTTAACCATTCAGCACGGCAAACCGACGCGCGTGAATGACTTCTGGGAAACCTCCGGCCTGAATATTCTTGAGACGCTGGCGCGTCTCGATCACGACAGCGTGCCGGTGCTGATTGATAATCTGCTGTCGGTGCGCACCAATATCGCCTCGATTTTTATCAGCCGCGCGCTGCGTCACCATCCCGATAAGGCGCGCGCCGTGCTGGAGAGCGTCTCCGGCATCGAGGATCAGGCTGACGCCTATACCGAACTTGACTATCGCGTGTTTCGCGGGCTGGCCTTCGCCTCCGGCAACCCGATTTACGGGCTGATCCTGAATGGACTGAAAGGGCTGTACACCCGCGTCGGCCGTTACTATTTCTCTAATCCCGAAGCGCGCGAGCTGGCACGTAACTTTTATGCGCGGCTGGAAACGCTGTGCGTGAAAGAGCCGTCGCAGGATCAGATTGTCGACACGGTGCGCGACTACGGCCGTCGCAGCGGCGAGATCTGGCACAGCATGCAGAAAAGCATGCCGGAAGATTTAGGCAGCAAGCGCTAAAAGCGGAAAACCGGACAGCGTCCGGTTTTTTTTCAGGCCGCACCGCTGCTCAGGAAGCGGGTAGCATGAACAGAAGAGCAAAGCGTCCCGCGGCAGGGATGCCGCGGGCCGAGCGCGCAGGGACGCCTTGAGCGACTTTGCGATCTGTTCATGCTACTCGCGACCGCGCCTGACTCACAGGCATAAAAAAACCGGACGCTGTCCGGTTTTTTTATGGCATTTCCTTACAGCGCATTGCCACGCGTGGGACAGCGGTCCAGCAGCTCGACGCTGCCATCCTCGTTCTGCTGCTCGAGGTTCACGTCGAATCCCCATAGCCGATGTACGTGCTTCATCACCTCGCGGCGGCTCTTGTCGAGCGGCGTGCGGCTTTGCGGCACATAACGCAGCGTCAGGGAACGGTCGCCGCGCAGGTCGACGTTGTAAACCTGAATATTCGGCTCGAGATTGCTCAGATTATACTGCGCGGAAAGCTGCTGGCGGATGGCGCGATAGCCCGCCTCATCGTGAATAGCGGCGATCTCCAGATAGTTATTGCGATCGTCGTCCAGCACGGTAAACAGGCGGAAGTCACGCATCACCTTCGGCGACAGGAACTGGCTGATAAAACTCTCATCCTTGAACTCGCGCATGGCGAAGTGCAGCGTCTCCAGCCAGTCAGAGCCGGCGATATCCGGGAACCAGTAGCGATCCTCCTCCGTCGGCGACTGACAGATGCGCTTAATATCCTGGAACATGGCGAAGCCCAGCGCGTAGGGGTTAATACCGTTATACCACGGGCTGTTATAGGGCGGCTGAAACACCACGTTGGTGTGGCTGTGCAGGAACTCGATCATAAAGCGATCCGACACTTTGCCCTCGTCATAAAGATGATTGAGGATGGTGTAGTGCCAGAAGGTCGCCCAGCCTTCGTTCATCACCTGCGTCTGCTTCTGCGGATAGAAATACTGGCTCACCTTGCGCACGATGCGCAGGATCTCACGCTGCCACGGCTCCAGCAGCGGCGCGTTCTTCTCCATAAAATAGAGCAAATTCTCCTGCGGCTCCGACGGATAGCGCGCCGCTTCGACGTGCACCGCCTCTTTCTCGCGGCGCGGCAGGGTACGCCACAGCGTATTGACCTGGCTTTGCAAATACTCTTCGCGGCTCTTCTGCCGCGCTTTCTCTTCCTGTAAAGAGATCTTCTGCGGACGCTTATAGCGATCGACGCCGTAATTCATCAGCGCATGGCAGGAGTCGAGCAGACGCTCCACTTCCTCAACGCCGAAACGCTCTTCGCAGTCGGAAATATATTTCTTCGCGAACAGCAGATAATCGACGATAGAGCTGGCGTCGGTCCAGCTGCGGAACAGATAGTTATTCTTGAAAAAAGAGTTGTGGCCGTAGCAGGCGTGCGCCATCACCAGCGCCTGCATGGTCATGGTGTTCTCTTCCATCAGATAGGCGATGCAGGGATTGGAGTTGATGACAATCTCATACGCCAGCCCCTGCTGCCCGTGCTTATAGCGCTGCTCGGTTTCGATAAACTTCTTGCCAAACGACCAGTGAGCGTAATTGATCGGCATACCGACGCTGGAGTAGGCGTCCATCATCTGCTCGGAGGTGATCACTTCAATCTGATGGGGATAGGTATCGAGCCGGTAGAGTTTGGCTACGCGGTCAATTTCCGCAAGGTAGACATCGAGCAAATCGAATGTCCAGTCCGGTCCATCGCTGAGTCGTTTGCTGTCCTTAATCGGATCGTCAAAGATTGTCGTCATAGCGCACCTCTGTTTTGCAAACAGGCCTGCCCGCTGCGAGCAGCCGGTTTTGGTAATTTCAAGGCTCATCCCTAAGAAAGAGAACCCCAAAAACAGGCGAACACTTCAATGATAGCCCACTGTTACTTATCTGATCGCGGAACTCAACTGAATTATTCGGCACAAAATCATCCAGAAAAGGCAGCTAAAGCATTTGATGAGCTGATATAGGGTTAAAACGCCTGGCGCCAGCATAAAACGCTGTTTATAAGAGGATTATATGGCGTCGGCTTATTCTCCTGAAATAAGTGAATAATGCCGGTTGCGCTATGATTAACTGCTAAGAATAGGTGAAAAGGCGCATAAGTTACTGATTTTGTCTCAGCCATAAGATTTTAGTGTCTGAAAAAGTGAAAAACATGTGAAATAAGTTAATAAGGTAGGGGCGGCAGCCAGCAGGTTGGAATGCGCTGGTATCACGCTCTGGTCTAGTGAATTATGCTATTGAATTTGCCGGTGGGGGCGATATGCACGTAGTGATTCTGGGTAGTGGTGTGGTGGGCGTGGCGAGCGCCTGGTATTTGGCGCGCGCGGGCCATCAGGTGACAGTGCTGGATCGCCAGCCCGATGCCGCGCTAGAGACCAGCGCAGGCAATGCGGGACAGATCTCCCCTGGCTATGCGGCGCCCTGGGCCGCGCCGGGCGTGCCGCTGAAAGCGGTTAAGTGGATGTTTCAACGCCATGCGCCGCTGGCTATTCGCCTCGACGGCAGCAGCTTCCAGCTGGAGTGGATGTGGAACATGCTGCGCAACTGCGACATGCAGCACTACCAGCAGAATAAAAGCCGTATGGTGCGCATCGCCGAATACAGCCGCGACTGCCTGAAGGCGCTGCGCGAAGAGACCGGCATCGCCTATGAAGGACGGCAGGGCGGCACGCTGCAGCTGTTCCGCACCCAGCAGCAGTTCGACAGCGCCAGTAAAGATATTGAGGTGCTGCGCGAGGCGGGCGTGCCCTACGAGCTACTGCAGGCGCATGAGCTGGCGCGCGTCGAGCCGGCGCTGGCAACCACCCAGCACAAGCTGACCGGCGGGCTGCGCCTGCCCAACGATGAAACCGGCGACTGCCAGCTCTTCACCCAGAAGCTGGCGCGAATGGCGCAGGAGGCGGGCGTGGTATTCCGCTTCAATACCCCGGTCGATCAGCTGCTGCGCGAAGGCAACCGCATCTATGGCGTCAAGTGTGGCGACAAGGTGATCAAAGGCGACAGCTATGTCGTTGCTTTCGGCTCGTATTCGACCGCGCTGCTGAAGCATATTCTCGATATCCCGGTCTATCCGCTAAAAGGCTACTCCCTGACCATTCCGGTGAAGAACCCGGAGGCCGCGCCGGTCTCTACCATTCTTGATGAAACCTATAAGGTGGCGGTGACCCGCTTCGACAACCGTATCCGCGTCGGCGGCATGGCGGAAATTGTTGGTTTTAACAACAAACTGTTGCCCGCTCGTCGGGAAACGCTGGAGATGGTGGTGCGGGATCTTTATCCTGAAGGCGGTCATATCGAACAGGCCAGCTTCTGGAGCGGCCTGCGTCCAATGACCCCAGACGGAACGCCGATTGTCGGTCCGACGCCGCTCAGCAACCTCTATCTGAACACCGGACACGGCACGCTGGGCTGGACCATGGCCTGCGGCTCCGGTCAGCTGCTGGCGGACCTTATCAGCGGCAAAACCCCGGCGATTGCCGCCGACGATCTGTCGGTGCTGCGCTATTTGCCCGGTTTTGCGCCGTCATCAGCACCATTACGCAACGCGAACGCCACGCGTTAACTTTCAGGGAGAGAGGTATGTCACGTCCCGTTTTTGCCACCATCGATCGGCAGGCGTTGAGTCACAATCTGACGATCGTGCGCCAGGCGGCGCCCGACGCGCGCGTCTGGTCGGTGGTCAAGGCCAATGCCTACGGCCACGGCCTGAGCCGGGTCTGGGAGAGCCTGTCGCAAACCGACGGCTTTGCGTTACTCAATATGGAAGAGGCGATACTGCTGCGCGACAGCGGCTGGCGCAAACCGATCCTGCTGCTGGAGGGCTTTTTTCATCAGGAGGATCTGGCGCTCATCGACCGCTATCGCCTGACCACCAGCGTGCACAGCAACTGGCAGATCAAGGCGCTGGCGGAGGCGCAGCTCTCCGCGCCGGTAGATATCTATCTCAAGGTCAACAGCGGCATGAACCGGCTCGGCTTTCGTCCCGAGCAGACGCATGGCGCTTACCAGAAGCTGCGTGCGCTGCCTAACGTCGGCGATATCACTCTGATGGCGCACTTTGCCGATGCGGAAAATCCCGACGGGCTGGTGGCGCCGCTAGAGCGCATTGAGCAAGCCGCCGAAGGGCTGGCTATTCCGCGCTCGCTCTCTAACTCCGCCTGCACGCTCTGGCATCCGGAAGCGCACTATGACTGGGTGCGACCCGGCATTATTCTCTACGGCGCCTCGCCCAGCGGCGACTGGCAGGATATCGCCAGCACCGGCCTGAAACCGGTAATGACCCTGAACAGCGAACTTATCGGCATTCAACAGCTCAGCCCCGGCGACGGCGTCGGCTACGGCTATCGCTACCGTGCGCAGCAGGCGCAGCGCATCGGCGTGGTGGCGTGCGGCTATGCCGACGGCTATCCGCGCCACGCGCCCAGCGGCACGCCGGTATGCGTGGACGGCGTAATGACGCAGGTGGTCGGCGCGGTCTCGATGGATATGATCACGGTGGATTTAACTCCGTGCCCGCAGGCCGGCATCGGTTCGCAGGTTGAGCTGTGGGGCGATCGGGTGAAAATCGATCGGGTGGCGAAAGCGGCCGGCACGGTAGGCTATGAGCTGATGTGCGCGCTGGCGCCGCGCGTGCCGGTTAAGGTTATTTAAGCGCGGTCAGCGAACCGTGCATTTTTCTGCTGCAGCGCCAGGCGATCAGGGCCAGCGCTGCGCCCGCCAGCATCATCAGCGCCAGCGCGCTCTTTTCCGCCACCGGCAGCATGACAATCAGCAGGCTGCCCGCCGCGCCGCCCGCCATCTGAATAAAGCCCTGTAACGCCGCCGCCACGCCAGCCTGCTGCTGATAAGGCTCCAGCGCATAGCTGGTGGCCGGACCGACGGTAAACGCCAGACCCGCCACCGACACGGCGACCGGCAGCATATAGAGCGCCCAGTGTGCCTGCATCGTCTGCGGCAGCAGATGCATCCCCGCGAACAGCAGCAGCGCGCCCGCCAGCATGGTGACAAACCCCATCGCCAGACAGAACGGCCGTCCCGCTTTGCGGATGGTTTTATTGACGAAGGCGCTCACCAGCATGATCCAGAAACCATTGGCGCCAAAGGCGAACGAGAACTGAATCGGCGTCAGGCCGCCTTCGTTCATCAGCACCTGCGGCGCCAGCGACACATAGGTCAGCACCATGCCGAGCGCGCCGGCGTTGGCAAAGGCGAAGGCAAGAAAGCGCGGCTGGCGCAGGATAGCGCCATACTGCGCCAGCGGCACGCCCCTGACCCGCAGCGTATCGGCGGGGCGCGTTTCCGGCAGCCAGAGCAGCACGATCAGCGCGATCAGCAGGCCATAGGCGCAGAGAAACCAGAAGGGCGCGCGCCAGCCGAAGGCGCTGGCGAGCAGGCCGCCCAGCAGCGGCGCCAGCGCGGGCACGATATTGAGCGCGCCGTTGAGAAAGCCGTAGGCGCGCGCCGCGGCGTCGCCGCTCAGGCGATCGCGCACGCCGCTGAACGCCACTACCGCGCTACAGCACACCGCGCAGCCCTGAATCAGCCGCGCCGAGAGGAACATCGGCCAGTTGCTGGCGGTGGCGGCGACGGCGCTGCCAACCACGTAGAGCGCCAGTCCCAGCAGCGCGATCGGCTTGCGGCCGTAGTTGTCCACCAGCGGGCCGGTCACCAGCTGCCCTAAGCCCATCACCAGCAGAAAGATCGGAATGGTGGTCTGGATCAGACTCACCGGCGTATTCAGGCCAAGGGCAATATCCGGCAGGGTAGGAAGATAGAGATCGATGCCCAGCGGCGCCAGCAGCACCAGGCTCAACAGCATCAGGGTAAATTTTTGCATAAAAACCAGAGGGTGAACGTCCTGTTAAAACAAGCGGGAAGGGTAATGAGTTGGGGGCGAAAAGAAAAGAGGAAATTGCGATGCCCGCCGCTAAGCGGGCATCGGCCTCGCGCTTAGTAGGCGCCGTCGCGGCGCAGCACTACGCCGGCGGTTTTGAACAGAATGGCGATATCGGTCCAGAGCGCCCAGTTTTTCACATACCAGGAGTCGAAGTAGACGCGCGTATCGTAGTCGATATCGTTGCGTCCGCTGACCTGCCACAGGCCGGTCATGCCCGGTTTTGCCATCAGGTAGTAGTCCACGTCGCCCGCGTAGCGCTCCAGCTCCGCTTCGATCACCGGACGCGGGCCGACCAGGCTCATTTCGCCGCGGATCACGTTCCACAGCTGCGGCAGCTCATCGAGGCTGGTTTTGCGCAGGAAGCCGCCGATTTTGGTGACGCGCGGATCTTTCTTCAGCTTAAAGTCTTTGTCCCATTCGGCGCGCGCCTCTTCGCTGGTGGCCAGCAGCTTTTCCAGCACCTCTTTCGAGTTGGTCACCATCGAGCGGAATTTCAGGCACTTAAACTTCTCGCCGTTCTGGCCGATACGCTCGTGGCCGTAGATGGCGTTGCCGCCGTCGCGTTTCACCATATAGCAGAGCAGGCCGAATACCGGCGCCAGAAACAGCAGCAGCATCGACGCCACCACGATGTCGAAGCAGCGCTTGAGGAAGCGCGAGGAGCGTTTCGCCAGGCTGTTGCTGACGCGCAGGATCATCACTTCATGGCTGAAGATAAACGACATATCGGTGCCGTAGAGCGGCACGCCGCGCAGGGTCGGGATCACCGAGACCGAGCGGCAGTTCATCTTAGAGAGAAACTTCAGCCAGGTGTCGCGCACCGCCTGCTGTTCGAACTCAGTGGCGACAATAAACTGCACGTTTTCGCGGTCGATGGTCTGCCAGTTGATATCCTGCTGTTTGATCATCGGCACGCCGTTGACGGACGAGGGAAGGGTTTCGTCGTCGGTGCTGATAAACGCCTGCACGTTGTAGCCGAGGATCTCTTCGCTCTGCAGCGCGGCATAGGCTTCCATGGCGTTTTTGCCCGAGCCGATAATAATGGTCTCTTTTTGCCACTGGCCGGCGCGGTTGATGGCGCGCTTGACGCCGGCACGCATCAGCGGCAGCAGCAGCAGCGCGTACGTCCAGCTAAAGAGCCAGACCATGCGCGAAAAGTCCCACTTGGAAAAGGCGATCAGCGCCAGATCCAGCAGCGAAAAGACAAACAGGGTTTTAATAACTTCCTTCAGCTCGAACCAAAAGGGCTTGCGGTAGGTGTAGTGACGCATGCGCATCCAAAAATAGGCGGTGCACAAAACAGAGAGCGCAAACTGCGCAATAAAACGGTATTCGATTTGATGAGGCGGAATAAACGCATCGAGATCGCCCCAGATCCCCTGAATAGTCGCCGCCGATAAAAACAGGGCCAGATTAAGGGCAATCAGGTCGGAAAAGCTTAACGCTAGTTTTGCGAGGATATTTTTTCGCGTTCCGCTCCATGAGCGGCTCGCATCATTCATCACCAATGTACTTGCCATAACACCTGCTCTCTTTTTTCTTAAGTAAAAGATGGCCTGACCAGAATCAAGTACGCGCTCAGGAGTGGACATCTGAAAAAGCAAAATAACGCGCTTTCAGTTCATTACAGTCGTTAGAGCCATACAGGCTGCAGTGAGGAGATAACACATTTACGTGATGATTATCACGAAAAGCTGCAGCAACGATTAAGAGTATGCAGGAGATATTTGACAGAGTTAATACGGAACAAATCCTAAAAACCTTTTTTTGCCTAAAGTTTTGTTCACGTAAGTTGATGAAATGGTTGCTTAAACTGGCGGGATAACCGGAAATAACCAAATATTTTAGGACACTTTTTCGGAATTACCGCCAGGAAAGGTCGCTGGCGGTGAAAATAGCGGCTCAGGCAGGTTTTTTTAATACCCACTGGTCTTGCTGTTTATCGTAATGCGCAATTTCTAAATCTACCGGCTCGCCATCAATCCAGGCCGGCACGCTGGTTTCATGATCCCAGCCGTCGAGCTGATAACTCAGGCCGGGATTGGTTTGACAAGGGATGCTGACGGTCTGCAAATTATCGCTGTCGAGTTCGGCATCGATAATCTCATAACGGCCAATTTTCACGACGTGTCCCATAACGTTCTCCCGTTTGCTGGGTTAAATAATCAGCATAGCTGTTTCCGCCGGAATATCGAGCCGCAGCGTATCGGATTATTCTCGCTCTTCCGCGACCCGCACCCCGATTTTAACGATGCGGTTGTCCTCTTTTTCCGCCACCGTCCAGGTCAGATGGTTCCACTCGACATGGTCACCAACTACCGGCGTTCCGCCAAGCATGCTCATCACCAGCTGGCCCAGCGACTGCTGCTGGTTGGTGTCTTCATCCAGCTCCAGCCCGTAAATCTGCGCCACATCGTGCAGGCGCGCGTCGGCGTCGAGAATAAAGTCGCCGAAGAAACGCTGATCGAGCGCCACCGGCGGTGACTGGCTGAACATTTTGCCCAGCGCAGGCAGATCGCGCTCGCGGCCAATCACGCAGATGACATCGCCCTCTTTCAGGCGGGTGTTGGCGTTCGGGTGCATCAGCGCGTTATCGCGAAACAGTGCGGCAATGCGGGTTTCGCGCGGCATCTGCAAATCGCGCAGCGCCGCCCCAACGCACCATTTATCGGCGCTCAGCTGGTAGACGAACTGCTCCCAGGGGTTTTCCGGGTGGATATCCAGCCCGACGCGGCTGACAGGCGACGCGGTCGGCGGCACCACCACGCGCGCTTTTTTCGCGGCAAAGCCGAGCGAGGTGCCCTGCAGCATCAGCGACACCAGCACCACAAAGAAGGCGATATTAAAGTAGAGCGAGGCGTTTTCCAGCCCGGCCATCATTGGGAAGACCGCGAGGATAATCGGCACCGCACCGCGCAGGCCGACCCAGCTGATAAAGATGCGCTCGCGCCCGGTAAAGCCGCGGAACGGCAGCAGGCCCACCAGAATTGACAGGGGACGCGCCACCAGAATCAGCCACAGCGACAGGAGCATCGCTGGCACCGCGATATGCCAGAGGTCGGACGGCGTCACCAGCAGGCCGAGCACGATAAACATGCCGATCTGGCTCAGCCACGCCATGCCGTCAAAGGTTTGCAGAATGCCGTGTCGGTTGCGAATCGGGCTGTTGCCGAGCAGAAAGCCGCACAGATAGACCGCCAGAATGCCGCTGCCTTCCAGCATGGTGGTCAGCGCGAACACCAGAATGCCGCCGCTGAGCGCCAGCAGCGGATAGAGGCCGGTGGCAAGGTTAATGCGGTTGATCAGCTGCTGCAGCGCCCAGCCGCCGCCCAGTCCCAGCACGATGCCCAGACCGAACTGCTGCACCAGATGCACCAGGAACATCCAGTCCAGCCCGGTTTCGCCTTTCTGAATCATCTCAATCAGCGTAATGGTTAAAAACACCGCCATGGGATCGTTGCTGCCCGACTCAATCTCCAGCGTTGAGCTGACGCGTTCGTTTAGCCCTTTGTCGCCCAGCAGCGAGAAGACCGCGGCGGCGTCGGTGGAGCCGATAATCGCCCCGATGAGAAAACCCTGCATCAGGTCGAGGCGGAACAGCCAGGCGGCGGCGACGCCGGTCAGGCCGGCAGTAATCATCACGCCGACCGTGGCCAACGACAGCGCCGGGCCGAGTGCCACCTTAAAGGAGCTGGCTTTGGTGCGCATGCCGCCGTCCAGCAGGATCACCGCCAGCGCCAGGTTGGAGATCAGGTAAGCGGCGGGGTAGTTATCAAAGGCGATGCCGCCAATGCCGTCGACGCCGGTCAGCATGCCTAACGCCAGAAAGATCACGAGGATAGGAATGCCCAGACGGGAGGAAAAAGAACTGAGTAAAATGCTCGCGGCTACCAGCACAGAACCGATAATAAAAAGGCTATAGACAATGTTGTGGTTCAATGTGGTCTCCTGCGGTTACGACGTTCAGGTAGCGGCTGTCGCGGGGAATGGCCAGGCATCAAAAAAAGACGATGCGTAATCAGTAAGTTGTCGGTGCATTAACTCTAATTTTACCGCTTTGTTTTTCGATTAAAGCACTGCCTTAATGTGCAAAAAAAAGACATTGTTCGTCAAGGGGATTAATGGCGGGTATTTTAGCATGTATTCGCGGGATTGAAGAAAAAGCCGGTCAGCGACCGGCTCAGAGCGTCAGGCTTCTGCCGCCTGTTTGTGAAACAGCTCGCGAAATACCGGGTAAATATCTTCCGGCTCGCGGATGTGCTGGATAGCGAAGTTATCAAATACCGACTGCAGGTGCTCATACTCGCGCCACAGGGTCTGATGCGCGCGTCGGGTGATCTCGATATAGCTGTAGTAGCGCACCACCGGCAAAATGTTTTTCGCCAGTATTTCATGGCACAGCGGCGAATCATCGGCCCAGTTGTCGCCATCCGACGCCTGCGCCGCATAGATATTCCACTGCGCCGGATCGTAGCGCTCTTTGACCACCTCATCCATTAGCTTCAGCGCGCTGGAGACGATGGTGCCGCCGGTTTCCTGCGAGTAGAAGAACTCCTGCTCATCCACTTCCTTGGCCTGCGTGTGATGGCGGATATAGACTACGTCAACGTTTTTATAGGTCCGGCTCAGGAACAGATAGAGCAGGATGTAAAAACGTTTCGCCATATCCTTGGTCGCCTGGTCCATCGAGCCAGAGACATCCATCAGGCAGAACATCACCGCCTGGCTGGAAGGCTCAGGGCGCTTCTCGAAGTTTTTGTAGCGCAGGTCAAAGGTGTCGATAAAGGGCACCCGCTCGATACGCGCGCGCAGCTCGGCAATCTCTTTGCGCAGGCGCTCCTCTTCCAGCAGCTGAGCGGGCTCCGCTTTCTCAATCGCCGTCAGCGCCTCTTCCAGCTCATGCATCATGCGCCGCTTGCCCGCCGTCATCGCGGTCCGCCGCGCCAGCGAGTTCTGCAGCGAGCGCACTACGCTGATATTGGCGGGCACGCCGTTAGAGGTGAAACCGGCACGATGGGTTTTGTACTCGTTCAGCTGGCGATGCTGGTTTTTACGCAGATTCGGCAGCGCCAGATCTTCGAACAGCAGATCGAGATACTCATCTTTGGAAATCTGGAAAACGAATTCATCCTGACCTTCGCCATCCTGACTGGCGTTGCCCTGACCGCTTCCGCCGCCACCACCGCCGCCCTGCGGACGCTCGATACGGTCGTTTTGCACGAAGTGATCGTTGCCGGGATGGACGCGATGACGACTGCCGCCGCGCCCCTGATGGAAAATCGGCTCGTTAATATCGTCAACTGGAATCGACACGGACTCGCCACTTTCAACGTCGGTCACCGAGCGTTTATTGATGGCCTCGGAGATCGACTGTTTGATTTGCGACTTATAACGGCGCAAAAAGCGCTGTCGGTTGACTGCGCTTTTATTCTTGCCGTTAAGTCGCCGATCGATGAAATAGGCCATAAAATTCCCCCAAACGTTGTAAGCAGGTCGGGCAGCAGCCCGACCTTATGGGTATTAATGCCAGCGCATCAACGTGCTTACGCGGTGTGATTATGACGATTTACGCACGCGCAGATACCATTCGCACAGCAGACGCACCTGCTTGCGGGTATAGCCTTTTTCCATCATGCGCTCGACGAAATCATCATGTTTCTTCTGTTCATCCGTGGAGGTTTTGGTATTGAACGAGATCACCGGCAGCAGCTCCTCGGTGTTTGAGAACATTTTCTTCTCAATCACGGTGCGCAGCTTCTCGTAGCTGGTCCAGTTGGGATTGCGCCCGTTGTTCTGCGCGCGGGCGCGCAGCACGAAGTTGACAATCTCATTGCGGAAATCTTTCGGGTTGCTGATCCCGGCCGGCTTCTCGATTTTTTCCAGCTCCGCATTCAGCGACTCACGGTCGAACAGCTGTCCAGTATCGGGATCGCGATACTCCTGATCCTGGATCCAGAAATCGGCGTAGGTCACGTAGCGGTCAAAGATGTTTTGGCCATATTCAGAGTAGGACTCCAGATAGGCGGTCTGGATCTCTTTGCCGATAAACTCGGCGTATTTCGGGATCAGATAGCCTTTCAGGTGTTCCAGATACTTCTCTGCCTGATCCTGCGGGAACTGCTCGCGCTCAATCTGCTGCTCCAGTACATAGAAAAGGTGCACCGGGTTCGCCGCCACTTCGTTGTGGTCGAAGTTAAACACGCGCGACAGGATCTTAAAGGCGAAGCGCGTTGACAGACCGTTCATCCCTTCGTCGACGCCCGAATAGTCATGATACTCCTGCCAGGATTTGGCCTTGGGATCGGTATCCTTCAGGCTTTCGCCGTCATAGACCCGCATTTTCGAGTAGATGCTCGAGTTTTCCGGATCTTTCAGACGCGACAGGATAGAGAAGCGCGCCAGGGTTTCCAGCGTGCCGGGCGCGCAGGGCGCGGTGGCCAGCTCACTGTGGTTGAGCAGCTTCTCGTAGATCTTGATCTCTTCGGAGACGCGTAGGCAGTAAGGCACTTTGACGATGTAAACACGGTCAAGGAACGCCTCGTTGTTTTTGTTGTTGCGGAAGGTCACCCATTCTGATTCGTTGGAGTGGGCGAGGATAATGCCGTTAAACGGCAGGGCGGAGATCCCCTCGGTGCCGTTATAGTTTCCTTCCTGCGTCGCGGTCAGCAACGGGTGCAGCACCTTGATCGGCGCCTTAAACATCTCCACGAACTCCATAATGCCCTGGTTGGCGCGGCACAGCGCGCCGGAGTAGCCATAGGCGTCGGGATCGTTCTGCGCGTGGTTCTCCAGCTTGCGGATATCCACTTTACCCACCAGCGCGGAGATATCCTGGTTGTTCTCGTCGCCAGGCTCAGTTTTGGCGATGGCCAGCTGCTCCAGAATCGACGGCCAGACCTTCACCACCTTGAAGCGGGTGATATCGCCACCGAAGTCATGCAGGCGCTTGGCGGCCCACGGTGACATGATGGTGCCGAGATAGCGACGCGGCACGTTGTACTCTTTTTCAAGAATATTGGCGTCTTCCTGCGGGTTGAACAGGCAGAGCGGATGATCGTTAACCGGGCTGCGCTCGCCGTCGGCGCTGAGAACGTAAATCGGCACGCGCTGCATCAGCGATTTCAGCCGCTCCGCCAGCGAGGACTTACCGCCGCCTACCGGGCCCAGTAAATAAAGGATCTGTTTTTTCTCCTCCAGACCCTGCGCGGCATGTTTCAGGTAAGAGACAATCTGTTCTATCGCTTCTTCCATGCCATAGAACTCTTCGAAGGCCGGATAGCGGCCAATCACACGGTTGGAGAATATTCTGGAAAGGCGTGGCTCCTGAGCAGTGTCGACCATTACTGGCTCACCTATAGCCATTAAGAGTCGCTCTGCAGCGTTGGCGTATGCACTGCGATCCTGTTTACAGATGGTCAGAAATTCCTGCAGTGTGAACTCTTCGTCCTTGGCAGCTTCATAACGCTGACGATAGTGATCGAATATATTCATAGCGATGCCCGTCCTTTCGTTTTTAGCACAGGTAAAGGAGCGTAATTAAAGGCTCTTGCAGCTCCCGGAAGATATTCTCATTTGAGTACAGCAACCCTTATGCCAACCTGATCTCTTGTTATCGGGATACACACTTTTTATGGTTACTCTGCTCTGACAATGACTCATGGCTTACTGTTAACTGTAGAAGGCATTTAGGAAATTTCCTCCGCATAATTTTACTATTTGGCGATATATCAATAACAAAGTCAGATTGTTGCAAAGCCAGACTGGCCAAAATTAAGGGGAAAAGAGAGTAGAATCCGGCAGATGTGGCGCTTTCAGCCGCTCTCTCAGCGCGCACCTCAGATAATGGTTAAACCGGCGAGCAAAAATCGTTAAACTTCGTGGTGATTTTTATATTTATGGAAGAAATAAATTGTGAACCAATTCAAACTTAAAGCGCTTAGCGCCCTTATTCCTTGTATTTTTTTTGTTAATACCGCTGCCGCTGAATCGTTGTCGCTTGGCGCATCAGTGATTTACGCGCAGTCTCCCTACCGTGGCGGCCAGGATCGCTATCTGCCGATTCCGGTAATTAATTACGAAGGAGAGAACTTCTGGTTCCGCAGCCTGCAGGGCGGCTACTACCTGTGGAAAGATCAGCAGAACCAGCTCTCCCTGACGCTGCTCGGCTCGCCGCAGCAGTACGATCCCGGCGAGAACGACCTCGGCGATATGAAAGATCTCGATAAGCGCCGGATGACGCTGATGGGCGGTGCCACCTATAGCCATATGGCGGAGTGGGGCATTCTGCGTACCGCGCTGCTGGGCGACGTGCTGAACAACAGCAACGGCATTATCTGGGATCTGACCTACCTCTATCGCTTCAACTTTGGCGATTTTAGCCTGACGCCAGGCGTCGGCGCGATGTGGAACAGCGCAAATCAGAACCGCTATTACTATGGCGTCTCCAGCCACGAGTCCGCGCGCACCGGCATCAATCGCTATCAGCCTGACGACAGCTGGTCGCCCTACGTCGAGCTGAGCGCCAGCTATCAAATCTCCCCGCAGTGGAACGCCAGCCTGGTGGGGCGCTATACCCGCTTTGACAGCGAAATCAAAGACAGCCCGATGATCGACAAGAGCGGACAGACCACGCTCTGGACCGGTATCAGCTACACCTTCTAGCGCCGACCTTAACGGGCGAGCGGCGAACGCCGGCACCCTAATGGTGCCCTGATTTGATGCAGGAGAAGAGAGATGGATAAAACGATCGCTTTTGATGACCGCACGCGGTTACCCGCTATTGGTCAGGGCACCTGGTATATGGGGGAAGAGGCCGCGCGACGCGGTGAAGAGGTGGCGGCGCTGCAGGCGGGGCTGGATGCGGGCCTGACGCTGATCGACACCGCGGAAATGTATGCCGAAGGCGGAGCGGAAGAGGTGGTAGGCGAGGCGCTGCGCGGCCGACGCGACAGCGCCTTCATCGTCTCGAAAGTCTATCCCTGGCACGCGGGGGAAGTTGACGCCGTTGAGGCGTGCGAGCGCAGCCTGCGGCGGCTCGACACCGATCGGCTCGACCTCTATCTGCTGCACTGGCGGGGCAATGTGCCGCTGGAGGAGACCATCCGCGCCATGGAGACGCTGCAGCAGCAGGGGAAGATTCTGCGCTGGGGCGTTTCTAATTTCGACGTCGACGACCTGCAGGAGCTGCTGAGCGAGCCGGGCGGCGCGCGTTGCGCCACCAACCAGGTGCTCTATCATCTCGCTTCGCGCGGGATTGAATTCGACCTGCTGCCAGAGTGTCAGCAGCGTCAGATGCCGGTAATGGCCTATTGTCCGCTGGCGCAGGCGGGCAGGCTACGTCAGGCGCTCTTCGCTGACTCGACGCTGGTGGAGATTGCGCAGCAGAAGGGGATTAGCGTGGCGCAGCTGCTGCTGGCCTGGGTGATCCGCAAAGAGGGCGTGATGGCGATTCCGAAAGCCAGCTCGCAGGCGCACGTCAACGAGAATGCGGCGGCGCTGCAGATCCGGCTAGAGGACGATGAGCTGGCGCGCATCAATAAAGCCTTCCCGCCGCCGCAGCGCAAAATGGCGCTGGATGTGGTTTAACTATCGTGGTCGGCGTTTACTGAGCGGGTAGCCAGGCTACCCGCAAAAACACTTTCAACGGCGTTAAGCCTTCTGCCGCAGGCGGAAGGTGGTCGCCAGCCGCGCCGGCTTCTCGTCTGCGCTGCGCATTGGCTTACTGATGCGCGCCGTCTCGACGCACACCATGGTTTTATAACCGTCGTTGGCCATGTCCGCCATGCTGCACGACAGCTCGACGCCAGGGTTCCAGGTCACCACGTCGCTGTGATGGTGGTGATAGACCTCAATCACCCGCTGCCCCTGGCTATCCTGGATCAGAGAGCAATCTTCCGGCTGCGTGAAGACGCGGTCGATGCGACCTGGATAGGTCTGTTTGCCGGTCGATTCCCGTTCGCTGTTGTTCTCTACCTTGTCGATAAAGCGCGCGCCCAGCCCGCTCACCTCGACGCCAGCGATATCGCCCACCTGGAAATAGCTGTGCAGCGCGCCGGTGGCGTTGAAATCGCCGTGTGCCTCTAGCTCGATTTCACAGTGCTTGCCAAGACGGAAGCGGGCGAACAGCGTAAAGTCATGCGGCCACAGCTTTTTGGTCTGCGCGTTGCTTTCCAGCACAAAGGTCAGCATCACGTTTTCTTCATTCTCGTCGTGCGCCGACAGCGTCCAGGGCTGATTGCGCGCGAAACCGTGCGCCGGTTCGCCCTCGGGCCCGAACCACGGCCAGCAGATCGGCACGCCGCCGCGAATCGCCTTACCCGCAGAAAAAAGCGACTTTTCGCTCAGCCAGATCGCCGGCTTTTCTCCGCTCGGCTGCCAGGCGATAAGATGCGCGCCCTGCAGCGTCACCGCCGCGCGAACCTGGGGGTGACTCACCACAATCACCGGCAGATCGCCCAGCTGACGCTGCGAAAGGTAAGGGGAGATCTGTTTCACCACCGGCAGGGAGAAAATTTTATCTTGCATAACCGAATCCTTCCTGTTGCTACGAAAAAAAAGGGCGACCGAAGTCGCCCTTGTTGTCTCCTGACCGGTTTGCTTATTTAGCAACCAGCGCGATCAGGTCGAGAACTTTGTTTGAGTAGCCAGTTTCGTTGTCATACCAGGAAACCAGTTTCACAAAGTTGTCGTTCAGCGCGATGCCGGCTTTGGCGTCGAATACTGAAGTCAGCACTTCGCCGTTGAAATCGGTAGAAACCACGTCGTCTTCAACGTAGCCCAGCACGTCTTTCATTTCGCCTTCGGCAGCGGCTTTGATCGCTGCACAAATTTCTTTGTAAGACGCGGCTTTTTCCAGACGCACGGTCAGGTCAACCACGGATACGTTCGGGGTCGGTACGCGGAACGCCATACCGGTCAGTTTACCGTTCAGCTCCGGCAGGACTTTGCCCACGGCTTTCGCTGCGCCAGTAGAAGACGGGATGATGTTCTGAGATGCGCCGCGGCCGCCGCGCCAGTCTTTGTGAGACGGGCCATCAACGGTTTTCTGCGTAGCGGTGGTAGCGTGAACGGTGGTCATCAGACCTTCGACGATGCCGAATTTGTCGTTGATGACTTTCGCCAGCGGTGCCAGGCAGTTAGTGGTGCAAGAGGCGTTAGACACGATGTCCTGGCCTGCATATTTGTCGAAGTTAGCGCCGCGCACGAACATCGGGGTGTCGTCTTTAGACGGACCGGTCAGCACGACTTTTTTCGCGCCAGCGGTGATGTGTTTACGTGCGGTTTCGTCGGTCAGGAAGATACCGGTCGCTTCAGCAACCACGTCCACGCCCACTTCGTCCCACTTCAGGTTAGCCGGGTCTCTCTCAGAGGTAACGCGGATTTTTTTGCCGTTTACGATCAGCGCGCCGTCCTGCACTTCAACGGTGCCGTTGAAGCGGCCGTGCGTTGAGTCGTACTTCAGCATGTAAGCCATGTAGTCGGCGTCTAACAGGTCGTTGATCGCAACGATTTCGATGTCAGAACGCTGCTGAGCAGCACGGAAAACGATACGGCCGATACGACCAAAACCGTTGATACCTACTTTGATAGTCATATATTCCACCAGCTATTTGTTAGTGAATAAAAGGTTGGCTGTAAAATTACAAAAACCTTACCAGGCGTCAAGCGGAATCGTGTCAATAGTTGCGACAGGTCAATCCGTTCAACAGGAATAATTTGTTGCGCAACCGCTTGCGCAACAGAGGTATGGAGATGATGCCAAAACCCGATCGCTGAATATAAAGGGATACCATTAGCAAAAGGTGATCGAAGTCACAAATCTGCGCTGTGAAAGGAAACTCAGACAACTAAGCACGAAAAAAAAACCGCCATTGTTATTCATTTGTTAGAATAGTAGTCGATTTTTTCAGAATGACACTCTCCGGAACCACTCAAATGGCTAAAGAAACCGCATCCGAAGCAAAAATTGCGCAATTGTCTGAAATGCAGCGCTATGTCACGCAGCAGCGCGGCACCGAACCGCCGTTCAGCGGCGCGCTGCTGCACAATAAACAGGAAGGCATCTACCACTGTCTGGTCTGCAATGCGCCGCTGTTTCTCTCTGAGTCGAAATATGACTCGGGCTGCGGCTGGCCGAGCTTTTATCAGCCGGTCGCCGACGACGCGATTCGCTATCTTGAAGATGATTCCCACGGCATGCATCGTATCGAGATCCGCTGCAACAGCTGCGACGCGCATCTGGGACACGTTTTCCCGGACGGCCCACAGCCCACCGGCGAGCGCTACTGCGTCAACTCGGCGTCGCTGAGTTTTACCGATGAGCAGGGCGACGAGACGCAGGGGTAATCATGAAACAGCAGCTTGAAGCAGTGGTCGACGCCATGACGCCAGAGGTGTATCAGCGGCTGGCAACGGCAGTAGAAACCGGCAAATGGCCGGATGGCGTGGCGCTAACGCAGGAGCAGCGCGACAACTGCCTGCAGCTGGTGATGCTCTATCAGGCGCGTCACAATGCGACGCCGCAGCATATGACGATTGGTCAGGGCGGGGAGATGGTGACGAAATCGAAGCGAGAGCTGAAGGAAGAGTTCGGCATCGACGCAGAGATTACCCGCATCAATCTGCATTAGGCAGAAGGCCGACGCGCCGTCGGCCTGATTGCCTTGCGCTAGATCAGCACGGCGCCTTGCGCCTTCATCTGGGCAAAGGCAATTTCGCTGTCTTCCGGGCTTAGATTGACGCCGCGGCAGCCCTCTTTCACCACCGTGACCTGATAGCCCAGCTCCAGCGCATCCAGCACGCTGTACTTCACGCAGTAATCCGTCGCGATCCCCAGCATTACCAGATGGGTAATGCCGCGCGCCTGTAGCCAGCTGTCCAGCTCGGTTTTGCGTCGGTGACCGTTGTCGAAAAAGGCGCTGTAGCTGTCGACGTCGACATCCTGACCTTTATGAAACACGGCGTCGATCAGGTTGCGATCGAGACCGGGATGGAGTTCAGCGCCCGCAGAGCCCTGAATGCCGTGATCCGGCCACCAGATCTGCGCCAGGCCGTTCAGTTCGCCCAGCGTATAAACCGGCTCGCCGGAGACCGAGGCGAAGCTGCCGTGGTCGGCGGGGTGCCAGTCCTGCAGCGCCAGCACGCAGTCGCCGCGCGCGCGGAATTCGCGCGCGTAGCGGTTGGCCACCGGCACGGTCATATCGCCTTCATGCACGGCCATCGGGCCGCCGGGACAAAAATCGTTCTGTATATCAATGATGATGAGGGCCTGCTTCATAACAGGTTGCTCCGTAATTAATCTTCGGTCAGTTCACCGCGCAAATTCTGCTGCATCCTGGCGCGAATCTGGTCGCAGGAAAGATCCTGGCTCAGTAAAAAGTGGAGCTTGGTCAGCGCGGCTTCCACTGTTAAATCAAATCCGCTGATCACGCCCGCATGTTCCAGCGCGTTGCCTGTGGCGTAGCCGCCCATGTTCACCTTACCGGAGATACACTGGGTCAGGTTCACCACCACAATGCCGCGATCGCTCGCCTGCTGCAGCTCGGCAAGAAACTCGGCGTTCTGCGGCGCGTTGCCGACGCCGTAGGAGCGCAGGATCAGCGCCTTCACCGGCTGACGCAGGAAGTTACGCACCACGTCTGCCGAAATACCCGGATAAATCGTCACCACGCCAATCGGCTGCGGGGTGATGGTGTGCACCTTCAGCGGCCCGTTGCCCTGTGGCGCAGGCGGGGTATTCAGCCGACGAATATGGATGCCCGCCTCCAGCAGCGCGGAGAGATTAGGCGACGCAAAGGCGTTAAAGCCGTCCGCATGCGCTTTGGTGGTCCGGTTGCCGCGATAGAGCTGGTTATTAAAAAACAGCGAGACTTCGTTAACGGGATAGTTGGCCGCCACGTAAAGCGCGTTCAGCAGGTTTTGCTGGCCATCGGAGCGCAACTCCGCCAGCGGGATCTGTGAGCCGGTGACGATCACGGGTTTCGCCAGATTCTCCAGCATGAACGACAGCGCCGAGGCGGTGAACGCCATGGTATCGGTTCCATGCAGGATAACAAATCCATCGTAACGATCATAATTTTGTCGAATATCTTCGGCGATTGACTGCCAGTCTTCCGGCGTCATATCCGAGGAGTCGATCAGCGGATCGTATTCGTGAATAGTGAAATCAGGCATTTCAGGCCGGTGAAACTCCGGCATATTCGCCAGCTGTTGCTGCAGGTGGCCTGAAACCGGGATATAGCCCTGTGCAGAGCGCTGCATGCCGATGGTGCCGCCGGTGTAGGCGACATAGATATTTTTCTTTTGCATCAGAAACTCAGACTTGCCGTAAAACGCGCAGTATAAGGGGAAAGCAGGGGAAAAGCAGCCCGATCAACGACCGGGCTGCGAGCTTTATCGCACTTCGCCGCAGTTCAAGCAGAAGGCGTAGCGATTTTGCGGATCGTTGAGGTTATTCAGCAGGCCAGGCTGTTGCTTCATGGCGCTCATTACGTCGAGCATCGGCGTCGGCAGCCAGACTTTCAGCGCGTTTGGCAGCACAGTCTGCGCTGAGGCGCTGACCTGGTTCAGCAGCATATCGAACATGCCCGGCTGATCCTGATACCAGGTGAGCTGCGGCGTTGCGACCTTCGCCAGTTCGCCCGCTTTCTTCACCGCATCGTCGAAGTCGCCCAGCGCATCCACCAGACCGTTGCTCTTCGCGTCGCTGCCGGTCCAGACGTGACCCTGCGCGATAGCGTCGATCTGCTCCGGCGTCTTATGACGCGAGGCGGCGACCAGGCCGACAAAGTTGCGGTAGCCGTTTTCAATCGTCAGCTGCATCAGCTGCTGAACCTCGGTCGGCAGCGCTTTGGTAGAGGCGACGTCCGCCAGTGGCGAGGTGGCGACGCCGTCGGTATGTACGCCGATGCTGTCGAGACTGTTCTCCAGCGTGTTGATGACGCCAAAAATGCCGATAGAGCCAGTCAGGGTGCTGGGGCTGGCGATAATGTAGTCCGCCGGGGTCGAGATCCAGTAGCCGCCCGAGGCCGCCATGCCGCCCATCGACACCACAACCGGCTTACCGGCCGCATGCGCCGCCGCCAGCTCTTCGCGGATCGCCTCAGAGGCCGTCACGCTGCCGCCAGGGCTGTTGACGCGCAGGATAATCGCTTTGACTTTCGGGTCGAGGCGGGCGTCGCGGATCTGCGCGGCGGTGGTGTCGCCGCCGACGTTGCCGGGCGTCTCTTCGCCGTCCATAATCGCGCCGCTCGCCATCACCACGGCGATATTGCCGTCCTGCTGGGTGGGCTGTTTGACGTTGTAGTCATAGATGCTGACGCTGTGATAGTCGTTGTTGGCCTTATCCCAGCCGAAGGTTTTCACCAGCTCCTGATCGGCCGCCGCGCGGCTGTCCAGCACATCCACCAGCTTGTTGTTAAGCGCATATTTGGCGGTATCGCCGTTTACCGCTTCAAGACCGGCGATTACCGCCGCCGCGCCGGGGAAGAGCTGATCCGGCGTGATCTGACGGTTGCCCGCCACGGTGGTGAGGTAGTTCTGCCACAGCTGACCAACCCAGCGGCTGTCGGCGTCGCGCGCCGCCTGCGACATATCGTCACGCAGGAAAGGCTCGACCGCGGACTTATAGGTGCCGACGCGGAAGACGTGCGAGTTAACCTTCAGCTTGTCCAGCAGGGTTTTATAGTAGAGGCCGTTAGTGGCAAAACCGTGCAGATCTACGGTGCCCTGCGGCGAGAGGTAGATTTTGCTGGCGTAGCTGGCCAGGTAGTACTGCGCCTGACTGTAGCTGTCGCCCAGCGCATAAATCGGCTTGCCGCTGTCGCGGAACTCGCGCAGCGCTTTGCCGACATATTGCAGAGAGGGCTGATCGCCGCCGGCGAAGTCGCGCAGATCCAGCACCATGCCTTTAATGTTTTTGTCGCCTTTCGCCTGACGAATGGCGTCAACCACGTCAAACAGCGAGTTCTCCTGCAGGCGATCGCTGCTGGCGCCCAGCAGCTGTCGGCCCAGTTTGCTCAGCTTATTGCTGACCGAAGGCTTATCGACAATGACGCCGGTAAGATCGACGCGTAGCGCGCCTTGCTGCACCGGCGTCGCGCTGCTGCCGGAGCCGCTGACCTGCAGCCAGATGCCGACGCCGACCAGAATCAACAGGATCAGGAACAGATTAAGAATAAACTCCCTGATAAAATTCAGCACTCGCCATGTCCATCGGAACAGACCGGCAATAATTCGCCACAATGTGCGCATCAGACTCTCCATTTTCGCTAGCGGAAAGCGGTCGCCGCGCGGCTCCGCCCTCCATGACGCCCTCATCCTAAAGAGCGGCGTGGAAAATGTCAGCAGGAAATCGCGGCGGACTGTTACAAAAGATCAGGCTGTGCCAGGATTAGCCAACGCGTTATGACATCAGGAGAAAATCATGGATGCACTTGAATTGCTGGTTAATCGTCGCTCAGCGTCGCGCCTGACCGAGCCGGCGCCGGCCGGCGAAAGTCTGCAGAACATTATCCGCGCCGGGATGCGTGCGCCGGATCACGGTACGCTGCAGCCGTGGCGCTTCGTTATCGTCGAGAATGAAGGGCGCGAGCGACTCAGCCGACTGCTGGAAGAGGCGGCGCGCGAGGCGCAGCTGGACGACAAGGCGATTGATAAAGCGGCGCGCTCGCCGTTTCGCGCGCCGATGATTATCACTGTGGTTGCCCATTGTGAAGATCACCCGAAGGTGCCGCGCTGGGAGCAGGTGGTGTCGGCGGGCTGCGCGGTGATGGCGATGCAGATGGCCGCGGCGGCGCAGGGCTTTAACGGCATCTGGCGCAGCGGCCCCTGGACCGATAACGCGCGGGTGCGCAGCGCCTTCGACTGCCGCGAACAGGACGCCATCGTCGGCTTCCTCTATCTCGGCACGCCGCAGCTTAAATCCAGCACCACCGTGATCCATCCCGACACCACGCCTTTTGTTCGTTATTTCTAGCGGATAATTCCCTCTTTTCATGCCAGCGCGGCGGGTTGCGCGGATCCTGTGCGACCGATCCAGAAGTGACCCGCCAGAGCTTACCTCCGTATGCGGAAACGTCTAAGATAGCGCTGCGCCTCTGTGCGTTAGCCGAATGGCCCTTATACCCTGAAGTAAAGGATCTCTCTGACCCATGCGTTTGTTTATTGCGGAAAAACCCAGCCTGGGCCGCGCCATCGCCGATGTGTTGCCCAAACCTCATCGCCGCGGCGACGGCTTTATCGCCTGCGGCGACGATCAGGTCGTCACCTGGTGCGTCGGGCATCTGCTGGAGCAGGCGCAGCCGGACAGCTACGACAGCCGCTACGCGCGCTGGTCGCTGGCCGACCTGCCGATTATCCCGCAAAAATGGCAGCTGCAGCCGCGTCCTTCGGTGGCGAAGCAGCTTAAAGTGATTGAGAAGCTGCTGAAACAGGCCAGCGAAGTGGTGCACGCCGGCGACCCGGATCGCGAAGGTCAGCTGCTGGTGGATGAGGTGCTGGACTATCTTCAGCTGCCGGCGGAAAAACGCGGACGCGTGCAGCGCTGCCTGATTAATGACCTCAATCCGCAGGCGGTAGAGCGCGCGGTCGGTCGCCTGCGTGAAAACCGCGAATTCATTCCGCTCTGCGTCTCGGCGCTGGCGCGTGCGCGCGCCGACTGGCTCTACGGCATCAATATGACGCGCGCCTGGACGCTGCTGGGCCGCAATGCGGGCTATGACGGCGTGCTGTCGGTAGGACGCGTGCAGACGCCGGTGCTGGGGCTGGTGGTGCGCCGCGACGAAGAGATCGAAAACTTTATTCCCAAAGACTATTTCGAGGTGAAGGCGCATATCGTTACGCCTGACCAGCAGCGTTTTGTCGCCAGCTGGGTGCCCAGCGACGCCTGCGAGCCCTGGCAGGACGAAGAGGGGCGTTTGCTGCATCGCGCGCTGGCGGATCACGTCGTGGCGCGTATCGCCGGTCAGCCCGCCGTCGTTACCCACTATAACGACAAGCGCGAGGGCGAGGGCGCGCCGCTGCCGTTTTCGCTCTCCAGCCTGCAGATTGAGGCGGCGAAGCGCTACGGGCTGAGCGCGCAGACGGTGCTGGACACCTGCCAGAAGCTCTATGAAACCCATAAGCTAATCACCTATCCGCGCTCCGACTGCCGCTATCTGCCGGAGGAGCATTTTGCCGGCCGTCATGCGGTGCTCAAGGCAATTCAGGCGCACGCGGGCGCGATGACGCCGCCGGACGACTTTAGCGCCGACCGCCGCAACCGCTGCTGGGATGACAAAAAGGTCGACGCGCATCACGCCATTATCCCCACCGCGCGCGCCAGCGCGGTGCGCCTGACGGAGAACGAGCAGAACGTCTATGCGCTGATTGCGCGCCAGTATCTGATGCAGTTCTGCCCTGATGCGATTTTCCGCAAGTGCGTCATTGAACTGGATATCGCCGGTGGCAAATTTGTTGCCAAAGCGCGCTTTCTGGCCGAGGCGGGCTGGCGCGCGCTGCTGGGCAGCAAAGAGCGCGACGAGGAGAATGACGGCACGCCGCTGCCGGTGGTGGCGAAAGACGATCGGCTGCTGTGCGAGCGCGGCGAAGTGCTGGCGAAGCAGACGCAGCCGCCGCGCCCCTTTACCGACGCCACGCTGCTCTCCGCCATGACCGGCATTGCCCGCTTTGTGCAGGATAAAGAATTAAAGAAAGTACTGCGTGCGACCGATGGTTTAGGCACGGAGGCGACGCGCGCCGGGATTATCGAGCTGCTGTTCCGCCGCGCGTTTCTGGTGAAAAACGGGCGCTATATCAACGCCACGCCTGCGGGACGCGCGTTGATCCACTCGCTGCCGGAGCTGGCGGCGCGTCCCGATATGACGGCGCAGTGGGAATCCACGCTGACGCGGATCAGCGAAAAAGCGTGCCGCTACGAGGAGTTTATGCAGCCGCTGGTCGGCACATTGACCGACCTGATCCAGCAGGCGCGCCAGCAGCCCAGCGCGATAGCCTTCCGCGGCCTGCCTGCCTCAGGGCAGAAAAAGCGTCCAAAACGCACGGCGAAACGAAAAGTGAAGGAGAGCGAATAATGCGTTATTGCGCGGGTTTATGGTTGATGGCAGCGCTGTTTAGCGGCGCTGCCGCGGCGACTGTCTCACACGGACATGGGCAGAACAGCAGCGTGGGTGGCAACACCGATGTGGTGGTGGATCTGCCGCCTGAAGTCTGGACGCAAAATCAGAACAGCGCACCCAGCTGCCAGCAGTGCTGTATTTTTGAAAACCGCAACTACAGCGAGGGCGCAGTGGTGAAGTCGGAAGGGGTACTGCTGCAGTGCGCGCGCGATGAAAAGGTGCTCGGCACCAATCCGCTGATCTGGAAAATCGTTAAATAAGCGGCGTGGCGCTATGCCACGCCGCGCTATCAAAACTGGAAGGTTGACCAGACCGGCGCATGGTCGGACGGTTTGTCCATGCTGCGGATATCGTAGTCGATCCCGGTTTCTACACAGCGGGCGGCCAGCGGCTGGCTGGCCAGCAGCAGATCGATGCGCAGACCGCGATTGTCATCGAAGCCTCTTGAGCGGTAGTCGAACCAGGAGAAGCGGTCGCTGACCGCCGGGTTCTGCGCGCGGAAGGTATCCACCAGACCCCACTGCATCAGACGATCCATCCATTCGCGCTCTTCCGGCAGGAAAGAGCATTTGCCGGTGCGCAGCCAGCGTTTACGGCTCTCTTCGCCAATACCGATATCAAGATCTGTGCTGCTGATGTTCATATCGCCCATGATCAGCACCGGCTTATCTGCCAGCAGACTCTGCTCCAGGTAGCTCTGCAGATCGCGATAGAACTTCTCTTTCGCCGGGAATTTGGTCGGATGGTCACGGCTTTCGCCCTGCGGGAAGTAGCCGTTGATCACCGTGATGTTGCCGATTGGGCTGGGAATATCCGCCATAATGATGCGGCGCTGCGCCTCTTCGTCGTCGCCGGGGAAGCCGCGGCGAACCGCTATCGGTTCCGCTTTGGTCAGCAGCGCCACGCCGTAGTGGCCTTTTTGCCCGTGATAGAAGACGTGATAGCCGAGCTTTGCCACCTCTTCAAGCGGAAACATATCGTCATGCACCTTGGTTTCCTGCAGGCCAATGACGTCTGGCTGGTGCTGTTCGACCAGGGCTTCAAGCTGATGAGGACGGGCGCGCAACCCATTGATGTTAAATGAGACAAATTTCATGGCGTGGAACCGTGTTCTGCAAATGTTGCGGCGGATGGTAGCGAGTTTTAACGGAAAAGTCATGAGGAGGAGGGAAAGTGCGTTGTCTCGCTGCGCTCGACCCGAACCTTCGGTCGAAGCTTCTCATCCTTCTCCCCGAAGTTTTGGGTCATTCAGGAGAGGGTATTTAACAAAGGAGATTATACAAGGATGGTGGTGG
>NZ_MWUE01000046.1 GCF_002077695.1 Pantoea latae
TCGCAGCGCTGAACAGAGTGAGTCTGCCAGGAGAGCCCGCATGGATGCGGGCGAAAGGTGGGGCTGGAACAGGGAGGTTCCATCCCCACCGGTCCGTCAGGCAGACGAATGACGTGAAGGGACCGCGTCAGCGGCGCGAGGACCGCCCGCCCCGGAGCGGCACCAGACTGCGTTATCACCCCGTGCTTAACTGACAAGCATTACGCCAGGGCGGGGTTTTTGTTTATTACATACGCTCGACGGTTTTGATACCCAGGGTATCCAGACCCTGCTTCAGGGTCTTCGCCGTCAGCGCCGCCAGCTGCAGGCGGCTCAGGCGCGTTGATTCCTCTTCCGCGCTGAGTATCGGGCAGTGCTCGTAGAAGCCGGAGAAAAGCCCCGCCAGGTCGTAAAGATAGGCGCACATCACGTGCGGCGTGCCGTCGCGCGCCACCTGCGTGATGGTCTCTTCAAACTGCAGCAGGCGCGTCGCCAGCTGCGCTTCGCGATCTTCGGTAATCGCCAGCGGCGCGTCGATGCTGTCGACGTCAACGCCCGCTTTGCGGAACACCGAGAGCACGCGGGTGTAGGCGTACTGCATATAGGGCGCGGTATTGCCCTCAAACGCCAGCATATTGTCCCAGTCAAAGATGTAGTCGGTGGTGCGGCTCTTCGACAGGTCGGCGTACTTCACCGCGCCGATGCCGACCACTTCCGCCAGCTGCTGCAGCTCCGCTTCGCTCATCTCCGGGTTCTTCTCGCGCACCAGCTTCAGTGCGCGATCGTGCGCTTCGTCCAGCAGATCGGCGAGCTTGATGGTGCCGCCGCTGCGGGTCTTGAACGGACGGCCATCTTTACCCAGCATCATGCCGAAGGCGTGGTGCTCCAGCGGCACTGATTCCGGCACGTAGCCCGCTTTGCGCACGATGGTCCACGCTTGCTGCAGATGCTGATGCTGACGCGAATCGATGTAGTAAAGCACGCGATCGGCCTTCAGCGTCTCGTAGCGATATTTGGCGCAGGCGATATCGGTGGTGGTATAGAGGTAGCCGCCATCTTTCTTCTGAATGATGACGCCCATCGGCTCGCCTTCTTTATTCTGGAACTCGTCGAGGAACACCACGGTGGCGCCCTCGCTGGTCACAGCCAGCCCTTTGGCGCGCAGATCGGCGACGATGCCCGGCAGCATGTCGTTATAGAGGCTTTCGCCCATCACGTCTTTGCGGGTCAGCGTCACGTTCAGGCGATCATAAATCAGCTGATTCTGCCCCATGGTGATATCCACCAGCTTCTTCCACATGGTGCGGCAATATTCGTCGCCGCCCTGCAGCTTCACCACGTAGGCGCGCGCGCGCTCGGCGAAGGCTTCATCTTCGTCGTAGGTGCGTTTCGCTTCGCGGTAGAAGGCTTCCAGATCGGCCAGCGCGATCGCTTCGTGGTGCTCGTTCTGCTGCTTCTCCAGAAAAGCGATCAGCATACCGAACTGCGTGCCCCAGTCGCCGACGTGGTTGGCGCGGATCACGTTATGCCCGAGGAACGACAGGGTGCGCACGGCGGCATCGCCGATAATGGTGGAGCGCACATGGCCGACATGCATCTCTTTCGCCACGTTAGGCGCGGAGTAGTCGACAACGATGGTTTGCGGCTCAACGGCGGCGACGCCGAGACGCGGCTGCGTCAGCGCCTGTTTTGCCTGTGCGGCCAGCCAGCTGCGGTCGAGGAAAATATTGATAAAGCCTGGGCCAGCGATCTCGACCTTGCTGGCGATGCCCGCTAAATCAAGGTGGGTTATCACGCTTTCAGCCAGCTGTCGCGGCGCCTGTCCCAGCTTTTTCGCCACCGCCATAATGCCGTTGGCCTGATAATCCCCAAACTGAATTTTAGCGGACTGACGAACCTGGGGTTCACAGTCGGCCGGCGCACCGGCTAAAATCATCGCCTGACTGACTTTTTCGGAAAGAAGAGCCTGAATATTCACCGCATTACCTTCATATGCTGAAAGGCTCGACTGCTGCGCAGCGAGCCATTGTCATCATCCTGCCAGAGCGCCCACAGGCCGCGCAGAATGGAAAAAAAGAAGGGGGAAGTATACGTGAAATGTCACGTTGCGTCAGCAGTCGCCGCGCAGAGAGAGTGCGGGGAAACGGCGTCAGGCCGGTTTCCCGAAAGAGAGGCTAACGACGGCGAAGATGGCGACGAGGGTTTTTGACGCTTTTATCTTCTCGCACCTTCCAGTGGCGGGAAATTGCAAATCCCATCAGTGCGATCAGGACTGCGACAACAATGAGCATGAACATAGAGCCATTCCTTGTAGTTGTGTTAGGTCAAATTTATAAGAAAGGCGGTGCTGCTGCAATTGTTTGGCGGGCAAATAAGAGTTATCTCATTGTATAAATGAATGTCATTAATTTCAGCAATTTAGTGCACTTTCATCCAGAAACTACTGGCCCTGAAGCGGGGATAAATCCGAATTAAAAGGGCTTATTACATGGTTTTGCGGCAAAATTGGGGGCAAATCGGATGATTCTTATCATTTAATCGCGCCTGAACCAGTGCTGGCGGGACTTTGTATTGATAAAAAAACGTAAACAAACAAGGGCGTTTTATGACTTCCAACCTCTCTTTTCCCTCTGAATTAGCGGATTTAGCGATCGATCTGGCGCGATTTAGCGCAGCGCTGGAAGAATTCGCCGCGCGTCTCGGATTAAGCTTAGCGACGCTCGAAGCGGATCATATTGCCGTGCGCTGCCATCAAAACAGCACCGCGGAGCGCTGGCAGCAGGGACTGGCGAAAATCGGCAGCCAGTTTTCCGAGGCAATCATCAATGGCCGGCCTATCCGCCTGTTTAAGCTGCACCAGCCCTTAGCGCTGAACGGCTGGCAGATCGACGTGGTCGAGTTACCCTGGCCGGGGGAGAAGCGCTATCGCCATGAAGGTTTTGAGCATGTGGAAATCGTGCTGCGCGGCGATCACCAGACGCTGGGCGTGCGCGCCATGGCGCTGCTCAGCGACGACGCGCTGACGCAGCCCGGCATCTCGTTTAAAACCAGTTCGCCAAAAGGGGAAAACGAGCGGCTGCCCAATCCGACCTTAGCGGTGACCGACGGGCAGACCACGATAAAGTTTCATCCGTGGCGACTGGAGGAGATCGTCGCCAGCGAGGCGGGCTAAGCGCGCGCGGCGACCGCTGTCTGGAAACGGCGCAGCGCCTCGTCCAGCGTGGCGTGGGTGCAGCCGAAATTAAAGCGTACAAAGCGATCGTCGCCGAAGTCGCGGCCGGGGGAGAAACCCAGCCCGTGCTTTTCGAAATAGAGCGCCGGGCTGGCGACATCCAGCCCGCTGCAGTCGATCCAGCCCAGGTAGGTCGCTTCCGGCAGCGCCATCGAGACGCCCGGCAGCGCGTTGACGGCCGCATGCAGCCGATCGCGGCTGACGCGCAGATAGTCGAGCTGCGCCGCCAGCCAGGCGTCGCCGTGACGCCATGCCGCTTCGGCGGCCACCAGCGCCAGAATATCGACGTCGGGCACGATGCCGTAGCGCGCCTGCTTAAAGCGCGCGCGCAGCCCGGCATTGGGAATTATCGCCAGCGAGGCGCCCAGCCCGGCAATGTTAAAGCTCTTGGAAGGGGAGATCAGCGTAATGCTGCGCTGCGCGGCGTCTTCGCTCAGGCTGGCGAAGGGGATATGACGCGCGCCGGGCGTCAGCAGCAGATCGCAGTGGATCTCATCCGAACAGACGATTAGATCGTGCCGCTGGGCAAACGCCAGCTGCGCCTCCAGCTCGTCGCGGCGATAAACGGTGCCGCCGGGGTTCTGCGGGTTGCAGAGCAGCAGCAGCCTCTCTTTACCGTTGAGCTGCGCATCCGCCTGACGGAGGTCGACCACCCAGCGTCCCGCCTGCAGCGTCAGCGGCAGATAGCGCTGCTCGCGCTCCGCCAGCTTCGCCGCGCCGCGAAACGGCGGATAAATGGGCGACGGCGAGAGAGAGCGTTCGTCGCGCGCCGTCATGGCACGCACCGTCAGATTAAGGCCGCTCACCACGCCAGGCAGCACCACCAGCCATTCCGGCTCTACTTTCCACTGGTAGCGCTGTTCGAGGCGCGCCAGCGCCGCGTCGATGAAGCCGGCTGGCCGCGTGCCATAGCCGAAAACACCATGATCGGCGCGGCTTTTTATCGCGTCGATCACGCACTCGGGCGAGCGGAAATCGGTGTCCGCCACCCACAGCGGAAGCAGGTCCGGGTCACTGTATTTGTTCCATTTGAGACTATCGCTGTGACGACGGTCTATCCGTTGGTCAAAATTAAATGCCATGCGCGGTTTTCCACGTAAACTGATGTCTGTTGCCAGACTAACCGATAGCCCTGTGTCGAGCCAGACGTCATGTAAAGGAGGAACCGATGACAACCCTGGAAATTTGCTGCTACGGCGTGGATTGCGCCATGACGGCGCAGCAGGCCGGCGCCGACCGCGTTGAGCTGTGCGCCGCGCCGCGCGAAGGCGGCCTGACGCCTTCCGCTGGGTCACTGGAAGCGGCACGACGTGAAATATCGATTCCGGTTCATCCTATCGTCCGGCCGCGCGGTGGCGACTTCTGCTACACCGCGCGGGAATTTGAGATCATGAAATCTGACGTGGCGCGCATCCGCGATATGGGCTTCCCCGGCCTGGTCATCGGCATGCTGGATGAAGAGGCGCATATCGATCGCGCGCGTATGCGGCAGATTATGGCGCTGTGCGACGGCGTGCAGGTCACCTTCCATCGCGCCTTCGACCTCTGCCACAGCCCGAACCGCGCGCTGGACGAATTAACCGCGCTGGGCGTGGCGCGCGTGCTCACCTCCGGGCAGCAGCAGAGCGCGGAAAACGGAATTGCATTATTAAAGGAACTTAATGAACAGAGCGAGGGTCCAATCATTATGGCCGGTGCTGGCGTGCGCCTCAGCAACCTGCAAAAGTTCCTCGACAGCGGACTTTGCGAGGTTCACAGCTCTGCCAGCCGCCTCGTGACCTCGCCGATGCGCTATCGCAAAGCCGGTGTCTCCATGTGTTCTGATGCGGAAATGGATGAGTTCAGCCGTTACTGCGTGGACAGCGACGTGGTGGAAGCCATGAAAAGCGTGATGCAGCTTAATACCGTCAGGGTAGCCTGAATCACCAGAGATTTTGCCGCGCAGCACGCCTTATGACGTGATGTTTGCAAGTACCAAACCCCAGCCATCTTGCTGGGGTTCTTTTTATCTGCCGATTAGCAGCAGGCCGCGCCAGAAGCCGCCAATGCGGTTACACTCAGGTTATTGAGATCACTGGGAGTTACACCATGACACGCTCTCTGACTGCGGCGCTTGCGCTGGCTCTGCTTTTCGCCTCTCCCGCGCTGCGGGCCGCCGGGTGCGCTCCGCACAGCAAGGCCGTCGCCAGTAGCAACAGCTGGATTATGCTGGGCGGCAGCGCCAAAGGCGCGGTGCGTCAGGTGATCGCCGGCGAGTTCGGCAAAGACGTGGACTCGCAAAAGCGGGTGCTGGGGCAGTTCGATCCCTGCGGCATCCTGCTGGTGGCCGACGTCACCTTCGATAAAAAAGAGCACAACGTCATCCTGAGCATGGAGCAGCATATCGCCCGCGTGCAGGGCGGCTGGGTGGCGGAATACGCCTACCTGGTGAAGGTGTTGAAAGAGGGGCAGGAGCAGGTGGTCGACAACCGTCAGGGCACCATTAGCTGGCTGACCGGCCAGCACGGCAATATCGTCACCGCCTCCGATAAATTTACCAGCATGGGCAAGAGCGGTTTTACCGATACCACCTACCGCTACGACGCGCAGCTGCGGCTGGCGAAAAGCGTCTCGCGCGGCACCGACGCGCTGACCAACGGCGAAAGTCGCTGGCAGTGGAATCCGCAAGGGCAGGTGATCAGCGCCATCACGGCGCGCAGCAAAGATCGCTACACCTACGATAAAAATTTCCGCGAATGGCAGCTGCACGGCAGCGCCACCACGCCGGTCAGCTCGCTGCGCTCGGTGGATGAGTGTCAGCTGTGGGACGAGGTCGGCAACTGCACCTTAAGCTACCTGCACGAAACCGAAGTGTTTGATAAAGGCACTATCGAACGCCATCTCAGCGCTGCCTATAAATATCAGTACTGGGATCGGCCGGCGGAGGCGGAGTAGCGCGCAGAAACAGCGCGCCTGCGTTAAAAGTTTGTTAGAGTAAGCGGCGCCATTTCAGGGAGATAACTATGACCGCCACGCTGCTGTTCTCGTTTTTATTCGCTATTACCATTTTGACGCTGACGCCCGGTTTCGACACCGCGCTGGTGCTGCGCACCGCCGCCGCGCAGGGCTGGCGACGCGGCAGCGCAACGGCGCTGGGCATCAACCTCGGCTGTCTGCTGTGGGGCGTCGCGGTGGGGTGTGGCCTGGGCGCGCTGCTGCTGGCGTCGGAGATGGCCTATAACCTGCTGAAGTGGGTCGGCGCCGCTTATTTGCTTTATCTGGGCATCAGGCTGCTGCTCAGTCCGCGCACGCAGCCGCAGGAAGAGGCCACGGGCGAAACCGCGCCGCAAAGCTATCTGAGCTGCTTCAATCGCGGCCTGTTCGGCAATCTGCTCAACCCTAAAATAGGCGTGTTTTACGTTACCTTCCTGCCGCAGTTTATTCCGGCGGGCGCCTCGGTGCCGCTCTGGTGCACGCTGCTGGCGCTGATGCATATTGCGATTGGCCTGCTGTGGAACGCCGTCCTGATCGGCGGCAGCCACTACTTTGCCGCGCACCTGCGCCGTCCGGCGGTGCTCAAGGTGATGGACCGCCTGACGGGCATGGTGTTTATCGGCTTCGCGGCGAAGCTGGCGCTTTCGCGCCGCTAGCCCTTAAGGTTTGGTGGCGACCAGCACCGCGCGCAGCGGCGCCGGGTAGCCTTCCACTGTTTTCGTGGCGTCGTGCGGGTCGAGGAACTCGGCCAGCGATTCGCTGGTCATCCAGCTGGTGCGGCGCTGCTCGTCGGTGGAGGTCACCGCATAGTCGACGATTTTCACGTCAACAAAGCCGCACTTCTCCAGCCAGCTTTTCAGCGCCAGCGCTGACGGAATAAAGTAGACGTTGCGCATCTGCGCGTAGCGCTCGCCCGGCACCAGCACGTCCCGTTCGTCCCCTTCGATCACCAGGGTTTCCAGCACCAGCTCGCCGCCGCTCACCAGCTGGTTTTTCAGCTGCAGCAGATGATCGAGCGGCGAGCGGCGATGATAGAGCACGCCCATAGAGAAAACGGTGTCGAACGCCTGCAGCGTCGGCAGCTGCTCAATGCCGAGCGGCAGCAGATGCGCGCGTCGGTCGTCGCCCAGCAGCTTGCGCACCGCTTCAAACTGGCAGAGGAACAGCTGCATCGGATCGATGCCCACCACCAGCTGCGCGCCTGCGCCGACCATGCGCCACATGTGATAGCCGCTGCCGCAGCCGACGTCCAGCACGGTGCGGCCCGCCAGCGAGGAGATATGCGGCGCGACGCGCTGCCACTTCCAGTCAGAGCGCCACTCGGTGTCGATTGCGGTGCCGTAGAGCGCATAGGGGCCTTTGCGCCACGGCATCAGGTTGCGCAGCAGCTTCTCAATGCCCTGGCGCTGGCGATCGCTCAGGTCGTCGCGATCGGCGCTGACGCTGTGCAGCAGGTCGAGATGCTGCGGCTGCAGCAGCGGCAGATGATCCACCGACTTTTCCCAGTTGCGAAACAGGCCATGCAGGTTCTCTTTCTGCCAGGCGGCGATCTGCGCCGGCAGCACCTCCAGCCAGCTGGCGAGCGGACCGGTGGCGATTTGCTGATAAAAACGGCCAAACTCAATCATTTCAACGCCACCAGCGAGCCAAAGTTAAAGCACTGGAACCAGAGTTCCGCGTGAGAGAAGCCCGCCTGTTTCAGGCGCGCTTTGTGCGTCTCGACGCTGTCGGTCAGCATCACGTTTTCCAGCATGCTGCGCTTCTGGCTGATCTCCAGCTCGCTGTAGCCATTGGCGCGCTTGAAGTCGTGGTGCATATTGAACAGCAGCTCACCCACCTCAGCGTCCTCGAAGCTGAACTTCTCTGACAGCACCAGCGCGCCGCCGGGCTTCAGCCCTTGCCAGATCTTCTCCAGCAGTTGCAGACGCGCAGGGGGATCGAGAAACTGCAGCGTAAAGTTGAGCACCACCAGCGAGGCGTTTTCGATGGCGATATCGCGGATATCGGCCTCAATCACGTTCACCGGCGTGTCGGCGCGAAAGGCGTCGATATGGCGACGGCAGCGCTCGACCATCGCCGGCGAATTATCCACGGCGATAATGGTGCAGCCTGGCGCCTTGATATTGCGGCGCACCGAGAGCGTGGCGGCGCCAAGGGAACAGCCCAGGTCGTATACCTGGCTGTCGGGCGTGACAAAGCGCTCGGCCAGCATGCCGATCATCGAGATGATATTGGAGTAGCCGGGCACGGAGCGCTGAATCATATCGGGGAAGACTTCAGCCACGCGCTCGTCAAAGGTCCAGTCGCCCAGCTTATCGATGGGGGCGGAAAATAGCGTATCGCGGTCAGACATAGTAAATCCGGAAAGACGACGGAAAGGGCGCTATTCTGGCAGAAAGTGGGGCGGGCTGCACCCTTTACGCCCGCGGCGGGTCAATGCAGCGTCAGCACCAGCTCCCAGGGGAGGTAGATCAGATTAAACACAGCCATGCCGCACAGCGCGAACAGGGTCAGCATCATGCCATATTTGCGCCCGGCGAGCACGCTGCGGCGCAGCCCCTGCGCATGCAGCACGCGGCTGGCGAAAAAGATCAGCGCGGTGAGGTGCACCATCCAGATATCGGCACCGTTCATCTCCATCATCACCAGCAGCAGCAGCGCCAGCGGGATGGTTTCCACCGCGTTGCCGTGAATGCGCATCGCCACGCGCAGATCGTGAAATCCGCCGTCGCCGAAGGCGACCCGATAGTGGCGGCGATAGCGCACCACGTCCAGCGCGAACTTCATCACCATCAACACACCCAGTACCACATATAACGCGCTAACCATGCTTTTCCTCGTTGATCAGAACAGCGACTCCTGCTGCGGCCAGGCGGGCCCTTCGCCGATACCGGCGTCGATCGCCTGCAGCTGCGGCCACAGGCGTCGCACCAGCGGAAAGACCTGGCCCATGTCCGGTGTATGGATAAAGAACAGCGGATCGCTTTCCGTCTGCCATTGTGCCAGCTTTTCGCGCCAGACCTGAAAAAATCGCTCGCTCTCGTCTACGTCGTCGCTGCCGATAAAGCGCACCATCGGCCGCTCGCCGGTGCGCAGCGCGTGAGGCGGCACGCGCGGCTTTTGCTGACGCGCATGCAGGGCGGCGGGGCTCTGCGAGGTAGAGGCGTGCGCCGGTCGGCTGTCGAGGATCACCCGATTGACGCCGCGCGCCTGCAGACCCTGATTCAGCGCGCGCTCCGCCTCGCCCTTGGCGAAAAAGGCGGGGTGGCGCACTTCGACGCCATAGCTGAAGCGGCGCGGCAGCCCGTCGAGAAAGCGCCAGAGATCGTCGAGCTGCGCCGGGGAAAAGGCGGCGGGCAGCTGTAGCCAGTACTGACCGATGCGATCCGCCAGCGGATCGAGCAGGCGCAAAAAGTCGTTTAGCAGATCGTCGGTATGGCGCAGCTCGGCCTGATGGCTGATGGTGTGCGGAAACTTAAAGCAGAAGCGGAACGCGTCATGGGTCATATCGCGCCAGCGCTGCACGGTGTCGGGCGCGGGCAGCGCATAAAGCGTGGTGTTGCCCTCCACGCAGTGGAACAGGCGGGCGTAATCGGCCAGGCTCTCAATGCCCCAGCGTTTCCAGTGCGAATGCTGCCACTGCGGCAGCCCAATGCGAAGCGTCACGGCGTCTCTTCTCCTTCTGGTTTGGCTCTACAGGGTAGCCTGGTTGCGCGACGCAGGAAAAACCGGCGACGAAATACGCGCTTTGGCGCGGCTCTACTTATCCTGCCTGGCTTTTTCCATTATAATGACCGCCTTTTTTGCGGCAGCATCTCAAATGGTTACGCGGCCTGATGCTGCCAGGCAGCAGCGGCGAAGTTAAAAGGATACGTTATGCGTACAGAATATTGCGGACAGCTCAATCTGTCTCATGTAGGTCAGCAAGTCACTCTTTGCGGCTGGGTCAACCGCCGTCGCGATCTGGGAAGCCTGATTTTTATCGACATGCGCGACCGCGAAGGCATCGTGCAGGTCTTTTTCGATCCCGATCGTCAGGAGGCTTTCCAGCTGGCGTCTGAGCTGCGTAACGAATTCTGCATCCAGATCAGCGGCACCGTTCGCGCGCGCGACGACAAGAACAAAAACGCCGAAATGGCCACGGGCGAAGTCGAAGTATTCGCCGAGGCGCTGACCATCATCAACCGCGCCGAGCCGCTGCCGCTCGACTCTAACCAGGTTAACAGCGAAGAGGCGCGCCTCAAGTACCGCTATCTCGACCTGCGTCGCCCGGAGATGGCGCAGCGCCTGAAGACGCGCGCTAAGATCTCCAGCTTCGTGCGTCGTTTTATGGACAACGAAGGCTTCCTCGACATCGAAACGCCGATGCTGACCAAAGCGACGCCGGAAGGCGCGCGCGACTACCTGGTGCCGAGCCGCGTGCACAAAGGCAAGTTCTACGCGCTGCCGCAGTCGCCGCAGCTGTTTAAACAGCTGCTGATGATGTCCGGCTTCGACCGCTACTACCAGATTGTTAAGTGCTTCCGCGACGAAGATCTGCGCGCCGACCGCCAGCCGGAATTTACCCAGATCGATATCGAAACCTCGTTCCTCACCGCGCCGCAGGTGCGTGAGATCAATGAGCGCATGATCCGTCAGCTGTGGCTGGAGGTGAAAGGCGTCGATCTCGGCGCATTCCCGCAGATGACCTTTGCCGACGCGATGCGTCGCTACGGTTCCGACAAGCCGGATCTGCGCAACCCGATGGAGCTAGTGGACGTCGCCGACCTGCTGAAAAACGTTGAGTTCCAGGTGTTCGCCGGTCCGGCCAACGACGCCAAAGGCCGTGTTGCCGCGCTGCGCGTGCCGGGCGGCGCTCAGCTGAGCCGCAAGCAGATCGACGAGTACGGCAAATTTGTTGAAATCTATGGCGCCAAAGGTCTGGCGTGGATGAAGGTCAACGCGCGCGCCGACGGCTTCAACGGCGTACAGAGCCCGGTGGCCAAGTTCCTCAACGAAGAGATCGTGGAAGCGATCCTGAGCCGCACCGACGCCGCCGACGGCGACCTGATCTTCTTCGGCGCCGATCGCGCCAAAGTGGTGGCGGACGCGCTGGGCGCGCTGCGCCTGAAAGTGGGCCGCGACCTGAAAATCACCGACGAAAGCGCCTGGGCGCCGCTGTGGGTCATCGACTTCCCGATGTTTGAAGAGGATGACGAAGGCGGTCTGGCGGCGATGCACCATCCGTTCACCTCGCCAAAAGAGATGTCGGCAGACGAGCTGGCGGCCGATCCGCTGAGCGCGGTCGCCAACGCCTACGATATGGTGATCAACGGCTACGAAGTAGGCGGCGGTTCAGTGCGTATCCACAGCGGTAAAATGCAGCAGGCGGTGTTCACCATTCTGGGTATTGAAGAGCACGAGCAGCGCGAGAAGTTCGGCTTCCTGCTCGACGCGCTGAAATACGGCACGCCGCCGCACGCGGGCCTGGCCTTCGGTCTGGATCGTCTCACCATGCTGCTGACCGGCACCGAGAACATCCGCGACGTGATCGCCTTCCCGAAAACCACCGCCGCGGCCTGTCTGATGACCGAAGCGCCGAGCGAGGCCAACCCGGCAGCGCTGCTGGATCTGGGCATTCAGATCGCGCCGAAGAAAGAAAAGTCAGAGAATAAGTAATGTATAAGCACCCGGTCTCGGTTCTGGTGGTGATTTTCGCGCAGGATACCGGTCGGGTGTTAATGCTGCAGCGACGCGACGACAGCAGCTTCTGGCAGTCGGTCACCGGCAGTCTGGAAGCGGGCGAAACCCCGCTGCAGGCGGCGCGACGCGAAGTGCTGGAAGAGCTGGCCATCGACGTCGCGGCTGAAAAGCTGGCGCTGGACGACTGCCACAAAGAGATCGAGTTCGAAATCTTTGCGCACTATCGCCATCGCTACGCGCCGGGCGTGACGCACAACCGCGAACACTGGTTTCGGCTGGCGCTGCCGGCCGAACGTCAGCCGACGCTCAGCGAGCACCTCGACGCACGCTGGCTCGAACCCGCCGCTGCCGCCGCCCTGACTAAGTCCTGGAGCAATCGCCAGGCAATTGAAGAATTTATTTAGCTGCCCGCCGTAGTTTTGCTGGCAGCCTGGACTAAAGAAAATGGGTGCGTTCCCACAGAACTGCACCGCAGAACTCAAACAGTCAGGCGTTATCGGCGCCGCGAGGTTGTTCATCGCCAGCGCGCAGCAACCGGAGCGTACTTATGTACGTGAGGAATGCGAGCACTGCCGGGGAACAAGATCGCAAGCAAGATAGCCTGTACGATGCCTAAACTGGAGAAAAGATCGAATGGCTGGTCATAGTAAGTGGGCGAACACCAAGCACCGCAAGGCGGCGCAGGACGCTAAACGCGGTAAAATCTTCACCAAAATCATTCGCGAACTGGTCACCGCCGCTAAACTCGGCGGCGGCGACGCCGCGTCCAACCCGCGTCTGCGCGCCGCCATGGACAAAGCGCTGTCCAACAACATGACGCGCGACACCATGAACCGCGCTATCGCCCGCGGCGTGGGCGGCGAAGATGACTCTAACATGGAAACCATCATCTACGAAGGCTACGGCCCCGGCGGCTCTGCCGTGATGGTGGAGTGTCTGAGCGACAACCGCAACCGCACCGTTGGCGAAGTGCGCCACGCCTTCACCAAAACCGGCGGCAACCTCGGCACCGACGGCTCGGTCTCCTACCTGTTCAGCAAGAAGGGTGTGATCTCCTTCGCGCCGGGCCAGGATGAAGACAGCGTGATGGAAGCGGCGCTGGAAGCGGGCGCGGAAGATGTGGTGAGCTACGATGACGGCGCGATTGACGTCTTTACCGCGTGGGAAGAGCTGGGCGCGGTGCGTGATGCGCTGGAAGCCGCCGGCCTGAAAGCGGACACCGCTGAGGTCTCGATGATCCCGTCGACCAAAGCGGAAATGGATGCCGAAACCGCGCCGAAGCTGCTGCGCCTGATCGACATGCTGGAAGACTGCGACGACGTGCAGGAAGTCTACCATAACGGCGAGATCTCCGACGAGGTCGCGGAAACGCTGTAATGGCGATCATTCTGGGTATCGATCCCGGCTCGCGCGTCACCGGCTACGGCGTGATTCGGCAGACCGGCCGCCAGCTCACCTATCTGGGCAGCGGCTGTATCCGCACCAATACCACGGAACTGCCGGCGCGCCTGAAGCTGATCTATGCGGGCGTCACCGAGATCATCACCCAGTTCTCGCCGGACTACTTCGCCATCGAGCAGGTCTTTATGGCGAAGAACCCCGACTCGGCGCTGAAGCTGGGGCAGGCGCGCGGCGCGGCGATCGTCGCGGCGGTTAATCTGGAGCTGCCGGTGTTTGAGTACGCCGCGCGTCAGGTGAAGCAGACCGTGACCGGCACCGGCGGGGCGGAGAAGAGCCAGGTGCAGCACATGGTGCGCACGCTGCTTAAGCTGCCCGCTAATCCGCAGGCGGACGCCGCCGATGCGCTGGCGATCGCCATTACGCACTGCCACGTCAGTCAGAACGCGGCGCGCGTCAGCGACAGCAAACTGCTGCTGACGCGTGGGCGTTTGCGTTCAGGCTAGGCGGTTGCGCCGCGTTGCGTTTCAGGCTGGATATTCATCCAGCCTTTTTTATGTTATAAATCCCGCCACATTCGTTGATTAAGGAAGCGTTCAGGTGATAGGTCGTTTACGGGGCAATATTCTGGAAAAGCAGCCGCCGCTGGTGCTGATCGAAGCGCACGGCGTGGGTTATGAAGTGCATATGCCGATGACCTGTTTTTATGAGCTGCCTGAACTCAACCATGAAGCGGTGATCTTTACCCACTTTGTGGTGCGTGAAGACGCGCAGCTGCTGTTCGGCTTCAACAACAAGCAAGAGCGCGCGCTGTTTCGCGAGCTGATCAAAACCAACGGCGTCGGCCCCAAGCTGGCGCTGGCGATCCTCTCCGGCATGTCGGCGCAGCAGTTCGTGACGGCGGTGGAGAAAGAGGAGATTGCCGCGCTGATCAAACTGCCCGGCGTCGGCAAGAAAACTGCCGAGCGTCTGGTGGTGGAGATGAAAGATCGCTTTAAAGGGCTGCATGGCGACCTCTTTTCCGGCGAATCCGCCTTTACGCTGGCCGCGCCGCACGCCGAGCCGGAAAGCAACGACGCCGAGGCGGAAGCGGTTGCGGCGCTGGTGTCGCTGGGTTATAAACCGCAGGAAGCCAGTCGTATGATCAGCAAAGTCGCCCGACCTGACGCGGACTGCGAGACCCTGATCCGTGAAGCGCTGCGCGCCGCCATTTGAGGTAAGTCATGATTGAAGCCGACCGTCTGGTCTCCTCCGCCAGCTATAACGAAGAAGAGAATCTCGACCGCGCTATTCGCCCTAAGCTGCTGGCGGAATATGTCGGTCAGCCGCAGGTGCGCGAGCAGATGGAAATTTTCATCAAAGCGGCAAAACTGCGCGGCGATGCGCTGGATCACCTGCTGATTTTCGGGCCGCCGGGGCTGGGAAAAACCACGCTGGCCAATATCGTCGCCAACGAAATGGGCGTCAACTTACGCACCACCTCCGGCCCGGTGCTGGAGAAGGCGGGCGATCTGGCGGCGATGCTGACCAACCTCGAGCCGCACGACGTGCTGTTTATCGATGAGATCCACCGCCTTTCGCCGGTGGTGGAAGAGGTGCTCTATCCGGCGATGGAAGATTATCAGCTGGATATTATGATCGGCGAAGGCCCGGCCGCGCGCTCGATCAAGCTCGATCTGCCGCCGTTTACCCTGATCGGCGCCACCACGCGCGCCGGTTCGCTCACCTCGCCGCTGCGCGACCGCTTCGGCATCGTGCAGCGCCTTGAGTTCTACAACGTGCCGGATCTGCAGCATATCGTCAGCCGCAGCGCCGCCTGCCTCGGCCTGCCGCTCAGCGACGAAGGCGCGCGGGAAGTGGCGCAGCGCTCGCGCGGCACGCCGCGTATCGCCAACCGCCTGCTGCGCCGCGTGCGCGACTTCGCAGAGGTGCGTGCCAACGGTGAGATGAGCGGCAACGTTGCCGCCAGCGCGCTCGATATGCTGAATGTCGACAGCGAAGGGTTCGACTATATGGATCGTAAGTTGCTGCTGGCGATTATCGACAAGTTCACCGGCGGGCCGGTGGGGCTGGATAACCTGGCTGCGGCTATCGGCGAAGAGCGGGAAACCATTGAAGATGTGATTGAGCCCTTCCTGATCCAGCAGGGCTTTATTCAGCGCACGCCGCGCGGCCGTATGGCCACGCAGCATGCTTATCGCCACTTCGGCCTGGCGCGCGACGAGTAATCAGACGGCGGGCTTGCGCGCCATGCTGAGGATAAACAGCAGCGCGGCGCACAGCACCACCGACGGCCCGGCAGGCGTGTCGTAGAAGGCAGAGAAGGTGAGGCCGCCGGAGACGGCGAGAATGCCGACCACCACCGCCAGACCCGCCATCTGCTCCGGCGAACGCGAAAAGCGGCGCGCCGTGGCGGCGGGGATAATTAGCAGCGAGGTGATGATCAGCGCGCCAACAAACTTCATCGCCACGCCGATGGTCAGCGCGGTCACCAGCATCAAAATCAGGCGGGTACGCTGAATATTGACCCCGTCGACCTGCGCCAGCTCCGGGCTAATGGTCATCGACAGCAGCGCGCGCCACTGCCACGCCATCACCGCCAGCACCACGATCACCCCCGCGCCCATCACCCAGAGATCCTCCGGCGTCACCGCCAGCAGATCGCCGAACAGGTAGGCCATCAGGTCGACGCGCACGTTCGACATCAGGCTCACCACCACCAGCCCAAGCGACAGCGCGCTGTGCGCCATAATGCCGAGCAGCGTATCGATCGCCAGATGCGGCCGGCGCTCGAGGAACACCAGCCCCAGCGCCAGACAGACGGTCACCAGGATCACGGCGTAGTAAGGATTGACGTTAAGCAGCAGGCCGAAGGCGACGCCCAGCAGTGAGGCGTGCGCCAGGGTGTCGCCGAAATAGGACATTTTGCGCCACACCACGAAGGAACCCAGCGGACCGGCCGCCAGCGCCAGCATCACGCCGCCCAGCCAGCCCGGTAAAAGCAACTCAATCATGATGGACCCTGTCCTCTGCGTAAAACGATACGTCCCTGAAGGTCGTGACGATGATTATGGTTATGGCGGTAGATCGCCAGCTGCTGCGCGCCGCGCGGGCCGAACATGGCGATAAATTCCGGGTGCTGCGACACCGCTTCCGGCGTGCCGGAGCAGCAGATATGGTGGTTGAGGCAGAGCACCTCATCGGTTTTCGCCATCACCAGATGCAGATCGTGAGAGACCATCAGCACCGCGCAGTTAAGCTCGTGGCGCAGCTGGTCGATGAGATCGTACAGCGCCACCTGGCCGTTGACGTCGACGCCCTGCGTCGGTTCGTCCAGCACCAGCAGCTGCGGCTGATTGAGCAGGGCGCGTGCCAGCAGCACGCGCTGGGTTTCGCCGCCCGAAAGCTTTTGCAGCGGGGCGTTGAGCAGGTGACCCGCCTGCACGCGCTTCAGCGCCGGCAGCACGTCGGCGCGCTTCGCGCCGCGCGTCAGCAGCATAAAGCGCTCGACGCTGACCGGCAGCGTGGGGTCGATATGCAGTTTTTGCGGCACGTAGCCGATGCGCAGCCCGGCGTCGCGCTGCACCTGACCCGAGGTCGGCGCCAGCAGGCCCAGTACCACGCGCACCAGCGTGGATTTCCCGGCGCCGTTAGGGCCGAGCAGCGTAAGAATGCGTCCTGGCGTCAGCGTCAGGCTAATGCCGGAGAGGACAGGACGCCGTGCGAACTGCACGGAAATGTTTTCAAGCGTGACGAGTGAGGTCATGTTATTTACAGGTTGCACAGAATTTCGAATGTTATAATATCACATCCCATCCCCAGGTCACGATGGAATGACGCATTATGTTACACATTAAAAAGAGTACAGTTTTTACCCTTTCTGCGCTGGCGCTGGCCACCACGCTCGCGCTTCCGGCGCAGGCGAATGTCGTCGCCTCGGTGAAGCCGTTAGGGTTTATCGCTGCGGCCATCGCCGACGGCGTGACCCCGGTGGACGTGCTGCTGCCGGATGGCGCCTCGGAACATGATTACGCGCTGCGCCCGTCCGACGTAAAACGTATGAAAAACGCGGACTTAGTGGTGTGGGTCGGGCCGGAGATGGAGGCCTTTATGACCAAACCCGCCGCAGAATTGCCCGCCGCTAAAAATCTCGAAATCGCCGCGATGCCGGCGGTGAAGCCGCTGCTGCTGAAAGGCGGCGACGACGACGATCACCACGATGACGCCGGCGCGCACGACGACGCTGACGGCCATGACGACGACGCCCATCATCACCATCACGGCGAGTTTAATATGCATCTGTGGTTGTCACCGCAAATATCCAGGCTAGCGGCGGTTGCAATCCACGGCAAATTATTGGAACTTATGCCCGAAAGCAAAGCCAAACTTGACGCGAACCTGCAGCAGTTCGAAAACGAACTGGCGGTGACCGACAAGCACATTAGCGCGCAGCTCGCGCCGGTCAGCAACAAAGGGTATTTCGTTTTTCATGACGCTTACACCTATTTTGAAAAACAGTACGGCCTCTCGCCTACCGGGCATTTTACCGTAAACCCTGAGATTCAGCCGGGCGCACAGCGTCTACATCAAATACGAACACAGTTGGTTGAGCAGAAGGCCGTATGCGTCTTTGCTGAGCCACAATTCAGGCCAGCCGTCATCGATGCGGTTGCCCGCGGCACCAGCGTGCGTAAAGGGACGCTGGATCCGTTGGGAACGAATATCAGCCTTAGTCAGGACAGCTACGTGAAATTCCTTTCACAGCTGTCAGGCCAGTATGCGAGCTGCCTGAATGGAGCATGAGGAATAGGTAAACGTGCAGCAGATAGCCCGCTCTGTCGCCCTCGCATTTAATAATTTGCCGCGCCCCCACCGCGTTATGCTGGGGTCTTTAACCGTTGTCACTCTGGCCGTCGCCGTCTGGCGGCCTTACGTCTACCATCCCACCGATGACGCGATGCCCATCGTCAAGAGCATCGAACTCGATAAAAATCAGCTGCGTACGCTGCTGCCCGAGGCCAGCGAACCGATCGATCAGACCACCTCCGAACCGGAGGAAGAGCTGCCTGCGGACGACATCGACAGCGATGTACCGGACGCGTCTGGCACGCACGAATACACCGTCTCTTCCGGCGATACCCTGAGCAGCGCCCTGAATCAGTACGGCATCGAGCTGGGCGATATCAATGCGCTGGTGAACAGCGATAAAGCGCTGCGCAACCTGCAGGTTGGCCAGCAGCTGAGCTGGACCCTGACCGACGACGGCGCCCTGCAGTCGCTCACCTGGGAGATTAACCGCCGCGAAACCCGCACCTATCAGCGCGGCAATAACGGCGCGTTCACTATGCAGTCCGAGATGCAGAAGGGCGAGTGGCAGAACAGCGTGCTGAAAGGCGAGGTGCGTGGCAGTTTCGCCGCCAGCGCGCAGCGCGCCGGCCTGACCGGCAGCGAAGCGAGCGCGGTGATTAAAGCGCTGCAGTGGCAGATGGATTTCCGCAAGCTGCGCGCCGGCGACGAGTTTAGCGTGCTGATGTCGCGCGAGATGCTCGACGGCAAAAGCGCGCAGAGCCAGCTGCTCGGCGTGCGCCTGCGCTCCGGCGGCAAAGACTACTACGCGTTCCGCGCCGAAGATGGCAAGTTCTACGATCGCAACGGCTCAGGCCTGGCGCGCGGTTTTATGCGTTTCCCGACCGTGAAGCAGTATCGCGTCTCCTCTAACTTTAACCCGCGACGTCTTAATCCGGTGACGGGACGCATCGCGCCGCATAAAGGCGTCGACTTCGCGCTGCCGGTCGGCACGCCGGTGCTGGCGGTGGGCGACGGCGAGGTGGTGGTGGCGAAAAACGGCGGCGCGGCCGGCAACTATGTCGCTATTCGTCACGGCCGTCAGTATATGACGCGCTATATGCACCTGAAGAAAGTGCTGGTGAAGCCGGGCGAGAAGGTGAAGCGCGGCGATCGTATCGCGCTGTCGGGCAATACCGGCCGTTCCACCGGGCCGCATCTGCACTTTGAAATCTGGATCAATAACCAGGCGGTGAATCCGCTGACGGCGAAGCTGCCGCGCATGGAAGGCCTGACCGGCAAAGCGCGCAGCGATTATCTGGCAGAGGTGAAAACCAACCTGCCGCAGCTTAGCTTCAAATAGTCTCTCTGTAAGCCGCGCCTGAAAACCGACGCCCCGCGCGTCGGTTTCTTCCTCTTTGCGTCGGGGATTGCAAATTTACCTGTCGCCACTATCATTAGCGCGTCATTGATTGAGGCGAGTGCATGGAAACCCCGAAAAAAAACAGTGCTGAATTCATTCCCGTTTTTGAACGTTCTTTCTTAAAGCCTAAATACTGGGGCAGCTGGCTGGCGATCGGCGCAATGGTCGGTATGGCCTATTTACCCGCCAAGGTGCGCGATCCGCTGCTGGGCGCGCTGGGCCGTCGCGCGGGCAGGCTGGCTAAAAGCGCTCGCCGCCGCGCGCAGATCAATCTGTTTTACTGTATGCCCGAACGCCCCGAGGCGGAGCGGGAAGCGATCATTGATGAGATGTTCGCAACGGCGCCGCAGGCGATGGTGATGATGGCCGAGCTGGCGCTGCGCGATCCGCAGCAGATCCGCCAGCGCGTGGTGTGGCACGGTCGCGAGATTATCGACGAGCTGCACGCCACGCAGCAGAACGTCATTTTCCTGGTGCCGCACGGCTGGGGCGTCGATATTCCAGCGATGCTGCTGGCGTCCGAAGGACAGAAGATGGCGGCGATGTTCCATAATCAGAGCGACCCGCTGATGGACTATATCTGGAACAGCGCCCGCCGCCGTTTCGGCGGTCGTATGCACGCGCGCAATGACGGTATCAAACCCTTTATCAGCTCGGTGCGTCAGGGTTACTGGGGTTACTATCTGCCCGATCAGGATCATGGCGCGGAGCACAGCGAGTTTGTTGATTTCTTCGCCACTTACAAAGCGACGCTGCCGGCGATCGGACGCTTAATGAAGGTGTGCCGCGCGCGCGTGGTGCCGCTGTTTCCGGTCTATAACGGCAAAACCCACCAGCTTGATATATTGGTGCGTCCGCCGATGGATGATCTGCTTGACGCCGATGACGTGACGCTGGCGCGCCGCATGAATGAAGAAGTTGAGATCTTTGTCGGACCGCATCCCGAGCAGTACACCTGGATACTCAAGCTGCTGAAGACGCGTAAAGAGGGTGATACTGAGCCTTACCGTCGTAAAGAGTTGTTCCCGCGGAAATAAAAAATGCGCCCGCAGTAGCGGGCGCATGAACAGGCTTTTATTCCGGCGTGACCGTAAAGGTCATTTTACCGGTGTACTGGCCGGGATCCGGCAGTTTGCTGATATTTGCTGCCGTAACCATACCGGAAAGATACTCATATTTATGGCCGCCCTGCAGCGTCGTTACTGGGCTAGAAGGATTCCACTGGCGAACTTCACTATCGCCATCTTTCTGGATTAAACCAAATCCCCAGTCGGTGGTTGCGCTGCCCGAGGTGTCGACCAGGCTAAAAACTTTCCCATAGCCTTCAATCGGTTTAGATCCGAGCGCCAGCTGGGCTTTGAAGTCTTCGCCGCAGCTGGTCAGATCAATGGTACCGACCTTGATTTTGGTCGGTAACGCGTCAAAAGAAAAATCACTGGCAGGGACAAAGTCCTGCGCGCGCCCGGTCATATGGATATCGTGCAGCGTCATTTTGATATTACAGCCTGAAACCAGTACGCCTTTTACGTTAACGTTGGCGCTGTTATCGGACGCCATGGCGCTATTGGCCATCGCCATCGCCAGGCAGATCGCCGCCAGAGACGCGGAGGTTTTTATATTCTTCATGATGTATTCCTGATTAATGAGAGTAAAGCAGATATTTACGGCGATAGTGCGCTAGCCTAAAAAAATATTCAGGCAGGGCCGCAGCAGCAGTTAATAAAAGCCGCCTGTGCGTTTTGATTAACGCTCTGCTGGCTCAATCACTGCGTAAGAATATAAGTGCTCTTCGCCGGGTGGCGTATTTATAAAGGAAAGCAGGCAGGCGGGGCAATATAATAAATTCCTTTGAAAGTTGCTTTATTGATAGGCGGGAGCTATAAATCAATAGCTTTTTGGCGCAAAAAGTCAGCGATAGAATCTGATTGGTATGCTATAACTTATTGAATTATATGCTTTAATTTGCCAGGGTGCGGCTGGGGTAAATGTTAAATTACGGCAATAATTTAAAAACAATAATTTAATAAAAAACCGCGCTGTGCACAGCGCGGCTTATTTCTATTTATAGCTTGTTGAGCCTCTATTGATAAATTGCGCATGGAAAATCGCGTTTATAGATGGCTTAACAAACGCCACGCAGTAAACCAAAGCTAAACGCTTCTAATTTGGCTCCGCTTTTTATGTTCATGTAAAAAAAGCAGCATCAAAATAAACCATAAAAATCCCGCGATAAAATTGAGCGAGCTAAACCAGGGCGTGCCGCCGCTGAAATAACAGGCCTTTGCCAGCTCAATGCCAAGCGCCAGCGTCAGAATAGATATCATTCCCAGCATCGCTGCGACGCTGCCTTTACCTTCATTGCTGGCATAGAGCGTCATCCGATAAAGGCCGGCGTTTACCATGCCGGCGCCGTAAGCGTAAAGGCTAAGCCCAGCCGTCAGCAGCAGATAGCTGTGGCTGTCGAGCAGGTTAGCCAGCAGCGCCAGCAGCAGTCCAGCCAGTATTGGCCAGGCGGCAAAACGGATCGGCCGCTCGACGGGAACGCGTCCCGCCAGTTTGCCCAGCGTCAGGTTGCCAAGGATCATGGCGCAAAACACCGGCAGCTGGAGCAGCGCATAGTGCAGGCGCGACAATCCCTCATCGTGGATCAGTATCACGGGCGAAAGGGCCACCCAGGTCAGAATGGGGATAAACACCAGGCCAATAGCGAACGAGCCATACATCACCTGCGTGTCGCGCGCAAGGCGCGCATAGCTGCGTAACAACGTGCGCGGCGCCACAGAGTGGCTACGATCGCCAGCGGTTTCCGGCATCACGCGCCACAGGATCAGGAAGGCGACAGCGCTCAGCAGCGCGAAGAGCCAGAACATGCTGCGCCAGCTCGCCACCGTTAGCCAGGCGGCGCCCGCCAGTGGACCGGCCAGCGGCGCCAGCAGCGCCACGTTCGCCATCAGCGCCATGACGCGCACCGCCAGCGCCTCATCAAACGCTTCCTGAATCGCCGCATAGCTGACCGCGCCGATAAAGCAGAGGCTGATGCCCTGAATAAAGCGCAGCGCGACAAATTCGCGAATGGATCCCACCCAGCTGGTGAGGGCGCAGGCGAGGATAAAAAAAAGAATGCCGCCCAGCATCACCGGGCGACGGCCATATTTATCGGAGAGCGGGCCAAGCAGCCATTGCAGCGCGACGCCACCGAGCAGGTAGGCGGTGAGCGAGGTTGAAACCCACTCCGGGCCAACGCCGAACTCCTGCGTCACCAGCAGCATGCCGGGCTGGATCATATCGTGTGCGATATAGGTGGCGAATTCAAACAGCACCAGCGCCAGCGGAAACAGCAGCAGACCTGCTGTCAGCTTGCTGACGGGTTGATAGCGGGGCATTCAGACTCCTTGTAAAAAATAAAACGCGACCGCCAGGCAGTCGCGTTGTTTACCGCATGCTACAGCAGGGAGGCGCGAAATTAGTCTACGCGCAGCACCCGGCTGGTGTTGGTGGTGCCGGTGGCGCCCATCACGTCGCCCTGGGTCACAATCACCAGGTCGCCGGCGACGAGGAAGCCTTTGTCGCGCAGCAGATTGATTGCATCATGCGCGGCAACCACGCCGTCGTTGTCGCTGTTAAAGAAGACCGGCGTCACGCCGCGGTAGAGCGCGGTGAGGTTCAGGGTGCGCTCATGACGCGACATGGCGAAAATCGGCAGGCCGGAGGTAATGCGCGAGGTCATCAGCGGCGTACGGCCAGACTCGGTCATGGTGATGATGGCGGTGACGCCCTGCAGGTGGTTCGCCGCATACATGGCCGACATGGCGATCGCCTCTTCCACATTGTCGAAGGTCACTTCCAGGCGGTGCTTAGAGACGTTGACGCTGGGGATCTTCTCTGCGCCGAGGCAGACTTTGGCCATCGCGGAAACGGTCTCGGCCGGATACTGACCGGCGGCGGTTTCCGCCGACAGCATCACAGCGTCGGTGCCGTCCAGCACGGCGTTGGCAACGTCCATCACCTCGGCGCGCGTCGGCATCGGATTGGTGATCATCGACTCCATCATCTGCGTGGCGGTGATAATGGTGCGGTTCAGCTGACGCGCGCGGCGGATAAGCGCCTTCTGAATACCCACCAGCTCGGGATCGCCGATCTCGACGCCGAGATCGCCGCGCGCCACCATCACCACGTCGGAGGCGAGGATAATATCGTCCATCGCTTCCTGGGTCGCGACCGCTTCGGCGCGCTCGACTTTCGCCACCAGCTGCGCCTCGCAGCCCGCTTCGCGCGCCAGACGACGCGCATAGTTCATATCTTCGCCGCTGCGTGGAAAGGAGACCGCCAGATAGTCGACGCCGATCTTCGCGGCGGTGATGATGTCCGCCTTGTCTTTCTCCGTCAGCGCTTCCGCCGACAGGCCGCCGCCGAGCTTGTTAATGCCTTTATTGTTGGAGAGCGGGCCGCCGACGGTGACTTCGGTGTACACCTTCATGCCCTGAACTTCCAGCACCTTCAGCTGCACGCGTCCATCGTCGAGCAGCAGGATATCGCCCGGCACCACATCTTCCGGCAGGCCTTTATAGTCGATACCGACTTTCTCTTTATCGCCTTCGCCTTTGCTCAGGCTGGCGTCGAGCAGGAAGCGATCGCCCACGTTGAGGAACACCTTGCCCTCTTTAAAGGTCGACACGCGAATTTTCGGGCCCTGCAGATCGCCCAGAATCGCGACGTGGCGACCCAGCTTCGCGGCGATTTCGCGCACTTTGTTCGCGCGCAGCTGATGATCTTCCGGGGTGCCGTGAGAGAAGTTGAGTCGCACAACGTTGGCGCCTGCGGCGATGATTTTTTCCAGATTATTATCGCGGTCAGTGGCCGGGCCGAGGGTTGTAACGATTTTGGTTCTTCTGAGACGTCTTGACATGAAGGACTCCGTTGACAAATTTGCGTATCCCCTAAAGTGGAAAGGGCGTGAACATTATTCTAACTGAAGGACAGCCTGTGATACGACTCACATTGTGAATGTGATGTTAATTTTTTTGCTCTGCTGCGTTTTCCGTCGCGATGGCTTTATCGAGACGGGAATCTTTTAACGCCTCTTTTACCCGCTTTAAGTTTTCGCGAAACGCGCTGCCGCGTTCGAGAATAAAGCCGGTAGCGAGCACGTCGATGGCGGTGAGCTGCGCTAGGCGGGAAACCATCGGCAGATAGACATCGGTATCTTCCGGGACATCAAGCGTGAGCGCCAGCGTGGCGACCTCTGCCAGCGGTGAAGCGGGAGACGTGACGGCTATCACGGTGGAACCGTTTACACCGGCCAGGCGAGCCAGTTCTATCATATTTTTCGTGCGGCCAGTATGTGAAATCAAAACAAACACGTCGCCAGGTCGACTATTTATACAACTCATGCGCTGGATCACAATATCCTCTGACCAGACCACGGGCAGATTAAAACGCAGAAATTTATTGAAGGCGTCGTGCGCCACCACCGCCGACGCGCCCAGGCCAAAAAAGGCGACTTTGTGCGCCTGCGACAGCGCCGCCACCGCTGCGCGAATGACACCGAGATCGAGCTGGTTGCGCACCCGCTGCAGACCCGCCAGCGCCGAGTCAAAAATTTTATGGCTATAGCGTTCGGCGTCGTCATGCTCGTCGACGTCGCGGCTGACCCAGCTGGGCGCCTTCGCCAGGCTTTGCGCCAGCTGCAGCTTAAAAGCGGGAAAGCCGTGCGCGCCCAGCCGATGGCAGAAGCGATTAACGGTGGGCTCGCTCACCTCGGCGGCGCGCGCCAGGCGGGCGATGCTGGCGTGGATCGCCTCCTGCGGCGCCGCGAGGATCTGCTCGGCAACTTTGCGTTCAGATTTGCTGAGCGACGCCAGCTGCGCGCTGATTTTTTCCAGCATATTCATAAGTGGATGACCATTATCGCTTTTATCGATGCCAGCGATGACTGGCAGAGAGGGGATAAAAGCGTGAATATACCGCGTTCGCCATGACCGCGCGCAAGTGAGGATAAGTCGACGGGGATATTTTTTGTCATAATTTGAGCCGGATTAAGTTTTGCCGGAGATCGTCCGCCGCACTAAATTGGGTAAAAGCGCACGCAGTATCACATCGGCACGCCTTATTCCGTACAGAGTTAACTCTGCGGACCAGCATAGAGTCGGTTTACCTGACCCCCTGAAATAAGTACATTGTGCTGAAAGAAAATTACAACACGGACCCGGTGGATGAGGATGCAAACGCCAACGGGATCATCCTGCAATGAGGAGAGGAAAATGGCGGTAACACAAACAGCCCAGGCATGCGATCTGGTGATATTCGGTGCCAAAGGCGATCTTGCGCGCCGGAAACTGTTGCCTTCACTGTATCAGCTGGAAAAAGCGGGACAGATCCACGAGGAAACCCGCATTATCGGCGTGGGACGCGCCGAGTGGGATAAAGCAGCCTACACCAAAGTGGTGCGTGAAGCGCTGGAAACCTTTATGAAGGAGAAGATCGACGAAGCGCTGTGGGACAAACTCAGCAACCGCCTCGACTTCTGCAATCTCGACGTTAACGACACCTCTCATTTCCCTAAACTGGGCAAAATGCTCGACCAGGACAAGCGTACCACCATTAACTATTTTGCCATGCCGCCCAGCACCTTCGGCGCCATCTGCAAAGGACTGGGATCGGCGAAGCTGAACGCGAAGCCGGCACGCGTGGTGATGGAGAAGCCGCTCGGCACCTCGCTGGAAACCTCGAAAGAGATCAACGACGCGGTGGGCGAATTCTTCGACGAGAGCCAGGTGTTCCGTATCGACCACTATCTCGGCAAGGAGACGGTGCTCAACCTGCTGGCGCTGCGCTTCGCCAACTCGATCTTCGTCAACAACTGGGACAACCGCACCATCGACCACGTGCAGATCACCGTGGCGGAAGAGGTGGGCATTGAAGGACGCTGGGGCTACTTCGACCAGGCGGGCCAGATGCGCGATATGATCCAGAACCACCTGCTGCAGATCCTCACCATGATCGCCATGTCGCCGCCGTCCGACCTGAGCGCCGACGCCATTCGCGACGAAAAAGTGAAGGTGCTACGCTCGCTGCGCCGCATCGATCAGACCAACGTGCGCGACAAAACCGTGCGCGGCCAGTACACCGCCGGCTTCGTGCAGGGTAAAAAGGTGCCGGGCTACCTTGAAGAAGAGGGCGCCAATAAATCGAGTTCGACAGAGACCTTCGTCGCCATTCGCGTCGATATCGACAACTGGCGCTGGGCGGGCGTGCCGTTCTACCTGCGCACCGGCAAGCGTCTGCCGACCAAATGCTCTGAGGTGGTGGTTTACTTTAAGAACCCGGAGATGAACCTGTTCAAAGACTCCTACTCCGAACTGCCGCAGAATAAGCTGACCATCCGTCTGCAGCCGGACGAAGGCGTCGATATCGAGATCCTCAACAAGGTGCCAGGTCTGGATCACAAGCACAAGCTGCAAACCACCAAGCTGGATCTGAGCTATTCGGAAACCTTCAACCAGTCGCATCTGGCCGACGCCTATGAGCGCCTGCTGCTGGAGACGATGCGCGGCATCCAGGCGCTGTTTGTGCGCCGCGACGAGGTGGAAGCCGCATGGACCTATGTTGACTCCATTATCGACGCCTGGGCCGCCGACGGCGACTCCTCCAAGCCTTATCAGGCAGGCACCTGGGGGCCGGTGGCGTCCGTGGCGATGATCACCCGAGACGGCCGTTCCTGGAACGAGTTCGAATAATCCTGAAAACAGCCCGCGCTATGCGGGCTTTTTTACGTCTGCGCGCAGAAAACTGAACCGCAGTTTCAAAAACAGCGCCGGGCGGATAGACGATGCGGAAGGCGATCCTGTATGGTAGTGGCGCATTGATGGCGCGCTGCGCGGCAGTCGCCGGTATGGATAAGCAAGGGGAACTGATGAAGAACTGGAAGACGAGTGCTGAAAAGATTCTGACCACTGGACCTGTGGTGCCGGTGATCGTAGTGAACAAGCTGGAACATGCGGTGCCGATGGCGAAAGCGCTGGTGGCCGGCGGCGTGCGCGTGCTGGAAGTGACGCTGCGCACGCCGGTGGCGATGGACGCGCTGCGCCTGATGATCAAAGAGGTGCCGGACGCCATCGTCGGCGCGGGCACGGTGATCAACACCCAGCAGCTGCAGGAAGTGACCGAGGCGGGCGCGCAGTTTGTGATCAGTCCCGGCATTACCGAACCGCTGCTGAAGGCGGCGGTAGAAGGCCCGGTGCCGCTTATTCCCGGCATCAGCACCGTTTCCGAGCTGATGACCGGCATGGACTACGGCCTGCGCGAGTTCAAATTCTTTCCGGCGGAAGCGAACGGCGGCGTCAAGGCGCTGCAGGCGATCGGCGGTCCCTTCCCGCAGGTGCGTTTCTGCCCGACCGGCGGCATCTCGCCCGCGAACTATCGCGACTACCTGGCGCTGAAGAGCGTGCTCTGCATCGGCGGCTCCTGGCTGGTGCCGAACGACGCGCTGGAGTCAGGCGACTGGGATCGTATTACCCGCCTGGCGCGCGAAGCGGTAGCGGGCGCGCAGTAACCGCAAGCGGTGAGCAGGGCGCTCACCGCTCTCTCTTACCCTTCTACTTTTACCGCTGCGGCGCTGGCAATGGCGCGCGCAACGGCGTCATCCACGCTGTCGCCGCTCGCCAGCGCCACGCCGAGACGGCGCGAACCGGCGATTTCCGGCTTGCCGAACAGGCGCAGCTGCAGACCGGCGCCCAGCGCCGCTTCCACATTGACGAACTGAACATTCTGGCTGTGCAGCTGCGGCAGGATCACCGCCGACGCCGAAGGACCATACTGGCGGATCGCGCCGATCGGCAGGCCGAGAAAGGCGCGCACGTGCAGCGCGAACTCAGAGAGATCCTGCGAAATCAGCGTCACCATGCCGGTATCGTGCGGACGCGGTGAGACTTCGCTGAAGATCACCTCATCGCCGCAGACAAACAGCTCGACGCCGAACAGGCCGAAACCGCCCAGCGCCTTTACCACATCGCCGGCGATCGCCTGCGCGCGCTGCAGCGCCAGCGCGCTCATCTGCTGTGGCTGCCAGGATTCGCGGTAGTCGCCATCTTCCTGACGATGACCGATCGGCGCGCAGAAGTGAACGCCATCTACCGCGCTGACGGTCAGCAGCGTAATTTCAAAATCGAAGTTAACCACGCCCTCGACGATTACGCGGCCTGCGCCGGCGCGGCCGCCCTGCTGCGCATACTCCCAGGCGCGATCGAGCTGGCTCGCATCGCGGATAAAGCTCTGGCCTTTGCCTGACGAACTCATCACCGGCTTAACGATGCAGGGAAAGCCGATCTCCGCCGTTGCCGCGTCGAAGCTCGCCTTGCTGTCGGCGAACCGGTAGCTCGAGGTCGGCAGCGACAGCTCTTCCGCTGCCAGACGGCGAATGCCTTCGCGGTTCATGGTCAGGCGCGCGGCGCGCGCGGTCGGCACCACGCGCTGACCCTGCTGCTCCAGTTCAACCAGCTTATCCGTGGCGATCGCTTCGATTTCCGGCACCACGTAATCGGGCTTTTCCTGCGCGATCAGCGCGGCCAGCGCCTCGCCGTCAAGCATGTTTACTACGTGGCTGCGGTGCGCCACGTGCATTGCAGGCGCATCGGCGTAGCGATCGACCGCAATCACTTCCACACCCAGTCGCTGGCACTCCAGCGCCACTTCTTTACCCAGCTCGCCCGAGCCTAACAGCATGACACGCGTCGCCGCCGGACGCAGCGCAGTTCCAAGAGTCGTCATAATTTCACCTGTGAGTCAAAACGCGCGCAGTATAAACGAAAACGTTTGCGTTCTCATCCTCCTCTGCTTTGCCTCTCTTTTCTCACCTTGACGTTACCTGACGTCCGCCAGGGCAGAGTAGGGGCCTTATCGCCTAAAGAAGGAGTGAACGATGAACAACCTGTTGCAGCAGCTTCAGTCGCTGCTGGCGAAGAAAGGTCACAGCGGCGGCAACGGCGGTTTGAACGATATGCTGGCACCCGGCGCGCTGGGTGGCCTGGCGGGCCTGCTGATCGCCAGTAAAAAGTCGCGCAAGCTGTTAACCGACTATGGCGGCAAAGCGCTGATTATCGGCGGCGGCGCGGCGGCGGGCGCGCTGCTGTGGAATAAATATAAGCAGCGCGTGCGTGACACCCACCAGAATGACGCGGGCTTTGGCGAGTTGCAAACCCCGGCGGACCAGCGCGCCGAGCGGCTGGTGACGGCGCTGGTGTTCGCCGCCAAAAGCGACGGCCATATCGACGCTAAAGAGCGCGCCGCCATCGAGCGCAGCATTCACGAGTCGGGCTATGGGCAGCAGGCGGAAGCGCTGATCCAGCAGGCGATGAGCCGCCCGCTCGATCCCACCTGGCTGGCAGCCGACGTAAAAAACGAAGACGAAGCGCTGGAACTCTATTTCCTGAGCTGCGCCGCCATCGACGTTGACCACTTTATGGAGCGCAGCTACCTCACCGCGCTGGGCGACGCGCTGAAGATCCCGCAGGATGTGCGCGACGGCATCGAAAACGATCTGCGCGAGCAAAAAGCGCGTATCCCGGCGGATTAAGCGCGCCACGGCCGCCCAGTGCGGCCGCAATAACAAGGTGTTACGCACAAAAATTTGGCTTCCCAGCGACCTGATGCCACCCTTAAGGGATATCAATAACAGGGAGACACCGCATGCAGGCCCCCATCGCAAAAAAAATCCCCCACGCCATGACGCTCCACGGCGAAACGCGCGTGGATGATTACTACTGGCTGCGCGACGATAAGCGCGACAACGAAGAGGTGCTGGACTATCTGCGCGCCGAAAATAACTACGGCAAGCAGATCATGGCGACCCAGCAGCCGCTGCAGAACCGCATATTAAAAGAGATCGTCGATCGCCTGCCGCCGCAGGACCATTCGGTTCCCTATGTGCATAACGGCTATCGCTATCAGAGCCGCTATGAGAGCGGCAACGAATATGCTGCCTATTATCGCCAGCCCGCCGACAGCGCCGTCAGCGACGAGTGGACGCTGCTGCTGGACGCCAACCAGCGCGCCTCGCACAGCGAGTTCTATACCATGGGGTCACTCAACATCAGCCCCGACAATAAGGTGATGGCGCTGGCAGAGGACTTCCTTTCCCGGCGACAGTACGGCATTCGCTTTCGTTGCCTGGAGAAAGGGAGCTGGTATCCCGAGGTGCTGAACAACGCCTCATCGAGCCTCGCCTGGGCCAACGACTCCCGCACGCTCTACTACGTGCGCAAGCATGAGCAGACGCTGCTGCCCTATCAGGTCTGGCGTCATGAACTCGGCACGCCGCAGAGCGACGATCGGCTGGTGTATGAAGAGCAGGACGACACCTATCATCTCAGCGTGCATAAAACTACGTCCGACCACTTTATTCTGATTGCGCTGTTCAGCACCAATTCCAGCGAGATCCAGCTGCTCGACGCCGGCTTCCCGGACGCCACGCCGCAGGTCTTTCTGCCGCGCCGTAAAGATCATGAGTACAGCCTGGATCACTATCAGCATCAGTTTTATATCCGCTCGAACCGGGAAGGGAAGAACTTCGGGCTCTACCGCACGCGCTGGCTGGAGGAGTCGCGCTGGGAAACCCTGATTGCGCCGCGCGACCATGTGGTGATGGAGGACTTCCAGCTGTTCCGCGACTGGCTGGTGGTCGAGGAGCGTCAGCGCGGCCTGACCAGCCTGCGTCAGATCCACTGGCAAACCGGCGAAGACACCGGCATCGCCTTCGACGATCCCACCTACGTGACCTGGCTGGCGTTTAACCCCTCGCCGGAAACCAGCAAGCTGCGCTACGGCTACGGCTCGATGACCACGCCCACCACGCTGTTCGAACTCGATATGGACACCGGCGAACGGCGTATTCTCAAACAGAGCGCGGTCGGCAACTTCGATCCCGATAATTACAAAAGCGAGCACCACTGGATCACGGTGCGCGACGGCACGGAAGTGCCGGTGTCGCTGGTCTATCACCGCAAACACTATCAGCCGGGCAAAAACCCAATGCTGGTTTACGGCTATGGCGCCTACGGCAGCAATATGGAAGCGGACTTTAGCGTCAGCCGCTTGAGCCTGCTCGAACGCGGCTTCGTCTACGCGCTGATTAACGTGCGCGGCGGCGGGGAGCTGGGACAGCAGTGGTATGACGGTGGCCGCCTGTTCAACAAGATGAACAGCTTTACCGACTTTATCGACGTGACGCAGGCGCTGGTGAAAAAAGGCTTTGGTCAGCCCGAGCAGCTCTACGCCATGGGCGGCAGCGCAGGCGGCCTGTTAATGGGCGCGGTGATCAATATGGCGCCGCAGCTGTTTCACGGCGTGGTGGCGCAGGTGCCTTTTGTCGACGTGGTGACCACCATGCTGGATGAGTCGATCCCGCTGACCACGGGTGAATATGACGAGTGGGGCGATCCCAACGAGGCGGACTATTACGGATACATCCGTCAGTACAGCCCCTATGACAACGTCGAGGCGAAAGCCTACCCGCATATGCTGGTGACCACCGGGCTGCACGACTCGCAGGTGCAGTACTGGGAGCCGGCGAAGTGGGTGGCGAAACTGCGCGCGCTCAAGACCGACCACAATCTGTTAATGCTCTGCACCGATATGGACGCCGGTCACGGCGGAAAATCGGGACGCTACAAATCCTATGAGGGCATTGCGCTGGAGCTGACCTTCCTGATCGCGCTGGCGCAGGGCAGCCTGCCGCCGCAGCGCGACTACTGATCGTCGCTGATATATTTGCGCAGCGCCTGCCGCAGCGGCGGGCGCAAATCGCGCACGTTTTCCAGCACCCAGCGCAGATAGCGCGGATCTTTGCGCGCGATAGCGGCGACGCTTTGGCCACGATACTTGCCGAAAGGCAGCACGTCGCCCGCCACGCTGGCGGGCTGGCAGCGCTGCGCCATCTGCGTCGCGTCCCAGCCGGAGGTTTCCATAATACGGATCAGCAGCGCGGCGGTAACGTAGCAGTCGTAAAGCGCGCGGTGGGCGTGCAGATCGGCGGGCGGCGTCACCTCCAGCTTCAGGCTGTGGCGCAGCGCCTGATTGCCATATTTGATGCCGGGCCACAGCTGACGCGACAGCACCATGGTGCAGATCCAGTCGCCGTGCATTTCCGGCAGCATGCGGCGGTCAAAGCTGGCGTTATGCGCCACGTAAAAGGCGCTGCCGTGATAACGGCCTATCGCTTCTTCAATCGTCGGCTTGCCTGCCACCATCGCTTCGGTAATGCGGTGCACCGCCATCGCCTGGCGGCTGATGGGGCGATCCGGCAGGATCAGGTCGCTCATAGGGTTGACGATCTGCCCGTCGATGACGTCAACAGACGCCACTTCCACGACGCCGCCGTGCAGCCCGCAGGTTTCAGTATCAATGACGCGTAGCATAATTTACTTCATTTTGGGTTCATAGGGCAGGCGCGAGAAGTTCAGCGACGCCTGGCGATAGTGCATCAGACGCTGGCGGAACCAGTCGCGCAGCGCAGCCGGCTGCTCGTACTCAACCATCTCTGCCACCACCGGCATGTTGTAGCGCTCTTTGAACGCCACGCCCGCTGCGGCCAGTTCAACGTTGACTTTATCTTTCTCTTGCTGAGAAAGCAGGGCGAGGTTATGGCTCATGGGGATCTCCTGAAGACAGGGGGCAAAAATAATGCTTATCCCTGTCTGAATCAAGGGCAAAGGATAGCATTGCTGGCCCTCGACACCTCAAAAACCTCGGCGTATCCTTGCGCCACGTTTGCCGCCGATGCGTTGGCTAAGAGGATGATCCCATGCAAAAAAGAGCATTTTTATCAGGCGCCGCCGCGCTGGCCAGCGCCGCGCTGTGGTTGATTAGCCAGCCGGCGCTGGCGCATGCACACCTGACGTCGTCGGAGCCGGCCGACAACGCGGTGGTCGCCGCCTCGCCGCAGGCGCTGATTCTGACGTTTAGCGAAGATGTGGAGCCTGCGTTTAGCGGCATTACGCTGCTGGGCGCGGATAAACACAGCCTCGTCGGCGACAAGGCGCAGCAGGACGCGCAGCAGCGCAACCGCCTGATCCTGGCGCTGAAAACGCCGCTGGCGGCGGGCGACTATCAGGTTAAGTGGCATGTGCTGTCGGTGGATGGTCATAAAACCCAGGGCAGCACCCGCTTCCGCGTAAAATAGTCTGTGTCTCCTCTCTGGATCCTGCTGCGTGCGCTCCATTTTGGCGCTGTGATGCTGCTGGCGGGCAGCGCGTTTTATACTACGCTACTGGCGCCGCCGCGCTATCGCCGTGCGCTGGCGCAGCGCCTTCTGCCGCTCATGCGCCTGTGCGCCTCGCTGGCACTGCTCAGCGCGCTGCTGATGCTGGCGACCCAGCTGGCGTTGATGAGCGGTGACTGGCGCAACCTGAGCGACAGCGGGATCTGGCGCGCCGTGCTCAGCACGCGCTTCGGCGTTGTCTGGCAGTGGGAAGCCGGGGTGGCTGGCGTAACGCTGCTGGCCAGCCTGCTGCGCGGTGAGCGGCGGCAGCAGGCGTGGCTGGCAGGCGCCCTGTTGCAGCTGGGCTGTATGGCGCTGATCGGACATGCGGCGATGCGCGAAGGAATAGCCGGCGCGCTGCAGCAGGGCAATCACGCGCTGCATCTTATCGGCGCCGCGTTCTGGAGCGGCGGCCTGTTGCCGCTGTTGATCCTGATGCGCGAAGCGCGGAAAATCGATCGCCGCAGCGACGCGATTCGCTCCATGATGCGCTTTTCGCGCTACGGTCATCTGGCGGTGGCTGTCACGCTGCTGACCGGCATCGTCAACGCGCTGCTTATCGCCGGCTGGCCGCGCCAGTGGCACGCTGGCCTCTACAGCGATCTGCTGTTAATAAAAGTGGCGCTGGTGGCCCTGATGGTCGCTATCGCGCTGGTTAACCGTTATCTGCTGGTGCCGCGTTTCCGCCTCGCGGGGCAGGGCGCGCAGCAAAAATTTATCCGTATGACGCAGCTTGAGCTGCTGCTGGCATGCGCCGTGGTGGGTCTGGTCAGCATTTTCGCCACGCTGTCGCCAGCCTGAGTATGACCCGTTTTGACTGAGTAAAAAGGTAGGCTATGTTGCTGAAGAAAGTGATCCCCGCAATGCTGTTGTTCTCTCTCTGTGGCCAGGCGCTGGCGGCAGAAATTATTACCGTGAGCCGTTTTGAAGTGGGCAAGGCAGCCTGGCCTTTTAGCCGTGAAGAAGTGATGCTGACCTGTGAGAAAGACGGTTCGCTGTTCGCCATTAACCCCAGCACGCTGATGCAGTATCCGCTTAACGATAAAGCCGACGCGCGCGTGAAGTCCGGTCAGGTGAAGGCGCAGCCGATTTCGGTGATCCAGGCGGAAGATAAAAGCCACCCGGGCCAGATGATGAGCCTGCAGCCCATCGTCGAGCGCACGCAGGCGCTGTGCGATAAATAATACCTTCTCCGGCGCGGTTCGCTTGCGCGCCGTTTTCCGCTGATTCTGCCGTCAGGATCACAAACTGATCCTGCGGATTTCCGCTGCCTGAGCGATCGCTGGCATTTCCACAGACGTGGGCTAACCTTAAGTTGCAAGGCGACATCGCCTGCATTAATGCCAACTTTTAGCGCACGGCTCTCAACGAGCCATTTCCCTGGACCGAATACAGGAATCGTGTTCGGTCTTTTTTTGTGCTCTGAACTTAGCCTCCTGTCAAAATACCTTTCTCTGCCACTATTAACCTTTTGCCTTAACCTTATTACGCCGCATGTATTAATATGGGCATTGGTAAATAAGTATGAATAAGACCCGCGCGCTTCCCTGATTGTTATTTCTCTAAGTTCCTGTTCGTAGGGTTATTATATCGCTTTCCCGCTGGGTATAATTTTGGCGCTGTCGCTTCGTTAAGGGCGAAAATAGTTTTACTGGTCAGGAATTGCCTTGCAGATAACCTCAGCTCAGCTAGTCTTAATCATGCAACACGAAATACGGCTGGCGTAACAGATTTATGCCGGTTGCCATTGACCCAATGACAATATATCCAGGAGGATATGATGGCCGAGCATCGTGGTGGTTCAGGTAATTTCGCAAATAATCCTGAAAAAGCGTCAGAGGCTGGTAAAAAAGGCGGTCAGCACAGCGGCGGTGGTTTCGCCGGTGACCGTGAAAAAGCTTCTGAAGCAGGTAAAAAAGGTGGTCAGAATAGCCATAGCGGCGGACGCAAGTCCTGACCAACAGAACCTGATACATTCTGTGTAGACCACCTGCCCCGGCATCTGATGTCGGGGTTTTTTTATGCTCTGCAATCGCCTTTTTGCGCGAGGTCGCGCCTTCAGGCGGCGCGGCGCAGGGCCAGTTAACGAATTAAGATTTTTCAGCTTGTCGACAAAACACAGCAAGGTAAGATCCCTGTTTTACAGGGAGACGGTTATGAAAAATGTTGTGCTGAGCATGCTGGCTAAAATATCCAAAATTGATGCGGAAACCAAGCAGCTGACGGCGCGCGTAGAAGCGCAGTCGCTGTTAATCAGCGCGCTGGTGCTGGCCGTCAGCAGGCAGGGCGGCGTCACCGAGATGATCGACAGCGCCAACAAGGCTATCAATACCGTAATCGATTCAGCCGATTCCGACGAGATGCTGAAATCTGACGCCGCTATTCTGCTGCAGGAGTTTCAGGAGCTGCTGACCATTTCCCGCGCGGTGGACAGCGCCGATAATCAGCTGAATCAGGCGGGCCTGGCGGAAATCAGCGGCGTTTCCCCGCTGATTAATGCTCAGCCGCCGCTCAAAGAGTAGCATCCTGCCGTCCGACACGCCGCGCGCAGCGCTGATATGCCTGCGCGCCCGTCGACACAAACTTATCCTTTCCCGCTTTGATTTTCCCTGACGGAGGATGGCGCCAGCAAATATCGCCGCCTCTGCCTGGCTGACAGAAAAATAACCTCGCAAAAAAACGCAACAGTACAAAAGGCGCGGATATATATCCTTATAAAGGGTGCGCATATTATGCCTGAAATAATGAGAGTAGCGTAAAATAGCCAATCATTTTTCTCTGCGCTAACTGGTTAATATTTCTCGGTTGCCGGTTAATTTGCTGCTGATAGCGATTCCGAAAAGTTTACGGTCACGCTTTCATTTTCCGCGAACCTCTTCCAGGCTTGTCTGGCTTATTCTTGTAAAAAAGCCAGGAGATAAAATATGTTCCACCATTCATCAAAACTTCAATACCCTGTTCGCGTCGATAAAGCGGATCCCGAATTTGCTATGCTGCTGCAACAGGCGATCGGCGGGGTTGAAGGGGAAATTCGTGTGGCAATGCAGTATTTCTTCCAAGCGATGGGCGCACGCGGCGATGCGCGTATCCGCGACCTGCTGATCTCCACCGCAACGGAGGAGCTGGCGCATATCGAAATGCTGGCGCATGCCGTCGCGCTCAACCTGGAAGGGGCACCCCTGTCCTACCAGGAAGCCTCTGCGAAAGATCCCGTTGTCAATGCGGTGCTGGGCGGCATGAACCCGCGCCATATCCTCTCTTCCGGTCTGGCGGCGATGCCGGTCAATGCCAACGGCGTGCCCTTTGATATGAGCCATATCTATGCCTCCGGCAACGTGGCGGCTGATATGCTGGCCAACGTAACGGCGGAAGCGACAGGCCGCGTGCTGGCGACCCGTCTCTACAACCTGACGGAAGACACCGGCATGAAGGACTTCCTCTCATTCCTGATCGCCCGCGACACCATGCACCAGCAGCAGTGGCTGGCGGTGATTGAGGAGATGGGCGGGCTCAACGCCTCGCTGCCGATCCCCAACAGCTTCCCGCAAAGCGAAGAGGCGAGCGAGCACTCCTACTACGTGCTCAACACCTCGCTGGATAAACCGCTGCCGAAAGGTCGCTGGTGCGAAGGTCCTTCATTTGACGGCAAAGCCCAGTTTACGGCGAAAGAGAAGCCTGAGCTGCTGGGCGACGAGCCGCTGCTGGGCCATGCGCGTCCCGGTTCCGGCGCGCAAAGCGAGCAAGAGCTGTCCGGCACCGTGCCGCCTGCATTAAAACCGTAATCGCAGCCTGTCCAGGGAAGGGCGCCACCGATCGATTTGTCCAGTAGCGAAACAAATTCAGTGGGCGGTGAGAGAACCGGCTGACAGGGTAGTCTTGCTGGTTTCTCTCTGCGTTGGCTGTCGCTTATCAGGTAAAAATGAACGATAGCGGGCGCGGGGCATTTTTTTGTCGTACCAGTCAAAACAGGAGAGCAAAAAAATATTTTTTCTCACCTGCGCTCTGCGTCTCATTTTGTCGGCTGGCGCCGCGGCAAAAATGAAAAACCCCAGCGGGCGCCGGGGTCAAAAAGAGCACTTATCTGGACTCAAGCACCTGCTGCAGCCAGACCAGTTCGTCATCGAAGCCGGACTCGCGTAACAGCTGGAAATAGGATTGCTGAATCTCTGTTGATACTGACGCCAACAGCATGCCCAGCATTCCTTTGGTTTTACAGATTTCTAATGCTGCGTTTTCGAGAGAATCAAGGTTAAAACTTACGTTATCAAGCGTTGCAGCGACCATTTTTTATTCTCCTGACGGAGGTAATCAGCCATCCCTCCTTTGCTGTGTGTATCTGCTCCACGTTGTGGACGGGCTGAGATCTCACACTAGCGCAGTTTCGTCAGGGAGAAACATCCTGATATCTGAACAGTAATCGCCGCGCGGTGGCGCTTTTACGCCTCTTTATTACGGAAAATCTGAGAAGCAGGCCAACAGCATTCGGCCGCTAACCCACCAACAGCAAATGCACCAGACGCGCCAGCGATTCCAGCAACAGCAGACTGCCGACAAAGATAAGCACCAGCACGCTGATAAATTGTTTCCGGCTGTTCATCACGCCTCCCTGAAGATGTGACCGGCTATACTTTAACCCGCATCAGATAAACCAGTTGTTAACAAGCGGGCTAATAATGCACTACCAGTATCTCAACGGTGAAAACTGGCAAAACATATGGATTGTAGGCGATCTGCACGGCTGCCGTAGTCAGCTGGATGCGCTGCTGTTGGAAAAGGGCTTCGATAAGCGGAACGATTTACTCATCTCCGTCGGCGATTTAATCGATCGCGGGCCTGACAGCCTCGGCTGTTTGCAGCTGCTGGAGGAGCCGTGGTTTCGCTGCGTGCGCGGCAATCATGAAGAGATGGCGCTGCGAGCGTTACAGTGTCACGATTCGCTGCTCTGGACCCTGAACGGTGGCGAGTGGTTTTATCAGCTGAAAGGCGCGCGGCTGATTGCCGCGCGTCACGCCTTGCGGCAGCTGAAAAGCCTGCCGCTGATCCTGCACCTGCAGCTTGCGGAACGCATCGTGGTGGTGGCGCACGCCGACTATCCGGCAGACCGCTACGCGTGGGAGCAGCCGCTGGACTGGCATCAGGTGGTGTGGAATCGCGAGCGTATCGCCCAGCTGAAAGCGGGCGATGCGGCGAGGATCGCGGGCGCGGATGATTTTTACTTCGGCCATACGCCGCTGCAGCATCCGCTGGAAACGGGCAATTTGCACTATATCGACACCGGCGCGGTGTTCGGCAACTCGCTGACGCTGCTGCAGTTGCAGTAGGCCTCAGCGGAACAGCCGGCCGTCACGCACCAGCTCGCGCGGATAGCTGTTTTTAATGCGGCTGCCGACACGCTTCGCCAGCCCGAGCGGCTGCTGCTGATAGGTCACTATCGCTTCATCGCGCGTCGGCGGCACGTCAGGAAAAATATCCCGCCCGCGATACCACTCCAGCGCCTCGTCGGCGGTCAGCTCAAAGCGGTTTTGCCCATCCGGCTGCGCCAGCGCTATCGCCGCCTCATGCTGCCAGCGATAGCCTTTGGCGAAGGTCTCGGCCAGCTTCAGCCCGATCCGCGAGAAACGTACGCTGTTGAGCAGCGGGGCGATCGCCGCGGGGAACAGCCAAATCTCTTTGTCGCGCTGCCATAGCGTTAGATCGTCGTTCCAGCGCAGACAGACTGCTGCCGCCGCTTCGGCCACTTCCGCCGCCCTCTTTTTATCCAGCGGCGTAAAGGGCAGTTTGCCCAGCTTATAGCCAGGCGTCGGCAGCGGCGCCACCGAGTCGGTTTTACGTAGCCGCGCGACAAAGAAACCTTCGCTGTCGAACAGCTGCGGGAAGACGTGCAAAAAGCCCTCCGGCGTCAACGCCTGCGCGGCGCCGGCGAACAAACCGCTGAGCGGCGCGATCTCCACCGCCTGCGGATAGCGCGCCAGCAGCCAGGCGACCACCTGCTGATTTTCGATCTGATTCAGCGTGCAGGTGGAGTAGACCAGCGTGCCGCCCGGCTTTAGCGCATGGAAAGCGCTTTCGATCAGGTCGCGCTGGGTGGCGGCGATAGCTTCAGTGCTGCTCAGCGACCAGTTTTTTAGCGCATCCGCATCTTTTCGAATCACGCCTTCGCCAGAGCAGGGCGCGTCGAGCAGTACGGCGTCGAACCGTTCCGGCAAGGCGGGGCCGAAGACGCGCGCGTCGAAATGGGTCAGAGCGACGTTGCTGACGCCGCAGCGGCTGATATTGGCGTGCAGCACCTTGACGCGACTGGCGGAAAACTCATTGGCGAGGATCGCGCCGCGATTGCCCATGCGCGCCGCCATCTGAGTGGTTTTCGAACCGGGCGCTGCGGCCATATCCATCACCAGCTGCGCCTCGGGCGCGGCGTCGAACAGCGCGCTGACCGGCAGCATGGAACTCGCCTCCTGGATGTAGAACAGCCCACTAAGATGTTCCGCCACGCTGCCCAGCGGCAAACTCTCATCGTCGCGTTCAATCCAGAAACCCTCCGCGCACCAGGGCACCGGCGTCAGGCGCCAGCCGTAATCCGCCGTCTGGGCGAGAAAATCCGCCACGGCGATCTTGAGGGTGTTGACGCGGATGCTGCGGCGCAGCGGCTGCTGGCTGATAGCGATAAAGCGTTGCAGTTCGGCGTCGTCGGGCAGCGCCGCGCGCATAAGATCCAGGAAGTCAGAGGGGAAAAGGTCGGCCACAGGCAGGTTCCAGTTAAGGCATTAAGGTCAAAAAACAGGGCGGCAGTGTAGCATGAAAGCGTCAGATCGGTTCGAACAGCTGGCGCAATGGTCTGAAGTGACCGGGACGGTTGCTGAGACGCCCCCAAAGAGAGGGTGCGTCTCAGCGTGGGCAGCGAGGCTGCCCGGTCTTATTACTGCTGCGGGTCAGGGATCGCCGTGCCCCAGCTGCGCCAGTTTTTCGGCGCTTCATCCTGCAGCAGGAAGTGCTTGTCCGCGCCCGCCTGCGGCGCCAGCGGCACCGTCGGCGGCGTGGCAAACTGAATGCCGCCGCGAATAAACTGCTGGAAGGTGCCGGTTTTCACCACGCCGCCAATCAGGCCGAAGTCGAGGTTATAGCCCGACGCCAGCCAGAACACCGAGTTGTTGCGCACCAGATGCTGATACTTTTTGCTGATGCGCAGCGCAATCTGCACGCGATCCGCCATATTGCCAAGTGAGGTGCCGGTCACGGTGCCGACCTCGACGCCGCGGAACAGCACCGGCGTGCCGATAGAGAGCGAGCCCGCCTCGGCGGCGTCGACATAGATGGTCAAGCCGTTGAGATAGCGCGAATCGGTAATGGTGCTCTCCTGCAGCTCAAAGTTGCGCGCCGGCACGCCCTTGCCAGGGTCGACGTTGACGTAGGGCTGCAGCAGGGTTTCCAGATGGTTAACGCCCGCCGGGGAGATCTCCGGCGACACCACCGAGAAATGGCTGCCGCTGCGGGCGAAGTCCTGCACATATTCCGGGTAGAGCACCGCTTTCGCCACCACCTGATTGTTGTCCTGGCTCAGCGACAGCGACTCGACCTGGCCGATATTGATGCCGAGATAGCGAATCGGCATCCCCTCTGACAGCTTGCTGGCGTCAAAGGTGTGCAGCGTAATCTGGCTGCCGACCGCGCGCGCCGCCGTCTCGGAAGGATAGAGCGTGCGCTTGCTGCCTTTGGCGTTCGCCGCGCCGCTCATATTGTCGAAGCTGATCGCCCCGCGCAGCGCGCGATTCAGCGGCGACGCCTGCACCGTCAGGCCGCTGCCGTTTAGCTGCACGCGCGCGCCGCCTTCCGCCCAGAACACGCTTTCGTTGGTCAGCAGCTTGCGGTACTCCGGCTTGATATGCACGGCGATATCGAACGCGCTGGCGCGCGGCGTGACGTCGACGATCTCGCCAACCTCATATTTACGGTAGAGCACCACCGAGCCGGCCTGCACGTCCGGCAGGCTGTTCGCCGTCAGCATCAGGGTGGTGGAAGGGCGATCGCCGATAATGCCTTCTTCTGCCTTTTCGGCGTCGGCGTAGAGCGGATAGGCCGCTTTCACCTCGCCTTTATTGCCTGGCTCAAGACGGATGCCGCCATCCACCCACTCGCGGGCGCTGGCGCCCAGCACCTTCATGCCGTCGAGGCCGAACTTAACGTCGAGCCGGCTGTTGACGATAAATTTGCTGTCGCCGTGCACCAGATTGCGATAGCCCGGCTCGATGGCCGCGACAAACTGGATGCCTTTCTCATTCAGCTCGCGCGAAATCACCTGGCCGATTTTCATGCCGTGCAGCATCACCGGCTGACCGGCGTCGATGCCGTAGCTCTCCGGCGCGCTGAGTTTTACCGTCAGCACATCAGGCTTCTGCAACAGCGACTCGCTGGCGGGCAGCACGGTGAAGTGGTTCTGCGGCTCGCCGTCGCCCGGCACCAGCTCCAGCGTATTGCCGGTCAGCAGGCTGCTCAGATTGGTGTCGGTCAGGCTCACTTTTGGGCTGCGCATCTCGATGCGCGTGTTGCTGCGCATCAGGCTGACCACGGAAGGATCGAGTGTCAGCTCGCCCGTGACCTTGCCGCCGCTCAGCAGGTTAAGCTTTGTCAGGCTGCCGACTTCCAGCCCCTGATAGATCAGCGGCGTGCGGCCCGCTTTCAGGTTATTACCGTTGGGCAGATCGAGCGTGATCACCACGCCGCGCTGGCTGTGCGCCAGGTCGGGATAGAGCTGATAGTTCTGGTCCGTCTTCGCCGGTGGCGCGTCGTCTGGCGAGTCAAAGGCGATGGCACCGTTGACCAGCGCCGCCAGGCTCTCAAGCTGCACCTTCGCGCCGCTCAGGCTGACGTCGGCGCTCAGGCCGGAGACATTCCAGAAGCGGCTGTTGCTTTTCACCAGGTTGTTGAAGCGACGTTCGATCAGCACATCAATAGTGACGCCGTCCGTATTGCCGTTGATGCTGTAGTCGTAGACGCGACCGACCGGGATCTTACGGTAGTAGACCAGCGAGCCGGAGTTGAGCGCGCCCAGGTCCGGCGCGTGCAGGTGGATCAGCAGCTCGCCGGTGTTGACGCGGTACTTCGGCTGGGTATCCTGGGCGATAAAGCTCTCGCGCGGCTTGCCGCTGCCCGGCATCATGCCGATATAGTTGCCGCCCACCAGCGCGTCGAGTCCCGATACTCCCGCCAGCGAGGCCTTCGGCGTCACCAGCCAGAACTGGGTATTCTCGCGCAGCGCCTCTTTCATATCGCTTTTAATGCTCGCCTTGATCTGAATGGTGCGGTAATCGTCGCTCAGGTTAATGCCCTGCACGGTGCCGACCTCCACGCCCTGATAGCGGATCGGCGTGCGTCCCGGCACGATGCCGTCCGCCGACTGGAAGTTAATGGTGATCACCGTGCCGCGCTCTTCGTAGTTGGTCCAGAGCAGCCAGCCGGCGATCAGCATCGCGACAATCGGCAGAAGCCAGAATGGAGAGACTTTACGTTTGCTGCGCAGCGTAGCGTTAGTCGGTGTAGTCGGCGTTTCCTGTTGCATGTGCATCCCAAAGCAGGCGGCTGTCGAGCCACTCAACGGCCATAATGGTCAGGATCACCGCCGCGCCGAAGTAAAACGCGGCGGGTCCCATGGTAAAAGCCAGCAGCTGATCGCGATTGACCAGCGACATGGTTAATGAAATCACAAAAAGATCGAGCATGGACCAGCGGCCAACCCAGGTCACCACCCGCAGCAGGCGAATACGGGTTTTTAGCCCCTGCTCGCAGCGGAAATGGATGCTTAACAGCAGCGTCAGCATCACCAGCACTTTGGTAAAGGGCACCAGAATACTGGCGATAAACACCACCGCCGCCACCGGAATATTGCCAGAGGCCAGCCCGAGAATGCCGGAGAAAATCGTATCCTCGCGGCGTGAACCGTTAAGGTAGACCACCGAGATCGGCAGCAGGTTGGCGGGGATCAGCAGCACCACCGAGGCGATCAGCGCCGCCCAGGATTTTTGCAGGCTGTGACGCCGGCGAAAGTCGAGCGGGGTATGGCAGCGCGGGCAGCGGCCGCGCGCGTCCGGCTCGCCGGTATTATGGCAGTTCAGGCAGACCTGTAGCCTGTCGCGCGCGGTGGCGTACTGCTTCTGCGGATAAAAATGCTCCCACAGCTGCTCTACATTCAGATGGATCAGCGTCAGCAGGCTCAGCACCGTCAGCGTCAGGTAGGCGGCCAGCCCGTAGCCGACCTCCAGTGAGGCGTAGTCCTGCACTTTGATCGAGGCCACCGCGATGCCCACCAGATAGATGTCGAGCATCACCCACTCTTTGACCTTTTCCAGCATCAGCAGCACCGGCCGCAGATTCATCCCCAGTCGATGGCCGAGGGTCAGGTAGCCGATGCCGACCACCAGCGCCGCCGGCGCGCCAATGGTGCAAAACGCCACCATCGAGGCGGTGAGCACGTTGCCCTGTTCCGCCATCTGGATAACGCCGCCGAGCAGGCTGGCGTTGATGCGCATGCCGAGCAGGCGAATATCCACCAGCGGCAGGGTAAACGCGAACGGCATCAGCACCAGAATGGCCGCGGCCATCACCGTCAGCCGGGTCATTGACCAGTCGCGTCCGCTGATAATTTGCGCATGGCAGCGTGGACAATAGGCAGACTGATGCGATTTCACATCCGGTAAGGAAAAAAGGGTATCGCATTGCGGACAACGCTGATAACGTGCGTGGGGCAATGGCTGGCTGATGGCGTGAATTTTCATAGGGTGGTGCACGTTTCGCCCAGATATGTGTCGCTGTGACCGGATGCGGTGGTGGGGCAAAAAAACGTTTTCACGTTTCTGACACGCCCGTAAGGGGCCCACGTTTCGATCCACAAAAATCTAAGGTTATAGCAACTAACGCTATGATTCACCTTGTGGCGGTGGATATTTAGTGCTTATTTTAACGGGCGGTTAAATAAAGCCGCTCTGTTGTTAATGTTAATGGTTAAATAATGAACAAAACTGCCTTTTACGCTGATTTGAATCGCGACATGCGCGCGCTGCTCGCGGGCGAGACGTCATTTCTCGCCGCTATGGGCAATTTCAGCGCGCTGCTGTATGAACGCCTTGAAGGCGTGAACTGGGCGGGCTTCTACCTGCTGACAGAAGCCGATACCCTGGTGCTGGGCCCTTTTCAGGGCAAAATCGCCTGCGTGCGCATTCCAGTGGGCAAAGGCGTCTGCGGCACGGCGCTGGCGCAGGATCGCGTGCAGCGCGTCGACGACGTGCACGCCTTTCCGGGTCATATCGCCTGCGACGCGGCCAGCAATGCCGAGATCGTGATTCCTCTGAAAGTAAATGGTGCGCTGGTAGGCGTTCTGGATATCGACAGCACGGTGTTCAATCGCTTCGACAGCGAGGATGAAACTGGGTTGGTTGCACTGACTGATGGGCTTTGCGACGTGCTGGCAGACAGCGATATCGAAAAATTTTTGCAGCTGTCGCGCAGCTAATCGACTGGATCGCATGGCATTTGGCGATGTTGTCATTATAATGTCGCCTGTTCATGCCTGCTCTGGTCGGCAAATCCGTTGTAATCAGGAAATTTCATGGAAAATCAACCTAAGTTGAATAGCAGTAAAGAAGTGATCGCCTTTCTGGCGGAACGTTTTCCAAACTGCTTTAGCGCCGAAGGTGAAGCGCGTCCGCTCAAAATCGGAATCTTTCAGGATCTGGTGGAGCGCGTTCAGGGCGAAATGAGTCTGAGCAAGACCCAGCTGCGTTCAGCGCTGCGTCTCTATACCTCCAGCTGGCGTTATCTCTACGGCATTAAAGCCGGCGCGACGCGTGTCGATCTCGACGGCAACGCCTGTGGCGTGCTGGACGAGCAGCACGTGCAGCATGCGCGTCAGCAGCTGGAAGAGGCGAAAGCGCGCGTTCAGGCGCAGCGCGAGCAGCAGAAAGCCGCAAAACGCGAAGCGGGCGAAGCGGGTAAAGAGGGCGCTGAACCGCGTCGTCCGCGCCGTCCTGCCGCGCGCAAACCGGCCGACGGCGAGGCGCCGCGTAAAGCGCGTCCTCAGGCGCCGCGTGCTGCCGCTCAGGATCGTAAACCGGCTCCGCGTCCGGCTGCGCAGGCGAAACCCATCACCGATACCTCAACTTTGCAACCTGGCCAGAATATCAAAGTCAAAGCAGGCAAAAGTGCGATGGACGCGACCGTTCTTGAAGTGTCAAAAGACGGCGTTCGGGTACAGCTCGCTTCCGGCATGGCAATGATTGTGCGCGCAGAACACTTGCAGTTCTGAAACGGAGGCTGACCCCGGCATGAACACCCTGTTAAAAATCGGTATGATTGCGGGCCTGCTACTGGCAGGCCCTTCATTTGGCGCTGAGAATATTACCCGCGCCGATCAGATCCCCCAGCTTCACGAAGATCCGCAGGATCCCACCGTCAGCGAACGGGTGACCTCCCGCTTTACCCGCTCACACTATCGCCAGTTCGATCTCGACCAGGCGTTTTCAGCGAAAATTTTTGACCGCTACCTTAATCTGCTCGACTACAACCACAACGTGTTGCTGGCGTCGGATGTGGCGCAGTTCGCCGATAAAAAAACCACGCTCGGCGATGAGCTGCGCAGCGGCAAGCTGGACGTGTTTTACGATCTCTATAATCTGGCGCAGAAACGCCGTTTTGAGCGCTATCAGTACGCGCTCGACGTGCTGAACCGTCCGATGAACTTCAGCGGCAACGATACGATCGATATCGACCGAGCCAAAGCGCCCTGGCCGAAAGATCAGGCCGAGCTGAACGCGTTATGGGACGCAAAGGTCAAATATGACCAGCTCAGCCTTAAGCTGGCGGGCAAAGACGAAAAAGAAATCCGCGATGTGCTGACCAAGCGCTACAACTTCGCGATCCGTCGTCTGGCCCAGAGCAACAGCGAAGATGTGTTCCAGATGGCAATGACCGCGTTTGCGCATGAAATCGACCCGCACACCAACTACCTGTCGCCGCGCAACACCGAACAGTTCAACACCGAAATGAGCCTGTCGCTGGAAGGTATCGGCGCGGTGCTGCAGATGGATGACGACTATACGGTGATCAACTCTATGGTCGCGGGCGGTCCGGCGGCGAAGAGCAAGTCTATCAGCGTCGGCGACCGCATCGTCGGCGTCGGTCAGCCGGGCAAGCCGATGGAAGATGTCATCGGCTGGCGTCTGGATGACGTCGTCGCCAAAATCAAAGGGCCGAAAGGCAGCAAAGTTCGTCTTGAAGTGCTGCCGGCGGGCAAGGGCACCAAAACCCGCACCGTCACCCTGACGCGTGAAAAGATCCGCCTGGAAGATCGCGCGGTGAAGATGAGCGTGCATAACGTCGGTAAAGAGAAGGTCGGCGTGCTGGATATTCCCGGCTTCTATGTCGGCCTGACCGATGACGTCAAAGTGCAGCTGCAGAAACTGCAGAAGCAGAACGTCGACAGCATCGTCATTGATCTGCGCACCAACGGCGGCGGCGCGCTGACCGAAGCGGTGTCGCTCTCCGGCCTGTTTATTCCCAGCGGCCCGGTGGTGCAGGTGCGCGACAACAACGGTCGCGTGCGTGAAGACAGCGACAACGACGGCGTGGTCTACTACAAAGGCCCGCTGGTGGTGTTAGTGGATCGCTTTAGCGCCTCCGCCTCGGAGATTTTCGCGGCGGCGATGCAGGACTACGGTCGCGCGTTGATCGTCGGCGAGCCGACCTTCGGCAAAGGCACGGTGCAGCAGTACCGCTCGCTGAACCGCATCTACGATCAGATGCTGCGTCCTGAATGGCCTGCGCTCGGTTCCGTGCAGTACACCATTCAGAAGTTCTACCGCATCAACGGCGGCAGCACCCAGCGTAAAGGCGTCACGCCGGATCTGCTGATGCCGACTGGCGTGGAAGCGGCGGAAACCGGCGAGAAGTTCGAAGATAACGCGCTGCCCTGGGACAGCATCAACGCGGCCACCTACAGCAAAACCGGCGACGTCAAGCCGCTGGTGGCGCAGCTGACCAAACAGCACGAGGCGCGTATCGCTGAGGATCGCGAGTTCCAGTACATCATGAAAGATATCGCGCGCTTTAACGCGATGAAGGACAAGCGCAATATCGTGTCGCTCAATCTTGCCCAGCGCGAGAAAGAGAACCACGAAGAAGATGCGCTGCGTCTGGAGCGTATCAACGCGCGCTATCAGGCCGAAGGCAAAAAGCCGCTGAAGAGTCTGGACGATCTGCCGAAGGATTATAAAGAGCCCGATCCTTACCTCGACGAGACGGTCCGCATCGCCAACGATCTGGCGCAGCTGGATAAGTCGTCGTCCGCACCCGCCGCGCAGTAAGCGCACCGGGTTTAGAAAGCACCGCGCCGCGGTGCTTTTTTTTGCCCTTAACCCGGCCGCGTGCGCCAGGCGTGACAGAATGTAAAGTTATGTCTTTTTAGGCACTTAAAGCTTAAGGTCGCTTGAAATGCGCCGCGATGACCCTAGGATAGGGATCCGCGCAGTCAGCGCATGAACAACTGAGGAAGATTAACTTTTATGATGCGTATTGCTCTTTTCCTGGTGACCAACTTAGCTGTGATGTTGGTCTTTGGGCTGATCCTCAGCCTCACAGGGATCCAGTCAAGCAGTGTTCAGGGCCTGATGATTATGGCAGGCCTGTTTGGCTTTGGCGGTGCGTTTGTTTCACTGCTGATGTCGAAGTGGATGGCGTTGCGTTCGGTCGGTGGTGAAGTGATTGAACAACCCCGTAATGAAACGGAACGCTGGCTGATGCAAACTGTGGGCCAGCAGGCGCAGCAGGCGGGCATCGCCATGCCGCAGGTGGCGATCTACCATGCGCCTGATATCAACGCCTTCGCCACCGGCGCGCGCCGCGACGCCTCGCTGGTTGCTGTCTCTACCGGCCTGTTGCAGAACATGAGCCGCGACGAAGCGGAAGCGGTGCTGGCGCACGAGATCGCGCATATCGCCAACGGCGATATGGTCACCATGACCCTGATTCAGGGCATCGTGAACACCTTCGTGATTTTTATCTCGCGCATTATCGCGCAGGTGGCGTCGGGCTTTCTTTCCGGCAACCGCGACGGCGAGGAGAGCAGCAACGGCAATCCGCTGGTCTACTTTGCGGTGGCGACGGTGCTGGAGCTGGTGTTCGGTATTCTGGCCAGCATCATCACCATGTGGTTTTCGCGTCACCGCGAGTTCCACGCCGACGCCGGCTCAGCGAAGCTGGTGGGCCGCGAGAAGATGATCGCCGCGCTGCAGCGTCTGAAAACCAGCTATGAGCCCCAGGAGCCGAGCAGCATGATGGCGTTCTGCATCAACGGCAAAAACAAGTCGCTGAGCGAGCTGTTTATGTCGCATCCGCCGCTGGATAAACGTATTGAAGCGCTGCGCAGCGGTCAGTATCTGAAGTAACCGCGCCGCCAGCAAAAAGGCGACTCCCCGGAGTCGCCTTTTTTATGCGTGACCTCTACTGCGCCTCGGCGCGTTTCTGCGACAGGCGCGACAGGCTGAAGAGCGCGGCGACGCTGGAGAAGGCGCCGGCCAGGATCAGCGAAGCGTGCGTGCCGCTCTGATCGAACATATTGAACATCAGCGCCACCAGCGCCGCGCCGCTGCTCTGACCCAGCAGGCGCGCAGTGCCCAGCATGCCGCTGGCACCGCCGCTGCGGCTGCGCGGAGCGGAGGAGATAATGGTGTGGTTGTTGGGCGACTGGAACAGGCCGAACCCGGCACCGCACAGCGCCATACGCCAGATAATATCCCAGTCCTGCGGCTGCGCCGGCAGCAGCGCCAGCAGAAACAGCCCCGCCGCGAACAGCGCCAGGCCCAGCCCGCCGAGCAGCCCGGCGTGAACATGCTCGATCAGCCGGCCGGCAATCGGCGCCAGCACCATAGTGGCCAGCGGCCAGGGCGTCAGCAGCAGGCCGGTCGCCACTTCATCGCGTCCCAGCACGTTTTGCAGGAAAAAGGGCAGCGACACCATCGCCAGCATCTGCGCGCAGAACGAGCAGATGGAGGTGCAGATTGAGAGGCTAAAGAGCGGAATGCGCAGCAGATCGACCGGCAGCAGCGGCACCGGCAGCCGCTGCTGGCGCTGGACGAAGAACCAGCCGACGACCGCCAGCACCACTAGTTCAGCCAGCACCCGCGCCGGGCGATCGCCCTGAGAGAAACTGGTCAGCGCGTAGATCAACAGGCCAAAAAAGAGCGCGTTCATCAGCGCGCTCGGCACGTCGAACTTCTGGCTTTTCGCTTTCTGGCTGTTGTCGGGCAGGAAGCGCAGCGCCAGCCACAGCGCAATCACCCCAAGCGGCACATTAATCAGAAACAGCCACTTCCAGCTGGCGAACGACAGGATGGCCGCCGCCACGGTCGGCCCGGCGGCGCTGGAGACCGCTACCACCAGCGAGTTGATCGCCATGCCGCGTCCCAGATAGCGCTGCGGATAGATGATGCGTATCAGCGCCGTATTGACGCTCATCAACGCCGCGCCGCCAAAGCCCTGCAGCACGCGCGCCAGCGTCAGCATCGAAAGCGATGAAGAGAGGGCGCAGAATAGTGAGGTAAGGATAAACAGGCCAAGACCGACCTGGTAAACGCGGCGATAGCCGAGCATATCGCCGAGAAACGAGAGCGACAGCAGCGAAGCGACAATGGCGATTTGATAGGCGTTGACGATCCACACCGACTGCGCCGGGCTGGCTTGCAGTTCGCGCGCAATCGTCGGCAGCGCGACGTTAGCGATGGCGCCGTCCAGCACCGCCATCATAATGCCCAGCGCAATGGTGAAAATCGCGCCGTAGCGCTGCGGCACGGGCAAACCATCCTGAAAAGGTGTAGGGGACATAGAGAGATAAGTAAAGTGGGTGAATATCATCATGCTAACCAAATGTGTGGCGCCGCGCACCGTTTTTACCGTAAAAAAGGGTATTTAAACGCGGGCATCACGCGTGAGGCGATGGTGCGGCGCGCGGCGACGCGCTATATTGGTTAACTGTTCCGAATTTATTAAAACGATTTTAAAAAGGGTGCGCGATGGCCGCCAGTGAAAACGATAAACAACCCGACGCCGTTTCCTCTGTAATGAAGGTGTTCGGCATTCTACAGGCGCTGGGCGAAGAGCGCGACCACGGCATTACCGAGCTGGCGCAGCGCGTCATGATGTCGAAAAGCACCGTTTACCGCTTTCTGCAAACCATGAAGGCGCTGGGTTATGTGACGCAGGAAGGGGAGAGCGAAAAATATTCCCTGACGCTGAAGCTGTTTGAACTGGGCGCGAAAGCGCTGCAGAACGTCGATCTGATCCGCAGCGCCGACGTGCAGATGCGCGAGCTCTCCCGCCTGACCAAAGAGACGATTCACCTCGGCGCGCTGGAAGAGGACAGCATCGTCTACATCCATAAGATCGACTCGCTCTACAATCTGCGCATGTACTCGCGCATCGGGCGCCGTAATCCGCTGCATACCACGGCAATCGGCAAAGTGCTGCTCGCCTGGCGCGACCGCGCCGAAGTCCAGGAGATCCTGAAAGATGTCGAGTTCAAGCGCAGCACCGCCAACACCATCGTCTCTAGCGAGGCGCTGATCGCGGTGCTGGATCAGGTGAAAGCGCAGGGTTTCGGCGAAGATAACGAAGAACAGGAAGAGGGATTGCGCTGCATCGCCGTGCCGGTTTTCGACCGCTTCGGCGTGGTGATCGCCGGCCTGAGCATCTCTTTCCCGACGATTCGTTTCTCAGAAGAGGCGAAAAGCGACTATGTGGCGATGCTGCATCGCGCGGCGCGCACGCTCTCCGCTGAGATGGGCTATCACCACTACGCCTTCTGACCAAAAATAGCGGCCTTTTCATTTACGCGTGTGAGCATGCTGGGGTGCGGGCCACTGCGCCTCCTCTGCTGCCGGGCCGTCCTCGCGCCGCTTCGCGGTGCCTTCGGCTGCAACGTCGTGCCGGACGGACCGTTCGGGTACGGCCATCCAGGCCTACCCGAACTGCCGGTCGCATCCCT
>NZ_MWUE01000047.1 GCF_002077695.1 Pantoea latae
AACGTTGTCTCGCTACGCTCGGCGCAAACCTCCTTCGGAGGTTCTCATCCTCTTTTTCTACAGACGAAAAAAAACCTGCTTTTTCAAGCAGGTTTATAAAATGGTCGGCGAGAGAGGATTCGAACCTCCGACCCACTGGTCCCAAACCAGTTGCGCTACCAAGCTGCGCTACTCGCCGATAATTTTTATTGTTTTGATTTGCCTGGTGCGAAGAGAGGGACTTGAACCCTCACGTCCGTTAAGACACTAACACCTGAAGCTAGCGCGTCTACCAATTCCGCCACCTTCGCGTATCCCAGCAAAATCTGGGGTGGCTAATGGGACTCGAACCCACGACAACTGGAATCACAATCCAGGGCTCTACCAACTGAGCTATAGCCACCACAATTTGGTATGTTGCAAGCCAACGACCTGCACCATGTAACTCTTTACTAACGCGGTAATGTAACCACCGCAGCTCCTGCGCACAAACTAAATGGCGCGCCCGACAGGATTCGAACCTGAGACCTCTGCCTCCGGAGGGCAGCGCTCTATCCAGCTGAGCTACGGGCGCGTAGCGCCGTTGCGGATGGGCATACTACGGACTTGGGGTGATACTGTCCAGTGCTTTTTTAATAAAAAAACGCGTTTGATTACGCTTTGTGCATTTCGTCGAGGAATAGAGCACTTTGGCTATTTCCTCAGCGAAAAAAGGCCGAAGTAATCAGTCAGATCAGAGATCGCCGCGCCAGTGATAGCGCAAATATTTGATCAGTTTTAGCTGACGACGCAGCCGGCTGGGCTGGCGAATCAGCCGATAGAGCCACTCCAGCCCCAGACGCTGCCAAATCTTCGGCGCGCGCTTCACATGACCCGTAAACACATCATAGGTGCCGCCGACGCCCATATAGAGCGCGTGCGGCCAGCGCGCGCGGCAGTCGCGCATCAGCAGCTCCTGGCGCGGCGACCCCAGCGCAACGGTCACGATACGCGCGCCGCTGGCGGCGACGCGGGCAAAAAGCGCGTCACGGTCAGCAGGGGCGAAAAAACCGTCCTGCGCGCCGACGATATTCACATTCCACTGCCGACGCAGCTTATCGCAGGTCTCATCCAGCACCGCCTGGCGGCCGCCGATTAAAAACACCGGCGTGCCCTGCCGGCCGGCGCGCTCCATCAACCCTTCCCATAAGTCGGCGCCCGCGATGCGCTGCACCGCCGCATGCGGATACTTCTTACGGATAGAGCGCACAATGCTGATGCCGTCGGGATATTTGAACTCCGCCTCCTGCAACAGCGCACGCAGCGCCTCGTCGTGCTCCGCCGTCAGCATCTTCTCGGCATTAATCGCCACCAGCGTCCCGCTGCGCGCGCCCTCCTCCGGCAGCAGAAAATCCACAAAGGCGGACATACTGTCGAAGCCATACAGCGACACGCCGCGGATATCATACTGCGGCGTTTCCGGTAACCTTGTCATGGTCGAGTCTTATCTTCCCGTTGTGCCCAGAGGCGTTAAGTTGGGCTATGTAAAACCTGACCGCCGCGACGTCGAATCAGCCCGGCGCGATCCAGCAGCCAGAACAGCATCTTCGCCACGCCGAGGCAGGCCAGAAAAATCAAAGCGAAAAAAACCACGCGCGAGCCAAACGCATCCACGCCTTCGCGCGCCAGCACAATCATATTGAATACCGCGCCAAAGCAGAAACTCTGCATAATCGCGCCGCTGTAGCGGTTGTCGGCGTCGCGCCCGCGTATATAGAGCGTATCGAAGCCCTTAATAATCAGTCCGACCGCCACCGCGCCCGGCAGGATAAACCAGACGCCGCCCATCACCAGCAGCGAGCCCAGCAGCGTGGGCGAAATCGCCAGGCCAGAATGGTTGTTCAGCACTTCCCAGGTAAAATAGTTGGCGCTGTTGAGCACCATCGACGGCCTGCCCGGCCAGAGCCAGCCGGGAATATAGACATAGAAGTCGCGCCAGATGGGCGCCAGCCCCTGAAACTCGATCTTAGAGTAGTTCTCCAGCAGCAGCGCCAGATTCTCCCAGGGCGAAAAGGTATCGCGCGTCAGGTAAAGAAAGGTGTAAACCGCCTCTTCACCAAACACGTTAAGGTTATAGCGCCGCAGCGCCAGCCAGAACATGCCGCCAATCGCCAGCACGCCCGCCGCCGCCAGCATCCACAGGCTGATCCAGCCGCGCGTAATGCCGATAAACAAAAACAGCGCAAAGGCGATGATGATATTCGCCCGCGTGCCGCCGACCAGCGCATAGGTCAGCAGGCCGAACGCTACCGTCACCAGCAGAAACAGCAGCCAGTTACGCTGCGTCGGGCGCAGAAAATAGAGGATCAGCATCGCCGGGATAAAGAAATAGAAAAAGCGCTTCAGCGCCACGCCGGAGACTTCGCTGGAAAAAATCTGGTTGTAGGCGGTGAGGCGGAACAGCAGAAAACCGTTGTGCAGGAAAAATACTGTCACCGTGCCGATCGCCACCAGCGCCAGCAGAACGCAGGTCAGATGGGTCTCCACACGGTTCATCTGCAGCCAGGGCCTGGCGCGCGGCACCGCCGCAGGACGGAGCCGCACCTTATAGCTGACGTAATAGACGGCGTAGAACGCCGTCGCCGACAGCAGCGCCTGCAACAGATACTCCGGCGGCACCACCTCGACGTTAAAGCGGAACACCAGCCCGCAGGTCAGCGGAAAGCCAAAGTAGAAAGTCAGCAAAAACAACAGGGTGAAAAAAAGGTGGAAATTAAAGCGCACGCGCCTGAACTCCCGCCAGGTCAGGGTCAGAATAAAACCCAGCGACAACAGATAAACCACCAGCAGACCGCTAAACTGCATGAGGTTCATGACGACTCCCCTTCACAATGGCGCAACGCGTCGCGCCAGCCGGTTATATAGCCAGGGGCAAAAAAGGCGATGGCCTGCTTATCGCAGCTCGCCAGCTGTCGGCGCGCTTCCGCCACGCTCGCGTAATCCAGTGCATCGCTGCTGAACAACACCGGCAGCCCCTGCTCGCTGATATCGCGCCAGAACGGGTTGCGCCGGTTAAGCACAAAGGGCACGTTAGCCTGAATCAGCAGGCAAAGCGTGCCGATGCCCTGCTGGCGTTCGAACATAAAATAACCTAAATGACAGCGCGCGAGCAGCGCTAAATAGTCATCAAAGGCGAGGTTGTCGCGCAGCAGCTCGACCTGTCCCGCAGGAAAGAGTCGCTCGGCCGCCGCCGCCACCTCGTTGATATAGGCCGCATTGTCTGGCGGATAGCCCAGCGGCACCAGCACGCGCACCGCTTCGCCAAACTGTTCACGAATCGCCTTAAGGCCGTCGATATGGCGATTGCTGGCGTCGCCGGAGTTGCCCAGCAGAATGGTAAAGCGCTCGTCAGGCGTGCTTTGCGGCGCGGCCGGGCCCATTTTCGTCGGGAAATAGAGCCGCGCGGCGGGCACGCGCGGATGGCGCTGCTGGTAATAGTGCAGATCGCCCTGGGTGGCGAAAACCTGCGCCACGCGCCCCTGCGCGATGCGTCGCAGCAGATAGAACAGGCGGAACTTCAGGCTGCGCGACTCCTCATAGAGATCTGCGCCCCAGACGTGCCAGTAGATCTGGCTCGGGCGAAGCTTACCGCTCAGCAGCGCCAGCCAGATGCCGGGATTAAACTGCCCGTGACAGAAAAAACGCTGCTCGCGGTTTTTTGCCCGCGCGATCAGCGCCTGCGCCAGCGCCTTTTTCGAGCTAAAAGCCTCAATGCGCAGATTGTCGAAGGCGGCGAGCGCGGCAGGCTGCTGCGTCACCACCATAAACTGGCGCGGCGGATCGGCCGGCAGCTCTGCGCTTAAAACATCGTTGAAAAAGCGCAGCACCGTGTGATTGTGATGAGGGATATCCGATCCCAGCACGTGAATTAACGTCATTTTTTCCGGTAATAAATCATAAATGCGCCGCAGCAGAGCGCGAAATAAAGGAGATAGGTCGCCATGTAGGCCTGCGCCGCGCCGGTAACGCCCGACAGCGGGATCAGCCAGCGCGAGAAGAGCGTCAGCAAGATAAACTGGCTAATTTCGGCCAGAATATAGAAACGCAGCGACGCTTTGGCAATCACCAGATAGCCAAAGACATAGGCGCCAACCTTAAACACGTCGCCGCACAGCTGCCAGACAAAGAGATCGCGCATGGCGTGAAACGCAGGCGAAAACAGCAGCCAGATCGCCACGTCGCGCAATAGCCAGACGCAAAAGCCGATCGCCGCCACGGCAGGCAAGACAAAGCGCAGCGCGCGGCCGATTTCCCGGGCGATATCGCGCTTCTGCTCCAGCCGCGCCAGCGTCGGCAGCAGCCAGACGCTGAAGGTGGCGGTGATAAACTGCAGCCAGGCGTCGGAGATGCTGGTGACGGCCTGCCACAGGCCGACCTGCGCCCAGCCGTCGTGCTGCGCCAGCAGATTGCGCATCATGATCCAGGCGACCGGCAGCGTTACCGAGGTAATCAGCGCCATCAGGGTAAATTTCGCCAGGCGGCGCGCAACGTCTGGCTGCCACTGGGGTTTTAGCCAGCTGAGCGGCAGCGGCACGCGTCGCTTTAGCAGCGCGAATGCCGGCACCGCCACCAGCGCAGGCACCAGCGCAAAGCCCACCAGCGCGCCCGAATAGCCGCCGATCCACCAGCTGAGCGCATAGGCCGCAACGCCGAGCAGGCTGCCGACGATCAGCGCCAGCGCGTTGCCGCGCGCGTCGCGATAGCCTTTCAGCAGCGCCAGCGCCAGATTAGCCCAGGCGATGCCGAACTGCAGAAAGGCAACGATGCGCACCACATTTTCAAAGCGGGTATGGCCGAACAGCGCCTGGCTAATCGGCGCGGCGGCCAACAGAAACAGCAGCGCCAGCAGCGTGGAAAAGCCCAGCACCATCGCCGACGCGGTGCCCAGCAGCGCGCGCAGCGGCGCCGGCTGATGCTGATACTGCGCGACGTAGGTGGTGACGCCGTTGAAGATGCCAGCGCCGGCCAGCACGCCGAGCACGGTAATCAGCTGACGGAAGTTACCCGCCTGCCCGACGCCTTCCGGGCCGAAACTCACCGCCAGCAGTTTAACCACCAGCAGCCCGGCGGCAATTTTCACCAGCGTGGACGAAGCCGTCCACACCGACGCTTTTGCCAGCGACATCAGGCGAAAAAGCTCAGCAGAGAACTGATAACCGTATTCTGGTTATTGTCCGTCAGATTATAAAACAGCGGCAGGCGCAGCAGACGTTCGCTTTCGACGGTGGTAAAACGATCTTCACCGTGGAAACGGCCAAACTGCTGGCCCGCCGGCGAGCTGTGCAGCGGGATATAGTGGAATACCGTCAGGATCTCCGCCTCTTTCATCCAGCTAATCAGCGCCTGACGATCGTCGCTGTCGCGCAGCTTGATATAGAACATATGCGCATTGTGTTCGCAGGCGTCGGGCAGCGCCGGCAGTTGAAGACGTCCCTGCGCCGCCAGCGGCTGCAGCGCGTCGTAGTAGCGCTGCCACAGGCGCAAGCGCTGCTGATTCACGCGCTCCGCCGCCTCCAGCTGCGCCCACAGATAGGCCGCCTGCAGATCCGCCATCAGATAGCTGGAGCCGATATCGCGCCAGGTATACTTATCCACCTGACCGCGGAAAAACTGGCTGCGGTTGGTGCCTTTTTCACGAATAATCTCGGCGCGCTCTACCAGCGCCGCATCGTTGATCAGCGTCGCGCCGCCTTCGCCGCCCGCCGTGTAGTTCTTGGTTTCGTGGAAGCTAAAGCAGCCGATATGGCCGATGGTGCCCAGCGCGCGCCCTTTGTAGCGCGACATTACCCCCTGCGCTGCGTCCTCGATCACAAAGAGCTGATGCTTCGCCGCCAGCGCCATAATCGCATCCATTTCGCAGGCGACACCCGCATAGTGCACCGGCACGATGGCGCGCGTTTTCTCGGTGATCGCCGCTTCGATTTTGCTTTCGTCGATGTTGAGCGTGTCGGGACGAATATCCACGAAAACAATGGTCGCACCGCGCAGCACAAAGGCGTTGGCGGTGGAGACGAAGGTGTAGCTCGGCATAATCACTTCATCGCCGGGCTGAATATTGATCAGCAGCGCCGCCATCTCCAGCGAGGCGGTGCAGGAGGGCGTCAGCAGCACCTTTTTGCAGCCAAAGCGCTGCTCCATCCACTGCTGGCAGCGGCGGGTGAAGCCGCCGTCGCCGCATAGCTTGCCGCTGGCCATCGCCGACTGCATATATTCGAGTTCGCTGCCGACAACCGGCGGCGCATTAAATGGGATCATGACCTTTCCTGTAGAACCAGTAAGCGGTGCTTTCCAGCCGTGCACCGCTGCGTAAATAGAGGCGCATCGCCGTCAGATTGCTGAGCTGCGTCGCGACGCGCAGATGTGCGAGCTGACGCACCCGCCCCCAGTCTGCGCCGGCCAGCAGCAGGCGCTGCCCAATGCCGTTGCCCTGCGCGTGCGGCAGCACGCCCAGCAGCCCGACGCGCACGTCGCCTTCCGTTTCACGCAGCGAGATAAAGCCCTGCAGCGCGCCGGACGCGTCGCTGGCGATCAGGCACTGATGATCGAAGGTGCCGCGCACCGCGTTCTCAATCCACTGCGCGTAAAAGCGCGCGCTGGCGTCCGCGGCAAACCAGGGCGCGCGAAAACGGCTCTGCACGAAAATCTGCGCTGCCGCCGCGCGCAAATCCGCGATTTGCGACTCGCGGGCGATGCGGATGCCGGGCTGGCGTTCGGTGCGTTTAATGGTGATAGCCAGATCGGCTTCGCCTTCCGCCAGCTGAAAGCCGTGCTGGCAGAGGGCGTCGATCGCCTCAAGCCGGTCAGCGGGCACTTTGATTTGCCATAAATCAGTGGGATGCCGCAGCGCATCCTCCAGCGGCAGCTCACCGTCCAGATCGAGTCGCGCCGTGGCGCAGCCGAAAAAGGCGCTTTCCCAGGCGAGGGGGTTAATACTGACGTGGGCGGGCATGCAGCAGATCCAGCAGACGTTTTTTCACCGCCATACTCCTCGCGTATCCACTATCCAGCGCTGCGTCACCTGCGACGCCTCGACGGCGCGGAACTGATCGTGATCCACCAGCATCACCAGCACGTCGGCCTGCGCCAGCGCCTGCTCGCGCGAGACCAGCGTCGCCTTGCCGCCGAGCGCGGCGGGCAGCGCGTCGATATGCGGCTCCACCACCCAGCTCTGGCCGCGATGCCATTCGGCGATCATCTGCGCCACCTGCATCGCCGGGCTTTCACGCAGGTCGTCAATGTTGGGCTTAAACGCCAGGCCGAAGCAGGCGATAACAACCTCATCCGCGCGCTTGCCGCTCTGCGTCAGGCAGTCGGCCAGTGCCGTTTTGACCTGGTTCAGCACCCAGTGCGGCTTGCTGTCGTTCACCTCGCGCGCGGTGCGGATCAGCCGCGCCAGCGACGGGTTCTGCGCCACGATAAACCAGGGATCGACCGCGATACAGTGACCACCGACGCCAGGCCCAGGCTGCAAAATATTGACGCGCGGATGGCGGTTCGCCAGCGCGATCAGCTCCCAGACGTTGATCCCCTGATCGGCGCAAATCAGCGACAGCTCATTGGCGAAGGCAATATTAACGTCGCGGAAGCTGTTTTCCGTCAGCTTGCACAGCTCCGCCGTGCGCGCGTTGGTTTCCACGCATTCGCCCTGCAGAAAGAGGCGATAGAGCGCGCTGGCCTGCGCCGAGCAGGCGGGCGTCATGCCGCCGATGACGCGATCGTTGTGGATCAGCTCCTGCATAATTTTGCCCGGCAGCACGCGCTCCGGGCAGTAGGCGATAAAGATATCCGGCGTGCCGCCGTGCTGCGGGAAGCGCAGGTCTGGACGCGTCACCGCCAGCCACTCCGCCATCTGCTCCGTCGCGCCGACCGGCGAGGTGGATTCCAGTATCACCAGGTCGCCTTTTTTCAGCACCGGCGCGATCGATTCCGCCGCCGCTTTCACAAAGCGCAGGTCGGGCTGGTGATCCGCCATAAAGGGCGTCGGCACCGCAATCAGAAACGCATCCGCCGCTTCCGGCTGCGTGGTGGCGCGCAAATAGCCCTGCGTCACGGCCTCGTGCACCACTTTATCCAGCGCGGGCTCGACGATATGGATCGCCCCACGGTTAATGGTCTCTACCGCGCGGGCGTTAATATCCACGCCCACCACGTTTTTCTTTTGCGACGCAAAAACGGCTGCGGTCGGCAGCCCAATATAGCCCAGTCCAATCACGGAAATGGTGTCAAAACTCATAGGTCAACTCGGGTATCTTTTAAGGCTTGCAGAATGCGCTGACAGGCGTTGCCGTCGCCGTAAGGGTTGTGGGCGCGGCTCATGGTTTGCCACGCCGCCTCGTCGCTCAGCAACAGGCCAACTTCGGCCACGATTTTCTCCACATCGGTGCCGACCAGCTTCACGGTGCCGGCGTCGACCGCTTCGGGACGCTCGGTGGCGTCGCGCATCACCAGCACCGGTTTGCCCAGCGACGGCGCCTCTTCCTGAATGCCACCGGAGTCGGTGAGGATCAGCCAGGCGCGGTTCATGAGCCAGACAAAAGGCAGATACTCCTGCGGCTCGATCAGCACGATATTGTCGATGCCGCTGAGAATGCGGTTTACCGGCTCGCTGACGTTGGGGTTAAGGTGCACCGGATAGACGATCTGCGCATCCGGGTGCTGACGCGCGATGCGCGCCAGCGCACTGCAGATGCGCTCAAACCCTTCGCCGAAACTTTCCCGGCGATGGCCGGTGACCAGCACCAGCTTTTTCTCGCTGTCGAGGAAAGGATAGTGCCCGGCGAGCTGCGCGTTAAGGCTGGGATCGGCGATTACCCGATCGCGTACCCACAGCAGCGCGTCAATCACCGTATTGCCGGTGACAAAAATGCGCGCGTCGGGCAGATTCTCCGCCAGCAGGTTATGGCGCGAACGCTCGGTGGGCGTAAAGTGCAGGCGGGCAAGATGACCGGTCAGCTTGCGGTTGCCCTCTTCCGGCCAGGGCGAGGTCAAATCGCCGGTGCGCAGCCCCGCTTCCACATGACCGACCGGGATCTGCTGGTAAAACGCCGCCAGGCTGGCGGCCAGCGTGGTGGTGGTATCGCCGTGCACCAGCACGATGTCTGGTTTGAAGTCGAGCAGCACGGTTTTCATGCCCTGCAAAATGCGGCAGGTAATCTCTGTCAGTCCCTGCTCCGGGCGCATCACGTTCAGATCGTAATCTGGCTGCAGCGCAAACAGACGCAGCACCTGATCGAGCATCTCGCGATGCTGCGCCGTGACGCACAGACGAGAGTCGAACGCAGGATCCTGCGCCAGCGCCTGCACCAGCGGCGCCATTTTTATCGCCTCCGGGCGAGTCCCGAATACTGTAAGCACTTTCACGCGGTTTCTCTCGCTGATCGGGCGCCGGAACGGCGCGCCAGCGCGACGCCTGCGCCGGTCAACGCGCCTAATGCGCCCCACATAATCATCATAAACAGACGACGCGGGCTGTCGCGCGACACTGGCTCTTCCGGCGTCCGCAGATAGCGGTAGGTCTGGAAGGTGCGGTTAAGCGTCGGTCCGGCGCTCAGGGTGGTGAGCATCGCCCTGTTTTGATCGTAGCTGATATCGTAAGTCGGGCCGGTCGCCTGCAGGGTTTCCAGCTGCGCCTGCAGCTGCGGTTCGCCCAGCAGGAAGAGGTCGCTGTCGGCGATAGGCTCGCGCGCGTCGCCCGAGCGGTTTTCATGGATCCCCTGTTGGCTGGCGACCTTCAGCGCCTGCTGCAGCCGATGCTGCTGACGCTGGAAAACCGCATTCGCCACATCTTCCTGGCGCTTCACCTGCGCCTGCAGCTGCTCGCCGCGCGCCTGCCAGGCGCCTTTCAGCTCGCCGTTGAGGTGGCGCGCCGCGCGCTCGCTGGCGAAGGCGATGTACTGACGCAGCAGATTATTGGCGTCGCCGGCGCTCTCCGCAATCAGCTTCACGCTGTCGCGCGTGTTGCGCGCCGCGTCGGCGGGCAGAAACTGGATATTCGCCACCATATCGTCCAGCAGCGCGGCGTCGTTGTGCGCGTTGCCTGAACGGCGGCTTTTGTAGTAGTCGGTCTGCTGCCAGAAGTCGCGCCGCGTATCCCAGGCGCCCAGCTGCATAATAAATTCCTGATAGACCTCATCCATAATGGTTGGCGAAGGCGCCGCCAGATTGAGCGTATTGTTGCGCACGTCGAGATTATTCAGGAATTGCTCCTGCGCGTAATAGTCGCCGAGCATATTCACCGTAGGACGATCGGTGATCGCCGTGGTGCTCCACGCCTGTTTCATCAGCAGCGACGCGAGCCAGGCGACCAGCGCAAACAGCAGCGCAAGGCCGATAATCCAGCGCTTGCCGCGCCAAAGCGTGCAGCCCAGGCCGCGAATATCCAGTTCGTTCTCTGCAACCTCAGAGGTCATAACAAGGCAATCCTTATCAGGGTAATTTTTTCTTTGCGTCGCTTCTGGCGTTCAGACGACGCTTTATACGACGGATCAGGCGCGCCACGCGCCAGGCGTGTTTCAGGCAATAGCCGTACAGCATAAACGCCATCATAAACAGCACCAGCATCACCCATTCGGGGATGAAGGCGAGGTATTCGCCGAGCACGCCGATGCCCGCGAGGATCGCGGCGGCCACGGTAATCAGCACAAACGCCTGACGCGACGTGAAGCCGGCGCGCATGATCAGGTGGTGGATGTGCTGACGGTCGGCGGAAAACGGGCTCATGCCCTTACGCAGGCGACGATACATAATCGCCACCATATCCATGAGCGGAATGGCGATTAGCCAGAGCGCGGTCACGGGCGTAATGGGATGGCTTAACCCCTGGGTGGTTTCCAGCAGGATCCAGATAATGGTGAAGCCGATCATGGTGCTGCCCGCGTCGCCCATAAAGACTTTGTAGCGGCGGCCAAGGAAACCGAGATTAAGCAAAATGTAGGGCAGCGTGGCGGCGATCATCGCAAAACACCACATGGCGAGGCTGAACTGCCCGTCAAAGCAGAGAATAATCCCCATGGCGGCGAAGGTGACGGATGAGAGTCCGCCCAGCAAACCGTCGATGCCGTCCACCATATTAAAGGCGTTAATTGCGGCCCAGACGGCAAACAGGGTCAGCACGTAGCCGAACGGCCCGACAACCAGCTCCACCGGGCCGATAATAAAGCCAAGGCTAAGCAGATAGAGCTTGGCGCCCACCATCATCGCCACCGCGACGGCGGCCTGCACCACCGCGCGAATTTTCACGCTGATGTCGAAGCGATCGTCGAGCGCGCCGACCAGCACCAGCAATCCGGCACAGATCAAATAGAGCGTGGCGTGCGGCAGATAAAAGCGGGTGATAAGAAACATAAAGCAGATGCCGGCATACACCGAAATGCCGCCGACCAGCGGAATGGCGCCGTGATGGCGTTTACGAGAATTGGGCGTATCGACCAGACCTATTTTTTTAGCCGCTTTGCGCGCAAAAAAGATAAAGACTAAAGAAAATAGAAAAGTAAGGCCCAGCTCAGTACTCATAGTGAGTAAATTCACGTTAAACGCTCTCAGCTAAAATCAGGGACAGGATAAACAAACTGCATGTTTTTGCCTTTCATCCCGAGTCCGAATTCTGCTTCCGACAGCGCGCGAATGGTGATTTTTTGCACGCTGGCGCCACAGTCATTATAAATGCTCCTGCCAGCGGTAATCCTAATGCGCACAAATAAAAAACGCCACGTTAAGACGTGGCGTTAGCGCGATTTCCTGCCCATTTAAGCTAAAAAAGTCGGTTTACCCGTCTCGGTTAGCCGCAGCGGGATTACGAGCGCTTCATCATATCGAAGAATTCGTCGTTGGTTTTGGTCATCGCCAGCTTGTTGATGAGGAATTCCATCGCGTCGATTTCGCCCATTGGGTGAATGATTTTGCGCAGGATCCACATCTTCTGCAGCTCTTCCTGAGAGGTAAGCAGCTCTTCTTTACGCGTACCGGAGCGGTTGTAGTCAATCGCCGGGAAGACGCGTTTTTCAGCGATTTTACGCGCGAGATGCAGCTCCATGTTACCGGTGCCTTTAAACTCTTCGTAAATCACTTCATCCATCTTCGAACCGGTATCAACCAGCGCGGTCGCGATAATGGTCAGGCTACCGCCCTCTTCCACGTTACGCGCGGCGCCGAAGAAGCGCTTCGGACGATGCAGGGCGTTGGCGTCAACACCACCGGTCAGGACTTTACCGGATGCCGGCACGACGGTGTTGTAGGCGCGCGCCAGACGGGTAATGGAGTCGAGCAGGATAATCACGTCTTTCTTGTGCTCAACCAGACGCTTCGCCTTCTCAATCACCATCTCGGCGACCTGAACATGGCGCGAAGCCGGTTCGTCGAAGGTAGAGGCGATGACTTCGCCTTTGACCAGACGCTGCATCTCGGTCACTTCTTCCGGACGTTCGTCGATCAGCAGCACCATCAGCACGCAGTCTGGATGGTTGTAGGCGATGCTCTGCGCGATGTTCTGCAGCAGCATGGTTTTACCCGCTTTCGGCGGCGCGACAATCAGACCGCGCTGACCGCGACCGATCGGCGAGGCCAGATCCAGCACGCGTGCGGTGAGGTCTTCGGTCGAACCGTTGCCGCGCTCCATGCGCAGACGGCTGTTGGCGTGCAGCGGCGTCAGGTTTTCGAACAGGATCTTGCTACGGGCGTTTTCCGGCTTATCGTAGTTGACCTCGTTAACCTTCAGCAGCGCGAAGTAACGTTCGCCCTCTTTCGGCGGACGGATCTTGCCGGAGATGGTGTCACCAGTGCGAAGGTTAAAACGGCGAATTTGGCTGGGAGAAACGTAGATATCATCGGGACCGGCAAGGTAGGAGCTGTCTGCGGAGCGGAGGAAACCAAATCCGTCCTGCAGTATCTCCAGCACACCATCACCGAAGATGTCTTCGCCGCTTTTCGCGTGCTGTTTCAGGATGGCGAAAATAATATCCTGTTTGCGCATACGCGCCAGGTTTTCCAGCCCCATATTTTCGCCGAGGGTTATCAGCTCAGAAACCGGCGTATTCTTTAATTCGGTAAGATTCATAGTGATGGGTTCTTAAACTCGGGGTAATTCTCGAAATGTTGGTCGTGAATGGTATGGCTTAATATTCCATGCCTGTTAATGGCGCTTTCAACTCTTCTCGACGATCATCGTCAGGGATGGCGACTGGAAGCGAGAGAGACGGTTGAAATGCGATGCCAAAGTTGGTGCTAACCGTCAGAATTGCTAAACCGCTGCATACGGAACGTGCTTCAGGGTTTAACAAAGGAAAACGTTAAGATGCAAACTACAAGGTAAGTGCGTAATGCAGTGAAAGTAACTTAGCACGCTAAAATGAGAACGTCCAGCAGTGGAAGAAAATTCACCACCGCCGAACGTTCGGCCCTGCTTACGCCAGGTTGGCGTTCAGGAACTCTTTCAGCTGGCTTTTAGACAGCGCGCCGACTTTCGTGGCGGCCACTTCACCGTTTTTGAACAGCAGCAGCGTCGGGATGCCGCGGATGCCGTACTTCGGCGCGGTGCCCGGGTTGTCGTCAATGTTCAGCTTGGCGATGGTGAGCTTACCGTCGTACTCTTCGGCAACTTCGTCGAGGATCGGCGCGATCATTTTGCAAGGACCACACCATTCAGCCCAGAAATCAACCAGCGTGACGCCGTCTGCTTTCAGAACGTCTGCGTCGAAACTGTCATCGGTGAGGTGAACGATTTTATCGCTGCTCATGTATTACTCCACAAGATTATGCCTGGCGAATTGGCGTAAAGTTTACCAACGAAGGTTGACTTTATTTCATCGGATACGCTTTCGTAAAGCGATAGTAAGCTGATATTCTACCACACTATGAGCAAAACACACTTAACAGAACAGAAGTTTTCCGACTTCGCCCTGCACCCTCTGGTCGTGGAAGCCCTTGATACTAAAGGCTTTCATCACTGCACGCCTATTCAGGCGTTAGCCCTGCCCTTTACGCTTTCAGGGCGTGATGTTGCAGGCCAGGCGCAAACCGGTACCGGCAAAACGATGGCGTTCCTGACGTCGACGTTTCATCATCTTCTCACTCACCCGGCGCAGGAAGGCCGTCAGATCAATCAGCCGCGCGCGTTGATCATGGCGCCAACGCGCGAACTGGCTGTGCAGATCCACGCCGACGCCGAACCGCTGGCGCAGGCCACTGGTCTAAAGCTCGGTCTGGCTTACGGCGGCGACGGCTATGACAAGCAGCTGAAAGTGCTGGCCGACGGCGTCGACATTCTGGTCGGCACCACGGGTCGTCTGATCGACTACGCGAAACAGAACCATATCAACCTGGGCGCGATCCAGGTGCTGGTGCTGGACGAAGCCGATCGCATGTTCGATCTCGGCTTTATTAAAGATATCCGCTGGCTATTCCGCCGTATGCCGCCTGCGACGCAGCGCCTGAGCATGCTTTTCTCCGCCACGCTCTCCTGGCGCGTGCGCGAACTGGCTTTCGAACACATGAACAACGCCGAGTACGTTGAGGTGGAGCCAGAGCAGAAAACGGGTCACCGCATTAAAGAAGAGCTGTTCTACCCGTCGAACGAAGAAAAAATGCGCCTGCTGCAGACGCTGCTGGAAGAAGAGTGGCCGGATCGCGCCATCGTCTTCGCCAACACCAAGCATCGCTGCGAAGAGATCTGGGGCCATCTGGCGGCGGACGGCCATCGCGTCGGCCTGCTGACCGGCGACGTGCCGCAGAAGAAACGTCTGCGCATTCTGGACGACTTTACTAAAGGTGACGTCGATATCCTGGTCGCTACCGACGTGGCGGCGCGCGGTCTGCATATTCCTGCGGTCACGCACGTCTTTAACTACGATCTGCCTGACGATCGCGAAGATTACGTTCACCGTATCGGCCGTACCGGTCGCGCGGGCGCCAGCGGACACTCCATCAGCCTCGCCTGCGAAGAGTACGCGCTGAATCTGCCGGCGATCGAAGAGTACATCGGCCACAGCATTCCGGTCAGCAAGTACAACAGCGACGCGCTGATGAGCGAACTGCCGCCACCGAAGCGTCTGGCTCGCCCTCGCACCGGCAACGGTCCGCGCCGCGGCGGCAACAACGCGAATCGTCGTGGAGCGCCGCGTAACAACAACCGTAAACGTTCGGGTTAATCCGCCATGCTAAGCGCATCGTCACTTTATGCAGCGATCGATCTGGGATCCAACAGCTTTCATATGCTGGTGGTGCGCGAAGTGTCCGGAAGCATTCAGACCGTCGCGCGCATTAAGCGCAAGGTGCGTCTGGCTGCCGGCCTGGATAAGAACAACCATCTCTCCGCTGAGGCGATGACGCGCGGCTGGGAGTGTCTGAAGCTCTTTTCCGAGCAGCTGCAGGACATTCCCTCTGAGCAGATCCGCGTCGTAGCGACCGCCACGCTGCGCCTTGCGGCCAACGCCGCTGAATTTCTTTTTACCGCACAGCAAATTCTCGGCTGCCCCGTCAACGTTATCAGCGGTGAAGAAGAGGCGCGCCTGATCTATCAGGGCGTCGCGCATACCACCGGCGGATCGGACAAGCGGCTGGTGGTCGACATCGGCGGCGGCAGCACCGAGCTGGCCACCGGCGACGGCTCGCACGCGTCGGTGCTGTTTAGCCTGTCGATGGGCTGCGTCACCTGGCTGGAGCGCTTCTTCAGCGACCGCCATCTGGCGCAGGAGAATTTCGCCGCCGCCGAACAGGCCGCGCGCGAGATGCTCCGTGCCGTGGTCGCGCCGCTGCGCGCGCACGGCTGGGAAGCCTGCGTTGGCGCGTCCGGCACCGTGCAGGCGCTGCAGGAGATCATGGTGGCGCAGGGTATGGACGAGCGCATCACCCTGAGCAAGCTCCAGCAGCTGAAACAGCGCGCCATTCAGTGCGGCAAGCTGGAAGAGCTGGAGATTGAAGGACTGACGCTGGAGCGCGCGCTGGTTTTCCCCAGCGGGCTGTCGATCCTGATTGCGGTATTCCAGGAACTCGGCATTGAGAGCATGACGCTGGCCGGCGGCGCGCTGCGCGAAGGGCTGGTTTACGGCATGCTGCATCTGCCGGTCGATCGCGATATTCGCAGCCGCACCCTGCAGAACGTGCAGCGTCGCTTTTCCATCGATGTGGATCAGGCGGCGCGGGTGCGCCAGCTGGCGGACGTCTTTTTCCGTCAGGTAAGCGGCGCATGGAAGCTGGATCAGCGCTGTCGGGAGCTGTTGCTCAGCGCCAGCGCAATTCATGAAATCGGCCTCAGCGTCGATTTTCGCCAGGCGCCGCAGCATGCCGCCTATCTGGTACGCCATCTCGATCTGCCCGGCTTTACGCCCGCGCAAAAAAAGCTGCTGGCCTGCCTGCTGCAAAACCAGAGCGGCAGCATCGACCTGGCGCTGCTGACCCAGCAGAACGCCCTGCCGCCGCGCCTGGCCGAGCGCCTGTGCCGCCTGCTGCGGCTGGCGATCCTCTTTTCCAGCCGCCGTCGCGACGATACGCTGCCTGCGGTGCGCCTGCAGGCCAGCGACGACGAGCTGCGCCTGTCGCTGCCTTCAGGCTGGCTGGCGGCGCATCCGCTGCGCGCCGAGCTGCTTGAGCAGGAGAGCCACTATCAGTCTTACGTGCACTGGCCGCTGACCATCGCCTGATCGCAAAAAGGGCGTTTAGCCCTTTTTCGCCTTTTCCAGCATCGCTCGCAGACCGGCGACCCGCGTCTGTCCGGTCTTCATTCGCTCTTCGGCGCTGACCACTTTGCGCTCGGTTTCCCAGATAACGTCATCCTGCGGCAGCTCCAGCAGAAACCGGCTCGGCTCCGGGCGCACCAGTTCGCCATACTGACGCCGCTCGCGGCAGAGCGTAAAGGTTAGCTCTTTCTGCGCGCGCGTAATACCGACATAGGCCAGACGTCGCTCCTCTTCGATGTTGTTCTCATCGATGCTGCTCTGATGCGGCAGCAGCCCCTCTTCCATGCCAACCAGGAAGACATAGGGGAACTCCAGCCCTTTCGAGGCGTGCAGCGTCATCAGCTGCACCTGATCGAGATCCTCGTCGCTCTCGCCGCGCTCCATCATGTCGCGCAGGGTAAAGCGCGTGACCACCTGGGTCAGGGTCATCGGCTCGTCGATATCGCTGCCTTCCAGCATCTCCGTCATCCACTGAAACAGCGTATTGACGTTCTTCATGCGCATCTCGGCCGCTTTTGGACTGCCAGAGGTTTCAAACAGCCAGCTTTCGTAGTCGATGCCGCGGATCAGATCGCGCACCGCGTTGACCGGCTCGCGCTCGGTCATCTGCACGATCTCCTGCAGCCAGTGGGTAAAGCGCTGCAGATGCTCCAGGCCGCGCCCGCTCAGGGTCTGCCCTAAGCCGACGTCGAAGCTGGCGTTGAACAGGCTTTTGTTGCGCAGGTTCGCCCACTCGCCCAGCTTTTGCAGCGTTGCCGGGCCGATCTCGCGACGCGGCGTGTTGACGATGCGCAGAAACGCGCTGTCGTCATCGGGATTGGTGAGCACGCGCAGATAGGCGAGCAGATCCTTGATCTCCGGCCGCGAGAAAAACGAGGTGCCGCCGGAGATGCGATAGGGAATGCGGTTCTGCATCAGCAGCTTTTCAAACACCCGCGACTGATGGTTGCCGCGATAGAGGATGGCGTAATCCTTATACTGGGTCTTGTTGATAAAGTGGTGGGCGATCAGCTCGCCTGCGACGCGCTCCGCCTCGTGATCTTCGTGGTTGGCGGTCAGCACTTTCAGTTCGCTGCCGACGCCCAGCTCGGAGAACAGGCGCTTTTCAAACACGTGCGGATTGTTGGCGATCAGGATGTTCGCCGCTTTCAGAATGCGCTGCGACGAGCGGTAGTTCTGCTCCAGCTTGACCACCTCCAGCGCTGGAAAATCCTCTTTTAGCAGCACCAGGTTCTGCGGCCGCGCGCCGCGCCAGGAGTAGATCGACTGATCGTCGTCGCCGACCACGGTAAAACGCGCCCGCGCGCCCACCAGCAGCTTTACTAGCTCATACTGGCTGGTGTTGGTGTCCTGATATTCATCCACCAGCAGGTAGCGAATGCGCTGCTGCCAGCGTTCGCGGACCTCCTGATTGCGCTGCAGCAGCAGCGTCGGCAGCAGGATCAGATCGTCGAAGTCGAGCACGTTGCAGGACTTCAGATGCTGATCGTAGAGGCTGTAGCAGTGGGCGAAGATATTGTCGCGCTCGCTGCGCGCCAGCGCGGCGGCGCGCGGCGGATCCACCAGGTCATTCTTCCAGTTGGAGATAGTGGAAATCAGCTGCTGCAGCAGCGTCTTGTCCTCTTCCAGCCACGGCTGCGTCAACTCTTTCAGCAGCGCCAGCTGGTCGGTGTCGTCGAACAGCGAGAAGTTCGACTTCATTCCCAGCGCGGCATATTCGCGCTTGATAATCTCCAGCCCCAGCGTATGGAAGGTAGAGATCATCAGGCCGCGCGCCTCTTTTTTGCCGAGGGTCTGCGCGACGCGCTCTTTCATCTCGCGCGAGGCTTTATTGGTAAAGGTAACCGCCGCAATATGGCGCGCCTGGTAGCCGCATTCGCGGATCAGGTGGGCAATCTTATTGGTGATGACGCGGGTTTTGCCCGATCCCGCTCCCGCCAGCACCAGACAGGGGCCGGTAACAAACTCGACGGCGCGTTGTTGGCTGGGGTTTAAACGCATAGTAAAAAATCGCTCAGTAAAAAGGGAGGAGGATGAAATAATGGGCGGTCAGTATACACAATCAGAGGACTATCATGGCGAAAACCGCGGCGGCTTTACACATCCTGGTGAAAGAGGAGAAGCAGGCTCACGACCTGCTGGCGCAGCTGGAAAAGGGTGCCAGTTTTCAGCAGCTGGCGAAGAAACACTCGACCTGCCCTTCCGGGCGCAACGGCGGCGATCTGGGGGAGTTTCGCCAGGGCCAGATGGTGCCGGCCTTTGATAAAGCGGTTTTCACCTGCCCGTTGCTGAAACCGTTTGGGCCGGTGAAAACCGCGTTTGGCTATCACATCATTAAAGTGCTCTACCGCAGCTGATCACTTCTTGCTTTTCATCTGCTGCAGCACGTTGCTGCACTGGTTATCTTCATTGTCGCTCGGGCTAATCAGCGCCAGCAGCGCGGCGGCGGGCGCGACCACGGCGCCGAGCGCCACGGCGGCGGCGCCGCGCGCCAGCAGCGGCCCCGCCTTCACGCCGGCGTCGGGATTTTTAAAGGTGCCGCGCACGTAAAGCGGCGAACGCAGCGTCACAATGCGGATGCCTTTGCTCTCAGGATTGATAGAGAGATCCATGCGCTCGTTGGCGAAGTTGGCGTTGCCGGTAACGTTGATCACCGCGTTCTCGGTGTCGAACACAAAGAGATTCGGCGTCGCCAGGCCGTTCTGCAGCTTCACATCCGTCGCGGCGCAGTTGATGCGCACCTCATCGTCGCCAAACAGCTTGCCGACCACATAGTTGCCGACGTTGAGCCCGGCGATCTCCATCAGACTACGGCTGATTAATCCGTCATTCATCAGCAGCTTGAGCTGGCCGTTGCTGGTCGCCAGCAGATCCGCCACTGAATTGCCGGTGCCGGTAAAGCTGGCGTCGCCATTCAGCTGGCCCAGACTACGCTGCATCGCTTCGACGTCTGGAAAGAGCTGGCGCAGATGCAGGCGACGCGCGTGGATATCGGCGCGGCCGCGCATCGGCGATTTGTCGCCCTCAAGATGGATGGTGCTGTTCAGCGCGCCGCCCGCCATGCCAAAGCGCAGCGGATCGAGCAGCAGATCGCCATTTTTCAGCTGCAGGTGGGTATAGAGATCGCTGAGCGGCAGCGAACTGCCGTGCTCGATGCGCTTGCCGCTGAACTTCACGTCGGCATCCATCACGTCCCAGTTTTTGGTATCGAACTTGTCGTGCGGCAGCACGCGATCGGCGGGCTGTGTCGATTTTTCGCCGCGCTTCGCCTTCGCCTGTTCGGTTTTCGCGCTGCCTTTGCCGGAATCGACGCCAATCAGCGGCCCCAGATCCGCCATGCGCAGCTGCTTCGAACTCAGCTCACCGACCAGCGTCGGACGCGGTTTGCCCTGGGTGTAGGTGAGCGAGCCATGAATATCGCTGTCGCCGATGTGGCCGTTAAAGTTTTCATAACGGTACTCCGGCCCTTTCTTGCCGGCAAAACGGGCAATCAGGTGGCCGTCGGTTTCATAGGGCGGCGTGTCAGGCAGCAGCACGCCGGTCAGGCCATAGAGATTGGCGAGGGTGTCGCCTGAGAAGCGCAGACGTACGTCCAGCCCACCAAGATTCATCGGGTCCTGCACGCCGCCGGTCACCTGCACGCGCGTGGTGCCGTTGCGCACATCGGCCTGAATCGGGAACGGCGTGGTTTTGCTGCGCAGCGAGAGCATGCCGCCGATTTTGCCTTCCCCTTCCAGCCGCTCGTTGTTATAGGTGCCGCGCGCGTCCCAGCCGAAAACAAAGTCGCCCGCGCCTTTCTGCGTGTCGCTGCCGCCCGCGATCTGCCCATAGGGCACCGGCTTGCCGAGCGGATTGATTTTAACCGTCACGTCCGCTTTGTTCACCGCGTCGCGGTAGCGCAGCTGGCCCTGGTCGAACAGAATATTGTCGAGGCGGAAAGACCAGGCAGAAGGCGGCGCGTTGGGGTCGGGATTCTCGCTGTTGGCGAGATTGAAGGTCCAGTTGTTTTTCTTGTCGGCGGTCTGGATCAGCCGCGCGTCAGGCTGCTGCAGCTTGATCCACGGGATATAGACCTCTTTGTGCAGCAGCGCCAGCGGCGCCAGCGTGGCGTCGACGCGCTCCAGGTGCACCATCGTTACCTCCGCCATCTCGGGCGGATTGCCTAAAATGATGTCCTGCGCATGCACATGCGGCCAGGGTATCCAGCTGCGCCAGCCCGGCTCTTCGCGGTTGCGTTCCCAGGCGACGCCCAGATCGCCGCGAATGGCGAACTGTCGATTGAGTTCGGTCGAGACCTTCTGGTTGATGGTAGGTTTCAGTCGATTCCAGTCAAAGGTCGCAATGATCACCACGATCACCACCACCAGCAACAAAAAAATCCCGACTATCCAGCTAACAACTTTTCCCGTGCGCGACATTTCGCTTCCTCCTTGCCTTTCCACAGTCTCCGTTAAAGATAGTCGAGACGCTGTGGAACGACATCAGGCAAGCTGAAGCGGCAGATGATTAAGTTGTGAAAAAGGGACCGGCCGCGAAAAAAAGTAGCCCTGCGCCGCCATCGCGGGCGAACAGCAGACCTGCTGCCACTCCTCGGCGGTTTCGACGCCTTCGACGATCACGCCGTTGCAGTAGCGGTTGATCAACGCCAGCAGCATGGAAAAGAGCGCTTTGCCCTCACTGGTTTTACCCAGCAGGATAAACAGCTCGCGCGACAGCTTGATGTAGTCATATTTCAGCTCGGTGAGCGCTGAAAAGTTCGCCATGCCAGAGCCGAAATCATCCAGCCACAGCGGGCCCAGCTCCGGCATCTGCGCGATCATCTCTTCCTGCGGCAGCGCGTGATGCTCGGTCAGCTCGAAGCGCACCCACGGCAGCGCGGTAATCAAACGGCGGATCGGCGCATGCTGCTGGATCGCCATCAGCGTGGGGCCGTCGATATTCACCGAGGCGACGATCTGGTTGTCGCAAAAAAAAGGCTGCCACTCTTTCAGCAGCGTCAGCTGCTCATGGACGACGTGCAGCCGCTGGTTGATCGCCAGCGCCTCAAAGTAGGATTCCGGCGATAGTCGCTTCTCCGGCGCGGTCGGATGCGTTACCGCAGTCAGGATTTCAATTGCCAGCAACCGGCCCGATACCTGGTATATCGGCTGGAAAGTGTAGAATCGTTGGCATTGCTGCCAGAAGAGACGCGCTTCCTGTCGTGGGTTGATGTCAGTTGAAGAAGGTAGCCGATGACTAATATTCTTCATCACCATGGTTTTTTCCTGGTTGTTGGCGAGTGCCATGTGACAACTCAGCGGCAAGTATCGGCTATCGCCAGGATAACTTTATCTACCTTCTGGTCACATAAGACTACAGAGTGTACCAACCGGAATCGGACGCAATCGTGAAAAAAAGCCCGGCTTTGACGGCTAAATTGCCGCTAAGACCCGCTTTTTCTTACTTAAGTGGAATTAAAACGGTGTTTTAAAATCATTGACGTCTGCCATACAGGACGCGAGACTAAGAGACTATTTCACTGCAGGCCAAATACCATGACGCATAAAAAAATAGCCATTATCGGCGAATGCATGATTGAGCTGTCCGAGAAGGGTGAGAACATTAAACGCGGCTTTGGCGGCGACACGCTCAACACCGCGGTCTATCTGGCGCGCCAGGTGGATGAGGCGCAGCTGCACGTTGAGTATGTGACGGCGCTGGGCATCGACTCTTTCAGCGATCAGATGATCGCCGCCTGGCAGCAGGAAAGGGTCAATACCCGCCTGATCCAGCGGCTGGAAAACAAAATGCCCGGCCTGTACGTCATTGAAACTGATGATAAAGGCGAACGCACCTTCTGGTACTGGCGCAGCGACGCCGCCGCGCGCTACTGGCTCGACGCGCCGCAATCCACCGCTGTCGTCGATGAGCTGGCGCATTACGACTATCTCTACCTGAGCGGGATTTCGCTGGCGATCCTGCCCGCCGACAGCCGTGAAAAGCTGATGGCGCTGCTGGATCGCTGCCGCGCCAACGGCGGCCAGGTGATTTTCGACAACAACTATCGTCCGCGCCTGTGGGCGGACAAGGCGAGCGCGCAGCAGGCCTATCAGGCGATGCTGCAGCGCACCGACATCGCTTTTCTGACGCTGGACGACGAACATCTGCTGTGGGGCGAACAGCCGCTAAGCGCGGTGATTGAGCGCACGCGCGCAGCGGGCGCCAGTGAGATCGTGATCAAGCGCGGCGCGGATTCATGTCTGGTGGCGATCGGCGACGATGCGCTGATTGACGTGCCTGCGGTGCGCCTCGATCCGGCGCGTATCGTCGACACGACGGCGGCCGGCGACTCTTTCAGCGCGGGCTATCTGTCGCAGCGCCTGACAGGCGGTTCGCCGCAGGCGTCAGCCGAACGCGGACATCTGACGGCCAGTACGGTGATCCAGCATCGCGGCGCGATTATTCCGCTGGCGGCGATGCCGGCATAACATTCGCCTTCAGGCGGGGCGAATGCGTTGTGACGGTCAGACACGCGGGCGAAAAGGCGTGAAATTTGCCTTAGCGCCCGATAGTTTTCCCCTAATCCTGGTTAGTAGAAAAATTAACTCTGGCGCTAATTTTTACGCGAGCGCCAGGCCGCTTTTTTTTGCCCTGAAGCCCGTCGCCTCTCCTCTCCAGGCATAGTCTGAATCCTGCTCCGCGCCCCGTTTTCGGATGGACGACCGACGTAAAAAAGACCATCTTTTCCTCAACAACAGCAGGACGCTGTTTTATCCGGCCGCGACAAAACAATTACAACACCCCTCGCATCAGGACTGTTTTATGCACACAGAAATTATCAATATCTGGCCGAATGGCGACGCGCCTGGCGCCAGCGATTCGCGCGCGCAGCCGCAGATTGTCGATCTGGCGAAAGAGTATGAGCCCTACGATCGCGCGGCTACCGGCGTTCGCTGCCCGGAAATCGCCCTCTGGTATCCCGAAGAGTCCAACGGCATTACGCTGCTGGTGGCGCCGGGCGGCGGCTATCAGCGCGTGCTAATCGACCGCGAAGGCAGCGCGCTGGCGACCTTTTTCACCGCGATGGGCTACACCCTGGCGGTCATGACCTACCGTCTGCCCTACGACGGCCATCATGAAGGCGCCGACGCGCCGCTGGCCGATGCCCAGCGTGCGGTGCGCGTGCTGCGCGAGCGCGCTCAGCGCGGCCTGAACGGCAAATATATCGTGATGACCGGCTTCGCGGCTGGCGGTCACGTTGCCGCCAGCCTGGGCACGCGCTTCGCCGAAAAAATCTATCCGCTGCAGGACGGCGCAGACAATTTCTCGCCGCGTCCGGATGCGATGGTGCTGGTCTATCCGGTGATCAGCATGCGCGACGGCATCGCCCATGAGAGTTCGCGCACGCGCCTGCTCGGCGCCTGGCCCGATGCGAAAACCATCGAAACCTATTCGCTGGAGACGCGCGTACATGCGCAGACGCCGCCGACGCTGCTGATCCACGCGGCGGATGATGAAACGGTGTCGGTGAACAACAGCATGGCGTTTTTCAGCGCGCTGCGCGAACACAAGGTGCCGGCCGAGCTGCACTTCTACCAGAAAGGCGGCCACGGATTCGGTATCCGCGGCGTGGCGGATTTGCCCCTTGCCAGCTGGCCGATGCTGGTGACCGAGTGGCTCAGAGCAAAAACCTGACGGATCAGGAGGCGGGCGGCGCGCCGTCGCTGGCGCTGCTCTCCTGCGGCGCGGCGTCGGCCGGCGCAGGCGGCGCCATCACCTTATCCCAGATCGCCTGCAGGCTCTTCACGTTGGTTTCCGCTTCGCCTTCCGGCTGCATCAGCACCATCGTCAGCTCCTGCGACAGCTGCTGACGCAGCTCCTGGTTCAGCTGATCGCGCGTCAGGCCGCTCAGAAACGCCTGACGCAGCTTTTGATACTGCTCAGGCGCGATATCCACCACCGCATTCTGCTGCGAGCGCAGACGCTGGCTCATCAGCACGTCGGTGTCGGTGCGCGCATAGGTGGCGAACAGCTTGTTCAGCTCCAGCAGCTTCTGCGCCATCAGCGCATCAAACTCCTCCTGCGGCAGCCCTTTGTCGCGCACCACCGCCAGCTCGCGCGCCACCATATTCAGGCCCGGCTCCAGCGCGTCGTTGCGTCCGTCGAGATTGATCGAACACTGGGCGCGCTGATAGAGCACGCGGCAGTCGAAGCCAACCTGCACATTCTGGGTTTTACTGTCACCCAGCGTGCGCTGCAGATGCCAGAACAGCGCCTCGCGCGCCAGGTCGCTCTGCCAGTAGCGCTGCAGATTTTGCGAATCGCGAATTGGCTGCCAGGCGCTATCCCACACCAGCGCCAGACGATCCTGACTTATCGCGCCGTTCACCAGGTTGATCGGCTGATGCGGCAGCGGCGAGAGGGTCGGCAACGGCGCGGGGCTGCTGCGCTTGCCCGTCAGGGAAGAGAAGGCTTTATTAATCTGCTCCGCCAGGCTGCGGCTCTCGACGTTGCCCACCACGTAAAGCGTCATGGCGTCCGGCGTGTACCACTGCTGATAAAAGGCGTTGAGCGCGTTGAGATCGACCGGCGCGCGCGGCTGCTCGGCGGGGTCGTGCGCCAGCAGCGTCGAGCCTTTCAGGCGATAGCGCCACCAGACGTCCTGGGTGTTGGCGGGCGAGGTGGCGGTGGGATCGGAGGCGCTCAGCGCGGTGCTGACCACCTGCTCATTGATAGACATCTTGCCCGCCGTTGCCGCCAGCCAGTTAAGCGCCTCTTTCAGCAGCTCCGGGCGGTTGTTCGGCAGGCTCAGGTTGTACTGAGTAAAGTCGTAGGAGACGATCGCCGGCGGCAGCGGACGCTGCGGATCCATCGCCTGCTGCCACAGCGCGCGCTGCTGGTTGGTGTCGAGCGCGGCGTTGTGCACCATCGCCAGACGCGGCAGAAGATGGCTGAACCCGCTCTGCTGGGTGGTCTCCACCAGCGAGCCGGTATTGACCACCATGCGCAGTTCAATGCGATCGCTGGGGCGCTGCGGCGTGGTCAGCAGCTGCCAGCTCAATCCGTTATCCAGTTTCCCTTCCTGCCAGGCAGGATCGGGCTGCAACGTTTCGGCATACGCGCCAAAACTGGCGGCCACCCACGCTAGCCCCCCAACCAAAAGCCGAATTCTGGTGCCCTGCATGTGAACCTCTAATCTAAAAGTCGTTATCACTGGCACGTTTCGCCGTTGTAATACGCGGTGAGTTTTTCTCGTTTTAGCCGCGTCGTTTTTCGACAACAGAGTCTTTGACCACGTGAAGGCCAGGATGTCGCGCAACGAAGTGAAAAACCATGAAAAAAATAAGTGGGCATTATTATGCAAATGCCCGCTGTCAGGGCAAGTGACAGCGGGCATTTGGGGGGATTTTGCTGTAAAGCGGTGGTTATGCAGAGGTTTCCGGCAGCTTTTTCGCCCTGGCATTGCCGGAAAGCGTCGCTTTCAGCTGATTTTCATCCAGCTGGCCGACCCACTTCGCCACCACCACCGTCGCCACACCGTTGCCGACCAGGTTAGTTAACGCGCGCGCTTCGGACATAAAGCGGTCAATACCCAGGATCAGCGCCAGACCGGCGACCGGCAGATGGCCCACCGCCGACAGCGTCGCCGCCAGCACGATAAAGCCGCTGCCGGTGACGCCCGCCGCGCCCTTCGACGAGAGCAGCAGCACCACCAGCAGCGTAATCTGGTGGAAGACGTCCATATGCGCGTTGGTGGCCTGCGCGATAAACACCGCCGCCATGGTCAGGTAAATCGAGGTGCCGTCGAGGTTAAAGGAGTAACCGGTCGGGATCACCAGCCCGACCACCGATTTTTTACAGCCCAGCTTCTCCATCTTATCCAGCATGCGCGGCAGCGCGGATTCCGACGAAGAAGTGCCGAGCACGATCAGCAGCTCCTCTTTGATATAGGCGACGAAGCGGAAGATGTTAAAGCCGGCGACGCGGGCGATAAGGCCCAGCACCACCACCACAAACAGCACGCAGGTGATATAGAAGCAGACAATCAGCTGACCGAGCTGCACCAGCGAACCGACGCCATATTTGCCGATGGTGAAGGCCATGGCGCCGAACGCGCCGATTGGGGCGAGGCGCATGATCATATTGATGATGCCGAAGATAACCTTCGAGAAGCTCTCAATAACGTTAAAAATCAGCGTGCCGGTGTTGCCGAGGCGATGCAGCGCGAAGCCGAACAGAATGGCGAACAGCAGCACCTGCAGGATGTTGCCGCTGGCGAAGGCGCCGATGACGCTGCCGGGGATAACGTCGAGCAGGAAGGCGACCACGCCCTGCTGTTCCGCCTGCTGGGCGTACATCGCCACCGCTTTCGCGTCCAGCGTCGCCGGATCGACGTTCATGCCCGCGCCCGGCTGCAGCACGTTGACCACCACCAGGCCGATAATCAGCGCGATGGTGCTGACGATTTCAAAATAGAGCAGCGCGACCGCACCGGTGCGCCCCACCGCTTTCATGCTCTCCATGCCGGCGATGCCGGTCACGACCGTACAGAAAATAACGGGCGCGATGATCATCTTGATCAGTTTGACGAAGCCATCGCCCAGCGGCTTCATTTGCGTGCCTAACTCTGGATAGAAATGGCCGATCAGGACGCCGATGCCGATGGCTAACAGCACCTGAAAATAGAGGCTTTTAAACAGTGAGGTTTTCATAACAGGTGTCCACTACAACAGGGTTGTGAGGTTGTCGTTTTAATGTATCCGCAAGCAACGCGCGCCCCGGCGCTGGCGGTTGGCAAAAAATAACACCCTGTTAACGGGATTAATACAGGCTTACAAAGCTCGAGGGATTTCTGGAAACGCAACTATGAACTGAAACGCTTCAGCAAGACCTTTTGTAACTAAAAAACGCGGAAAATCAACCAATCAGAGCGTTAATCCTGCGAGGCGAGCGGCGGGAGCCAGCGCTGCGTAAAACGATCCAGCGGCAGCGCTTCGGCATAGAGGTAGCCCTGGCCGATATGAATGCCGCGCGCCAGCAGCCAGTCGCGCTGCTCGGCGGTTTCGACCCCTTCGGCGATAACGTCGAGATCGATAATGTCGGCGATGGCCGCCACGATGCGCACCATGGTGTCGTCGTCCGGCAGCGCGGCGACAAAGCTGCGATCCATCTTCAGCTTGTTGACCGGCAGCGACTTGAACTGGTGCAGATAGTTGAGATTGGAGTAGCCCATGCCGAAATCGTCCAGCGCCACCGCGACGCCCGCCGCCTGCAGCGAACGCAGCAGCGCCATCGCCACCTCGGCATCGCCGATCTGCGCGGTTTCGGTAATCTCCAGCACAAAGCTGCCGGGCGCGATATGGTGCCGCTCCAGCAGCCCCTGCAGATGGCTCACCATGCTGGCGTCGCGCAGCTGCACGGCGGAGATATTGACGCTGAGCGGGATGGTGATGCCGCGCGACTGCCAGCCGGCGAGAATGCGGCACGCCTCTTCAAACACCCAGCGCCCGATAGCGGCGATCACCCCGATCTCCTCCGCGCTGGCGATAAACTCTTCCGACAGGCCGTAGCTGCCGTCCGGCATGCGCATGCGCAGCAGCGCCTCCGCGCCGGCCAGCTCGCCGGTCTGCATATTGATCTGCGGCTGCAGAAACAGCCGGAACTGCTCATCCTGCAGCCCCTGCAGAATGTCATGCTCCTGCGTCAGGCGCTTCTGCGCGCGCTCGGTCAGCGCCGCGTCGAAAAACAGGATCTGGTTTTTGCCGAGATGGCGCGCCGACATCATCGCTGAGGTGGCGCGATCGAGCTGCTCGCTGGCGGAGAGGCGCTGCTCGTCGTAGAGCGCCAGGCCGATGCTGGCGTTGGGCCGCAGCTGCAGCTGGTGCAGCGTCACCGGCTGGTTAAGACGGATCATCAGGTTGCGCGCCAGGCGCATGGCGCGAAACGGCGTGCTGGCGCGCTTCATCAGCAGCGCGAAATCGCTCGGGCCGGTCTGCGCCAGCAGCGTATGGTCGTCAACGGTGCCGCGAATTTTTTCCACCAGCGTCAGCATCAGGGTGTCGCGCTGCTCGTCGCTCAGCACGCCATTGGCTTCCTGCAGCGTTTCGATGCGGATCACCATGACGCCGAACCCTTTGCCGTGGCTGCGCAAATGCTGATCCAGCAGCGCGAGGAACAGCGCGCGGTTCGGCAGATCGGTCACGGCGTAGTGGGTGGTCAGACGACTCATCTCATCATGCACCGACTCCAGCACCTGCTGATTGCGGTTGTAGCTGCGGATCAGCATGCCGATCTCGTCGTCGCGGTGGCTGGCGGGCAAGGCGAGCTTGTGGGTCAGGATCGCCTGCGGCGGCAGCTCCTGCAGCTCGCGCGAAATATTGCGCAGCGGGTGCACCACCAGCCGGTTGATGCACCAGCTAATCGCCACCGACAGGATCAGCGCCAGCAGCAGATAGGTGGTGATCATGGTGGAGACGGTGCTGAGGATAAACTGGTAAACGCGCGTGGAGTTGGCCTGCAGCACCAGATAGGCAAGCGGCTTAGGCGAGCCGCTGCTCTCCACCGAATAGAGCGGCAGCGTGATCTGCACCGGCAGCTCGAACAGGCGCGCGATCAGCAGCGGGATTGGCTTTTCGTTTTCGAAACTGGCGTGCAGCGCCTGAAAGGCGTTCGGCAGCACCACGTCGGCGCGCGACAGCACGCCGGCGGGCTTCAGGGTTTGCAGAATGCGCTCGGCCTGGGCGATATCCGCTTTCAGCACCGCCTCAGAGAGCGGCTGACGCACGGTATGCGCGATATTCTCCATCTGCTGGGCATAGTCAATCCTGCGCTGCTGCACAAAATGAAACAGTTGGATGACGATAAACACAGAGACGGTAATCACCGCCACCGCGGATACCGTCGCCATTTGCTTAATCGTAAGTGAACGGCTGACGCGCAAAATCTTCTCCAGGCTAAAAAGCACAGCTATCAGACAGGAAAATGCGCAGCAAGTATATCCTGGAACTCACTTTTTTTACTGCCTGCCAGAGTCCGAGTTTTACGCGTTCCGACAATTATTTGAAATCGGCGTAGGGGATCAGCGGCTCCGGCGGCATATCGAGATCGCCGTCCCAGCCGGCGGCGGAGTAGCGCACGTAGAGCAGCCCGTGGCTGGGGGTGTAGTCCTTCGCCTGCTGAATATCCACGCCCGCGCCGATAAACCAGTGCGGCGTAATGCGACGCTCCACCACGGCCTGCAGGGTATAGCCGACGCCGCCGCCGCTGCTGCTCGCCGAGGTGGGGTTGCTCGCCAGCGTAAAGCCAGGATTCACCGGATAGCGCTGCTGCGCGTCTGTTTTAGAGTGCGACCAGGAGACCGAGCCCCCCAGATCGAACGACCAGTTGTCGGTGCGCTGCCGCCAGGTGACCGGCACGGAAAACGACAGATACTGCTGCGGGCTGTAGTAGCCGCCCTGGCCGAAGGTGTAGTCGCTGAGATCCTTCTGGTAATGCCACAGCATGGAGTTAAGGCCCACGGTGGCGCGGCGGTTATCGCTGTTGATCAGCTTGTAGTAGTAGCCCGCCATCAGCCGCTCGCGGCTGTTGTCCGCGACGTTTTCGCCGGTGATCTGATGCGCGCTGATATCGGCCCAGACGCCGTGCGCGCCGCCGCGATCGTAGCTTAGCCCGACGCTGCCGCCGGTCGCCACCACGCCGCCCCAGGTTTTGCCGCCGTTGGCCGCCGGATCGCGCGCGCCCGCATAGGCGAGCAGCGAGCTGGAGACAGGACGCCGCGAAGCGGTCAGGGTGACGCCGACCTCTTTCACGTCGGTTTTCCAGCTGACGCCGCCGACCCAGTTGGTGACCTCGAACCCGAGCGGCGTGGTGCCGAGATCCGCCGACCAGACGTCGTTGCGCCAGCCGACGCCGAGCGCCGTGCCTTCGTCGCGCTGGTTCGCGTCACGGCTACAGCCGCCTGAGTTGGCGTCGTCACAGCTGCCGAAGGTTTCGTCGAAACTGCCGTTGGTGGTCGAGAAGGTGCCTGCTGACACCTCGACCCGATCGAGCCGGAAGAAGCCGCGCCCGTCGGCAACCGGCGTCTCCGCCTGCAGCATAGTGGTATGCGCGGTGAAATCGGAGACGCCGCCGGTGCCCTTGTTGCGCGAGTAGTCCTGCTCCAGCATCAGCGTGGTGTCCTGCTGGCGATAGAGATCGGCGGCGTCGCTGCGGATGCTGCGCTTCAGCCAGTCGTCTTGCGGATCGTTGCGCGTCAGCCGGCTGACGTTTTTGCTGTCGCCGATGCCGCTGGCGGCCATCGCCTGGCGATAGTCCGCCAGCGCCGCGTCGGGCTGCTGCTGCGCGCGCTCAAGCCGCGCCGCGTCGCGGAACACCAGCGCCTTATCCTGCGACGGTGGCTGCGGCGCGGCGCGCTGTTTAAGACCGGCAAACAGGGCGGCGGCCTGCGTCGCGTCGCCCACCGCCTGCCATGCGAGCGCCACCCGGCGATCGCCGTTCAGGCTCGCCTGCGCGGGCGGCAGCGCCTGCAGCGCCGCGCGCGCCTCGCTGTTGCGCTTCAGCGCCACCAGCGTTTCGATACGTCCCAGCGCCGCGTCGCCGTTGGCGGGGTCGCGTTCAAGCACCTGCTGATACGCCGCCAGCGCCTGCTGCGCGTCGCCGCGCGCCAGCGCCCAGTCGGCCAGCGTCAGGTCGCGTCGGTTAGTGGCGGGCTGCTGGCGCAGCAGCGCGATGGCCTCGCGCTCCTGCCCCGCCGCGCGCAGCGTTTCCGCGCGCGCGAACAGCTTATCCTGCTCCAGCCGCTCGGCCAGCTCGCGCATATTGGGACTCCACTGCGCCTGCGGCAGACGGCGCAGCGTCGCCAGCGCCGCGTCGTCGCGATCGCTGCCGGAAAGATAGAGCGCCGCGGCGTAAAGGGCGGTCGCGTCCTGCGGACGCTGCTGCTGCAGCGCCGCGATCACCCCATCCGCCTGCTGCGTCGCGCCGCCGTTGCGCAGCGCGCCGGCCAGCCGGTAGCTGAGCCAGACGTCGTCCGGCGAGAGCGCCAGCGCCTGACGATATTTCTCCGCCGCCTCTGACCAGCGGCTCTGCTGCGCCAGCGCATCCGCTTCGGCGCGCAGGCTGTCGCTGCGCAGGGATCGTAGCGTATCGGCCAGCGCGCGCTGCTGCGCGGCGGGCAGGCCGTTAATAAACTGCATGGCGCGCGCCGGTGACTGCGTCTGATAGAGCCCCGCCAGGCGGCGCACCGCCGTGGTGTTGCTGCCGTCGAGCCGCAGCGCGCGCTGCCAGAGCTGTTCGGCGCTCTGCGCGTTGTTGCGCGCCAGCGCCACGTCGCCGAGGCCGATCAGCGCGTAGCTGTCGGTGTTATCCAGCGCCTGCGCGTCGCGGTAGTGGCGCTCCGCCCCGCTAAGATCGTGCTGCGCCAGCGCTTTGTCGCCCTCGTCGATGGCCTGCCAGTAGCGGTTGGTCTGCAGCAGCGACTGCCACTTGCCGACCTGGGTGCTCTGCTGTCCGGCCTGAATCGCGCGCTCAAGCCAGAGCACGGCGGCGGCGCGATTGTTGGCGCGCGCCTGTGCCTGACCCATCGCGCCCATCAGCTCCGCATCGTTAGAATTCGCCTTGAGCGCCTCGGTCAGCGCCGCGATGGCGTTGGCGCCGCCGCCCGCGTCCACCAGCGCCAGCCCGCGCATACGCTCGCGGTAGGCGGGATCCGCCAGCAGCGCCTGCTGCTTCGCCAGCATCTCCTCGCCCTGCTTCTGCGCGTCACCCTCAGTGAAAACAGAGAGATAGGCTTTCAGCTGCGCCACGCTGGCGTCGCTGACCGGCTGATTGTTGATCTGTTGCAGCCAGAGTTCCGCGGCGGCGTCGCGTCCGGCGCTGCTGTTGGCCAGCCGCTTCAGCTGCTCAACCGCCTGAGTGGGCTGCTGACGATCGAACGCCATGCGCGCGATCTGCAACTCCACGCCGATATTGCCGGGATAGCGCCGATCCAGCGTCTGCAGCTGGCTATAGGCAACATCCTGCTGGCCGGGAATGCGCGCCAGCAGCCGCCAGTACTCCAGCGCGGTGTTGGCGTCGGGAAAGACGCCGTTGAACAGCGCGTCATAGGCGCTTTTAGCCTCCGCGAGGCGGCCGGAGGTGGCGAGCAGACGCGCCTCCTGCAGCTTTTGCCGTCCGTCGGCGGAGATCAGCGCCAGGCCGACGGCGGATTCACGCGTGGCGGCGTCGTCGGGCGCCACCTTTTTCAGCCGATCCAGCAGCGTCTGCGCGGCGGCGATGTCGCCCTGATGCAGCGCCAGACGCAGACGCGCCGCCAGCACCTGCGGATTATCGGGATCGATCTTCTCCAGCCGGTAGAGCGCCTGCTGCACCAGATCGTATTTGTTGGTCGATTCACCGGTGCGGATCTGCGTCAGCAGCCATTCGACCGGCGAGACTTCCGGTCCGGCGGCGGGCGCAGCCAGACCCGGCAGCGTGCTTAACACGCCGCTCAGCAGCAGGCTGGCCCGCAGCGCACAGGTTTTATTCATCTTCATCGTCAAGCAGACGGCGGCGCGTAATGATACGCATCAGACGCCAGGTCATCAGCGCGAACAGCACCACCACCAGCACGGCGCAGAGCGCCAGCCAGAACGGATGCGTCGCCAGCATTGTCCAGAGCCGCTCCCACCAGGGGAGATGGCCGACGTAATAGTTATCGCCGACCCGCAGGCTGTTGACGCCCGACTCGCGAATAATCGCGGCCGAGCCAAAAATCGCGCCGCGTTTGCCGGTGTCGGTCAACGCGTCGTTCAGCAGCTGCCAGCCGCGCGGGCTGCCATCCGCCAGCAGCGCCACCACGCTGCGCTGGTCGTTAAACGGCGACTGGAAGCCGATGACCGTCGCCAGCGGACCGCGCGACCCAATGGCGGTGGTGCTCTCTACCGCGCGATCGCCGTCGCTAAGGCTGCCGGAATCGATCGCTGGCTGACGCGTCGGGGTGTTTATCCAGCTGGCGGCGGCGTCGACCAGCGCGCTGATCCGGCGGTCATCCTGCAGATCTTTCGGGATGGCGCCGATCATCAGCAGATCGGCGTCCTGATCCTTCGCCTTGCTCCAGTCGTCGGTGAACTGCACTCGCAGCGCCGGATAGCCGGTCTGCGCGCCGATATTGCCCAGCGCGTTGAGCAGCGTGCCGACCTGCTGCGCGTCCGGTTTCGGCTGCACCAGCACCAGCGTCTGCGCCAGATCGGCGTAGCGGCTGAACGGGAAGCCCGCACCGGCCCAGGCGCGCAGCGAAGGCATCTCGATATAGTGACGGTAGCCGGAGAAGTCGATGCTGGAGCTGTCGTCCACCACCACATGATGGCCGACCGGCGTCACGGTTTCGCAGCGGCCGTCAGCCGTGCCGCCGACGAAGGTGTTGGCGTAGTCGAAGTCGAAACGCAGCTGGTTCACCACGCCGAGGCGCAGCGCAGGGATAGTCAGCTGGCGGCTGTTGTCCTGCAGTCCCTGAATCAGCGGAATATGCAGCAGCTGCTGGCCGCCGGTATTTTTCGGCGGCAGCGGATAGTCCTGAATAAACTGGTTGTTCAGATTGACCGCCAGCCGCGAGCCGTCCTGCTGGAACGGCGCGGTGTAGCGATAGCTCAGATCCATATCGATGCCGCGCGCGCGCACCAGAAAGAGGTCGGGCGGCAGGTTAAGCGTCAGGCTAACGGGATTCGGCTGCAGGCCGTCCGCCTGTAGCTGGTTCTCATACTGCGTCAGCTCGGCAAAGGTGGTGCGCCGGTCGGTGCGCACCCAGTTCGGCGCATCGTAGGCTTTGCGCGGCGCCAGCAGCTTCACGCTGTCGATGGTCGAGGTATCGCCGCGCAGCAGCAGCTCGCCCTGCGCGATGCCCTGCACCGCCGTCAGCAGATCCTCATCGTTGCGCCCGAGGATCAGCAGCATTTTTTCATAGGGGTTGTCAGGCTGGCTGACGATCTCCACCGTGGGCTTGCTCACCGGCGGCAGATCCTTGAGAAAATCGGGGCGCGCGTCGTTGGTGGCGAACACCACGGCGTGCTGCTGCTGTGGCAGCTGGTTGTAGAGCACCGGGAAGGTCTGGCCGCGCCAGCCGGTTTTACTGCCGAACCAGGAGGCGAGAATGCCGGCGGCGCGCTGCTGCGCCACGTCAGGCTGCGCGGCGAACACCACCGGCAGCGTCAGCGGGCGCGTGTCGCGCGCGTCGAAGAACGGCTCCGGGAAGTGCGACAGGTCGTTTTTCAGCGGCAGCTTCTGCAGCGTCAAATCGATGCCACTCTCTTTGCCGATATCGAGCCAGATGGCGCTGTTGGCCGGGTTTTCGCATACGTTGGCGTAGTGACCCACCAGCTCGAAGCGCACGCGGTTGAAGTCGCTGATAAAGCGCGGATCGATCGCCAGCTGGGTTTGATTCTCTTTGCCGAGCTGCTCCGGCGTGACGGTAACCAGACCCACCAGCTCGTCGTTGAGGTAGACCTTGAGCTGCGACAGGGTCGGCAGCAGCGCTGGCGAAGGACGATAGCTGAGGTTCAGCAGCGCACGCGTCACCACCTCGTCGCTGCGCACGCCGAACTCGATCTGGCCGTTCGGCTGCGTGCCGCGCAGCGTCATGCTGCCCGGCGGCGGCGCAAGCTGGGTAAAGCTCAGCTGGCTGTCGCGCAGCGGCGCGCCGGGATCCTGCGGCGCGGCCTGAAGCGGCGTCGCCCCGGCGGCGTTCATCGGCGCGCTCTCCTGCGCGGCGGCGCAGCTCAGCGTTGCGGTGCCCAGCAGCAGGGCGGTAAACCAACCGTTTACTCTCGTCATCGTCATATCATCAACTCAATACGTTTTTTGAAGCGGGCGTCCGCCCGATGCCTTGCGGCAACAGCGAGGCCAGCCAGCTCACCCCAGCGGTAAGCAGGTTAAACAGCCGACGTAACTGCGGCGGACCATATTCCGCCAGGCGCAGATAGCCCTTAAAGCCGAGGATCATGATATCGGCGAGGCTTTGCACCGGTTTATCTTCCGGGAAACCGTCCTGCCACAGCGCCCAGGTATCGGCGCGGGCGAAGGTGCACTGGATAAATTCGATATGCTGCTGGGTAGTCAGCTGATGCAGCCGGATGCCGGCGCGCAGGCCGAAGACGCGCTGCACGCGGCAGGGAAAGCTGAACTCCTGCTGGCCGCGGCGCAGCAGCAGCCACACTTTTTCATCTTCCTTCAGGGCGTTCGGTTCGCGCAGCTCGACGCCGACGCCGCCGTCGGAGTAGTCGCGCAGCGTGCAGGGCAGCATATGGCCATCTTCGCGCGCCAGCGCGGCGGGCATGGCGATCTCTACGCGATGCGCTTCGCGGATCTGACGCGCTTCAACGGAGACCGCCACCGCGCCGCCGAGGATCACCATGTTGTAGATCACCCAGACCAGGCTTACCCAGACCGTCAGCACCTCGTTGGCCGGGCCGTTGTGCATGCGCCAGAAGGCCATCGCCACGCCCGCCAGGTTGAGCAGCACCAGGAACATGTAGGGCTTGGTGATCACCCAGTCGAGATGATGCTCCTCGACCAGGCCGCCTTTGGCGGTCACGTTGAATTTGCCCTTGTGCGGATTGAACAGCGCCACGGTGGTGGGTCGGGCGATATACCAGGCCAGCACGGTCTCATACACCTCGCTCCAGAAGGAGTGGCGCCAGCGTCCCTGAATGCGCGAGTTGGTCAGGCTGGTGTGCAGCATATGCGGCAGCACGTAGATGGCGATCGCCAGCGCGGGCGCGTAGATGATGTAGGCGTGGCAGAGCAGAAACGCCAGCGGCGCCAGCAGGAAGATTAGCCGCGGAATGCCGGAGAGAAAATGGAGCATGGCGTTGGCGTAGCAGAGCCGCTGCACCCACTTCAGCCCTTTGCCGAACAGCGGGTTGTCGAGGCGGAAAATCTGCACCATGCCGCGCGCCCAGCGGATGCGCTGGCCGATATGTGCCGACAGGCTTTCGGTCGCCAGTCCCGCCGCCTGCGGAATGCGGATATAGGCAGAGGCGTAGCCGCGACGATGCAGGCGCAGCGAGGTGTGCGCATCTTCCGTCACCGTCTCAACCGCAATGCCGCCGATCTCATCCAGCGCGCTGCGGCGCAGCACGGCGCAGGAGCCGCAAAAGAAGGTGGCGTCCCAGGTGTCGTTGCCATCCTGCACCAGGCCGTAAAACAGCGAGCCCTCATTCGGCGTGCGGCGGAAGCGGCCGAGGTTGCGCTCGAAGGGATCGGGCGAGAAAAAGTGGTGCGGCGTCTGCAGCATCGCCAGCTTCGGATCCTTGATAAACCAGCCGATGGTCATCTGCAGAAAGGCGCGCGTCGGCACGTGGTCGCAGTCAAAAATCGAGACAAATTCGCTGCGGCAGCGGGTTTTCAGCGCGTGGTTGATATTGCCCGCCTTGGCGTGCTCGTGCGTCGGGCGCACCACATAGTTGACCCCGACGCTGGCGGCGAACTCGCGAAACTCTTCGCGGCTGCCGTCGTCGAGCAGATAGATATTCAGCCGATCTTTCGGCCAGTCGATGCCCATCGCCGCATAAATGGTCGGCTTCACCACGCTGAGCGGTTCGTTATAGGTCGGCACCAGCAGGTCGACGCTCGGCCACTGATCGAGCGTGGTGGGCATCGACACCGGCTGGCGGTTAAGCGGCCACAGCGTCTGAAAGTAGCCGAGTACCAGCACCACCCAGGCGTAGGTTTCGGCGGCGATCAGCAGCAGGCCGAAGATCAGGCTGAGCGGATCGTCCCAGTTCAGGGTCGAGGTATAGCGCCACCACAGGTAGCGACAGGAGACGGTCAGCGACAGCACGATCAGCATCATGGTGGGAAAGCGGCCCGGCACGCGCCGCACCAGCATCGCCAGGCTCCAGAGCAGCACCACGAAGATAAACTGCGTCATCAGCCCAAACGGCTGGCTGATGCAGAGTAACGCCAGCAGCGAGGCGAACAGCGCCACGCCGACAAACATCAGGCGACGCGCCAGTGGTGACAGGCGCTGGATGCGCTGTTCGAGGCGTGCGTCGACATTGCCCGTCTGCGCCCGTGCAGCGAGCGCGTCGAGCCACTGATAGCCGCGCTGACGCCAGCTGAACAGGGTGTGAAAGCCCTGAAAACGCTTGCGCTCGCTGCGGCCGCTGTCGTCCAGCGGCAGGATCACCACCAGCCACAGGCTCTGGATCAGGTAGCGCAGGATATCCAGCGGGCGCGGCCGCTCCGGCGAAATATGGGGATAGAGGCGACGCCGATCCTGAATGACGCGCTGCCAGCCTGGAGTTTCAAACCGCAGCAGCGTCCAGCCCAGCGCGCACCAGAAAAGATGGAGGCCGCTGGCGAAGGCGGAGGCGCCGTTTTCGCGCGCCGTGGCGTAGCGCAGGCGTAGCGCCTGCCAGACCGGCGCGGTCAGCAGCCAGCGCAGCGGGTTCACGGGCGCTCTCCATTCAGGTGCAGCAGCAGCCAGCTCGCCAGCGTGGTGACCTCTTCGCTGACCAGCGCGTGCGGCCGATACTCGCCAACCGGCTGCTTCATCATCAGCGCTTCCGCCAGCGCTTCGTCGCGATGGATCAGCAGCGGGATAAGGTTATTCAGCGAGGCGACCCACAGCTGGTGAATATCCTGCTGCAGGCGGCTATTGGCGTTGAACTGGTTGACGAGAAAGCGGGTGCGCGGCGAAAAGTGCTGCTGATGCAGACGCAGATGCGCGTTGGCGTCCGGTGTCAGCACGCGCAGCACGCCGTCGAGGTGGCTATCGAGCGCATCATGCCAGGGCAGCCACTCGGCAGAGAGATCGAAAATCACCCACTGATAGCGGCGTTTCAGATCCGCTAACGCGTCGAGAAGCGGCGCGGCGGCGGCGCGATCCTGAAGCAGCACAGTAAAGCGCTGCTGATGAGAAAGCGCACCGTGGGGCAGCAGATCAGGGCCGTTCGGATAGCGCAGCGCGGCCGACTGCCAGGCGTCGCCGTTGCACAGCGCCTGCATCCAGCCGCTTTCCGGCGACGCGGGCGTGTTGAAGTGGGCGCCGAGCTGGCTCGCCGGCGATCCGTCGACCAGCAGCACGCTTTCGCCCAGCGTGGTCAGCGCCCAGCCGAGCGCCGCGCAGAGAGAGGTTGCGCCCGTGCCGCCGCGTACGCCTTGCAGCGCGATCAGCGGCATTAGCGCAGACGTCCCGGCTGCTTAGCGGCCGTTTCGGCTAACAGCGGCCAGCGCGCGACGATGTTCGCCAGACGTTCTTCACGGGCGATATCGATATAGCGAAAAGCCTGCAGAGAAAAAGCATCGCGCAACGCGCTAATATCATCCTGAGGTTCGCCGTCGGACGCGACCAGCGTGTAAGCATTTTCATTTTTCATTACTTTTCGCCACGGATAAAACAACGTCGGATAAAAGGCGGTTATATTGGTATGGACATTAAATTCATTTTACCGAATCGGCGCGATGATAGATCAATGTGAACCCGCCTGTCATAACGTATTTTTTAAATTTCTCAGGTTGCATCCTGTCCCGTCTATAATAAGCTAGCCTGGACTGAACAAATCGCGAATTCAATATGAAAAATTCCTTTGCGCTGGGGCTGCTGCAGGTTCAGCCTGAATTAACGGCATTGCAAACTCCTGGCTGTTATTGGGTGACCTGCGCACGTCAGGAAGATGCCCGCACGTTTATTCGCCAGGCCGTCATGGCGCAGCAATCCGTCACGCTGATTAGCGCTGATGAGAAGCCACGCGACCTGCTGACCCCGGACCCTGCCGAGGGGCCAAATCGTATCCCGCTGTTTTCCCTCTCAAAAAGCAAGAACAGCCTGCTGCGTCTGGAGACCGACTTTCTTCGCACGCTGAGCAGCAAAAGCGGGCTGGTCATTTTTAACAGCAGCGCGGCGCAGTGGGACAAGCTGAACGAGGCAGAGCTGACCGACTGGATAAAGCGCATGCGTCGGGTGCTGAATAAAAAGCAGCTGACGCTGTTAATGGTCACCTCCGGCGCGACGATAATTAACCTGCGTAATAATCTTCAGCGTTATTTTCGCCAGCTGGACGGCGTCGCCCATTTAGCATTTCAACAAGATAGCTGGCAGTATCGAATTAACTGGTGGTATGACGCCGACAGGCTGCTGGCCGACCGCGCAATTCGCCTCGTCTGCAAAGACGATCGTTTTTATGCGGAAACTGAAAATGAAAAGCAGGAGCCGCTCAGCCTTAACGACGAGCAACATTATCTGGCGGATAAAATAGTACTGGAAGGCGCTCCGCCGCTCTCGCGCCAGTGGCAACTCTTTGATGACAATGAACAGGTCTTTTTCCGCGCGCAGCAGGCCAACGCCGCGACGGTGATTTTCAGCCTGACGCGCAGCGACTATATTGGCGAGCTGGCGAAGATGGTGCACAGCCTGCGCCGCGCGCGCGGCAACGGTTTGAAAATCGTGGTGCGTGAGATGGGCACCAGCCTGCGTTATAGCGACGAACGCCTGTTGATGGCGTGCGGCGTGACCGCCATCGTGCCTGCCAGCGCGGCGATGTCGCGCTTTCTGACCACCCTCGAGGCGGTGCAGGGTCAGGTGTTTAACCGCCGCGTGCCCGCCAGCCTCGATGCACTGACCGCCGCGCTGCAGCCGTTGCAGGAGAAGGGCTACCTGCGCCTCGACGCCTTTTGTCAGGCGGTGGCCCAGCTGATCAGCAATACGCTGCTGCCGGAAAACGACAAAGGGCTACTGGTGGCGCTGCGTCCGGTGCCGCAGCTGAAGCCGCAGCAGATCCTGACCTTATGCAAACCGCGCCGCTTTGGCGATCTGGTGACGGTGCTGGACGACCGCGTGATCCTGTTTCTCTCTTCCTGCCGCTACAACGACCTTGATAAAGCGCTGAAGTTTATCTTTTCACTGTCGCACGACGAGCTGTTCGCCAACCGCATGGTATGGTTTGAGGACAGCCAAATTCTGGCAGAAATCAATAATATAAAAAACCTGACGCCTGTTGCGCTGCAGGATATTACCTCGGCGCCTCAGCCGACGCAGATCGCGGCCGCGCCGGTTGAAGTGCGTGAACGCCAGACGCCGCAGCCCATTACGCTATTACCGGAGGGCACCACACGATGAACCTGATGGACTGGGTGCAGATAGCGCTGTTAGTGTTGCTTATTTTACTGTTTTTAAAGCCGTTATATCGGCAATGGCTGCCGCGCCGCTGGAACGGCATGTTGAACCGCCTGCTGCCCGCGCGTGCGCTGAAGTCTGAAGGTCGCTGGCAGCGTAAATCCTCGAAAACGGATGCAAATCATTAATGAATAACGATCAATCGACTTCTGCCCACTCTTCCCGCCTGTGGTCTTACTGGCGCGGGCTGGGCGGCTGGAACCTCTATTTTTTATTTAAGTTCGGCCTGCTGTGGTACGGCTATCTCAATTTCCACGCGTTGAGCAACCTGGTGTTTCTGGCCTGGCTGCTGTTTCCGCTGCCTTCGCCGCGCCTGCACCGGCTGCGCCACTGGATATCGATTCCGATCGGCTTCGGCCTGTTCTGGCACGACACCTGGCTGCCAGGTCTGGAGAGCATTCTCAGTCAGGGCAATCAGGTGGCGGGCTTCTCCGCCGCCTATCTGCTCGATCTGGTGAATCGCTTTATTAACTGGCAGATGATCGGCGCCGCCTTTGTGCTGCTGGTGCTTTATCTGTTTATTTCGCAGTGGATCCGCGTCACGGTGCTGGTGTCGCTGATGCTGATCTGGCTCAACGTGCTGACCATCGCCGGCCCTGCCCTGTCGCTGCTGCCGACCAAAGCCGCCGCGCCGGAGGTGGCGCTGAACCCGACGCCCGCCGCCAACCCGACCGCCGCCAGCGCACCGGACGGACTCGATCAGTCCGCGCCGCCCACTAGCGCCAACCTGACCGCCTGGCTGAACCGTTTTTACGACAGCGAGCGCAAGCGCGTGACCCATTTTCCCGACAGCTTGCCGGCCGATTCGCAGCCGTTCGATATTCTGGTGGTGAATATCTGTTCCCTGGCCTGGTCGGACGTCGACGTCTCTCAGCTGCGCAGTCATCCGCTGTGGCAGCATTTCGATATCGTGCTCAACAACTACAACTCTGCGACCGGCTACAGCGGCCCGGCGGGCATCCGTCTGCTGCGCGCCAGCTGCGGCCAGACCTCGCACAGCGATCTCTATAAACCGACCGATACGCGCTGCTATCTGTTTGATAATCTGGCAAAGCTGGGCTTTAAACAGCAGCTGATGATGGACCACACCGGGGTGTTTGGTAACTATCTGAAGGAGCTGCGCGAAGATGGCAATATTCAGGCGCCGCTGATGTCGCAGGCCGGCATCGCGCCGGAGCTGACCTCGTTCGACGGCTCGCCGGTGTTTAACGATGCGCAGCTGATGCAGCGCTGGCTGGACGATCGCAGCAAAAGCAGCGACGCGCGCAGCGCCACCTTCTACAACCTGATCCCGCTGCACGACGGCACGCGCGATCTCGGCAGCACCAAAACTGCGCCGTGGAAGCCGCGCGCGCAGGTGCTGTTCGATCAGCTCGACGCCTTCCTGACCAATCTTGAAAAGTCAGGTCGACGCGTGATGGTGCTGGTGGTGCCGGAGCACGGCGCGGCGCTGGAGGGCGACAAGATGCAGATGTCCGGCCTGCGCGATATTCCCAGCCCGAGCATTACCCACGTGCCGGTCGGTATTAAATTTGTCGGCATGAAGGCACCGCATCAGGGCCAGCCGCTAACCATTGACGCGCCGACCAGCCTGCTGGCGGTGTCCGAGCTGGTGTCGCGCGTGGTGGACGGTCAGGTGTTCAACGCGCCGAACGTCAATATGTCGGTGCTGGCGGACAAGCTGCCGCAGACGCTGGTGGTGTCGGAGAATGACAATGCGGTGGTGATGATGTATCAGGGCAAGCCGTGGATCCGGTTGAATGGCGGCGACTGGGTTGCCTACCCGCAG
>NZ_MWUE01000005.1 GCF_002077695.1 Pantoea latae
AAGCTTGAAGGTAAGCGTGAAGGGAAAATGGAAGTCGCGCGCAGCTTGTTAAAAATGAAGGTGGCGCGTGAAGCAATTTTGCAGGCTACGGGGTTGACTGAAGAGGAATTGAATCGCGTTCAGTCAGCCTGACGATCCCTGGCTTCGCCGCTACGCTTAGGGCCAGCATCTGCTGGCCCCTCTGTCCGCACCAGATCAGCGCATCGTCACAAACTCTTCCGCCGCCGTCGGGTGGATCGCCACCGTATTGTCGAAATCTTTTTTCGTCGCGCCCATCTTCAGCGCCACCGCAAAGCCCTGCAGCATCTCATCCATACCCGAACCGATGCCGTGAATGCCGACGATCTTCTCCTCCGCGCCGACACACACCAGCTTCATGCGGCACGGCTGGCGATGCTGCGTAACGGCGGTGTACATCGCGGTAAAGGACGATTTATAGATTTTCACCTGATCGTCGCCGTACTGCTCGCGCGCCTGCGGCTCGGTCAGGCCCACGGTGCCAATCGGCGGATGGCTAAACACCACGGTCGGAATGTTGCTGTAATCGAGATGCTCGTCCGGCTTGTTGTTGAACAGGCGCTCTGACAGGCGACGACCCGCCGCAACCGCGACCGGCGTCAGCTCTACTGCGCCGGTGTTGTCGCCCACCGCATAGAGGCCGCTGACGTTAGTGTTCTGGTATTTGTCGACCTTGATATAGCCTTTCTCGTTCAGCGCCACGCCGGTCGCCGCCAGATTCAGGTTGTCGGTTTCCGGTTGGCGGCCAATCGCCCAGACCAGACAGTCGACGGTCTGCTCGCGCCCATCTTCCAGCTGCAGCGTCAGGCTGCCGTCGGCGTTCTTCACCACCGCTTTCGGCACGGCGTGCGTGTGCAGCGTCGGGCCTTCGGCGTTCATCACCTCCACCAGCGTATCGGTGATCAGCGGATCGAAGCTGCGCAGCGGCGCGTGCTTGCGCACGAACAGGTGCGTTTCTGAGCCGAGCGCGTTCACCACGCCCGCCAGCTCAACGGCGATATAGCCGGCGCCGATCACCGCGGTGCGCTTCGGCAGCGCGTCCAGCTCGAAAAAACCATCAGAGTCGATGCCGTACTCAGCGCCAGGCACGTCGGGATGGCTCGGACGGCCGCCGGTGGCGATCAAAATATGGTCGGCGGTGATGCGCTCGCCGTTAACTTCCACGGTATGCGCGTCGACAAAGCGGGCGAAGCCCTTGATCACATCGACGTTGTTTTTGCCCAGCACGTTATCGTACGAGGTATGGATGCGATCGATGTAGGCGCTGCGGTTTTTCACCAGCGTCTTCCAGTCGAAGTGGTTGACCGTAGTATCGAAGCCGTAATCCGGGCCGTACTGATGAATCGCCTCGGCGATCTGCGCCGCATGCCACATCACTTTCTTCGGAACACAACCCACGTTCACGCAGGTGCCGCCCAGCTCTTTGGCTTCAATCAGGGCGCATTTCTGGCCATACATGGCGGCACGGTTAATCGAGGCGATACCGCCGCTGCCTCCGCCAATGGCGAGATAGTCATAATGTCGTGTCATGGTGTGTCCATCCGGTTGCAAGTGTTTGGTCGGGATTGTAACGCTGAGAGGCGAGACGGCGCAAAGATTGCACCTATGATTGTAATAGGGTTGAATCCTCTCATCACTGACAGGGAAGCATAGCATGCAGCTTACATTTCTCGGCACCGGCGGCGGCGCGCCCAGCCTGCAACGCAACGTCACCGCCATCGCCTTTACCCATTCGCCGCGCGGCGACACCTGGCTGTTCGACTGCGGCGAAGGAACGCAACTGCAGTACATGCGTTCGCCGCTCAAGCCGGGCCGCATGAACAAAATCTTTATCACTCATCTGCACGGCGACCATATCTTTGGCCTGCCCGGTCTGCTGACCAGCCGGTCGATGGGCGGCATCACCGAGCCGCTGACGATTTACGGACCTGAAGGCATCAAACGCTTTGTCGACACCGCGCTGTCGCTAAGCGGCTCCTATACCGACTATCCGCTGGAGATCGTCGAGATTGAGGCGGGCCCGGTGCTTGACGACGGCGAGTTCCGCGTCAGCGCCTGGCCGCTGGTGCATCCGCTGCCCTGCTTCGGCTATCGCATTGAGCAGCACGATAAGCCGGGCTTTCTCGACGCTGCGCGACTGAAAGAAGAGGGGGTGCCGCGCGGGCCCTGGTATCAGCAGCTGAAAGCAGGAGCGCGCGTGACGCTGGAGGATGGACGGGTGATCAACGGCGCGGACTATCTCGGCCCGGCGACCAGAGGCAAAACCCTGGCGATTTTTGGCGACACCGCGCCGACGCCGACGGCGCTGCAGCTAGCGGCAAACGTCGATTTAATGGTGCATGAAGCCACGCTGGAGGCGGCGCTGCAGGAGAAGGCCAACGGGCGCGGCCACTCCACCACGCTGCAGGCGGCGCAGGTGGCGAAAGAGGCAGGCGCGAAGCGCCTGATCGCCACCCATTTCAGCTCGCGCTATCTGCCGCGCGACATGCCGCGCCTGCTGGAGGAGTGCCGCTCGATATTTCCCGACACCGAGCTGGCCTCCGATCTGGCGGTATTTACGCTGTAGCAGCTTATTCCGGCACGATCTGCGTGACGGTGGCGTGGCCGGTGCCGGCAGGCACCAGCTTCTGATGCAGCCAGGGCAGCAGCTCGTTCATCTGCTGCGCCAGCTTCCACGGCGGGTTGATAACGATCATGCCAGACGCGGTCATGCCGCGCTGGTCGCTGTCCGGGCGCACCGCCAGCTCAATCTGCAGGATATTGCGAATGCCGGTCGCCTCCAGATCGCGCAGCATATGCTTGATCTGCTGGCGCAGCACCACCGGATACCAGAGTGCGAACACGCCGGTGGCGAAGCGCTTGTGGCCCTCGTGAATCGCTTTCACTACCGCCTGATAGTCGCTCTTCAGCTCGTAGGGTGGATCGATCAGCACCAGGCCGCGACGGGTCGGCGGCGGCAGTTTCGCCTTCAGCTGCTGGTAGCCGTCGGCGCGCTCGACGCGGGCGCGGCTGTCTTTCAGAAACTCGCCGCGCAGCAGCGGAAAGTCGCTCGGATGCAGTTCAGTGAGCTGCAGCTTGTCCTCTTCGCGCAGCAGATGGCGCGCGATCAGCGGCGAGCCGGGATAGTAGCGCAGCGTGCCGTTGGGGTTGAGGTCGCGAATAGCGTTGAAGTAAGGCTTCAGCAGCGCCGGCGCGTCCGGCTGCTGCCAGATGCGGGCGATCCCCTCCAGATATTCGCCGGTGCGTTCAGCGTGCTCGCCGCTCAGCAGATAACGGCCTGCGCCAGCGTGGCTGTCGAGGTAGAGGAACGGCTTTTCTTTCTCTTTCAGCGCGCTGATGATCAGGCTCTGTACGGTGTGTTTCAGCACGTCGGCGTGGTTGCCGGCGTGAAAACTGTGGCGATAGCTCAGCATAACAGTGGGGATTCCGCGGTTGGCGTAAAAAGGCGTACTGCAAGTCAGCGAGATTATACCTGCTGAAGGGGAAAAATGCTGGCCGATTCTCCGTCGCGGCCTTGCCGCTGTCGTTTCTTCACCGCTCAGCCTGGGGCGGCATTGATTTTCGCTACACTTAACCGCATGTTAATACGATTGCGTTGCGCGCCCCGCGCGCCCCATACATTGAACAAGGACTGCGCTATGACCAATCCGTTACTCCAGCCTTTTACGCTGCCGCCTTTCTCCGCTATTCAGCCTGAACATGTGGTGCCCGCCGTGACCGAGGCGCTGAACGAATGTCGCGCGGCGGTGGAAAAAGTAGTGGCGCAGGGTGCGCCCTACACCTGGGACAATCTGGTGCAGCCGCTGGCCGAAGTCGACGACCGCCTTGGCCGCATCTTCTCGCCGGTCAGCCATCTTAACTCGGTGAAAAACAGCCCAGAGCTGCGTCAGGCTTACGAGCAGACGCTGCCGCTGCTGTCGGAATACAGCACCTGGGTCGGCCAGCATGAAGGGCTTTATCAGGCCTATCGCGATCTGAAAGAGGGCGAGAGCTTCGCCGCGCTCGATCTGGCGCAGCAGAAAGCGGTCGACAACGCGCTGCGCGATTTCGAACTCTCCGGCATCGGCCTCGATAAAGAGAAACAGCAGCGCTACGGCGAGATCGCCGCGCGCCTCTCCGAACTGGGTTCCGCCTACAGCAACAACGTGCTGGACGCCACCATGGGCTGGAGCAAGCTGATCACCGACGAGAGCGAACTCTCCGGCATGCCGGAAAGCGCGCTGGCGGCGGCGAAGGCGCAGGCCGAAGCCAAAGAGCAGGACGGCTGGCTGCTGACGCTGGATATCCCGAGCTACCTGCCGGTGATGACCTACTGCGACAACGCCGCGCTGCGCGAAGAGATGTACCGCGCCTACTCGACGCGTGCTTCCGATCAAGGCCCGAACGCCGGCAAGTGGGACAACGGCCCGATCATGGCGGAAGAGCTGGCGCTGCGTCACGAGCTGGCGCAGCTGCTCGGCTTCGACTCCTACGCGGATAAATCGCTCGCCACCAAAATGGCAGAAAACCCGGCACAGGTGCTCGACTTCCTGAACGATCTGGCGAAGCGCGCCCGTCCGCAGGCGGAAAAAGAGCTGGCGCAGCTGCGCGCCTTCGCCGAGAAAGAGTACGGCGTCAGCGAGCTGAATCCGTGGGATCTCACCTACTACGGCGAAAAGCAGAAGCAGCATCTCTACACCATCAGCGACGAACAGCTGCGCCCCTACTTCCCGGAAGCGCGCGCCGTTAACGGCCTGTTCGAGGTGGTGAAGCGCATCTACGGCATCACCGCCAAAGAGCGCACCGACGTCGACGTTTACCACCCCGACGTGCGCTTCTTTGACCTGTTTGACGAGAGCGGCGAGCTGCGCGGCAGCTTCTATCTCGACCTTTATGCGCGCGAGCACAAGCGCGGCGGCGCCTGGATGGACGACTGCGTCGGCCAGATGCGCAAAGCGGACGGCACGCTGCAGAAGCCGGTTGCCTATCTGACCTGCAACTTCAACCGTCCGATCAACGGCAAGCCAGCGCTGTTTACCCACGACGAGGTCACCACGCTGTTCCACGAATTTGGTCACGGCCTGCACCATATGCTGACGCGCATTGAAACCCCAGGGGTGTCCGGCATCAGCGGCGTGCCGTGGGATGCGGTCGAATTGCCGAGCCAGTTTATGGAGAACTGGTGCTGGGAGCCGGAGGCGCTGGCCTTTATCTCCGGCCACTATGAAACCGGCGAGCCGCTGCCGAAGGAACTGCTCGACAAGATGCTGGCGGCGAAAAACTATCAGGCGGCGCTGTTTATCCTGCGTCAGCTGGAGTTCGGCCTGTTCGACTTCCGCCTGCACGCCGAGTTTGACCCGGCGAAAGGCGCGCAGATCCTCGACACCCTGCGCGAAGTGAAAAAGCTGGTGGCCGTGGTGCCGAGCCCGGAATGGGGCCGTTTCCCGCACGCCTTCAGCCATATTTTTGCCGGCGGCTACGCGGCGGGTTACTACAGCTATCTGTGGGCGGACGTGCTGGCGGCGGATGCCTATTCGCGCTTCGAAGAAGAGGGCATCTTTAATCGCCAGACCGGCCAGTCGTTCCTCGACAACATCCTGACGCGCGGCGGTTCGGAAGAGCCGATGGAGCTGTTTAAGCGCTTCCGTGGCCGCGAGCCGCAGCTGGACGCGATGCTGGATCACTACGGCATCAAGGGATAACGGCTGCAGTGAAGATCTGTTTGATTGATGAATCGGGCGCCGGTGACGGCGCCTTGTCGCATCTGGCGCAGCGCTGGCAGCTGGAGCATGACGACGCCTGCGCGCTGGCGCTGGTGCAGACCGCGACCCATCTGGAGCTGCGCAAGCGCGACGAGCCGAAGCTGGGCGGCATTTTCGTCGACTTCGTCTCTGGGGCGATGGCGCACCGGCGTCGCTTCGGCGGCGGACGCGGCGAGGCGGTGGCGAAAGCGGTCGGCGTGAAGAGCGGTTACCTGCCGGATGTGGTGGACGCCACCGCTGGACTAGGGCGCGACGCTTTCGTGCTGGCGGCGATCGGCTGCCGCGTGCGCATGCTGGAGCGCCATCCGGTGGTGGCGGCGCTGCTGGATGACGGGCTGCAGCGCGGCTATCAGGACGCGGAGATCGGCGGCTGGCTGCGCGAGCGGCTGACGCTGATCCATGCGCCGAGCGCGCAGGCGCTGGGCGATATTGCACCTGCGCCGGACGTGGTTTATCTCGATCCGATGTATCCGCACCGGCAGAAGAGCGCGATGGTGAAAAAAGAGATGCGGGTGTTTCAGTCGCTGGTGGGCGCCGACGAGGACGCCGATGCGCTGCTGGAGCCGGCGCGCCGGCTGGCGAAAAAGCGTATTGTGGTGAAGCGGCCTGACTATGCGCCGCCGCTGGCGGGGGTCGCGACGCAGTCGGCGGTGGTCACCAAAAGCCATCGCTTCGATATCTATCCGCCGCTCAATTCTTAAGAGATAAAAAAGCCGGTCAGTACCGGCTTTTTAGCATCGCTACGCTGTGCCGCTTACTCATCATCCGCGTCGCGCAGCGGAACAATCAGCATATCGATATGTACCGTGTTGATTAGCTGGCGCGCCGACGACATCAGCTTGCTCCAGAAATCCTGATGGTGGCCGCATACCACCAGATCCACATCATATTTTTTAATCGCGTCTACCAGCACCTGGCCCAGATCGCCGCTGCCGCTCAGCGTCTCGCTAATTGGGTAGCCCGCCGCATCCGACAGCCCGCGCAGCGCCGTGTGCGTCTCTTCCGAGATGCGCTTCTGCATATCGCCCAGGTTGACGTCGATCAGGCCGGTGTAGAGATCGGAATAGTTAACGTCGACGTGGATCAGCGAAATTTTGGCGTCATAGGGACGCGCCAGCGAAACGGCTTTATCCACCAGCAACTGGCTTTCCGGGGAAAGGTCTACTGCAATCAGGATATGTTTATAAGCCATGATATAACTCCTTTCACAAGATTCAGGACGGCAACCTGTCTTCCTGTCGCGTTATTGCCTGCGCAATCCTTTACGCGAACGGGCGATATGTGTCACCAGATGGTCTGTCGGCGGTGGCGACAGAGTATTGTTATGCCATCAGTATAGCGGCGACGGTGAGCAAATGCTTCCGTACCGGCTTCGGTTGTGAATGAGATCAAGGCTTATCGTCTTTTTCACTCGCCGCGAACGAAAATCATCGCTGGAAAAAAATGAAAATCTTCTCCTACACTACAAATTAACGGTCACTCTTACCTGGCAATGACCGCTTAAGCTTGGCAAATAAAGAGATCTGTTCAGGTCATTCAGTGGTTGGCTTTTTCCCGTGGAGCGTAAAGCGCAGCCGCGCTAAACCTGTCTCTGCGGCTCCAGCCGGGAGGGATATATGATCAGCACTATCGCGCTTTTCTGGGCTCTTTGTGTGGTGTGTATTGTGAATATGGCGCGCTATTTTTCTTCTTTGCGCGCGCTGCTGGCGGTGCTGCGAGGCTGCGATCCCTTGCTCTATCAGTATGTTGACGGAGCGGGTTTCTTTACGTCGCACGGTCAGCCGAGCAAACAGGTGCGGCTGGTGCGCTATATCTGGGCAAAGCGTTATCTCGATCATCACGACGACGAATTTATTCGTCGCTGCGAACGGGTGCGCGGTCAGTTTATTTTAACCAGCGCCTTATGCGGACTGGTGATCCTCAGCCTGATCTGCCTGGCGATCTGGCATTAGCGATAAAAAAAGGGCGACTCGCGTCGCCCTTTTTTATGCAGCCGGTGGGTTACACCAGCTTAAGCGCCAGCCAGTAGAGGCTGCCTGACAGCACAATACACACCGGCAGCGTAAACACCCACGCCATGGCGATGTTCTTGATGGTGCGGCTCTGCAGCCCGCCGCCGTCGACCAGCATGGTGCCCGCCACCGACGACGACAGGATATGGGTGGTCGAGACCGGCATACCGGTGTAGCTGGCGATGCCGATAGAGACCGCCGCGGTCACCTGTGCCGACATCCCTTGCGCGTAGGTCATGCCTTTTTTACCAATCTTCTCGCCGATGGTGGTCGCCACGCGACGCCAGCCGATCATGGTGCCAACGCCGAGCGCCAGCGCGACCGCCATGATAATCCAGACCGGCGCGTACTCGATGGTGCCCAGCAGGTCGGTTTTCAGCTTGCCGAGGAAGCGCTTATCGTCGGCGCTGGTTTCCGGCAGCTTGGCGGTTTTATCTGCGGTGTCGGCGATGCAGAGCAGCAGACGACGCATCTGGCTACGCTGTTCGACGTTGAGCTGGTCATAGCTTTGCAGGTTGCTATTCAGCAGGCCCTGAGCGCGCTGCACCGCCTGCAGCACGCGGGCGCTGTCGCAGTGGAACTCTTTAGGACCAGACGGCGTCTCTTCCGGCGTCGGCAGCGCAGGCGGCGCCATCTGAATGACGTGCGTCAGCGCGTCGCCGTGCTGCTGATAATACTGTTCGAGATGGTTAACCGCGTCGCGCGTACGGGTGATGTCGTAGCCGCTGGCATTCATGTTCACCACGAAACCGGCTGGCGCGACGCCGATCAGCACCAGCATGATCAGGCCAATGCCTTTCTGACCGTCGTTAGCGCCGTGCGAGTAGCTGACGCCGATCGCCGAGACGATCAGGGCGATACGCGTCCAGAACGGCGGCTTTTTCTTGCCGTCGATTTTTTCGCGGTCGGCCGGCGTCATATGGATGCGCGCGCGTTTTTTGGTGCTGCTCCAGTAACGACGCAGCAGGAAAATCAGGCTGCCCGCGATGATCAGGCCGACAATCGGCGAGAGGATCAGCGACAGGAAGATGTTGATGACTTTAGGGATGTTTAGCGCGTCGATCACCGAGGTGCCGGTCATCAGCGCGTTGGTGAGGCCGATGCCGATAATCGCGCCAATCAGCGTGTGCGAACTGGAGGCCGGCAGGCCGAGATACCAGGTGCCGAGGTTCCAGATAATCGCGGCCAGCAGCATGGAGAAGACCATCGCCAGGCCGTGCGCGGAGCCGACATTCAATAACAGATCGGTAGGCAGCATATGCACGATAGCGTAAGCGACGCTTAAGCCCCCGAGCAGTACGCCAAGGAAGTTAAATACGCCCGCCATCACCACAGCAAGCTGCGCGCGCATGGCGCGGGTATAGATAACCGTTGCAACTGCGTTGGCCGTGTCGTGAAAGCCGTTGATTGCTTCATAAAACAATACAAACAGCAGGGCAAGAACCAGTAACAGGCCGGTAGTGAGGTCAAGACCAGCGAACAAATGTAGCATAAACATTACGCCATTTTTGAGGACATGAGCGCGGCGCATTATCTGCGACAACACACTGTATGGGAAAGCAAAATATAGTCTTGTTTTGACTTAATTATGTCGAAAAACGCGCTGTTTAGTCTAAAAGCGTCGTAAAACCAGCAGGTTACAATATGACATAATTACGACAAGTTTTTGACGCTGGCGTCGCGCAGAGCAGACCACTACAATCAGCGCCTTTCAAGACGGGCAGGGTAACAGCAGTGGACAAGTTTGACGTTATTATCATCGGCGCCGGCGCGGCAGGACTGTTTTGCGCGGCGCAGGCCGGGCAGCGAGGCCGACGCGTGCTGCTGCTGGATAACGGCAAAAAGCCTGGCCGTAAGATTTTGATGTCGGGCGGCGGCCGCTGCAACTTCACCAATATGTACACCGAACCCGCTGCCTATCTGTCGCACAATCCGCACTTCTGCAAGTCGGCGCTGGCGCGCTACACCCAGTGGGATTTTATCGATCTGGTTAACCGCCATCAGATTGCGTATCACGAAAAGACGCTGGGGCAGCTCTTCTGCGACGACTCGGCGGCGCAAATCGTCGAGATGCTGATGGCGGAGTGTGAAAAAGGCCAGGTCCAGATACGTCTGCGCAGCGAGGTGTTGAGCGTTGCGCGCGATGACGCAGGCTATACGCTGCAGCTCAACGGCGCGTCGGTGCAGGCGGAGAAGCTGGTGATCGCCAGCGGCGGACTCTCGATGCCGGGTCTCGGCGCCACGCCGTTCGGCTATAAAATCGCCGAGCAGTTCGGCCTGAAGGTCTTCCCGACGCGCGCCGCGCTGGTGCCGTTTACCCTGCATAAGCCGCTGCTGGAGCGACTGCAAACCCTCTCCGGCGTGGCGATCGACACCACCATCGAAGCACAGGACGGCACGCTGTTTAAAGAGGCGATGCTGTTTACCCATCGCGGCCTTTCCGGTCCGGCGGTGCTGCAAATCTCCAGCTACTGGCAGCCGGGCGAGCAGATCACCGTCAACCTGTCGCCCGCCACCTCAATAGATGAATTCATTGATGTGCAGCGCGCGGCCCATCCGAATCTGAGTTTGAAAAACAGCCTGGCGAAACTGCTGCCGAAGCGCCTGGTGGAGGTGCTGCAGGAGATGGGGCAGGTGCCGGACGTCACGCTGAAGCAGCTCAACAGCAAACAGCAGGCAGAACTGGCGCAGACGCTGCATCAGTGGCGCGTGCAGCCCAACGGCACGGAAGGCTATCGCACGGCGGAAGTGACGCTGGGCGGCGTCGACACCACGCAGCTCTCCTCGAAGACCATGGAAGCGCGGCAGGTGCCGGGGCTCTATTTTATCGGCGAAGTGGTGGACGTCACCGGCTGGCTGGGCGGATATAACTTCCAGTGGGCGTGGAGTTCCGCCTGGGCGTGCGCGCAGGCGGTTTAACCGCCGCTCTGCTGTTTCTTTTCCTGTTTTGTTAAATCGTTTTACGGCGTAACGCGTTACGCCGCCTTATCGTCGTTCCTGTTTCCCCATCTCTCAGCCCAAAAAATCCCGCTTTGCTCAGGGCCGCTCGCCCCTGCCTGCTGATCAACGCATTTGCAAAACCCTGTTGACACCGATTTTACAAGTCGAAATAATCTGTATACATGAAGTATACAATGAAAATACGGAAAGGCTTTTCAGGCGGCTCTGGGAACCGCGAGTCAGCCCAGCGGGCAACGATTCCAGAACGATCCCTTTTTCTGCGCAAGCAATGGGATGCGCGCGCGAATCTTCGCGCTTTATTGCGCATCGGGCACCTTTCAAAGCATATCGATCACCATGGAGTCTTGTTTTAAATGGGTATTTCAAGAAGAAAATTGCTGGTTGGCACCGGTGTTGGCGCCGGCGTCATTGCGGCTGGCGGCGGCGCGACGCTGCTCACTGACAATCTGCCGAAAGCGCCGGATTCACTGCTTAACATCGACGCGCTGCCTTCAGACGATCCGACGCCGGGCTGGTTTCACACCAGCGTCAAACGCCAGCCGAAACCCGCGCTGGTGGGCGACGCAAACGCGCCGTGGGTGGTGATCGGCGGCGGCTTTTCGGGCCTCGCGGCGGCGCGCCAGCTGGCGCTGAATTTTCCCGACGATCGGGTGATCCTGGTTGAGGCGCAGCAGGTCGGTTTCGGCACCTCTGGCCGTAACGCAGGCTTTCTGATTGATGTGCCGCACGATATCAGCGCGCCGGATTACATCGGCGACAAAGCTATCGCGCGCAACATTCTCAACCTGAACCAGACCGGCCAGCGCATCCTGAAAGATCTGGTGGAAGAGCATAATATCGTCGAGGCGCATATGCGCCATTCCGGCAAATATCAGGCGGCGGTCGAAGATAGCGGGTTCGCGGTGCTCGACGCCTATCGCGGCGGGCTCGAATCGCTGGGGCAAACCTGCAAAATTATCGAAGGCAAAGATCTGCCGGATCACCTCGGCACCAAATTCTATCGTAAGGCGCTCTACACCCCAGGCACGATTCTGGTGCAGCCGTCCGGGCTGGTGAAAGGGCTGGCGGATAGTCTGCCTGCCAACGTCACGCTGTTTGAAGAGACGCCGATCACCGCCGTGGAATATGAACCGCAAATCGTGCTGCATCACGCCACCGGCCGCATTCTGGCGGATAAGCTGATTCTGGCCAACAACGCCTTCGGCACCCACTTCGGCTTTGGCGCGCGGACCATCTTCCCGGTCTTTACCTATGGCAGCCTGACGCGTCCGCTGACCAAAGCGGAGCAGGAGAGCATTGGCGGCCAGGAGTTCTGGGGCGTCATTCCCGCCGATCCGTTCGGCACCACGTCGCGCCGAACCCATGACAACCGTATTCTCATCCGCAACAGCTTCAGCTTTAACGAAGATGGCCGCCATAAACCAGGCTACACGCAAAAATATCGCCAGTCGCACCGCCTGTCGTTTGAACGTCGTTTCCCGTCGCTGAAGGATGTTAATTTCGAATACACCTGGGGCGGCGGTCTGGGTATGACGCGCAACGGCTCCAGCCTGTTTGGCGAGCTGCGCAAAAACGTTTACGGCTCGCTGGGCTGCAACGGTCTGGGCACGGTGCGCGGCACCGCGATGGGCACCATGCTGGCCGACTGGCTGGCAGGCAAGCGCAACGACACCATCGATTTTCTGCTTTCCCTGCCGAAACCTGAGTGGAACCCGCCGGATCCTTTCCTGACCATGGGCGTCAACTTCACGCTGCGCCGCGGCATGCATGACGCCGGGCTGGAAGCCTGATTAGCTGATAAAAAACCTCAGGCCGCAAGGATGCGGCTTCTCTCTTTCTCACCGGCTACCGCTTCGCTAATTCCCTGAGCGGCAACACTTTTAGGCTAATCCCTACTGGCGCGTTTGGCGCCTGGATTTCATACTTCTGATTTATCACAGAGGAGATCCGCCCCTAATGCTCACCTTTTTGCGTTCCCTGTTTTCCAGCCCCGAAAGCTTTATCAGAGGTATGTCGCGTCAGGATATCAATGACTCTATCGCCGACGGCGAGCGCATTATTATCGACGAAGACGGCAACGCCTCGGTAAACGTGCTGAGTGAGGAAGTGCATGAAGATTTCGCCCGTCACGTCGACACGTTAAAAGGAGTTTAAGATGGGGACGGCGATATTTATGGTGCTGATGGTCTGCGGCTACTGGTACACCAGCCGCGATCTCTCCAGCCGCTTCAAGGTCCGGCGCAGCATAGGCTGGGACGTCTATTTTCTGGTGGCGCTGTACGGCTGTATCTTCGTGCTGCAGGGGATGCTGGCGACCGCCATTATCTGGCTGCTGTTGCTGATCGTCTCCAGCAGCGCCAATGCGCTGCAGGTAATACCTGGCGAACATCTGCGCTGGCAGATGGAGTTTATGAACTGGAGTTTCCTCGGCATTCAGGCGCCGGTGGTGGTGATGCTCGCCTTTGCGGTAGGGTTCTGTATGTACCGCTCTAACTGGTCAGAAAGCGCGCGCCTTAACAGCAGCGGCCGCAAAGACCTCTATCAGCAGCTCTCTAAATCGAACGGCGTGGAACAGCTGCTCTATCAGTGCATGCAGGAAGGGGAGCTGGCGTGGATCACCCTGAAATCGCGCCGCATCTATATCGGCATGGTGCACGCCGCCACCTTCGAGTATGAAAACACCGCCAATATCGTGATCATCCCGATGCTCAGCGGCTATCGCGACAGCAAAACGCTCAGCATGTCGATTGAGCACAACTACAGCCGCTGGTACGCCGAGCACAACATTACGCTCACCTCGGAACCGAAAAACGCCATGGCGTTTCGTAAAGTGCTGATGGTGGATCAGATCGAAAGCCTGTCGCTGTTCGATCCGGCCAGCGCCAGCTCGCTGGCGATGACCCACTATGACGGCGTGCCGATGGAAGTGCACGGCACCTTTAATCCAGATTCTCCGCCGTAAACAGCCGCAGGGCGACTTTGCCCTCTTCATAAACATCGGGCTGGTAGCCGCTCTCCAGATGACGCAGCAGCAGGTCAATAGCCAGACGCGCGTGCTGCTGCGCGTTCTGATCCAGCGCGAAAGCGAGTTCGTCGTTGCGCAGCAGCCGGCGCGTCACCGAATAGAGTTCATGCGTAATATAGCCGCAGCGGCCCAGCAGCTGATGCGCGCGCAGCGTTTCGCTGACTTCGCTGTTGCCCATGCCGGTATTGTAGAGGCCTGCGACGTGCTGCGACTGCGCCAGACTGCTGTCCAGCAGCGTGCGGATGGTGTCACGCTGATCCAGGCCAAACAGCACCTCACGCAGATGGCGCTGCGGCGCGCGCTGCATCATCACCTCGCGAAAGCCAGCGATACGCTGGCGATGCGCCCAGTAGTCAAAGCGGCCGCTCACCATCACGATATCGCCCGGCTGATTCACGACTTTGCTCATCAGCAAACCGGCGGTGCGGCCCGCCTGATACTGATCGATGCCGACATGGCAGAGTCGCTCGGCGTCGGGCAGGTCGGTGACGATGGTGATCACCGGCACGCCACGGCTGCGACACAGCGCCAGCGCGCGATAGATGGGCGGATAGTCGTGGCCGAAAACAATAATGCCGTCGCGCGTGGCGCTACGCGCGATAATGCTTTGCGCCAGCTTCTCCGGCTGTGACTCCGCCACCAGAGTTTTATGCAGGGTAATGCGACGGTAGCCCAGCTCGCCCGCCACCTCGCCGAAATAGCGCACCAGCTGCTGGAAAAACGACGAGCCGTTATTGCTGAGAAACACCTCAATCTGCCACGGATGGCGATACTCTTCCGGCAGCAGCCGCTTCAGGCCGACGTCGCGCGCCGCTTTTAACACCTTGCGCGTGGTCTCCGGCGAAACGCCGCCGCGTTCGTTTAATACCCGATCGACCGTTGCGATGCCGACGCCCGCTAATTTTGCCACCATCTCAAGGGTGAGCTTTTTCATTATTGCTCCACGCATGACCTTATTTGTCATGCTGTTACCACCGCGCGCCCGATAATGCTGCTGTTTATTCAGCGAGCGCGTAATAGATCCTGACGATATCGGCGCTATTTTAATAACCGCGTTGACCGTTGCGCCAGCGCATTTTGATGAAATTTCATGTCGCGGGTTAAATGCAGGCTAAAGCTGGTGAAAAAGCCAGCGAAAAAACAGGCTTTAATCACGTAGAGAAAGCAGTTTGCGCCGTTCGCCAGCGCGATGCTAAATAGCAGTGCAAAGCATGATGTCTTTAACTGCATGATAATAAATAAAATGATGCATTTTATGATGGCTTTTCATCAACGCTGCGCTTTCCGAAAGTACGTTAAAAATTTATGATTATTTTGTTGTTAATAAATGGATAACGATTTTTTTGATGTTAACAATCAGTCTCTGACTAAAAACGGCTTTTCCGTTTTCAGACGTAAATTCTACTAAAAATAAAAAAAGCTGCCGCCAGAATTTTATTCCGGCGGGCAGAGAAGGCTATGTCATCAATAATCGTATTGAGCAGGCTCTTCATACCGTTAAATAAATTAATGTGATTAATTCGTTGGCAGGGAAAATATGAAACGCAGAGAGTTTCTCACCTCCGTGGCTGCCCTGGGCGTGGCATCATCGCTGCCCATGGCCAAAGCCGAAACCGTGCAGGGCGGTCAACCCTGGGAGCCGGGCAAAATCAATACGCCGCCCGCGCCGCGCAAAGGCGGTTTGCAGTATCTCACGCAGCAGGAGTTCGACACCGTCGGCGCTATCGCCGAACGCTTTATCCCCGCCGACGAACTGAGCATCAGCGGCAAGGAAGCGGGCTGCGCCACTTTTATCGATCGCCAGCTGGCGGGCGACTACGGCAGCGCGGCGGCGATCTATCGACTGGGGCGCTTCGTCAAAGGCACGCCGGAGCAGGGGCCGCAGTCGCCGCTGACCCCCGCGCAGCGCTATCGTCAGGGACTGGCCGCGCTCGACGCCTACACGCAAAAAACCTTCCACCAGCCCTTTGTCGCGCTAAACGGCGAACAGCAGGACGAACTGCTGCGCCGCATGGAGGCTAATCAGCTCGATCTGGGAGCGGACGTCGAAACCAAAGTCTTCTTCGAACTGCTGCTGCAGAACGTGCGCGAAGGCTTTTTGTCCGATCCGATTTACGGCGGCAACAAAGAGATGGCGAGCTGGAAAATGATCGGTTTTCCCGGCGCGCGCTACGACTTCCGCGACCTGATTGGCAAGAAAGGGAAGAAGCTCAATATCATCCCCACCAGCCTGATTGATAACACCCTTTGACTCTTCAGTCTGACTGAGCAGTGAGTTAACACATGCAAAATATTCGTCCAAAAGCTGACGCTGTGATCGTCGGCCTGGGTTGGTGCGGCTCGTTGATTGCCGAAGAGCTGACCCGCGCCGGCCTGAACGTGGTTGCCATCGAACGCGGCCCCTGGTTTGAAACCGCGACCGATTTTCCACCCTCTATCGATACTGACGAGCTGCGCTGGGATACCCGCCGCAGCATGCTGCTGCCGCCTGCGGTAGAAACCACCACCTTTCGTAATAACCGCAGCGAAACCGCGCTGCCGACGCGCGAATGGAACCTGAATGAACTGGGCTACAACGTCGGTGGTTCCGGCACCCACTGGGCCGGGATGGCCTGGCGTTTTACGCCGTGGGATCTGCAACCCTACACCCAGACGGTTGAGCGCTACGGCAAAGAGAAGATCGCCAAAGGGCTGATCCTGCAGGACTGGGGCGTCACCTACGACGAGCTGGAGCCGTTTTACGATCGATTCGAGAAGATCGCCGGCGTCTCCGGCAAAGCGGGCAGGCTTAACGGCGAAATCGTGCCTGACGGCAACCCGTTCGAAGGCAACCGCAGCAGCGACTATCCGCTGCCGCCGCTGGAGAGCACGCGCCTGACCGATCTGTTCCGCGATGCAGCGAAATCGCTTGGCCAGCACCCCTTTATGGTGCCCGCCGGCCAGACCTCGCGCGCCTACGTTAACCCGCTCGGCGTGCGCATGGGCCCATGCACCTACTGTGGCTACTGTCTCTACTACGGCTGCGGCAACTTCTCGAAATCCAGCCCGAACGCCTGCGTCATTCCGGCGCTGATGCAGCGCGAGAATTTCACCGTGCTGACCGATTCCGCGGTGGTGCGCGTCAATAAGGCGGAAGACGGCAAAACCGCCACCGGCGTCACCTATATCGATAAAAACAAGAAAGAGTGGGTGCAGCCGGCGGATATCGTCATTCTGTCCGCTTTCCAGATGCAAAACGTGCGTCTGCTGCTGCTGTCGAAAATCGGCCAGCCTTACAATCCGGAAACCAAAACCGGCACGGTGGGGCGCGCCTACAGCTTCCAGACCGTTTCTGGCGCCAGCCTGTTCTTCGAAAATGAATACCTGAACCAGTTTATCGGCGCAGGCGCGCTGTCGCAGCAGGTGGATGACTGGAACGGCGATAACTTCGACCACAGCGATAAGGACTTTATTGGCGGCGCGGGCATTCTGGTGGTCGCGCGCGGCGCGCGTCCCATCGGCAACGCCGACGCGCTGCCGCCTGGCACGCCGCGCTGGGGCAAAGCGTGGAAAAAGGCCTATACCCACGCCTTCCAGAACGCGACCTTTATCTTCGGCCAGGGCACCAGCTTCTCTCACGAAGATTACTACCTCGATCTCGACCCGGAATATAAAGACGGCAACGGCAACCCGCTGCTGCGCGTCACCTTCGACTACAACGACAACGACCGCCGCTCGGCGAAGTTTATCGAAGAGAAGAGCGTTGAGATCGGCAAGGCGATGGGCGCGAAAACCGTCATCGGCACCAATTCGGCGGCGGGCAAATATTCGCCCTACAACTTCGCCAGCGATCACACCATCGGCGGCGCGGTGATGGGCACCGATCCGAAAACCAGCGTGCTTAACCGTTATCAGCAGAGCTGGGATATGCACAACCTGTTTGTGCTGGGCGCCTCCTCGTTCCCGAACAACGCGGGCTACAACCCAACCGGCACCATCGGCGCGCTCAGCCTCTGGACGGCGAAGGCGATTGTCGATCGCTACCTGAAAAATCCCGGCCCACTGGTGAAGGTGTGATATGAAAAAAACAACCCTTGCAGGCGGCGCGGCGGTGATCGCAGGCATTATCGCCGCGGGCCTGCTGTGGCAAAACGGCGATGCCTCGGCCGATGATGTGGCGAACAACCAGACGCTGACCAGTCAGCCGCCTGCGGCAAGCGATGCCGCTGCGGTGGCGCGCGGCCGTTACGTGGCGATCGCCGGCGACTGCGTGGCGTGCCATACCGCGCCAGGCAGCAAAGACGCCTTTGCGGGCGGCTACTCTATCAGCACGCCCTTCGGCGGTATCTTCGCCAGCAACATTACGCCGGATAAAGAGACGGGCATCGGCAGCTGGACCGAGCGTGACTTTTACCGCGCGGTGCGGCACGGCAAAGGCAAAGAGGGCGAGCATCTCTACCCGGCGATGCCCTACAACGCCTACGTGAAGGTCAGCGACCAGGATATGCACGATCTCTGGATGTATATGCGCTCGGTGAAGCCGGTGCGCTACAAGGTGCCGGAGACCAATCTGGGCTTCCCCTATAATATCCGCCTGGCGATGATGGGCTGGAACCTACTGTTCTTCCGCAACAGCGGCTTTGAAACCGATCCGGGCAAATCTGCGGAGTTTAATCGCGGCGCCTATCTGGTGGAGGGGCTGGAGCACTGCGGCGCCTGCCATACGCCGAAAAACCTGCTCGGTGGCGACACCGGCGACTATCTGCAGGGCAGTAACCTCAGCGAGTGGCACGCGCCGGATTTGACGTCAAACCGCACTGTCGGCATCGGCAGCTGGAGTAAAGAGCAGATTGTGGACTACCTGAAGCTGGGCAGTAACCACGTCGCGGTGGCGTCCGGCCCGATGGCGGAAGCGGTCACCAACTCGACGCAGCACCTCAGCGACGCCGATCTGCGCGCCATCGCCACTTATCTGAAGGCGCAGCCCGCCTCTGCAACGCCGCCGCCGTCGCCGCCGCCGCGCGACAGCGCGCAGATGAAAACGGGCGAGAACGTCTACAGCGCCAACTGCAGCGCCTGTCATAACAGCGACGGCAAAGGGATCCCGAACCTGGCCGCCAGCCTGGCGAACAATCCTGGGCTGCTGGCGGACGACGCCTCCTCCATCATCACCACGGTGCTGCAGGGCGGACGCGGCGCGGTCACCCAGGGCAACCCCACCAGCGGCGCCATGCCGAGCTTCGCCTGGAAGCTGACGGACGACCAGGTTGCGGCGGTCTCGACCTATATCCGCAACAGCTGGGGCAACGCCGCGACGCCGGTGAAGGCCGATGAAGTGGCGGGCAAGCGCAGGCTGCTGCAGCTGCCGGACCAGATGGCGGCACACTAAACAAAGGGGCGGCGCGAGCCGCCTTTTTTACACCCCGTGCGCCTGCCGCGCAGCTTCCCGCGCCAGGCTCTAAGCTGTGTAGGTCACTTCATCAGAGAGGAACGGATATGGCAGGCAAAGCATTAGTGATCGGCGCATCGCGCGGCATTGGTCTGGCGGTGGTTAAGGCGCTGGCGGCAAAGGGCTGGCAGGTCACTGCAACCTACCGCAGCAGCGCGCCGCAGGCCGACGCCCGGTGGTACGCGCTGGATATGACTCACCAGGATGAGGTGCGGCAGCTGGCGGCGCAGCTTAAGGATGACACTTTCGATATCATTCTGATCAACGCCGGTGTTTCAGGGCCGTCGCACCAGAATCTGCTGCAGAGCAGCGATGACGAGCTGGCGCAGCTGTTCTTGACCAACACCATCGCGCCGGTGCGCAGCGCGGAGACCCTGCTGCCGCTGCTGGCGAAGCAGAACGGGGTGATCGGCTTCACCACCTCGATTCTCGGCAGCCTGAATGAAAACGATACGGCGGCGCTGCCGATCTACTCCGCCAGTAAATCGGCGCTCAATATGCTCAGCCGCGCGCTGCTGCCGCAGATTAACCAGCATCAGGCGACGCTGCTGTCGCTGCATCCCGGCTGGGTGAAAACCGATATGGGCGGCGAATCGGCGCCGGTCACGGTGGAGCAGAGCGGCGAAGGGCTGGTGCAGCAGCTAGAGGCGTATCGCGGACGCGGCGGCCATCACTATGTGGACTACGCCGGGCAGCTGTTGCAGTGGTGAATCAGGGCGCGCCAGCGCCTTTTTTGCATCTGTAGCGGCGAAACACTACACTCGCGGCAGAGTCTGACAAGGAGTAATTATGTCTCAATCCGTTCAGCGTAAGCCGCTGCCGCTGCCAGGCGGTCACAATAAAGTGCTGTTGCACTCCTGCTGCGCGCCCTGTTCCGGCGAAGTGATGGAAGCGATGCTGGCCTCCGGCATCGACTACACCATCTTCTTCTACAATCCCAATATCCATCCGCTGAAAGAGTATGAGCTGCGCAAAGAGGAGAATATCCGCTTTGCCGAGCAGTTCGGCGTGCCGTTCGTCGATGCGGACTACGATCGCGACAACTGGTTTGCGCGCGCAAAAGGGATGGAGTGGGAGCCGGAGCGCGGCGAACGCTGCACCATGTGCTTCGATATGCGTTTCGAGCGCACCGCGCTCTACGCCCATGAGCACGGCTTTCCGGTGATCACCAGCTCGCTGGGCATCTCGCGCTGGAAAAACATGCAGCAAATCAACGACTGCGGCGTGCGTGCCGCCGCGCGCTATCCCGATATGCTCTACTGGGAATTTAACTGGCGTAAAGGCGGCGGTTCAGCGCGCATGATTGAAATCAGCAAGCGCGAGCGTTTTTATCAGCAGGAATATTGCGGCTGCGTTTATTCGCTGCGCGACAGCAATCGTCATCGCGTGGCCAGCGGGCGCGAACGAATTAAAATCGGCGTGCAGTATTATACGCCGGATGAAGAGTAGCGAAATAAAGGGCGAAGCAATCGCCCTTTATTATTGACGGCAAAAGAAAAAATCAGCGCAGCTCATTACAGGCCTCAGCGGCGTCGAGATGGCGAATATCCAGACGCGCCGCCGTAAAACGTTTGGTATCGCGGGCGACGGGCTGCGCCTGACGACAGAGTTCGCAGGGATTAATATTGCCTTCCAGCTGTGCCTGGATATGCGGATCCAGCTGTCGCTTACGACAGACGTACGGCGTACAGCCCATCACCTGCTTAAAGGATCGCGTAAAAGATTGCTGGCTTTCAAAATGGTATTTCACCGCCAGCGTAATAATCGGCGTCGAACTGCTTTTCAGGGCGTGAACGCAGGCGGCCAGCTTGCGTTTACGGATATAGCGCGCCAGGGTTTCGTTACGGCAGCGCGCAAACAGCTTCTGTAAATACCATTTTGAATAACCCGATTTTTCAGCGATATCATCGATGCTCAAACGCTGATCGAGATGGCTATTGATCCACTCGGTAATGCTATCAATCACTTCTTCGTTATATTTTTTCTCACCCATAACCCACCTCATCAAACAGTTGCGCATAGTGTAGAGAAGTTAATCTTTCGCTATACGCGGCTTCAGTAAAGAAATATCAGAAAATGCATGTTTATTTTTTTGCAAGAGGAGCGAAATAGGGTTTTTTTATCAAAAAAAGAGGTGTGTTGTTTTTAAGTTGTGAAAATTAAATAAAAGCCCTAAATAAAGGTTAATGGCTTGCCACGCTCAGACGGGAATATTTAGAATTTTTGCAAGGTTCAGAGGGAAAATTGACCGGCGCGGCTTTCTGCCCCACAGCCGGATAACAGGAAAAATGACACGAACCCTCTACGCTTCCTGAAGGAAAATCATCAACATGACACAGCGCAACAATACGACTGACTGCCGCGCGTGTCACACTGCCGCACTTTTGTTCAATATGGAGATCACTGCATGCGCCCGACCTCTGGCCTGAAAAAACCGCTTGCCGCTTTGCTCGCCTCGATAACCCTGCTGAGCGCCGCGCCCGCTCTGGCCGCCGGCACCTATGGCGAACAGCTGGAAGGGTTTCAGTATCCTTTTCCGCTGCAGCGCTTCAGTTTTACCTCGCAGCAGCAGCCGCTCAGCATGGGATATATGGATGTCAGGCCGACCCGCAACGCCAACGGCCAGACCGTGGTGCTGCTGCACGGCAAAAACTTTTGCGGCGCCACCTGGGAAGAGAGCATTCGCGCGCTGAGCCAGGCGGGCTACCGCGTGGTCGCGCCGGACCAGATCGGCTTTTGCAGCGCCAGCAAGCCGGCGAACTACCAGTACAGCTTCCAGCAGCTGGCGGACAACACTCATCAGCTGCTGGCGCATCTCGGCGTGCAGACAGCGGTGATCGTCGGCCACTCCACCGGCGGCATGCTCGCCACGCGCTATGCGCTGATGTATCCGGGCGAGACGCAGCAGCTGGTACTGGTAAACCCCATCGGGCTGGAGGACTGGAAAGCCAAAGGCGCGCCCTGGCGCAGCGTCGATCAGTGGTATCAGCGCGAGCTGAAACTGGACGCGGCGGGCATCAAAAAGTATGAGCAGCACACCTATTACAGCGGCCAGTGGAAGCCGGAGTATGACAAATGGGTCGATATGCTGGCGGGCCTCAACGCCGGTCCGGGGCATAAGAGGGTGGCGTGGAACTCGGCGCTGATCTACGACATGATCTTCACCCAGCCGGTGTTTTACGAGTTCGGCGAGCTAAAGGTGCCGACCACCTTGATGATCGGCACGGCGGACACCACCGCCATCGGCAGCGATATCGCCTCGCCTGAAGTGAAGGCGACGCTGGGTCACTACGACGTGCTGGGCAAAGAGGCGGCGCGGCGCATTCCCGGCGCGCGGCTGATTGAATTCCCCGGCATGGGCCATGCGCCGCAGATGGAGGCGCCGGCGCAATTCAACCAGGCGCTGATTGCGGCGCTCGCGCAGCGCTAAGCGAGCGCGTTCCTGCGCTTTTTGGCGGCGTACATGCGTGCGTCGCTCTCTTCCAGCATCTGCTCCAGACTCCTCGAATGGGCGGCGTCGAACTCGACCACGCCGGAGGAGAAGCGCAGCGCGTAGCGGCGGTTGAGGCTGCGGCTCTGCTGCTGCAAATGACGTTCAAAGTCAGCCAGCAGCGCATCCGCTTCCGGCTGGCGCAGGCCGTTGAACAGCACCACGAATTCATCGCCGCCCAGGCGTGCAAAGAGATCGTGATGGCGAAAGCAGACTTTCATCGCGTCGGCGAAGTCCATCAGTGCGCGGTCGCCTTCGCGGTGGCCGAGGGTGTCATTGATCTGCTTGAACTTATCGAGATCGAGAAAGGTCAGGCTAGCCGGACGCTGCTTCAGCAGACAGTCGTTCAGCACTAGCTGGCCCAGGGTCATAAAGCCGCGGCGGTTGGTGATTTGCGTCAGCTCGTCGCAGGTCGCGCTCTGAAACGCCGCCAGCTCCGCTTCGGCCATCGCCGCCAGGTCGCGCAGCGTGGCGCGGTCGTCGGCGCTGAAATCGCGCGGCTCGCTGCCGAGAATGCAGAGCGTACCGACGTTAACACCGGCTGGCCCGCGCAGCGGGCAGCCAGCGTAGAAGCGAATATGGGGTTCGCCGGTCACCAGCGGGTTATTGTGAAACCGGTCGTCGCACAGGGTGTTTTCCACCACCATCACGTCGTCCTGCAGGATGGCATGGCCGCAAAACGAGATGTCGCGCGGCGTAGTCTGCGCCTCAAAGGGGCCGGAAACGGATTTGAACCACTGCTGGCTGGCTTCGACCAGGCTGACCAGCGCAATCGGGGTGTTGAACAGGCGGCGCGCCAGCCGGGTCAGGCGATCAAAGCGCTCTTCCGGCGGCGTATTGAGGATCTTCATGTCGTGCAGCTGGCCAAGGCGTTGCGCCTCGTTAGCCGGATGTGGAGGTGCTCTCATCGCGGTACTCTTGTTGTGGGTTAGACAGGTGAAGCGAAGCGGGTACGGCCGCAAGAAATAAAAGGCATCCTGCCGTCGTTGCGAAGGCAGGATGGGGGAGACGATCAGAGCACTTTCTGTTCGGCGAGATCAAGGGCGAAATAGCTAAAAATCAGATCGGCGCCGGCGCGCTTGATGGCGCCCAGGCTTTCCAGCACCACGTTACGTTCGTCGATGGCGCCCGCCTGCGCGGCGAATTTGATCATCGCGTACTCGCCGCTGACCTGGTACGCCGCCAGCGGCAGCTCGGTGCGGTCGCGGATTTCGCGCAGCACGTCGAGGTAGGCGCCTGCCGGTTTCACCATCAGCGAATCCGCGCCTTCGGCCGCGTCGATCAGCGACTCGCGAATCGCTTCGCGGCGGTTCATCGGGTTCATCTGATAGGTTTTGCGATCGCCTTTCAGCGCGGTGCCCGCCGCTTCGCGGAAGGGGCCGTAGAACGACGAGGCGAACTTGGTGGAGTAGGACATAATGGCGGTCTGGGTGAAGCCCGCCGCGTCCAGCGCCTGACGGATCGCCTTAACCTGGCCATCCATCGCCGCCGACGGCGCGATAAAGTCCGCGCCCGCTGCCGCCGCCACCACCGCCTGTTTGCCGAGATTGATCAGGGTCGCGTCGTTGTCGACGCCGTGATCGCACAGCACGCCGCAGTGGCCGTGGCTGGTGTATTCGCAGAAGCAGGTGTCGGACATGACGATCATTTCCGGCACGGTCTCTTTGCAGATGCGCGACATGCGCGCCACCAGGCCGTTTTCATTCCAGGCATCGCTGCCGGTGGCGTCGGTGTGGTGCGAGATGCCGAAGGTCATGACCGAGCGAATGCCCGCTTTAGCGATACGCTCAATTTCATAGGCGAGACGCTTTTCCGGAATGCGCATCACGCCCGGCATCGCTTCAATCGCTTTGTAATCGTCAACGCCTTCCTCAACGAAAATCGGCAGCGCCAGATCGTTCAGGCTGAGGGAGGTTTCCTGGAAGAGTTCGCGCATCGCGGGGCTGGCACGCAGCCTTCTCGGGCGCTGGATCAGAGAAAAGTCAGACATATTCATTCTTACGCAGGTGAAAAAAGTAGCGATAGTCTACTCCTTTTTGCGCGCGAGAATGAAGATTGTGTGCGGCGTAAAAAAAAGCCCGCCGAGTGGCGGGCCTTAACGCGATTACTCGTTAATATCGGGGTGCTGCTGCACCAGATTCTTACGCTTCGCCTCCAGGCGGGCGATCTCTTCGTCGATATCTTCGATTTTCTGCTCGATATTGTCGTGATGCTCCTGCAGGATTTCACGCGCCTCTTCAAGGTCGGAAGCGGCTGGCGTGGCGCCACGCAGCGGTTTATTCGCCGTCTCTTTCATATAGATGCCGGTGATCAGACCGATCACTGCCACCACCATCAGGTAGTAGGCTGGCATATAGAGATTGTTAGTCGTTTCCACCAGCCATGCCGCCAGCGTCGGGGTCAGACCGGCAATCAGCACCGAGATGTTAAAGGCGCTCGCCAGCGCGCTGTAGCGGATATGGGTCGGGAACATCGCCGGCAGTGACGACGCCATCACGCCGGTAAAGGCGTTGAGGATCACCGCCATCAGCAGCAGACCGGCGAAAATCAGCCCCAGCACGCCGCTGTTGATCAGCATAAAGGCGGGGATAGCGAAGATCAGCAGCGCGATACTGCCGATAATCACAAACGGACGACGGCCGAAGCGGTCGCTGAGCATCCCCATCACCGGCTGCACAAACAGCATGCCGAGCATAATGGCGATGATGATCAACACGCCGTGATCTTCCGAGTAGTGCAGGTTATGCGACAGATAGCTCGGCATGTAGGTCAGCAGCATGTAGTAGGTCACGTTGGTGGCGATCACCAGACCGATACAGGCCAGCAGGCTTTTCCAGTGTTTGCTGGCAATCTCTTTGAACGAAACTTTCGGGCCGTCGCGCAGCCCTTCGCGGTCGCCTTGCTCCAGCTTTTCGACGTGCTGCTGGAAGGCGGGCGTCTCTTCCAGCGCGTGGCGCAGGTAGAGGCCGATAATGCCGAGCGGCAGCGCGAGGAAGAACGGCAGACGCCAGCCCCATTCCATAAATTTCGCTTCGCCGATAATGGCGGAGATCAGCACCACGATGCCCGCGCCGAGCACGAAGCCGGCAATAGAGCCGAAGTCGAGCCAGCTGCCCATAAAGCCGCGCTTGCGGTCGGGCGAATATTCAGCGACGAAGATCGAGGCGCCGGTGTATTCACCGCCCACCGAGAAGCCCTGCGCCATCTTGGCGATCAGCAGCAGAACCGGCGCCCAGATGCCAATCGAGGCGTAGGAGGGGATCAGGCCGATACAGAAGGTGCTGATCGACATAATCACGATGGTGATCGACAAAATTTTCTGGCGACCATACTTATCGCCCAGCATGCCGAAGAACAGGCCGCCCAGCGGTCGGATCAGAAAGGGAACGGAGAAGGTTCCGAGCGCGGCGATCATCTGTACGCCTGGCGAGGCGTCCGGGAAAAACACCTTACCTAACGCATAGGCGACGAAGCCGTACACACCGAAATCAAACCATTCCATCGCGTTCCCCAGCGACGCGGCGGTAATGGCTTTCCGCAAACGGGCATCATCAATAATAGTGACGTCATCCAGCCCAATAGGTTTGACACGCTTCCTACGTAGTTTCATAGAGTTACCCTGTAATAGCACATGAAATTCCTCAAGGTCGCGAACCGATTGAACGAAACAGTTCGCGGCATTGAGAAAATTAAAGCATAGCCGTTCAGCAGAATTTTCCACTGGCTACATGGCGCAATAATTAGTGTTGAAATTATTGCGTCAGGTGGCAGAGTATACCGTTTTTCTTTGATATTTGTCATGTTTGGTCTAAACATGCGCTTTTTTACCGAGGATAGCGCATCGGCCTGCGCCTGAAAAAGAGGTGATAAAAATCGAGGCACAGGCGGTTTTTTCTTAAAATGTGGCCGGGCGCATTTTGCCTGGCGGCGGCCCGACGGGGCGTGAGGAGAAAGCGCAGCGGCAAAGGGCGCGCGGCGCGGCGGCTGACCTTGCCGCTGCGGCGCGATTCGGTAATACTTTGCGCCTTACGCTCAACGGAGGATCAATGGTAAGGAAAGAGACCGCTCCCTTCGATAATCCCTGGCTGTCGGCCATCGACAGCACGGAAAAAAAACTCGCTCGTTACGCCTCGTTTAACCCGCTCTATCCTGCGCCAGAGAGGTCGCGCAGCGTCTGGCCTGAGCCACGCTCGCTGCACCGACGGCCTGAAACTCGCCCCAGCCGCGCAAACGATTGCATGGCGGTAGAGCCATTGTTGCCACAGGTGGACGCGCCGCCAGAAGAGGCATATCAACAGCTGTTGCCGACGCTGGCGCGTATCAATCAGCGCCTTCGGGCGACAAAGGCCGCGCTGCCGCAGGCGGGCTGTCAGGATGAGAGCGTCGAGGTGGCGCTGCGCGTGGTGCGTAAGCAGCGCGCCGGGCGGCTAAAGCAGTGAGCGCAGCGGCTGATGCTGCAGCCAGGCGGCGATATCCTCGACCGCCTCGCTAAAGTAGCGCCGGTAGTTGTCGTCGGCGACATAGCCCAGATGCGGCGTCGCCAGCACGTTCGGCAGCTGCCGCAGCGGATGGTCGACCGGCAGCGGCTCGGTATCAAAAACGTCCAGCGCGGCGCCCGCCAGCTGGCCGGAACGCAGCGCGGCGATCATCGCCTGCTGATCCACCAGGCCCGCGCGCGCGGTATTGATCAGCAGTGCGCCAGGCTTCATCTGCCCCAGCGCGGCGGCGTCCAGCAGGTGGCGCGTGCGCGCGCTTAACACCAGATGCAGCGAGACGATGTCGCTCGTCGCCAGCAGCGCCGGGAGCGACGGCATCAGCTGCGCGCCGCACTCCGCCGCGCGCGCGGCGGTCAGATTCTGGCTCCAGGCGCAGACCTGCATGCCGAACGCCTGCGCCACCTGGGCCATTGCGCCGCCAATCTTGCCCAACCCGATCAGCCCGAGGGTTTTGCCCGCCAGTCCGACGCCAAGATGCTGCTGCCACGGCCCGTTGCCACGCAGCGCCTGATTCTCCGCCACGATGTGACGCGCCAGCGCCAGCAGCAGACCCCAGGTCAGCTCGAGCGGCGGCGCGCTGCTGCTGCTGGTGCCGCACACCGCAATGCCGCGCGCGCGGCAGGCGTCCAGATCGATGGCGGCGTTGCGCATGCCGGAGGTGACGATCAGCTTCAGGCGCGGCAGCTGCGCCAGGCGCGCGGCGGTCAGCGGCGTGCGTTCACGCATGATGACCACAATGTCGCTGTCGGCCAGCGCGGCGATTAGCGCCCGATCGTCGGCGATATGCTGCTGCAGCGCGCGGGTCTGAACGGCGGGGTACAGCGACGCCCAGTCCGCCAGCGACAGCGCCACGTTTTGGTAGTCGTCAAGAAGGGTGCAGTTGAGCATCGTCAGAATCCTCTATACGCATCGGCTGTTGTTCATGCTCTGCGAGCCAGGCGATCAGCGCGTCGTTATCCATGGGATGAGCATAATAGTAGCCCTGAATAAAGGTGACGCCGCGCTGGCGCAGGTAGCAATACTGCAGCGCGGTCTCTACTCCTTCGCCCAGTACCTCCAGCTGCAGCTTATGGCTGAGGTTGATAATCGCGTCCAGCACCGGGGTTTCGCCCGACAGCGACTCAATGGCGTTGATAAAGCCGCGATCGATTTTCAGGTAGTCCAGCGCAAAGGTTTGCAGGTAGCTGAGCGAGCAGTGGCCGGTGCCGAAATCGTCGATCGCCACCTTCATTCCGTCGGCCCGCAGGCGATCAAGTTTTCGCGCCACATCCTCGCCATCTTTGATCAGGCTGCGCTCGGTCAGCTCCAGGGTGATCAGCAGCGGAGTCTGTTTGATTTTGTCGGCAAACTTCAGCATATCGTCGACAAAGGCCGGGTGCTGCAGATGATCGGCGGCGACGTTGATGCCGATATGAAAGCCCGGCTCCACCTGCCACTGCTGCACATCCTCGGCGATCAGGTCGAGCAGATGGCGCGTCAGCGGCACAATCATCCCTTCCGCCTCGGCGGCGCTAATAAAGATATCGGGCCGGATGCTGTCGCCGCCTGGCAGCGTCCAGCGCAGCAGCGCTTCCGCGCCGGTGCAGCTCTGGGTGCGGTTGTTGTAAACCGGCTGGTAGTGCACCGAGAACTGGCGCGCATGAATAGCGCGGCGGATCTCGTCGCGCCAGGAGATGCGGCGCTGCAGCCAGTTGGCCGTCAGCACCATCAGCAGAATAGAGAGAATTGCCGTCATCGGCAGGAAAATAAAGGTCACCTGCCGCCAGGCGCGCATCAGCTCCGCGCCGGGCGTTTCGATGGTGACGCTGATGGGATAGCGGCTCGACTGCGCCTGATAAATCTGGGCGCTAAACAGGCTGGAGCGGGGCGGGGGCGCCTCTCCCACGGTAATCGGCGCGCCGTTATCGAAACGCATGCTAAGCCGGTAGCCGCGCGACTCGCCGATGGCGCTCATAAAGTCCATCAGATACTGGCCGTCGATAATGGCCCAGAACCCCTCGTCATCCGCCAGCTGCCGCACGAAAATCACCGCGGGACGATCCGGCACGCCGGCCGTGCCCGCCAGCGACAGGCTCCACCAGGCTTTGCCGGTTACCGGCGGCGCGCGCCGCATCATGTCGGTTAAGGTGCCGGGATTGGTGCCGTAGGCCGAGGAGCAGGTGACCGTCTCCCCTTCCAGCTTGCCGATAGCGCGAAAATAGGCGTTGAGGTTGCCCGCGCGCTGCAGCTCATCTTCAAACTGGTTGCAGGGCCGATAGTGAAAGCGGCGCAGCCAGGTGATCATATCCCAGGCGCTGTCGCTCATTTTTTCCGCCTGCGAAAGCAGCGTATTCGCGGCGCTGATTTGCTGTTGCTCGACGGTGTGGCGCGCGTCAATGGCGGTAAACAGGATGCCGAGCAGCAGGGGCAGCACCCCGGACAAAATAATGATTATTCTGGCGTAGTCGCGTTTTCGTTTTAACGGCGGCACCGCGAATTCCTCTGAATGTGAATGCGTCTGTGAGGAGGTGCAAATTCAGTCAGCGCAGCATAGCACGCCCTCAGGCCGTGCAGGGTAGCGTTTTGCTGAGGCGAGCAGGTGATGCAGATCAAGTATCGACCGCGCTTTGCAATTATTGACTTTGTTTTTCCGCTTTTGGCATTTCCCTGCGACGAAAACGCTGTGTAACAGTGACGCCACACTGAATAGCATAAAAAAGAGGCGTATATGAGTACCGCAACCCTGGCATCCTCCTCCCTGCAGCAGCGCATCTCCGACGCGGAGTGGCAGGCGCGCGTCAGGCTGGCGCAGGCCTACCATCTGGCGGCGAAGCTGCGCTGGACCGATCATATCTACACCCACTTTTCGCTGCGCGTGCCGGGCGATGCGCCACACTTCCTGATTAACGCCTACGGCCAGACCTTCGATGAGATCCAGCCGGAAACGCTGGTCAAAATCGACATCGACGGCAATATCATTGACGATCCCACCGGATTGGGGATCAACCCGGCAGGCTTCGTCATTCACAGCGCTATTCATCGTGCGCGCCCGGACGCGCACGCGGTGATGCATACCCACACGGCGGCAGGCATCGGCGTGTCGGCGCAAAAAAAGGGGCTGCTGATGATTTCACAGCACAGCACGCGCTTTCATAACCGCCTCGCCTATCACGACTATGAGGGCATCGCGCTCGATCTCGACGAACAGCAGCGCATCGTGGCCGATCTCGGCACGCTTAACGCGCTGATCCTGCGCAATCACGGCCTGCTGACCGCGGGCGGCAGCATTGAAGAGGCGTTTTATAACCTTTACTACCTTGAGCGCGCCTGTCAGGCGCAGCTGGCCGCGCAGTCGGGCGGCGCCGAGCTGATTATTCTGCCGGACGCGGTGGCGGAAAAGGCGGCGCAGGCGTTCGACAACAGCATCCGCACCAGGAAGTATCAGCTGCACTGGGACGCCTATATTCGTCAGCTCAACCGTAACGCGCTGTAAGGAGGCGGGATGAAGAAGCTTAAGGTTTTTGCCGCGGCGCTGCTGCTGAGCGCCAGCGCGATGGCGCAGGCCGCGCCCGATCTCAGCGAGGTCACGCTGGTGCTGGGCGATCAGGCGCGCAACCTGCGCTCGCTGGTGGAGGCGTCCGGCGTGCTGAAGGATGCGCCTTATCACTATCGCTGGGCCAATTTTCAGGGCGCCGCGCCGCTGTTTGAAGCGCAGCGCGCCGGTGCGGTCGATACCTCTTACGCGGGCGATCTGCCGGTGCTGATGGCGGCCTCCGGCGGCGTGCCGCTGAAAATCATCGCCACCAACGTCGGCGACGCTGGATCCAACGGGCTGGTGGTGCCAGCGGATTCGCCGGTGCGCAGCGTGAAGGATCTGGCGGGCAAAGAAGTGGTGGTATCGTCGGCGCGCGGCAGCATCTCGCAGCATCTGCTCTATGAAGCGCTGGAGGAGGCGAACGTGCCGCGCGACAGCGTGCCGGTGCGCTTTGTGCTGCCAACCGACGCCAGCGCTGCCTTTAACTCGGGGCAGATTGGCGCCTGGGCGACCTTCGACCCCTATCTCGGCATCGCCGAACAGCACGGCGCGCGGCTGCTGCGCGACGGCAAAGGCTTAACCACCGCGCTGTCGTTCGTCACCGCGACCCAGCAGTCGCTGGCCGATCCCGGCAAGCGCGCGGCGATCGCCGATTTCGCCCAGCGGCTGGCGCAAGCGCGCGCCTGGGCGCTGACTCATCAGGCGGAATATAACCAGGTGTATGCGCAGCTGACGCGTCTGCCGCCCGCCGATGCGCAGAAGATTACCGCGCGCATTTCGCACGGCATCCGCGCCGTGACGGCTGAGGATATCGCAAAGGTGCAGAAGGTGTCGGATCTCTTCAGCGAGCTGAAAATTCTGCCGAATAAGGTGGATGTGGCGGCGATTACCGACCAGAGTCTGTTTCCGCAGTAGCCGGGCACAGCGCTTGCTGTGCCCGGTTTGCCGGGTTACTCGCTGAACAGCGTCTGGCGCAGCGCCAGCTCGACGCCGCGCAGCTCCGCCAGCCCTTTCAAACGGCCAATCGCCGAATAGCCTGGGTTGGTGCGCTTGTGCAGGTCGTCGAGCATCTGGTGGCCGTGATCGGGACGCATCGGGATCGCCGCTTTTTCGCCGGCGCGCCGCCGGCGCTGCTCCTCCGCCAGAATCACCCGGATTACGCCGACCATATCGACATCGCCCGCCAGATGCGCCGCCTCATGGAAGCTGTTGGGGTTGGCTTCGCGCTGCGTGGCGCGCAGGTGAATAAAGTTGATGCGGTCCGCGAAGCGCGCCGCCATCTGCGTCAGGTTATTGTCGGCGCGCACGCCGTAGGATCCGGTGCAGAAACAGAAGCCGTTGTGCAGGCTATCCACCGTCTCTTTCAGCCACTGCATATCCTCTTCGGTGGAGATAATGCGCGGCAGGCCGAGGATCGGGCGCGGCGGATCGTCCGGGTGCACCGCCAGCCTGATGCCCACCTCTTCGGCGACCGGCACGATGGCGCGCAGAAAGGTCGCCATATGTTCGCGCAGCGTCGCCTTGTCGATGCCGTCATACTGCGCCAGCTGGGCGCGGAACTGATCCAGCGTGTACCCCTCTTCTGCGCCCGGCAGGCCGGCAATAATATTACGCGTTAACAACGCTTTGTCATCGTCACTCATCGCGGCAAAGCAGCGCGCGGCCGCCTCTTGCTCCGCCGCGGAATAATCCTGCTGCGCGCCGGGACGCTGCAAAATATGCAGTTCGAAGGCGGCAAAAGCGTCGGCGTCGAAGCGCAGCGCTTTGGCGCCGTCCGGCAGCGTCCAGGCGAGATCGGTGCGCGTCCAGTCGAGCACCGGCATAAAGTTGTAGCACACGGTCTCTACGCCGCAGGCCGCCAGATTGCGTATCGACTGCTGATAACTGGCGATATAGCGCTGATAGTCGCCGCGCTGCGTCTTGATCGCCTCATGCACCGGAATGCTCTCCACCACCGACCAGACCAGATCTTTTTCCGCCAGCAGCGCCTGACGCGCCTTAATCTCTTCCACCGGCCAGACCTCGCCGTTGGGAATATGATGCAACGCGGTTACGATGCCGGTGGCGCCCGCCTGGCGCGCATCGTCTAACGAAACCGGATCGTTGGGGCCATACCAGCGCCATGTATGTTCCATTTTTACTCCTTAGCCGCAAAATTTGGCCCAGTGGTCAGGCCGCTGGGCCAAGAGTATGCTAGCCTGACGCGAAAGGCCGTGATCGCGATCGCAGCATAGCGAATTACGCGGGACGGAAAGGCGACGCGGCCTGTGCTACGCTGCACCGCTGCTGACAGGAGAAAACATATGGCGCTGCCCGTGCTGAAAACGGAACGTCTTTATCGCCAGATCGCCAACGCGATTATGGAAAGTATTCAACGCGGCGAGTTCGCCCCAGGCGCGGCGCTGCCGCCGGAGCGCGAGCTGGCGAAGCTGCTGGGCGTCAGCCGCTCCTCGGTGCGCGAGGCGCTGATCGCGCTGGAGATGACCGGCTGGGTCGATATCCGCACCGGCAACGGCGTCTTTGTGATGCAGCCGCTGCCGCAGAGCGCCGCGCCCGTGGCGGAGGCGGATTTTGGGCTGGAGGATCTGTTGCAGGCGCGTCTGGCGTTTGAAGGCATGCTGGCAGAGCGCGCCGCGCAGCACGGCACGGCGGCGCAGCGCGACCAGCTGCGCGTGCTGACCGACCGTCTGCTGCGCTACGACGCCAACGACGCGGCCTTTCTCGATCAGGATAAACGCTTTCACCTGCTGATCAGCGAGATGAGCGGCAACGAGGTGCTGCGCGACATGATGGAGTATCTGTGGAACAAGCGCGATAGCGCCCACTTCCGGCGGCTGGAGCGCCACTTCGCCGATAACGCCTTTACCGGCGAGATGAACCGCGACCATCAGCAGATCGCCGCCGCCATCTGCGCAGGAGACGCCGCCGCCGCGCGCGCCGCGATGGAGGCCCATCTGACGCAGGTGCAGCAGCGGCTGCTGGGCTAGATTTTCTGGCGTCTGGGCCGGCCTGCGCCGAGCATAATCGCCAGGCGGCTGCCGCCCGGCGTGGTTTCCATCAGGATTTTGGTAATGCTGGTCAGCGGCACCGAGAGCAGCATGCCCACCGGCCCCAGCAGCCAGCCCCAGAAGATCAGCGACAGAAACACCACCAGCGTCGACAGCCCTAAGCCGCGCCCCATCACGCGCGGCTCCAGCATATTGCCGAACACCATATGAATGGCGATAAACAGCGCCGCCACCAGCATCGCGTCATAGGGGGTGTTAAGCAGCAGCGCCTGCAGCACCGGCGGAATGCCAGCGATAATGGGGCCGATATTGGGAATGTAGTTGAGCATAAACGCCACCACGCCCCACAGCAGCGCGAACTTAATGTCGAGCAGAAACAGCGAGCCCCAGACCGCCACGCCGGTGATCAGGCTAATCAGGGTTTTCAACGCCAGATAGTGCGTCACCCCTTTCAGCGCCCGGTGCAGACCGGCGATGCGGATCTGCGGGTTGGTCAGGGCGTTGCGCATTTTGTAGGGCAGGTGGTGCACTTCAAACAGCATAAACACCACCGTCAGGATCAGCAGCACGAAATTGCTCATCATGCCGGAGAACTGCGTCAGCGCCACGGTGGCAAACGACATTAGCATATTGGGATCGAAGCGCTGCACCAGCGTCGTCGTGGAAACGTGAATGCCGATGCCCGACGCCAGGTGCTGCACCACGGCCATCTTGCGTTCCATTGTGGCGCGCAGCTGCGGGTAGAGATCGGAGAATTCGCTTACCGAACTGGCCAGCACCGCCACCAGCAGCAAAATCACGATAAATATCACCGTAATCACCACGGTAATCGCCAGCCCGCGCCGCCAGCCGCGTCGCATCAGAAAGGTGACGATCGGATTAAGCACGATGGCGAAAAAGGCCGCCAGTAAGAAGGGCACCATAATATCGGACGCGGCGCGGATGCCGGCGAGAATAATCACCAGCATCGCCAGCTTTATCAGAATGCTTTGTCCTATTTTTTCCTGCTGTAGTTCGCTCATTCCCTCTCCAGAAAAGCCAGACCGCAGAGAGTAGTGTAGCTGATGGGGAATTAAACGTCTGATATGCCTGTAAAAGCGTAACGATATTCAGAAAAGTTAACCCCGGCCGATCCGACAGATGCGTCCGCAGCGAAAAAGCGTATAGTGAGGCCTCCTGCATATAAAAACTCAGTCAACCACGAGCGCAATTTGTCATGGCAGATCAACCCGCAGCGCCACCTGTTCCTAAGGGCGTCGGATTAACGCTTCTGATTATCTCTATCGTGATCTACAACTTCGCCAGCTACCTCACCATCGGCCTGCAGCTGGCGGTGCTGCCCGGTATGGTGCATGACCAGCTGGGCTACAGCGCCTTCTGGGCGGGCGTGGTGATCAGCCTGCAGTATCTGGCAACGCTGCTGAGCCGACCGCACGCCGGACGCTACGCCGATATCTGGGGGCCGAAGCGCGTGGTGGTGCTCGGGCTGGCGGGGGTGCTGCTGAGCGGGCTCTGCTATCTGCTGGCGGCCTGGCTGGCGGACTCGCCGCTTGCCAGCCTGGCGCTGCTCTGCGTCGGGCGCGTTATTCTCGGCATCGGCCAGAGTTTTACCGGCACCGGCACCTCGCTGTGGGGCGTGGCGCGTGTCGGATCGCTGCATATCGGCCGCGTCATCTCGTGGAACGGCATCTGCACCTACGGCGCGATGGCGCTGGGCGCGCCGCTCGGGGTAATTGTTTACCGCCAGGGCGGCCTGCTGCTGCTCTCGCTGGTGATTATCGCCATCTGCGCGCTGGCGATGGCGCTGGCGCTGCCGCGGCCGGCGGTAAAGGGCAGCCGCGCGCGGCCGCTGCCGTTTCGCGACGTGCTCGGCAAGATCTACGGCTTTGGCCTGATTCTGGCAATGGGATCGGCGGGGTTCGGCGTCATCGCCACCTTTATTACCCTGTTTTATCAGGCGAAAGGCTGGGACGGTGCCGCCTTCGCGCTGACGCTGTTTAGCGTCGCCTTCGTCGGCACGCGCCTGCTGTTTCCCAACGCCATTAACCGTTTTGGCGGGCTGCGCGTCGCCAGCGCCTGTCTGGCGGTAGAGGCGATCGGCCTGTTTCTGGTGGCGGGCGCGTTCGAACCCTGGATGGCGAAAACCGGCGCGCTGCTGACCGGCGCGGGCTTCTCGCTGGTTTTTCCGGCGCTGGGCGTGGTGGCGGTAAAAGCGGTGCCGCAGGCGAATCAGGGCAGCGCGCTGGCGACCTATACCGCCTTTATGGATCTCGCGCTGGGGATCACCGGTCCGGTTGCGGGGTTTATCATGAGCTTCGCCGGCGTGCCGCTGGTCTATCTGCTGACGGCGCTGCTGGTCTGTCTGGCGCTGTTGCTGGCTTTACGGCAAGACTATCGCAGTCGTCAAGCGGGGTAAGCATTACCACTTCACCAGGCGGCGTACAATTTTACCCTCATCGTTAATGAAGGCCATCTCCATACTGTTGCGCGCCAGCGGACGCTTTATAGCGGCAGGCCGCAGTGCGAATGCCGCGCTGGAGAAGGGAGCAATCATGAAATCCAGACTGGCGGCGGCGTTAAAATAGTGATCATTAATATTCACGCTTATCTCGTTGAAACTCATGTAATAAGCGGTGGGATTACTGCAAATAAGCTGGCTGGGAGCGCTGTTCGCCCGCTGGCACTGAACGCGATCAACGCTTTTCTCCGCATCGGCTATTAAGGCGTGAGGGCGTGAAATCAGCTTCATCTGGGTCTTCATCGCCATTAACAGACTCTGCCTGGCGGTCATGCCAGCAGGCGGCGTGGCGGGCACTTCATAAATATTGAACCAGTGAATAGACTCCCGATCGGCCGGCAGCGGTTTGCCGTTGTAGATAATGCGTACTGACCGCATCTCACGCGGCGCCAGTTTAAAAACGGGCGGCATCGCCAGGTAGGGCGCATCCTCCGCCTGCTTTAACCCTTCGCGATCGCCATTATCGAGCCACAGCTGCACCATAACCGGATAGGCATTCACGTTAATCAGCGTCAGACTCTGGGCGTCCTGACCCTGCGGGAAAATGATACGGGTTTTGCTGGCGAGCACGCCGGCATAAGAGAGCGAGGGAAAGAGCAGAATGAAAAACAGAATCATTAAACGCCGCATTATTGCACCCTGACCCAGACGTAAGCCTTTGCGTTTACCTTGCCGGATGTCACCGTTTCGCCCGGGAGCCGGCTTAGCGTCGCCGTTAATACGGTGTGATAAGTGGTGTAGCCCTCCGCTGCGCTACCGGCAGACGAGGCGCCATTCAGCACGCTGTACCATCCGGCGTCATTTCCGGTCGGGCAGCCTGAGCGAGTACAGGCTGACCAGCCTAAAAAGTTCATACTGGTGCCAGTAGCGGCGTTACTGAGCGAAATCCCTACGCCGGTCGCCACGTTCGCGTCGGTGCCGTAACCTTCAGAGAGCAGGTAGCTGACGCCATCGCTGGCATTGACCAGGCCCCTGTTTTTCGCCAGCACATAGCTTTCATAGGGGACCTGCAAACCCAGCGCGGTTGCGCCTGATGAGACGCCTGAAACCGCTGCGTTATCGCATTCAAGAGTGATGGTGAACTGACTTTGCGCCGTCGCGCCGTTAGTCAGCGCCTGCTGGCTGATCATGGGAAACAACACCAGCGGCGTCACATTGCGGGCCACGCAGGTGACGTTATAGGAGAGGGTGGAGACGGGCGCGGTGCCCATGCCCATGGCGATCCAGCGTCCCGTGCCCCAGGTGGCGTAATTGTAAGCAGAGTCGCTGCCGATGGGATCGCTCGAGATGCCGGGTCCTTTAAAGGTGACGTAGCCATTCGGCTGAATACAGCTGTAGCTAGCGGTGCTGCTGGTTGACGCCATACCATAGGTCAGATCGCTGGATCGGTAGCCACAGTAGTTACTGACGCCGCCGGCTGGCAGCGTGCTTAAGCGGATGAGATCGGCACGGATCGGGCTAAAATCTTTGACGCGAATCTGGATCTTGTCACCAGAAGTGGCATAACTGGTGATGGGATAGGCCTGCCAGTAGCGCGTAAAGACCGTTCCTGAATTCAGGTGCGTGAGTTTTATTCCCACATAGGGAAAATAGGTGGCGAAATAGTTGTCGTTGCCGTCAGTTGCCCCCAGATCATAAAAGCCGCCGACGCGATCGTCTCCGTTGGTGGCGAACACCTCGTAAATGCTGCCAGCGTCTGCGGCATCGCATTCATATAACACTAAATCTTCGCTGGTATAACGTGCCGCGGACGTAATGCGAAATACGGTGCTGCCTAATGGCGAGCCGACCGGCTGCAAATAAGCGCTGGTCAGGTTAACGTTTCCCAGGCCGATGCCGACGCCGCAGCTGTCGCAGCCTGCGTCAATATAGGAACGACGCGTACAGTTAGCATTAGCGACGCTGGTCGTCAAAAAGGCCAGCAGTAAAGCGCACAAGATCGTCAAACGTTTCACTGACAGGGCTCCGCTAGAGTAATAATATTTTTCTCGCTATCGATCTTTTTAATTTTGTAATGAATACGGCATGAACGTCCGTTACCCCATTTAACGGTGAGGGTATCCGCGAGCTTGTCATTACGAACCCAGGCCTGATTACCCTGACCAACCATTCCCACTTGTATTTCATTGCTGTTGTAAACATCCGCGCCCATAGGGAGCGTTGCCGATGGAGATAAGGTGATAAGCATGGGATAACCTTTATTTACCCTGAAAGTGACACGTACCATCGCGCCGGCATAGGGTGCGATGCGTTTTCCCCCCTCCACCAGTTCAACGTTGTGAGGAATATTTGCCGGGTCGAGCGCCACGTTGTTATAGCGATAGGGCGTGACTGAAGGACTCAGCGCAAAACCGAAACGGTCAACCACCGCGCCCTGACCGCCAATAACAGCAGCGCCGCTGGCGCCTCTGGCATCGACCAGCGCAAAGGTGTCGCTGACATAAGGCCCAGCGGTAATCCCCGATTTATGGGCCACTATGGCGCCCTGTATGCCGCCGGAGGCCTGGGTATAAGCGCTGGAGTGCGAGGCGCTGCCCTGAATGCTGCCGAACCCCGTAGAGGTTTGAGCGGTAGCGCCCAGGGTTGAGCGGTAGCCTTCTTGTTTGGCGTAACTGACGCCATAGCTAACCGGCTGCGTGCCGTCGGTGACGCCGGTCCAGCCAGTCTGATAGGTGGTGCCTGCGCCACGCTGATTATTGATGGCGGTATTCAGGGTATTCCTGCGGCTTGCGCCAAAGGGGATACTGATGGACACCGCGCTTAGCGTTTGCCGCCGCGAGGCATAAATGTCGTTGAGATAGTTGTCGTAGCCGCTGTTACTCCAGCTTTGCTGCGTATAGCGCGTGCGTGCCAGCGAGAAATTAAGGCTAACGCCGTTGGCGAACTGGGTGCTGTAGCCTAACTGATACTGCATATCCCGCTTGCGGTCGTCGCGGTATTGCTGGCTGGAGCCGGAAAGCCAGATATTGCCAGCTTTCCCGAGGGACTGATTTAATGAGACTTCGAAACGGGAGGACTGGTTTAGCGTTGATGAGATATAGCCGTCATTGTTTCGCTTCGCCGCCGCACGCACGCCCAGCACATCGGTAAGATCGCGATAGCCTGCCGTGGAGTAACGATAGCCTGCAATCGAGACGGTGGTGTTGGTTGGGGCGAAGCGTTTACTGTACGTTAAGCGCAGCATCCAGCCCGCCGAGGTCTCATTCGGCATACGCGCATGGGAAAAGGTAGAATCGATGCCTAATGCGCCCCAGGCGCTGGAATACACCGCGCCTAGCATGCCTGCCTGATAGCCATCCGCCAGCCGCGTCGCCGCATTCACGGTCGTGCTGTTGCTCAGCCCATACTGCCATGTGTTTTCGTTAAACAGATTGTTATCGCCAACGTAACGCGAACGGGCAAGGATAGTGCTGTATTTAAACATGCCGGGACGCATCGAATCGGGAACGGCTGAAAACGGTACGGTAAAACGGTTGGCGCTACCGTTAGCTTCCGTAACGGTCACGTCCAGATCGCCGGAATAGGCGGTGGCATAGAGGTCGTTAATTTCGAATTTGCCTGGCGGCACGGTCGCTTCATAGAGAATTGACCTGCCTTGCCGAATAGTGACTTTGGCGTTGCTGTTCGCCACGCCGCGCACCACGGGCGCGTAACCGCGCTTTGAATCAGGCAGCATGCGGTTGTCTGACGCCAGCGAAACGCCGCGATAGGCCATGCCGGAAAAAAAGTTGCCGCCGGTATAGCTGTCGCCAATCAACAGGTCGCTACGCAGCGGTAAAATCGCACGCTGTACGTAGAAGCGGTTCGTTGACCATGAGGACTGGCCTGGATTGCTGTTAACCCAGGAAGCCTGCTGGCGTAAGCGCCACAAGCCCAGATTGACGCCGTTGTTCAGCCCAACCCACGTCGAGCGGTAGTGGTCCTGCGACGCATGTCTGTAGCGGGCGTAATATTGGTTAACATTGTAATTAACGAAGCCCATGGTGTCGCCAGAAGTAAGCTCTTCTGGCGCTACATAGCCGCGCGGATGTTTGGCTAAAAAAGCATCAGGAATAGTTAGCCTGACCTTCATACTGTTTAAACGGGTTTCAACCGTTGCGTTTTCAACTATATCCCCAGGCGCCAGACAATTCTGTTTTTTTAATAAGGCGCGGTCGAGTATCGTTTTTTTTAAACCAAGCTTTTCTGTTTGCTCGGGCGTGAAGCAGGCCGTGACGTGCTCTCCGCGAGTGACATGCTCGACGTCTCCCTGAAAAACAGAGGCTCCATTAACCTCGACATCCATATGATAAATGCCAGGTTTTACCTGGTTACGAGCAATATAAGCCGCCACGTCATCAACGGGAAATCCACTGCCTTTTAATAACGCAGGATCAAAGATAAATTTATTATTATCATTAAGAGCGTGGGGAGTGATTTCATCCCCTGCCGTGGCTTTAAAAGAGAGCATGCCTGCCACGCACATGAGCATTATGCTTTTTTTATCTGCCATTTTTTCTTGCTCAATTTCCCTGATGAGATTAGCGACCTTTAATGGCCTGTTTCAGGACGGCGCCATAGTCATTTACGTAATCTACCGTTAACGTTTTTATCTCAGTCGCGGGTGAACAGGAGAACGTCCAGCGGGAGGTTGAATCAGGCGGCACCATCGAAACATCCTTAAGCTCGATGGTTTTTGTTCCTGTAGAGAGCGACGCGGCCACGCTATTAAAGTAATAAGGCGTGCTGTTATTAAGGGCGACATAACATTGTCCGCCATTTTTGCTGATTTTATAGGTCAACTGCTCAAGTGCCTGCTGTGGCGACATGGCAAGATTGTCCGGCCGCAGGAAAATTTTCAGGGTATTAGTGACCATCAGCAGTAATTTATTATGCGCGTTGTCACTCGCCTTAACGGCTGGAAGCTGAGTGAAATGCAGATAATAGAGCTGTTCGCGCTTTACGTTTTTTGTGTCGCCGGTGAATATCAGGTTGGCGACATGGCTCTCGTGTGGGGATATTTTGAAAATAGAAGGCGACAAAATAAAGGGTGACTTTGCATGTTCAGGCGACTGTACCCCTTGCTGATTATCCGCCCATATTTGCATCAAATAGGGCCATGCGTCATTGTTAGTAAACTTTAGCGCTTTGGCACGGTCAGTGGATGGATAAATAACACGATTACCCAGCATAACCACACTGGCCAGTGAGGAACCGGTACAGGTTAGCGCAAGGCTGGCGACTAAGCAGCCGACTAATTTGTTCAATTTAACCATCACATCCTCTGGCCAAAGCATGATGAAAAGAGGACGCAGTCAGGGCTGCGCCCTCGTGGTTTACTGGTAGCTAATTGCATACTGCGCGGAAGCGACCACGCTGCCTGGCGTCACATCAGCGGCTTCCGCATAGTAGCGTGCCGTGAGCGTCTGGGTTGCGGAGCTACTTCCTTCGGCCTTAGTAAAGCTGGATGTCGATACGGTTTCGCCGTCAGTAAAGCTCAGCGGGGTTGAGCCATCCGCATCCAGCAGCTGAATGGAAACGTTGGTTGCGGTGCCGGTGTTGCCGAGGTTGCCTGCAGCGGTCACATTATTACCGGCAAACCGGGTTTTCAGCGTGGCTGCATTTGTTGAACAGCCTGTTACGCCGACGGTAAAGGTGGTGTCAGACGACGTACTGCCAGCTGTTTTCAGCTCACCTGCGGTCGCACTGGGCAACAGGATAACTGGCGTGGCATCATTACCGTTAATCGTTACCGAACAGGTTTCTTCATTTACTTCACCTTGAAACTGAACGGTATTATCTGATGCTGCGGCAGCATAAAAGCTGATGCAGGAAAGGGCTATAAAAATAGCTTTATAGTTCATGTCAACATCCTCTTGTGATTAGTATAAAATTCATCCTGATCTCAACAATTATTTAACAGGGCGCAAATGGCTGTAATTAGTTTTTTTGACTGATGCGCTAATAATTGCGAGGATGCTATTAGCTTATAAACTAAGCAATGATTCAAGTGGCATAGTAAAATAAACTATAGTCATTTTGCTATTGTTGTAAAAATAATGATATCGGATGTTTTTTTCGTGGTGACAGAAGGCGGTAGAGCGTTTTTTCTTTTTCAGGAAGGTGAGTAAACTAAAAGGAGGATAATATTATTAGTGAAATATATAAGGTGATTAGGCTACAACGTAATTCGCTCTGTTTATTTCTATTCGAGTTTTAGTTGTTTATTTAATTTGTTTTATGGCCTTTGTATCTTATTTGATCGTTGCGGTTAACTATTAACCATGCTGTCCTGAATGCTGCCGGGAAAAGAGAAACAACCAGAAAAAAGGCGCAGCTCTGAACGAAAAGGCCAGAGCTGCGCTACATTAAGCCTGCAACAGACTGATGCTATTGCGTATTTGTTTTTCGATATCGGCTGCGCTCCAGCTGTGCATTTGCGAAGAGAAAGGCTCGAAGGCGTAGACGCCTTTGTAGCCGAGCATCTCCAGCCGCTTCACCTGCGCCACGCTGTTTAGCACGTCCCGGTCGCTCAGCATAATGCGCTCTTCATCGGTGAGTTCGGCGGTGGCGCGCCGGTCTTCCACGCCGGAAAGATGCACCAGGCCAATCATCTCAACGTCAATCTCCGCCGGAAACTCCTGCTCAGCATTTTCATACAGATGGTGATGGAAGGTGTCGATTACCAGCTTAAAGGGCGCCTGCGCGTCGCGGATTAGCTGCTGCGCCTGCACCGCTGAACGCAGCGAGCTGACCGGGAAGCCCAGCGGCTCCACTAGCCCCTGCACGCCATACTGCGCAAAGCGCGGCGCCAGCGCGGCGAGTGCCGCCAGCGTTTTTTCCGGCGCGATATCGACCCCTTCATTTAGTGGACACATCACCAGCGCCTGCGCGCCGATGGCCTGCGCGTCCTGCAGCAGGGCGTCGGTTTTCGCCAGCAGCGCTTCGTCCACGCGATTAAACGGATAGAGCGCGTTGATGGTGACCACCTCGATCTCATATTTCGCGATCAGGGCGCGCGTCTCTTCATAGGTCAGATCATCGCACACCTTGCCGCTCGGCATGTCGTTGCGCAGCTCGACTTTGCGCAGGCCCAGCCGGTGAACCAGCTGGAAAAACGCTTCCAGTGAAAGGGCGGGCGCGATTTTACGGTTAATACAGAAACGGGTCGGATCGATGGCCATGCTGCGGCTCCTGTAACGTGCAAGAGGAAGAGAGAGTAAGCTGGAGCTAAAGAAAACATTTATTTCATAAATAGTGAAATATGGAATTTAAAGGTTGAGATCTGCCTCTCAATAATTTCATTTTTCACACCGACAGCGCCTCGCTCAGCGCGTTTCTGTGGTGAGAAAGCAGCTGCAACAGGCTGTGAAAGAGGGGTGCTGCCGCCAGTCAGCGCGCGGTTTTTCGCCTGAGCGAGAAAAATGCGATCCACGCCGCTAAAAGGAAATTTTTCAAAAACTTTTATTTGAAAAATTTATTCCACTGTAATAGCTTCATAGCACGCTTTTGGTTTTGCCTGGTCAGACGGCGTGGCGTCACGCTTAGGCTCTGCAGGGAACTCACACATCTTAAGAGGCTATAAAATGAACATCACAGGAAACTTCATTGGCGGTCAGATCACTCACAGCGCCAGCAACGAAACCATCCCTGTTTATGACCCGGCAACCGGCAAAGTGGTGCGCGAGCTGACGCAGAGCACCGGCGCGGAAGTGGCGGAAGCGATCAAGGTGGCGCATGAGGCATTTCCTGCCTGGTCGAAAACTTCGCCGCTGCGCCGCGCCCGCGTCCTGTTTAACTTCAAGGCGCTGATGGAGCAGCATCGCGACGAGCTGGCCGAGCTGATCGTGTCTGAGCACGGCAAGGTGTGGTCGGACGCGCAGGGCGAGCTGACGCGCGGGCTGGAAGTGGTGGAGTTCGCCTGCGGCATTCCGCACCTGATCAAAGGCGAATACTCGGCCAACGTCGGCACCGGCGTCGACAGCTACTCGCTGATGCAGCCGGTAGGCGTGGTGGCGGGCATTACGCCGTTTAACTTTCCGGCGATGGTGCCGCTGTGGATGTTCCCTATCGCGCTCGCCTGCGGCAACACCTTCGTACTGAAGCCGCCCGCGCTCGATCCTTCGGCGGCGGTGCGTATGGCGGAGCTGCTGAAAGAGGCGGGCCTGCCGGACGGCGTGTTTAACGTGGTGCACTCCTCTAACGAAGACGCCGAGCAGCTCTATAAAGATCCGCGCATCGCCGCGGTGAGCTTCGTCGGCTCTTCCGGCGTCGCCGAGCATATCTACAAAACCGCCAGCGCCCACGGCAAACGGGTGCAGGCGTTTGGCGCAGCGAAAAACCACGCCATCGTGATGCCGGACGCCGATCTCGACGCCACGGTCAACGCCATTATGGGCGGCGCCTTCGGCTCCGCTGGCGAGCGCTGCATGGCGCTGCCGGTGGTGGTGGCGGTCGGCGACGATACCGCCGATAAGCTGATTGCCCGTCTGACACCGTTAATCAACGCGCTGCGCGTTGGCCCCGGTATCAATAAAGGCGCGGAAGAGAATGAGATGGGCCCGGTAGTCTCCGCCGCGCACCAGAAAAAGGTGCTGGGCTATATCGACAAGGGCGAGCAGGAGGGCGCGAAGCTGGTGGTCGACGGCCGCAACTTCCAGGTGCCGGGTCATGCGGAAGGTTACTACGTTGGCGGCACGCTGTTCGACAACGTGACGCCGGAGATGACCATCTGGCGTGAAGAGATCTTCGGACCGGTGCTGAGCATTATGCGCGCCCCGGACTACGCTAGCGCGCTCCAGCTGGTGAATAGCCATGAGTTCGGCAACGGCAGCGCTATTTTCACCAGCAACGGCAATACCGCGCGCGAGTTCGTGCAGGATGTGGAAGCGGGCATGGTCGGCGTCAACGTGCCGGTGCCGGTGCCGATGGCGTTCCACAGCTTCGGCGGCTGGAAGCGCTCGGTGTTCGGCGCGCTCAACGTGCACGGCCCGGACGGCGTTCGCTTCTATACCCGTATGAAAACCGCCACGGCGCGCTGGCCGAGCGGCCAGCAGACGGTATCAGAATTCAGCATGCCGACCCTGAGCTAAGGGCGCGCGCGAGTGATAACAGCTACAGGCCAGCGGCGACGCGCCTGTAGCCTTTTATTTTCAGGCTAAAAGGAGAGTGGGGATGTCTTTTCTTGCAAAAGCGCAGCAGCCGGACGCCAGCGGCCGTATCCAGCACGTTACGCCAGAAAGCGCGGGCTGGCGCTATGTCGGCTTTGACGCCTATCTGCTGAAAAAGGGTGACACCCTGCGGCTGAGCAGCGGCAATAAAGAGCTATGCCTGGTGCTGGTCGCGGGACTGGCCTCGGTGAAAACGCGCCACGCGGAATTTCCCGGTATCGGTAAGCGCATGTCGCCGTTTGAGCGCGTGCCGCCTTACTCCGTCTATGTGCCGCACGATGACGAGGTTGAGATCGTCGCCGACAGCGATCTGGAGCTGGCGGTGTGCAACGCGCCAGGCCAGGGCAATCTGCCGGCGCGCCTGATCGCTCCCGCGGATGTCGGCGTCGAGCATCGCGGCAAAGGGCGCAACCAGCGACTGGTGCATAACATTCTGCCGGACGATAAACCGGCCGACAGCCTGCTGGTGGTCGAGGTCTACACCAACGAGGGCGACACCAGCTCCTACCCGAGCCATAAGCACGACCAGGAAAACAGCGAAAACGAAACCTATCTGGAAGAGACCTACTATCACCGTTTCGATCCAGAGCAGGGCTTCGCCATGCAGCGCGTCTACACCGATGACCGCTCGCTTGACGAATGTATGGCGCCCTACAACCGCGACGTGGTGACCGTGCCGCGCGGCTACCATCCGGTGGCCACCCTTGCCGGTTACAACAACTACTACCTGAACGTCATGGCTGGCCCGGTACGGCTGTGGAAATTCACCTGGGAGAAAGATCACGCCTGGGTTAACAGCGATAACTATCCGCGCGGCTAGGTGCTGCGGTATCCAGGTTGGTTAATCAGGCTTCAGACGACGTTGAGTCAATGGCTTAATGACGGCTGAAGCCTTTTTATTGGCATTGCTTTGCCGAACACAATGACGTCAATGATTGACGTCATTTTAATCAGGGTATAATGTGACGTCACTGGAAGACGTCAAAGGATGACGGATGATTAAGGTCAGGGAGCTAAGTTCTAAGCACCAGAAAACGATCGCGGATATTCTGACGATGCCGACTAAATCCGGCATAAAATGGGATGACGTGATTAGCCTTATCCATAAATTAGACGGAAAAGTGAAAAACGGTAACGGCTCGCGGCGTAAGCTCATCTTAATGGGCACGGTTTATCAAACCCATCAGCCGCATCCGGGCAACGAAATGGATAAAGGGGCGGTAAACGGTCTGCGCGAATGGTTTGAAAATGTCATCGGAGTCGAAAATGATTAAAGGCAGCAATATCATGACCATTGAGGGCCACCCTGCTTCCGTCACCTACGAAGCGGAAATAAAAGCGTTTCGCGGTAAGTTTCTCGACGTGACCGGCTACTGCGATTTTGTCGCCAGCAGCACCGAAGGACTGGAACAAGAGGGCAAAATTTCGCTGGTGGAGTACGTGAAAACCTGTGAGGAAGAGGGCATTGCACCTTTTCAGCAGGAAGAGAAGCTCAAATCCTTTACGCTTCGCTATCCCGGCTGGCTGGAAGCGCGTCTGAACGCTGCGACTAAGTCACACTCTGTGTCGAAAAACCAGTTTATCGTTCAGCTTCTTGAGCGCGAGCTTAAGTAACGCGCTGTCTGGTCATGTTCCTGCTGACAAATAACAGGCGGCGGGAAGCGATGGTTCGCTCCCACGCCGTTGCCTCACAAAGTTTTTAAGCGCTGGCGTTATTCAACGCCAGCGACACCGCCAGCGTCTGCGCCAGACAGAGCGAGGCGACCTGCGAGCGGAATCCATCCACCTGTGCTTCACGCACCACAAAGCAGACGTCGCTAAAGGCGGCCAGCGGGCTCACCTGGCTGTCGGTAATGGCGATCTGATGCGCGCCGCGCTTCGCTCCCATCTCCACCAGCTCCACCGCTTCGCGCGCGTAGGGCGAGTAGCTGATGGCGATCACCACATCCTTCGGATTCACCAGGCTGAGCTGCTCGGTAAACATGCCACCCAGCCCGTCGATCAGGAACGCGCGGCGCTCCAGGTGGCGCAGCGCGTAAACCAGATAGGAGGCGACACTGAATGAGCGGCGCAGGCCGATAACATAGATATTTTCGGCGTCGTTCAGCAGCTGCACGGCTTTATTCAGCTGGTCGGGATTGACCTGCATCGCCAGCTGCTGCAGCGCCTGGCTGTTGACCATGGTGAAGACGTTAAGGATCTCCATCGGGCTTTCCGGCGAGGTGGCGGCATCGTCGGTGGCGGTCTGGCGAAACAGACGCGCGCGCTCGGTGTAGTTAACCGTCTCTTCCATCAGGTGCTGACGGAAAACCTGTTTCATTTCGTTGAAACCGCTAAAGCCGAAGGCGTTAGCGAAGCGAATGAGGGTTGAGGGTGGCACGTCCGCCTGCGCGGCGATAGAGGCCACGGTATCAAAGGCAATGCTATTGCTGTTATCAAGAATATAACGAGCCACCTGCTTCAGGCGCTTGCTCAGCGTTTCGTAGCGGCGACGAATATCATCCTGTAACAGGGAGAGTTGGGTAGGGTTATTGGTCATTACTTCGGCCCGTTAAAAAAGAAATATGGCTGGATAATGAGCGCTATAGTACCAGATGGATGGAAAATTTCATTTGTTTGCGCTCACAGCGGGGTTTATTTCATCGGTTTATGAATTGCCTCACATAATGCAGGGAATGGGGGCGAAAAAGAGGAGAAAAGTAGAAGATAAAGTGGATCTGCTTATCCTGCGCCCAGGCAGGATAAGCAGAGTTGCGCAGCAGGCGCCTTTACAGCCCGGCGTGTTCGCGAATGTATTTACGCGCCTTCACCGCATATTCGAACGGGTTGGCCAGCGCCGGATCCTGTTCCGCTTCCACCACCATCCAGCCCTTATAGCCGTAGTCATCCAGAATCTTAAACACCGGCCTAAAATCGATGACGCCGTCGCCCGGCACGGTGAAGGTGCCTTTTTTCACGCCGTCGAGGAAGCACAGGTGATTATCGCGCACCTCTGCGACAATCTCGTCGCGCACATCTTTCAAATGAACGTGGAAAATGCGCGGCAGGTATTTTTGCAGCACGTCGAGCATCGCCTGCTGCGAGCCTTCGGAGTAGTAGATATGGCCGGTGTCATAGAGCAGGCCGACGTTGTCGTGGGTCAGCGCCATAAAGCGGTCGATCTCCTCCACGGTCTGAACGCCGGTGCCCATATGATGATGCAGCGTGACGCGCATCCCTTTGGCGGCGGCGATCTCCGCCAGCTCGTTATAGCCTTCGGCCGTCAGCCGCCACTCTTCGTCGCTGAAGATCGGCTTTTGCTCCAGCACCGGCAGCGTCGTGCCCTGAATGCTTTTGCTCTGCTCAGAGCAGCCGATGACGCGCGCGCCCATCGCATGCAGGAAATTCATATGGTTGACGAACTCGTCGATGGTTTTCGCCTTCTCGCCGTTGGCGAAGAAGGTGCTGAACCAGGCGTTGCAGATCTCAATGCCGCGAATATCGAGCATTGGCTTGAGGATCGCCGGATCGCGCGGGTATTTGCTGCCGACTTCGCTGCCGGTAAAGCCCGCCAGCGCCATCTCGCTCACCGTCTGCTGAAAGGTATTCTCTTTGCCCAGCTCCGGCATGTCGTCATTGGTCCAGCCAATTGGCGCGATGGCCAGTTTTACATTCTCTTTGTTCATCTGTGTCGTCCCGAGGGATCGGGGCGGCTGCGCCGCCCGCAAGGAAAGGGAAAGGCTTAGTGCTTGTCGTAGAAGGCGGGGCGCGGCGGCATTTCAACCGGCTCGATAGCGCCGCTCTGCTGCGCTTTCAGGCAGGCGTCGGCGGCCACCGAGGCGGCGAAGCCGTCCCAGGCGGACGGGCCGGTGAGTTCACCCGCCTTCACGTCGTTGATAAAGGCCTGCAGCTCGACGTCATACGCCTCGATAAAACGATCTTTCCAGTCGGTCAGAATGGTGGTGGAGAGTTTGGCGTCGCGGCGCAGCTGCACCGAGGCGGGTTCCGGCAGCTTAGCGATGCCGGTTTCACCAACCACTTCGCACTGGATGTCGTAGCCGTAGGCGCAGTTAACGAAGATCTCGACGTCGATGCGCACCCCTTTTTGCGTTTCGAACAGCACGATTTGCGGATCTTTCAGGCGCGCGTGCGATTTCGAGGTGACGCGCGGGAACACCACCTGCACGCTTTTATAGTCGTCGTTGGTCAGCCAGCGCAGCACGTCCAGCTCATGGATCAGCGTGTTGGTGATCGCCATATCGGTGGTGTAGCTCTCCGGCACGCTGGGGTTGCGGTGCGCGCAGTGCAGCATCAGCGGCTCGCCGATGCCGCCCTCGGTAATCACTTTCTTCAGGGCGCGATAGCCCGCGTCGTAAGGACGCATAAAGCCGACCTGCACCAGACGCTTGCCGTGTTTAACCTCGGCGTCCACCACGCGACGGCAGCCTTCCGCGCTCATCGCCAGCGGCTTTTCGCAGAACACCGGCTTGCCCGCGGCGATGGCCGCTAGCGTAAACTCTTCGTGGGTCGGATCCCAGGAGGTCACCAGAATCGCGTCCACCTCCGGCGACTGGATCACCTGATAGCCGTCGGCGTAAACCTCCGCCTCGATATTCAGACGCTGCAGCGCGGCGCGCGCGCCATCCACGTTGATATCTGACACCGCCACCACTTTTGCCCCCTGCAGGACATTGTTGCAGCGACGAATATGTTCCTGGCCGATCGCGCCGGCACCGATAACGCCAAGTTTCAAAGTCATAATTACACCTGTAGGGTTCGTATCGAGGAAGAAAGGGCCGGGCTCACCCGGCCGGAAATCAGTATTTGCGCGCCTGGTCGAGATGGGCGTTCAGCTTCTCCGCAACCGCCTGGGTGCGTTCTGATTCTGAAGCCTGCGCGACGCCGACGTGCCACCAGCTGAAATATTTGTGCACCATGGTTTTCGGCAGCACTTTGATGTCGATAAGCGTAGAGACCGGCGATTGACGCGCCTCTTCCAGCGCAGTCTGCAACTGCTCCAGCGTTGTTACGCGCCAGGTTTTGCAGCCGTATCCCGCCGCGATGGCGGCGAAATCCACCGGCACGAAGCCGCCGTCGAGCTTGCCGCCTTCCGGGTTGCGGAAGCGAAACTCGGTGCTGAAGCTGTCCATGCCGTGCTCCATCTGCAGGTTGTTGATGCAGCCGTTGGTCATATTGTCGAACAGCACCACGTTGATCTTGGCGCGCTCCTGAATCGAGGTGACTAGCTCGGAGTGCAGCATCATAAATGAGCCGTCGCCCACCAGCGTGTAGACCTCGCAATGCGGCTGCGCCAGCTTCGCGCCCAGCGCGGCGTTCACCTCGTAGCCCATGCAGGAGTAGCCGTACTCAACGTGGTACGCGTTGTAGTCGCGGGTGCGCCAGACGCGCTGCAGATCGCCCGGCAGACTGCCCGCCGCCGCCACAATCACCGCATCCTTTGGGAGCTGTTCGTTTAGCGTGCCAAGCACGCGGCTCTGGGTGAGCACCGACTGCGTCAGACGATTGAATTCGGCGAACACCGCGTCGCGGTCGATATGGTCGGCGATTTCCGGAATAAAACCGTCGCCGCTGTATTCCACCTGATAGACGCGCTGCGTCTCTTTCAGCAGCTTGCTCTGCGCCTGCTCAATCTGGCTGCCCCAGTCGTTGCTGTAGTGTTTGTCCGCCAGACCAGCTTCCAGCGCCACGAGCGCTTCACGCGCGTCGGCCAGCAGCTGCACGCCGTCGAGCTTGTAGCTGTCGAAATTGCTGACGTTGACGTTAAGGAAGCTGACGTCAGGATGCTGGAAAATCCATTTCGACGCGGTGGTGAAGTCGGTGTAGCGCGTGCCGATGCCAATCACCAGATCCGCCTCTTTCGCCAGCAGGTTGGCGGCCAGACAGCCGGTCTCGCCCACGCCGCCGACGTTAAGCGGATGATCGGAGACGATGGTGCCTTTGCCCGCCTGGGTTTCGGCGAAGGGGATCTGGTAGCGCTCGGCGAACTGGCGCAGCGCTTCGCCCGCCTCGGAATATTTCACGCCGCCGCCCAGCACGATCATCGGCTTGCGCTTGCGGCCGATCAGCGCCAGCGCGTCGTGAAGCTGCGCGGCGGTCGGCAGACGGCGATCGAGGCGGTGCACGCGTTTCTGAAAGAAGTAGTCCGGGAAGTCCCAGGCCTCGCCCTGCACGTCCTGCGGCAGCGCAATCGTCACCGCGCCGGTTTCGGCGGGATCGGTCAGCACGCGCATGGCGTTGATGCAGGCGGTCATCAGCTGTTCGGGACGGCTGACGCGATCCCAGTATTTGCTGACGGCGCGAAAGGCGTCGTTGGTGCTGATGCTGAGATCGTGGCTCTGCTCAATCTGCTGCAGCACCGGATCGGGCTGACGCGTCGCGAAGACGTCGCCCGGCAGCAGCAGTAAAGGAATGCGGTTGGCGGTGGCGGTGGCCGCGGCGGTGATCATATTGGCGGCGCCCGGCCCGACCGACGAGCTGCAGGCGATGATCTGGCGACGCAGCGACTGTTTGGCGAAGCCCATCGCGGCGTGCGCCATGCCCTGTTCATTGCGGCCCTGATAAACAATCAGATCGCCGCTATCCTGCTCCAGCGCCTGTCCCAGCCCCAGCACGTTGCCGTGACCAAAGATGGCGAAGAGGCCTTTTACGAACTTCGTTTCCACGCCGTCAACGTCAAGATATTGATTATCAAGGAACTTAACCAGCGCCTGCGCGGTGGTCATTCTGATGGTGGTCATAGGCTTTTCCTTTACATGCTGCAACCTAATAGCAGGTTAGCGACGTGGCGTGTCGCGCAAGGCGACCGCAGGTAACTGAAACGTGAAGCGATTATAAACAAATATATTTTTCATAAAATACGATTACAGAAGAAACATTTCATTTTGCGAGTGAGATCAAATTTAGCCGTGAAACGGGTGTCAGCGGGGACCTCCGCCCGTGCGAAGTGAAACAGCAGACGAGAAGCGGGGCGAAACTGGAAAATTTCATTTCACTTCAGCGGCTTCCCTTTAAAGGCGGCGCGTGGCAACGATCGGCCTGGCATCCCTGATCGGCGGCGAAACGGGCGAGATTAAGCGGTCATAATGTCGAGGCGGCGCAGAGTTTTACCTGGTTCACAAAATCGCGATGGATGTTTCATTTCATATTGTATTTGGAATTTTTATTCCTCATACTCCCCACATCGCCAGTCTGGCAAGCGAAATAACCCAGACGCACGCCGGGATAACGGCTCTACCCGCCGTGTCCGCTTATCACAGAAGGAAATCACAGGTATGACTACACAACAGAAGCGGCTTGATGTGATTTGTATTGGACGCATCGCTGTCGACCTTTATGGTCAGCAAATTGGTGCGCGGCTGGAGGATATGAGCACCTTTGCCAAATATCTCGGCGGCTCCTCCGGCAATGTCGCCTATGGCACCGCCATTCAGGGGCTGAAGTCGGCGATGCTGGCGCGCGTGGGCGATGAGCATAACGGTCGCTTTCTGCGCGAAGAGCTGAATCGCGTGGGGTGCAATACCGACGGACTGATTACCGATAAGCAGCGCCTGACGGGGCTGGTGATGCTGGGCATTAAGGATGAAGAGACCTTTCCGCTGATCTTCTACCGCGAGAACTGCGCGGATATGGGGCTGGTGCCAGAGGATATCGACGAGGCCTTTATTACCTCGTCGCGCGCGGTGGCCGTGACCGGCACCCATCTGTCGCATCCGCAGACGCGAGCCGCGGTGCTGAAAGCGCTGGATATCGCCAGGCGCAACGGCCTGCGCACCGCGCTGGATATTGACTATCGCCCGGTGCTATGGGGCCTGACCTCACTCGGCGACGGCGAAACGCGCTTTATCGAGTCGGATCAGGTAACGCGCCAGCTGCAGGAGGTGATGCACTACTTCGACCTGATTGTCGGCACGGAGGAAGAGTTTCATATCGCGGGCGGCAGCACCGATACGCTCGCGGCGCTGAAGAACGTGCGCCAGGCGACGCAGGCGACGCTGGTGTGCAAGCGCGGCCCGCTCGGCTGCGTGGTGTTTGAGGGGGAGATCCCCGACTCCTGGGATCAGACGCAGCTGCACAGCGGCGTGCGCGTCGAGGTGTTGAACGTGCTCGGCGCGGGCGACGCCTTTATGTCCGGCCTGCTGCGCGGCTGGCTTAACGACGAAGGCTGGACCCAGGCGTGCCGCTACGCCAACGCCTGCGGCGCGCTGGTGGTGTCGCGTCACGGCTGCGCGCCGGCGATGCCGACCAAAGCGGAGCTGGATGATTTCCTCAGCCGCGATAATGACGTGAAGCGTCCCGATCTCGACGCGCGACTTAATCATCTGCATCGCGTCACCACGCGCAAGCAGCCGTGGCCGGAGCTAAACGTTTTCGCCTTCGACCATCGCAAGCAGCTGGCTGACATGGCGCGCGAGGCGGGCGTGGACGACAGCAACATCCCGGCGCTGAAGGTGCTGCTGCTGAAAGCGGCGGAAGAGGCGGCGCGCGACGCCGGGCTGGAGAGCAAGAGCGGCATTCTGGCCGACACCACTTATGGACAGAAAGCGCTGAACGCCATCACCGGCAAAGGGTGGTGGATCGGGCGGCCGATTGAGCTGCCCGGCTCGCGTCCGCTGCGTCTGGAGCACGGCAATATCGGCTCGCAGCTGGTTGACTGGCCAGCCGAGCACGTTGTGAAATGTCTGGTGTTTTACCATCCGCACGACAGCGCCGAGATGCGCAAAGAGCAGGATGAGCTGGTGCTGGACGTCTGGCGCGGCTGCAACAAAAGCGGCCATGAGCTGCTGCTGGAAGTGATCCTGCCGGAGAGCAATCCCGATCGCGACGAAGCCCACTATCTGACTATGCTGAGCCATTTCTATCAGCTGGGCATTCAGCCCGACTGGTGGAAGCTGCCGCCGCTGTCGGCGGAGAGCTGGCAGGCGATCGGCAGCCTGATCGAGCAGCAGGATCCTCACTGTCGCGGCATTCTGCTGCTGGGGCTCGACGCGCCGGAAGAGAAGCTGAAAGCGGGTTTCGCCGCGGCGGCGCAGGCGCCCTGGGTGAAAGGCTTTGCGGTCGGACGCACTATCTTCGGCCAGCCGTCGCGCCAGTGGCTGCAGGGCGAGCTGGATGATGCGGCGCTGGTGGAGAAGGTGAAGGGCAACTATCTGCGGCTGATCGGCTACTGGCGCGACGCGCGCGGTTAAAGATAAAAAAACGGCGGGAATATCCCGCCGTTTTTGTTTGGGGCATAGTGCTAGCGCGGGCGGCATGGCGCGATCGCAAAGTCGCTTAAGGCTTCCCTGCTCGCTCGGCCCGCGCCTTCCCTGGCGCGGGACGCTTTGCTCTTCGCGCCATGCCGCCCACGCTTAAACTTCTCAGCCGTCTGTTAAAACCGCCTTATTTCAGCGTAATGCTCTGAACGATGCTGTCCGCGTCGCTCTGCGCCTGCTGCTGGTTGTCGCCCGGCAGCGTAATCTGCAGCGTCAGCAGTTTGCCGTCGACCTTCGCCAGGATCACCGAGGACCAGGAGGTCTGGTTATTGGCGGAAACCACGCTGTCCAGACGCTGCGCCGGCTGATCTTTCAGGGTAATCGCTTTGTCAGAGACCACCTGCAGCTGCGGATCGCGGTTGCGCTGCTGCTGTTCCAGACGCTGCGCCAGCACATCCAGCCCTTCGCTGGTGGCGTCACCGGCGATGACGATCACGGCGCGCGCACCGGTTTCATCGGCGTAGACGTGCATATTGGTGGTCTGGTTGCCCAGCTTGCCGCTCTTGTCCGACATGCCGGCCGGCAGCGAGAAGCTCAGCTTGCCGTCCATCAGGGTCACGTTCTGCGCCGACTGGCTGGCGGTGGTGCCATTGCTGCCGGTCGCCTCATCTTTTTTCTGATCGCAGGCCGCCAGGCCCAGCACCAGCAAACCAATACCCGCATATTTCACTAAGTTTCGCATCTGAATCCCTTTATTTGATTCCAGTAAGGCGTTCATACAACTCGAATCAGGCGGCAAAATCAACCGCCCGATTGTCAGCAGATCTTAGCGGGTGATGGCGAAATGCTCTATCTCCCGTTAGCCGAAATTGACCTGCGGCCGCTGCGAGCGCTCCGCCAGCCGTTTCAGCATTGCATTGAGCAGCACGCCGTAGGCAGGCAGGAAGAACACCAGGCAGATCAGCACTTTGAAGCTGTAATCCACCAGCGCGATCTCGACCCAGTGCGTGGCCATAAAGGGATCGGTGCTTTTATAAAAGGCGATAAAGAAGAAGGCGAGCGTATCGCTGATATTGCCGAGGAACATGGCGCAGCCGGGCGCGATCCACCACTGCGGCAGCTGGCGCAGGCGGTTAAAGACGTGAACGTCGAGGATCTGCCCAAGCGCATAGGCCATAAAGCTGGCGCAGGCGATGCGCGCGACGAACAGGTTAACGTTTTGCAGCGCCGCCAGGCCCTGCCACTGGCCCTGATAAAACAGGCTCGACACCAGATAGGAGACAAACAGCGCCGGGATCATCACCGCGAGGATAATGCGGCGCGCCAGCGGAGCGCCGAAAATACGCACCGTCAGATCGGTCGCCAGAAAGATAAACGGGAAGCTGAACGCGCCCCAGGTGGTGTTGAAGCCAAACACGGACACCGGCAGCTGCACCAGATAGTTACTGGAGATAATCACCAGCAGGTGAAACAGCGACAGCCAGACCAGCGCGTGCAGACGCTGACGCGAAGAAAATGCGATCATAATGGACCTTTTTCATATTGGGGTGAGGGAACCCATTGCCGCGCAAACCGAGCCTGCGCGACGGTACCGTATGTAAAAACCGCGGCATCTTACCGCGTTGTGCTATTTACGCAATGGTTAATTTTAACGCAATCGTTCTCGTCTTGCGTCTGCGGGACGGCGCGCTAAAATGAGCGCCCCTGTTTAGAACCGAGTGATTTATGAGCGACAACTTCTCCCATGCCGACCATCAGCTGGATGCGCAGGGCCTGCGCTGCCCCGAGCCGGTCATGATGGTGCGTAAAACGGTCCGCACCATGCAGGACGGGGAAACGCTGCTGATTATCGCCGACGACCCGGCCACCACGCGCGACATTCCCGGCTTCTGCCGCTTTATGGAACACCGCCTGCTGGCGCAGCAGACCGAGACCCTGCCTTATCACTATCTGATCCAGAAGGGCCTCGGCGCCTGATCGTCGCGCGCCTTACGCGCGCCGCGCGCGCAGCAGACGCAGCGCGTTAGCGGTCACCAGCGCGGTGGCGCCGGAGTCGGCGACCACCGCCAGCCACAGGCCGGTCAGGCCCAGCAGCGTCGTCACCAGAAACAGCGCCTTCAGTCCGAGCGCGATGGCGATATTCTGCCGCAGCGTGGCGCGCGTGCGCCGCGCCAGCGCCACCAGCGACGGCAGCAGCGGCAACGCGTCACGCGTCAGCGCGGCGTCGGCGCTCTCCAGCGCGATATCGCTGCCGCTGCCCATCGCGATGCCGATGGTGGCCGCCTTCATCGCGGGCGCGTCGTTGATGCCGTCGCCGACCATCGCCAGCGGGCGCTGCTGGCCCAGCGCGCGCACCGCTTCGACCTTATCCGCAGGCAGCAGCCCGGCGCGAAACTCGATATCGAGTTCGCGGGCGATCGCGGCCGCCGCGCGCGGGTTGTCGCCGGTGAGCATCAGGCTCTCAATGCCCATTTTCTTTAGCGCCGCCAGCGCGTCACGCGCGTCGGCGCGCAGGTTGTCGCGCAGCGCCAGCGCCCCGATCGGTTCGCCGTCGCGCAGGATCGCCACCAGCGTTTGCCCCTGCTCTTCCTGCTGCGCAATCTGCGCGCGCTGCGCGGCGCTTAACGCCCCGGCGCGGCCAGGCGACAGCAGTTCCACCTGTGCGCCCGCGATCCGCGCGGCGATGCCGCTGCCCGCCAGCGTCAGCTGATGCGTGGCGGCGGGCAGCGGCAGCTGACGTGCGCTGGCGGCCGCGACGATCGCCGTCGCCAGCGGATGGGTCGAACCCTGTTCCACCGCCGCCGCCAGCGCCAGTAGCTCATCCTGCGACGCGGTGGCGAAACAGAGCACGGCGGTGACCTGCGGCTTGCCCTGCGTCAGGGTGCCGGTTTTGTCGAAGGCGACGGCGCGCACCTGGCTAAGGCGTTCCAGCGCCGCGCCGCCTTTAATCAGCGCGCCCTGACGTGCGGCGGCGGCGAGACCAGAGGTAATGGCAGCGGGCGTGGCGATCACCAGCGCGCAGGGACAGCCGATCAGCAGCAGCGTCAGCCCTTTATAGATCCACGGCAGCCAGCCGCCAAAACCGAGCAGCGGCGGCGCCACCATCACCAGCGCCGCCAGTAGCATAATCAGCGGCGTATAGAGACGGCTGAAGCGATCAATAAAGCGCTCTACCGGCGCGCGGTGGCTGTCCGCCTCTTCAATCAGGGTCAGAATACGGTCGATGGCGCTTTCGCCCGGCTTTGAGGTCACCTCAATGCGCACCAGGCGATCGACGCTGGCGGCGCCCGCCAGCAGCGCCTCGCCTTTTTCACGCGTTACCGGCAGCGACTCGCCGGTCAGCGCGCTTTCATCGAAGCTCGCTTCGTCGTTCAGCAGGCGGCCATCCACCGGCAGGCGTCCGCCCGCGGCGACTTCGATGAGGTCGCCGGGCCGCAAGGCCGCCAGCGCCACGCTTTCCCGTTTGTCGCCCGCTATCCGCGTGGCGCTTTCCGGGCGCAGCGCCATCAGCTGCGTCACGCCGCTGCGCGCGCGGGCGGCGGCGAAGGCCTCGAGCCGCTCGCCCAGCAAGAACAGCAGCAGCACCATTGCCGCTTCGGCATGGGCACCGATCAGCAGCGCGCCCGCCGCAGCGACGCTCATTAACATTTCAATGGTGAAAGGCGATCCGCTGCGCGCGCGTTGCCATGCGCTGCGCGCCACCGGCCACAGGCCGATCAGCGTGGTAGCGATAAACAGGCCGTCGCCCCAGCGCGGCATAAACTGGCTCAGGATCACGCTGACCAGCATCAAAAAAGCGAGCAGCAGCAGCGTGCGGTTTTCACGCCAGCGAGAGGGCGGGGCGGCTGGCGCGGCGTCGCTGACCAGGGAAAAACCGGCGCGCGTGACCGCCTGTTCAACCGCGGCGGCGACGTCGGCGCTGGCGTCGACCTGCAGTTTTTCGCTGGCGAAGATCACACGGGCGTGCAGCACCTGTGGCAGCTGGCTGACGGCGGTTTCTACGGTGCGGGCGCAGCTGGGGCAGTCCATGCCGCTGACGCGCCAGCTAAAGCGCCAGGCGCCGCGCCTGTCGCCTTCGTCGTCATCGCCGCCACCGCTGTCGGGGCTGGCGTCGGCCGCGCAGCATCCGCCGCCGCAGTCAGGCTGAACGGGCGAGGCGGCGCGAATAGTGAAACCCGAGGACGACGCGGCAGGCACGGCGCAGAGCGGTTTGGCGGCGGAAGGGGTATGGCATGCGCGGCCGCAGCCGCAGGGGTGATGATGTGAGTGCATATAAACCTCCAGTAACGGACGGGCGATCCCGCCCGCTACTGCATCCTACACTCTGGAGTCGACTCCAGAGTCAAGAACGGTTTGCCTCAGATGAGCCACAGCGAACGGACAATCATAAAGTGCCCGGCGAAGTAGCAGGCGGCGACGATAGCGCTGTCGGCGCGGAAGCGACGGCGATAGTGGCTGACGAACCAGACGATATTTGCCAGCAGCAGCAGGCTCGCGCCGACGATCAGCGTGAAGCTGTCGTCGCTGGGACGGAAGAAGTATTGCTCGGCGGCCATCCAGGTCATGACCAGCGTCATGCCGATCAGCGTGCAGATCGGCCAGCGCAGCGTCTCCAGCCGACTCCAGATCACCGCGATGGTGGCCACGCCGATAATCAGCAGCGTTAGCGGGATCGGCCAGTAGAACGTCATCGTCATATTGGCGGCGAAGCAGAGGGTGTAAAGCAGATGAGAGAGGAAGAAGGCGCCCAGCGCATAGAGCATCTGCTGGCGCGGCAACAGCAGCAGCGCGTCGCCGATCAGCGTCGCCACCAGGCCGGCGATAATCAGGTAGTCGGTGGGTTTGAGTACCGGCGCCTGCCAGGCCCAGCCTACCATCAGCAGCAGCGTAACCGGCTTAAAGAGCCAGCGCTGCCACTGCGGGCCGCGATAGGATGCGTCAACGTAGAGCCAACCGGAGAAAAGTACCGCAAGAAATGACCAAAGCATTGCTGCTCCCTTAAGGACAACCTGTCCATCAGATGGTGAAGAATCCCAGTAAGTCGATCCTAGTTTAGGTTACGGCTTCGCGATGTGACAATCAGGCAACTCTGGTTGTATGCTTCTTGCGCATTGCTTTTTAGCGCTTAACGAGACGAGAAAAACCATGAGCAAACCACCGCTACTCTTTTTTATCGTGCTGGCGATTATCGCCGTGCTGGCGACCCGTCAGTTTATCAAACAGCGGCGTGAAACGGCGGTTAACGACGCCTCGCCGGTGCGCACGCTGATGGTGAAAGTGAAAACCAAACGGGAATATCCGTCGCCGAATCGGCGTTCGCGCCAGCGCGAGGTGATCGCCGGCGAAGAGATGCGCTATGAGGCCTGGTTTCATCCGCTGAACGGCGCCAGCGACATCAAAGCGATTGTGGGCGAGCGTGATTACAACCAGATGGATACCGGCGCGCAGGGCGAGCTGAAAATGCAGGGCTCGCGCTTTGTCAGCTTTACGCCGGCGCAGTAAAAAGCGGGCTGTTCAGCCCGCCGCGTTTACTTCTTCTTTGGAAAATTGGCTTTCTGCCACGCCAGCAGTTCAAACACGCCGAACAGAAAGATTTTGGTCTGCGTCCAGCGATCGATTGGCGGCGCGTCTTTCGGCTGGGTGGCGCGCAGCAGCGTCAGCTGCAGCCCGTGCATCAGGATCATAAAGAACAGCGCGACGTGGATAAAATAGCGCAGCGGTTTCGGGTAGGGATCAACCAGGTTAAAAAGTAAAAAGGCCCAGACGCAGAGCATCAGCAGGCGACCTAAATTAAGCAACATCGGCACTCTCTTGTTGTCGGTGATATAAACGGTACGCCACTTGTCCGGCGATCTTCTCGCGATGCAGCGCCCAGTTGGCGGGCACCGGCGGCGCGCCGTGCTCTACTTCGCTCTCTACATAAATCATCGCCTCATCCGCCAGCCAGCCGTTTTGCTCCAGCTGCTGCAGCGTCTGCTCCAGCAGCCCTTTGCGAAACGGCGGATCGACGAATACCACATCGTAAGGCTCGCCGGCGGCGGCCAGCCAGTTAAGGGTATTGGCGTTAATCACCTGCGCGTCGCGCGTGCCCAGGGTGTGGAGATTTTTCTCAAGCTGCTGCGCCACCGGCCGTTCCAGCTCCAGCAGCGTCACCGACGCGGCATGGCGCGACAGCGCCTCCAGCCCGAGCGCGCCGCTGCCGGCGAAACAGTCGAGGCAGCGCGCCTGCGGCAACACGGGCGCCAGCCAGTTAAACAGGGTTTCACGCACGCGATCGGTGGTGGGACGCAGTCCGGCGCTGTCGGGCACCGGCAGTTTGCGTCCGCGCCACCGGCCGCCGATGATGCGAATTTGTCCGGCACCGCCTGTGCCACGGGGAGTTTTACTCATCTTGCTCACAACTCGTCATAATTTGTTGCGTAGTTTAACGGGCGAATCGGTGAGAAGAAACGGTAAAAAAGGGTGCTGTGGTGCGCTGGCTGGAAAGTGTTAGACTAGTGAGTTGCTGAAGTCATACATAATTCTGCCGTTTTTCGCCGTTTTGGCGCGTAAAACCAGAGCTAATTTTTATCCCCTGGGAACAGCGAGCGACCGGGATTAAGCCATCGAGGAGTGTGGTCACACAATGGCAAAAGAGAAAAAACGTGGCTTTTTTTCCTGGCTGGGATTTGGCAAAGAAGAAGAGAAGCAACAGCCTGAACAGCAGCCGGAAGAGGCTGCGCTAGCGCAGGCGGAAAGCGACGCGGCGCATACCGTCGAGGTGACTGAGCAGGTTGCCGAGGCGCAGCGCGAAGCGCACGCTGCGGACGAGCCCGCCGCGGAAGCGCACAGCGAAGAAGCGTACGTCGAAGAAGCGCATATCGAAGAAGCGACAGTCACGGACCAGCCCGTTGCGGAAGCGCCCGCTGTCGTGGAGCCGGAAGCGGAAGCGATCATCCGGCAGGAGCATGACGCAGAGATTATCGCGCCGTTAGAGGAGATCGTCCCGGAAGAGGAGCCGACGCTGGCACCGCAGCCGGTTGAAGAAGAGATCCTCCCCGAGACGCTGCCGGAAGAGGAGCAGCCGCTGGACGACGAGGAGCTGGCCGCGCTGGCGCTGGCGGAAGCGCCGCAGGACGACACCGCGCAAGCCATCGCCGCGGAAGACGAACCGCAGGACACCGTCAGCGATCTGCCGCTCGCCGCCGCGCCCATCGTTAGCCAGGAGCAGGAACGCCCCACCAAAGAGGGCTTTTTCGCGCGCCTGAAGCGCAGCCTGGTGAAAACTCGCCAGAACCTCGGCTCTGGTTTTATCAGCCTGTTTCGCGGCAAGAAAATCGACGACGATCTGTTTGAAGAGCTGGAAGAGCAGCTGCTGATCGCCGACGTTGGCGTCGAGACAACGCGCCGCATCATTACCAATCTGACGCAGCAGGCGAACCGCAAGCAGCTGCGCGACGCGGAAGCGCTCTACGGCCTGCTGAAGGCGGAAATGTCCGGCATTCTGGCGAAAGTGGACGCGCCGCTCGACGTCAGCGGCAAAACGCCGTTCGTCATTCTGATGGTCGGCGTTAACGGCGTCGGCAAAACCACCACCATCGGCAAGCTGGCGCGTCAGTATCAGGCGCAGGGCAAATCGGTGATGCTGGCGGCGGGCGATACCTTCCGCGCGGCGGCCGTTGAGCAGCTGCAGGTGTGGGGCGAACGCAACCATATCCCGGTGGTGGCGCAGCATACCGGCGCGGATTCCGCCTCGGTGATTTTCGACGCCATCCAGGCGGCGAAGGCGCGCGGCGTTGACGTGCTGATCGCCGATACCGCTGGCCGTCTGCAGAACAAATCGCACCTGATGGAAGAGCTGAAGAAAATCACCCGCGTGATGAAAAAGCTGGACGTAGAGGCGCCGCATGAGGTGATGCTTACCCTCGACGCCAGCACCGGCCAGAACGCCATCAGCCAGGCGAAACTCTTCCACGAAGCGGTCGGTCTGACCGGCATTACCCTGACCAAGCTGGACGGCACGGCGAAAGGCGGCGTGATCTTCTCGGTGGCCGATCAGTTCGGCATCCCGATCCGCTACATCGGCGTCGGCGAAGGCATTGAAGATTTACGGCCCTTTAAGGCCGAGGATTTTATTGAGGCACTGTTTGCCCGAGAGGACTAATTGGGATGATTCGCTTTGAAGAGGTCAGTAAGGCATATCTCGGCGGGCGCCAGGCGCTGCAGGGGGTCGATTTTCATCTGCGCCCTGGCGAAATGGCGTTTCTTACCGGCCACTCCGGCGCCGGTAAAAGTACGCTGCTGAAGCTGATTTGTGGCATTGAACGTCCGAGCGCGGGCCATATCTGGTTCAGCGGGCACGACATTTCCCGGTTGCGCAACAGCGAGGTGCCGTTTCTGCGTCGTCAGATCGGCATGATCTTTCAGGATCACCACCTGCTGATGGATCGGTCGGTCTACGACAACGTGGCGATCCCGCTGATTATCTCCGGCGCCAGCGGCGAAGATATTCGCCGTCGCGTGTCGGCGGCGCTGGATAAGGTCGGCCTGCTCGACAAGGCGAAAAATTTTCCGATTCAGCTCTCCGGCGGCGAACAGCAGCGCGTCGGCATTGCGCGCGCCGTGGTAAATAAGCCCGCCGTGCTGCTGGCGGACGAACCGACCGGCAACCTGGATGACGCGCTGTCGGAAGATATTCTGCGCCTGTTCGAAGAGTTCAACCGCGTTGGCGTCACCGTGCTGATGGCCACGCACGACAGCGGGCTGATCGCGCGTCGTCGCTATCGCGTCATGACGCTCAATCAGGGACGCCTGCATGGAGGCCACGATGGTCAATAAACGCAACAAGCGCCCCGCCGCGCCAAAAGCGAAAGCGCCGTCAAAAAGCAAAGCGCTAAAGGGCGGCTGGCAGGAGCAGTGGCGCTACGCGTGGCGCGGCACCCTGTCGGATATGTATCGTCAGCCGCTGGCGACGCTGCTGACGGTGATGGTGATCGCCATTTCGCTGACGCTGCCCAGCGTCTGCTATATGGTGTGGAAAAACGTCAACCAGGCCGCGACCCAGTGGTATCCCGCGCCGCAGCTGACGGTGTATCTGTCGAAAACACTCGACGACACCGCGGCGGAAAATGTGGTGGCGCAGCTGAAGCAGGTCGACGGCGTGGATAACGTCAACTACCTGACGCGGGAAGAGGCGCTGAATGAGTTCCGCAACTGGTCGGGCTTTGGCGGCGCGATGGATATGCTGGAGCAGAATCCGCTGCCGGCGGTGGCGATCATCACGCCGAAGCTTAACTTCCAGAACTCGAATACCATGCAGAACCTGCGCGATACGGTGGCGAAGGTGCAGGGCGTCGATGAAGTGCGCATGGACGACAGCTGGTTCGCGCGTCTGGCGGCCCTGACCGGGCTGGTCGGGCAGATCGCCTCGATGATCGGCATTCTGATGATTGTCGCGGTCTTCCTGGTGATCGGCAACAGCGTGCGGCTCAGCATCTTCGCGCGTCGCGACACCATCAACGTGCAGAAGCTGATCGGCGCCACCGACGGCTTTATCCTGCGTCCGTTTCTCTACGGCGGCGCGCTGCTCGGCTTTAGCGGCGCGGTGCTGTCGCTGATCCTCTCCGAAGTGCTGGTGCTGCGCCTGCAGTCGGTGGTGGCGCAGGTGGCGCAGGTGTTCGGCACCACCTTCTCGCTGAAAGGTTTCTCGTGGGATGAAGGGCTGCTCTTGCTGCTAATCGCCGCGATTATCGGCTGGATCGCCGCCTGGCTGGCGACGGTGCAACATTTACGTCGATTTACGCCCCAGTAACCGCCTGCAACGTTTTTTTGGTATAATGTTCCTCTGCTGCCGACGATCCGGGCGCAGAGGAATCTTCTCTCTCTTCCCGCCTCGTCATCTGTGTGTAAAATATTCACTGCTATAATTGAACTTGTGGATAACTTAGCTACTCTAAGTAGCACAGATTGCTTTCGGATTTTCCCCGGCGTTGACTTAAGGTAACGTCTGCTCAAAAGGGAAGACGCAGCAATTCATTAACCATGTGAGGGTTTGAATGACCAAAGAAATGCAAACTTTAGCTATTGCTCCTCTTGGCAACCTGGAATCTTACGTTCGGGCCGCCAATGTCTGGCCGATGCTGTCGGCAGAAGAGGAAAAAGCGCTGGCTGAACGGCTGCATTACCAGGGCGATCTGGATGCAGCCAAGACGCTGATCCTGTCTCACCTGCGCTTTGTAGTTCATATCGCTCGTAATTATTCTGGTTACGGCCTGCCTCAGGCGGACCTGATTCAGGAAGGGAACATTGGCCTGATGAAGGCGGTGCGTCGCTTTAACCCTGAAGTGGGCGTGCGTCTGGTCTCTTTTGCCGTGCACTGGATTAAAGCCGAGATCCACGAATACGTGCTGCGTAACTGGCGTATCGTGAAGGTCGCTACCACCAAAGCGCAGCGCAAGCTGTTCTTCAACCTGCGTAAAACCAAGCAGCGTCTGGGCTGGTTCAATCAGGACGAAGTGGAGATGGTGGCGCGTGAACTGGGCGTAAGCAGCAAAGACGTGCGTGAAATGGAATCGCGTATGGCCGCGCAGGATATGACCTTTGATATGTCCGCTGACGATGAAAGCGGCGAAGGCAAAGCGATGGCGCCGGTGCTCTATCTGCAGGATAAAACCTCAGACTTTGCCGACGGTATCGAAGAGGATAACTGGGAATCGCACGCGGCGGATAAGCTAAGCGACGCGATGCAGGGCCTCGACGAGCGCAGCCAGCATATTATCCGCGCTCGCTGGCTGGACGAAGACAATAAAACCACGCTGCAGGAGCTGGCGGATCGCTACGGCGTGTCGGCCGAACGTGTGCGGCAGCTGGAAAAGAACGCCATGAAAAAACTGCGCATGGCGATTGAAGCATAACCAGACAGTCAAAACGGGCGACGCGAAGTCGCCCTTTTTTTGCCCGCTATTTTACCCAGCCATCCGCCTGCGCGCGAAAACCGCACGCCTGCATAAACGCGGCGCGCTCACCCTGATCCGCGCTGCCGTCGTCCGCCACCCACCAGCTTGAGATCGCGCCGTTCTGCGCCAGCGTCTCTTCCATCAAATAGTGGCCTACGCCGCGACGTCGCGTCACCTCGCGCACCTCCAGCTGTGAAATCTTGCCCAGCGTTCCTGCGATCTCCAGCTTCAGCGCGCCCAGCAGCCGCGCGTTGAAGCGCGCCGCATAGAGGCGATGCGTGTCGCTCAGGCTGTTTTCCAGCGCCGCAATATCTTCATTAGGCCAGATTTTCGCCAGATCGATACGGTCCTGCGCGCTCAGCGTCGTCAGGCGCAGAATAGTGAGTTTCATAACAAACACCTGTACTAGTCGAAAGGGCATAGTGTAGCGAATTTAGACAGTCAGAGCGCCGTCACTTTTTTAAGATGAAAACAGGTCAAAAGATGGCCTGGATGCCAGGATAGAGGAGATAAAGAACAATATTCGCGCTAAAAGCCAGCATAACGCGCTAGAGAAGTGGCAGTAAAGCCTGCATAACAACCAGATGATTATGCTGTTTCAGCTGGCTATTTCCCAATGTGTCAGTTGATTTACAGAAGAAACTTCCTGTTTAATAACCTGAAAAATAAAGCCTTATTACCAAAAAATACCGGAAAAGCACGCTAAATCATTCATAAACATCATTTTTCGGCTTTATCCGGTAGCAACAGCAAACCACAAATCACAGACACAACAAGATGGGGAAGTCCGCATGAAAATGAGTAAAGGCCGCGCGTTACTGGCGGGATGCGTTGCGCTGGCGATGAGCCACGCCGCCCTGGCTGCCGACATCAAAATTGCCATCGTCGGCGCCGTCACCGGCCCGGTCGCGCAGTATGGCGATATGCAGTTCACCGGCGCCGCGCAGGCGATTAAGGACATCAACGCCAAAGGCGGCGTAAACGGCAACAAGCTGGTGGGCGTAGAGTATGACGACGCCTGCGACCCGAAACAGGCCGTGGCGGTGGCGAACAAGGTCGTCAACGACGGCATCAAGTACGTTATCGGCCATCTTTGCTCCTCTTCTACCCAGCCTGCGTCTGACATCTACAACGACGAAGGCGTGCTGATGATTACCCCGGCGGCCACCGCGCCGGAGCTGACCGCGCGCGGTTACGAAACCATTATGCGCACCACCGGTCTGGACTCCGACCAGGGCCCGACCGCCGCAAGCTATATCCTCGACCAGATCAAGCCTAAGCGCATCGCCGTGGTGCATGACAAGCAGCAGTACGGCCAGGGCCTGGCGGAATCCGTGCAGAAGACTCTGAAAGCCAAAGGCGGCAACGTGGTGCTGTTTGAAGGTATCACCGCAGGTGATAAAGACTTCTCGACGCTGATTGCGCGCCTGAAAAAAGAGAACGTGGACTTCGTCTATTACGGCGGCTACTACCCGGAAATGGGCCAGATCCTGCGCCAGGCGAAAGCCGCAGGTCTGAACGCTGGCTTTATGGGGCCGGAAGGGGTGGGCAACGCCTCGCTCTCTAACATCGCGGGCGACGCCTCGGAAGGCATCTATGTGACGCTGCCGAAGCGCTACGACCAGCTGCCGGAGAACAAGGCGATCGTTGACGCCATCAAAACCAACAGCGCGCAGAACCGCAAAGATCCGACCGGCCCGTTCGTCTGGACCACCTATGCGGCGATCCAGTCGCTGGCGGCCGGCATCGAACGCAGCAAAAGCGACGAGCCAGACGCCATCGCGAAGAACCTGAAGGGCGGCGCGCCGGTGCCGACCGTGATGGGCAACCTGAGCTGGGACCAGAAAGGCGATCTGAAAGGCTTCGAGTTCGGCGTATTCAAATGGCACAAAGACGGTTCCTCTACCGCAGTTAAGTAATCGTCCCATCGGCAGACCAATCCCTTGCCGCGTCGGCAGGGGATTTTCCCGTTCTTATGCAGGTCTTCACTATGTCCGAGCAGTTTCTTTATTTTATTCAGCAGATGCTTAACGGGGTCACCCTCGGCAGCACCTACGCGCTGATCGCCATCGGTTACACCATGGTTTACGGCATTATCGGCATGATCAACTTCGCCCACGGCGAGGTCTATATGATCGGCAGCTATGTCTCCTTTATCGTGATCGCCGCCCTGATGATGATGGGCATCGACACCGGCTGGCTGATGATCGCCGCCGGCTTCGTGATGGCGATCCTGATCTCCAGCGCCTACGGCTGGAGCATCGAGCGCGTCGCCTATAAACCGGTGCGATCCTCGAAGCGCCTGATCGCGCTGATCTCCGCCATCGGCATGTCGATCTTCCTGCAGAACTACGTCAGCCTGACGCAGGGCTCGCGCGACCTCGCGCTGCCGAGCCTGATCACCGGCCAGTGGACGCTGGGCGAGAGCAACGGCTTTGCCGCCACCGTCTCTACCATGCAGATCGTGATCTGGCTGGTGACCTTCCTGGCGATGCTGGCGCTGACGCTGTTTATCCGCTATTCGCGCATGGGCCGCGCCTGCCGCGCCTGCGCTGAAGATCTGAAGATGGCGAGCCTGCTCGGCATCAACACCGACCGCGTTATTTCGCTGACCTTTGTTATCGGCGCGGCGATGGCGGCGGTGGCGGGCGTGCTGCTCGGCCAGTTCTACGGCTCGATTAACCCCTTTATCGGCTTTATGGCCGGTATGAAAGCCTTTACCGCCGCGGTGCTGGGCGGCATCGGCAGCATTCCGGGTGCGATGATCGGCGGCCTGGTGCTCGGCATTGCCGAAGCGCTGACCTCCGCCTATCTCAGCACCGAATATAAAGATGTGGTCTCCTTCGCGCTGCTGATTGTGGTGCTGCTGGTGATGCCGACCGGCATTCTGGGCCGCCCGGAGGTAGAGAAAGTATGAAATCCTCCTTTATCAACGCGCTGCTCTCTTCGGTGATGCTGCTGGTGCTGGCCAGCTTCTTTATGGGCATGCGCCTCGGCCTTGACGGCACCCGGCTGGTGGTGGAGAGCGCAGGGGACGTGCGCTGGAACTGGATTTTCGTCGGCTGCGCCGTGGTGTTTTTGTTCCAGCTGCTGCGCCCGTTCTGGCAGCGCGGCCTGAAAAAGATTTCCGGCCCGGCGCTGGTGCTGCCCGGCATTGACGGCTCTACGCCGAAGCAGAAGCTGTTTATGCTGGCGTTGATCGTCGTGGCGGTGGCCTGGCCCTTTTTCGTGTCGCGCGGCGCGGTGGATATCGCCACCCTGACGCTGATCTACGTGATGCTCGGCCTCGGCCTCAACGTGGTGGTTGGACTTTCCGGCCTGCTGGTGCTCGGCTACGGCGGCTTCTACGCCATCGGCGCCTACACTTTCGCGCTGCTCAATCACTACTTCGGCCTCGGCTTCTGGGAGTGTCTGCCGCTGGCGGGCATCGTTTCGGCGCTGTTCGGCCTGCTGCTCGGCTTTCCGGTGCTGCGCCTGCGCGGCGACTATCTGGCGATCGTCACGCTCGGCTTCGGCGAGATCGTGCGTATTCTGCTGCTGAACAACACCGCGATTACCGGCGGCCCCAACGGCATCGCGCAGATCCCGAAACCGTCGCTGTTCGGCCTCGAGTTCGGCCGCAAAGTCTCTGAGGGCGGCTGGAGCACCTTCCATGACTTCTTCGGCCTGAAATATGACCCCAGCGACCGCGTGATTTTTCTCTATCTGGTGGCGCTGCTGCTGGTGACGCTGACGCTGTTCGTGATTAACCGCCTGCTGCGTATGCCGCTGGGCCGCGCCTGGGAAGCGCTGCGCGAAGATGAAATCGCCTGTCGCTCGCTTGGCCTCAGCCCGACACGCATCAAGCTGACCGCCTTCACCATCAGCGCCGCGTTCGCCGGCTTCGCGGGTACGCTGTTCGCCGCGCGCCAGGGCTTTGTCAGCCCGGAGTCCTTTACCTTCGTCGAATCCGCCTTTGTGCTGGCGATTGTGGTGCTGGGCGGCATGGGCTCGCAGTTCGCGGTGATCCTCGCCGCTATCCTGCTGGTGGTGTCGCGTGAGCTGATGCGCGATCTGAACGAATACAGCATGCTGGTGCTGGGCGGCCTGATGGTGCTGATGATGATCTGGCGTCCGCAGGGGCTGCTGCCGATGAAGCGCCCGCATCTGAAACTGAAGCAGAAACAAGGAGAGCAGGCATGAGTCAGCCTTTATTAGCCGTTGAAGGCCTGATGATGCGCTTCGGCGGCCTGCTGGCGGTCAATAACGTGGCGCTGGAGCTGCGCCCGCAGGAGATCGTCTCGCTGATTGGCCCCAACGGCGCGGGAAAAACTACCGTCTTTAACTGCCTGACCGGCTTCTACAAGCCGACCGGCGGCACCATCAAGCTGCGTGAGCAGCATCTGGAAGGGCTGCCCGGCCAGCAGATCGCCCGCATGGGCGTGGTGCGCACCTTTCAGCACGTGCGCCTGTTCCGTGAGATGACGGTAATCGAGAACCTGCTGGTGGCGCAGCATCAGCATCTGAAGAGCGGCCTCTTTTCCGGCCTGTTCAAAACCCCGGCGTTTCGTCGCGGCGAGAGCGAGGCGCTGGATCGCGCCGCCAGCTGGTTGTCGCGCATCGGGCTGCTCGATCTTGCTAACCGTCAGGCGGGCAATCTCGCCTACGGCCAGCAGCGTCGTCTGGAGATCGCCCGCTGCATGGTGACGCGTCCGGAGATCCTGATGCTGGACGAACCGGCGGCCGGGCTCAATCCAAAAGAGACGCACGAGCTGGATGAGCTGATCGCCGAGCTGCGCGGCGAGCACAAGGTCTCCGTGCTGCTGATTGAACACGATATGAAGCTGGTAATGGGTATTTCCGACCGTATCTACGTGGTGAACCAGGGTACGCCGCTGGCCAACGGCACGCCGGAAGAGGTGCGTAACAATCCGGATGTGATCCGAGCCTATTTAGGAGAGGCGTAACATGGCAAACCCGATGTTATCCGTTAACAACGTCAGCGCGCACTACGGCAAGATCCAGGCGCTGCACAACGTCAGCCTGCATATCAGCCAGGGCGAAATTGTCACCCTGATCGGCGCCAACGGCGCAGGGAAAACCACGCTGCTCGGCACGCTGTGCGGCGAGCCGCGCGCCACCCAGGGCAGCATTACCTTTGACGGCAAAACTATTACCGACTGGCAAACCGCGCGCATTATGCGCGAGGCGATCGCCATCGTGCCGGAAGGGCGTCGCGTCTTTTCACGCATGACGGTGGAAGAGAACCTGGCGATGGGCGGCTTTTTCGCCAGCCGCCAGGAGTATCAGACGCGCATCGCGCGCGTTTACGAACTCTTCCCGCGGCTGGCGGAGCGTAAAATCCAGCGCGCGGGCACCATGTCCGGCGGCGAGCAGCAGATGCTGGCGATCGGCCGCGCGCTGATGAGCCAGCCGCGTCTGCTGCTGCTGGACGAGCCGTCGCTGGGGCTGGCGCCGATTATTATCCAGCAGATCTTCGACACCATCGAGCAGCTGCGCCAGGAGGGGATGACGATCTTCCTGGTGGAGCAGAACGCGAATCAGGCGCTGAAGCTGGCGGATCGCGGCTATGTGCTGGAGAACGGACACGTGGTGCTGGAAGATACCGGCGAAGCGCTTCTCTCCAACGAAGCCGTCCGCAGCGCTTACTTGGGGGCTTAGGCCTGGCTTACTTGCCAGATTGCGGTTGGGCAGTGCTCGTCATCCTCACGTACTACGTGTACGCTCCGGTGACTGCGCGCTGGCCGCCCGTAATCTGGCTGCGCCGCCGACGGCCTTTGGCTGTTGTGCAGTAAAACATTCTAGATAAAACCTCCTTCATCTGGCCGTCATGCGGCTGTCATCTGGCTGTTATTAATCCGTCATTTTCCCGTGTCATGTTACTTCGCGAACAAAAAATGCGTGATATCGCGCGTACCTACCTGCACAGGAAAACTCTATGTCTGTCTTTACCTATAAAAAAAGCCTGATAAGTGCGGTTCTGGGCCTGGCCATCAGCGGCAACGCGCTGGCCGCCACTGAAATTCCTTTCTGGCACTCGATGGAGGGCGAGTTAGGCAAAGAGGTCGACTCGCTGGCACAGCGTTTCAACCAGGCGCATCCCGACTATAAAATCGTGCCGACCTATAAAGGCAACTACGAGCAGAGCCTGGCGGCAGGCATCGCAGCGGTACGCACCGGCAAAGCGCCGGCCATTTTACAGGTCTACGAAGTCGGCACCGCTACCATGATGGCCTCAAAGGCGATCGTGCCGGTGCACCAGGTGTTCCAGGATGCGGGTATCCCGTTCGACGAAAAACAGTTCGTGCCGACCGTGGCGGGCTACTACAGCGACGCCAGCGGCCATCTGATCTCTCAGCCGTTCAACAGCTCCACGCCGGTGCTCTACTACAACAAAGACGCCTTTAAAAAAGCGGGCCTGAACCCGGATCAGCCGCCGAAAACCTGGCAGGAGCTGGCGAAAGACGCCGACGCGCTGCGTAAAGCGGGGGTGACCTGCGGCTACGCCAGCGGCTGGCAGGGCTGGATCCAGATTGAAAACTTCAGCGCCTGGCACGCCCTGCCGGTGGCCAGCAAAAACAACGGCTTCGACGGCACCGACGCGGTGCTGGAGTTCAATAAGCCGGTGCAGGTGCGCCATATCCAGATGCTGGAAGAGATGAACAAGAAAGGGGACTTCACCTACTTTGGCCGCAAAGATGAATCCACCGCCAAGTTCTATAACGGCGACTGCGGCATCACCACCGCCTCTTCCGGCTCGCTGGCAGATATCAAACACTACGCCAAATTCAACTTCGGCGTCGGCATGATGCCCTATGACGAAAGCGTGCCGAACGCGCCGCAGAACGCCATTATCGGCGGCGCCAGCCTGTGGGTGATGAAAGGCAAAGATGCCAACACCTACAAAGGCGTCGCGGAGTTTATGCAGTTCCTCGCGCAGCCGGAAATCGCCGCCGAGTGGCACCAGAAAACCGGCTATCTGCCGATTACCACCGCCGCCTACGAGCTGAGCAAGCAGCAGGGCTTCTATGACAAGAATCCCGGCGCGGATATCGCCACGCGTCAGATGCTGAACAAAGATCCGCTGCCGTTCACCAAAGGCATGCGCCTGGGCAATATGCCGCAGATCCGCACCATCGTCGACGAAGAGCTGGAAGGCGTCTGGACCGGCAAACAGTCGCCGCAGGCTGCGCTGGATAAGGCGGTAAAACGCGGCAACGAACTGCTGCGCCGCTTTGAACAGCAGGTGAAGTAATCTCAAAGGGTCGGCGTGGGCCGACCCTCTCTTTTTTCTCAGACAGAGTCCGCTATGTCTCTATCTCGTCCGGTGTTTCGCACCAGCCCGTTGCCCTATTTGCTGGTGCTGCCGCAGCTGCTGATTACCGCCATCTTTTTCCTCTGGCCCGCGGGCGAAGCGCTGTGGTATTCGCTGCAGAACCTCGATCCCTTTGGCCTCTCCAGCACCTTTGTCGGCCTCGAAAACTTCAAACGCCTGTTTCAGGACAGCTACTACCTCGACGCCTTCTGGACCACCATCGTTTTCAGCACGCTGGTGACGGTGTGCGGCATGCTGCTCTCGCTGCTGCTGGCGGCGCTGGTGGATTACGTTATTCGCCTGCGCAAGCTCTATCAGACGCTGCTGCTGCTGCCCTACGCGGTGGCGCCGGTAGTGGCGGCGGTGCTGTGGATGTTTCTGTTCAATCCCGGTCTCGGCCTGATTAGCCACGTTCTTAACCAGCTAGGCTACAACTGGAACTACGCGCAGAACAGCGGTCAGGCGATGTTTCTGATTGTAGTGGCCTCGATCTGGCAGCAGATGAGCTACAACTTTTTGTTCTTTTTCGCCGCGCTGCAGTCGATCCCGAAATCGCTGGTGGAAGCGGCGGCGATCGACGGCGCCGGTCCGGTGCGCCGCTTCTTCCATCTGTCCCTGCCGCTGATCACGCCGGTGAGTTTCTTTCTGCTGGTGGTGAACCTGATCTACGCCTTCTTCGACACCTTCCCGGTGATCGACGCCGCGACCGGCGGCGGGCCGGTGCAGGCCACCACTACGCTGATCTACAAAATTTATCGCGAAGGCTTTACCGGGCTGGATCTCTCCTCCTCGGCGGCGCAGTCGGTGGTGCTGATGCTGCTGGTGATCGGCCTGACCGTGATTCAGTTTCGCTTTGTTGAGCGTAAGGTGCAGTACCAATGATTGAAAACCGTCGCGGGCTGGATATCTTCAGCCACACGCTGCTGGTGCTGGGCGTGCTCACTATTCTCTTTCCGCTCTACGTCGCCTTTGTCGCCGCCACGCTGGACAACGAGGCGGTCTATCAGGTGCCGATGACGCTGATCCCCGGCACCCATCTGTGGGAAAACCTCTCGCGCATCTGGACGCAGGGCGTGAACGGCAGCGGCCCGGCGTTCAGCCTGATGCTGCTGAACAGCCTGATCATGGCGTTCGGCATTACCGTCGGCAAAATCACGGTGTCGATGCTCTCCGCCTTTGCGCTGGTCTGGTTTCGCTTTCCGCTGCGCTCGCTCTTTTTCTGGCTGATCTTTATCACCCTGATGTTGCCGGTCGAGGTGCGCATCTTCCCGACGGTGCAGGTGATCGCCGATCTCAATATGCTCGACAGCTACAGCGGCCTGACGCTGCCGCTGATGGCGTCGGCCACGGCGACCTTTCTGTTCCGCCAGTTCTTTATGTCGCTGCCGGACGAGCTGATCGAGGCGGCGCGCATCGACGGCGCCAGCGCGCTGCGCTTCTTCTGGGACATCGTGCTGCCGCTGTCGAAAACCAACCTCGCGGCGCTGTTCGTCATCACCTTTATCTACGGCTGGAACCAGTATCTCTGGCCGCTGCTGATCGTCAACGACGCCTCGCTCAGCACCGCGGTGGCGGGGATCAAAAGCATGATCTCCACCAGCGGATCGCCGACGCAGTGGAACGAAGTGATGGCGGCAATGTTATTAACCCTGATCCCACCGGTGGTGGTGGTGCTGGTCATGCAGCGCGCGTTCGTGCGTGGCCTGGTCGAGAGCGAGAAATAAGCATGGCAGGCGTAACCCTTCAGGCGGTAACCAAATCTTACGACGGCAAGAATCAGATCATTCAGCCGCTGAACGTCACCGTTAACGACGGCGAATTTATGGTGATGGTCGGTCCTTCCGGCTGCGGCAAATCGACGCTGCTGCGCATGGTGGCGGGGCTGGAGCGCGTCACCTTGGGCGATATCTATATCGACGACCGGCGCGTTACCCAGCTGGAGCCGAAAGATCGCGGCATCGCCATGGTCTTCCAGAACTACGCGCTCTACCCGCATATGACGGTAGAGGAGAATATGGCCTACGGGCTGAAGATCCGCGGCATGAGCAAAGAGCATATCCGCCTGCGCGTGCTGGAGGCGGCGCGCAGCCTGGAGCTGGATCAGCTGCTAAGCCGTCGCCCGCGCGAGCTGTCCGGCGGCCAGCGCCAGCGCGTGGCGATGGGGCGCGCCATCGTGCGCGAGCCGGCGGTGTTTCTGTTCGACGAGCCGCTCTCCAACCTGGACGCGCGGCTGCGCGTGCAGATGCGGCTGGAGCTGCAGCAGCTGCATCGTCGCCTGCAAACCACCAGCCTCTACGTCACGCACGATCAGGTCGAGGCGATGACGCTGGCGCAGCGCGTGATGGTGCTGAACAAAGGTTTCGTCGAGCAGATCGGCTCGCCGGTGGAGATTTACGAGCGGCCCGCCAGCCAGTTTGTCGCCTCGTTTATCGGCGCGCCGGCGATGAACCTGATGTCTGGCCAGATCGCCAGCGACGGCGCGCGTTTCAATCTCGACCATTCATACGCCCTGCCGCTCGGCGACAGTAAAGCGCAGTGGGCGAATCGCGCCGTCACGCTCGGCATTCGTCCCGAGCATGTGCAGGTCAGCGCGCGCGAGCGCGACGGCCTGCCGCTGCGCGTCGAGACGCTGGAGCTGCTCGGCGCGGATAATCTGGCGCACGGACGTATCGGCGACACGCCGCTGGTGGTGCGTCTGCCGCACAGCGTCCGGCCGCAGGCGGGCAGCACGCTGTGGCTGCATCTGCCGTCGGATGCGTTACACTATTTCGATTCAACCACAGGAAAGCGACTGGAATGAGCACACCCCGCTGGCCCTATCCACATATCGTCGCCCATCGCGGCGGCGGCAAACTGGCCCCGGAAAATACCCTGGCGGCGATCGATGTCGGCGCGAAGTATGGCCATAGCATGATTGAGTTCGACGCGAAGCTGTCGCAGGATCGGCAGATTTTCCTGCTGCACGACGACACGCTCGATCGCACCAGCAATGGCTGGGGCGTAGCGGGCGATCTGCCGTGGGAAAAGCTGGCGCAGCTCGATGCGGGCGGCTGGTTCGGTAAGGCGTTCGACGGCGAACCGCTGGCGCGGCTGCCAGAGGTGGCGGCGCGCTGCCGCCAGCACGGCATGATGGCGAATATCGAAATTAAACCCACCACCGGACGCGAGGTGGAAACCGGTCGCGCCATCGCCCATGCGGCGAAAATTCTGTGGCAGGAGATGACCGCGCCGCTGCTCTCCTCCTTCTCTTACGAGGCGCTGGAGGCGGCGATGCAGGCGGAGCCGGAGCTGCCGCGCGGCCTGCTGCTGGATGAGTGGGATGAGGCGTGGCAAAGCAAAACCGCCGCGCTGGGGTGCGTGTCGATTCACCTTAACCATAAGCTGCTCGACGCTGAGCGTGTATCAGCGCTAAAGGCCGCCGGCCTGCATATTCTGGTCTACACGGTGAATGACCCGGATCGCGCGCGTACTCTGCTGAAATGGGGCGTTGACGCCATCTGCACCGATCGCATCGACATCATCGGCCCCGACTTCTGCTAATTACTGTTCTGCTGCTGTCCCGGCTGCGCGTTGATCACGCGCTGCTGGGCGCTGCTGCGCTGCTCCTGCAGTTTGCGCTGAATCTGCTGCGTCTGCTGCTGCTGATCCTGCTGCAGTTTGCTCTGCTGTTGCTGCTGCCTGATTTGCATCTGCGTCTGCATCCGCTGCTGGCTGGGGTTGTAGCCCGGCTGATTAGGCTGATTGCTGTTGTTCAGCATATTGGCCATGCTGCTGAGCGGCAGCAGCGCGGCAAAAACGATTAACCATTTTTTCATCTGACTTCCTCCGTCAAGGCGACCGCGTCGGCGTGTGATGCGCCGTGGCCGCAGCTATAAGTTTAGCAACCTCACAAACTTCTCCCCCAGGAACGCACCGAATTTGACTTAGATGTTATTTTTTTGCTGTATTTGTAAACACTTGCCTGCGTGATAACAAATGTAAACAACTGAAAAGGGTAGAGGGATGATGATGCGAGGAAATATACGCCAGCTTGGCTGGGCCGTAATGATGAGTTTAACGGTGGTCAGCGTGGCTAACGCCGCCGTGCCCGCCAGCGCGCCGCCTGTTTCTTACGGCGTTGAGGATGACACCTTTCATCCGGTCAGGGCGCAGCACGGCATGGTGGCGTCGGTGGATGCGCTGGCGACGCAGGTAGGAGTCGATATTCTGCGCCAGGGCGGCAACGCGGTAGATGCGGCCGTCGCCGTCGGCTTCGCGCTGGCGGTGACCCATCCGCAGGCGGGCAATCTCGGCGGCGGCGGCTTTATGCTGCTGCGCACCGCCTCCGGCCGCGCCACCTCTATCGACTTCCGCGAAATGGCGCCGGGCCGCGCCTCACGCGATATGTTCCTCGATAAACAGGGCAACGCCGACAGCAAGCTGTCGCTGACCTCGCATCTCGCCTCCGGCACGCCGGGCAGCGTGGCGGGCTTTGCGCTGGCGGCGCAGAAATATGGCACGCTGCCGCTCAGCACGCTGCTGGCGCCGGCGATCAAACTGGCGCGCGAAGGCTATGTGGTTAACGACGCGCTGGCGGACGATCTGAAAACCTACGGCAAAGAGGTGCTGCTGGCGCACCCCAACAGCAAAGCGATCTTCTTTAAGCCTGACGGCACGCCGTGGCAGAAGGGCGATCGTCTGGTGCAGAAAAACCTCGCCCACAGCCTGCAGCTGATTGCGCAGCAGGGGCCGGACGCCTTCTATAAAGGCGAAATCGCCGATCAGATCGCCAGCGAGATGGCGCAGCACGGCGGATTGATCGGCAAAGCGGATCTGGCGGCCTACCGCGCCGTCGAGCGTAAGCCGATCAGCGGCACCTATCGCGGCTATGAGGTCTTCTCAATGCCGCCGCCCTCATCCGGCGGGATCCATATCGTGCAGATCCTCAATATCCTGGAAAACTTCGATCTGGCGAAGATGGGCTTTGGCAGCGCCGACGCGATGCAGGTGGTCGCCGAAGCGGAGAAGTACGCCTACGCCGACCGTTCAGAGTACCTTGGCGATCCCGATTTCGTGAAGGTGCCGTGGCAGGCGCTGACCAGCAAAGCCTATGCGAAGTCGATCGCGCAGCAGATCGACGTGGCGAAGGCGCGTCCGTCGAGCGAGATCAAACCCGGCAAGCTGGAGCCCTATGAGAGCAACCAGACCACCCATTTCTCGGTGGTCGACAAGCAGGGCACGGCGGTCGCGGTCACCTATACCCTGAACACCAACTTCGGCAGCGGCATTGTGGCGGGCAACAGCGGCATTCTGCTGAATAACGAGATGGACGACTTCTCCGCCAAGCCGGGCACGCCGAACGTCTACGGCCTGGTAGGCGGCGAGGCGAACGCGGTCCAGCCGGCCAAGCGTCCGCTTTCCTCGATGTCGCCGACCATCGTGGCGAAAGGGGGTAAAACCTGGCTGGTGACCGGCAGTCCGGGCGGCAGCCGCATTATCACCACCGTGCTGCAAATGGTGGTGAACAGCGTCGATTTCGGGATGAACGTGGCGGAAGCGACCAACGCGCCGCGTTTCCATCATCAGTGGCTGCCGGATCAGCTGCGCGTCGAGAAGGGATTTAGCCCGGATACGCTGCGTTTGCTGGAGAATAAAGGGCAGCATGTGAAGGTGCTGCCGGCGATGGGCAGCACGCAGAGCATTATGATTGGGCCGGACGGCACGCTGTATGGCGCGTCCGATCCGCGCACGCCAGGGGATTTAAGCGCGGGGTATTAAGATATCGGGGCCAGTCTGGCCCCGTTTGCTACTTCAGCCGCGCCATATAGTGCGTATCGATCATCTCGCCATGCCGCATAGCAAAAGCCTTCGCCGTGCCTTCAACTTCAAAGCCAAAATGGCGGTAGAGGGCGATGGCGGCGGGATTGTCGGCGAATACCGTTAGCTCCATGCGCGTCACCTGCAGCCAGTTGTCGCACAGATCGACCGCCGCGCCGAGCAGCGCTTTGCCGACGCCGCGGTTGCGATAGGCCTGATCGACGCCCATGCCCAGCGTGGCGCAGTGGCGGCGGCGCGCAGGCGCGAGAACCTCCAGCGTCAGCTGGCCAACCACTTTTTCATCGATGCAGGCGACCAGCGAATGTCCGGCTGGAGAGAGATGGCTGAGCCGCTCCTGCCACTTTTGCAGCGAAGGCAGCGGTAGATGTAGCGTATTCGCCATGGTGTCCGGCTGGCTGTAAATGTGCATTGAGGCGGCGGCATCTTCAGGGGTAACGTGGCGAATAACAATCTCACTCATCTCTCTTCTCCTTGTGACTAGCGGGAAACCCCTTTAAACATCAAGGAAACCTTATTAATTATCAACAGAAAAGATCACAAAAGGCTTTACAAACGCGAATGATAATGATTATTATTGCGATGCGTTCTCGGGGCGTCCTCGGACAAACCGGAAAGCACGACATTGCTCACATTGCTTCCAGTATTTCTTAGCCAGCTCGGGTGCTGGCTTTTTTTTTGCCCGCCGCTTTATTCAGCCCTACTCACTATTCTGCACACCCTTATTCATCTTTTTTGAACAGAGGCGTGAAGTTTTTCAGCTATCAATAGGTTCGTCTCAGGTTCAGACTGTTTTAAAACATTGAGGAGAACTGAACATGATCTACTTACGTAAAGCAGAAGAACGCGGTCACGCCAATCACGGCTGGCTGGAAAGCTGGCACACCTTTTCTTTTGCCAGCTACCACGACGCAAACTTCATGGGCTTTTCGGCGCTGCGCGTGATTAACGAAGATGTGGTCGCAGGCGGGCAGGGCTTTGGCACCCATCCTCATAAAGATATGGAGATCCTGACCTATGTGCTTTCCGGCACTGTCGAGCATCAGGACAGCATGGGCAACAAAGAGCAGATCCCGGCAGGCGAATTTCAGATCATGAGCGCGGGCACCGGCGTGCGCCACTCTGAATACAACGCCAGCAGCAGCGAGCCGCTGCATCTGTATCAGATCTGGATTATTCCCGAGCGCACCGGCATCGAACCGCGCTACGCTCAGCGCCGCTTCCCAGACGTCAAAGGACGCCAGTTTGTGCTGACGCCGGACGCGCGTGACGGCTCGCTCAAGGTCTTTCAGGATATGACCCTGTCGCGCTGGGTATTGAGCGCGGGCGAAAAAGATGAGGTCGCTATCGAAACCGGCCGCCGCGTCTGGGTGCAGGTGGTCAAAGGCGAGATCCGCGTCAACGGCGAAACCGCTCGCACCAGCGACGCGTTTGCCGTCTGGGATGAGGCGAGCGTGACACTTGAAGCCAGCAGCGACGCCGAAGTGCTGCTGTTCGATCTGCCGCCGGTCTAAGCGGTGACAGGGCGCGCACCTTCGCGCCCTGCTTACAATTCTGCGGCTGAATAGTGATAGACTCGTCGTAATGGTGACCCTGGGCACAGACGATGAAGAAAAAAAGACCGGTATTACAGGACGTTGCCGATCGTGTCGGCGTAACAAAAATGACCGTCAGCCGCTACCTGCGCAATCCTGAGCAGGTCTCGGCGCCGCTGCGCGACAAGATCGCCGTCGCGCTCGATGAACTCGGCTATATCCCCAACCGCGCGCCGGACATGCTCTCCAACGCCACCAGTCGCGCCATCGGCGTGCTGCTGCCGTCGCTTACCAACCAGGTGTTCGCCGACGTGCTGCGCGGCATCGAAACCGTCACCGATGAAGCGGGCTACCAGACGCTGGTGGCCCATTTCGGCTACAGCCCACAAAAAGAGGAGCTGCAGCTGCGCTCGCTGCTGGGCTGGAACATCGACGGCGTTATCCTCACCGAACGCACCCACACGCCCGCCACGCTGCGCATGCTGGAGGTCGCTGGCATTCCGGTGATCGAAATGATGGACAGCGTTTCGCCCTGCCTTGATATGGCGGTGGGGTTCGACAACGTCGAGGCGGCGCGTCAGATGACCCACGCCATCCTGCGCAAAGGGCATCGCCACACCGTCTATCTGGGCGCGCGTCTCGACGAGCGCACCCTGCAGAAACAGCAGGGCTACGAAAAGGCGATGCGCGAAGCGGGGCTGGAGCCGCACAGCGTGATGATGGAAGAGGCTTCCTCCTTTAGCGCGGGCGGAATGCTGCTGTGTGAGGCGCAGCGCCGCTATCCGCAAACCGACAGTTTGTTCTGCACCAACGATGACCTGGCGGTCGGCGCCATGTTCGAATGCCAGCGTCAGGGGCTTAACGTGCCGTCGCAAATGGCGATCGCCGGGTTTCACGGCCATGATATTAGTCAGGTGGTGACGCCGAAGCTGGCGACCGTCCTGACGCCGCGCGAACGCATGGGACGTGAAGCGGCCGCCATGCTGCTGGCGCGTATTAACGGCGATCTCAGCGCCGTCGCGCCGCTCGATATCGGCTTTGACATTACAGAAGGCGGCAGCATCTGAATCTGACATTTTTATGAGTCAGTTCACACTTTCATGCTTTTCCGGCTAAACAGGGTTGCCAGCCTGTAGTGGGCTTAACACAATGGCAACCAGCATTGTTATCGGTAACATTGGCGAATTTACCTGCCGGAGCAGAAAAATGACTACTCAATCTTCGTCGCATCACGTCTTTATTTTGATGGGCGTTTCAGGCAGCGGTAAATCCGTTGTCGCTAACCAGGTTTCCCACCAGCTCAACACCGCTTTTCTCGACGGCGACTTTCTTCATCCGCGCGCCAACATTTTGAAAATGGCAGACGGCCATCCGCTGGACGACAACGATCGTCAGCCGTGGCTGCAGGCGCTGAACGACGCCGCTTTCGCCATGCAGCGCACCCAGGCGATCTCCATTATCGTCTGCTCGGCGCTGAAAAAGCGCTACCGCGATATCCTGCGTCAGGGCAACGACAACCTGCGCTTTATCTATCTCAAAGGCGACTTCGACACCATTGAATCCCGTCTGAAGGCGCGCAAAGGCCACTTCTTTAAACCGCAGATGCTGGTGACGCAGTTCGCCACGCTGGAAGAGCCGGGCGCTGACGAGCCGGACGTGCTGACGGTGGATATCAATCATTCAGTTGACGAGGTTGTTGCGGCTACGGTTGCGGCTATCGGGAAAGCCATCAACAAGGGTTAGTCATGAGTACCGCAACGCTGGTGTTAACCGCAGCAGGCTCTGTCCTGCTGCTGCTTTTTTTAGTGATGAAAGCGCGTATGCACGCCTTTGTCGCGCTGATGCTGGTCTCAATCGGCGCCGGCGTCTGCTCCGGCATGCCGCTGGACAAGATCGCGGAAACTATGCAGAAGGGCATGGGCGGCACGCTGGGCTTTCTGGCTATCGTGGTGGCGCTGGGCGCGATGTTCGGCAAAATCCTGCATGAGACGGGCGCAGTGGATCAGATCGCTATCCGTATGCTGAAAACCTTCGGCGAAAGCCGCGCCCACTACGCGATGGGCATTGCCGGCTTGATCTGCGCGCTGCCGCTCTTTTTCGAGGTGGCGGTGGTGCTGCTGATCAGCATCGCCTTCGCCGTGGCGCGCCGCACTCACGACAATCTGGTGAAGCTGGTGATCCCGCTGTTCGCCGGCGTGGCGGCCTCGGCGGCCTTTCTGCTGCCGGGTCCGGCGCCGATGCTGCTGGCGTCGCAGATGCACGCCGATTTCGGCTGGATGATCCTGCTCGGGCTGTGCGCCGCGATCCCCGGCATGCTGATCGCCGGGCCGCTGTTCGGCTCGCTGATTGCGCGTCGCGTCACCTTTAGCGCGCCGCCGGAAGATCATCAGCCCGACGTCGATGCGACCAAACTGCCGTCGTTCGGCTTCAGCCTGGCGCTTATTCTCTTCCCGCTGCTGCTGGTGGGGCTGAAAACCATCGGCGCGCGCTTTACCGAACAGGGGTCTTCTCTGTATGAATGGCTGGAGTTTATCGGTCATCCGTTTACCGCCATTCTGCTCGCCTGTCTGGTGGCGATCTATGGTCTGGCCTACCGCCAGGGCATGGATAAAGAGAAGGTGATGCAGGTGTGCGGCAGCGCGCTGCAGCCCGCAGGCATTATTCTGCTGGTGATCGGCGCCGGCGGCGTATTCAAGCAGGTGCTGGTGGATTCGGGGGTCGGTCCGGTGCTGGGCCATGCGCTCACCGGCGCGGGCCTGCCGATCGCGCTGGCCTGCTTTATCCTCTCCGGCGCGGTGCGCGTGATTCAGGGATCGGCGACGGTCGCCTGCCTGACCACGGTTGGGCTGGTGATGCCGGTGATCGAGCCGCTGCACTACAGCGGCGCGCAGCTGGCGGCGCTCTCTATCTGCATCGGCGGCGGCTCGATCATTATCAGCCACGTGAACGACGCGGGCTTCTGGCTGTTCGGCCGCTTTACCGGCGCCACCGAAGGGGAAACGCTGAAAACCTGGACGCTGATGGAGACTATTCTCGGCACCGTCGGCGCCATTGTCGGCATGATCGCCTTTACCCTGCTGTCATAAATGGTCAGCCGCCGCGCGCGGCGGCTGACAGATTAAGCCTCAAAAAACTCCACCTTGCCGCCGGACAGATGGTACATGCTGCCGACGATTTTGATCTTCTTCTCCTCTTCCAGCTGCTTCAGCACCGGGCTGTTGCTGCGGATGCGTTCGATGGTCAGCTCGACATTCTTGCGCGCCACCGCATCGACGAAATCGTCGTTGCTGCCGCTGCGCTCGCCGCTGAAAACCGTCTGGTCGATCGCCGGCTTAATCTCCTCCAGCAGGCCGGTCAGGTTGCCGAGCTGCGCGTTATCAATCGCGCCGCGCACTGCGCCGCAGCGCGTATGCCCCATGACCAGCACCACTTTCGCGCCGGCTACGGCGCAGGCGAACTCCATGCTGCCCAGCATATCGCGGTTGCTGATATTGCCGGCGACGCGCGCGTTGAAGGTTTCGCCGATCCCGGCGTCCAGCACAATTTCAGCGGGTGCGCGTGAGTCGATGCAGCTCAGGATCACCGCCGCCGGATACTGACCCGCAATGCTATTGCGCTTCTGCGCCAGGTAATCGTGCTGCAGGGGACGGTTTTCACGAAAGCGCAGGTTGCCCTGTTTAAAATGTGCAATCACCGCGTCCGGCGTCATGGCGTCGCGCGCCTCTTTACTCAGCGACGCAGCAAAGGAGAGGGTCGGCAGCGTCATGGTGCCGACGCCTGTGACAGAGAGCGCAGAAACCGCCAGGGTTTTTTTCAGAATGGAACGACGTGAAGGTTGAGCGTGCTGGATAGTTTTCATTATAAGTTCCTGATGTTGGTCGATTTAAACGCGCCCGATGGTAGGGCGGCGAAAATTAACTAACCTAAAACCGTTATAAAGAAAGGGGTATCAATCCCGCTTCGCTTTGCGTCAGATCATAATTTCAGGTAGGCGCGAATGCCGTCCAGGAACATCTGCGTCGCCAGCATAATCAAAATCAGTCCCATCAGCCGCTCCAGCGCGCTGACGCCTTTATCACCCAGCAGCCGCAGAAACAGGCCCGACAGCAGCAGAATGGTCACCGTAACGCCCCAGGCGATCAGCAGCGCGCCCACCAGATGCCCCATCTGGTTGGGATACTGATGCGACAGCAGCATCAGCGTGGCAAGCAGCGACGGGCCGGCGACCAGTGGGATCGCCAGCGGCACCAGAAACGGCTCTTCGCCCGCGGGCAGGCCGCTGGTGCTGCTCTCGCCTGACGGAAAAATCATGCGGATGGCGATCAGAAACAGGATGATGCCGCCGGAAATCGACACCGTCTCGGTGCGCAGGTTAAGAAAGGTGAGAATGCGTTCGCCAGCGAACAAAAACAGCAGCATCAGCACCAGCGCGATCAGCAGCTCGCGGATCAACACCGCGCGGCGCCGTTTCGGCTCCAGATGCTTTAGCACCGACATAAAAATCGGCAGGTTACCCAGCGGATCCATAATCAGCAGCAGTAAAACGGTCGCAGAAATCATTTCGGTCATGAGTTTTAGGTTATCCCTTACAGGCTGACGCAGGGTTATTAGCTGCGCTGCTGAAAAAGTTGGCGCAATCGAATTAATTCACTTGCCAGAAAGGCTGCATTTTGTAGAGTTGTTGGTCACAGGTAAATCCATTTATGACGCAGAGCGGAGTGAAAACACCCTTCCGCTCTTCCCTTCGGTAAGCAGGTCAGGCGTTATCGCTGACTGAGACGGACAGAAAATGAAGAATGTAGGTTTTATTGGTTGGCGCGGTATGGTCGGCTCCGTGCTGATGTCGCGCATGAGCGAAGAGCGTGATTTTGACGTCATCAATCCGGTCTTCTTCTCCACCTCGCAACTGGGCCAGGCTGCGCCAGCGTTTGGTGGCAAGTCCACCGGTGCGCTGCAGGATGCCTTTGATATCGACGCGCTGAAGGCGCTGGATATCATTATTACCTGCCAGGGCGGCGACTATACCAGTGAAGTCTATCCGAAGCTGCGCGCCAGCGGCTGGCAGGGCTACTGGATTGACGCGGCCTCGACGCTGCGCATGAAAGACGACGCCATCATTATTCTCGACCCGGTGAACCATCAGGTGATCCGTCAGGGCCTCGACAAAGGCATCAACACCTTTGTCGGCGGCAACTGCACCGTCAGCCTGATGCTGATGTCGCTGGGCGGTCTGTTCGCTCAGAATCTGGTGGAGTGGGCCTCTGTCGCCACCTACCAGGCGGCGTCTGGCGGCGGCGCACGCCATATGCGCGAACTGCTGACCCAGATGGGCATGCTGCATAACCACGTCGCCACCTCGCTGCAGGATCCCGCGTCGGCTATTCTCGACATCGAGCGCAGCGTCACCGAGCTGACCCGCTCCGGCACGCTGCCGACCGATAACTTCGGCGTGCCGCTGGCCGGCAGCCTGATCCCGTGGATCGACAAACAGCTCGACAACGGCCAGAGCCGCGAAGAGTGGAAGGGCCAGGCGGAAACCAATAAGATCCTCGGCACCCAGCAGACCATTCCGGTGGATGGCCTCTGCGTGCGCGTCGGCGCGCTGCGCTGCCACAGCCAGGCGTTCACCCTGAAGCTGAAAAAAGATGTGCCGCTGGCGGAGATCGAACAGCTGCTGGCGTCGCACAACGAGTGGGTGAAAGTGGTGCCGAACGACCGCGAGCTGACGATGCGCGAGCTGACGCCGGCAGCGGTGACCGGCACGCTGACCACGCCGGTTGGCCGTCTGCGCAAGCTTAATATGGGGCCGGAGTATCTCTCTGCCTTTACGGTCGGCGATCAGCTGCTGTGGGGCGCCGCGGAGCCGCTGCGCCGCATGCTGCGTCTGCTGGTCGACTAACACAAAACACTAAGCGAGGCCGGGAATTTCCCGGCCTTTTGCCTGATTATTCTGAAATAAGTCAAACAACTTACTGTCTGTAAGTGATCGACTTCCGTTTTTTACGTCCCCACCAATAATTTTTCGCTTTCTGCCCTGGCAACTTGCAAGCCCAAGCTATGATTTAACAATGATGTGCCGGTTGTTGACTGTTTTGCTTTTCGCACTGAATGGTTGTTGTACACGGCAAAGTTCTTTTCCCACGGAGCGGTTTCCTTTCTCTGCCGTTGTACGCATGGCTCAATGAAGAGCAGCGCACCTGATGCGTGGCCCGCGCCGCGTCCATCTCGCCTGCCAAATAATCACAGGAAGAAAGTCATGTCAGAGCTTCCCGATCGCCTGGCGATCAATGCCCTGTTTGCGGGTAATTATGCCGATCCTTTTGCGTTACTGGGGATGCACCAGACAGCCAACGGGCTGGAAGTCAGAGCGTTGCTGCCCGACGCCTCGGAAGTGTGGGTAATTGAAACCACCACCGGACGCAAGCTCGCTCAGCTAGAATGTCTCGATCCGCGCGGCTTTTTCAGCGCAGTGGTGCCGCGCCGCAAGAATATGTTCCGCTACCAGCTGGCGGTGAACTGGCACGGCCAGCAGAATCTGATCGACGACGCCTACCGCTTCGGCCCGCTGCTGCAGGAGATGGACGCCTGGCTGCTGGCGGAAGGCACCCATTTGCGCCCCTACGAAACCCTGGGCGCGCACGGCGCGGTGATTGACGGCGTGCACGGCACCCGCTTCAGCGTCTGGGCGCCTAACGCGCAGCGCGTCTCGGTAGTGGGGGATTTCAACTTCTGGGACGGCCGCCGTCATCCCATGCGTTTCCGCCGCGAAATGGGCATCTGGGAGCTGTTCGTGCCCGGCGCCTTTAACGGCCAGCTCTATAAGTTTGAAATCGTGGATATCGCCGGACAGCTGCGTATCAAAGCGGATCCCTACGCCTTTGAGGCGCAAATGCGCCCGCAAACCGCGTCGATGATCTGCGGCCTGCCGCCGAAAACGGAGATGAGCGAGGAGCGCAAAGCGCGCAACGCCTTCGACGCGCCGATTTCCGTCTACGAAGTGCACCTCGGCTCCTGGCGTCGCCACACCGAAAACAACTTCTGGCTCAGCTACAAAGAGCTGGCGGAGCAGCTGGTGCCCTATGTTAAAGAGATGGGCTTTACCCATATCGAACTGCTGCCGATCAATGAGCACCCTTTCGACGGCAGCTGGGGCTATCAGCCGCTCGGCATGTATGCCCCAACGCGCCGCTTCGGCACGCGCGACGAGTTCCTCTACTTTATCAACGCCGCGCACGAGGCGGGCCTCAACGTGCTGCTCGACTGGGTGCCGGGCCACTTCCCCAGCGACGATTTCGGCCTGGCGAAGTTCGACGGCACCGAGCTGTATGAGCACAGCGATCCGCGCGAAGGCTATCATCAGGACTGGAACACCCTGATCTACAACTTCGGCCGCCGCGAGGTGAGCAACTATCTGGCGGGCAACGCCCTCTACTGGCTGGAGCGCTACGGCATCGACGGACTGCGCGTCGACGCGGTGGCCTCGATGATCTACCGCGATTACAGCCGCGCCGAGGGCGAATGGGTGCCGAACCACTACGGCGGGCGCGAGAATCTCGAAGCGATCGCCTTTCTGCGCTACACCAACCGCACGCTGGGCCGTGCCGCGCCGGGCAGCGTCACCATCGCCGAGGAGTCCACCGACTTCGACGGCGTGTCGCGCCCGCCGGAGTCGGGCGGGCTCGGCTTCTGGTACAAGTGGAACCTGGGCTGGATGCATGACACCCTCGACTACATGAAGCTCGATCCCGTCTACCGCTGCCATCATCATGACCTGATGAGCTTCGGCATGATGTACAACTACACCGAGAACTTTATGCTGCCGCTCTCCCACGACGAGGTGGTGCACGGCAAAAAGTCGATCCTCGACCGCATGCCGGGCGACGCCTGGCAGAAGTTCGCCAACCTGCGCGCCTATTACGGCTGGATGTGGGCCTTCCCTGGTAAAAAACTGCTGTTTATGGGCGGCGAGTTCGCCCAGGGCAAAGAGTGGAACCACGACGTCAGCCTGGACTGGCATCTGCTGGAGGGCGGCGACAACTGGCATCACGGCGTGCAGCGGCTGGTGCGCGACCTGAATCATACCTACCGCCACTACGCGCCGATGCACCAGCTCGATTTCGATCCGGCGGGCTTTGAGTGGCTGGTGGTCGACGATCGCGAGAACTCGGTGTTTGTTTTTGTGCGTCGCGATCGCGACGGCAACGAAATCATTGTTGCCAGCAACTTTACGCCGGTGCCGCGTCATAACTATCGCTTTGGCGTTAATCAGGCGGGGAACTGGCGCGAGGTGATTAACACCGACCAGCATAGCTATCACGGCAGCGATACGCGAAACCCGGTAGTGCATACCGACGATATCCCGAGCCATAACCGCGCGCAGTCCCTGTCGCTGACGCTGCCGCCGCTCGCAACGCTATGGCTGGTGAAGGAGGCGGAATGACGCTGCTTCCGGGACGTGCTGAGCCTCCAGGCGCCAGTTACGACGGCAAGGGCGTTAACTTTACGCTCTTTTCCCGGCATGCCGAACGCGTCGAGCTGTGCCTGTTTATCGACGGCCAGGAGCGTCGTTTCGATCTGCCGGCGCGCACCGGCGATATCTGGCACGGCTACGCGGCCGCGCTGAAACCCGGCCAGCGCTACGGCTTCCGCGTGCACGGCCCCTGGGCGCCGGCGCGCGGCCACCGCTTCAATCCGGCCAAGCTGCTGGTCGATCCCTGCGCCCGCGCGGTAGAGGGCGAAGTAGCCGACGACGCGCGTCTCTATGGCGGCATCGCGCATCCCGACGCGCAGGACAGCGGCGCCGTGGCGCCTAAATCGCTGGTGGTGGCGGAGGATTTCGACTGGGAAGGGGACATCGCGCCGCGCACCTCCTGGGGCAACACGGTGATTTACGAGGCGCACGTCCGCGGCTTAACGCAGCGGCATCCGGAAATTCCGGAATCGCTGCGCGGGACTTACGCCGCGCTCGGCCATCCTGTTATGGTGAATTACCTGCGCCATCTCGGCGTCACCGCGCTTGAGCTGCTGCCGGTGGCCCAGTTCGCCAGCGAGCCGCGCCTGCAGCGGCTGGGGCTGAGCAACTACTGGGGCTATAACCCCTTCGCGCTTTGGGCTGTCGATGCGCGCTACGCCTCTGGTCACGCTGGCGCGACGCCGCTGCAGGAGTTCCAGCAGGCGGTGAAAAACCTGCACGCGGCGGGCATCGAAGTGCTGCTGGACGTGGTGTTTAACCACACCGCCGAGCTGGAAGAGATCGGCCCGACGCTGTCGCTGCGCGGCGTCGATAACGCCAGCTACTACTGGCTGACGTCGCAGGGCGAGTATGAAAACTGGACCGGCTGCGGCAATACCCTGAACCTCAGCGACCCCGACGTGATGAACTGGGCGCTGGAGGCGCTGCGCTACTGGGTGCGCGTCTGCCACGTCGACGGCTTTCGCTTCGATCTGGCGCCGGTGCTGGGGCGCACGCCCGATTTTTCGGCGCACGCGCCGCTGTTTGAGGCGATCAACACCTGCCCGCTGCTCTCGCAGGTCAAGCTGATCGCCGAACCCTGGGATATCGGCCCTGGCGGCTATCAGGTGGGCAACTTTCCGCCGCTGTTCGCCGAATGGAACGACCATTTTCGCGACGATATGCGGCGTTTCTGGCTGCACCGCGACGTCAGCAACGGCGCGTTCGCCCGGCGCTTCGCCGCCTCGAGCGATCTGTTTCAGCGTAGCGGCCGGCTGCCGCACGCCGCCGTTAACCTGATTACCGCCCATGACGGCTTTACGCTGCGCGACCTGGTGAGCTTTAACCAGAAGCACAACCAGGCCAACGGCGAAGATAATCGCGACGGCAGCAGCAGCAATTTTAGTCATAACCACGGCGTGGAAGGGCTGCGCGCCAGCTTCGACGTCATCGAGCGGCGTCGACTCAGCGCCCATGCGCTGCTGACCACGCTGCTGCTGGCGCAGGGCACGCCGATGCTGCTCGCCGGCGACGAGCGCGGCCACAGCCAGCACGGCAACAACAACGCCTACTGTCAGGACAACCTCCTGACCTGGCTCGACTGGCAGGAAGAAGAGAGCAGTCTGGTGGATTTTACCGCCGCCCTGATCCGTTTGCGTCAGCAGATCCCGGCGTTAACCGCCGATCGCTGGTGGCAAGAGGGCGACGGCAATGTGCAGTGGTTCAATGCCAGCGGCAGGCCACTGCAGCGAGAGGAGTGGGAGCAGAAGGCGCACAGAATGCAGATCCTGCTCTCCGGCCGCTGGTTAATAACAATAAACGCCACGGATTCGGTGAGTGACATCGCCTTACCAGACGGAGAATGGCGTGCCGTTCCTCCTTTCGCCGGGGATGACAACCCCATTTTGTCGACTGTCTGGCATGGTCCCGCACACGGTGTGTGCGTGTTCCAAAAGCAATCATAAGGAGTCAGACATGGTTAAGTTAGACAGAACCGATCACCTGATGCTGGCCCGCCAGCTCCCTACACAGACGGTTGCGCTGATCCTCGCCGGGGGAAGAGGCACGCGCCTGAAAGATCTGACCGCCAAACGCGCCAAGCCAGCGGTGCACTTCGGCGGCAAGTTTCGCATTATCGATTTCGCGCTCTCCAACTGCATCAACTCGGGGATCCGCCGCATCGGCGTCATCACCCAGTATCAGTCGCACACGCTAACGCAGCACGTTCAGCGCGGCTGGTCTATCTTCAACGAAGAGATGAACGAGTTCGTTGACCTGCTGCCGGCGCAGCAGCGGACGTTAACCGAACACTGGTATCGCGGCACCGCGGACGCCGTGACCCAGAACCTCGACATTATTCGCCGCTATCAGGCGCAGTACATCGTGATTCTGGCCGGGGATCATATTTATAAAATGGACTATTCGCGCATGCTGCTCGACCACGTCGACGCCAACGCGAAGTGCACCATTGCCTGCTTGCCCGTGCCGCTTCATGAAGCGACCGCCTTTGGCGTGATGGCGGTGGATGAACACAACAAAGTGATCGACTTCGTCGAGAAGCCGCCGCAGCCGCCCGCCATGCCGGGGGACGACACGCAGGCGCTCGCCAGCATGGGGATCTATGTGTTCAACGCCGACTATCTCTATCAGCTGCTGGAGGAAGATCTTCAGGAGCCGAACTCCAACCACGACTTCGGCAAAGATATTTTGCCCAAAGTGGTGGCGAGCGGCGAAGGCTACGCGCATTCGTTCACGCTCTCCTGCGTGCAGCAGGATGAGAGTTCGACGCCCTACTGGCGCGACGTAGGGACGCTGGAAGCCTACTGGCGCGCGAATCTCGATCTCGCGTCGGTCACGCCGGAGCTGGATATGTATGACCATACCTGGCCGATCCGGACGCATATGGAGCCGCTGCCGCCCGCCAAGTTCGTGCAGGACCGCTCGGGCAGCCACGGGATGACGATGAACTCGCTGATCTCGGGCGGCACCATTATCTCGGGGTCGGTGGTGGTCAACTCGGTGCTGTTTCCGCGCGTGCGCATCAACTCGTTTTGCAATATCGATTCCGCCGTACTGCTGCCCGACGTGGTGGTGGGACGATCCTGCCGCCTGCGCCGATGCGTCATCGACCGCGCCTGCGTGCTGCCGGAAGGCATGGTGATAGGAGAGAATCCTGACGAGGACAGTCGTCGGTTTTACCGTTCAGAAGAGGGTATCGTTCTGGTCACACGCGCCATGCTTGCCAGGCTGGCCAGCGCGTAGCCGTTAGCGATAAAAAGCACCATATAATCGACGCGAGGATCGCGCCCGATCACTAATTAAGAGGCCGAGGATGCAGGTTTTACATGTCTGTTCAGAACTTTTTCCGCTGCTAAAAACCGGCGGGTTGGCTGATGTTGTTGGGGCATTGCCGCAGGCGCAGATCGCTGACGGGACGGATACGCGGGTGCTGCTGCCCGCTTTTCCCGACCTGCGCAAAGGGATCCCCGAAACGGAAGTGGTGGCCGAGTTGCAGACCTTTGCCGGTCCGACACGGCTGCTGTTTGGCCATTTCAACGGCGTTGGCATCTATCTGATCGACGTGCCGGAGCTGTACGACCGCCCCGGCAGTCCGTATCACGATACGTCGCAGTTCGCCTATGTGGATAACTACCTGCGCTTCGCGCTGCTGGGCTGGATGGGGTGTGAAATCGCCAGCGGGCTGGACACCTACTGGCGGCCCGATATCGTGCATGCCCACGACTGGCATGCGGGCCTGACCTGCGCCTATCTGGAGGCGCGCGGACGTCCGGCAAAGTCGGTATTTACCGTACACAACCTGGCGTATCAGGGGCTGTTCAACGCGCGTCATCTGGACGAAATCGAACTGCCGCGATCGTTTTTCGATATGCACGGGCTGGAGTTCTACGGCCAGATCTCCTATCTGAAGGCGGGGCTCTTTTTCGCCGATCACATTACCGCCGTCAGCCCGACCTATGCGCACGAGATCACCCGTCCCGAGTTCGGCTACGGCATGGAGGCGCTGCTGGAGCAGCGGCTGCGCGAAGGGCGCCTGAGCGGCATCCTTAACGGCGTCGATCCCGGCATCTGGGACCCGGCGCATGACCTGCTGCTCAGCGCGCGCTACAACCGCGACACGCTGGAGGCGAAGGCGGAGAACAAACGGCAGCTGCAGATCGCCATGGGGCTTAAGGTCGACGACAGCGTGCCGGTGTTCGCGGTGATCAGCCGTCTGACGCGACAAAAAGGGCTGGATCTGGTGCTGGAGGCGCTGCCTGGCCTGCTGGCGCAGGGCGGTCAGCTGGTGCTGCTCGGACAGGGCGACGCCGAACTGCAGCAGGGCTTCCTGGCGGCGGCGGCGGAGCATCCCGGCAGCGTCGGCGTGCAGATCGGCTATCACGAAGCCTTCTCGCACCGCATCGTCGGCGGCGCGGACGTCATTATGGTGCCGAGCCGCTTCGAGCCCTGCGGCCTGACCCAGCTCTACGGCCTGAAGTACGGCACCTTGCCGCTGGTGCGGCGCACGGGCGGCCTGGCCGATACGGTCAACGACAGCTCGCTGGAGAACCTCGCTGACGGCATCGCCAGCGGCTTTAGCTTTGAAGACAGCAACGCCTGGTCGCTGCTGCGGGCGATTCGACGCGCGTTTGTCTTGTGGTCCCGGCCTTCGCTCTGGCGCTACGTGCAGCGACAGGCGATGGGAATGGATTTCAGCTGGCAGGTGGCCGCGCAGGCCTATCGCGATCTTTACCAACGTTTGCTGTAACGAGAGACTGGGATAACTGATATGAATGCTCCTTTCACCTACACGTCGCCGACACTGACGGTCGAGGCGCTGAAACACTCGATTGCCTATAAGCTGATGTTCACCATCGGCAAGGATCCCTCCGTGGCGAACCAGCATGACTGGCTCAACGCCTCGCTGCTGGCGGTGCGCGACCGTATGGTGGAGCGCTGGCTGCGCTCCAGCCGCGCGCAGCTTTCGCAGGATGTGCGTCAGGTCTACTACCTGTCGATGGAGTTTCTGCTGGGCCGGACGTTAGGCAACGCGCTGATGGCGATGGGCATTTATGACGATCTCAACCAGGCGCTGGACGAGATGGGGCTGGATCTGGCCGATCTGATGGAAGAAGAGAACGATCCCGGACTCGGTAACGGTGGCCTCGGGCGGCTCGCCGCCTGTTTTCTCGACTCGCTCGCCACGCTCGGCCTGCCGGGACGCGGCTACGGCATCCGCTACGACTACGGCATGTTCCGGCAGAATATTATCGACGGCGAGCAGAAAGAGTCGCCCGACTACTGGCTGGAATACGGCAACCCCTGGGAGTTCCAGCGCTACAACACGCGCTACAAGGTGCGTTTCGGCGGCCGCATTCAGCATGAAGGATCCAAGGTGCGCTGGCTGGAGACGGAAGAGATCGTGGCGATGGCCTACGATCAGATCATTCCCGGCTTCGACACCGACGCTACCAACACCCTGCGGCTGTGGGGCGCGCAGGCGAGCAACGAAATCAATCTGGGCAAATTCAACCAGGGCGATTACTTTGCCGCGGTAGAAGATAAAAACCACTCTGAAAACGTTTCGCGCGTGCTCTATCCCGACGACTCGACCTATTCAGGCCGCGAGCTGCGCCTGCGTCAGGAGTACTTCCTTGTCTCCGCCACGGTGCAGGATATCCTTAACCGCCACTGGCAGATGCACAAGACCTGGGCCAACCTGGCGGATAAGATCGCTATCCACCTGAACGACACCCATCCGGTGCTGGCGATCCCGGAGCTGATGCGTCTGCTGATCGACGAGCACAAATTTAGCTGGGACGACGCCTTTGAAGTGACCTGTCAGGTCTTCTCCTACACCAACCACACGCTGATGAGCGAAGCGCTGGAAACCTGGCCGGTAGAGATGATCGGCAAGATCCTGCCGCGCCATCTCGGCATTATTTTCGAGATCAACGACTACTTCCTGAAGACGATTCAGGAGTACTACCCGGATGACTGGGATCTGCTGTCGCGCATCTCTATCATTGATGAAAACAACGGCCGCCGCATTCGTATGGCGTGGCTGGCGGTGGTGGTGAGCCACAAGGTCAACGGCGTCTCCGAGCTGCACTCCAATCTGATGGTGCAGTCGCTGTTTGCCGATTTCGCCCGTCTCTTCCCAGGACGCTTCTGCAATAAAACCAACGGCGTGACGCCGCGTCGCTGGCTGGCGCTGGCCAACCCGGCGCTGTCGGATCTGCTGGATGAAGAGATTGGCCGCACCTGGCGCACCGATCTCAGCCAGCTCGCTGAGCTGAACCAGCAGGTCGATTTTCCGGCGTTTATCGAGAAGGTGGCGGACGCCAAGTTCGCCAACAAGCGGCGTCTGGCGGACTGGGTGGCGAAGAATCTGGACGTGGTGCTCGACCCCAACGCCTTGTTCGACGTGCAGATCAAGCGCATCCACGAGTACAAGCGTCAGCTGTTGAACGTGCTGCACGTCATCACCCGCTATAACCGCATTAAGGCCGATCCCAACGCCGACTGGGTGCCGCGCGTCAATATTTTCGCCGGCAAGGCGGCTTCCGCCTACTATACCGCCAAGCACATTATTCACCTGATCAACGATGTGGCGAGCGTGATCAACAACGATCCGCAGGTGAAGAACAAGCTGAAAGTGGTGTTTATCCCCAACTACAGCGTCAGCCTGGCGCAGATCATTATTCCGGCGGCGGATCTCTCTGAACAGATTTCCACGGCGGGCACCGAGGCGTCGGGTACCAGCAATATGAAGTTCGCGCTCAACGGCGCGCTGACTATCGGCACGCTGGATGGCGCCAACGTCGAAATGCTGGAGCACGTCGGCGAGGAGAATATCTTTATTTTCGGCAACACCACGCCGCAGGTAGAGGCGCTGCGCAGCGGCGGCTATAACCCGCGTAAATATTACGAAGAGGATGCCGAGCTGCATCAGGTGCTGACGCAGATCGCCTCTGGGGTGTTCAGCCCGCAGGAGCCTGGCCGCTACCGCAATCTGTTCGATTCGCTGGTGAACTTTGGCGACCACTATCAGCTGCTGGCGGATTACCGCAGCTATGTGGATACCCAGGATAAGGTAGATGAGCTGTATCGCAAGCCGGAAGAGTGGCAGCGCCGCGCGGCGCTGAATATCGCCAATATGGGGTATTTTTCGTCCGACCGCACCATCCAGGAGTATGCGGATGAGATTTGGCATATTAAGCCAGTGAGGCTTTGAGCGGGTTCCCGCCCGCTGGCGGGGTTGCCTGCTGCGCGGGCGGCTCTGAGTGGGTTTCGTTCGCCCGACAGCGAGGCAGTTTCATTTCGCCCGCTGCGGGCGACCGAGCAGGGCCGGTAGGCGCCGGCCCTGCACCCGCGCCCCGGGCCAGCGCACTCGCCCGCTGCGCGGGTTCCTTCGCTTCGTCAGGATTTCTGACGGACCGGCTGGATTCGCCTTATTCGCCCCATTCCTGGGGCTCACCCCTTCGGGGCCAGCGCTTTGCGCGGTTCAAAAACGCTCCCGGCGTTTTTGTCGCTGGCTCATGCCAGCCTCTTCGCGGCATCCCTGCCGCTCGTCCTGAAATCTTTCCTCCGCTCAGCGGCTGCGATGGCCCCCACAACCCCGGCTGCACGTCCTGATTATTGAAGGCACCACTTCATTGCTGAGGGCATGAATCAAGCGCTCAGACGACGCTGTCGTTAATAAAGAATCAGGAATTACAGGCGGGGCAGTGTCAGAGGCATTCGACACGCTGAGGCGCGCACGGCGGCCAGGACGAGCCGACAGGACGTCGGCGAGAGGGAGGGTCAGGCCAGGACGGCCTGTCCCGACGGGTCCGTCAGGCCGACGTAAGCAACGAAGGCACCGCGCGCAGCGCGGCGTGGAGGCTGCCGGAAGCCGGGATTGTTAAGGGGCTGGCGAGCCCCTTAACACGCACGCCAGCAGCGGCGCGGCTGAAACTCCCTGCCGCCTGGCGGGCGGAACCTGCTCATAGCCGGTTCGCGCAGCGAACATCGAGCCGCCTGCGCAGCAGGCAAAAAAAAACGGGGCCGAAGCCCCGTTGATCTTATTTAGCTCGCCAGCGACAGGCTGGGCTTCTGACTGTGCGTTGCCAGCCACTCCGCCACGCGCGCCTGCTGCGCCTCATTCAGCCACATCCCTTGCTTGGTGCGGCGCCAGATAGCATCGTCCAGCTCGCGCACCCATTCGTTCTGCACCAGATAGCGCAGCTCGGCTTCATAGAAGTCATGGCCGAAGTTCTCGCCCAGATCCTCAAGGCGCGTCGCGCCGTCGAGCAGCGTCTCGGTGCTGCTGCCGTAGGTACGGGCGAAATGACGCGCCATGCCTTCGGTAATAAACGGATAGCGACGACGCAGGCTGGCGGCGTAGTCTTCACGCGTACCGGCGATATCGCCGCCCGGCAGCACGCAGTTTTTCGTCCATGCCGGACCGGCATTCGGGAAATACTTCGTCAGCTTCTCCAGTGCATGCTCCGCCAGCTTACGGTAGGTGGTCAGCTTGCCGCCGAACACCGACAGCAGCGGCGCCTGGCCGTTGTCGTCGCGCACGTCCAGCGTGTAGTCGCGCGTAATTGCCTGCGGCGAATCGGATTCGTCGTCGCACAGCGGACGCACGCCGGAGTAGGTCCAGACCACATCGTTGCGCGCCAGCGGCTTCTTGAAGTGGCTGTTGTAAATCTTCAGCAGATAGTCGATCTCGCTCTCGTCGATTTTGACGTTTTTCGGATCGCCTTTGTACTCCACATCGGTGGTGCCGATAATGGAGAAGTCGTCCATCCACGGGATCACAAACACGATACGGTTATCTTCGTTCTGCAGAATGTAGGACTGCTTCTCGTTGTGCACGCGCGGCACCACGATATGGCTGCCTTTAATCAGACGAATGCCGTAAGGCGATTTCAGCTTCAGGCCGTCGTCAAAGAACTGTTTCACCCACGGGCCCGCCGCGTTCACCAGCGCTTTGGCGCGCCAGGTGTAGGTTTTGCCGCTGTCGACATCTTCCGCTTCTACCATCCACAGGCCGTTTTCACGCCAGGCGCGCGTCACGCGGGTGCGGGTGCGGACGTCGCCGCCGCGCTTCACCACTTCCTGCGCGTTCAGCACCACCAGGCGCGCATCGTCTACCCAGCAGTCGGAATATTCGAAACCGCGCGTAATTTCCGGCTTCAGGGCCGAATCCGCGCCAAAACGCAGGCTCTTGCTGCCCGGCAGGCTGGTGCGTTTGCCAAGATGGTCATATAAAAACAGGCCGGTGCGGATCATCCACGCCGGGCGCAGATGCGGACGGTGCGGCAGGCGGAAGCGCATCGGGAAGGCGATATGCGGCGCCATCTTCAGCAGCACTTCACGCTCTGCCAGCGCCTCGCTGACCAGACGGAATTCGTAGTGTTCGAGGTAGCGCAGGCCGCCGTGAATCAGCTTTGAACTGGCGGAAGAGGTCGCGCAAGCCAGGTCCCGCGCCTCCAGCATTAGCACTGACAGGCCGCGTCCTGCAGCGTCCGCTGCAATGCCGGCACCGTTGATGCCGCCGCCGATCACGATCAGGTCTTTGGTTTCCACGTCATCTCCTCCGATGTTCGGAATAGTTCATTAATGTTCGTTTTCGAGCATAATCATAATCGCAAACCAACATTGATGCCAGTGTTTAACGTGGTAAAAACATTTTAGCGTGATACAGCTAACATTCTTGCTGAGAAAAAAATACAAACCCGGAGGCTTTGTCAGGTTATTGGGGCGGATTATCGGGTTACACTAGGCGACAATTGTGTCGTCGTAATGAGAAAATCATGGAAACATTCGAATGTATTAACGTTCAGCAGGCCAGCGAACAGCTGGCGCAGGGCGCGCTGCTGGTCGACATCCGCGATGCGCAGAGCTTCGCGCTGGGCCATGCGGAAAGCGCGCAGCACCTGAGCAACACCAACCTGAATGCGTTTCTCGCCAGCGCCAGCCGCGAGCTGCCGGTGCTGGTGATGTGCTATCACGGCAACAGCAGCAAAGGCGCGGCGCAGTATCTGCTGAGCCAGGGCTTCCACGCCGCCTACAGCATCGACGGCGGCTTCGACGCCTGGCGCGCCGCGTTCCCGGCGCAGGTTGTCGACGGCGGCCAGTGAGCCGCGCGCAAAGGACAAGGAGAGTGAATAATGGTGCGCATTACCCAGTTCAATAACCCGCGCATGGCGCAGGCGTTTGTCGACTATATGGCGACGCGCGGCGTCACGCTGCGCATCGAGCAGGACGGTCACGCGGTCATTCTGCTCGACGATGAGAGCCAGCTCTCAATGGTCGAAAACGAACTTCAGCAGTTTGTGCGCCAGCCGGACCATCCCCGCTATCAGGCGGCCAGCTGGCATACCGGCAACACCAAAAGCGGCCTGCGCTATGAGCGTAGCAACCTCTGGACCAATATTCGCGATCGCGCCGGTCCGCTCACCATGACCATCCTGTTTGTCTGCATCGCGATGTTTATTCTGATGCAGATTTTCGGCGATCAGACCGTGCTGCTGTGGCTCAGCTGGCCGGACGGGCCGGGCCAGTATTTTCAGGTCTGGCGCTGGTTCAGCCATGCGCTGCTGCACTTCTCGCTGCTGCATATCCTGTTTAACCTGATGTGGTGGTGGTATCTGGGCGGCGCGGTAGAGAAGCGGCTCGGCAGCGGCAAGCTGTTCGTCATTATGCTGATCTCAGCGCTGCTGAGCGGCTTCGTGCAGGCGAAATTCAGCGGCATCTGGTTCGGCGGGCTGTCGGGCGTGGTCTATGCGCTGATGGGCTACTGCTGGCTGCGCGGCGAGCGCGATCCCGAAAGCGGCGTCTATCTGGAGCGCGGCCTGATTGGTTTTGCCATTGTATGGCTGGTGATCGGCTGGTATGGCGCGTTTGGACTCGCTATCGCCAATGGCGCACACGTTGCCGGTCTGCTGGTCGGGCTGGCGATGGCGTTTGTCGATACCCGTGCAGTGCGGCGCCATTAGCGCCGGATAAGAAAAGAAAACAGGAGAGTAATGTGAAGCAGACGCAACGTCATGACGCCATTATCGATCTGGTCCGGCGTCAGGGATATGTCAGTACCGAAGAGCTGGTAGAGCATTTTGAGGTCAGCCCGCAGACCATTCGTCGCGATCTTAACGACCTCGCCGATCAGAATAAAATTCAGCGTCATCACGGCGGCGCGGCGCTGCCTTCCAGCTCTGAAAACACCGCCTGGCAAGAGCGTAAGATGATGTGGTCGGCGGAGAAAGCACGCATCGCCGAACGCGTCGCCAGCGAAATACCCGACGGCGCGACGCTGTTTATCGATATCGGCACCACGCCGGAAGCGGTGGCGCACGCGCTGCTGAATCATAAAAATCTGCGCGTGGTCACCAACAACATCAACGTTGCGACGCTGCTAATGTGCAAGCCCGACTTCCGGCTGATTATTGCCGGTGGCGAAGTGCGCACGCGCGACGGCGGCATTATGGGCGAAGCGACGCTCGATTTTATCTCCCAGTTCCGTCTCGACTTCGGCATTCTCGGCATTAGCGGCATCGATATGGACGGTTCGCTGCTGGAGTTCGACTACCATGAGGTGCGCACCAAACGCGCCATCATCGAGAATTCACGCTGCGTCATGCTGGTGGTCGACCATTCGAAATTTGGCCGCAACGCGATGGTGAACCTCGGCAATATGGGGCTGATCGACCAGCTCTACACCGACAAGCAGCCGCCCGCCAGCATTATGAAGGTGATCGAGCAGCATGAGGTGCAGCTCGAACTCTGCTAACCCCGCCGTAATAAGCGTCATGGCGTAAACGCTCTGCCCATGACGCTTGCGCCTGACCTTTTTCTTTGTTTCCTGTCGATTTTTTCCCCACTGCCGTCTTTACTTAATGCTCAGTTTGCCTGTGCGCAGACATTCAGCACACCGTCACTCAACGGCTTTGGATCACGACGCTAAGGGGAGAGCATGAAAGAGAGCGCACTGGATCGCGCGGCAGTCGCCGCCGGGATTTCCCTGACCTATACCAACGCCAAAGGCGAGCCGGAAGCCATTAGCGACGACACTAAAACGGCGCTGCTGGCGGTTATGGGCGATGCGCGCCAGGAGAAGGGCGCGCCGCTGCCGCCGGTGCAGGTCTTCAGCGGCGGCGCCGCGCGACAGCTTGAGCCGCAAGGGCGCGGCCGCTATCAGTGGCGGCTGCGCAGCGAAAAGGGCCGCGAGTTTAGCGGCGAACTCGAGGCGGGCGAGCCGTTTACGCTGCCGTCGCCCCTCGGCCACGGCTACCACCAGCTGACGCTGAGCAAGGGCAAAAAAGCGTGGCAGACGCGCATTATTCTGACGCCGCGCCGCTGCTGGCTGCCGGCGCCGCTGCGCAACGGCGAGAAGCGCTGGGGCGCGCTGGTGCAGCTTTACACCGTGCGCTCCGCCGATAACTGGGGCATCGGCGATTTCGGCGACCTGCAACAGCTGCTGGAGCAGGTGGCGCGCCAGGGCGGCGACTTCGTCGGGCTTAATCCGCTGCATGCGCTCTATCCCGCCACGCCCGATTTTGCCAGCCCCTACAGCCCCTCATCGCGGCGCTGGCTAAATATTATCTATATCAGCGTGGCGCAGCTGGAGGACTTTCAGAACAGCGCGGCGGCGCAGAAGTGGTGGAGCGCGGCGAAAACCCAGCGCGCGCTGGCGAAGGCGCGCGACAGCGAATTTGTCGACTACGCGGCGGTGATGGCACTGAAGCTCGCCGCGCTGCGTCACGCCTGGGCGCAGTTTAGCCAGCGCGCGGAAGAGGATGCGCAGCGTCAGGCGTTTGCCGATTTCGTGCGCGACGGCGGCGACAGCCTGCGCTACCAGGCGGCCTATGATGGCCTGCAGGCGGAACGTCGTGCCGAGGATGATCAGGCCTGGGGCTGGCCCGCCTGGCCGGAAAGCTGGCGCAGCAGCCAGTCGCCCGAGGTGCAGCGCTGGTGTGAGACGCACCAAGAGGAGATCGCCTTCTGGCAGTGGCTGCAGTGGCTGGCGCAAACCCAGTTTGCCCAGTGCTGGGCGCGCAGCCAGGCGTTGAACATGACGGTGGGCCTCTATCGCGATCTGGCGGTCGGCGTCGCAGAAGGCAGCGCGGAAACCTGGCACGATCCCGAGCTTTATCGTCTGGAAGCCTCGGTCGGCGCGCCGCCGGACCGTCTTGGTCCGCTGGGGCAAAACTGGGGCCTGCCGCCGATGGATCCGCATGTGATGCGCGCGCGCGGCTACCAGCCGTTTATCGACATGCTGCGCGCCAATATGCGCGACTGCGGCGCGCTGCGCATCGATCACGTGATGGCGCTGCTGCGACTGTGGTGGGTGCCGAAAGGGGAAACCGCCGATAAAGGCGCCTACGTCAGCTATCCGGTGCAGGATCTGCTGGGCGTGCTGGCGCTGGAAAGCCAGCGGCATCGCTGTATGGTAATTGGCGAAGATCTTGGCACCGTGCCGCCGGAAATCGTCGGCCTGCTGCGCGCCAGCGGCGTCTTCTCCTGGAAGGTAATGTGGTTCGAGCAGCAGCGCGACGGCCGCTATCGCCTGCCTGGCGACTATCCGCGCCAGTCGATTGCCAGCGCCAGCACGCACGATCTGCCGACGCTGAGCGGCTTCTGGAACGCCGGCGACTTCGCGCTGGGTGAAAAGCTCAAGCTTTATCCCGGCAAAGCGGTTTTGCAGTCGCTGCATGAACAGCGGGCGAAGCAGAAGCAGGCGCTGCTGGACGCGCTTCATCAGGCGGGCGCGATGCCAGCGCGCAGCGCGCGTCAGGCGGAGAAGCTGGAGATGACGCCCGCGCTCAATCTGGCGATGCATAAGTTTCTGGCGGCGACCGGCAGCGCGCTGTTAGGCCTGCAGCCAGAGGACTGGATCGGCATGACCACCCCGGTCAACGTGCCGGGCACGGTCGATCAATATCCCAACTGGCGACGCAAGCTGACGCAGCCGCTGGAGACGATCTTTGCGGATAAAGCGGTAGTGAAACTGCTGAAAGCGGTGAGCCAGACGCGGAAAGGGGAGTCGTAAACAGGGCGCGACAGTCGATGACTGTCGCGCAGAGCAGCGATTAGTAGTAGGAGTGCTCGCCGCGCTGGTGCTCGGTGAGATCGCGCACGCCTTTCAGCTCCGGGAAAGCGGCCAGCAGCTCTTTTTCGATGCCGTCTTTCAGGGTGACGTCGATCATTGAGCAGCCGTTACAGCCGCCACCGAACTGCAGAATGGCGTAGCCGTCGTCAGTGATTTCCATCAGCGACACGCGACCACCGTGACCCGCCAGCTGCGGGTTGATCTGCGCCTGCAGCAGATATTCGACGCGTTCAACCATTGGCGCGTCGTCAGAAACCTTGCGCATTTTGGCGTTCGGCGCTTTCAGCGTCAGCTGCGAGCCGAGATTGTCGGTGACAAAGTCGATTTCCGCGTCTTCAAGGTAGGGCGCGCTCAGTTCGTCAACGTAGGCCGAAAGCTTCTCGAACTTCAGCTCCGTGTCGGTGGCTTCTACCGCGTCCGGCGGACAGTAAGAGACGCCGCATTCGGCGGTTGGCGTACCCGGGTTAATGACGAATACGCGGATTTGGGTGCCATCTTCCTGTTTTGACAGCAGTTTTGCGAAATGCTCCTGGGCAGAGTCTGTAATTCGGATCATGGCAATTGCTCAATAGTTGACTAATTTAGTTGGTTATAATACGCCCATCACCGACGCTCTACAAGGTACGGCACAGGCACCAGATTTGTACGCTGGCCGCGCCCTGCGCCAGCAAAATGCGGCTAATTTCTCCCACGGTATGACCCGTCGTCACCACATCGTCTATCAGGGCGATATGGCGTCCGCGCACGGCGATTTCAAGGCGGAAGGCGCCGCGCACGTTGCGACGGCGCTGCGAGGCGCTGAGCTGATGCTGCAGCGCGCCGCGCCGCCTGCGACGCACGGCATCGCGAAACTCGCAGCCTAGCCAGCGCGCCAGCGGCTGTGCCAGCAGCGCCGCCTGATTATAGCCGCGCTGGCAGGCGCGCCTTTTATGCAGCGGCACGCACAGCAGCAGATCCGGCCGAGCCAGTCCGCGCGTGCGGTGAGCGTCCAGCCAGCTTAGCAAAAGCAGCCGCGCCAGCATCACCCTGAGTGCGGTAACGCGGGAAAACTTCAGCTGCTGCACCCAGCGGCGCAGCGGCGGCTGATAGCCGCTGACGCAGACCAATGCCTGCCACGCCGGCGGCGTACGCAGACAGCGGCCGCAGGCGATGCGGCAGGAGGCGGCGGGCAAGCCGCAGCGCGGACAGAGGATCGGCAACGGCGGCAGGGCGCGCAGACAGACGCTGCACAATCCATGCGCGGCGAGGCGCAGCGGCAGCTGGCATAGCCAACAGAGGGCGGGCATTGGTAGCATAGCGGCCTCCTTAACGTTTTACGGGATAGTAACTGATGACCTCGCTTTACTGGCACACCTGCGGAGAAGGGAATGTGGATCTTGTGCTGCTGCACGGATGGGGGCTGAACGCCGAAGTGTGGCAAAGCATTGTGCCGCGACTTAGCCCGCATTTTCGCCTGCACCTGGTCGATCTGCCGGGCTATGGCCGCAGCCGGCGAGCCGGCGCGCTGTCGCTGGAGGAGATGGCGCAACAGCTGCTGCCGCATTTGCCCGCCCGCGCGCTGCTGCTGGGCTGGTCACTGGGCGGGCTGGTGGCGACCGAGCTGGCGCTGCGCGTGCCACAGCAGGTCGCGGGATTGATCAGCGTCGCCTCGTCGCCCTGTTTTACCGCCAGCGAGTCATGGCCGGGCATTAAGCCAGAAACGCTGGAAACCTTTCGGGCGCAGCTCAACAGCGACTTCCAGCGCACCGTCGAACGCTTTCTGGCGCTGCAGACGCTGGGCACCGACAGCGCGCGTCAGGATGCGCGCCGCTTAAAAGAGGTGGTGCTGGCGCAGCCGATGCCGCCGGTCGAGGTGCTGGACGGTGGGCTGGCGATCCTGCGTGAGGTGGATTTACGCCCTCGGCTGTCGCAGCTCAGCGTGCCGTTTTTGCGTCTCTATGGCGCGCTCGACGGGCTAGTCCCGCGCCGCATCGCCGCGCAGCTCGACGCGGCGCTGCCCGCTTCGCCTTCCGTGGTGATGGAGAAAGCCGCGCACGCGCCGTTTATTTCGCATCCTGACGCCTTCTGTCAGCATATTCTTGATTTCAGTCGAGAGTTTTGCGGTTAAACCCGGCGCGCAGCTGGCATTTTTTCCGGCAGCGACAATACTTTCCTGGTAAGCATGGCCGCTTCATGATGTGAATTGTCCAGGGAGAGGATAATGAGGTTCCATCTCGCCTGACGCATTCGGCGTCTGCTTACATCTCACATAACGGAAATGAATGAGGGGTACTGTAATGAAGGTGATGAAATGGGTTGTCGCTTCGATGGTGATGGGTGCGGTGTCGTTTTCGGCGTTTGCGGCCAAGGAAGTGACCAAAGAAGAAGTGAAGAAAATGAATCTTCAGAAGATCGGCACGGTGAACACCACGGCGGAAACCACCTCGCCAATGGACGCCAAGCGCGAGCTTTCTAAACAGGCTGATGAAAAAGGAGGGAAATACTTCCTGGTGATCGCAGGCCGTGAACACGGCAAATTCAGCGCCACCGCAGAAGTCTATAAGTAATCAGCTTTTTAACCAGACAAACTGCCAGGCATCCAGCGTTATCCGCTGGGTGCCATCAATTCTCTCTCCCGTCACGATATCCTGAAAAAGGCGCGCCTCCGGCAGCGTTGTCTCCACGCTTTTGCCGCTCAGATTGAACACGCACAGCAGCCCGTTATCCTGCTGCTGCGGCGCATGGCGCTTCAGCACCAGCAGCGCATTGTCGCTGTCATAGAGCCGCATCGGGTTATCGGGATGAAAAGCTGACTGGCGCGTGCGCAGCTGGATCAGCTGGCTCAGGCGGGTGTAGATGGCGTGACGCAGCGTGTCGTTCTGCGCCAGCGCCGCCTCTATCGCCGCCAGATCGAACTTCTGCCGGTTGATGGCGCGGTTGTGCCCGGCGGCCTTAACGCCTTCATAGTCGTTGCGCGATCCGAGAATGCTCTGGATATAGATGGCGGGCACGCCGGGAAACGCCAGCAGAATGGCATGAGCCAGTAAAAAGCGCCGCAGGCGCGTGTCGTCGCTGTCCTGCTGGCGGTTAAGGGCATCGAGATAGGTGACGTTGATTTCGTAAGGGCTGGTGGTGCCGTCCGGGTTGTTTTTATAGGAAACCAGCGCCCCTTCCAGCGCCAGGTCGCGCACCAGCGCCACGATTTCCACTTCAGAGAGAATGCCGCGCGCCGGATTGAGCCCAATGCCGTCGTGCGAGGCCAGAAAGTTAAAAAAAGTGGTTCCGCCATTGCCTGGCTCCAGCGCGCCGGCCCACTGGCGCAGCGCGCGTCCTGAGCCAGAGTGAATGGCGTGCAGCACCAGCGGCGGCAGAGAGAACTGGTAGACCATCTGCGCCTCGTCATGGCCGTCGCCGAAGTAGCTGACGTTATCTTTATGCGGCACGTTGGTTTCCGTGATAATCACCGTGCCGGGCGCGACCGTGTCGGCAATGGCGCGAAACAGCTTCACCAGCAGATGGGTTTTCTCCAGATGGATGCAGCGCGTGCCGGGCGTTTTCCACATATAGCCCACGGCGTCGAGGCGCACGTAGTCCGCCCCTTTTTGCAGGTAGTCGAGCAGCACCTCCACCATGCGGATCAGCACCTCGGGATTGCCGAAGTTAAGATCGATCTGATCGGCGCTGAAGGTGGTCCAGATAAAGCGCGTTTCGCCGCTGGCCATCTCGAACGGCGTCAGCAGCGGCGAGGTGCGTGGCCGCGTTACGGCGCTAAGATCGGTAGCGGGCGGCATGCTGATAAAGAAGTCGTCCCAGCCGGGATCGAGCGCCAGATAGTGTTTGAACCAGGCGCTGTGGGCGGACATATGGTTGCAGACAAAGTCGAACATCAGGCGCGTCTCCTGATGCAGCCGCGCGACGTCGGGCCACTCGCCGCACAGCGGATTGACCTGATGGTAATCAATCACGGAGAAGCCGTCGTCGGAGGAGTAGGGGAAAAAGGGCAGCAGATGCACCAGCGGAAAGGAGGCCTGCAGATGCTGCTGGTAGAAGCGGGAAAAGCTCTGCAGCGTCGGCTTGTCCGTCTCGCGGAACTGATCGGCGTAGGTGATCAGCACCACGTCCTGTTCGTCCCAGTGCGCTTTGCGCGGCAGTTTAATCGCGTCGCGCGCGGCGGCGATGCGGCTCAGCAAGCGCGCTCGCGCCGCCTGGGGAAAGGTGTCGGCATAGATTTTATCAAGCAGCGCTGTGATCGTTTCCATCGCGAATTGGGTGCCACGTCCCGGGTTGTTTTTTATGCAGGCGTGTTTTCAGCGTAGCGTTAAGAAGGGGATTTTCAACTTTGCAGCGGTGGTTGCGCGCGCCCGGCGCGGAATCAGCCGGGCGCGCGTGGGGCTAAGTCAGCGTTTTTTGCCGAACGCCGCCGCCAGCGCATCGCCCATCGCGCTGTTGCCGGCGGGCTGGCTGCTCTGGCGCGGACGCGGCTTCGCGCCGCCGGCTGGACGGGCGTTATCGCGCGGCGCGCTGCGGCCGTTGCCGCTGCTGCGCGCGTTGCTGTCGCCTGGCTGCTCATCCAGCCGCATGGTCAGCGCGATGCGCTTGCGCGGCAGATCGACCTCCATCACTTTGACCTTCACGATATCGCCCGCTTTCACCACCTGATGCGGATCTTCGACGAACTTGTCCGACAGCGAAGAGATATGCACCAGACCGTCCTGATGCACGCCGATATCGACAAAGGCGCCGAAGTTGGTGACGTTGGTCACCGCGCCTTCCAGCACCATGCCCGGCAGCAGATCGTTCAGGGTTTCGACGCCTTCGGCGAACTGCGCGGTCTTGAACTCAGGGCGCGGATCGCGGCCCGGTTTTTCCAGCTCTTTAATAATGTCGGTCACGGTCGGCAGGCCGAAGCGCTCGTCGGTAAAATCCACCGCTTTCACGCTGCGCAGGCTGGAGGGATTGCCCATCAGCTCGTTTAGCGCCTGCTCGGTGGCCGCCAGAATACGCTCCACCACCGGATAGGCTTCCGGATGCACCGTTGAGGCGTCGAGCGGGTTATCGCCGTGGTTGATGCGCAGGAAGCCGGCGCACTGCTCAAAAGCTTTCGGGCCGAGGCGGCTCACCTTCAGCAACTGCTGACGGTTCTGGAAGCGGCCGTTCTCATCGCGCCAGCTGACAATATTCTGCGCCATCATGCGCGTCAGACCCGCGACGCGGGTCAGCAGCGGCACAGAGGCGGTATTGAGATCGACGCCGACCGCGTTCACGCAGTCTTCCACCACCGCGTCCAGCTTCTTCGCCAGCTGGCTCTGGCTGACGTCGTGCTGATACTGGCCGACGCCGATCGATTTCGGATCGATCTTCACCAGCTCCGCCAGCGGATCCTGCAGGCGTCGCGCGATAGAGACGGCGCCGCGCAGCGAAACGTCGAGATTGGGGAACTCCAGCGCCGCCAGCTCAGAGGCGGAGTAGACCGAGGCGCCCGCTTCGCTGACGATCACTTTCTGCGCGGTCACATGCGGATACTGTTTCTGCACCTCAAGGAAGAAGCGCTCTGTCTCGCGCGAGGCGGTGCCGTTGCCGATCGCCACCAGTTCGACCTGATGTTTCGCGCAGAGCGCGGCGACCGCGGTGGCGGCTTTCGCCGCCTGGCCGGTGTGCGGATAGATAGTGTCGGTGGCGACCAGCTTGCCGGTGGCGTCCACCACCGCGACCTTCACGCCGGTGCGCAGGCCGGGATCGAGGCCCATGGTGGCGCGCATACCCGCCGGGGCCGCCATCAGCAGATCGTGCAGGTTGCGGGCGAAGACGTTGATCGCTTCATCTTCGGCGCGCTCGCGCACCGTGCCCATCAGCTCCGTCTCCAGATGCAGCATCACTTTAATGCGCCAGGTCCAGCTCACCACCGCCTTGCGCCAGCCGTCGGCCGGCGCGCCGTTAAGGCGCAGATTAAGGTGCTCGGCGATCAGCGTTTCGCCGTGGCTTTCGCGCGGCGGCTCGTCGAACTGCGGATCGGCGTTCAGCGAAAGCTGCAGAATGCCTTCGTTGCGGCCGCGCAGCATCGCCAGCGCGCGGTGCGACGGCACGCTGTGCAGCGCTTCGTGATGATCGAAGTAGTCGCGGAATTTGGCCCCTTCCTGCTCTTTGCCTTCCACCACGCGCGACACCAGATGCGCATTTTTCCACAGGTAGTCGCGCACCTTCGCCAGCAGCGCGGCGTCTTCGGCGAAGCGCTCCATCAGGATATAGCGCGCGCCGTCCAGCGCGGCGCGCACGTCGGCAACGCCTTTGTCAGCGTCGACATACTGCGCGGCCAGCTGCTCGGGATCCTGCGACGGATCCTGCCACAGCGTCTCGGCCAGCGGTTGCAGACCCGCTTCGATGGCGATCTGACCGCGGGTGCGGCGCTTGAGTTTATAGGGCAGGTAGAGGTCTTCGAGTTCGGTTTTGTTCAGCGTGGCGTTAATCGCCCCGGCGAGTTCGTCGGTGAGTTTGCTCTGATCGGCAATGGATTTCAGAATCGACTGGCGGCGCTCTTCCAGTTCGCGCAGGTAGCCGAGACGCGTCTCCAGCTGGCGCAGTTGGGTATCGTCCAGACCGCCGGTCACCTCTTTACGATAGCGTGCGATAAACGGCACGGTGTTCCCTTCGTCCAGCAGACGCACGGCGGCTTCAACTTGCTCCGCACGCGCCTGCAGCTCACTGGCAATAATGTGGCTGAGATCTTTCATCATCGATTCTGTCTTGCTTACAGGGTTAAAAAACAGGGGACAGTTATACGGACTGAAAAGTGAAATTGCCAGCGATGCGGCTGGCTTTCAGCGATATTCTGAATCAGGCGTCTGGATAGGAAATGGCGTTGACGTACCAGAGCGCCGGACCCGCCGGTGTCTCGACCATCGCCGCGTCGCCCACCTCTTTTTTCAGCAGCGCGCGCGCCATTGGCGAGTCGATAGAGATGTAATCTTTGCGGCCGAAAATCTCGTCGTAGCCAACAATGCGGAAGCGTTTTATTTCGCCGTCGTCATTCTCGACTTCGACCCAGGCGCCGAAAAAGACCTTGCCGTCCTGCTGCGGCGAATAGTCGACAATGCGCAGCGACTCGAGGCTTTTGGTCAGATAACGCACGCGGCGATCGATTTCGCGCAGCCGTTTTTTATTGTACTGGTAGTCGGCGTTTTCGCTGCGATCGCCGAGGCTGGCGGCCCAGGTCACCTTCTTTGTGACTTCGGGACGCTCTTCGCGCCAGAGATAGTCGAGTTCGGCCTTCAGCTTATCGAAGCCTTCGCGAGTGATCAGTCGGGTTTTCATGCGTAGCGACTCAGAAAGAAACAGGCAGGCAGTGTAAAGCAAAGCGGGCGCGGCAAAAAAGAGTCGGGGAACAGGTTTTCAACGGTGAAAACCCCTTGTTGCGTTCCCCGGTGGCGAAACGGGCAGGGTCAAAAAGTCAGAAAGCAAAAAGTGTTATTTTCCCGCCACGGTTGAGGTGGTGGTGGAAGAAGAGGTGCCTTTATCGCCGCCGCCAGCGGTCGCCAGCGCCACGCCGAGCAGCGCCGCCACGGCGCCGACGCCGATAGCGTTAGAGTTGCCCTGCGCAGTGGTAGAGGCCTGCGCGCCGGCAGCTTCGCCCGTCGCGGTCGCCGCCCAGACTGAGTTCAGACTAAGGGTGGCCAGCGCACCCAGCACTAACAACGTTTTTTTCATAATTGCTATCCCTGTAGTGAAGCGAGTGCAAGCAGTGTGGTGCAATTCACAAAGGGCGGAAAGGTAGCTTTACTGATTGATTTAGCGTGCTTTATTTTTGAATGGCCTGAACGATGCGCAAACTGGCGCTAATCCGAGAGAAGCGTGCGGCGCGGCGCGCAGAAGCTGATATTTTATGCTGTTGCGTGGCTGAGGCGCTTTCTGCTGCCAGACGGCAGGCGCGTGCTGAATCGCGCTAAACTCAAATTGCGCGTTAACTGTTTGATCTGCAAGTTTGATTAATAAGCGGCTGGGTTTTACGGCCGGCGATAGCGAGAAAAAGCGGCTGACTTTCAGATTTGCCGTAAGCAAGGTAACGCGCCCTTAAGCATGTGATTTTACACTTAACGCAGCGAGAAAATTAAAGATAAGCTCCTGTTTAATATGCTTTGTAACAATTTCGGCTAGAATATAAACCATTAATGACTGTCACAGACAGACAACTTTTTTTAACAATATCGGCTCAGGCAATGGCGCCTTTGGGAGTAGAAAATGCAAGAGAATTACAAAATCCTGGTCGTTGATGATGATATGCGTTTACGTGCGCTGCTGGAACGCTATCTCACCGAGCAGGGCTTTCAGGTGCGCAGCGTCGCCAACGCCGAGCAGATGGATCGTCTGCTGACCCGTGAATCCTTTCATCTGATGGTGCTGGATCTGATGCTGCCGGGCGAAGATGGCCTGTCGATTTGCCGCCGTCTGCGCAGCCAGAGCAACCCGATGCCGATCATTATGGTGACGGCGAAAGGCGAAGAGGTGGATCGCATCGTCGGGCTGGAAATCGGCGCCGACGACTATATTCCCAAGCCTTTTAACCCGCGCGAACTGTTGGCGCGTATCCGTGCGGTGCTGCGCCGTCAGGCCAATGAGCTGCCGGGCGCCCCTTCGCAGGAAGAGGCGGTCATCGCCTTCGGCAAGTTCAAGCTGAACCTCGGCACGCGCGAAATGTTCCGCGAAGATGAGCCGATGCCGCTCACCAGCGGTGAATTCGCGGTGCTTAAAGCGCTGGTCAGCCATCCGCGCGAGCCGCTGTCGCGCGACAAGCTGATGAACCTGGCGCGCGGACGCGAATACAGCGCGATGGAGCGCTCTATCGACGTGCAGATCTCGCGCCTGCGCCGCATGGTGGAAGAAGATCCGGCGCACCCGCGCTATATCCAGACGGTCTGGGGCTTAGGCTACGTGTTCGTTCCGGACGGTTCTAAAGCATGAGGCGACTGCGCTTCTCGCCTCGCAGTTCGTTCGCCCGCACCCTGTTATTGATCGTGACCCTGCTGTTCGTCAGCCTGGTCACGACCTATCTGGTGGTGCTCAACTTCGCCATTCTTCCCAGCCTGCAGCAGTTCAACAAGGTGCTGGCGTATGAAGTGCGCATGTTGATGACCGACCGGCTGCAGCTGGAGGACGGCACGCAGCTGGAAGTGCCGCCTGCGTTCCGCCGCGAGATCTACCGCGAACTCGGCATTTCGCTCTATACCAATGCGGCGGCCGAAGAGAGCGGGTTGCGCTGGGCGCAGCACTATGAATTTCTTAGCGAGCAGATGGGCCAGCAGCTTGGCGGGCCGACCGACGTGCGCGTCGAGGTCAATAAAAACTCGCCGGTGGTGTGGCTGAAAACCTGGCTGTCGCCCGACATCTGGGTGCGCGTGCCGCTGACGGAGATCCATCAGGGCGACTTCTCGCCGCTGTTCCGCTACACGCTGGCGATTATGCTGCTGGCCATAGGCGGCGCGTGGCTGTTTATCCGTATTCAGAACCGGCCGCTGGTCGATCTCGAACACGCGGCGCTGCAGGTCGGCAAAGGCATTATTCCGCCGCCGCTGCGCGAGTATGGTGCGTCGGAGGTGCGTTCGGTGACGCGCGCCTTTAACCAGATGGCCTCAGGCGTCAAGCAGCTGGCGGATGACCGCACGCTGCTGATGGCGGGCGTCAGCCACGACCTGCGCACGCCGCTGACGCGCATTCGCCTCGCCACCGAGATGATGAGCGAAGAGGATGGCTATCTTGCCGAATCGATTAATAAAGATATCGAAGAGTGCAACGCCATCATCGAACAGTTCATCGACTATCTGCGCACCGGCCAGGAGATCCAGACCGAACGCGCCGATCTCAACAGCGTGCTGGGCGAAGTGGTGGCGGCGGAAAGCGGCTACGAGCGGGAGATTGAGAACGCGGTGATGCCGGAAGAGCTGATGCTGAATATCAATCCGCTGTCGATCAAGCGCGCGGTGGCGAACCTGGTGGTGAACGCGGCGCGCTACGGCAACGGCTGGATCAAGGTGAGCAGCGGCCGCGAACTGCATCGCGCCTGGTTTCAGGTCGAGGATGACGGTCCAGGCATTAAGCCCGAGCAGCTGGCGCATCTGCTGCAGCCCTTTGTGCGCGGCGACAGCGCGCGCAGCACCAGCGGCACCGGTTTGGGGCTGGCGATTGTGCAGCGCATTATCGATGCGCATCAGGGATCGCTGGAGATTGGCGAGAGCGAGCGCGGCGGGCTGCGCATTCGCGCCTGGCTGCCGCTGACGGAGCAGAGCGCGCCGGGCAGCATCAGCGCGGCGCAGAGCTAAAACAGGCGCGGTGAGAGCCGCGCCCGACGGGTTACAGCACCGGGCCCGCTTTGACCAGCGCGGCGCCTGCCGCGTTATCGGTGTACTTCTCAAAGTTGGTGATAAAGCGCTGCGCCAGATCGCGCGCCGCTTCCTGCCACTTCTCACTGCTTTCCCAGCTGCTGCGCGGATCGAGCGTGGCGGCGTCAAGCTGCCCCAGCGCGGTCGGCACCTGCAGGTTGAACACCGGCAGCGTCTCGGTTTCCGCATCGTCCAGCTCACCGGCCAGAATCGCGTTGATGATGGCGCGCGTATTTTTCAGCGAAATGCGTTTGCCGCTGCCGTTCCAGCCAGTATTGACCAGATACGCCTGCGCGCCCGCCGCCTGCATGCGCTTCACCAGCACCTCGGCATACTGCGTCGGATGGAGCGTCAGGAACGCCGCGCCGAAGCAGGCTGAGAAAGTCGGCGTCGGCGCGGTGACGCCGCGCTCGGTGCCGGCCAGCTTGGCGGTAAAGCCAGACAGGAAGTGATACTGCGTCTGCTCAGGCGTCAGGCGCGACACCGGCGGCAGCACGCCAAAGGCGTCGGCGGTGAGGAAAATCACTTTCTTCGCGTGGCCCGCTTTTGACACCGGACGCACGATATTGTCGATGTGATCGATCGGATAGGAGACGCGGGTGTTTTCCGTCTTGCTGTCGTCGTCGTAGTCGACGCTGCCGTCTTCGCGCACCACCACGTTCTCCAGCAGCGCGTTGCGGCGGATGGCGCGGTAGATCTCCGGCTCGGCCTGCTCGGAGAGTTTAATGGTCTTGGCGTAGCAGCCGCCTTCGAAGTTAAACACGCCGTCGTCGTCCCAGCCGTGTTCGTCGTCGCCGATCAGCTGGCGCTCAGGATCGGTGGAGAGAGTGGTTTTGCCGGTGCCGGAAAGACCGAAGAACACCGCGACGTCGCCCGCTTTGCCGACGTTGGCCGAGCAGTGCATCGAGGCGATGCCGCGCAGCGGCAGCAGGTAGTTCATCACCGCGAAGAGCCCTTTTTTCATCTCGCCGCCGTACCAGGTGCCGCCGATCAGCTGCATGTTTTCGGTCAGGTTGAACGCCACGAAGTTCTCAGAGTGCAGCCCCTGCGCCTGCCAGTCGGGGTTGGTGCATTTCGCCCCGTTCAGCACCGTGAAGTCAGGTTTAAACGCCGCCAGTTCGCTTTCACTCGGCTGAATAAACATGTTTTTGACGAAGTGCGCCTGCCAGGCGACTTCGGTGACGAAGCGCACGCTGAGGCGTGAATCGGCGTTGGCGCCGCAGAAGGCGTCCACCACGAACAGGCGCTTGCCGGAGAGCTGGCGCGTCACGCAGGCTTTGAGCTGCTGCCAGACTTCCGGCGACAGCGGCTGGTTGTCGTTTTTGCCTGTTCCCCGATCGTTCCACCACAGCGTGTCGCGGGTGGTGTCATCGCGGACGATATATTTATCCTTTGGCGAGCGGCCGGTAAAAATGCCGGTATCGACCGCGACGGCGCCGCTTTGCGTCAGAGTGCCGCGCGCATAACCTTCCAGCTCAGGACGAAGTTCTTCGGCAAACAGCGTATCGAAATCGGGATTGTGAACCACTTCGGTGGTGTCCTCGATGCCCAAAGCGGCAAGATCTTGCGAGGTCAGGCCGGTAACGCGCATTGACTGCTCCTTAAATCGTTTTGGTACTGCACAGGCGAATAGTTATAGGTGTCGTACAACAGGCGCCGCACGCGGCTGGGCGGATGCACGATCGCGCGCAGTGTACTCTTCTCAGCCTGTGGGAAAAGCGTTGTCCGTCAGAAATGCGAACCAGGGCGCGTTAAGGAGCGAAAAGAGCCGCTTTTGAAACTAAAGTTCGCGAAAGCGGGTTATTTTACTTTGTAAATTAAGGGGATATCGCGGCAGGGGAAAAGGGCGGCGACGCCGCCCAGGGATGATAAATCAGTGAATGCTGTCGCTGCTTTCGCCTTCCGCGCCGCCTTTGCGGATCGCTGCAATATCGACCGCGTCGTAGACGTAGTGAGTGCCGCAGTAGTCGCAGTGCATATCGACCTGACCATCCTCTTCGATGATCTCGTCAACCTCATGCTGCGGCAGGGTTTTCAGCACTTCACCACAGCGCTCGCGCGAGCAGGTGCACTTAAAGCTTACCGGCTGCGGATCGAAAACCGTCGCCTCTTCCTGATGATAGAGGCGCCACAGCACGTCGGTGGCCGGCAGATCGATCAGCTCTTCGCTCTTCACGGTTTCCGTCAGCGTCGCCAGATGGTTGAAGTCTTCGGTCTGGGTGTCCTGCGCCGGCAGCACCTGCAGCAGGATGCCCGCCGCGCCTTTTTCATTGGTGCGAATAAACAGGCGCGTCGGCAGCTGCTCGGATCGCATAAAGTAATCTTCCAGACAGGCAGCCAGGGTTTCGCCTTCCAGGCCGACCACGCCCTGATAGCGCTCGCCTTTCTCCGGCGAAATGGTGATCGCCAGATAGCCGGTGCCGACCATGCTTTTCAGCGTGGCGTCCGCCGGAATATCGCCCTTCACGCGCGCCACGCCGCGCAGCTCCTGACGGTTATTGCCGTTAATCACCGCCAGCGTCAGCGGCCCGTCGCCCTGCAGCTGTACCGTGATGTCGCCGTCGAACTTCAGGGTGGCGGTCAGCAGGCTGGTCGCCACCAGCAGCTCGCCCAGCAGCGTCTGCACCGGTGCCGGATAGTCGTGGTTTTTGATAATTTCCTGCCAGGTGTGGCTGACGTTCGCCAGCTCGCCGCGCACGGCCACATTTTCAAACAGGTAACGATGCAGTTGATCTTGTACAGACATAAAGTTTCTCTCGTTGGGGCTAACCCTGGTCGTCGCCCGTTAATTTAAATTTCAGCAGATCGCGGCGCTCTTTTTTATCGGGGCGGCGATCGGGATGTGGCATGGTCAGCGCATTCATCTTGCGCGCCAGCGCCACTTTTTCCCGCTTCTCAATGCTGGCGGCGGTTTCGCTGTAGAGCTGCTGCGCCACCTCCGCCGGACCGCGCTTGTCGCTCAGCGCGGTAACAATCACGGTGCGCTCGTCGTTGCCCTGGCGCAGCGTCAGCTCCGCCTCCAGCTCCACCAGCTTGCTCGGCTTGCTGCGCTGGCCGTTGTAGTGCACTTTGCCGCCTTCAATCATGTCGCGCGCCAGCGAGCGCGTTTTGTAGAAGCGCGCCGCCCAGAGCCATTTGTCGAGGCGCACGCCTTCGCTGCTTTTCTCTTTCATTGCTGCTCCCGTTTACGCCAGCGCGCGGCACAGGGTGCGAAAATCGCGGACCGCCGCGTGACGCTGGAAGACCTGATCGGGACGCCCGGAGTCGGGATTGCTGACGCCTAAACAGCAGCCGATGCCCCAGCTTTTCGCGGCGTCGAGAATGGTCTCGTTGTCATCAATAAACAGCGTTCGGGGACGATCAAGTCCGGTATGCTGCTCCACCGCCTGCCATAAGCGCGGGTCCTCTTTCGGATACCCAAAGGTATGGGTGGAAAGTAATAAATCAAGGTGCGGCGCAAGACCGGTCTGCGCCAGTTTGACATCCAGATTGTACGGATGGGCGTTGGTCAGCAGGATGGTGCGTTTTCCCGCCTGACGCAGCGCCTGCAAAAACGGCACGGTATCGTCGCGCATCGCCGCCAGGCTGCGTTTCGCAAAGGTCATGGCGCGAATATCCAGCCCCAGCTCCGCTGCCCAGTAGTCCAGACAATACCAGTTTAGCGTATGCGCCACCGCCTGGTACTTTCCGGCGATCAGCGACTCCGCTTCCGCCAGTGTAATACCGCGCGTTTCGCTCAGCGTTAGCGGCACATGCTCCAGCCAGAAATGACGGTCGAACGCCAGATCCAGCAGCGTGCCGTCCATATCCAGCAGCACGGTATCGATTTGCGACCAGTTCAGCGTCATCAGGCAGGTTCTCCGGTGAAAAGCGGGCGACAGGGTAGCATAAAACAGGCGGGAAGAGGGGAGGGTGAGAGGCGGCGACGGCCGCGTCAGAACATCGAGCGCACGCTCTGCATGGTGCCAAGATTATGATTAAAGCATTTGTCGTAATAGTGCTGAATGTTCGCCATGCGCTGACGGTTGCGGTGAATGCGGCGCAGCGCCAGTAGACCGTTGATCAGCGCGCAGGCGAGCAATACCGTCAGCAGCAGGGCGGTGCCGAGATAGCGCCACATCGCCATCGCATCCGGCTCGTTGTGCAGCGCGATATGACGCGTGCCGTTGGCGTCGACCGACAGGCCGGTGATGATGCCGCTGGCGCTGAACGGCGTGTGCAGCAGCATGCCGGAGAGGCGCTGTAGCTCGCGCCACTGCGACGGCGCGTCGAGATCGAACAGCGACACCGTCGGCTGCGGCTGATTCACCAGCTGGCGACCCTCGTCGCTGACGATCAGGAAGCCGCCCGGCGGCGGGCTGTTAAGGTTTTCAGCGGCGCGGCGCGTCTCGCGGAAAAAGAAGCTGGAAGTCGCGGTATTGACCAGATTTTCCAGCGCTTCCGCGCTGACCGGGCGCAGCAGCACGTTCATGCCGTTGAGCTGGCCGGAATCGGCGCGGCGCACCAGCGTATCCCAGTCTTTGGCGTTGCCGAGATTGACCAGCGCGTTCTTCAGCCGCACGCAATCCTGCTGCTGGCTGCAGAGGTCCTGGGTTTTCAGCACAAGGTCGGCAAAGTCGTCCAGCAGGATCATGCCCGATTTCTGGATCGCCGAGGCGAGCTGCGGGTTGAGCTTGGGATCGGTGTTGGTTTCTGGATGCAGCTGGCGCGTGGTGGCGTCCAGCAGCGCCGCGGCTTTGTCGATAATGTCGGACTGCGGCTGAGGCAGCGGCGAGGCGTTGTTCCAGTAGACCGCCGAGCAGTCGAACGGCATATAGGCGTAGCTGCGGTTGCTCTGATAGTTATCGGGCACGGAACACATGCCAGTGCCGTTGACCTTTAAAATATCGCCGACGTGCAGCGTCTGCGCCGCCAGCTTGTCCACGTTGTCGACGGCCAGGCTTTCGGTGCCTTTGATCCAGGCCAGGCTGAGTTTGATCGGCATGCTGAGCGGGATCCAGCTCACCAGCAGCGCCATCACCAGCAGCGAGCCGCAGGCCAGCACCACGTTTTTGCGCCAGCGCTGGATAGGAAAGTTGCGCACCTCATCCTGAAGCGACAGAAAGCGGCCCTGACGCACCACCTGACGGTTCAGGTAGATCTCGACGTCGGTGGTCTGGCCGAGATCGTGCGCCACATAGGGCAGCCAGTGCGGCGGATAGGCGAGGTCGATAATGCCCAGCGTAATGTTGCTCTGCTCCTGGTTCGACTCGCCGAACAGGCCCCAGCGCTTGGGCGCGCCGCGCAGGCAGTGGATATCGCGCATGCGCTTTTGCGCAGGAATGTGAAACAGTGACCAGACGCTGGCGCCGATCATGGCGCAGCCCAGCAGCACCAGCCAGCCCATCAGGCTGGCGGGCACCAGCAGGCTGACGAAAAACAGCAAAAAGGCGAAGGTGATAGTGACCGCCTCGCGCGTGCCGTCCGGCCGCGTCAGCTGATACTCCTCCAGCGTCTCTTTGCGCACCTGCAGCAGCTCGACGTTTTCGCTCTCTTCCTTGCGGATCGAGGCGTTGGTCGATCCCGGACGCACCAGCGCCGGCAGCGCCGGCTGGTCCGTGCCATAGTTGATCAGCGAGTGGCCGTTGAGCGAGATCACCAGCGGCACGGTCTGGGTGCGGATCAGTTCGACGTAGTTCTCATCGGTGATGTACTGCTCCCAGTGCGGCGGCAGATGCACTTCGACTTCGTCGAGATAGTAGCGCCACTTGTGCGGATCGTCCGTTGAGAGGCCGTAGCGGGTAATGGCGCGCGTCACGGGATAGACGTTACTGCTCTGGGCGGTGAGCGTCAGGTTGTCGAACGCGGGGTGCTTTTCGCCAGGCGTGACGGGACGCGACTGTCTGGCAATCGAGGCGACATATTTCTCTACCGCGCGACGTTCGTCATCGGTGAGTTTACGGCAGGGCGGACTGATAAATGGCAGCGGTTTCGCCAACGGCGGACGATGCCGCATAGCGTACCAAAAGCCGACGCCTGCCAGAGCTGAGCAGACCAGCACTATTATCAATACAATGAGGATTGTGCTCATGCTTTGCTCAATTCAGCCAAAATCCTGCCTTCACGTTAGCCAGATGCTCCCAGATAGAACTGTTATTTAAGACAATTTTGGCGGGAATAAACAACTCTGACAAGTTAAATGCCGGAGGAAATAACGCGCAAAATCATTAAATTAGAAGTTAATGCAGCATGCCTTGTCCGAATGTTAACCGTTAGAAACTGAATTAAACATCGGTCTTTTCTGAATTTTACTCTTCGACGTTGACTTATGGCGAAAACGTTAACTGCTATAACAATTCGTTGATATCGTGCGGCGTCGCCTTCTGCCAGACTACGGGTCTAAACTCGCTGTCGCACATTCGCCTGTGGTCAGGTAAGCTGATTTTTTCCCGGTAGAGCACGGCGTTGAAAGTCTGAGGCTGATATGAAGAACCCGTTAAAAAAACCTGACATCCTCAATGTGGAAACGGTAGCGCGTTCGCGTCTGTTCACCGTTGAATCGGTCGATCTCGCTTTTAGCAACGGCGCGCGCCGCGTTTATGAGCGGATGAAGCCGTCGGAGCGCGAGGCGGTGATGATCGTGCCGATTATCGACGACCAGGTGGTGCTGATTCAGGAGTATGCGGTGGGGCTGGAGACCTATGAGCTGGGCTTTCCGAAAGGGCTGATCGATCCCGGCGAGAATGTCTTCGAGGCGGCGAACCGCGAGCTGAAAGAGGAAGTCGGCTTTGGTGCCGAGAAGCTGGAGTTTCTCAGCAAGCTCACCATGGCGCCCTCTTACTTCTCCAGCAAGATGAATATCGTGGTGGCGGAAGGGCTTTACCCGGAGCGGCTGGAAGGCGACGAGCCAGAGCCGCTGATCGAGCATCGCTGGCCGCTGGATAACCTGCTGGCGCTGCTGCAGGAGCCGGACTTCCGCGAGGCGCGCAACGTCAGCGCGCTGTTTCTGGTGCGCGAATGGCTGGTGCGCCAGGGGCGGCTGAGCTACTAACGGATACGACATTGCCTGAAACTGGCAGGGCTTTGACTTTTACAGACAGCTCTAAAGCTTGTAAGCGGGTGAGATGGACCGAAGAGCAAAGCGTCCCGCGACAGGGACAAAAACGCCGGGAGCGTTTTTGAACAACGCAACGCGTTGGCCCGTTTATGGGCGCCCCTCAGGGATGAGGGGCGTATACGCGCGGGCCGAGCTGGCAGGGATGCCGCTTTTTGCGTCTTTGCGATCGGGCCATCTCGCCCGCGTTGGCACATTCCAAAATAAAAAGGCCGACAGCGATGTCGGCCTTTTTTGCTACTCACGGCAGGGCTTAAAACAGCTCGTGGCTCTCGCCGTTATCCATAATGGTGGTGCCGACGTCATGCACGGAATATTCCGTCGGCTGCGTACCGTTGATGAAATACTCCTGACGCGTATTGCCGCCGCCGTTAGCCAGCTTGCCGGTGCTGCGATCGATGGTCACCGTCACCACGCCGTCCGGCGGCGTCAGCGGCTGCTCCGGCACGCCGTCCAGCGCGCTCTTCATGTAGTCGTCCCAGGCTGGCTGAGCGCTTTTCGCGCCGCCTTCGTAGCCGGAAATTTGATTAGGGATCGCGCCCGACAGCGTGCTGCGGCCCAGATCGCGCCGCGCATCGTCAAAGCCGATCCACACCGAGGTCACCACGCCAGGACCGTAACCCGAGAACCAGGCGTCCTTAGAACTGTTGGTGGTGCCGGTTTTGCCGCCGATATCGTTGCGTTTCAGATCGCGCGAAGCGCGCCAGCCGGTGCCCATCCAGCCCGGTTCGCCGAAGATATTGGAGTTCAGCGCGCTCTTGATCAGGAATGACAGCGGCGTGTTGATCACGTGCGGCGCATACTGCTGACCGTCCGGCTGCGGCTGGGCGGGCACCTGCTCCAGCGCCGGCTGCGGCGCGGGTTGATTCTGGTTCTGATCGGAAGTGGCGACGTTCTCTACGCTCTCCTCGTTCAGCGCCAGCGCTTTGCGAGTCTCGCCGTAGATCACCGGCAGATTGCACTGTGGGCAGGCGATGCGCGGTTTCGCTTCGAAAATCGTTCCGCCTTGCTCGTTCTCAATCTTGCTGATGAAGTAAGGGTCAACCAGGAAGCCGCCATTCGCCATCACCGAGTAGCCGCGCGCCACCTGCAGCGGGGTAAACGAGGCCGCGCCGAGCGCCAGCGATTCGGTATGCACGATATTCTGCGCCGGGAAGCCGAAGCGCTGCAAATACTCCGCCGCGTAGTCGACGCCCATCGCGCGCATGGCGCGCACCATCACCACGTTTTTCGACTGACCTAAGCCCTGACGCAGGCGGATTGGACCGTCGTAGGTCGGCGGCGAGTTCTTCGGCCGCCAGTCAGCGCCCGCGCCCGCATCCCAGCGTGAGATCGGCACGTCGTTGAGAATCGAGGCGAGCGTCAGGCCGCGATCCATCGCCGCGGTGTAGAGGAACGGCTTGATGTTGGAGCCGACCTGGCGCAGCGCCTGGGTGGCGCGGTTGAACATGCTCTGGTTAAAGTCGAATCCGCCCACCAGCGCGCGCACCGCGCCGGTTTGCGGATCGAGCGACACCAGCGCGGAGTTGACGTCCGGCACCTGCGCCAGCCACCAGTCGTTATCGACTTTGCGCACCCAAATCTGCTGGCCTGTCTGGATAACCTGCGTCACGCTGCGCGGCGTCGGGCCCTGAACGGTATCCGACTTAAAGGCGCGCGCCCAGCGCACGCCGGCAAGGCCCAGCGAGACGCTGGTGCCGTCTTTCAGCATCGCGGTCGCTTCGTTGCTGCTCGCCTGCGTCACGACAGCAGGCAGCAGCGGCCCATAAGCGGGCAGCGGCTTCAGCGCCTTCAGGATCTGCTCCTGACTCCAGGCGGGTTCGCCCACCTTCCACAGCACGCTGGTCGGGCCGCGGTAGCCGTGGCGCATATCGTAGGCCAGCACGTTGTTGCGCACCGCCTCCTGCGCCGCCTGCTGCAGGCGACGCGTCACGGTGGTGTAGACCTTGTAACCGTCGTTGTAGGCGCCGTCGCCGTAGCGCTTCACCATCTCCTGACGCACCATCTCGCTGAGATAGGGAGAGGAGAAGGCGATTTCCGGGCCGTGATAGACCGCCACCAGCGGCGTGCTGCGCGCCTCGTCATACTGCTGCTGGGTGATGTAGTGCTGATCCAGCATACGCGCCAGCACCACGTTGCGACGCGCCAGCGCGCGGCTGTGGGAATAGAGCGGGTTGAAGGTCGACGGCGCTTTCGGCAGGCCGGCGATCATCGCCATTTCGCTCAGGGAAAGCTGGTCGACCGGTTTGCCGAAGTAGACCTGCGCCGCGGCGCCGACGCCATAGGCGCGGTAGCCGAGATAAATTTTGTTCAGATAGAGTTCGAGGATCTCATCTTTATTCAGCAGCTGCTCAATGCGAATGGCGAGAAACGCTTCCTTGATTTTACGCATCAGGGTGCGTTCCGGGCTCAGGAAGAAGTTACGCGCCAGCTGCTGCGTGATGGTGCTCGCGCCCTGTGAGGCGTGGCCGGACATCAGCGCGATGCTCGCCGCACGGAAAATGCCCACCGGATCCACGCCATGGTGCTCATAGAAACGGCTGTCTTCCGTGGCGATAAAAGCTTTGAGCATCACGGGCGGCATCTGCTGCAACGTTAATGGGATACGGCGTTTCTCACCGTACTGGGCGATCAGCTCGCCATCCGCGCTGTACACCTGCATGGGTGTTTGCAGGCGCACATCTTTCAGCGTGTTAACGTCAGGCAACTGCGGCTCTATGTATTTGTACAAACCATAAATCGAGCCAGCTCCCAGCAAGACGCAACACACTGCAAGGATTAATAAATACTTTACGAACTTCACCTGGAATTTCCCATCTGTTGTCGTTTGGGCAGTTTATAAACAACCGCGCGGTAGTATAAAGGCAAGCCAGACGCTTTGATATGTCCTTTTGCCCCTGTAGATAAGGAGATCGCGCGCATGGCTTTTCAGACATGGCAAGTCGGACTGGATATTCAGAATACGCAGCTCTGCGCTCTCGCCGTACAGCGCCGACGCGGCGGCTGGCAACTCTGCCGCTGGTGGCAGCAAGGGCTGCCGCAAGATACGTTAAGAAACGGCCTGCTGCAATCTTCGCCTGAACTGCAGGCGGCGCTGCGCGACCTGCAGCGCCAGCTGCCGCAGCGCTATTCGCTGCGCGTCGCGCTGCCTGCGCAGCTGGTGCTGCAGCGGCCGCTGGCGCTGCCCGCCCAGCGACTGCAGGAGCCGGCGCTGGGACGTTACGTGACGGCGGCGGCGCAGCGTCTCTTTCCCGTCGAACCTGACGCGCTGGCGCTCGACTATCGCGCCAGCGAAGCGGATCGCCAGCTCTATGTGACGGCGGCGCGGCGCGAGGCGATTGCGCAGTGGCTGGCGCCGCTGCAACAGAGCGCGCTGCGGCCTGCGGTTTTTGAACTCGCCACTCATGCGCTGGCGCAGACCGCGCTGGCCGCGGGGCTGGCTGAGGACGCCGCGCTGCTGCTCTATCAGGATGCGCAGTGGCTCTGGTATAGCCGCGCCAGCGAAGGCCTGGTTGGCAGCGCGGTGGCGGACAGCGCGGCGGAGACGCTGCCGTCGCGCTATTTCCCTCAGGCGCGCGCGCTGTACGGCTGCGCGCCATCCTCTGTCGCTCTGCCTGACGCCTTCACGCCTTTTTCGCCGTTGCAGCTGTTTGCTTACCGGCAGCCGCCGCTGCCGCAGCAGGAGGCGGCATTTTGCATCGCCGCCGGCCTGGCGCTGCGTCCGGAGGATTGCCCATGATCGCGGTGAATTTGCTGCCGTGGCGACAGGCCCGCCTGCGGCGTCAGCGGCGCGTCAGCCTGAGCATTGGCGCCGCCGCGCTGCTGCTGCTGGCGCTGCTGGCGGCCTGGCAGCTGTGGCGCCTCGATTGCGCCAGCCAGCGGCTGCAGGCCGCGCAGCGTGAGGCGCGCGCCGCGCTGGCGGAAAGCGGCGACCGGCTCGCCCAGCGCCGCGCCTTGCAGCAGCAGCTGGCCGCGCAACAGGCGCAGTGGCGCCGCGTCCGGCGTCACGCCGACCAGCTGCTGCGCTGGCATCAGTTCTGGCAGGCCCTGCCAGCGCTGCTGCCCGACCCGCTGTGGCTCGATCGCGTAGAGAAACAGCCAGAGCGGCTCAGCATCGAGGGGCGCGCGCAGAGTATGCAGGCAATAGGCGAGCTGCGTCGGCGGCTGGGTGGCCTGCCGCTGTTCGCGGCGATAAAGCAGGGCAGCGTCGAGCGTCAGCCGGACGGGCTCTATCGCTTCACGCTGCGCGCCTACCCTGGCGAGGTCGATGATGAATAGCGCGCTGGAACGCTGGCTGCACCTGCCGCTGCGCGCCCGGCTCGCGGTTGCGACGGCGTGCCTGGCGGCGACGATGCTGGGAATATGGCTGCTGCTGCTTCGGCCTCAGCAGCGGGCGCAGCAGGCGCTGCGCGCCGATCTCGCTGCTCTCCAACAGCAGTCTCGACAGCAGCAGGCGCAGCTCAGAGCGCTGCCTGCGGAAAACCTGTTGCGGTCGCAGCTCGACGAGACGGCGCGTCAGATCGCCGCGCGCGCCGCGCCGCTTGAGGCGCTCCTGGCGGCGCGCGGCGACCAGCTGACGGCATGGCAGCCGGAGTCTGCGCCGCGCGCCTTAACCCTGCTGCTGGCGTGGCCGCAGTTTCAACCGCTGTTTGCCGAGCTGGCGCGCACCGCGACGCCTTTCCCCGCGCGCTTTCTGCTAGAGGCGCAGCAGGGAAAAGTGCAGGCCAGACTCTGGCTGGAGAGCGACGATGCGCGCTAGATGGCTGTGTGTCACGCTGGCGACGTTCAGCCTGAGCGCCGCGCCGCGCGATCCCTTTCAGCCGCTGGCCAGCCCGGCGTGCCCGCCGCCGGACACGCTGACCCACTGGCGGCTGCAGGGCGTGCTGGGACGCGGAGCCAGCCTGCGCGCCTGGCTGGTTGCGCCGCAGGGCGCCAGGGTGGCGGTGGCGTCGGCAACGCCTCTGCCGCTGGTGGGCTGGCAGTTGGGCGCTATCACGCCGCGCAGCCTGACGCTCACCACAGGCCGCGGCTGTGCGCCGCAGCGCATCACATTTTCACTGAAGGGAGGCACCTGTGTTCAGGATGATACTTCTGCTGACGGCGTGCGTCCTGCTCGCGCCGGCGCAGGCCAGCAGCAGCCAGCGGCTCAGCCTTAATTTCGACGACGCGCCGGTTGAGCGTATTTTGCAGGCGCTGGCGGATTATCAGCGCGTGAATCTGTTAATCGCGCCGGGCGTAGAGGGCCAGCTTTCGCTGCGGCTCGACGACGTGCCCTGGCGACAGGCGCTGTCGCTGGTGACGCGGCTGGCCGGGCTCACCGTGGTGGAGGAGGAGAATGTGCTGCTGGTCTATCCCGACAGCTGGCGCCAGCATCAGCGAGAAGAGGCGCAGGCCGAGCAGGCCATTGCGGTCGAGCAGCAGCCGCTGGTGCTGCGCGCCGTGACGCTACGCTACGCCAGCGCGGAGGAGGTCTATCGCAGCCTGCAGGGCGAGCGGCTGTCGCTGATGACGCCGCGCGGCAGCGTGACGCTGGACGCGCGCGCCAATGCGCTGCTGCTGCGCGATACGGCGGCGGCGCTTAAGGAGACGGAGCGCTGGCTGCAGGCGCTTGACGTACCGCTCGAGCAGGTGGAGCTGGCGGCGCATATCGTCACCATCAGCGAGGAGACGCTGCGCGAACTCGGCGTCAGCTGGAGCCTGCCCGCTGGTGCAGAGGCGGTCAGCGAGGCGCTGCGCCATCCCCGGCTGGCGATCCCGCTGGCGGCAAGCTCGCCGGGCATCGCCGCGGGCGTCACCCTGGCGCGCATCGGCGGCCAGCTGCTCGACCTGGAGCTGAGCGCGCTGGAGCAGGAGAATCAGGTGGAGATTATCGCCAGCCCGCGTCTGCTCACCTCGCATCAGCAGAAGGCGACCATCAAGCAGGGCAGCGAAATTCCCTATGAGGTTTCGGCGGGCAACAGCGGCGCCACCACCATCGAATTCAAAGAGGCGGTGCTGGGGATGGAGGTCACGCCCAACGTGCTGGGCAACGGACGTATTCTGCTGCGCATCCGACTCAGCCAGAATGTGCCGGGCCGCGCCATCCAGAACGGCGACAGCAGCATTCTCTCTATCGACAAGCAGGAAATTGAAACCCAGGTCACGCTAAAAGATGGCGAGACGCTGGCTCTGGGCGGTATTTTTCAACAGCAGCGCAGCCAGGGCGAAAGTCGGGTGCCGCTGCTGGGCAATATTCCGCTGTTAGGCGCGCTGTTTCGCCATCAGACCACGGAAAATAAAAAGCGCGAGCTGGTCATCTTCATTACGCCGCGATTGGTCAGGGAAGCAGCGCTTACGGCCGGATAAACCGGAAAATGCGCCCTCCAGTGCCAACTGCGTTGACGCAGGGCAGGAATTAGCTTACAAGGTTTAGCGATTTTTAGAACGCTGTAACCGTCCCGACGGCGCGTATCCGTCAGGGTCAGAAGTTTCCTCTGAAGGCGGCGCGTAAAAAGCGCAGCGCTAATGCGTATCGTTTCGCGCACCGCACACCGGCCCCGCAAGGGGAATGCCGGCGAGCGATTTATTCGGTTGCCAAACGGCCTTGAGTGTTGAGATAATTTTTCGTCTGACTCTTGCTAACGCTCATGAGGTCTCAGTTCCTGTCCCGCCAGCGAAATCGCTGAACGCGGGGTATCATCAACGAATTCTTAGTAATACCGACAAAATGGCAGAGAAACGCAATATCTTTCTGGTTGGGCCGATGGGTGCCGGCAAAAGCACTATTGGTCGTCAGTTAGCTCAGCAACTCAATATGGAATTTTTCGATTCCGATCAGGAAATTGAGCGACGTACCGGAGCGGATGTGGGCTGGGTATTTGACGTCGAGGGCGAAGCTGGATTTCGTGACCGCGAAGAAAAAATTATCAACGAGCTGACCGAGAAGCAGGGCATTGTCCTGGCGACCGGCGGCGGTTCCGTCAAATCTCGGGAAACACGCAATCGTCTCTCCGCCCGTGGTGTCGTGGTGTATCTTGAAACCACCATCGAGAAACAGCTGGCACGCACGCAACGCGATAAAAAGCGTCCGCTGCTGCAGGTTGATTCCCCGCCGCGCGAAGTGCTTGAAGCGCTGGCGGACGAGCGCAACCCGCTCTATGAAGAGATCGCGGATGTCACCATTCGTACTGACGATCAAAGTGCGAAAGTGGTGGCCAACCAGATTATCCACATGTTGGAAAAAAACTGATCTAATGCCGAAAGGCTCAGTAACAGGTATCGAGCATCATGGAGAAGATCACCGTCTCACTGGGAGAGCGTAGCTATCCCATCACCATTGCCGCCGGACTGTTCAAGGATCCGGCTTCTTTTTGGCCGCTAAAAGCGGGTGATAACACGATGCTGGTCACCAACCAGACGCTGGAGCCGCTCTATCTTGACGCGCTTTCGGCGCGGCTGACGGCTGCGGGCGTCAAAGTGGATCAGGTGATTTTACCCGACGGCGAGCAGTACAAAACGCTGGCCGTGATGGATGAGGTCTTTACCGCGTTACTGCAGAAGCCGCACGGTCGCGACACCACGCTTATTGCGCTGGGTGGCGGCGTGATCGGCGATCTTACCGGTTTTGCGGCCGCCAGCTATCAGCGCGGCGTGCGCTTTATTCAGGTGCCCACCACGCTGCTGTCGCAGGTCGATTCGTCGGTCGGCGGCAAAACGGCCGTTAACCATCCGTTAGGCAAAAACATGATCGGCGCCTTCTACCAGCCCGCATCGGTGGTGATCGATACCGACTGTCTGCGCACGCTGCCGCCGCGCGAACTCGCGTCGGGTCTGGCGGAAGTGATCAAATACGGCATCATTCTGGACGGCGACTTCTTTTGCTGGCTGGAGCAGAACCTGGACGCGCTGCTGGCGCTGGATGAACAGGCGATCGCCTGGTGCATTCGTCGCTGCTGCGAGCTGAAGGCAGAAGTAGTGGCGGCGGACGAGCATGAGCACGGCCAGCGCGCGCTGCTGAATCTGGGTCACACCTTCGGCCACGCCATCGAAGCGCACATGGGCTACGGCAACTGGCTGCATGGCGAAGCCGTCGCGGCGGGCATGGTGATGGCGGCGCGCACCGCGCAACGTCTCGGCCAGTTCAGCGAGGCGGACACCCAGCGCATTATCGCGCTGCTGCAGCGCGCCGGTTTGCCGGTGTACGGCCCGCAAAGCATGCAGGCGGAAGATTATCTGCCGCATATGCTGCGCGACAAAAAGGTGCTGGCGGGCGAGCTGCGGCTGGTGTTGCCGCTGGCGCTGGGCCGCTCTGAAGTGCGCAGCGGCGTGGCGCATGATATGGTGCTGGCTGCGATTAACGACTGTCAGAAACCCTGAACATAAGCAGTTAAGTGGTGACGCGGCGCGCGGGGTGCGCATGGCCGAATGCCGCTTTACGGAGGAGGCAAAATGGATGAGTTTAAACCCGAAGACGAGTTAAAACCTGACGCCAGCGACCGCCGTCCCTCGCGCCCGCGTAAGACGTCTTCCGCGCCTAAGGTTAAGGTGCCGGTTTCGCGCCAGCATATGATGATGGGCATCGGCATTCTGGTGCTGTTGCTGCTGGTGCTCGGCATTGGTTCGGCGCTGAAAGGCCCGGACGAGAGCAAACCGGCCGCAGGCAAGAGCGCCGGTAACGCACCGGCTTCTGCCGGCGGCAACGGCGGCGAGAAGAGCATTGATCTCTCCGGCTCGACCGCCATGAGCGGCGGCCAGAGCGCGCCAGCAGAAGGGGCGACAACAGGCAGCGCGCCGGCTGACAACAGCGCGCCGCGCGACGTCTCTATGCCGCCGGTCTCCTCTACGCCGACGCAGGCCGCGCCGGTAGAGACGCCTGCTAACCAGCAGCGCGTCACCCTGCCTGGCGACCTCAACAGCGCGCTGAGCAATCAGCAGCAGCAGGTTGACAGCGCCGCACAGGGCGGCAGCTCGCTGCCAACCGCGCCAGCGACCATTAGCGGCAGCGCCAGCAACAGCATTAGCGCGCCTGCGGCGACGCGTCCGACCACGCCGCGCACCGCTGCGCCGTCGCATACGTCGCGCGAGCCTGCACACAAATCCGCGACCGTCAGCCGACCTGCAGCCAGCGAAAGCCGCACCCATACCACGCCGGCGCGTCCTGCGATCAACGGCGCGACAGGCGGCAGCGCAACGGCGGCCAGCAGCAGCGCAGCAGCAGGCAAGTCGGTGCCGGGCGGCAACTACACGCTGCAGCTGAGCGGCGCGTCACGCGCGGAGAGCCTGAACGCCTGGGCGAAAAAACAGAATCTTAGCGGCTACCACGTTTATAAAACCACTCGCAACGGCCAGCCATGGTACGTGCTGGTGAGCGGTTCTTACGCGACCTCGGCAGACGCCCGACGCGCCGTCGCTTCGCTGCCCGCTGAAGTGCGCGCGCAAAATCCCTGGGTGAAGCCTGTAAGCCAGGTGAAGAAAGAAGCCAGCCAGTAAACCATGTGGGGCCGGTCGAACCGGCCCCGTTGATAAGCGCCGTTCTGCTGTCGGTCCGCCACAGCTCCACAATAAGATGTATAACCACGACAGCATGAAGAAAAATCGCGCTTTCCTGAAATGGGCAGGAGGCAAATATCCTCTGATGGAGGATATCCGTCGCCATCTGCCGCAAGGCGACTGCCTGATTGAGCCTTTTGTCGGCGCGGGTTCGGTGTTTCTCAACACCGACTATGCGCGCTATCACCTGGCGGATATCAACAGCGACCTGATCAACCTCTACAACATCGTCAAGCACCGCAGCGCGGCCTTTATTGAAGACGCGCGTCGGCTGTTTTCGCCTGAAGGCAATACGTCGGAGTGCTACTATCTGCGCCGCATCGCCTTTAACGCCAGTAGCGATCCCTATGAGCGCGCGCTGCTGTTTCTCTATCTCAACCGCCACGGCTACAACGGCCTGTGCCGCTATAACCTGCGCGGCGAGTTCAACGTGCCTTTCGGTCGCTACCGCAAGCCCTACTTTCCTGAAGCCGAGCTGCTGTGGTTTGCCGAGCGGGCGCAAAAGGCGACCTTTGTCTGTGAATCGTACGATGTTACCCTGACCAACGCGCAGGCGGGTTCGGTGGTCTATTGCGATCCACCCTATGCGCCGCTGTCGGCAACGGCCAACTTTACGGCCTACCACACCAACAGCTTCAGCCTGCGTGAGCAGCAGCATCTCGCCGAACTGGCGTCGCGGCTGGCTCTGGAGAGCCGCATACCGGTTCTGATCTCGAATCACGATACCGCGCTGACGCGTCTCTGGTATCAGGATGCAGTATTACATGTGGTTAAAGCGCGGCGTTCTATCAGCCGGAGCATAACGGGTCGCACACAGGTCGACGAACTGCTGGCACTTTACTGCTAGTCTGTTTCGTCCGCGACCAGGCATTACGTCAGCCGCAGGGCTGGCGCACAACATTGGGAGAATCGGATGAAACAATATTTGCTGGCCCCTTCAATCCTCTCGGCGGATTTTGCCCGCCTGGGTGAAGATACCGCAAAAGCGTTAGCCGCCGGCGGCGACGTGGTGCATTTCGACGTGATGGACAACCACTACGTTCCCAACCTCACGATGGGGCCGATGGTGCTGAAAGCGCTGCGCGACTACGGCATTACCGCGCCGATTGACGTGCATCTGATGGTGAAGCCGGTCGATGCGCTGATCCCGGATTTCGCCAAAGCTGGCGCCAGCTATATCACTTTTCATCCCGAAGCGAGCGAGCACGTCGACCGCACGCTGCAGCTGATCAAAGAGCACGGCTGCAAAGCGGGCCTGGTGTTTAATCCCGCCACGCCGCTGAGTTACCTCGACTATGTGATGGATAAGCTCGACGTGATCCTGATTATGTCGGTGAACCCCGGTTTCGGCGGTCAGTCCTTTATTCCCGGCACGCTGGATAAGCTGCGCGAAGCGCGCAGACGCATCGATCACGGCGGCTATAACATTCGCCTGGAAGTGGACGGCGGGGTGAAGATCGACAATATCGCTCAGATCGCCGCCGCTGGCGCGGATATGTTCGTCGCCGGCTCGGCAATTTTCGGCCATCCCGACTACAAGAAAGTGATCGATGAAATGCGACACGAACTGGAGAAGGTTAATGGCTCATTTCACTGATATCCGCGCGCTGGCGTTCGATCTCGACGGCACCCTGGTGCACAGCGCGCCGGGTCTGGCGCAGGCGATCGACCGCGCGCTGGCGGATCTGCAGCTGCCGCCTGCGGGCGTCGAGCGCGCCTCCACCTGGATCGGCAACGGCGCCGACGTCATGATGTCGCGCGCGTTGAACTGGGCGCTGGGCCGCGAACCGCAGCCCGACGAGCAGCGCGACGCGCGCGCGCTGTTTGATAAGCACTATGTCGACACGGTAGAAGCGGGCAGCACGCTGTTTCCGCAGGTGAAAGAGACGCTGCTGGCGCTGCATGCGAAAGGTTTTCCGATGGCGATCGTCACCAACAAGCCGACGCCGTTCGTCGCGCCGCTGATGGAGTCGCTCGGCATCGCCGAGGCGTTTACGCTGATCATCGGCGGCGATGACGTGATCGTGAAAAAACCGCACCCGGCGGCGATTTTTCTGGTACTGGGCCGCTTCGGCGTGCTGCCGAACCAGCTGCTGTTTGTCGGCGACTCGCGCAACGATATTCAGGCCGCCCAGGCTGCCGGCGTGCCGAACGTCGCCATGACCTACGGCTACAACTACGGCGAGCCGATCGCCGGCAGCAACCCTGACCTGACACTCGACTCTTTTGATGAACTTTTGCCCCTACTCGGGCTGCACTAATCAGGACACAAGCATGAGCAAACCCATTGTTTTCAGCGGCGCACAGCCGTCCGGCGAACTTACCATTGGCAACTATATGGGTGCGCTGCGTCAGTGGGTGCAGATGCAGGACGATTTCCACTGCATTTACTGCATCGTCGATCTGCACGCCATCACCGTTCGTCAGGATCCGGCGGCGCTGCGTAAAGCCACGCTGGATACGCTGGCGCTCTATCTCGCCTGCGGCATCGATCCCAGCAAGAGCACCATCTTCGTGCAGTCGCACGTGCCAGAACACGCGCAGCTGAGCTGGGTGCTGAACTGCTACGCCTATTTCGGCGAGCTGAGCCGTATGACCCAGTTCAAAGACAAATCGGCGCGCTATGAAGAGAACATCAACGCCGGGCTGTTCGACTATCCGGTGCTGATGGCGGCGGACATCCTGCTTTACCAGACCAACCAGGTGCCGGTGGGCGAAGATCAGAAGCAGCATCTGGAGCTGAGCCGCGATATCGCGCAGCGCTTTAACGCGCTCTACGGTGATATTTTCCGTGTGCCGGAGCCGTTTATCCCTAAATCGGGCGCGCGCGTCATGTCGCTGCTGGAGCCGACGCGCAAGATGTCCAAATCGGACGATAACCGCAACAACGTTATCGGCCTGCTGGAAGATCCGAAATCGGTGGTGAAGAAGATTAAACGCGCGGTGACCGACTCCGAAGAGCCGCCGGTGGTGCGTTACGACGTCAAAGAGAAAGCAGGGGTCTCGAACCTGCTGGATATTCTCGCTGGCGTTACCGGCAAAACCATCGCCGAGCTGGAAGCAGAGTTCGAAGGCAAGATGTATGGCCACCTGAAAGGCGCGGTGGCGGATGCGGTATCCGGCATGCTCACCGAGCTGCAGGAGCGCTACAACCGCTACCGCAACGACGAAGCTTTTCTGGAGCAGGTGATGCGCGACGGCGCGCAGAAAGCGCGTGAACGCGCGCAGGAGACGCTGAAGAAGGTGTATGAAGCGATCGGCTTTGTCGCCGCGCCCTGAAACGGCAGCAACTGTAGCAGGCATAAACGGCGGGTTTACACCCGCCTTTTTTTATTTCCGCTTTTCGTCGCCTGCCTAAAACCAGCGCAGCCGGTCGCGCAGCGACACCACGCTGCCGATAATTATCAGCGACGGGCTCTCCACCTGCTGCGCCAGCTCGCCGAGCCGCGCCAGCGTACCGGTCACCACGCGCTGCCGCGTGCTGGTGCCGTTCTCCACCAGCGCCACCGGCATATTCGCGCGCATACCGTGACGCATCAGCTGCTGCTGAATATGCGGCGCCTGCGAGAGGCCCATATAAAACACCAGCGTCTGCTGCTCGGCGGCCAGCTTCTCCCACTCCAGCGCGTTCTTCTGCTGCAAATGGCCGGTGACCAGCCGCACGCTCTGCGCATGGTCGCGGTGCGTCAGCGGAATGCCGCTGTAGGCGGCGCAGCCTGAGGCTGCCGTCACGCCCGGCACCACGCTGAACGGGATCTGATGCTGCGCCAGGCTCTCCAGCTCCTCGCCGCCGCGTCCGAAGATAAAGGGATCGCCGCCTTTCAGCCGCACCACGCGCCTGCCGCGCTGCGCCTGTTGCAGCAGCAGCTGATTAATCTCCTCCTGCGGCACGCAGTGATGCCCGGCGCGTTTGCCGACAAAAATGCGCTCTGCGTCGCGGCGCACCAGATTCAGGATCTCTTCTGACACCAGCCGGTCATAAACAATCACGTCCGCCTGCTGGATCTGCTGCAGCCCTTTCAGCGTCAGCAGTCCCGCGTCGCCCGGCCCGGCGCCCACCAGCGTCACTTCCCCTTGCGCGGGCAGCGCGTCGCTGAACAGCGCCTCGACCAGCCGATCCGCGCGCGCGGTGTCGCCGTTGGCCAGCGTCTGCGCCAGCCGATCGCTGGTGAAATAGCGCTCCCAGAAAAAGCGGCGCTGCGCCATCGAGGCGAAGCGCTGCTTAACCCGCGCGCGCAGCGTGCCCGCCAGCGACGCCAGCTGACCAAGATGCTGCGGCAGCATCGCCTCGATTTTTTCGCGCAGCAGGCGCGCCAGCACCGGCGCGCGGCCGCCGGAAGAGACCGCCACCATCAGCGGCGAGCGGTCGATAACCGACGGCATAATCGCGCTGGCCTGCTCCGGCGCGTCCACCAGATTGCAGAAGATGCGTCGCGCCTCGGCGGCGACCGCCACCTGCTGATTCACCGCGTCGTCATCGGTGGCGGCGACCGCCAGCCAGCATCCGTCCAGCCAGGCGTCGTCGAACGCGCCGACCATCAGCGTCAGCTCGCCGCTGTCGGCCCACTGCTGGAATGCGGGTGAAAAGCGCAGCGCGCCAACCTGCAGATCGGCGCCGGCGGCCAGTAGCAGGCGCGCCTTGCGCTCAGCGACCTCGCCGCCGCCCACCAGCAAACAGCGCTTGCCCTGCAGGCGACAAAAAAGGGGAAAGTAGTCCATAGCGCATCCTGAAAGCGAGAAGAGAGGGCAGACAGCCGGCGCGCAGGGCGCCGGCGGCGTAGCATAGCATCAGGGCAGGGATGGGGTCAGGCACATACCTCGACCTTGCCCGCGTTTACCCGGACCGGATAAGCGGCGACAGAGCGCGACGCGTCCTCCATACAGTGGCCGTCGCTGAGGCGAAAGCGCTGCTTCTTCAGCGGACTGGCGACCCAGAGCGTACCTTCATGCTCGGCGATAATGCCGCGCGACAGCACGCTGGCCTGGGCAAAGGGATCGATATTGCTGATGGCGAACAGCTCGCTATCGTTGCGCGGCCGGAAAATGGCGATCTGCTGGTTATTCACCAGCGCGCATACGCCGGTAGCGGGCAGGATTTGCTGCAAATCGCAGACGGGCGTCCACTGGCTCATACTTCGCTCTCCTCAATCAGGGTCACGGCGATGCGCTCATCCGGCCGCGCTGGACGATGCTGGCTGCGCTCGGCGACCATCTGCACGTTGGGATCGCGCAGCGGCGCGTTGATAAAGTGGGCAAAGCGCGCCTGCTGGGCGGGATCCTCCAGGGTTTCTTTCCACTCGCAGCGCGCGCGGGCACGCAGCTCGGCCAGCTCTGCCTCCAGCCTGGCGTTGATGCCCAGCTTGTCATCAATGATGACGCTGCGCAGGTAGTCGATGCCGCCTTCCAGGCTCTCCAGCCACAGTGAAGTGCGCTGCAGCCGATCGCCGGTGCGGATGTAGAACATCATAAAGCGGTCCAGGTAGGCGAGCAGGGTGTCGCTGTCGAGGTCGGCCGCCAGCAGATCGGCGTGGCGCGGCTTCATGCCGCCGTTGCCGCAGACGTAGAGATTCCAGCCTTTTTCCGTGGCGATAATGCCGACGTCTTTGCCCTGCGCCTCGGCGCATTCACGCGTGCAGCCCGACACGCCGAACTTCATCTTGTGCGGCGTGCGGATGCCCTTGTAGCGGTTCTCCAGCGCGATGCCGAAGCCGAGGCTGTCGCCGACGCCGTAGCGGCACCAGGCGCTGCCGACGCAGGTTTTCGCCATGCGCAGCGCTTTGGCGTAGGCCTGGCCGGTTTCAAAACCTGCGGCGATCAGCTGCGACCAGATAGCGGGCAGATCGTCTTTCTGCGCGCCGAACAGGCCGATGCGCTGCGAGCCGGTGATTTTGGTGTAGAGGTGATAGCGTTCGGCGACCTCGCCAATCACCTTCAGACCCTGCGGCGTGATTTCGCCGCCGGGCGAGCGCGGGATCACGGAGTAGGTGCCGTCTTTCTGGATATTGCCGAGGAAAAGATCGTTGCTGTCCTGCAGCGGCGTATGCTGCGGCGCGAGCACAAAGTCGTTCCAGCACGACGCCAGCAGCGACGCCACCGTGGGTTTGCAGACTTCGCAGCCGTAGCCGGTGCCATACTTCGCCAGCAGCGCGTCGAAGGTTTTGATCTCCTCGACGCGGATCAGATGGTAAAGCTCCTGACGCGAGTAGGGGAAGTGGGCGCAGAGATGGTTGTTGACCTCGATGCCCTGACGGCTTAGCTCGGCGTTCAGCACCTGGGTCAGCAGCGGGATGCAGCCGCCGCAGCCGGTGCCGGCGCGGGTTTCGCTTTTCAGCGCCGCCACGGTGTGGCAGCCGGCCTGCACCGCCTTGACGATGTCCCCTTTGCTGACGTCGAAGCAGGAGCAGATCTGCGCGCTGTCGGGCAGCGAATCAACGCCCATCACCGGCTTTTCGCCGCTGCCGGCGGGCAGGATCAGCGCTTCGGGATTTTCTGGCAGCGGAATGGCGTTAAGCACCAGCTGCAGCAGGTTGCCGTAGTCGCTGGTGTCGCCCACCAGCACCGCGCCGAGCAGGGTGTTGCCCTCTTCGCTGACGATCAGGCGTTTGTAGACCGAACGGCTCTCATCCAGCCAGACGAAGCTGCGCGCGCCCGGCGTGCGGCCATGCGCGTCGCCGATGCCGCCGACGTCCACGCCGAGCAGCTTGAGTTTGGCGCTCATGTCGGCGCCCTGGAAGAGGCTGTCGCGACCCACCAGTGCATCGCTCGCCACCTGCGCCATTTTGTAGCCCGGCGCTACCAGGCCAAAGGCGCGGTGGCGCCAGGCGGCGCATTCGCCGATGGCGTAGATCGCCGGATCGCTGGTGCGGCAGCGGTCGTCAATGGCGATGCCGCCGCGCTGGCCGAGCGCCAGGCCGCACTGCTTCGCCAGCTTGTCCTGCGGGCGAATGCCGGTGGAGAAGACGATAAAGTCCACCTCCAGCGCGCTGCCGTCGGCAAACTCCAGCGTTTTGCCACCTGCGGCGTGATGCACGATTTGCTGGGTATTTTTGCCGGTATGCACCCGCACGCCCATCTCTTCGATTTTTCGCCGCAGCTGCTCGCCGCCCTGCACGTCGAGCTGCTCCGCCATCAGCACCGGCGCGAACTCAATCACGTGCGTTTCGATACCTAAATTTTTCAGCGCGCCCGCGGCCTCCAGGCCGAGCAGGCCACCGCCGATCACCGCGCCACGCTTACTGCGGCGCGCGCAGGCTTCAATGGCGTTGAGATCTTCGATGGTGCGGTAAACAAAGCAGTCGCTGCCTTCCGAACCCTTGATTGGCGGGATCCAGGGATAAGAGCCGGTGGCGAAAATCAGCGTATCGTAGCGCACGGCGCGGCCGGTATTAGAGTGGATCAGCTTCTCGTCGCGGTTGATGGTGATGGCGCGCTCGCCCAGCAGCAGATTGACCTGATGCTTTTCATAATAGCCTTCGCGCACCAGCGAAAGCTCTTCGGCGGTATGGTGAGAGAAGTAGGCGGAAAGGTGGACGCGGTCATAGGCGACGCGGGGTTCTTCGCAGAAGACGGTTAACGCGAACTGGCCGGGTTCGGCTTTGTCGATCAGCTCCTCAATAAAGCGATGCCCCACCATGCCGTTACCAATAACGACGACATTGTGTTTGCTCATGCTTGCCTCAAAATTGCGGGAATTGAGGCTACAATAGCGCGCCGTTTTGCGCTCATATTGATATACATCAAGCGCCTTTCTGTATACCTATTTTGAGGTAGGTTACTGTTTCTGCATCATTTTTCGTAAGTTATTCGTTCTGTTAACAAAAGCGCGGGATCGCATTTTTGCGGCGGGATAAAAAAAGGCGGCTTGCGCCGCCTTGTTACTGCTTAGTGCATGACATGGCCGTGCTGACGATGTCGGGTGACAAAGCCCAGCAGCACGCACATCACGAATACCACGGCGTAGAGACCGTTTGCCGTCAGCAGCGCGGCATGGACGCCGCCCTGCCTGACGATCGGGCTGGTCACCACGAAGGTGAGCATGGTGCCGACGGTGCCGCAGGTCAGGATAAAGTTCACCAGCTTCGGCGAGGAGACTTTGGTCTGCAGCGAGCCGAGCGTAATGATGGTGGTGTAGATGGCGCTGGAGCTGAAGCCGAGGATCATAATAATCCAGCGCAGCATGCTGGCGTCCGTGGCGCTGACGAACCAGTACATCAGCAGCGTCGCCAGGCCGGCCAGCACCATCAGAATGCGCTGCAGGTCGAAGAAGCGCAGCAGGAAGCTAAAGATCCACATGCCGACCATATAGGCGGTCCAGAAGTTGCCCACCAGCTGGCCGGCGCTGGCGATATCCATGCCCATGGTTTTGGTGGCGTACTCCGGCACCCAGGAGATAAAGCCGAGCTGGCCGAGGATATAGCAGAGCGCGGCCACGGCGAGAAACAGCACGCCGACGCCCCATTTCTCTTTTTCCACCGTCGGGCTGTTTTCCGGCTTGCGCAGCACCGGGAACTCGACGCACAGCGTCAGCACGAAAATCGCGACGTAGATAATACCGATGCAGACATAGACCCAGTACCACGGCAGCGCGCGCGCCAGCAGGATACCCGCCAGCACCGGAAACAGCGTGCCGGCCATGCTGAAGAAGGAGTCGGTAAACAGCAGGCGCGAGCCGCGCTGACGGCCTTCATACAGATGGGTGATCAGGAAGGTGCCGATTGACATGGTGATGCCGCTGACCACGCCCAGCACGAACATGCAGAGCGAGAACACCGAGAGATCGCGGCTGGTCATCAAACCCAGCACCGCCAGCACCATCAAAATAAAGCCGAAAATCAGCTGACGCTTCAGCGGCACGATCACCATCAGCCAGGCGTTAAGGAAAACCGAGACCAGAATGCCGGCGTTCAGAAAGGTAAAGGTGTTGCCCATACTTTCAATCGGCAGCTGGAAATCCTTCGCGATGTCGCCCATGACCATGCCGGTGACGATCACCAGCGCGCCGGTCAGCGCGTACGAGAAAAAGCTTATCCAGGTAAGCCCGATACGATTACGATTTGTCATGTTGTGAACCTGTGGAAAACAGAGAGGGCGGCGTAAAACTGTCAGAAAGTGTAAACGGAACTGTGATCTTAATAAATAAAGACTGAAAATACGTTTTCATATTTCATTCATAATGTGATTTGTATCACGAAAACGTTTGCGTGGCCGATTGTCCATTCTGCCCACATGCTGCGTAAATTACGGTAAAACGCTGGCTCTTGTATTTTAGGCTCTTTACAATCAGTCTCGTTTAAAAGCTGCTCTCCAAGGTAAGGACTCACTCATGCTTAAACGTACTCTTACAGCGGCGGTCGCCCTGTTTGCGCTCTCTTCCGTTTCCGTCTCGGCGCTGGCCGCTAAAGGCGATACCCACGTCCTGTTCACCACCTCCGCCGGTAATATCGAACTCGAACTGAATAACCAAAAAGCGCCGGTTTCGGTGAAGAATTTCGTCGACTACGTCAACAGCGGTTTCTATAACAACACCATTTTTCACCGCGTGATCCCTGGCTTTATGGTGCAGGGCGGCGGTTTCACCACCGACATGCAGCAGAAGCAGACCAACGCGCCAATCAAAAACGAAGCGGACAACGGCCTGCGCAACCTGCGCGGCACCATCTCGATGGCGCGCACCGCCGATAAAGACAGCGCCACCAGCCAGTTCTTTCTCAACGTTGCCGATAACGCCTTCCTCGATCACGGCCAGCGCGACTTCGGCTACGCGGTATTTGGTAAAATTGTGAAAGGGATGGATGTGGCGGACAAAATTTCCCAGGTGCCGACCAAAGACGTTGGCCCTTATCAAAATGTGCCGGTAAAACCGGTAGTTATCCTCTCCGCCAAAGTTCTGCCGTAAGCCTGTAAGCCGCCCTCCGCTGGCGGCTTCGCCTTGCCCCTCTCCGGCAAAGGGAAAAATTGCTCCTATACTCCTCTTCACGAGAGTGGACAACCCCAGCCAGGAGGCGGCATGGCAAGCAAACTCACCGAGAAACAGAAAAATACCCTCTGGCAGCAGCGCCGCATCGCCAGCTATCAGGCCAGCTGTCGGCTGGAAAATCTTATTCTGGCCGAGCCCGCCAGCACTTACGATCGGGCCGAGGCGCGACTTGACTCGCTGAGGAGGCAGTATGGTGCCGAATAGCGCGGTAGCACGCGATCCCTACCTGTGGCAAAACGACGACGTGTTGAAAAACCGTCTGGATATTCATGACGCCGCGCAGCTGCGCAAGGCGGAGCTGGCGTTCAGCGCCGCGCGTCTCGCGACGCTCGAACTGGGGCCTGCCACCATCGGCCTGCCTTTTCTGTGCCATATCCATCGCACGCTGTTCCAGGATGTCTATGCCTGGGCGGGCGAGCTGCGCACCATCGATATCTGGCGCGACGATACGCCGTTCTGCCACTTCGAATATATCGAGAAAGAGGGCAACGCGCTGATGGACGCGCTGGAGGAAGAAGAGGGGCTGCGCAATCTGGAGCCGCAGGCGTTTGTCGAGCGCATCGCGCACTACTATTGCGAAATCAATATGCTGCATCCGTTCCGCGAAGGCAACGGACGCGCCCAGCGCATCTTCTTCGAGCAGCTGGCGCTGCACGCCGGCTACTTCCTTGAGTGGCAGCACGCAGAGGCGCAGGCGTGGCGCGAGGCGAATCAGGCGGCGGCCGGTGGCGATCTGGCGCCGCTGGAAGCGCTGTTCGCCCAGGTAGTGAGTCGCGCCAGCCTGTAAAACGCGTAGAATAGCGGCGGTTTTCTCCTTCAGGACGGATTATGCTGCTGCTAATCGACAACTACGACTCCTTTACCTGGAATCTTTATCAGTATTTTTGCGAGCTTGGCGCGCAGGTGCGCGTCGTGCGCAACGACGCCATTACGCTGGAAGAGATGGCGGCGCTGCCGCTGACGCATCTGGTGATCTCGCCAGGCCCCTGTACACCCGACGCGTCCGGCGTGTCGATGGCGGCGATCCGTTACTTCGCCGGCCGCATTCCGGTGCTGGGCGTCTGCCTCGGCCATCAGGCGATCGCCCAGGCCTACGGCGCGAAGGTGGTGCGTGCCCGGCAGGCGATGCACGGCAAGACCTCCGCCATCGCCCATAACCATCGCGGCGTGTTCCGCAACCTCAACGATCCGCTTACCGTCACGCGCTACCACTCTCTGATCGTCGCCTGGGATTCGCTGCCCGACGCGTTCGAAATCACCGCCTGGAGCCTGAAAGCGGGCGAACCCGACGAGATTATGGGCTTCCGCCATAAGACGCTGGCGCTGGAAGGCGTGCAGTTTCATCCTGAAAGCATCCTCAGCGAGCAGGGGCATCAGCTGCTGCGCAATTTTCTCGCTACCTGAAGTTATGTTTGCCTTTGGGTGATTTATTATGCATATTTTATGACTATTATTTCACTGTGGCTCAATAATTAATCAAAGGTGGTCGTCGATGGCAGCGGAGAAAATTGCGGTAACGCGGGAAACGTTCGATAACGTCATTTTGCCTGTTTATGCACCCGCGCAGTTCGTGCCGGTCAAAGGCAAGGGCAGCCGCGTCTGGGATCAGCAGGGCAAAGAGTATATCGACTTCTCCGGCGGCATCGCCGTTACGGCGCTCGGTCACTGCCATCCGGCGCTGGTCGAGGCGCTGAAAACCCAGGGCGAAACCCTGTGGCATCTCAGCAACGTCTTTACCAACGAGCCTGCGCTGCGCCTCGCCAGCAAACTGATCGACGCCACCTTCGCCGATCGCGTCTTCTTCGCCAACTCCGGCGCGGAAGCGAACGAAGCTGCCTTTAAGCTGGCGCGCTTTTACGCCTGTCAGCGCCACAGCCCGTTCAAGACCAAAATCATCGCCTTCCATAATGCGTTTCACGGCCGCACCTTGTTTACCGTGTCGGTGGGCGGCCAGCCGAAATATTCCGACGGCTTCGGGCCAAAACCGGCGGATATTGTGCACGTTCCCTTTAACGATCTCGAGGCGGTTAAAGCGGTTATCGACGACCATACCTGCGCCATCGTGGTGGAGCCGATTCAGGGCGAAGGCGGCGTGATGCCCGCCACGCCGGAATTTATGCAGGGGCTGCGCGCGCTGTGCGATAAGCATCAGGCGCTGCTGGTGCTGGATGAGGTGCAGAGCGGCATGGGACGCAGCGGCAAGCTGTTCGCCTATGAACACTACGGCGTGACGCCCGATATTCTCACCAGCGCCAAGGCGCTGGGCGGCGGCTTCCCGGTGAGCGCGATGCTGACCACCAATGAGATCGCCTCAACCATGTCACCGGGCGTGCACGGCACCACCTACGGCGGCAATCCGCTGGCCTGCGCGGTCGCGGAAGCGGCGCTGGACGTCATCAATACGCCCGAGGTGCTGGAGGGCGTGCAGGCGCGTCGCCAGCAGTTTGTCAGCGCGCTGCAGACGCTCGACGCGAAGTTCGATCTGTTTAGCGACATTCGCGGCAAAGGGCTGCTGATTGGCGCGGCGCTTAAGCCGCAGCACGCCGGTAAAGCGCGCGATATTCTCAACGCCGCGGCGGCGGAAGGGCTGATGGTGCTGGTGGCCGGCACCGATGTGATCCGTTTCGCGCCGTCGCTGGTGATCGAACCCGCCGATATCGAAGAGGGCATGGCGCGCTTCGCCCGCGCGGTCGAGCGCGTGCTGACGGCCTAATCAGCCTTTGCGTAAATGCCTGATCAGCCAGCGGCCATGATGCGGCCGCTGGCTCCACGCCAGCGACGAAATGGTGTGCATCACGTTCAGGTGCTCCAGAATGCGTTTCACATGCTGCTCCAGAATCGTGGTGGGGCCTTCATCAATGCTCTCCACGCCCGCCATCACGTTGGTCTGCGATCCCGGTCCGTCATACTCCAGCCGCTGCTGGCAGCGCTGCAGCGCCACCTCGCACGACTGCAGATAACGCTGCGCCAGGTCTGCGGTCAGCATGGTGTGCTCACGCGCCAGGATGGTCATGGCGTTGATATGCTCGACGATAAACTGGCTGTGCGTCACCCATAAGCGCATATCTTTCAGATACTGCGCGTTGAAGCCCGGCTCCTGCATCGCCTGATTGAGCGAGTTAAACAGCGCGTTGTGCGCCTGATTGACCTTCATGCGCTGGTACGCCAGCGGCTTCGCCTCCTGCTCCGGCCCCAGCAGCAGGCGCAGCGCCTCCTGATAGGTTTCCAGCGCGTCGTGGGCGTTCTGCCGCAGCAGCCCGCTTTGCCACTGCGGCCAGAGCCACAGCATGCCGCCGAAGGCGATCAAACAGCCCATCAGCGTATCCATCAGGCGCGGCAGGAGAAACTGCGCGCCGTTCAGCGACAGCAGCTGCAGCGAGTAGACCGCCGTGACGGTAAAGCCGATCATCGACCAGCCGTAATATTTGCGCGTCACCAGATAGCTGAGCAGCGTCACCACCAGCATAAACAGCAGCACCAGCGATTCCGGCACCGCGAAGCGCAGCGAGGCGGCGGCGATCACCAGCCCGACAAAGGTGCCGAGCGCCCGGTGCTGAATGCGCACCCGCGTGGCGCTGTAGCCATTCTGGCTGACGAACATAATGGTCATCAGGATCCAGTAGGGTTTGGGAATGTCGAACAGCATCGCCAGCGCGCTGCCGAACATCAGCATCACGGCGAAGCGCGCCGCCGTGCGCAGCGCGGCGGACTTCAGCGACAGGTAGCTGCGCAGCGCGGGCAGCAGCGGCAGCCGACGCTGACGATCGGTCATCAGGTCGCGCTGATAAAGCGGCTTCTGGGTGCGCAGCACGCGTGCGATGCGGCTGAAGTGGTAGAAGCAGAAGTGGCCGACGGGATTGTCGGGATGCTGGCGAGCGATCTTCTCCAGCGCGCCGAGCGGCTTCTCCATCTCGAAACGGCTCGGCAGCTGGTGATAGAGAATGGCGTCGGCCAGCGCGCGCAGCCGCGCCGAGATGATTTTGGCGTTCCAGCGTATCACCGCTTCCGCATGGCTGCGCTCTACCAGCTTTTGCACCTCTTCCGGCTGGTGCAGGCTGACGGAGATGTGCTCCTGCAGATCGAGCGCCACCTGAAAGGCGCGCGTCAGCCGTTTATGGCTGTTGTCGCGGCTGGCGGAGAGCATATGCATCTGCTGATAGCAGGTGTTGATCAGATCGACCGCTTTCTGCTGGCGCGCCAGCAGCGGCGGCAGCGCTTTTTCCGGATCGGTGAGCTGGGTCAGCAGGGTATATTTGGCGTCGCAGTAGTCCGCCAGCTCGCGGTAGATCAGGCTCAGGGTTTCGCGCATCGGCTGCTCTTTCCACAGCCAGAACCAGAACCAGTTAAAGAGCCCGTACCAGAGCGTGCCGCCGATATAGAGCAGCGGCGGCACGTAGATCGGCATGCGGCCGATCAGGCTCAGGGTAAAGATCGCCGCCACCAGCGTGCCGGAGAGCAGCCGGCCGTGCAGCGGGCTGATTTCGCCGGTGACGCCCAGCAGCAGCGGCAGCACAAAGAGCACCGCAGGCAGCGGCACTCCTTTCAGGGTCAATAGTTGGATCAGAAAGCTGCCGAGCGCGAACAGCGAGCCGCCAACGATCAGTCGTTTGAAGAAACGCTTATGGGGCGTATCCAGGCCCGCGACGTTGCAGCAGGCGGGAACCAGCGAGAAGAGCAGCCCTTTTTGCAGATCGCCGAACAGCCAGCCGAGCGCGACGGGAATGCACAGCACCAGCGTCTGCCGCAGGGCATAGTTAACTTCGGGGTGGTAGATGATTCGACGCCACATCACTTCGCTAAAAGCAGTAACGGCGTGACGGTAAGTTCACGCCGTGAGTGAGAGGAAATCAGCGGGTGCCGTAAACGACAATGGTTTTGCCGTGTGCGGAAATCAGATTCTGGTCTTCCAACATTTTCAAAATGCGGCCCACGGTTTCACGCGAGCAACCAACGATTTGGCCAATTTCCTGACGAGTAATTTTGATTTGCATGCCGTCGGGATGCGTCATGGCGTCTGGCTGTTTCGCCAGGTTAAGCAGGGTTTGTGCAATACGTCCGGTCACGTCGAGGAAAGCTAAATTGCCCACTTTCTCCGATGTTACCTGCAGACGGCGCGCCATCTGCGATGAGAGACGCATTAAAATATCCGGGTTCACCTGGATAAGCTGACGGAATTTCTTGTAGGAAATTTCTGCCACTTCGCACGCGGTTTTCGCGCGCACCCAGGCGCTGCGCTCCTGACCTTCTTCAAACAGGCCAAGCTCGCCGATAAAATCACCCTGATTCAGGTAAGAGAGGATCATCTCTTTGCCCTCTTCATCTTTGATCAGCACCGCAACGGAACCTTTCACGATGTAGTAGAGGGTTTCAGCCTTCTCACCCTGATGAATCAGCGTACTTTTGGATGGATATTTGTGAATATGGCAATGGGACAGGAACCATTCGAGTGTAGGGTCTGTTTGCGGTTTGCCGAGAACCATTCGCTATTATCCTCTGTTGTAATCGTGCCCAAAACGCGGGGGGATTATTCCCTGCCAGGCGATGAAAGCTTCAAGCGTTTCCCCTAAAGGAGATTATTCGGGCCTTATTTTGCGCCAGGCGCTTGATGTGTCCCGTCTTCGTCCTTAGCAAGACGAACTATTTTCAGCACTGTTTGTAGCACAGCTTTTGCCGACTGTCTTCTGTTGTCTCGCTTCAGCAAAGGGGGGATTACTCTGGATTGCTGTTTGCCAGGCGAACGCGTACTCTGGCGGCAAACGGGCTATTCTCGAGGTGGAAACATGCAGGCAAGAGTGAAGTGGGTCGAAGGGTTAACCTTTCTCGGCGAGTCGTCGTCAGGGCATCAGATCCTGATGGACGGCAACTCCGGCGATAAAGCGCCCAGTCCGATGGAGATGGTGCTGATGGCCGCGGGCGGCTGCAGCGCGATCGACGTGGTTTCTATTTTGCAGAAAGGGCGCAACGACGTGGTGGACTGCGAGGTGAAGCTGACCTCTGAACGCCGCGAAGAGGCGCCGCGCCTGTTTACCCATATCAATCTGCACTTCGTGGTTACCGGCAAGGCGCTGAGCGACAAAGCGGTGGCGCGCGCGGTGGATCTCTCGGCGGAGAAGTACTGTTCGGTGGCGTTGATGCTGGGCAAGGGCGTAGAGATGACCCATAGCTATGAAGTGGTCGCGCTGTAAAACGTAAACTTTTTGGCAAGGTGCTCACGCGGGTGAGAGGGGCCGATCGCAAAGTCGCTCAAGGCATCCATGCTCGCTCGGCCCGCCCGGATACGCACCTCTTCCCTGAGGTGCGCCCGTAAACGGGCCAACGCGCTGCGTTGTTCAAAAACGTTCCCAACGTTTTTGTCCCTGTCGCGGGACGCTTTGCTCTTCTGCCCATCTCGCCCGCGTTTTACGCTTATGAGCCGTCTGCTCATTGTTTGGTCAGGCGATCTGTTTGCCTTCCATCAGCCGCTGCACCAGCGGCGCCATAATCAGCTCCATCGCCAGCCCCATCTTGCCGCCCGGCACCACCAGCGTATTCATATGCGAGATAAAGGATCCCTGCAGCATCGCCAGCAGATAGGGGAAGTCGATATTCTCCAGCCCGCGAAAGTGGATCACCACGAAGCTCTCGTCCAGCGACGGGATCTCGCGCGCGGCGAACGGGTTCGAGGTATCTACGGTGGGGACGCGCTGGAAGTTAATGTGGGTGCGCGAGAACTGCGGCGTAATGAAGTTGATGTAATCCTCCATTGAGCGCACTACCGAGTCCATCACCGCTTCGCGCGAGTGGCCGCGCTCGCCGGTGTCGCGCACCAGCTTCTGGATCCACTCCAGATTGACGATCGGCACCACGCCCACCAGCAGATCGACCTTTTCCGCCACGTTGTGCTGCTGCGTCACGACACCGCCGTGTAGCCCCTCGTAAAACAGAATATCGGTGTTCTCCGGCAGCGGCTGCCAGGGCGTAAAGGTGCCGGGCACCTGATTCCAGGGCACGGCCTCGTCGTAGGTGTGCAGATACTTGCGCGACTGGCCTTTGCCCGCGTTGCCGTAGTCGATAAAGGTCTGCTCCAGCAGGCCGAAATCATTGGCTTCCGGCCCGAAATAGCTGATGTGCCGTCCCAGATCGCGCGCTTTGCGGATGGCCATATCCATCTCCGGCCGCGTATAGCGGTGGAAACTGTCGCCCTCCAGCTCGGCGGCGTGCAGGCTGAGCTGCTGGAAAATCTTACGGAACGCCAGGCTGGTGGTGGTGGTGCCGGCCCCGCTGGAGCCGGTCACCGCGATAATCGGGTGTCGTGCTGACATGGTAAAGCTTCCTGTAACCTCGGGCGATGAGCATTGTTAACACGAAAAAGGCCGTGGCGCATCAGCCGCGAAATTCGCTGCGCGGCATAATGTTGACGGTTTCATGCAGTTCCGACCAGACCAGCACTACGTCGCCGCGCTCCAGCTGGCGGCGCACGTCATCGACCTTTTGCGCCAGGCTGCGCTCCTGTTCGCCGTAGTCGGTGCCTTCGCGCAGCACAAAGGCTTCGATCAGGTTGGTGAGGGTCTCGGGATCGATCTGTTGCCAGGGAATCATCATGATGTAAGCCACTGTGTGAGCCACTGCGGCACACGTTGTTCGAGCCACATCTGCGGTTGACGCAGCGTGCCGCCGACAAAACCAACGTGTCCGCCATGCGGCGTAAGTTGATAGGTTGTGCTGGCTGAGAGCTGTTCCGGCTGGGGGATCACCTCGTCAGTCATAAAAGGATCGTCTTTCGCATGAATGATCAGCAAGGGCCTGCGCACCTTTTTCAGCAGCGGCATGGCGCTGGCGCGACGATAGTAGTCGCCCGCGTCGAGAAAGCCGTGGGCGCGCGCGGTAATGGCGTCGTCAAAATCGCGCAGGCGCCGCAGCGCCTTCAGCTGCGGCAGATCGACCGGCAGCGTGCCCGGCCAGGCGCGCAGCTTGCGCTCGGCGTTCTTTTTCAGCTGATCGAGCAGATAGCGCTGATAAAAGCGTGAAAAGCCCTGTTCCAGCTTCAGGCTGCACGGCTCCAGCAGCAGCGGCGCGGAGACGATCACCCCGGCGTCGAGCGGCGCGGCGTCGCCCAGCCTGCCGAGCAAACAGCCCAGCATATTGCCGCCGAGCGACACGCCGACCGCCGCGGTGGGCGCATCGCCCCAGCGGGTTTTCAGCCAGCGCAGAAAAAAGGCGGCGTCTTCGGTTTCGCCGGAGTGATAGATGCGATGAAGGCGGTTCGGCTCGCCGCCGCAGCCGCGAAAGTGCATCACCACGCCGAGCCAGCCCTGTCGCTGGCAGGCGTGCATCAGGCCGTGGGCGTAAGGGCTGTGAAAGTTGCCTTCCAGCCCGTGAAACAGCACCACGCGCGGCTTATGGCTCGCCTGCTGCGGATCTTCACTCCAGGCGAGATCGACGAAGTCGCCGTCCGGCAGGTCGAGGCGCTGCCAGTGCGGCCGCAGCAGCAGGCGACGGCGCACCAGGCGCGGCAGCACCGTCTGCAGATGCGGATTGCGCAGGGCGCGCGGCGGCAGAAAGCGCGTCGCGGCGTCCGGCGTAAAATTCATGTCGCCAGGGCTTGTCTGATCCATATCACACTGTTAGCTTCGTTGAGTTTGTTGTGAATTTGGGGAAGGAGCACCCGTTCATGGAACTGAGCCTGTTTTTATCAATGTTAGGTTTTCTCTGGGTCGCCGCCATCACGCCAGGCCCTAATAATATGTTACTCACCGCGTCCGGCGCCAATTTCGGCTTCTGGCGCACCGTGCCGCTGATGATCGGCATTATGATCGGCATGCAGGTGATGCTGCTGATGGTGGCGTTCGGCGTCGGCGGCCTGATCCTGCTCTATCCCGCGCTGCATCTTATCCTGAAGATTGCCGGTAGCCTTTATCTGCTCTGGCTGGCGTGGAAAATCGCCACCGCCGCCTATGAAAAGCTGGAGACCGGCGACGCGCCGCCGAAGCCGATGCCGTTCTGGCAGGGCGGCCTGCTGCAGCTGATCAACCCCAAAGCCTGGCTGATGGCGCTGGGCGCGGTCGCCAGCTTCAGTCTCGCCGGCGCCGCCTATCTCCATTCGGTGGCGGCTATCAGCCTGGGCATGTTTATGGTCAACCTGGTGGCGGGCATTATCTGGATCGGCTTCGGCGCGCTGATTGGCCGCATTCTGCAAAGCCGCCGCGCCTGGACCCTTTTCAACCTGGCGATGGGGCTGCTGACCGCCGCCTGCGTGCTGCTGATCTGGCGCTAGGCTAGCTGGAGGCGCGTTCGACGCGCGTCCACGGCAGCACTTCGCGCACCACCGGCGACGTCGGGCGGCGAATGCGCTGCAGCAGCAGCTGCACGCTGCGCGCGCCAAGCTGATACATCGGCTGCTCGACGGTGGTGAGCGGCGGATTCAGGCTGCGGGTAAAGGGAATGCCGTCGAATCCCACTACCGCCAGATCCTCCGGCACGCGCAGACCCGCCTCAAGCGCGGCGTGCACCACGCCCACCGCCAGCACGTCTGACACCGCCAGCACCGCGTCCGGCGGCGTCGGCTGCTGCAAAAGCTGGCGCAGCGCCTCGCTGCCCGCTTCGCATGAAATCGCCTCCGCATAGGCCACGCCGCGCCACGGCAGCGCCAGCTCGGCCAACCCTTGCTCATAGCCCGCCTCGCGCTGATGCGAATAAAGGTAGCGCAAATCGCTGTTCACCAGCCCGATGCGGCGGCGGCCTTTGCTCGCCAGGTAGCGCACCGTTTCTCGCGCCGCGCCGTGGTTATCAATAGAAACCGAGGAGGCGGGCAGCGCGGGATCAAACTCCGCGCACTGCACCCAGGGCGCATCGCCGATAATCGCGGCGATATCCTGCAGCGCGGCGGCGGCGTCCATGGTGATCACCCCATCCACTACCTTGCCGGCCAGCAGGCCAAGATAAGCGGCTTCGCGCCGCAGCTGAGAGGCGGAGTTGCACAGCAGAATGTGATAGCCCTGCGCTTCTGCTTCCGCTTCGATGCCCTGCACCACGCGCGAACAGAAGGGATTAGTGATATCGGAGATCAGCACCAGCAGCATATTGCTCTGAGCGGTACGCAGCTGGCGCGCAAGCAGATTGGGCTGGTATTCGCTGGCAGAGATTGCCGCCAGCACCCGTTCGCGCGTATCTGACTTTACGCCGGGATGATCGTTCAGCACGCGGGAAACCGTAGCTTTGGAGACGCCCGCCAGCAGCGCGACCTTCTCAATGGACATGTTGCCGCAACCCTTTTTGGCCGGTTAACAGTGGACTCATATCAATAGCACAGCGGCAATGTGAGCGCCTGCCATTTTGTCTGAATAGTGGCGCAGCCATTGCCGGATTTCGCATCAGCTTTGCCGATCATGATCTAAGAACATCTGTTTATTAAGAATAATTTTTAATTCCTTTATGAAATCATCGCCGCTGGCGACACTGCGCCCATCATCAGACCCTGGCGGAGTGCGACATCATGGCAGTGAAAGGACGTATAACGATTTTGGCCGCAGCGCTTTCGCTGCTGGCGTTTCAGGCGCAGGCCGTCAACGTGACGGTGGCGTATCAGACCTCCGCCGAGCCGGCGAAAGTGGCGCAGGCGGACAATAGCTTCGCAAAAGAGAGCGGCGCCACCGTCGACTGGCGTAAGTTCGACAGCGGCGCGGGCGTGCTGCGCGCGCTGGCGTCCGGCGACGTGCAGATCGGCAATATCGGCTCCAGCCCGCTGGCGGTCGCCGCCACGCAGCAGCTGCCGATCGAAGCCTTTTTGCTGGCGTCGCAGCTGGGCAACTCCGAGGCGCTGGTGGTGAAGAAAAACATCGCCAGCCCGAAAGATCTGATCGGCAAGCGTATCGCCGTGCCCTTTATCTCCACCACCCACTACAGCCTGCTGGCGGCGCTGAAGCACTGGGGCATCAAGCCGACCGAGGTGCAGCTGGTGAACCTGCAGCCGCCCGCGATTATCGCCGCCTGGCAGCGTGGGGATATCGACGGCGCCTATGTCTGGGCGCCCGCCGTCAACGAGCTGGAGAAAGAGGGCAAGGTGCTGACCGACTCTTCGCAGGTCGGACAGTGGGGCTCGCCGACGCTCGACGTCTGGGTGGTGCGCAAGGATTTCGCCCAGGCGCATCCTGAGATCGTCACCGCCTTCGCCCGCAGCGCGCTGGAGGCGCAAAAACCCTATATCGACAACCCGGAGCAGTGGCTGAAGCAGCCTGACAACCTGAGCAAGCTGTCGCGCCTGAGCGGCGTGCCGGAAGCGCAGGTGCCGGGGCTGGTGAAGGGCAATACCTACCTCACGGCGCAGCAGCAGGTCGAGCAGCTGGGCAAGCCGGTGAATAAGGCGATTGTCGACACGGCGAACTTCCTGAAAGAGCAGGGCAAAGTGCCGCAGGCGAACGCCGACTACAGCGACTACGTCACCAGCCGCTTTGTCGAGCCGCTGGCGAAACAATAAAGGAGAACGCCATGCTGCGCATCGCTCATCTCAACGCGCGTTATGCCGGACGTCCCGCGCTGCAGGATATCAGCCTGCAGCTCGATAAAGGCGAACTGCTGGTGGCGCTCGGCCCGTCGGGCTGCGGCAAAACCACGCTGCTGAACCTGATCGCCGGCTTTTTGCCGGTGGAGTCGGGCAGCATTACGCTGGAGGGTAAAACCATCAGCGGGCCGGGCGCGGAGCGCGGCGTGGTGTTTCAGCATGAAGGGCTGCTGCCGTGGCGCAACGTGCTGGATAATGTCGCGTTTGGTCTGCAGCTCGCCGGGATGGCGCGCAGCGAGCGCAACGCCATCGCGCAGCGGCTGATTAAAAAGGTTGGACTGGAAGGGGCGGAAAACCGCCCTATCTGGCAGCTCTCCGGCGGCCAGCGTCAGCGCGTCGGCATTGCCCGCGCGCTGGCGGCGGATCCGCAGCTGCTGCTGCTCGACGAACCCTTCGGCGCGCTGGATGCTTTTACCCGCGAGCAGATGCAGACGCTGCTGCTGACGCTGTGGCGCGACAGCGGCAAACAAATTTTCCTTATCACGCACGATATCGAAGAGGCGGTGTTTCTCGCCAGCGAGCTGGTGCTGCTTTCGCCGGGACCGGGCCGCATCGTGGAGCGCCTGAAGCTTAACTTCGGCCAGCGCTTTGCCGACGGCGAACCCTGCCGCGCTATCAAATCCGATCCCGCGTTTATTGCCCAGCGTGAATACGTGCTGAGCCGGGTATTCGAACAGCGGGAGGCTTTTGTATGAGCGCGCTGATCAATGACAAAACCGCGGCGGCGCGTCGCCGTCTGCGCTGGCCCTTTTCCCGGCCGTTTAGCCTCAGCCTGCTGAGCCTGGCGCTGCTGCTGCTGATCTGGTGGAGCGTGACGGCGCTGGGCCTGATTAGCCCGCTGTTTCTGCCGGCGCCGCAGCAGGTGCTGAGCAAGCTGCTGCTGATCGCCAGTCCGCAGGGCTTTATGGACGCGACGCTGTGGCAGCATCTCGCCGCCAGCCTGACGCGCATGCTGGTGGCGCTGTTTGCCGCCGCGGCCATCGGCATTCCGGTCGGCATCGCCATGGGCCTGAGCCCGGCGGTGCGCGGCCTGCTCGATCCGCTGATTGAGCTTTATCGTCCCGTGCCGCCGCTCGCCTATCTGCCGCTGATGGTGATCTGGTTCGGCATCGGCGAAACCTCCAAAATTCTGCTGATCTATCTGGCGATTTTCGCGCCGGTGACGCTTTCCACCCTGGCGGGCGTGCGCAACACGCAGCAGGTGCGCATTCGCGCCGCGCAGTCGCTGGGCGCCAGCCGCTGGCAGCTGCTGCGCTGGGTGATCCTGCCCGGCGCGCTGCCGGAGATCCTCACCGGCCTGCGCATCGGGCTGGGCGTCGGCTGGTCGACGCTGGTGGCGGCGGAGCTGATCGCCGCGACGCGCGGGCTCGGCTTTATGGTGCAGTCCGCCGGCGAATTTCTGGCAACCGACGTGGTGCTGGCGGGCATCGCGGTCATCGCGCTGATTGCCTTTACCTTAGAACTCGGGCTGCGCGCCCTGCAGCGTCGACTGACGCCCTGGAATGGAGAACAATCATGAACGAAAAGCTGACCATCACCGCGCTCGGCCCTTATATTGGCGCGCAGGTGTCGAATCTCGATTTAACCCGGCCGCTTAGCGACGCCCAGTTTGAACAGCTCTATCACGCGCTGCTGCGCCATCAGGTGCTGTTCCTGCGCGACCAGGCAATCACGCCGCACCAGCAGCGCGCGCTGGCGGCACGCTTCGGCGACCTGCATATCCACCCGGTTTATCCGCACGCCGAGGGCGTCGAGGAGATTATCGTGCTGGATACCCATCAGGATAATCCGCCGGACAACGACAACTGGCACACCGACGTGACTTTTATCAACACGCCGCCGGCGGTGGCGATTCTGGCGTCGAAGCTGCTGCCTGAGTCAGGCGGCGATACCCTGTGGGCGAGCGGCATCGCCGCGTATGAGACCCTGTCGGCGCCGATCAAAACCCTGCTGGAGGGATTGCATGCCGAGCACGATTTCAAGAAGTCGTTCCAGGAGTATAAATATCGTCGAAGCGAAGAGGAGCATCAGCGTTGGCAGGCGGCGGTGGCGAAGCATCCGCCGGTGCAGCATCCGGTGATCCGCACCCATCCGGTCAGCGGACGCAAAGCGCTGTTTGTTAACGAAGGATTTACCACGCGGATTGTCGAACTGAGCGAGAAAGAGAGTCACGCCGTGCTGGAGCTGCTCTATGCGCACGCCACTAAGCCGGAGTTTCAGGTGCGCTGGCGCTGGCAGCCGAACGACGTGGCGATCTGGGATAACCGCGTGACGCAGCACTATGCCAATGCGGATTATTATCCGGCGAGGCGGGTAATGCACCGCGCGACGGTGCTGGGGGATAAGCCCTTTTAAAACGTCCGTACCGGGCTGCGACGGCGTTGCTGCGACGCGCCATAATGCTCACATACGTCGGTATGCTCCGCTTATGGCGCGTCTTGCGCCTTGTCTCGCTCCGGTACGATCGTTTTAAGTCCGCAAAAAGCGAAAAGCGAAAAGCGAAAAGCGAAAAGCGAAAAGTCAGGAGGCGAGCATCGCCTCCAGCTGCTCCTGCGCATCCAGCCACGCCATCTCGACCTCTTCAAGCGCCGCTTTGCTCTCTGCCTGACGCTGCAGCGCGACGGTAAGATCCGCTTTGCGGCTCGGGTCGTAGATGTCGCCGTCGGCGAGCTGGGTTTCCGCTTCGGTGAGCTGGCTCTGCCATTTCGCCATCTGCTTCTCCAGCTTCTCAATCTCTTTGCGCAGCGGCTGCGTCTGGGCGCGCAGCTCGGCGTCGCGGCGCTTCTGATCTTTGCGCGACTGCGCGCTGTTGCCGTTGTCCTGCTTCGGCGCGGCGTCCGCCTGCGCCTGCTGCTTCTGCAGGTCGCTCAGCCACTGCTGATAATCCTCCAGATCGCCCGGGAAGACATCGACCTTGCCGTCATGCACCAGATAGAGATCGTCGGTGGTGGCGCGCAGCAGATGGCGGTCGTGCGACACCACCACCAGCGCGCCTTCGAAGTCGATCAGCGCTTCGGTCAGCGCCTGGCGCATGTCGAGATCGAGGTGGTTGGTCGGTTCGTCGAGCAGCAGCAGGTTAGGGCGCTGCCAGACGATCAGCGCCAGCACCAGCCGCGCCTTTTCGCCGCCGGAGAAGCGCGCTGTTACCTCGCTGACTTTGTCGCCCTGAAAGCCGAAGCCGCCGAGATAGTCGCGCAGCTGCTGCTCCAGCACCTTCGGCGCGATGCGCGCCAGATGCTGCAGCGGCGATTCGTCGCTGCGCAGATACTCCAGCTGATGCTGCGCGAAGTAGCCGAGCTTAATGCCTTTCGCCAGCCCAACCTCGCCGTCGAGCGGCGTCAGCTCGCCCGCCAGCAGCTTAATCAGCGTCGATTTGCCCGCGCCGTTGCGGCCGAGCAGGCCGATGCGCGAGCCCGGCACCAGATTAAGCTTGATGGCGTCGAGAATGATGCGCTCGCCGTAGCCGGCGGTGACCTTCTCCATCTTCAACAGCGGATTCGGCAGGCTTTCCGGCGCGCGGAAGCTGAAGCTGAACGGGTTATCGACGTGCGCCGGGGCGATCATCTCCATGCGCTCCAGCATCTTGATGCGGCTCTGCGCCTGTTTCGCTTTTGACGCCTTGGCACGGAAGCGGTCGATATAGCTCTGCAGATGCGCCACTTTCTCCTGCTGGCTGGCAAACAGCGCCTGCTGCTGCGCCAGTTTGGCGACGCGCTGCCGTTCGAACGAGGAGTAGTTGCCGGTGTACTCGTAGAGGCTTTCCTGCTCGATATGGATAATCTTATCCACCACCGGATCGAGGAAGTCGCGGTCGTGGGAGATCAGGATCAGCGTGCCTTCGTAGCTTTTCAGCCAGCGCTCCAGCCAGATCACCGCATCGAGATCGAGGTGGTTGGTGGGTTCGTCGAGCAGCAGCAGATCTGAGCGGCACACCAGCGCCTGCGCGAGGTTGAGGCGCATGCGCCAGCCGCCGGAGAAGTCGCTCACCGGACGATTAAGCTGCTCCTGGCTAAAGCCGAGGCCGTGCAGCAGGCTTGAGGCGCGGGCGTGAATGCTCCACGCCTGAATCGCGTCCAGCTTGCCGTGCAGCAGCGCGATGGCGTTGCCGTCGTTGCGCTGGTTGGCGTCCGCCAGTTCCGCCTCAAGCTCGCGGTATTCGCGATCGCCGTCGATAACGTATTCCAGCGCCGGTTTGCTCAGCGCCGGGGTCTCCTGGTTCACCCAGGCCAGCGCCCAGTTGCCGGGAAAGGTCACGCCGCCGGCGTCGCTGCCGATCTCGCCTTTTAACAGCGACAGCAGGGTCGATTTGCCGCAGCCGTTTTTGCCCACCAGGCCCACTTTCTGGCCGGGATTAATGGTGGCGGAAGCGTTATCGAGCAGCACGCGGACGCCGCGGCGGATTTGCAGAGAAGAAAAGACAATCATAAGCGCCGTATCGTCAGAATATGTTAATTTACCCACCACATAATTAGAGGGTGTCGCGTCGTGCATGGTAGCGGAAAACCGCCGTGCTGACGACGCTTTGGAAGAGGATAACTATGTCGCAGCCAGCAAAAGTTTTGCTGCTTTACGCTCATCCGGAAACGCAGGAGTCGATAGCGAATCGGGTTCTGCTGCAGTCGGCCCAGCAACAGGAGAACGTCACCGTACACGATCTGTACGCGCACTATCCTGATTTCTTTATCGATATTCACTATGAACAGCAGCTGCTGCGCGAGCATCAGGTGATCGTCTTTCAGCATCCGCTCTATACCTACAGCTGCCCGGCGCTGCTGAAAGAGTGGCTGGATCGCGTGCTGTCGCGCGGCTTCGCCAACGGCGTTGACGGCAACGCGCTGGAAGGCAAATACTGGCGCAGCGTGATCACCACCGGCGAACCGGAGGCGGCCTATCAGCAGAGCGGCCTGAATCGCTATTCCATATCGGACATTATGCGCCCGTTCGAACTGACGGCGCAGATGTGCCGTATGCACTGGATGACGCCGATGATCCTCTACTGGGCGCGCCGCCAGCCGAAAGAGGTGATGAGCCATTTTGCCCGCGCCTATGGCGAATGGCTCGCCGCGCCGCTGCCCAACGGAGGTCTCTGATGGAAGGACAAACGCTGCTGACCGCAGGCGTGATCTACCTGGTGGCGGCGGTGCTGATCGTGCCCATCGCCGCGCGGCTCGGCATCGGCGCCGTGCTCGGCTATCTGGTGGCGGGCATCGCCATCGGCCCGTGGGGGCTGGGCTTTATCAGCGACGTTGAAGAGATCCTGCATTTCTCGGAGCTGGGCGTGGTGTTCCTGATGTTTATCATCGGGCTGGAGCTGAATCCGTCGAAACTCTGGGCGCTGCGACGGTCTATTTTCGGCGTCGGCGCGGCGCAGGTGCTGATTTCCGCCGGCATCCTCGGCGCGCTGCTGTGGCTGAGCGACTTTAGCTGGCAGGCGGCGGTGATCGGCGGCATCGGCCTCGCCATGTCCTCGACCGCAATGGCGCTGCAGCTGATGCGCGACAAAGGCATGAACCGCAGCGAGGCGGGACAGCTCGGCTTCTCGGTGCTGCTGTTCCAGGACCTGGCGGTAATTCCGGCGCTGGCGCTGGTGCCACTGCTGGCGGGCAGCGACAGCGGCAATATCGACTGGATGAAGATCGGCATGAAGGTGCTGGCGTTTGCCGGCATGCTGGTGGGCGGCCGCTATCTGCTGCGGCCGATTTTCCGCTTTATCGCCGCTTCCGGCGTGCGCGAGGTGTTTACCGCCGCCGCGCTGCTGCTGGTACTGGGCTCGGCGCTGTTTATGGACGCCCTCGGACTGTCGATGGCGCTCGGCACCTTTATCGCCGGTATTCTGCTGGCGGAGAGCGAGTACCGCCACGAGCTGGAAGTCGCCATCGATCCGTTTAAGGGCCTGCTGCTCGGGCTGTTCTTTATCTCCGTCGGCATGGCGCTTAACCTCGGTGTGCTCTATACCCATATTCTGGAGATCCTGCTCGGCGTACTGATTCTGGTCACGGTGAAAACGCTGGTGCTCTACGTGCTGGCGCGCGTTTATGGCCTGCGCAGCTCCGAGCGCCAGCAGTTCGCCGGCGTGCTAAGCCAGGGCGGGGAGTTCGCCTTCGTGCTCTTCTCCGCCGCTTCTTCGGCGCATCTGTTTGCCGGCGATCAGCTGCCGCTGCTGCTGGTGACGGTGACGCTGTCGATGATGACCACGCCGCTGCTGATGCAGGCGATCGACAAGCTGCTGGCGCGGCGTTTTAACGAAGTGGATGAGGATAGCGAGAAGCCGTTTGTCGAAGATGACCAGCCGCAGGTGATTGTGGTGGGCTTCGGACGCATGGGACAGGTAGTGGGCCGTCTGCTGATGGCCAACAATAAAAGGATCACGGTGCTGGAGCGCGACATCAGCGCGGTGAGCCTGATGCGCAAGTATGGCTACAAGGTTTACTATGGCGACGCGACCGAACTGGAGCTGCTGCGCGCCGCCGGCGCCGCCGACGCGCAGTCGATCGTTATCACCTGCAACGAGCCGGAAGATACCATGGCGATCGTGCATCTCTGTCAGCAGCACTTCCCGCAGCTGGAGATCGTGGCGCGCGCGCGCGGCCGCGTCGAGGCGCACGAGCTGCTGCAGGCGGGCGTCACGCAGTTCTCGCGCGAAACCTTCTCTAGCGCGCTGGAGCTGGGACGTAAGGCGCTGATTTCGGTCGGCATGCATCCGCACCAGGCGCAGCGCGCGCAGCTGCATTTCCGCCGGCTCGATATGCGCATGCTGCGCGAACTGATGCCGAACCACACCGACAATGCACAGATTTCACGCGTGCGCGAGGCGCGGCGCGAGCTGGAAGACATTTTCCAGCGCGAGATGCAGCATGAAAGGCGGCAGATCGACGACTGGGATGAAGATCAGTAACAGCAACACAGGTTAATCAACATGCGTAAACGATTTATTGCCGGTGCGGTTTGCCCGCACTGCCAGGAAAAAGACACGCTGGCGATGTGGCGTGAAAACAATGTCGACGTCGTGGAGTGCGTGAAATGCGGACACCAGATGCGCGAGGCGGATAAACAGGTTCGCGATCAGGTTCGCAGCCAGGAGCAAGTGATCGGTATTTTCCATCCCGAGTAGCGAAATGGCGCAGCTTTTTTTACGCTTAAACTTACAGCGGGATTGAATTCCGATACAATCGGCGCCACTAACGCTGAGGTAAAACGCGTCGCGACTGCGCGGCCTCAGCCCCGAACCTTTCTGGTTGGTGTTATTGCACGCAAGAATAGACCAATGAGACGGGATCTCAGTTCTCAACGGTTAGGAGATATCATGAAAGTAGCAAAAGACCTGGTGGTGAGCCTGGCCTATCAGGTACGTACAGAAGATGGTGTGTTGGTTGACGAGTCGCCGGTAAGTGCGCCGTTAGACTATCTGCACGGTCATGGTTCCCTGATTTCTGGTCTGGAAAAAGCGCTGGAAAATCACGATGTCGGCGACAAGTTTGAGGTGCATATCCCGGCAAACGACGCATACGGCCAGTACGACGACAACCTGGTGCAGCGCGTGCCTAAAGATGTGTTTATGGGCGTTGACGAGCTGCAGGTTGGCATGCGCTTCCTGGCGGAAACCGATCAGGGCCCGGTGCCGGTCGAAATCACCGAAGTGGAAGATGACCACGTGGTGGTTGACGGCAACCATATGCTGGCGGGTCAGAACCTGAACTTCAACGTGGAAGTTGTCGCCATCCGCGAAGCGACCCCGGAAGAGCTGGCGCACGGCCACGTTCACGGCGAGCACGGTCACGACCATGACCACGATCATGACCACGGTCACGATCACGGCAACGGCGGCTGCGGCAGCCACGGCGGTTGCGGCTGCAACCACTAAGCTGTGTGAGACAGATGACAAGGCCACCAGACGGTGGCCTTTTCTTTTGCTCTTTTTGCGAGCGAAGAATGCGCGAGCAAGCGGCGAGGCAAGGCGCCAGGAAGCGGGAGAGCGGAGCATACCGCGGTATGTGAGCATCTCACGCTGACGCAGCAACGCAGCATCGGCGTTGCGCAGCCATTCTGAACATATCAGTAATGCGGAGGCGGCGTTTCTTCCGACTGCGACGCCACCATCGACGGCGCGGCCGCCTTCAGCTTATCCAGCAGCAGGCGCAGCTGCTCGCGCATCTTCGCCATCTCCAGCTCGTGCTGCACCACCGTCTGATTCAGCTGGTCGATGGTCAGCTCCTGAAAGGCCAGCTTGCTCTCCAGCGCTTCAAGTCGTTGTTCCCACTCTGATTGTTGCATGACCTCTCCTTATAGTATGACGCTGCGAATCTCACATCAGGCGCTGATTCTACGGTTTCCCCGGTCAGAATCACCTGATTTCTTCGCCGCCTCGCCTGCGCGGGGTTGAATAGCGCCGGTGGCAGCATCATCTCTGATGAAACTTCCTGATGCAAAAAAGGTCGGAGGAGAGCCGGGTAATTACGCTGCGGGAGTGTTCGACGCTGCCGCGTACCGCTATAGTGTGGAGCTTTAGTCCGCAATAATTCCCGAGGTAACAAGCTTCGGTTTTGGAGAAAGGATGAAATCACTGTTTAAAGTCACCATGTTAGCCACCACCATGGCCATCGCGCTCAACGCGCCGCTGGCGATGGCAGCCGAAGCGACCGCAGCCCCTGCTGCGACCGATGCGGCACCGCAGGCACCGAAAAATGCGGCCTTCAAAAATGAAGATCAGCAGTCAGCCTACGCGCTGGGCGCCTCGCTGGGTCGCTACATGGATAACTCTCTGAAGGAACAGGAGAAGCTGGGCATCAAGCTGGACAAAGATCAGCTGATTGCGGGCGTTCAGGATGCGTTCGGCGGTAAGAGCAAGCTCTCCGACCAGGAGATCGAGCAGACCCTGCAGGCCTTTGAAGGCCGCGTGAAGGGCGCCGCGCAGGCGAAGATGGAGAAAGACGCGAAAGAGAACGCCGATAAAGGCAGCGCTTTCGCCGACAAATTCGCCAAAGAGAGCGGCGTGAAGAAAACTGAATCTGGCCTGCTGTATAAAGTAGAGAAAGAGGGCAGCGGCGACGCGCCGAAAGACAGCGACACCGTAGTCGTGAACTATAAAGGCACGCTGATCGACGGCACCGAGTTCGACAACTCCTATACGCGCGGCGAACCGCTCTCTTTCCGTCTTGACGGCGTGATCCCGGGCTGGACCGAAGGCCTGAAGCACGTGAAGAAAGGCGGCAAAATCAAGCTGGTGATCCCACCGCAGCTCGCCTACGGCAAAAACGGCGTGCCGGGTATTCCGGCCAACTCCACGCTGGTGTTCGATGTTGAACTGCTCGACATCAAACCGGCGCCTAAAGCAGATGAGAAAGCGCAGGCGCCTGCCGCCGACGCGAAGAAATCTCAATAATCTGTCTACCGCCGCCTTCGGGCGGCGGTTTCATTTCCACACCATGACAAAGCCCTGGCATAAGCGTGCGACATTTGCCAGACTATCGCCTGCACAACTTTCCCAATAAAAGAGTCTGCCCGCTGCGCTGAGACAGGCTCCAGCCATTTAGGGTAATGTCTTCGATGTCAAATCCATTCAATCCCGGCGAACTGAGCGACTTCGATTTACTGGAGCAGCGTCCGTTTGAGCAGACGGACTACGATATTCTCAAATCTTATGAGGCGGTGGTCGACGGCCTGGCGATGCTGATCGGTTCGCACTGCGAAATCGTGCTGCACTCGCTGGAAGATCTGAAATGTTCGGCGGTGCGCATCGCCAACGGCGAACACACCGGGCGTAAAGTCGGCTCGCCGATTACCGATCTGGCGCTGCGTATGCTGCACGATATGCACGGCGCGGACAGCAACGTCTCGCGCGCCTACTTCACCCGCGCCAAAAGCGGCGTGCTGATGAAGTCGGTCACCATTGCAATACGCAATCGCCAGCAGCGCGTTATCGGGCTGTTGTGCATCAATATGAATCTCGATGTGCCGTTCTCGCAGATTATGTCGACCTTTATGCCGCCGGAAATGCATCAGGTCGATTCCAACGTCAACTTCGCCAGCTCGGTGGAGGATCTGGTGACCCAGACGCTGGAGTTCACCATTGAAGAGGTGAGCGCCGATCGCAACGTCTCCAATAACGCCAAGAACCGGCAGATCGTGCTCAATCTTTATGAGAAGGGCATCTTCGACATTAAAGACGCCATTAATCAGGTTGCGGATCGCCTCAATATCTCTAAGCACACCGTCTATCTCTATATCCGTCAGTTCAAGAACGGCGACTTTCAGGGGCAGGAGCGCTGATGCGCTACACCCTGCTGGTGACCGGGCCGGCCTATGGCACGCAGCAGGCGAGCAGCGCCTTGCTGTTCGCCCGCGCGCTGCTGGCGGCGGGGCATCAGTTACAGAGCGTGTTCTTTTATCGCGAGGGCGTGCTGAACGCCAATCAGCTGACCGCGCCGGCGAGCGATGAGGCGGATATCGTGCGCGCCTGGCTGCGGCTGCAGCAGGAGCAGGGCGTGGCGCTCAATATTTGCGTGGCGGCCGCGCTGCGCCGCGGCGTTACCGACGCGCAGGAGGCGGAGCGGCTGCAGCTGGCAGGCAGCAACCTGCAGCCGGGGTTTGAACTCAGCGGTCTGGGCGCGCTGGCGGAAGCCGCGCTCAGCTGCGATCGACTGGTGCAGTTTTAATGAATCGCGTCGCCTTTGTGTTTACCCGCGCGCCGCACGGCAGCAGCGCCGGACGGGAAGGGCTCGACGCCGCGCTGGCGACCGGCGCGCTGAGTGAGTCGATCGGCCTGTTCTTTATCGGCGACGGCGTCCTGCAGCTGATGCCCGGCCAGCAGCCAGAGATCATTCTGTCCCGCCACCACGCTGCCACCTTCGGCGTGCTGGCGCTGTACGATATCGAGCACTGCTACATTAGCCGCGAGGCGCTGCGCGAGCGCGGCCTGGCGGAAGAGGGCGCCCGCATTATGGATGTCGGCATTCTGGACGCCGCGGCGCTGCAGCAGCAGCTGGCGACCTACGATAGTATTATCACCTTTTAAGAGCGCGCTATGCTGCATACCCTGATGCATTCACCCTATTACAGCGACCTCGACACGCTGCTGCTGCTGCTGACGGCGCAAGACGATCTGCTGCTGCTGCAGGACGGCGTGCTGGGCGCGCTAGAGGGCAGCCGCGCCCTGAATCGTCTGCTCGCTTCGCCGGCAACCCTGTGGGTGCTGACGGAGGACGTGACCGCGCGCGGCCTTGCTGGTCAAATTTCAGCCAAAATAAGGCCGGTAGACTATACTGGTTTCGTCACGCTCACTGAAAAACATCAGCAGCAAATGACCTGGTAGCGTACAAAGCCTGGTTATTTCTTGACACCCTATTGGCTCAGCCCTAAAATTCTGCGTCCTCGTAGTTATACGGGGCGATTTATTACGTGTTTACGAAGCAAAAGCAAATCCAGGAGCTATTTAATGGCAACAGTTAACCAGCTGGTTCGCAAACCACGCGTACGCAAAGTTGCAAAGAGCAACGTGCCTGCGCTGGAAGCTTGCCCGCAAAAACGTGGCGTTTGTACTCGTGTGTACACCACCACTCCGAAAAAACCGAACTCCGCACTGCGTAAAGTTTGCCGTGTTCGTCTGACCAACGGTTTTGAAGTTACCTCCTATATCGGCGGTGAAGGTCATAACCTGCAGGAACACTCCGTGATCCTGATCCGTGGCGGTCGTGTTAAAGACCTGCCAGGTGTGCGTTACCACACCGTTCGTGGCGCGCTGGACTGCTCAGGTGTTAAAGACCGTAAGCAGGCTCGCTCCAAGTACGGCGTGAAGAAGCCAAAGGCTTAATGGTTCTCCGTTAAGTAAGGCCAAACGTTTTAACTTAAATGTCAAACTAAACTCGTAGAGTTTTGGACAATCCTGAATTAACAACGGAGTATTTCCATGCCACGTCGTCGCGTCATTGGTCAGCGTAAAATTCTGCCGGATCCTAAGTTTGGATCAGAGCTGCTGGCCAAATTTGTAAATATCCTGATGGTAGATGGTAAAAAATCTACCGCTGAATCAATCGTTTATACCGCGCTTGAGACCCTGGCTCAGCGTTCTGGTAAGAACGAGCTGGAAGCCTTTGAAGTAGCCCTCGAAAACGTGCGTCCGACTGTCGAAGTTAAGTCACGTCGCGTTGGTGGTTCTACCTACCAGGTACCAGTAGAAGTCCGTCCGGTTCGTCGTAATGCCCTGGCAATGCGCTGGATCGTAGAAGCTGCTCGTAAACGCGGTGATAAATCTATGGCTCTCCGCCTGGCGAACGAACTTTCTGACGCTGCAGAAAACAAAGGTACTGCAGTTAAGAAACGTGAAGACGTTCACCGTATGGCTGAAGCCAACAAGGCGTTCGCTCACTACCGCTGGTAATCGCCACGTAGTTGTTGTTAAACCAGCGGGCGTGCAAAATGCAAACCCGCTGGGTTCGACTAATTTTGAACGCCCGAGAATCAGAGGAATCAAATGGCTCGTACAACACCCATTGCGCGCTACCGTAACATCGGTATCAGCGCACACATCGACGCCGGTAAAACCACGACTACCGAGCGCATCCTGTTCTACACCGGTGTTAACCATAAAATCGGTGAAGTGCATGATGGCGCCGCGACCATGGACTGGATGGCGCAGGAGCAGGAGCGTGGTATCACCATCACGTCTGCAGCGACCACCGCATTCTGGTCCGGTATGGCTAAGCAGTTTGAGCCGCACCGTATCAACATCATCGACACCCCTGGACACGTTGACTTCACCATCGAAGTAGAACGTTCAATGCGTGTGCTCGATGGCGCAGTAATGGTTTACTGTGCTGTAGGTGGCGTGCAGCCGCAGTCTGAGACCGTATGGCGTCAGGCGAACAAATATAAAGTTCCGCGTATCGCGTTCGTTAACAAAATGGACCGTATGGGCGCGAACTTCCTGAAAGTAGTTGGTCAGATCGAATCCCGTCTGGGCGCGACTCCGGTTCCGCTGCAGCTGGCTATTGGCGCTGAAGAGAACTTCACCGGCATTGTTGACCTGATCAAAATGAAAGCCATCAACTGGAATGATGCTGACCAGGGCGTAACCTTCGTTTACGAAGATATCCCGGCTGACATGCAGGAACTGGCTGAAGAGTGGCGCGGCAAGCTGATCGAAGCGGCAGCAGAAGCTTCTGAAGAGCTGATGGAGAAATTCTTCAGCGGCGACGAGCTGAGCGAAGAAGAGATCAAAACTGCTCTGCGTCAGCGCGTACTGCGCAACGAAATTATCCTGGTTACCTGTGGTTCTGCGTTCAAGAACAAAGGTGTTCAGGCGATGCTGGATGCCGTGGTGGAATACCTGCCGGCACCGACTGACGTTCCTGCTATCAATGGTATGCTGGACGACGGTAAAGACACGCCTGCTGAGCGTCACGCTGACGACAGCGAGCCGTTCTCTGCGCTGGCGTTCAAAATCGCCAACGACCCGTTCGTGGGCAACCTGACCTTCTTCCGCGTCTACTCTGGCGTGGTGAACTCAGGCGACACCGTACTGAACTCAGTGAAATCTGCGCGTGAGCGTTTCGGCCGTATCGTACAGATGCACGCCAACAAACGTGAAGAGATCAGCGAAGTTCGCGCAGGCGACATCGCCGCTGCGATCGGTCTGAAAGACGTGATCACCGGTGACACCCTGTGCGATCCGAGCAACCCGATCATCCTGGAGCGCATGGAGTTCCCGGAGCCGGTAATCTCTATCGCCGTTGAGCCGAAAACCAAAGCTGACCAGGAAAAAATGGGTCTGGCTCTGGGTCGTCTGGCTAAAGAAGACCCGTCATTCCGCGTATGGACTGACGAAGAGTCTAACCAGACCATCATCGCTGGTATGGGTGAGCTGCACCTCGACATCATCGTTGACCGCATGAAGCGCGAATTCAACGTTGAAGCGAACGTGGGCAAACCGCAGGTAGCTTACCGCGAAGCGATTCGCTCTAAAGTTACCGACATCGAAGGTAAACACGCTAAGCAGTCTGGTGGTCGCGGTCAGTACGGTCATGTTGTTATCGACATGTACCCGCTGGAGCCGGGTTCAAACCCGAAAGGCTACGAATTTGTCAACGACATCAAAGGCGGTGTGATTCCTGGCGAATACATCCCTGCGGTTGATAAAGGCATCCAGGAACAGCTGAAATCTGGCCCGCTGGCAGGTTACCCGGTTGTTGATCTGGGCGTGCGTCTGCACTTCGGTTCTTACCATGATGTCGACTCCTCTGAGCTGGCGTTTAAACTGGCCGCTTCTATCGCCTTTAAAGATGGCTTTAAGAAAGCACAGCCGGTTCTGCTTGAGCCGATCATGAAGGTTGAAGTAGAGACGCCGGAAGAGAACACCGGTGACGTCATCGGTGACCTTAGCCGTCGTCGTGGTATGCTGAAAGGGCAGGAATCTAACGCTACCGGCGTTCAGATTCACGCTGAAGTTCCGCTGTCTGAAATGTTCGGATACGCGACGCAGTTGCGTTCTCTGACTAAAGGCCGTGCTTCTTACTCCATGGAGTTCCTGAAGTACGATGATGCGCCGAACAACGTCGCTCAGGCCGTTATTGAAGCTCGTAGCAAATAAGGCTACGGTTTAAAAATTGTGAACAGATGCCTTCATCAATGATGAAGGCATAACGTAAGGATTATCGCCATGGCGAAAGAGCAATTTCAACGTAACAAACTGCACGTAAACGTGGGCACCATCGGTCACGTTGACCACGGTAAAACCACCCTGACTGCAGCAATCACCACCGTTCTGGCTAAAACCTACGGCGGC
>NZ_MWUE01000048.1 GCF_002077695.1 Pantoea latae
CGGAATCGCTAGTAATCGTGGATCAGAATGCCACGGTGAATACGTTCCCGGGCCTTGTACACACCGCCCGTCACACCATGGGAGTGGGTTGCAAAAGAAGTAGGTAGCTTAACCTTCGGGAGGGCGCTTACCACGTTGTGATTCATGACTGGGGTGAAGTCGTAACAAGGTAACCGTAGGGGAACCTGCGGTTGGATCACCTCCTTACCTGAAGATACTGCCTTTCGAAGTGCTCACACAGATTGTCTGATAGAA
>NZ_MWUE01000049.1 GCF_002077695.1 Pantoea latae
GGCGGCACTAGCGCGGCGGTCCCACCTGACCCCATGCCGAACTCAGAAGTGAAACGCCGTAGCGCCGATGGTAGTGTGGGGTCTCCCCATGCGAGAGTAGGGAACTGCCAGGCATCCAAATACAGTGTGCTGATATGGCTCAGTTGGTAGAGCGCACCCTTGGTAAGGGTGAGGTCCCCAGTTCGACTCTGGGTATCAGCACCAGTTACATGAGAGTTCGGCAAAAAAAAGAATTTGCCTGGCGGCACTAGCGCGGCGGTCCCACCTGACCCCATGCCGAACTCAGAAGTGAAACGCCGTAGCGCCGATGGTAGTGTGGGGTCTCCCCATGCGAGAGTAGGGAACTGCC
>NZ_MWUE01000050.1 GCF_002077695.1 Pantoea latae
GCACAACGTTTCCGCCTCAGCGCTGCGAATAGCCCTCTACAGCAGAGGAGGCGCAGTGGCTTCAGACAGAGTGCCCTTTGCAGCAGCTCGCACGGAAGCTGGCCAGCAGGCTGGTGCCGCCCCGGAGCGGCTCCAGACTGCGTTTTCACCCCATGCTTAACTGACAAGCCCGCCTTCTGGCGGGCTTTTTTATTAGTGACGGATAGCGCAGCCGCACTGGCCCATTTCGCCCAACAGCGCCTTGCCGTGATGGGAGTGGCGCAGCCGCAGTTCGCCGCGCCGCCATGCGCCATCTTCCTCTGCCCGATTAAGCAGCAACCGGTTCAGCGCCTCCGCTACCCGCAGCGCCTGCGGCTGCGCCCAGCAGGTCAGATGCCAGGTCGAGGCGGCGGCCTCTTCGCTGTCGCCCACCGCTGCCACGGCGAGGTGTGCCCCCTGGCCAAAATCACGCACTGCCTGTAGCGCGCCGAAGGCCAGCAGATCGCTGTCGCACAGCAGCGCCTGAATGCGCTCCGCGGCGCGGGCGCGCTTCAGGTAGGCCATCACCGTCTGATAGCCGCTTTCGCGGTCCCGGCCGGCGATAAGCGGGGGATGAAGCGTCTTGCCCGCCGCGGCCAGCGCGCTGCTCAGGCCGTCAAGGCGCGCCGCAGCCGCGCCGTTGGCCTGCTGCAGATAGCCGACGCGCTGATGGCCCTGCGCCAGCAGCAGCTCGCCCAGCGCCGCGCCGGCGGCAAAGTCGTCAAAAGGCAGTTCATCCAGCGCCAGCAGCGGCATGCGCCCGGCGGCAGCGCGAAAAGCGGGGGCGATCGGGCCGGAAAGCTGAATAGCAGCGCTCAGCAGAGGCACCAGCTGGCGCGCGCTGTCCGTTGTCGCGTCCACCAGCAGCGCGTTGCCGCCGCGCGCGTTAAGCTGGCGATGGAGTTCCTGCAGCAGCGCCGCCGTATGCGGATGACTGAGGTCGTCGCACAGCACGCCGACGAGTTGACAGGGGTTGTTATACATTTTAAGCGTCCTGTTAGGGTGAGGTAGCTTTACCCTAAAGGAAAACCGGCCGTTTTTACACTGCCTGAGCCTCTGCCAGCTGCAGCTCGCGTCTTCCCAGAGTGCGGGTGACCAGCACCGACCGTTCAGCGAACAGGCTGGCCTGCTCCACCGCGTTATTGAGCGGCACGCCGCGCAGCAGCCCGGCGGTCAGCTCGGCGGTAAAGAGATCGCCGGTGCCTTTCGGTGGATTATCGTAGCGCGGATGTTCGGTGATGAAACTCTCCTGCGCCGTGACGCAAAACACCTGCATGCTCTGTTTTGCATCGTCGCGAGTGGCGCTGGTGACCACTACCCATTCAGTCTGCGCGCCGAGCAGCGAGCGCGCGGCGTCGAGGATCTCAGCGTCGCTCTCCAGACGCGCGTCGCACAGGCAGCCCAGCTCAAAGCGGTTCGGGGTCAGCCCGGTCGCCAGCGGCGCAAGCTGTTCGCGGTAGTGGCGCGCCAGTTCGGGATCGACGTAGAAGCCGCTGTCGTCATCGCCCAGCACCGGATCGATAATCACCGGCATCTGCGGATTTTTCTCGCGCATCTGCCGCAGCCAGCGCGCCAGCGCGGTCGCTTTATTGGTGGACTTCAGATAGCCGAGCACCGCGGCGCGCGCGGTGACGTCAAGCTGACGCTCCGCCAGCGCGCTAAGGTAGCCCTCGAACCACTCTTGCGGGATCTCGCCGCCGTAGCAGCTGGCGTAGTGGGGCGTATTGCTCAGCAGCACGGTGGGCACTGCGACCACCTGCAAGCCGTGACGGCGCAGCGCGGGCACGGCGATGCTGTTGCCCACGCTGCCGTAAACCACCTGCGACTGAATGGAAATCACGTCGATCACTTCGCCGTCTGGCGTATCAGATACCTGAAACATCCTGCGCTCCTTGTTCACACTGTGTTGCCCCAGTATACAGGCCCGGCGGCAGGAGAGGACAAACAGGTAAACGAAGCGGTAAAGACAAGATAATCTGTGGCGAACAGGCAAAAAAAAGCGCATGGACTGGCAAAAGCGCCAGCACCGTCTACACTTAATCGCGACGATGTTTTCAGTCAGGTTGATATGTCTGTGGTGGTTCCTGAACGTAGTGGTGTTTTATCCGATTTTACATGCTGGTATCCGCAGTTTTTGTTCCACTTTCTGGTTCACGCGCGGCCGTTCCGGTTGCCGAACCCGCTGACATTCACCCCTGTTAAAACATCCTGCAATGGCGCGCCGACGAGCCAGGCCTCTGACCTGACAAGCCGCGAATCGTCCGCGCCCGAATTAACGACAGGAGAAGAGACGTGACCCAAGCGGCAAATGAACATGCCTCGCTTCCTGCGCTGAGCGGCGGTCTTTATGCCTTCTTTTTTGATGTAGACGGCACGCTCGCTGCGATACAGCCCCAGCCCGACGCGGTTTTCATTCCTGAAACCGTGCGTCAGCAGCTGCAACAACTCTCCCTGCTTTGTCATGGCGCGCTGGCGCTGGTTTCCGGCCGGCCGATCGCGCAGCTTGACGCGCTGGCCGCGCCGCTCGTCGCGCCCGCTGCTGGCGTGCATGGCGCCGAGCGCCGCGACGCCCAGGGCGAGATGCACCGCACCAGCCTGCAGCCAGAGGTTGCCGAGGCGCTACAGCTGCAGCTGCAGCAGGCGATGGATCGCTGGCCAGGCACTTTGCTGGAGGCCAAAGGTATGGCCTTCGCCCTGCATTACCGTCAGGCGATGCAGCATGAACAGGATGTGCTCGACCTGGCGGAACAGGTGGTGAAACGCTTTCCGGCGCTGGCGCTGCAGCCGGGAAAATGCGTGGTGGAGATCAAACCGCAGGGAATTGATAAAGGCGAAGCCGTACGCGCCTTTATGCGCGAAGCGCCCTTTACCGGTCGCATTCCGGTATTCGTTGGGGACGATCTGACGGATGAGAAAGGCTTTGTCGCGGTCAACGCCATGCAGGGCATCTCCGTGAAGATTGGACAAGGTTCCAGCCAGGCGCGTTATCGCCTGCCAGACGTTGAGGCAGTCTATGACTGGCTGGAGCGATTACTATTACAAATAAAACAAGACAACGTCGGTAAGGAGTAAAGGTTATGAGTCGTTTAGTGGTCGTATCTAACCGAATCGCCATTCCTGATGGGAAAAAAGCCAGCGCAGGCGGCCTCGCCGTCGGCATTCTCGACGCGCTGAAAAGCACCGGCGGTTTATGGTTTGGCTGGAACGGGGAAATCAGCGAATTTTCCGGAGAAGAGGAAGACGAACTGGTGCAGGCAGAGCATGACGGCATCTCCTACGCCGCGCTGCCGCTGAGTCAGAACGATTACGATCTGTACTACTGCCAGTTTTCCAATACCGTTGTCTGGCCCGCCTTTCACTACCGCCTCGATCTGGTGCAGTTCCAGCGCGAAGCCTGGGATGGCTACTGCCGCGTCAACGAGATGCTGGCGGAGCGCCTGAAGCCGCTGATCAAGCCGGATGACACGCTGTGGATCCACGATTACCACCTGCTGCCTTTCGCGGCCGCGCTGCGCAAGCAGGGCATTAACAACCGAATCGGCTTCTTCCTGCATATCCCGTTCCCGACGCCGGAGATCTTCAACGCGCTGCCGCCGCACAAAGAGCTGCTGGAGATGCTGTGCGAATACGATCTGCTGGGCTTCCAGACCGAGTCGGATCGCGTCGCCTTCCTCGACAGTCTGAGCCAGCTGACGCAGCTGCAGAACAAAGGCGAGAAGAAACACCGCGCGTTCGGCAACACCTTTATGACCGAGGTCTATCCTATCGGCATTGAGCCGGACAGCATCAAAGAGATGGCTGAAGGCCCGCTGCCGCCGAAAATGGCGGCGATGAAGCGCGAACTGGGCGATGCGAAGAACATCATCGCCTGCGAACGCCTCGACTATTCGAAAGGGCTGCCGGAGCGTTTCCTCGCCTATGAAGCGCTGCTGGAGAACTTCCCGGAGCATCGCGGCAAAATTCGCTATTCGCAGATCGCGCCGACCTCGCGCGGCGACGTGCAGGCCTATCAGGATATCCGTCACCAGCTGGAGACGGAGGCGGGCCGCATTAACGGTAAGTACGGCACCCTGGGCTGGACGCCGCTCTACTACCTTAACCAGCACTTCGACCGTCGTCTGCTGATGAAGATCTTCCGTCTGACCGACGTGGGTCTGGTCACGCCACTGCGCGACGGCATGAATCTGGTGGCGAAAGAGTATGTCGCCGCGCAGGACCCGGACGATCCGGGCGTGCTGGTGCTGTCGCGCTTCGCCGGTGCGGCTAACGAGCTGACCTCGGCGCTGATCGTTAACCCTTACGATCGCGATGAAGTTGCCGCCGCGCTCAACAAGGCGCTGACCATGCCGCGCACCGAACGCATATCGCGCTACAACGATATGATGGCGGTGCTGCGCAAGCAGGATATCACCCACTGGCGTGAGAGCTTCCTGAAGGATCTGTGGGCGATTCCGCCGCGCAGCGCCGATCACGGCACGGTAAACAAAGTGGCGACCTTCCCGAAACTCGCCTGATAGTGTCGGCGGCCCGCGCGAGCGGGCCGCCATCTGCTTTTCTTCCCCCGCACGTTCTACAGCCGCGCTAACCTCTTGCTCAGCCTTCTACGCAGCCGCTAGCGGTTCACTGACCGCACCTCTTCGCATCTCAGAAAAAAAAGCCGCTTTTTTCACGTTTCGCCCTAAAGTTTGCCCGCCTGATGCCGATAGTTGTCAGGTACAAAAGTGTCAAACCCGCTATTCATTCACAATTCTAATGTAACTATCTGTTACATCTGTTGTCCACAGCCTTACGTCCACTGTAAAGCGTTAACGCTTCGTTGCTAAAACGCGTCGATCTCTCACGGCCTCTCTTTACGCTTCCCTTACTCACTCCAGGAAACCGTTGCCCTAAGTGATTAATTTCAAAGCGGATCTCATGCGCCTCATTCAGCATAATATGCTGGCAATGACGATGTAAATGGCGGCTTATAGGGTGTTAAACGCAATGTTAAAGATAATAGATCGAGTTGTCGTCAGGCGGCCTGACACATCATATCTGTAACAGGAATAAGCCCCTATCAAGGACGAAATATAAGTGAAATCCGGTAAAGTTGGTTAAAAAACAGACAAAATAACAGCGATGCTGAAGGGTTCAGGAAAAAATTTGCCTTAAAAGTGTGACGCAGATCACACTTTATCTAAAATTTCACATCTCTGTCGTTGTATGTGGAAATCAGACGGGATAGATTTGCGTTGTTTTAGGAATAGTCTTAAAAAAATGTAAAGAGACGTCACGGAAGAGCGCAATAATTTAAAAAAGAATGGCCCTGGGGTTTTGACTGGCACTGTAAATATGTTCACCAGAACATGTGGCAGACTTCAGAGTACGTTTGGTTTTTGGCTGTAAATTTTTGCCATCTTTAGATTTACCAACCAGCAACCCGAAACGCAGAGGGTTTTTCTGCGATGCTAATACGTCGCGTCTGTCAGGATGGAAAAAATGGGTACAACTGATTTACTAAAACATATTTATGATATCAATCTGTCTTATTTACTGCTTGCGCAGCGATTAATTAACCAGGAAAAAGCTTCTGCAATGTTTCGCCTCGGAATTGATGAAGAGATGGCTGACGCATTGTCGCAATTAACCTTGCCGGAAATGGTAAAGTTAGCGGAAACCAATCAGTTGGTTTGCCAGTTTCGCTTTAATGACCACGCCATTATTAATCGCCTGACGCAGGAATCTCGCGTGGATGATTTACAACAAATCCACACCGGAATTTTATTATCCAGCCGTTTACTGCGTAATGTCTCAAAAGAAGAGACGCCGGCGAAAAAGAGGGCGATGTAAATGTCCGAAAAAAGTATTGTCCAGGAAGCGCGCGATATTCAGCTCGCCATGGAATTAATTACGCTGGGCGCACGTCTGCAAATGCTGGAGAGCGAAACCCAGCTTAGCCGCGGTCGTCTGATTAAGCTCTACAAAGAGCTGCGCGGCAGTCCGCCGCCAAAAGGCATGCTGCCGTTTTCCACCGACTGGTTTATGACGTGGGAGCAGAATATTCACGCTTCCATGTTCTGCAACGCCTGGCAGTTTATGCTGAAAACCGGCATGGCGACCGGCGTCGATGCGGTTATTAAAGCGTACCGCCTCTATCTCGAACAGTGTCCGCAATCGGACGAGGGCCCGCTGTTGGCGCTAACGCGCGCCTGGACCCTGGTGCGATTCGTTGAAAGTAATATGCTGGAACTCGCCGACTGCAAAAGCTGCAACGGCAGTTTCATCAATCATGCGCATCAGCCGGTCGGCAGCTTCGTCTGCAGCCTGTGCCAGCCGCCGTCACGCGCGGTAAAAAGACGTAAACTTTCTGCAGATTCTGCCGATACCTTTCCACAACTGCTGGATGAACAGGTTAAACACGCCGTTTAAGTTTGTTCGCATCGTGGAAAGTCATCCAGCAGCGGGGTTCTCCCCGCTGCTTTTTTTTTGCCCACGATTTGAATAGCGCCTGCGGCCCTCTGGCTTAACTTCCACCAACACGTTACGGACGTAAGGATGTTTTTGTGCTGATCTTATTGGGTTATATCATTGTTGTTGCATCCGTGTTGGGCGGATATGCAATGGTGGGCGGCCATCTTGGCGCGCTTTACCAGCCATCCGAACTGTTAATTATCGGCGGCGCCGCCATTGGCGCTTTTTTCGTCGGTAACAACGGCAAATCGATTAAAAAAACCTTAAAAGCGCTGCCGAAACTGATGCGCGGCTCAAAATACAACAAAGCCCTCTATATGGATTTGATGGCGCTGCTCTATCGTCTGATGGCCAAATCGCGCCAGCAGGGCATGCTGTCGCTGGAGCGCGATATTGAAGATCCCGCTCAGAGCGAAATTTTCGCTAACTATCCGCGTATTCTCGCCGATAAACAGCTGGTGGATTTTATTACCGATTATTTGCGCCTGATGGTCAGCGGCAATATGAACGCCTTTGAGATTGAAGCGCTGATGGATGAAGAGATCGAAACCTACGAGCACGAATGCGAAGTGCCAGCGCAAAGTTTATCCGCCGTCGGCGACGGCCTGCCGGCGTTCGGCATCGTAGCGGCGGTAATGGGCGTGGTGCACGCGCTGGCCTCCGCCGATCGTCCGGCCGCCGAGCTGGGCGCGCTGGTGGCGCACGCGATGGTGGGAACCTTCCTCGGCATCCTGCTGGCCTACGGCTTTATTTCGCCGCTGGCGTCGGTGCTGCGCCAGAAGTGCTCTGAAACCACCAAGATGATGCAGTGCATCAAGGTCACGCTGCTCTCCAGCCTGAACGGCTACGCGCCGCAGATCGCGGTGGAGTTTGGCCGTAAGACGCTCTATTCCGCCGAGCGCCCGTCATTTAGCGAACTGGAGGAGCACGTACGTAACGCCAAGAACCCGGCGAAACAGACTTCGGACGAAAATGCATGAAGAACAGCAACCGTCCCATTATCGTCGTCAAAAAGCGCAAGCATAAAGGCCACGAAGGGGGCCACGGCTCCTGGAAGATCGCCTATGCCGACTTTATGACGGCGATGATGGCCTTCTTTATGGTGATGTGGCTAATCTCCATCTCCAGCCCGCAGGAGCTGGTGCAGATCGCCGAATATTTTAAAACGCCGCTGAAGGTCGCCCTGACCGGCGGCAAGCGCAGCAGCGACAGCGACAGCCCGATCCCCGGCGGCGGCGACGACGCGACACGCATTCAGGGCGAAGTGAAAAAAGTCGTCAATATGGATGAGCAGAAGCGCAAGCTGGATGACATCCGCCTGAATCGCCTGCGGGAAAAGCTCGATCAGCTGATCGAGGCGGATCCGCGGCTGAAGGCGCTGCGTCCGCACCTGATCATCAACATGGTGGAAGAGGGGTTGCGCATTCAGATTGTCGACAGCCAGAACCGGCCGATGTTTAAAACCGGCAGCGCGGAGGTAGAGCCCTATATGCGCGACATCCTGCGCGGCATCGCGCCGCTGCTGAACGATATCCCCAACCGCATCAGCCTGGCGGGGCATACCGACGACTTTCAGTACGCCAGCGGCGATCGCGGCTACAGCAACTGGGAGCTTTCAGCCGATCGCGCCAACGCCTCGCGGCGGGAACTGGTGATGGGCGGTCTCGACGGCGGCAAAGTGCTGCGCGTCGTCGGCATGGCCGACACCATGAAACTGAAGAACCGCGGCGGCAACGATGCCGTCAACCGCCGCATTAGCCTGCTGGTGTTGAACCACGACACCGAAGCGGCAATTGAAAAAGAGAACGCCGAGAGCGACGCCGTCCAGGTGAGCGATCCGGCGGCCATTGAAAAGATTACCGCGCCGCCTGTGCCGCAAAACAGCAGCCCGGTAAACACAGCAGCCCCCTCACAGCCGAGGTGATCCCGTGAGCATGGACATCAGCGATTTTTACCAGACGTTTTTCGATGAGGCCGATGAGCTGTTAGCTGACATGGAGCAGCATCTGTTGGGTCTCGATCCCCAGGAGCCGGACTCCGAGCAGCTAAACGCCATTTTCCGCGCCGCCCACTCTATCAAGGGCGGCGCCGGAACCTTCGGCTTTACGGTATTGCAGGAAACCACCCATATTCTGGAAAACATTCTGGATGGTGCTCGTCGCGGCGAGATGCAGCTCAGCACCGACATCATCAACCTGTTTTTGGAAACCAAAGATATTATGCAGGAACAGCTCGATGCCTATAAAACCGCGCAAGAGCCGAACGCGGAAAGCTTTAACTATATCTGCGAGGCGCTGCGCCAGCTGGCGTTAGAGGCCAAAGGCCTGCCCGTTCCCGAGCCGGCCGCCGCACCCGTGGCGCAGGCCGCGCCGGCGAGCAGCGGACTGCGCGTGCAGCTGATCAACCTCAAAGAGAGAGAAGTCGATCTGCTGCTGGAAGAACTGGGCAATCTCGGCAGCCTGAGCCAGGTGGTGAAGGGCAGCGACAGCCTGGAAGCGAACATCGACGGCGTCGGCAAAGACGATATCGTGGCGGTGCTCTGCTTCGTCATCGACGAAGCGCAGATCCGCTTCCCGGAAGCCGCCGCCGCCGCAGAGGCCGCGCCGGTCGCCGAGCCGCAGCCGGTGGAAGAGGCCGCGCCGGTGCAGAGCGCCAGCGTCAGCGAACTGCCGGTGGCGAAGCGCGAAGCCAAACGCGCCGCCGCGCCGGCCAAAACCAGCGAGTCGAGCAGTATCCGCGTGGCGGTAGAGAAGGTCGATCAGCTGATCAACCTGGTCGGCGAACTGGTGATCACCCAGTCGATGCTGGCGCAGCGCTCGGGCGAACTCGACCCGGTGGCGCACGGCGACCTGCTGAACAGCATGGGCCAGCTGGAGCGCAACGCGCGCGATCTGCAGGAATCGGTGATGTCGATCCGCATGATGCCGATGGAGTATGTCTTTAGCCGCTTCCCGCGTCTGGTGCGCGATCTGGCCAGCAAGCTGGGCAAAGAAGTCGAGCTGACGCTGCTCGGCAGCTCGACTGAACTCGATAAGAGCCTGATCGAGCGCATTATCGATCCGTTGACGCACCTGGTGCGCAACAGCCTCGACCACGGCATCGAGTCGCCGGAAAAACGCCTCGCGGCGGGCAAAGTCGCCACCGGCAACCTGACGCTGTCGGCGGAGCATCAGGGCGGTAACATCTGCATTGAGGTCTCTGACGACGGCGCGGGCCTGAACCGCGAGCGCATCCTCGCCAAGGCGCTCTCGTCTGGCCTGCCGGTCAGCGAAAACATGAGCGACGAAGAGGTCGGCATGCTGATCTTCGCGCCGGGCTTCTCCACCGCCGAGCAGGTCACCGACGTGTCGGGCCGCGGCGTCGGCATGGACGTGGTGAAGCGAAACATCCAGGAGATGGGCGGCCATGTTGAGATCGCCTCGAAGCAGGGCAAAGGCACCACCATCCGCATTCTGCTGCCGCTGACGCTGGCGATCCTCGACGGCATGTCGGTGCGCGTGGCGGATGAAGTCTTTATTCTGCCGCTCAACGCGGTGATGGAGTCCCTGCAGCCGCGCAGCGAAGAGCTGAAGCCGCTGGCGGGCGGCGAGTGCGTGCTGGAAGTGCGCGGCGAATACCTGCCGCTGGTCGAGCTGTGGAACGTGTTCGACGTGCAGGGCGCGAAAACCGAGGCGACGCAGGGCATCGTGGTGATCCTGCAGAGCGCGGGCAAGCGCTACGCGCTGCTGGTGGATCAGCTGATTGGCCAGCACCAGGTGGTGGTGAAAAACCTCGAGAGCAACTATCGCAAAGTGCCTGGCATCTCCGCCGCCACCATCCTGGGCGACGGCAGCGTGGCGCTGATCGTCGACGTATCAGCGCTGCAATCGCTGAATCGTGAAAAACGTGTGGCCGGCGCGGCCGCCTGACTGATAACAAAAGGGTAGAAACATGACTGGAATGGCAACCGTGACCAAAATCGCCGGCGAGACCGTCGGCCAGGAGTTCCTGGTATTTACGCTGGGAGATGAAGAGTACGGTATCGATATTCTCAAGGTGCAGGAGATCCGCGGCTACGACCAGGTGACGCGCATCGCCAACACGCCGGAGTTCATCAAGGGCGTCACTAACCTGCGCGGCGTGATCGTGCCGATTATCGACCTGCGCGTGAAGTTTTCCCAGCCCGACGTCGAGTACAACGACAACACCGTGGTGATCGTGCTGAATCTGGAGCATCGCGTGGTCGGCATCGTGGTGGACGGCGTCTCTGACGTGCTGTCGCTGACGCAGGATCAGATCCGCCCGGCGCCGGAATTCGCCGTCACCATGTCGACCGAGTATCTCACCGGCCTCGGCGCGCTCGGCGAGCGTATGCTGATTCTGGTGGACATCGAGAAGCTGCTGAGCAGCGAAGAGATGGCGCTGATGGATACGCTGCGCAGCGCGTAAGCCGCTTTTTTTCACGGGCCGGTATAACACCGGCTCGTGACTATTTCCTATTAAAATCAAGATAATAGATTTCTTCTTTTTCCCGCCTTGCCCTAAATATCTCCCGCCGCTGGCCGATAATTGTTCTGCTTTATCTTCTACTTTCCCAGGGCTCCTTATGCTTACCAAAATACGTGTAGTCACCAGCTTGCTGCTGGTTTTACTGATGTTTGGCCTGTTTCAGGCCTTCTCAGGAGCAGTCTTTTTCTCTGCGCTCAGCGACGATAAAAACAGCTTTAACGTGTCGCAGCTTGCCAGCCGCAATCAGGCGGCGCTCAACGACGCCTACGCCAGCCTGAACCAGAGTCGCGTGGTGCTGACGCGCGTCCAGCTGCGTATCGCCACCAGCAAACTCAGCGGCAAAGACGCGGATATCGATCACCTGATCGACGACAGCAAACATTTCCAGCAGTCGGCCGCGGATAACTTCAAACTCTATAAGGCGATCCCCGACACCACTGGACAGAACGTCGCGCTGAATAAAGAGCTGGACGTCGCCTACGCCGCCTACGCGGATGCGCTGCGCCAGCTGCAGGAGGCGCTGATCGCCAGCGATATGGCGGGCGTGGCTCAGGCGCCGGTGGCACCGAGCCAGAGCGCGTTCCTTAAGCTCTATACCGACTGGCGCGCCGATCAGGCGCACCTCGCCGAGCTGGGCGTGGCGAAAAACGCCAGCGCCTATGCGCGCATGCTGTGGATCCTGGGCGCGATTATGGCGCTGGTGGCAGTGACCATCGCGCTCTGCTGGGTCGGCCTGCGTCGCGTGCTGATTAATCCGCTGAACGCGAATATCGCCCATATCCAGCAGATCGCTCAGGGTGACCTGACCCAGCCGATTCAGGTGGAAGGGCGCAACGAAATGAGCCAGCTGGCCGCCAGCCTGCAGGAGATGCAGCAGTCGCTGGTGCGCACCGTCAGCAACGTGCGCGACGGCTCCGACGCCATCTTTACCGGCGCCAGCGAAATATCGGCCGGCAACAACGATCTCTCCGCGCGCACCGAAGAGCAGGCGGCGTCGCTGGAGCAGACCGCCGCCAGCATGGAGCAGCTCACCGCCACCGTGAAGCAGAACGCCGAGAACGCGCGCCAGGCGTCGCAGCTGGCGCTCAGCGCGTCAGAGACCGCGCAGAAAGGCGGCAGCGTGGTGGACGGCGTGGTGAAAACCATGAGCGACATCGCCGGCAGCTCGAAGAAGATCGCCGACATCACCAGCGTCATCGACGGCATCGCCTTCCAGACCAATATCCTGGCGCTGAACGCGGCCGTTGAGGCGGCGCGTGCCGGCGAGCAGGGCCGCGGCTTCGCCGTGGTGGCGGGCGAGGTGCGCAGCCTGGCGCAGCGCAGCGCCCAGGCGGCGAAAGAGATCAAGTCGCTGATTGAGGACTCGGTGAATCGCGTCAACGCCGGCTCGCAGCTGGTCGGCACGGCGGGCGACACCATGAGCGACATCGTCAGCGCGGTCACGCGCGTCACCGACATCATGGGCGAAATCGCCTCGGCGTCGGACGAGCAGAGCCGCGGCATCGACCAGGTGGGTCAGGCGGTGACCGAGATGGATCGCGTGACGCAGCAGAACGCCTCGCTGGTGGAGGAGTCGGCGGCGGCGGCGGCCTCGCTGGAGTCGCAGGCGAGCCGTCTCAGCCAGTCGGTGGCGGTGTTCAAGATCCCGCGCGCGGCGGCAGCGGCGGTCGGCACCCGACACGTGCAGATTGCGGCGCCCGCGCTCAGCCTGGCTTCCGCCGCGCCGCGCAAGGCGCTGGCCGTGCCCGGCAGCGACGCCAACTGGGAAACCTTCTAAGCGCTACCTGCATGCCGGGTATCCGCCCGGCATGCTATTTTTCCTCTTCAGCCGTGCTCCCCGCTTTTAAAACCTACATAACTGTAAAAACCGTTAAACCCGCTCAGATCTGACGCTGGCGCGCCGATAGAGAGCCTGCACGTTTTTTTAATGATCCCCGGGAAAAATATATGTTGAAACGCATTAAAGTGGTGACCAGCCTGATCGCCGTGCTGGCTATTTTTAGCCTGCTGCAGCTGACGTCGGGCGGGCTGTTCTGGTCGGCACTGCAGAAAGACAAAGAGGCGTTCGCGCTGGCGCAGGTCTCTACGAATAACGTCACGGCGATGACTGACGCCTGGATCGCGCTTAACCAGACGCGCATTACCCTCAACCGCGCCATGCTGCGCCTGCAGAGCAGCACCGCGGCGCAGATCAACGGCGGCCCGCTGGACGAGCTGGTTAAACAGACCGAACAGCAGCTGGCGCTGGCCGATCGCAATTTTAAAATCTACTACGATTTGCCCGCTACGCCGGGGCTGGAGGTGGCGCTGCGCGATCGGCTGGAGGCGCAGTACGCCAGCTATCACGACGGCCTGGCCGGCATGCTGGAGCGCCTTAAGGCGCGCGATCTGGACGGGATGTTCCGCTTCAATATCGAACAGATCCAGAACACGATGCAGGCCGCCTACAGCGACTGGCGCGCGAAGCAGACCACGCTCGCCGCGCAGGGCGCGGAGCAGAACCAGCGCGCATTCACCCAGATGATGTGGCTGCTGGCGACGGTGGCGCTGCTGGTGATCGGCGTGGTGGCGGTCTGCTGGTTTGGCCTGCGTCAGGTGCTGATCCAGCCGCTGCACCAGCTGCTAACCCATATCCGCACCATTGCGGCGGGAGATCTGACCCAGCCGATCGCGGTGGAAGGGCGCAATGAAATGAGCCAGCTGGCGAACGGGCTGCAGGAGATGCAGCAGTCGCTGGTGCGCACCGTCAGCAACGTGCGCGACGGCTCCGACGCCATCCTGAGCGGCGCCAGCGAAATTTCGGCGGGCAACAACGATCTCTCCGCGCGCACCGAAGAGCAGGCGGCGTCGCTGGAGCAGACCGCCGCCAGCATGGAGCAGCTCACCGCCACCGTGAAGCAGAACGCCGAGAACGCGCGTCAGGCGTCCCAGCTGGCGCTCAGCGCCTCGGAAACCGCGCGCAAAGGCGGCGATGTGGTAGACGGCGTGGTGAAAACCATGAGCGATATTGCCGGCAGCTCGAAGAAGATTGCCGATATTACCGGCGTCATCGACGGCATCGCCTTTCAGACCAATATCCTGGCGCTGAACGCGGCGGTGGAAGCGGCGCGCGCCGGCGAACAGGGCCGCGGCTTCGCCGTGGTAGCGGGCGAGGTGCGCAGCCTGGCGCAGCGCAGCGCCCAGGCGGCGAAAGAGATTAAGTCGCTGATTGAGGACTCGGTAAATCGCGTCAACGCCGGCTCGCAGCTGGTTGGCACGGCGGGCGAGACCATGAGCGACATCGTCGGCGCGGTAACGCGCGTCACCGACATCATGGGCGAGATCGCCTCGGCGTCGGACGAGCAGAGCCGCGGCATCGACCAGGTGGGTCAGGCGGTCACTGAGATGGATCGCGTGACGCAGCAGAACGCCGCGCTGGTGGAGGAGTCTGCTTCTGCCGCGGCCTCGCTCGAAGCGCAGGCGAGCCGCCTCAGCGAGTCGGTATCGGTGTTCGCCATCCCGCGCGCCGCGCAGGCACCGCGCGCGCCAACCCGCGCCGTTGCGGCCGCGCCGCTGGCGCGTCAGCCGCAGGCGGCAACGGTCAGCGGCGATAACTGGGAAACCTTCTAAACCGCTGTTTACGCCCGCAGGGAAGCGGGCTTTTTCCTCCTCTGGTCCAACCCCTGCTTCCTTACATAAAGATCCCTTCATTGAGGCCGATAACTAGTGCGATCCGCCAACCAATGAGGTGTTTATGTTTAATCGAGTACGCGTTGTCTCCGGTCTGCTGAGTGTGCTGGTGCTGTTTGTGCTGCTGCAGCTGGTTTCCGGAGGCGCTTTTTTTAATACGGTGAAAGCCGACAAAGAGAATTTTGCCTATAACCAGCGTCTCGCGACGCTGCAGCAGGCGATGGGCACCTCATGGGTCTCCCTGGTTCAGGCGCGCAACACGCTGAACCGCGCCGGGATCCGCTACCTGCTCGACAGCCAGCAGGCGGGCTCAGGCGCCACCGTGCAGGATCTGGTGGCGCTGGCCAATGACGAGTTGAAAGTGGCCGACCAGGGGTTTGCCGACTTCAACGCCAACCTGTCGGAAAAGGGCAAAACCGCTGAAAACGTGCTGACGCTGCAGGCCAACTACAAAGCCTACCGCGACGCGCTGACCGAGCTGACCGGTTTTCTCGGCACGGGCAATTTCAAAGGCTTCGTCGATCAGCCGACCCAGGGTTTTCAGGACAAATTTGAAAAGGATTACAACGCCTGGCAGAGCCATAACCAGCTGCTGGCGAAGCAGGGCATCGACGCCAACAACAGCGCCTATCATCACGCCATTATGATCGCGGCCGGCATGGTGCTGATCACGCTGCTGATCAGCCTGCTGGTCTGGACGGTAATGCGCGGCTCGCTGATCGGTCCGCTGAAGCAGAGCATCGAGCATATCCGCCATATCGCGCGCGGCGACCTGACGCAGCCGATCGCCTTTAGCGTGCGCAATGAGCTGGGCGATCTGCTGACGGCGCTGCAGCACATGCAGACCGAGCTGGTGCGCACCGTCTCGACGGTACGCGACGGCGCGGACGCTATCTACACCGGCGCCAGCGAAATCGCCATCGGCAATAACGACCTCTCCTCGCGCACCGAGCAGCAGGCGGCGTCGCTGGAGCAGACCGCCGCCAGCATGGAGCAGCTCACCGCCACCGTGAAGCAGAACGCCGAGAACGCGCGTCAGGCGTCGCAGCTGGCGCTCAACGCGTCGGAAACCGCGCAGCAGGGCGGCAAAGTGGTGGACGGCGTGGTGAAAACCATGAGCGACATCGCCGGCAGCTCGAAGAAGATTGCCGACATCACCAGCGTCATCGACGGCATCGCCTTCCAGACCAATATCCTGGCGCTAAACGCGGCCGTTGAGGCGGCGCGCGCCGGCGAACAGGGCCGCGGCTTCGCCGTGGTGGCGGGCGAGGTGCGCAGCCTGGCGCAGCGCAGCGCTCAGGCGGCGAAAGAGATCAAGGCGCTGATTGAGGACTCCGTGGCGCGCGTCGACACCGGCTCGGTGCTGGTGGAGAGCGCTGGCGAAACCATGCAGGACATCGTCAATGCGGTGACGCGCGTTACCGACATCATGGGCGAAATCGCCTCGGCGTCGGACGAGCAGAGCCGCGGCATCGACCAGGTCGGTCTGGCGGTGACGGAGATGGATCGCGTCACCCAGCAGAACGCCGCGCTGGTGGAAGAGTCCGCCTCGGCGGCCGGCTCGCTGGAAGATCAGGCCAGCCGACTGAAACAGGCGGTTTCTGTGTTCAATATTGGTAAAGAATTTGTCGCCCAGGCCGTTAACAGAACTACGGCGTCGAACAGTGTTCGTCTGGAGGCGCCGGTCGCGGCCTCCCGCGCGTCAGCTGTACGCAGCGACGACAACTGGGAAACCTTTTAATCGCCTGGATGGCCGGTTGGCGGCAACGCCGACCGGCATAGCAGCAGAATTTAATCAGTGAAGTACAGTGCCAGGTGACCTGAAATGAAGAAATCGACGTTACTGGATCAAAACGACGCGACAACGCTGCTCTCGCAGATGGTGCAGCGCCTGCCGCTCTCGGATACACACTTTCGTCGTATCAGCCAGCTGATCTATCAGCGCGCCGGCATTGTGCTGGCCGACCATAAGCGCGAGATGGTGTACAACCGGCTGGTGCGCCGCCTGCGCACGCTGAATATTGATGACTTTGGCCGCTATCTGGCGCTGCTGGAGAACGATGCCAACAGCGCGGAGTGGCAGGCGTTTATCAACGCGCTGACCACCAACCTGACCGCTTTTTTCCGCGAGGCGCACCATTTCCCCATTCTGGCGGAACATGCGCGCAAGCGCTCCGGTAGCTTTAACGTCTGGTGTGCCGCCGCCTCGACCGGTGAGGAGCCTTACTCCATCGCCATGACGCTGGCGGAGACGCTGGGCGCCGGACCAGGCAAATTTCAGGTGCACGCCAGCGACATCGACACCCAGGTGCTGGAGAAAGCGGTCGCCGGCGTCTATCGCCAGGAGGAGCTGCGCACCCTCTCGCAGCAGCAGCTGCAGCGCTTCTTTCTGCGCGGCACCGGCCCCCATGATGGCATGGTGCGCGTGCGGCCGGAGCTGGCGAACAGCGTCAGCTTCGCCCGCCTTAACCTGCTGGCCAACGACTGGGCGCTGCCGGGACCTTTCGATGCGATCTTCTGCCGCAACGTAATGATCTATTTCGATAAAGAGACGCAGGAGAAGATCCTGCGTCGGTTTGTGCCGCTGCTGAAGCCAGGCGGCCTGCTGTTTGCCGGTCACTCAGAGAACTTCAGTCAGATCAGCAAAGAGTTCTGGCTGCGCGGACAAACCGTCTATGGACTGACGAAGGAAAGATGATGAGCAAAATCACCGTAATGTGCGTGGACGACTCCGCGCTGATGCGACAGCTGATGACCGAAATCATCAACAGCCATCCCGATATGGAGATGGTGGCGACCGCGCCCGATCCCTTAGTCGCGCGTGATTTGATCAAGCAGTACGACCCGCAGGTGCTGACGCTGGACGTGGAGATGCCACGCATGGACGGCCTCGACTTTCTCGAGAAGCTGATGCGTCTGCGCCCGATGCCGGTGGTAATGGTTTCGTCGCTGACCGGCAAAGGCTCGGAAATTACGCTGCGCGCGCTGGAGCTGGGCGCGGTCGATTTCGTCACCAAGCCGCAGCTCGGCATTCGCGAAGGGATGCTGGCCTACAGCCAGATGATCGCCGACAAGATCCGCGCGGCGGCGCGCGCCCGACTGCACGCTCGTCCGACAATGCCGGCGCCGGTGACCTTAAAAGCAGGCCCGCTGCTGAGCAGCGAAAAGCTGATCGCCATCGGCTCCTCGACCGGCGGCACCGAGGCGATCCGCCACGTGCTGCAGCCGCTGCCGCCGACCAGTCCGGCGCTGATGATCACTCAACATATGCCGCCGGGCTTTACTAAATCGTTCGCTGAGCGTCTGAACAAGCTTTGTCAGATCACGGTGAAAGAGGCGGAAGACGGCGAGCGCATCCTGCCGGGGCACGCCTATATCGCGCCGGGCGCGATGCATATGGAGCTGGCGCGCAGCGGCGCCAACTATGTGGTGAAACTGAATGAAGGGCCGCCGGTGAATCGCCACAAGCCGTCGGTGGACGTGCTGTTTCGATCGGTGGCGATCAACGCCGGCCGTAACGCCGTGGGGGTGATCCTCACCGGCATGGGCAATGACGGCGCGGCGGGCATGCTGGAAATGCACCGCGCCGGCGCCTGGACCATTGCGCAGAGCGAAGCCTCCTGCGTGGTCTTTGGTATGCCGCGAGAAGCCATCGCCAGCGGCGGTGTGAGCGAAGTCGTGGATTTAGGCAATATCAGCCAGCATATGCTGGCAAAAATTAGCGCCGGACAGGCACTGCGAATTTAACAGGCCCGTCCTGCCGGGCGAGATAACACAGGAGTAATTATGGCTGATAAAAACATGCGCTTTTTGGTGGTGGACGACTTCAACACGATGCGTCGCATCGTGCGTAACCTGCTGAAAGAGCTGGGCTTCAACAACGTCGAAGAGGCAGAAGACGGCGTCGACGCCCTGGGCAAGCTGAAAGCGGGCGGATTCGACTTCGTCATCTCTGACTGGAACATGCCGAACATGGACGGCCTGCAGCTGCTGCAGACCATTCGCGGCGACGCCACGCTGGGCAAGCTGCCGGTGCTGATGGTCACGGCAGAAGCGAAGAAAGAGAACATTATCGCGGCGGCGCAGGCCGGCGCCAGCGGCTACGTGGTGAAACCCTTCACCGCCGCCACGCTGGAAGAGAAATTAGGCAAGATCTTCGAAAAACTGGGTATGTAAGGAGATGTGATGAGCGACCTTCCGAAACCAACTGAGGATGCCTCGGCACACGACATCATCGCTCGCATCGGCTCGCTGACGCGCATGCTGCGCGACAGCCTGCGCGAGCTGGGGCTGGACAAAGCCATTGCCGATGCGGCCGAAGCCATTCCCGACGCCCGCGACCGTCTGGATTATGTGGTGCAGATGACGGCACAGGCTGCCGACCGCGCGCTGAACTGCGTAGAAGCGGCGCAACCGCATCAGGATAAAATGGAAGCCGGGGCAACCCAGCTGAAAGGGCGTTGGGACCAGTGGTTTGAAAACCCGATTGAGCTGGCCGACGCACGTGAGTTGGTGACGGATACGCGCGCATTCCTCACCGACGTGCCAGAGCATACCGCCTTCACCAACAAGCAGCTGCTTGAAATCATGATGGCGCAGGATTTCCAGGACCTGACCGGTCAGGTGATCAAGCGCATGATGGATGTGATCCAGGAGATTGAGCGCCAGCTGTTGATGGTGCTGCTGGAGAACATGCCAGAAGTGAGCGCCGAGAAGCGTCAGGAGGGCACCAGCCTGCTGAACGGTCCGCAGATCCACGCCGATGCACCGGGCGTGGTGGCGAACCAGGATCAGGTTGATGACCTGCTGGACAGCTTAGGGTTTTAATCCCGCGCCGCCAGCCTCCCGGCTGGCGGCACCTTTTCTTTCTCATCCGCCAATGAACGGCGCTTTTCCCCGTTTTATCTCCGCTTTAACCAAAGCCAAATTTGGCATTCTATGCTCAGAATTCCTGTTCACTGAGGTTTGTCGTGGCTGAAGAGAGCGACGAGGACAAAACAGAATCGCCCACAGCCCACCGACTTGAAAAAGCGCGTGAAGAGGGGCAGATTCCGCGTTCGCGCGAGCTGACGTCGGTGCTGATGCTGCTGGCGGGCCTGATGACCCTCTGGCTGGGCGGCTCGCTGATGGCGCGTCGGCTGGCGGCGATGGTTGCCTCCGGGCTGCGTTTCGATCACAGCATGGTCAACGACAGCAAGCTGATTATCGGCCATATCAGCGGCCTGATTGGCCAGGCGGTCATGGCGCTGCTGCCGCTGATGGCCGGGCTGGTGATGGTGGCGATCGCCGCGCCGATGCTGCTGGGCGGCCTGGTGATCAGCGGCAAATCGATCAAGGTCGATTTTAAAAAGCTCAATCCGCTGCCTGGCTTCGCCCGCATGTTCGCCGCGCAGGCCTGGACCGAGCTGTTCAAAGGCATCCTTAAGGCGGTGCTGGTCGGCAGCGTCGGCGGCTGGTACATCTGGTCGCACTGGCCGGAGATGCTGCGGCTGATCAGCCAGTCGCCCTCTAACGCCCTGATGCACGGGCTGGAGATGATCGCCGCCTGCTGCGCGCTGGTGGTGCTCGGCCTGATCCCGATGGTGGGCTACGACGTTTTCTGGCAGCTCTACAGCTACTACAAAAAGCTGCGCATGTCGCGCCAGGAGATCCGCGACGAATTCAAACAGCAGGAAGGCGACCCGCACGTGAAAGGGCGCATCCGTCAGGCGATGCGTGCCGCCGCGCGCCGCCGCATGATGGCCGATGTGCCGAAAGCGGACGTCATCGTCACCAACCCGACGCACTACTCCGTGGCGCTGCAGTACAACGAAAAGATGAGCGCGCCGAAAGTGGTGGCGAAAGGCGCGGGCGACGTGGCGCTGAAGATCCGCGAACTCGCCGCCGAACACCGCATTCCGCTGCTGGAGGCGCCGCCGCTGGCGCGCGCGCTCTATCGGCACACCGAAATTGGCCAGCAGATCCCCGGCGCGCTCTACGCGGCGGTGGCGGAAGTGCTGGCCTGGGTCTGGCAGCTGCGGCGCTGGAAGCGCGAAGGCGGCCTGATCCCGAACAAACCAAAGAATCTGCCGGTTCCGGCGGATATGGACTTTGCAGGAGAGAAGCGAAACGATGGCTAACCTGGCCGCAAAACTGCGTTTACCGAACAACCTGAAAGACACGCAATGGCAGGTGCTTGCCGGTCCCGTGTTGATCATGATGATCCTGTCGATGATGGTGCTGCCGCTGCCCGCCTTCATCCTCGATCTGCTGTTCACCTTTAATATCGCGCTCTCGATTATGGTGCTGCTGGTGGCGATGTTCACCCAGCGCACGCTGGAGTTCGCCGCCTTTCCTACCATTCTGCTCTTCTCCACGCTGCTGCGTCTGGCGCTTAACGTCGCCTCGACCCGTATCATTCTGATGGAAGGCCATACCGGCGCTGGCGCGGCCGGGCGCGTGGTCGAAGCCTTCGGCCACTTCCTGGTCGGCGGCAACTTCGCCATCGGCATCGTGGTGTTCGTTATTCTGGTGGTGATCAACTTTATGGTGATCACCAAAGGCGCGGGGCGTATCGCCGAGGTGGGCGCGCGCTTCGTGCTTGACGGCATGCCCGGTAAACAGATGGCGATCGACGCCGACCTCAACGCCGGTTTGATCGGCGAACAGGAGGCGAAAAAACGCCGCACCGAAGTGACCCAGGAGGCGGACTTCTACGGCTCGATGGACGGCGCCAGTAAGTTCGTGCGCGGCGACGCCATCGCCGGGATCATCATTATGGTGATCAACGTGATCGGCGGGCTGCTGGTGGGTGTGGTGCAGCACGGCCTGGATATCGGCCACGCTGCTGAAACCTATACGCTGCTGACTATCGGCGACGGCCTGGTGGCACAGATCCCGGCGCTGGTGATCTCCACCGCGGCGGGCGTGATCGTCACCCGCGTCGGCACCGATCAGGACGTCGGCGAGCAGATGGTGAGCCAGCTGTTCAAAAACCCGCGCGTGATGCTGCTCAGCGCCGGCGTGCTCGGCCTGCTGGGCATGGTGCCTGGCATGCCGAACTTCGTTTTCCTGCTGTTTACCGGCGCGCTGCTCGGCCTCGCCTGGTGGATGCGCGGCCGCGAGATGGAGGCGAAGAAGAACCCGGAAGCGGCCAGCAGTTCGCTTATCAAGCCTCAGGATACGCCCGCTAATACCGAGGCCTCCTGGACCGACGTGCAGCTGGAAGACACCCTCGGCATGGAGGTGGGCTATCGTCTGATCCCGATGGTGGACAACAACCAAAACGGCGAGCTGCTGGGACGCATCCGCAGCATCCGTAAAAAGGTGGCGCAGGATGTCGGCTTTCTGCCGCCGGTGGTGCATATCCGCGACAATATGGAGCTGCCGCCTGCGCGCTACCGCATTCTGATGAAAGGGGTGGAGATTGGCAGCGGCGACGCCTATCCGGGCCGCTGGATGGCGATTAACCCCGGCACGGCGGCGGGCACGCTGCCGGGCGAGGCGACCGTCGATCCGGCGTTCGGGCTGGCGGCCATCTGGATCGACAGCGCGCTGAAAGAGCAGGCGCAGATTCAGGGCTTTACCGTGGTGGAGGCGAGCACCGTGGTGGCGACGCACCTTAATCACCTGATTGGTCAGTACGCCAGCGAGCTGTTCGGCCGTCAGGAGGCGCAGCAGCTGCTGGATCGCGTAAGTCAGGAGATGCCGAAGCTGACCGAGGATCTGGTGCCGGGCGTGATTACCCTGACGACGCTGCACAAGGTGCTGCAAAACCTGCTGACCGAGCGCGTTTCAATCCGCGATATGCGCACCATTATTGAAACCCTGGCGGAGCATGCGCCGGTGCAGAGCGATCCGCAGGAGTTGACCAGCGTGGTGCGCGTGGCGCTGGGTCGCGCCATTAGCCAGCAGTGGTTCCCCGGCAACGGCGAAGTGCAAGTGATCGGCCTCGACGCGACGCTGGAGCGTCTGCTGCTGCAGGCGCTGCAGGGCGGCGGCGGGCTGGAGCCTGGCCTGGCCGACCGGCTGCTGGAGCAGGCGCAGGCCGCGCTGCAGCGTCAGGAGATGCTGGGCGCGCCGCCGGTGCTGCTGGTCAACCATCCGCTGCGCGCGCTGCTGGCGCGCTTTCTGCGCCGCAATCTGCCGCAGCTGGTGGTGCTCTCCAATATGGAGCTGACCGACAACCGGCATATTCGCATGACCGCCACCATCGGAGGCAAGTAATGGCGCGCTGGCGTCTGGGACTGGCGCTGCTGCTGACGGCGCTGCCGCTTTTCGCCGCCACGGGCGCCTGGCACGCCAGCGTCAGCGGCCCGGCGCTCAGCAACCGGGGCGGCTGGGTGAAGTCGAAACCGCTGCGCGCGCCGCCGGGCGTTTCCGGCTCGGTGAGCCTGATTAACTGGCGCTATCAGCTGACCGGCGCCGCGCCGTCAGGATTACAGGTAAAGCTGTGCGGCGCGCAGCGCTGCGCCTCGCTGGAGGGCGGCAGCGGCGCCACGCGTGCGCTGGCGCATCTCGACGCGAGCGAAACGCTCTATATGGTGTTTGGCGTAGCGGGCAGCGGGGCGCTGCCGCCGGGGCTACGGGTGCTGAGCAGCGAAGTGATGGTAAATTATCAGTATTAAAAAACCCCGCCGAGGCGTAATGCTTGTCAGTTAAGGTCATGTTCAGGCGAGGCCGCTATTTTCTCTTAATGGCGGCCTTTTCTTATGCGCGTGTGAGCATGCTGGTGCGGGCCACTGCACCTCCTCTGCTGCCGGGCCGTCCTCGCGCCGCTTCGCGGTGCCTTCGGCTGCAACGTCGTGCCGGACGGACCGTTCGGGTACGGCCATC
>NZ_MWUE01000051.1 GCF_002077695.1 Pantoea latae
ACGTTGATAGGCCGGGTGTGTAAGCGCAGCGATGCGTTGAGCTAACCGGTACTAATGACCCGTGAGGCTTAACCTTACAACGCCAGAGGCGTTTTGTGAGACGCGAGATTTTCAGCTTGTGACGGATACACCGCGTGGCCTTATGGCGGCGCGGAAAACAGAATTTGCCTGGCGGCACTAGCGCGGCGGTCCCACCTGACCCCATGCCGAACTCAGAAGTGAAACGCCGTAGCGCCGATGGTAGTGTGGGGTCT
>NZ_MWUE01000052.1 GCF_002077695.1 Pantoea latae
CACAGATTGTCTGATAGAAAGTAACGAGCAGAAAAACCTCTACAGGCTTGTAGCTCAGGTGGTTAGAGCGCACCCCTGATAAGGGTGAGGTCGGTGGTTCAAGTCCACTCAGGCCTACCAATTCGCACTCATGCTGCGTTATGTTTCCGTCTCGCATAGTTCACTATGCTTCGCGAAAACATGCCTTGCCTGAGCACGAATTCACGTTTCTCCTTAAGGGAAAGGTTGAGTGGTAGTAGACGGTCTCTGCAGTAACTGTATGGGGCTATAGCTCAGCTGGGAGAGCGCCTGCCTTGCACGCAGGAGGTCAGCGGTTCGATCCCGCTTAGCTCCACCATACTGTTTTCTGAAATAG
>NZ_MWUE01000053.1 GCF_002077695.1 Pantoea latae
CACAGATTGTCTGATAGAAAGTAACGAGCAGAAAAACCTCTACAGGCTTGTAGCTCAGGTGGTTAGAGCGCACCCCTGATAAGGGTGAGGTCGGTGGTTCAAGTCCACTCAGGCCTACCAGATTTTCCCTCATGCTGCGTTGTGACGACGGCTCGCATAGTGAACTATGCTTCGCATCGCCACGCCTTGCCTGAGAAAAAATCGCATTCCTCGCAAGAAGAATGCCACTCCTGGTATGTAGACGGTCTCTGCAGTAACTGTATGGGGCTATAGCTCAGCTGGGAGAGCGCCTGCCTTGCACGCAGGAGGTCAGCGGTTCGATCCCGCTTAGCTCCACCATACTGTTTTCTGAAATAG
>NZ_MWUE01000054.1 GCF_002077695.1 Pantoea latae
TGGCATAAAGTCTCGCAAAATTAATGCTACCTTCACTCAAAACCTTAACAGTTCCCTCGTCAACATTCCAGCTATCAAGGCCGTTAGTGAAATCACCATTAATAACTTTATTCATATATTACTCCAAATATTTTATTAATAAATAAATTAAATTTCTTTCCGCTAAACAATTCCCACACAGCAACAATAATGTGGAATGCGTTCAACACAACGCATTAAAGCGCTTTTTCCTGAAGAAAAAAAATCTAATCAATGCAAAAATGATGAGAGTCAAAATTTAAATCACCCTCTATTACCC
>NZ_MWUE01000055.1 GCF_002077695.1 Pantoea latae
ACCACCTCCCTCATCCAAGTATCTAATGAGCAATCGTGTTTAATAATATATTTTAATCTAACATTAAGCTCAAAAAGGTTTCTCGTGCACAATGCTATTAATGTTATATCATATTCATCTAAAAAGTTTTTAGCCAGCAAGCTTAAACACCGTTGAGTTCCTTTTGCAACATTAGTTATCACCACATTTTTATTGGTTCTTTAAATATTTTGAGAGCCTGAGCAAAACTGAATAATCCTTTTGTAATTCAAGTTAATCTTTAATATGTTCTTCTGGATGCTTTTAATTGCACCATGATTCACAAACTCTCCTAGGCTTTTCTGAGACATATCCCTCCCTTATGAAATTAAATTATTTTTAAATTCAAAAAACCATTAACCCCAGACAATAGCTAGACTGTGTCAATTTGAAAACAATCACAAGTAATATTGAATTCTTTTTAGCGGCAGAGGTTCAAGGATTATGCCAAAAGGTGCAATTTTTAAGGTTATCATGCCTCTGGCCAAATTGAGGCTGTACTAGTAAGTTTTCAGTCAACCCTGAAGCGAATTGTGAATTTCCGCTCCTCGCTCATAGCGGACTAAGTGCACCATGAGACTTCTGCCGCTCTTACCTACCACATGACGTCTCCCATACTTTGCCCTCCAACGTTTATGTGCTTCACATCAATAACCGTGTCGTGCGTGCACTTCCCATGCCAGCATGCTGACTACGGCTAGCCGGTCCGGATACCCGTCCGGGATCGCCTCCTGCTTTTCAGCGAAATTGATAATCGCCAAGATTATCTGCCGGGCCTCCTCCGTGAGCGAAGGCGTCTGAATGAGCTGTGTCACTCTGGCCATGAGGAGCTCCTTTTCGACTTGATTAGCGCCTTCAAGTACGCCACGTGATTCAGAGCTTTCTTGTTGCTGGTCGGCACGTAAAGCTTCTCCAGTTGCACACGCGGTGCCGGGATTTGCTCACCAGACCGGATGCGCGCGGCCATTTTACGCAGCTCGCCGCGACACTGGATTCTCAACTCAGATTCGCTTAACCCCTGCGCCAGCATCATGCTGTACAGGCCGGTTACCATCCAGAAGCAGGCGTTGCTCCTCCACGGATAAGCTTCGGGTGATTTGTACAGCCCGCGGCGGGCGCAGTATTTCATCACCATGTCGTAAAGCTCATCTTCGTCCGGCAGGCCCGCTGCGCTGTATTCGCCCTTTCGGCACCACTGGATAAACTCACCCGGTGAGGGCCAGAACGGCGAACCGCTGGCGCGAGCGTATTTCATTCCGGCCGACAGCTGCTGCTTAGAAGTGATACCGTTCTCCACGAAAGCCGCAATCCACTGCCGTTTCGCCGCCGCTTCGTCACGCGGGTCTTTCAAGGCCGTACTGACCGAAGCAGGGAACAGCTGCCTGAGGTTGCTGAACAGAATATCCACCAGCTGTTCAACGGCTTTGTGCACGCCCCGCTCTGCTGATCGAGATGCGCATCCGGCAACGTATGGACGCGCGTTCGAATACCGGTTGTTTGTGGCTGACAAGGAATTGTTCACAGGAAATTATTCTCCCATTCGCTGAGGTCGTTCCAGTGAGGGGCTGGTGGACTCACCTGCCCGGCTTCGCGGAGTACAGCCTGTTTGTTCTGGTAGCTGAGCTTCTGGCTGGCTGTGATAAACCAGCTTTTTGGCCGCTCATGTGAAAACTCGATGTCGAGTTTCTGCAGCTCATAGAGCAAGTCGACGCTCGAGTAGAGCCTCTGCCACGATGCAAAGTCTGCGTGGTTCAGCTTCACCACCCTGCCTTCGAAAGCGTAACGAGATAATTCCGTTTTCGTCACGTACGTCGCGTCAGCGGCGGGTGTTATGTTTTTAGGTTCTATGACTGGTTCAAAAGAGTGACTGGTTCTGGGGGCAGCTCCTGCCCCACCCCCTGGGACAACTCCTGCCCC
>NZ_MWUE01000056.1 GCF_002077695.1 Pantoea latae
GGTCAGCGCCACGCTGCTGCTGTCTACCGTAAAGGACGCGCTTTCGCCGCGCGTCTCGTTGCCCGCCGCGTCCGTGACCTTCACCTGCCAGCTGTGCTCGCCGTCCGCCAGCGGGCCCAGTGCCAGGCTCCAGCTGCCGTCCGAGGCGTCCGCCGTGGCGCTGCCCGCCGCCGCCCCGTCCAGGTAGATCGTCACCGTGGCGCCCGGCTCCGCCGTGCCGCTCAGCAGCGGCGAGCGGTCGTCCGTGATCGCCCCCTCCTCAATAGTGCCCTGCACGTTGCCCTGGGCATCAGTCAGCTTCGCGGCTGCCGCCTCCGGCGGTGTGGTGTCCAGCACGATGCGGAACGGTCCGGTCTCCGTCGAAGAAACCCCCGCCGCGTTTACCGCCGTTGCCGAGAGGTCGTAGACCCCGTCCGCGCCCAGCGCTGCAGTAGTAATGCTCCACTGGCCGTTGGCGTCCGTGCGGCCCTCGCCCACGTTCACCCGGTTGCCCGCTGCATCCGTCGCCCAGATGATGACGGTGACCTCCTGACCCGCCGAGCCGTTCAGCGTCAGGGTGCTGTCGTTGGTTGCCTGGTTCTTCTGCAGATAGCCGGTGTCCGGATCTTCCCCCTGGCTGTAGTCGTCGTAGACGTTCTCTATCGACGGCTCCGCCGGGGCGCTGGTCAGCAGAGTGAAGTCCCACGCTGCATCATCGGTGCCACTCACCTGCGGCCCCTCGTTGCCCGCCACGTCCACTGCCGAGACGGTCAGGGCGTGCGCCCCGCTCGCCAGGGCGCTTTCCGGGGTCCAGCTCCAGCGGCCGTCCACGTCCACCGCCGCCGTCGCCGTCGCAATCAGGCTGCCGTTGTCGTAAATATTGACGTGGTCGATATCCGCCGTCGCCTGGCCAGAGTAGGTCGGGCGCGCGTCGTCGGTCACCCCGCCGTCCGGGATCGGCCCGGTAACCGGGCCGACGTCATCGAGCAGGCTGATGGAGTCAATAACGATGCCTGAGGACTGGTTGTCAGGCGCCGAGGTGTCCACGGTGAAGCTCCAGCCGTCGTCGGCGGTGCCGCTCGCTTTCGGCCCTTCATTGCCCGCCGCGTCTACCGCTGAGACCGCCAGGTCATGCGCCGAGCCGTCCGCCAGATCCTCGTCCGGCGTCCAGCTCCAGCGGCCGTTCTCGTCCACCGTTGCCGTGGCGATCAGGCTGCCGTTGTCGTAGATGTTGACGTGATCGATATCGGCCGTCGCCTGGCCAGAGTAGGTCGGGCGCGCGTCGTCGGTGACGCCACCGTCCGGGATCGGCCCGGTAATAGTGCCGACGTCATCGATCAGGCTGATGGAGTCGATAATAATGCCGGAGTCGATATTGTCGGGCGGCGTGCCGTCGGCCGGGCCGTCAATAATGATGCTACTGCTGTTGCCCGCCTCGTCGGTGGCCACTACCTCTACATTTTTGGCGTCCACCTCTGCCGGGTTCGGCTGGATGCTCCAGTTGCCGTCCGCGTCTGCCACGGTGCTCGCCACTGACCCGGTGGTGGGATCGGTCACCACGATCACCGCGCCCGCCTCGGCGGTGCCCGCCAGCTCCGCCTCGGTGTTAGTGGTAATGTCTGGGGCGGACGTGCTGATATCCAGCTCGAACGGCCAGCTGTCGCTGATTGCTGAGACGTTGCCCGCCGCGTCGGTGGCCGTTGCGGTAATGCTGTGATCGCCCTCGACCAGATTAGTGGTCGGCGTATAGCTCCAGCTGCCGTCCACGTCGTCGGCCTTCACCGATCCCAGCAGGGCGCCGTTGTCGTAGAGGGTGACCAGCGCGCCCTTTTCCGCCGTGCCGCTGAAGGTCGGCGCCGGATCGTCGGTGACTCCGCCGCTCTCCGTCGCCACGCCCTGGATCGTGCCCACGTCGTCAAGCATGCTGGTGATGACGGGCTTCGCGGGTGCGGTAGCGTCTACATTGAGAGTAAACGAGGCCTCGCTGCGGTTGCCCGCCGCGCTGGTCACCTCGGCCGTGAAGCTGTGCTCCCCGTCCGCCAGCTCCGCCAGCTGGAAGGTCCATATGCCCTGGGCATCTGCGGTGCTGCTGCCCAGCACCGTCCCCGCCGCGTCGCGCACCGTCACCATCGCGCCCGGCGACGTCGTGCCCTGCAGCTCCGGCGTCGCGTCATCCGTCAGCCCGCCGTTCGCTACCGGGCCGGTGATGCTGCCCACGTTGTCGTTCGCCTGGTCGATGGTCAGCGCCACGCTGCTGCTGTCTACCGTAAAGGACGCGCTTTCGCCGCGCGTCTCGTTGCCCGCCGCGTCCGTG
>NZ_MWUE01000057.1 GCF_002077695.1 Pantoea latae
TTACTATATTTGTCCGGTTCTAAAACCCACTTAAAAGACTATACTATAATAAGCGGCTGCTTAATTAAGTTGGCAATGGAATATCCAGATGATTTTTGTATTAATTTCATGGGAACACTTAATGACCAAACGTCAATTTTTTCAAATTTAGGTGTAGAAACAAATTTCATTCCATTTGTTAGCTTTGAAGAAATGATACATGAAATAGGTCGTAATGATTTAGTGCTAGTGCCTCTTGAAAATACCGTTTTTAATAATGCGAAATCAAATATAAAATTTGTTGAAGCGGCATCGCAAGGAGTTCCTGTCATTGCTTCCGAAGTTGATGAATATAAATCAGCTATAAACTCTGGTGTTAATGGTTGGTTATGCCAAAATGAACATCAATGGTATGAAAGTCTCAAAGACATAATTCTCAACAAAGAAAAACTTGAAAAAGCAGGTATAAAAGCCTATGAAACTGCACTGCGGAGTTTTAGCGTATGAGTAATACATTAGAAGCAAAAATCTCAACACCTTGCAAAAAAAAACATATGGATGAAGTATTATATCTTCCAGCTAATAAGTCGCATTTCCAAATATCCCTCATACTTGCTGAATCAAGTTGTTACACTAGTTACATTTATGTAAATGGACATGAAACGATAGCAAGGGAATATATTAACAGCAATCCTTCAAGTAAAATCAAGTTTTTCCTCACAGAAAATTCAGTTGCTGACTTTTTGCCAATGTTTACTAAAGTGATTGTTTTCTTTGGCAGTGTTACACAAATTGCAATGAGTTCTTTGAAAAAGATCATTTTGGCTTGTTTAAAAACTAGAACTCAATTATATGAAGTGCCACATGGGTTATTTCAATCTGGTCAAAACCTTATTGATAATTCAATTTTTATTGATACGAACTCATATTACGATGGAATTGGACAAAACCTTCCATCGTTGACTAACTTCAAATTATCATGGTCAGGTGAAGACGGATTTGGCTATCCTAGAACAGCATTGAAAGATAATTATCCACCTCGCGTTTTACCTGTTTTTACTCTAGTTACATCTAATACCAACTGGTTTTTATACTCATTGTCAGATAAAAGAAGGTTTTATAAGGAATTATTTGAATACGTTGAAGCCCATGATGAGGAACTCTTTATTTGGTGCCCTCACCCAGCAGAACTAATGCCCAATACATTCAGTCTTGCCGCAATGGATTTCAAGCCAAATAATCTTTTACTCTATGGATTGCATAACGACATTTATTTTCATGGACTGGAAGGGACTGATGATTTAATTCCATATTGTGATTATGCAATCTCCACTGTAACAACTTGCTTACTTGATTATGAGATCCACTCAAAAAAAGTAAATGTTTTTAACTGTGCCGGTGTAAAAAATCTAATTTCTGAATTCAAAGAAGTCTCCTCATTTTATACTGCTGAGGAAATTAGTAAGAATCCAAAAATTATAGAGAGCGGTATGTTAAAAGATTTCGACCCTGTACAATTCGATAAACTAATTGGCCAAAATGTAAGCGAGGATAGCTATACTAATTATAATTACCTTTCTGCTTTCATATAATCGAAAAGACCGCATTGCGGTCTTTTTTTCGCAAAAAATAACAAAAAACTAGGTTGACTTAGTTGACAGTTAAATCTTAGGTAAGATCTATGACTTTACAATGTAATTTTTAATTCATAAAAAGGATAATAAAATGATATTTCTTAAAAACCTTAGTGCTTCTTCAGCTTCAGCGCAATCAAAATGAGACAAGACTCATTAGTAAAAAAATCTCCAAAAAAATACTCTGCAAATTTATTATCGGCATTCCTATCCTGTTTTTATTCTAATGTTACACAGTGAGATTTCTCTCTGACTTGAAAAAAAATGGGCTGCACGACGGTAATGATGTGTATTAAGCGCGCCTTGAAAAATATTATTTGACTACGCTAATAAACTTTAGAAATAGAAGTTAATTCCCTTATAGATGAAGCGTTAAGCATCCTTAAGCCATAAGTCAACAAAGTGCATTAATAACATTCAAGGCCATAAATACACTATTTTAAGAATACAAATGAACAACATCACTATATTAATTCTCATGGATGCTTCATACGGTATGACTAAATATTACGATATCAACGACAATCTTAGACAGTTCCTTTCTTGTCAGGCGTGGCCTTATATAATAAAACGTGCCGGGATTATTATCCGTAAGCAAATATAACCTTTCTTTAGATGGGATATGCTAAAGCGCAGATAGTGTATAAGTCATGAGCATTTAGGATCAATGTAAATGACGAAGCACAAGATAACCTCCTTAACAAAAATCCGAACGTGTTTGCCCTACCCATATATCACACCAAAGCGACCTGACTTATTTTATACTTATTAATTAGTTAGCTTAAATAAAGCTGCATATTCATAATTTAATTTAGCATGATAGCAGAGATATCTTGTACTACATACGTGCTTCGCTAAAGTGGCCGTATAATATTTTGTATTCGTATAAGCAATTTAACCGCTTAAACTTGCATATTTATAATGCGGTGTTAGGAAAAACAGAGCGAGCGAAGATCACATCGAAAGCCCGCGCCAGCAGAGCATTTCCGCAATCACTTGCCAGCGTTGTAGCGAAGAGATGGTAAAGATTGCGGCAATTTTTTGTCACATGTATGCCCCACAGATTTTTGTGGTCAGATGGTCGGGCGATACTCGTCGTCATCTTCCAAAATCGTCGCAGTCACTTTGCCCAGAACGATAACGCCCTCCAGCCCTTCTCCGTCGATCGTTTCGCCGTCCTAAGTTATCAGTCCGGAAGGAAACATTTTGCCCACCATGGGATAACCATCGTATTGAAAAGCCACCTCATCGCCTGGCTTCATCTGTGCGGCGCGGTCGACGATGACAAACCGGCTGGCGTCTAAACTCGGAACGCGCTGACCATTTCATATTCGCGTTGCATCAAACTGCCCTGCAAAATTACTGTATATAAACACAGAAATAATGAGAGCGGTTTTCTGCAAGTCGCCATGGGGGTTTTGTCTTGCGGTGCGTGAAAGGCTAGGCTTTGGGTAACCATCCCGCAGCCCGCTCATATGGGCGCGGTACGCCTCTGAGCCGTCGCCGGTCAAACTTTATTGTATGTACGAATGCAGGCCGCATCTTGTAGTTTTTCGTCATCAGTAATCCTTTGCTGGCAAACACTGTATGGCTGCACAGTATTATCGGTCAGTGGATTTAATCAAGCCGATTGTGGATAGTTTTTACGAATGGATCAGTGTGGAAAGAGTTTTAGTTGATCGGAGACCTATAGGGCTGACTGCTTAGGTGATAATCACAATAAATACGTCTTTTTTTACTTATTCGTGGCTTAGATCAGATTGTAAAGATCTTTACACTATGTGTATAATATATTGTAAATTCTAAACTCGTCTTTTGATTGGTAATAATTATGCTATTTAGCTCT
>NZ_MWUE01000006.1 GCF_002077695.1 Pantoea latae
TCAAGCTTGCCTTGTTTGCGGCCTTCCTGCCTGAGCTGTTCTGCAATGGTCATCAGTGCGTCCTCCTGTTGCGGTATCCGCTGTGCCAGTTCGCGGACAAAGGCGCTGGCGTCTGTGGTTTCGCCTGCCTGAACAATATAGTGTACCAGCGATATTATCTGTGATGAAGAGAGCCAGCCCGCTAGCAAAACTGACGCCAGTCTGTCCATCACCTCCGACAAATCGCGCTGATGGATATGTTTTTGCAGCAGGGTAAGCGCGGCCATGCTGCGATGCTCGGCTATCTCATCGTCAGGTATAACAGTAACGTCTACCAGCGGAAAAGGATTGCCATAAACCTTTTCCGCCAGCGTCGGATCGCTGAACGCGTCCAGCCAGCGGGTAGAGAACGGATACGGGCTGCGCTTACCGGCGTAAAACAGCAGCGGAAGCACCAGCGGCAGTGTCTTGTGCCCTGCATCAAGGTGACGTTTCATCGCCGCTACCGCATAACGCAGCAGCCGAAACGCCATATGCCTGTCCGGCGTCGACTGGTGCTCAATCAGCACATGCACGTAGCTGTCATCGCCGCTGGTGGTTTTCAGGCTGTAGAGCACATCGCTGAAGTATGGACGCAGGTCATCCTCAACAAACGAACCGGACTCCAGTTTCAGCGTACTCAGGTCGCATATAGCGCGTAGCGTCGCCGGCAGGTGAAGCTCCATAAAATCGCGCGCAACATCTGGCTGGCTGAGAAACTGCCGGAAGGTGGCGTCGTGCGGGGTTGGTGTACTGTTTTTCTTCTTCATCTTTCCTGACTCTGAAAAAAACATCTCCAGAGCCTGACACAGCTGAAAAACAGTGTCATTAGCGAGACCGGTAAGTCATAGATAATTAAGGGCGAAGGCCCGTTACCGAACCTTCGCCCACGCGTTATTTATTTTGTAAAAATCAGGCCTGACGCGCCGGCGCTTTGTGCACCATAGTGTAGGCGTAATCGACGCCCATGCCGTAGGCGCCGCTGTGCTCGCGCACCAGATCCATCACCGCGTCGTAGGTCTCTTTGCGTGACCAGTCGCGCTGATACTCAAGCAGCACCTGCTGCCAGGTTACAGGAATCGCGCCGGCCTGCACCATACGCTGCACCGAGCGCTCGTGGGCGTCGACGCTGGTGCCGCCGGAGGTGTCCGTCACCACATAAACTTCGTAGCCCTCTTTCAGCGCCATCAGCGCCGGAAAAGTGAGACAGACTTCCGTCCAGAGCGCAGAGATAACCAGCTTCTTACGCCCGGTTTTCTCCACCGCTTCAACAAATTTCGCATCTTCCCAGGAGTTCATCGAGGTGCGTTCAATCGGCTTCGACTCCGGGTGCACCGCCAGCAGTTCCGGCCAGATATAGCCGCTAAAGCTTTCGGTTTCTACCGAGGTGTAAATCACCGGCACGTTAAAGATTTTTCCGGCCTTCGCGAGGGCGACGGTATTATTTTTAAGCTGCTGACGATCGATATTGGCGACGCCGAAAGACATCTGCGGCTGGTGGTCGATGAAAATCAGCGTTGAGTTTTGCGGGTCCAGCAGGTCGAATTTAGACATCATGTTGTTCCTCTCAAAGGGTTTGAATGTTGTGTTTCCGTTGAGATGAACTTTACGCAGCCAGCCTGTTAAGAGATAACGGAAAGAATTTCACAAGTTATTAAAAATTATTTTAGATAGCTGATATTAATAATATTTTTCAGAAGAAAGCGGCAAAAACTCGCGTTTATTCCTCTGTCGGCGTAGGCTTACACCACGAAAATAACCTCTACATCGCATTCACTATGATTGTTCGTCCCTACCAACACTGGTTCCGTCGGCTGCTGGGCTGGCACGGTTCGGTGCTGCCGAAAATTGGCTTCCGCCTGTCGCTAAACCTGGTGATGTCGATTGTCGCCATCGTCTGTTTTCAGTGGTACGAATCGCTCGGCGTCCACCTGACAACCGCGCCCTTCAGCCTGCTCGGCGTGGCGCTGGCGATCTTTCTCGGCTTTCGCAATAACGCCAGCTACGCGCGGTTTACCGAAGCGCGCACGCTGTGGGGCAGCATGCTGATTGCTCATCGCTCGCTGCTGCGTCAGGTCAAGAGCGTGCCGCTGGACAAGGCGCACGCGCGGGAATTTGCGGGGCTGCAGATGGCGTTCAGCTTCAGCATGAAGCATCAGCTGCGCAACAGCGACGCGCACGAGGATCTGACGCGTCTGCTGCCGCCACGCTGGCGCGATGAGGTGTTGAGCAGCCCGATGCCCGCCAGCCGCGCGCTGCTGTGCCTGGGCAAATGGCTGGGCGAGCAGCGTCAGCGGGGCAAGGTGTCCGATATTCTCTGGCAGAGCATGGATGAAAATCTTAATCATCTGTCGCAGGTGCTGGGCGGCTGCGAGCGCATCGCCTCCACGCCGATCCCTTTCGCCTACTCGCTGATCCTGCACCGCACGGTCTCGCTGTTTTGCACCCTGCTGCCGTTTGCGCTGGTAAGCGATCTGCACGGCATGACGCCGCTGGTGTCGATGTTTATCTCCTACACCTTTCTGGCGCTGGAATCGGTGTCGGAGGAGCTGGAGGATCCCTTTGGCGTCGAAGCCAACGATCTGCCGCTAAACGCCCTGTGCGTCAGCATTGAGCGCAGCCTGCGTGAAATGAACGACGACTTCCCGCTGCCGCCGCTGCCGCAGCCCGACGGCCGTCGCATATTGACCTGATTAGCCGAGCCGGTCGAGCCAGCGCACGTAGGCCTGATCCCACAGCGCGGCAGGCGTCCCGGCCTGGCCGAGACCGAAGCCGTGGCCGCCGCGGCTGATCTCGATCAGTTCGACCGGCACGCGATTGCGGCGGCAGGTATCGCGCATCAGCTCGGTGTTGTAGGGATTAGAGATGTGGTCATCTTCCGCCTGCGCCAGAAAGGTTGGCGGATAGCTGCGGGTCACGTAGTTCTGTACCGACCAGTTCGCCTCTTCTACCGGCGTTGCGCCGTTGCCCACCAGGATGCGGTGCGTGGTGGTATGGGTATAGGGCGCTTCCAGGGTGATCACCGGATAGATCAGCCCGACGCTGTCGACTTTTGGCACCACATGGTCCAGCTCATCCTGAATCTCATAGGAGCGGAATTCAGGCCGCGCCGCCGCCATGCCGAGCAGATGTCCGCCGGCGGAAAAGCCCAGCACATGCACTTTGCGCTCAAACGAACGCACCAGGCGAATCGCGCGCTGCGCGTCCTGCAGCGGCGCCAGATGCCCCGCCTGCCACTTCTCTTCCGGCAGTCGATAGCTCAGCACATAGGCGGTATAGCCGTTGCTGTTGAGCCAGCGCGCCACCGGCCAGGCCTCGCGGCCCATGCCGATAAACTTGTAGCCGCCGCCCGCCGCGATCAGCACCGCTTCGCCGTTGGGATTTTCCGGTTTAAAACGCTGAATGGTCGGGCTGACGATGTTGGACCAGGAGCCGTGTTTGTTGACGCGCAGCGGCCCGGACGGCCCGCCGCCGCCCGGCGGCTCATCCGGCCACAGCGGGATCACCTCGTCGCGCGCAAAGAGTTTGCCCGCAGTCATAGAGAGGAGAAGCGCTCCGGAGCCTAAAAGAAAGTGTCGACGCGTGATCATGATGCCCGTTGAGTCAATGCCAGTAGCTGATTCAGACGCGCCTGTCTGCGGCGACGCTGTAATTATGTGATGCGTATCAATTGCTGGCGATTATGTACGCAATTCGGGAAAAAATGCCACAAAAAAACGCGCCCGGATGGCGCGTTTATGCTGGGTGCCGCAACGCTTAATCTTCCTGCTGAAACTGCGTCATCACCGTCTGCTCGCACTGCGGCTCGTCGGCGCGGAGTTTGCCGCGCTCTTCCTCGCCCAGCTGCAGCCAGGCGTTCGCCACCTCGTTGGCAATATCTTCATCAAAGCTCGGCTGATTCATGGCGCTGGGGGATTTGCTCATCGCCGTATAGCTTTTCATTTTCTGCACGTAGGAGTCGGCCGTGCCCACCTGGGTTTCCCCGCTGACGATATGGCATAGCTTGCTGGCGTAGACGTTCTCCTGCGGAATATTGGTGTCGTCGTCAGCCGCCAGCGCGGCGGATGAGGCCAGCAGCCCCAGTACAATCAGTAACGGCTTTTTCATATCTGCTCCTGTTTTAGTCTATTCGTCGTTCTGCCGGGCGGAGAGGCGCGCCGAGCGCCAGTTCAGCAGCGGCGTCACCGTCACGCCATGAATGACGATGCTGCACACCACCAGCGTCAGCGCCATATCAACCATGGTCTCGGCCTGTTGCCCCGCCATGCCGTGCACCCAGGCAAAGGCGATATAGTTAATACTGCCGATGCCGCGAATACCCAGCCAGCCGATAAGCAGGCGTCTTACCGCTGGAATGCCGCAGCGCAGCGTGGTCAGCCACACCGCCAGCGGGCGCACCACGATAAACAGCGCCAGCCCCAGCAGAATGCCGTTGAGGTTCCAGTGGTGCGCCAGCGTCACGCCCAGCACCACCATCATCGCCGCCGCCAGCAAACGCTCAATGGTATCACCAAAAGAGAGCGCGTCGCTGACCACCAGCCCAACCGATTTTATCATGCCGCCGCTTTCGCCCGCGTGCTCCAGACGATTGTTGGGATTAACCAGCGCTTCGGCGGGCAACACCCGCTGCTCTTCGCTCAGCTCTTCCGGCGGATAGGCTTTAAACACGCGCAGCTCGGCGCGACGCAGCCCGACGCCGGCGGCGAAGGTGGCCAGGAAGCCCGAGGCGCCGATCGCCTCGGCCGCCGCATAGCTCAGCGCAATCAGCGCCAGCGCGAGAAAATCGTTGGGTGCCACATCGCCGTGCGCGCTGCGCAGCCGCGTCGCCAGCAGACCGACCAGGCGGCCAAACGCGAAGCCCAGCCCCAGGCCAGCGCCGATGCCCCAGATCACCTCCACCGCCGTCCAGTGACCAAAGCTGCTCCAGCTGAGGCTTTCGCCGTTAAACAGCAGCAGCGCCAGAATCAACAGCGGCAGCGCCGATCCGTCATTCATGCCCGCCTCGCTGGAGAGCGCCACGCGCAGCGCGTCGTCGTCGCGCGCGTCGTTGACCGAAATCAGACTTGCCAGCACCGGGTCGGTCGGCGCGACGATGGCGCCGAACGCCAGCGCCAGCGGCCAGTCGAAGCCCACCAGCCAGTGCGCCAGCAGCGTCATGCCGCCGACCGTCAGCAGCATCGCCGGAAAGGCGAGCCGCATGCCAACGCGCCAGCTGTGGGCGCGCAGCGGCAAACGCAGCTTCAGCCCGGTGATAAACAGCGAGGCCGCCATGGTGATTTCCGTGATATGCGCGGCGGCTTCCGAATGTTTCAGAATGTCGATCTGCACCACGTCAAACACCCAGGGCCCGCACAGGATCCCGGCTAACAGATAAAGCCCAAACGACGTCACTGGCCCGCGATGGATCCATCCCGAGGCCAGCGACATTAATAACAGGAGGCAGCCGGTGGCCGCCATCCAGGCAAGAAAGTTCATAACGCTTCGTTTTCCCTGAAAAATATCTTTTAATCCTGGCACAAGCGCACGAAAGCGGGATCAGTTCTTCAGGTGACGGCTCGCCAGGCGAAGCGCGAAGCTGGCGGCGCCGGCCAGCGTGGCAAGCGTCACGACGCCGTTCCAGCCCCAGCGCGCCAGCGCCAGGCTGCCCAGCGCGGCACCGGTCGCCATGCCGATAAACACTACGGTGAACAGCAGCGCGTTCAGGCGGCTACGCGCCTCCGGCGCCAGGCTGTAGACCAGCGTCTGATGCGCCACCAGCGTGGCCTGCACGCCGAGATCGAAGCCGATGGTGCTGAGCACGATCAGCGTCAGCTGGGCCGGCAGCGGCAGCGCGGGCAGCAGAAACATCAGCGCGAAGGAGACGGTGACCAGCCCGGCGCCGACGATAGTGACGCGCGCCGGACCGATGCGGTCGGCGACGCTGCCCGCCAGCGGCGCGGCCATGGCGCCCGCCGCGCCCGCCAGGCCGAAGGCACCCGCTACCGCGCTGTCGAGATGAAAGCGATCGCTGAGCATCAGCGCCAGCGTCGACCAGAAGGCGCTAAAGCCCACCGACAGCAGCCCCTGCGCCAGCGCCGCGCGGCGCAGCGTCTGATGATGGCGCCAGAGATGCGCCAGCGACAGCAGCAGGCGCGGATAGCTCACCGACGTGCCGGGCGTAAAGCGCGGCAGCACGCGCCACAGCGCCAGGCTAATCAACAGCACCAGCGCCGCCGCCAGCCAGTACATGGCGCGCCAGCCGAAATACTCCGCCACCACGCCGCTCACCACGCGCGACAGCAGAATGCCCACCAGCAGGCCGGTCATCACCGTACCGACCGTTTTGCCGCGGCTGCGTTCAGGGGCCAGCGCGGCGGAGGCTGGCACGATATCCTGCGCCACCGTCGCCGTCAGGCCGGTGGCGAAGCTGGCGATCAGCAGCGCGTTCAGGCCGCCGGAGAAGCCGCACAGCAGCAGTGCCGCCACCAGCAGCAGCCCTTTAATCAGAATGATGGCGCGGCGATCGTGGCGGTCGCCCAGCGGCGCCAGCAGCAGAATGCCCAGCGCATAGCCCATCTGCGTCAGCATCGGCACCATGCCGACCGCGCCGACGCCGACGTTGAACTGTTTGCCGATGATATCCAGCATCGGCTGGCTGTAGTAAATCGAGGCCACGCTCAGCCCTGCGCCTGCGGCGAGGGTAAACACCAGCGGGCCGGGCAAAGTCTCGGCCGGGCTGGCCGCAACGCTGTTAATTGCTGACATGTTGTCGTTCTCCAGAAGTATCCGGCGCTTAGTAAAGCGCATCGCCGCCATACGTTGTAGACTGAGAAAAAGCAAAACCGTTATGCGTGATACGTATGAGCAACCTCTCCAGTCCCGATCGTATTGAACTGATGCAGACCTTTATCCGCATCGTTGAGAGCGGCAGCCTGTCGGCGGCGGCGCAGCAGCTCAACACCACCCAGCCCACCATCAGTCGTCGGCTGCAGGCGCTGGAGCATCGTCTTGGGCTAAAGCTGATCATGCGCACCACCCACGCGCTGAAGCTCACCGACGACGGCGAGCGCTGCTACGCCCAGGCGCGCCAGCTGCTGGCGACCTGGCACGCGCTGGAGGATGAGCTGACCCACGCCAATGACGAGCCGGTCGGCACGCTGCGGGTGCGCGCGCCGCACGCCTTTGGTCAGGATCAGCTGGTCGCGCCGCTGGTGGAGTACCTGATGCGCTACCCGCGCCTTAGCGTAGAGTGGATGCTTAACGATCGCACGCCCGACTTTATCGCCGAAAACGTCGACTGCGCGATTCAGGTCGGCTCGCTGAGCGATCCCGCTATCGTGGCGATTCTGCTGGCGGAAGTGCCGCGCATCGTGGTGGCCTCGCCGGCGCTGCTGGCGCGGCACGCGCCGGTCGACGCCGTCGAGCAGCTGGCGGATCTGCCGTGGCTGGCGCTGACCAGCTTTTACCGTAACGAAATCGCGTTACAGCGCATTGACGACGGCCAGCCGGTCAATATGGCGATTGCGCCGCGCCTGAGCAGCGACAGCCTCTACGCGGTGCGCAAAGCGGCGCTGATGGGTATGGGCGCGGCGATCATGTCGTCGTGGGTGGTGCAGGAGGATTTAGCACGCGGCGAGCTGGTGCAGCTGACGCCGCAGTGGCAGGCGCCGCCGCTGCCGGTCTGGCTCACCTATCCCTGGGCGAGCTACTACCCGGCGCGCCTGCAGAAGTTTTTTGAAATGATACGGGAGGTTATGCCGCAGCTGACCGGCACGCGGCCAGCCGGGACGTTTCCGCGCTAGGCGGACTTCTTCTCGCTTTTCGACATATTGTCCAGCAAGCCCATCACAAAAGCCGACAGTACAAAGGTCAGATGGATGATCACGTACCACATCAGCTTGTCGTTGGGCACGTTGCGCGCTTCCATAAACACGCGCAGCAGATGGATAGAGGAGATAGCGACGATCGACGCCGCGACTTTATTTTTCAGCGAGCTGGAATCCATCTTGCCGAGCCAGCTCAGCTTCTCTTTATGTTCGTCGATATCGAGCTTAGAGACGAAGTTCTCATAGCCGGAGAGCATCACCATCACCAGCAGGCCGCCCACCAGCGTCATGTCCACCAGCGACAGCAGCAGCAGGATCAGATCGTTTTCCGCAATGCTGAGTATATTGGGCAGCAGGTGAAAAATTTCTTCAAAGAACTTAATCGTCAGCGCCAGCAAACCCAGCGAAAGTCCAATGTAAACCGGAGCCAGCAACCAGCGCGACGCATACATCAGGTTTTCGGTAAAACGTTCCATAATTTCCCACAGGTAATCAGACAGGTGAGGCAGTATAACCGATCCTCTGTGAAGTTATTTCAGCGCCTCTTCAGAAATTTCAGGCGCGGGCGGCAGCGGCAGCGAGAGGCGGAACGCCACGCCGCCTTCAATACGGTTCTCCGCCCAGATGCGCCCGCCGTGGCTCTCGACGATGGTTTTGCAGATCGCCAGCCCCAGCCCGACGCCCGGCACCGATGACTCTTTATCACCGCGCGCGAATTTGTCGAAAATACGCGTCAGGTCTTTGTCGGCAATGCCCGGCCCGTTGTCCCAGACCGCCATCTCCAGCCGATCGTGCTCGCGCCAGGCGCGAATGCCGCGCTGCGCGCTGTTGCCGGCATACTTCAGGCTGTTCTCGATCAGGTTGGTCAGCACCCGCTCCAGCAGCGCGCTGTCGCCTTTAATCAGCACCAGATCTGACGGCAGGTCGAGCGTCACGCCGTGCCCTTTTAGCGACGGCGCCATGCTGCTGAGCGCGCCGCCGATCACCTCGTCCAGCGCCAGCCACTCTTCGCGCAGGTTCAGCCCGCCCGACTGAATGCGCGCCATATCGAGCATATTGCTCACCAGGCGGATGGTGCTCAGCGTCTGCTCGCGGATCTGGTTCGCCTGGGTAACATACTTCGACTCGTCGTTGGCAAGATCCAGCATCAGCATCTCCGCCTGGCCGAACAGCACGGTGAGCGGGGTGCGCAGATCGTGCGACAGCGCAGAGAGCAGCGCGTTGCGCAGCTGCTCGCGCTCCGCCGCCAGCCGCGACGCCGCTTCGCTCTGCGACAGCGCCATCCGCTCCAGCGCGTTGGCGATCAGCACGGTAAAGGTCTCCACCAGCCGCTGCTGCTCCGGGATCATCAGCTGGCGCAGGTTTTGCGGCTCGACCACCAGCAGCCCGCGACAGTGCGCGCCGCTTTTGAGCGGCAGGATCTGGTAGGGCACGGCGGGCAACGTATCGGTGCCGGCGCCGGCGGGCTGTCCCTTGCTGTAGCTCCATTTGGCAATGGCGCGATCCGGCTCGCTGCCCGGCGTCGCCGCGCCCGTCGCCACCAGCTCGCCCTGCTCGTCCGGCAGCAGCAGCAGGCTGCGCGCCTGCAGGGTCACCTCGATCACGCGCTGGGCGGTGGCGGCGATATCCTCGGGCGTCAGCGCGCTGCCGAGCGATTTCGCCATCTCGTAGAGGTGGCGCGCGCGCTGCTCGCGGTAGCGCGCCACGCGCGCCTGATAGCGCACGCCCGCGGTGAGGTTGCCGACGATCACGCCCACCGCCAGCATCACCGCGAAGGTCACCAGATACTGCAAATCAGAGACCGCCACCGTGCCGGTGGGGGCGACGAAAAAGAGGTCGAAGGCGAGGATATTCATCACCGTGGCGATCACCGACGGCCAGCGCCCGTAGCGCAGCGCGATAATCACCACCGCCAGCAAATAGATCATCACGCCGTTGGCGGTGTCGAACCCGGCCAGCAGCCAGCGTCCGGCGGCGGTGACCAGGATGCAGAGCAGCAGCGCCATCAGCACGCCGCGCAGCGGCAGACGCCAGCGGTCGCCGCCGACGCGCGCGTCAGCTAACGGCAGCGCGTCGCCGGCCGGCTCGTCCAGCGCCACTACCAGCAGGTCGAGGTCCGGTCCCAGCTTGCCAAGCCGCGTGGCGAAGCTGTCGCGCCGCCAGCGCCGCAGCGGCCGGCGCCCGGTGACGATCTTGCCGAGGTTGTGTTCACGGGCGTAGCGCAGCACCGCCTGCGCCTCATCGGGGTCGGAGAGCGTGGCGGTCTCCGCGCCCAGCTCCTGCGCCAGCTGCAGGGTTTTCAGCACCGCGCGCCGCCGCGCTTCCGACAGCCGGTTAAGGCGCGGCGTCTCGACGTAGACCGCATGCCACACGCTGCCGAGGCGCGCCGCCAGTCGCGCGGCGGTGCGCACCAGCTTTTCGCTGCCGGCGTCGTCGCCGATACAGAGCAGAATGGCGTCGCGCGTGTGCCAGACGCGATCGCGGCCCTGCTGGTCGCGCCAGGCGCGCATCTGATCGTCGACGCGGTCGGCGGTGCGGCGCAGCGCCAGCTCGCGCAGCGCGAACAGATTACCCTTGCGGAAAAAGTTTTCGATGGCGCGCTCGGCGCGATCGCCGACGTAGACCTTACCCTCTTTCAGGCGCTGACGCAGATCGTCCGGCGGCAGATCCACCAGCACCACCTCATCGGCGCTGTCGAAAAAGGGATCGGGCACGGTTTCGCGCACGCGGATGCCGGTAACGCCGCCCACCACGTCGTTAAGGCTTTCCAGATGCTGCACGTTGACGGTGGTGATGACGTCGATGCCCGCATCCAGCAGCTCGTCGATATCCTGCCAGCGCTTGGGGTGACGCGAACCCTGCACGTTGGTGTGCGCCAGCTCATCCATCAGGATCACCGCCGGATGGCGCGCCAGCGCCGCGTCGAGATCGAACTCGGCATGGCGCGAACGGCCGGTGGCGCGCCGCGGCAGCACCGCCAGTCCGTGCAGCAGGCTGGCGGTCTCTTCGCGGCCGTGGGTTTCCACCACGCCGATCAGCACGTCGAGTCCCTGCGCGCGCAGCCGCTGCGCCTCCTGCAGCATGGCCCAGGTTTTGCCGACGCCCGCGCAGGCGCCGAAGTAGATTTTCAGCTTGCCGCGATGGCTGTCGGCCTGCTGCAGCAGCAGCGCGTCGGGATCGGGGCGTTGGCGTTCGTCGTTCATCACGTCCTTCAGGGTTGAGTCAGCGCGTCCAGCGCCAGATTAAGCCGCAGCACGTTGACGGTGGGATCGCCGCTAAAGGCGAGCAGCGGCCGCTCGGTATTGGCGTCGATCAGATCCTCGACCGTTTTCAGCGGCAGCTGACGCGCGGTGGCGACGCGCGGCGCCTGCCAGTGCGCGGCGGCGGGGGAAACCGCTGGATCAAGGCCGCTGGCCGAGGCGGTCACCAGATCCACCGGCACCGCCTGCGGCGAGAGCGGATTGGCGGCGCGCAGCGCGGCAACGCGTTCCGCCACCGCCTTGTCCAGCGCCGGATTGCTCGCCGCCAGATTGCTGCCGCTCGACGCCAGCGCATTATAGGGCGCGTCGCCGGTCGCCGACGGCCGACCCCAGAAATAGCCGGGTCGGGTAAAGTTCTGGCCGATCAGCGCCGAGCCGCGCCCGTCGATCAGCGAGCCGTTGGCCTGCGCCGGAAACAGCCACTGCGCCAGGCCGGTGGTCAGCAAAGGATACCCCACGCCGGTGACCAGCGTGAGCAGCAGTAAAACTAACATTGCCGGACGTAACTGACTCATTTTTTTCTCCTTATGCCAGACCCAGCAGCACCAGCAGCAGGTCGATGGCTTTAATGCCGATAAAGGGCACCAGCAGCCCGCCCAGCCCATAAATCAACAGGTTGCGGCGCAGCAGCGCCGCGGCGCTCAGCGGCCGATAGCTGACGCCCTTCAGCGCCAGCGGGATCAGAAAGACGATCACCAGCGCGTTGAAAATGACCGCAGAAAGAATCGCCGACGACGGCGAATGCAGATGCATCACGTTCAGCAGGTTGAGCTGCGGATAGGTCGCCGCGAAGGCCGCCGGAATAATGGCGAAATATTTGGCGACGTCGTTGGCGATGCTGAAGGTCGTGAGCGAGCCGCGCGTCATCAGCATCTGCTTGCCAATATGCACCACTTCCAGCAGCTTGGTGGGGTTAGAGTCGAGATCCACCATGTTGCCCGCCTCTTTCGCCGCCTGGGTGCCAGAGTTCATCGCCACCGCCACGTCCGCCTGCGCCAGCGCCGGCGCGTCGTTGGTGCCGTCGCCGGTCATCGCCACCAGCCGCCCTTCCGCCTGATACTGGCGGATCAGCGCCAGCTTCGCTTCCGGCGTCGCCTCTGAGAGAAAGTCGTCGACGCCCGCTTCCGCCGCGATCGCCGCCGCGGTCAGCGGGTTGTCGCCGGTGATCATCACCGTTTTAATGCCCATCTTGCGCAGCTCGGCGAAGCGCTCTTTGATGCCGCCCTTAACGATATCCTTCAGCGCCACCACGCCCAGCACCTTCGCCCCTTCCGACACCACCAGCGGCGTGCCGCCGGCGCGCGCCACCTCTTCTACCAGCGCGTTGACCTGCGCCGGGAAGCGGCCGCTGTTGGCCTCGATATGACGCTTCACCGCGTCCACCGCCCCTTTGCGGATCAGCCGGTTCTGCACGTTGACGCCGCTCATGCGCGTCTGCGCCGAGAAGGGAATAAAGCTCGCGCCCATGGTGGTCAGATCGCGCTCGCGCAGGTTGAAGCGCTGTTTCGCCAGCACCACGATGCTGCGCCCTTCGGGGGTTTCATCCGCCAGCGAGGCGAGCTGCGCCGCGTCGGCCAGCTGCTCTTCGCTAACCCCCGGCGCGGGCAGAAACTGCGTCGCCTGACGGTTGCCGAGCGTAATGGTGCCGGTCTTGTCCAGCATCAGCACGTCGACGTCGCCCGCCGCCTCGACCGCGCGGCCGCTGGTGGCGATAACGTTGGCGCCCAGCATGCGGCTCATGCCCGCCACGCCGATGGCGGAGAGCAGGCCGCCGATGGTGGTCGGGATCAAACAGACCAGCAGCGCCACCAGCACCGTGACGCTCACCGGCGCGCCGCCCCACGCCGAGAAGGGCCACAGGGTGACGGTGGCCAGCAGAAACACGATGGTCAGCGACACCAGCAGAATGGTCAGCGCGATCTCGTTCGGCGTTTTGCGCCGCTTCGCCCCTTCCACCATGGCGATCATGCGATCGAGAAAGGTTTCGCCCGGATTGACGCTGCACTGGATCACCAGCCAGTCGGAGAGGATGCGCGTGCCGCCGGTCACCGAGGCGAAGTCGCCGCCCGACTCGCGGATCACCGGCGCGGATTCGCCGGTGATGGCGCTCTCATCCACCGAGGCGCCGCCCTCCAGCACTTCGCCATCGCACGGGATAATGTCGCCCGCCTCCACCAGCACGATCTCCCCTTTGCGCAGGCTGTCGGCCGACACCTGCTGCCACTGCGCGTTGTGGCGCGGCTCCGCCAGCTTTTTGGCGAAGCTGGTTTTTTTAACGCCTTTCAGGCTGCTCGCCTGCGCCTTGCTGCGCCCTTCCGCCAGCGCCTCGGCGAAGTTGGCGAACAGCACGGTGAACCAGAGCCAGAGGGCGATGGCGCCGGTAAAGCGGGCGTTGCCGTCGAGCCAGCCGCCCGTCATGCCCAGCGCCAGCAGCGTGGTGAGCAAACTGCCGAGCCAGACCACGAACATCACCGGATTGCGGAACTGCACGCGCGGATCCACTTTTTTCAGCGCGTCGAGCAGCGCGACGCGCATCAGCGCGCCGTTCAGCGCCTGTTGTTGACGACTCATGAGTGCGTACCCTGAAGAAGTTGCAGATGCTCGGCGACTGGACCCAGCGCCAGAGCGGGAATAAAGGTCAGCGCGCCCACCAGCAGCACCGCGCCGATCAGCAGCGCGATAAACAGCGGGCCGTGCGTCGGCAGCGTGCCGTTGCCCACCGGCTGCGCCTTTTTCACCGCCATGCTGCCCGCCAGCGCGATGACCGGAATAATGATGCCGAAGCGGCCGACCAGCATGCAGAACGCCAGCAGCAGGTTCCAGAACGGCGTGTTGGCGCTCAGGCCTGCAAAGGCGCTGCCGTTGTTGTTGGCGGCGGACGACACCGCATAGAGCACTTCGCTAAAGCCGTGAATGCCCGGATTCGCCATGCCGGCGCGCCCCGCATCGGTCATCATCGCCAGCGCGGTGCCGAGCAGCACCAGCGTCGGCGTCACCAGGATCGCCAGCGCGGTCATCTTCATGTCGCGCACGTCGACCTTTTTGCCGAGGTATTCCGGCGTGCGGCCGATCATCAGCCCGGCGATAAACACCGCCAGCACCACGAACAGCAGCATGCCGTACAGACCGGCGCCGACGCCGCCGAACACCACTTCGCCCAGCTGCATCAGCCACATCGGCACCATGCCGCCCAGCGCGGTAAAGGAGTCGTGCATCGCGTTTACCGCGCCGCACGACGCGGCGGTGGTGATCACCGCAAACAGGCTGGAGTTAAGAATGCCGAAGCGCGTCTCTTTGCCCTCCATGTTCAGCGCGCTGTCCGCGCCGAGCGCCAGCAAATGCGGATTGCCGCGCGTTTCTGCCCACATCACCGCCACGACCGCCACAACGAACATCAGCGACATCGCCCAGAGCAGCATATGGCCCTGACGGCGATCGCGCACCGCGTAGCCGAAGGCAGAGCAGAGCGCCGCCGGGATAAGAAAGATCGCCAGCATCTGCACGAAGTTAGTCAGCGCGTTGGGGTTCTCGAACGGATGGGCCGAGTTGGCGTTAAAGAAGCCGCCGCCGTTGGTGCCCAGCATTTTGATCGCCTCCTGCGACGCCACCGGCCCCATCGCCAGCGTCTGCTTCGCCCCTTCCAGCGTGGTGACCTCATGGTAGGGCAGGAAATTCTGGATGCTGCCCTGGCTGACGAACAGCAGCGCCATCAGCAGGCTGATCGGCAGCAGCAGATAGAGCGTGATGCGCGTAAGATCGCGCCAGGCGTTGCCGAGCGCGTCGCTGTTGCGGCTGGCGAAACCGCGGATCAGCGCGAACGCCACCGCGATGCCGGTCGCGGCGGACACGAAGTTCTGCACCGTCAGACCGACCATCTGACTGAAATAGCTCAGGGTGCTTTCGCCGCCGTAGGACTGCCAGTTGGTGTTGGTGACGAAACTCACCGCGGTATTCAGCGCCAGATGCCAGCTCAGCGCGGGTAGCTGCTGCGGATTAAGCGGCAGCCGATCCTGCAGCAGCAGGATCGCCAGCAGCAGCAGCAGGCCGAGCAGGTTAAACAGCAGGATCGCCAGCAGATAGTGCGGCCAGCGCATGGCGGGCGCGTCGGCGCCGAGCAGCCGCCAGAGCGGGCGCTCGACGCTGGCCAGCAACGGCCTGTCAGCGATCAGCACCGCCAGCCCGCGTCCCAGCGGCTGCGCCAGCGCCATTAACGCCACGAAAAACGCGGCGATCAGTAAAAACGCATTGGCGGCCATTAAAACGCCTCCGCATTCAGCAGGGCATAGATCAGGTAGCCCAGTAACAAAAACACCAGCACGATGCCGGCCATTACGCCCACGCTCACAAAGACCTCCAGAGGGATCAGGGTTTCGCGTTAGCCTGCGCGCTTCGGTATAAAGAAGCGGTTAAATTGCCTGTAGCGGGCGTAAAAAAGTTATAAAAATGGCGATAAAACAGGCGGATGGCCGCTGGAAACCACCTTTTTTAGTTATATAACCCGGCAAGGCACCGCCACGCGTGCTGGGACATTGTGAAGACGACTGATATTCATTATCATTTCGATTTCCTTGCGAAATAGTGCTGATGCGTTTTCTTTTTTCTCTGCTGCTGCTGCTGTGCAGCACCGCTGCCGTCGCAAAATCGGTCGTCGATATCACCGGCCAGAAGGTGATTATTCCTGACCATCCGCAGCGCATTATTCTGGGCGAAAGCCGTATGCTCTACACCCTGGCGCTGATCGTGCCCGGCAATCCGGCGGCGCGCATCGCGGGCTGGCCGGGGGATATGGCGAAGTACGATGCGCAAAGCTGGCGACAGTTTACCGCCGCGTTCCCGACAATAAACGCGGTGCCGCAGCTCGGCGCTGGCGCGCTGCGCGATCTCAATCCCGAACAGCTGCTGACGCTTAAACCCGATCTGATTATTCTGCCGCGCCTGGCGAAAAGCGGCGCGCAGGAGGCGCATTTCCGCCAGCTGATGCAGCAGGTCAATATTCCGGTGATCTATGTCGACCTGCGCGTCGACCTGCTTAACAACACGGTGCCGAGCCTGAAAATTTTGGGCGAGGTATTCGACCAGCCGCAGCGCGCGCAGGCGTTTATCGACTTCTATCAGCAGCATATGGCTCAGGTGCGCGATCGGCTGGCGCGCTATCACGGCGCGAAAACCCGCGTGATGCTGCATCTGCATCTGGGCCGCCGCGACAGCTGCTGCACCACGGCAGTGAACGGTAATCTCGGCCAGCTGCTCGCCTTTGCGGGCGGCGACAATATCGCGGCGGGCGCGGTAAAAGGGGTGTTTGGCGAGATCAATCCCGAACAGGCGCTGGCGCGGCGGCCGCAGGTCTATATCGCCACCGGCATGGCGGACGCGGACAACGATAAAACCCTGCAGCTCGGCCCGCAGATCGCCGCCGACCAGGCGGCTGCCAGCCTGCAACGGCTGCTCGCCGCGCAGCCGGCGCTCAGCCAGCTCGAGGCGGTGAAAAACCAGCGCGCCTGGGGCCTGTGGCACAACTTCTACCTCAGCCCGTGGCATGTGGTGGCGGTAGAGGTGTTCGCCAAAGCGCTCTATCCGCAGCTGTTTGCCGACCTCGATCCGCAACGCACGCTTGAACAACTTTATCAGCGCTTTCTGCCGCTGACGTTATCAGGGACCTTCTGGAGCCAGCTACCGCAATGAAACACCTTTCTCCCTTTTTGCTGGGCGGCGCGCTGCTCTCCGGCGGCCTGCAGGCGCAGGAATCGACGCTACTGGTCACTCAAGAGGCAGAGCCGCAGGAAAGCGGCTACCAGCCGCACAGCAGCGTGACCGCCACGCGCGCGCTGGCAAAGATTATCGACACGCCGCAGAACGTCACCGTGGTGGAGCAGCAGGTGCTGCAGGACAGCGACGCGCAGGATCTCGACGACGCGGTAAAGTTCGTCAGCGGTATCACCCAGGCCAATACGCTGGGCGGCACCCAGGACGCGCTGATCAAGCGCGGCTTTGGCGATAACCGCGACGGCTCGATCCTGCGCGACGGCGTGCGCTCGATTCAGGCGCGCAACTTTACTCCCACCAGCGAACGCGTCGAGGTGCTGAAAGGCCCCTCCTCCATGCTCTACGGCATGAACGAGCCTGGCGGGCTGGTCAACATTATCAGCAAGAAGCCGCTGCTGACGCCGCAGGTGCATCTGGAGGGGCGCAACAGCAGTTTTGGCGGCGGCGGCGGGCAGCTCGACGTCACCGGCCCGCTCGGCACCAGCGGCTTTGCCGGGCGACTGATCGTCGATCACGACGAGACCGACTACTGGCGCAACTTCGGCCGCACGCGCCAGACGGTGATTGCGCCGTCGCTGACGTGGTTCGGCGAGAGCACCACGCTGCGCGTCGCCTGGGAACATATGGAGTATCTGGTGCCTTTCGATCGCGGCACGGTGATTAACCCGAAAAGCGGCAAGCCGGTGAATACGCCGCGCGAAGAGCGCTTCGACGAGCGCTTCAACGCCACGCGTGGCGATCAGGATACCCTGACGCTGGCCGCCGATCGGATCCTGAGCGACAGCTGGACGGCGCATCTCAACTACAGCTTTACGCGCAACACCTACAGCGACCATCAGGCGCGCGCCACCGCCTTTAACGCCGATACCGGCGTGCTGACGCGCCAGGCGGACGCCACCGGCGATGCGCAGAGCCGTTCGCAGCTGGTGCAGCTGACGCTGAATGGCGATGTCGACTGGGGACGCGTCAACCATCAGCTGCTGGCGGGATTTGATTACGAAGCCGACCGCACCTTCCGCGGCGATATGCTGCGCGGCACGAAGAACAGCCGCTTCAACATCTGGCATCCGGTGTATGACGAGATGGCGTCTACCTCGACGGTGAGCGCCGCCGACAGCGATCAGCGCGAGAATATCGATAGCCGTGGCCTGTTTTTACAGGATGCGATCCGCCTGACGCCGAACTGGCTGCTGCTGGGCGGCCTGCGCTACGACAGCTTTGACGTGATGGCGGGCAAAGGCCGCCCGTTTGTCGCCCGCACCCGCAGTTCTGACAGCCGACTGGTGCCGCGCGCGGGCGTGGTGTACAACCTCAACAGCTGGTCGAGCCTCTACGCCAGCTACACCGAATCCTTTAAGCCCAACTCCTCTATCGCCACCGAGATCGGCGCGCTGCCGCCGGAGCTGGGTAAAGCCTGGGAAGTGGGCGGCAAGATCGATCTGCCCAACGGCGTAACCGGCACGCTGGCGCTGTTTGATATCCAGAAGCGCAACGTGATGGTGGATGAGCTGGTAGAGGGCGAAACCGTGACGCGCACCGCCGGCAAGGTGCGTTCGCAGGGGGTCGAGCTGGATCTGGCGGGCAAGCTGACCGAGTCGCTCAGCCTGGTGGGCAGCTACGCCTGGACCGACGCGCGCGTCACCGCCGATCCTGAGAACAACGGCAACGCCATGACCAACACCGCGCGCCATACCGCCGCGCTGTTCCTCACCAACGACTTCGGCGCCACCGGCCTGCTGGCGGCGGACGACCTGCGCGCCGGCGTCGGCGCGCGCTACGTCGGCCGTCGGCCCGGCGATGCGGCCAACAGCTTTTACCTCGATGACTACACGGTGGCGGACGCCTTTGTCGCCTGGCAGACGCCGCTAAACGGCTACCGCCTGAAGTGGCAGGTCAACGTCAACAACCTGTTTGATAAGACCTACTATCCGTCAAGCGGCAATAACCTGCGCGTCGCCGTGGGCGAGCCGCGCGAAATCGTGCTGCGCGCCAGCGTCGATTTCTAGCTCGCCAGCGCCCAGACGCGGTTGAGATCGGCGTTCTGCCAGAGCTGACTCTCTTCCGCGCCGATAATGCTGTCGGTGCAGAAGCTGTCGCCGAGATCGATACGCTCCGGCTTCACTTCGCGCTGGGCGTGCAGCGACCAGAAGGCGTGCACCACCGGTTTCAGCAGCGAGCGCTCGCCCGCCTTGACCACCAGCGCCACGCGTCCCGATGCCAGCCGCACCAGCGATCCCACCGGATAGATGCCGATGGCGCGCACAAAGGTATGCAGCACCTGATTGTCGAAGTGGCCGCGCCAGCTCAGCATATTGTGCATCGCGTCGGCGGGCGACCAGCCTTTGCGGTAGACGCGCGTCGAGGTCAGCGCGTCGTAGACGTCGCACACCGCGGCCATGCGCGAGTAGAGCGAGATCTCCTCGCCTTTCAGCCGGTGCGGATAGCCGCTGCCGTCATATTTTTCATGGTGATGCAGCGCAATATCGAGCAGATCGGCGTCGGCGTCCGCCTCCATCAGCATCTGCGCGCCGATCACCGGATGCTGGCGCATCACCTCGAACTCCTCATCGCTGAGCTTGCCGGGCTTGTTGAGGATCTCCAGCGGCACCGCCGCCTTGCCGACGTCATGCAGCAGGCCGCCCATGCCGACGCGCCGCACCTGCCTGCTGTCCAGCCCCAGCCGCTGCCCCAGCGTGATCATCAGCCCGCAGACCGCCATCGAGTGCAGCCAGGTGTAATCGTCATGATTTTTCAGGCGCGCCACGCTCAGCAGCGCGGTCGGTTCGCGCCGGATAGAGCCGGCGATCTCATCCACCAGATCGAGCGTGCCCGCCAGGTTAAGGCTATGGCCGAGACGCGCCTCGTTGAACATCGCCATCACCTGGGTTTTGCCCTGCTGAAAAATCTTCTGCGCCTGATCCAGCTCCTGGAAAAACGGCGTGCGGGCGATGGGCTTGCGCGCCGGCGACGGCGCGACGGGCGCCTGCACGGATTTATTTAGATCGATCCACAACTGCTGGATCCCTTCGTTACGCAACATCGCGATCTGGCGCGGATCGGTCACCAGCATCTGATTACGGATGCGCTTATCTTTGATCCACCAGACATCGAGCTTATGGATAAACATCCCTGGCCGCAGCTCGTCGACGGTGATTTGCTTGATCACGATATCTCTCCTTAGGATCGCCCCTGGTAGAGAAGTATCGGCAAGTGAGCAAATTTTCTTCAGTGAGAATCAAGTGGTCGGTGGTCGGCGCAGCGCGCCGACCGGCGGGAAGTTAAAGCGCCTTGATGCCGTGCGCCGCTTTTTGCGTCTCGCGCGCCGCTTCCGGCGTCTGCGCTTCGCCGACGCGAGCGATCGGCCCCATCACGAACAGGAACAGCAGCGCGGCAACCACGCAGTGCGCGCCGACAAATCCCAGCCCGATGCTGTAGCTGCCGGTCAGCCCGACAATCACGCCGAACAGCAGCGGCGTGACGAAGCCGGCGATATTGCTGATGCCGTTGAATATGCCGCCAGCAAGGCCGACCGCCTCTTTCGGCGCGGTATCGCTAATTAATGTCCAGGTGCCGGCGCCCGCCGCCACGCCCTTGCCGAAAAAGGCGAAAGACATAATGGCGATAATGCCGAGGTTGCTCGGGATCACCGCCGCCATCACCAGCGACGCCGCCATTAGCATGCCGATGATAAACGGCGTTTTGCGCGCCCAGGAGAGGCTCCAGCCGCGTTTGATCAGCATATCGGAGATGTAGCCGCCGCTGATGCCGCCAAGAAAGCCGAACAGCGCGGGCGCGATGGTGGCGAAGCCGGCGTCCATAATATTCATGCCGCGCGCCTGCACCAGGTAAATAGGGAACCAGGTGATAAAGAAGTAGCTTAGCGCGATGGTGCAGTACTGACCGAGGTAGGCGCACCAGAGCATGCGGCTGGAGAGCAAAGTTTTGAACATCGCTTTGCTGACCGCCGGACGCGCTTTCAGGGTATGGGCCGCGTCGATATCTACCAGCGCGCCGCCCTCGACGATATGGCGCAGCTCCCCTTCCGACACGCCGGGATGCTGGCGCGGCTCGCGCATATAGGCCGCCCAGACAAACACCGCCAGCACGCCGATGCCGCCGAGCACGAAGAAGGGCCACTCCCAGCCGAAGCGCGACACCAGCCAGCCAGAGAGCGGCGAGAAAATAGCCACGGCGAAGTATTGCGCCGTGCTAAACAGCGAAGAGGCGCGTCCGCGCTCGGCGCTGGGAAACCACATAATCACCACGCGTGCGTTGGCCGGGAAGCTGGGCGCCTCTATCAGCCCCAGCGCGAAGCGCAGCGTAAACATCAGCACCAGCGCGGCGGTCATGCCGCCGGCGAATTCGCCGACAAAGCCCATCGCAATGGTGGAAAGCGACCAGAGTGCCAGCGTAATGCCGTAGATTTTTTTGGCGCCGAAGCGATCGAGCAGCAGACCGCCGGGGATCTGGCCGATCACATAGGCCCAGCTAAAGGCGGAGAGGATCAGGCCGAGCTGGATCGCCGACAGGCCGAACTCATCTTTGATCGCCGATCCGGAGATCGACAGGATCGAACGGTCGGCGTAGGCCACCACGGAAAGAAACAGGATCAGGCACAGGATCCAGATACGCACGCGGCTTGGCCGCGCAGCAGATTGAGCTATGGTCATCAGGTGAATTCCTCAGGATGCGGAGCGTCCTGCCCCTGGAATTATTATCAGGAATACCGCTTTGAATTCGCTGTTGAGGAAATATAGGTAGCAGGCGAAGGGTTGGTCATTGGGCGAGTGTTGAAATCATGCGCGCTCTCTGACACGGATTTTGGCAGCCTTCACAACACAGCTTGCGGCGCCGCACATAAGCGGCAGAAACGTCAGCTGGCGCATGGGGAATGTGCGCCAGCTCCAGGAAATCATGGCGCGCTGCGCTATGAAACGCAGCGGCTTGCAGGTGAAAACCAGGTCATATAAACCTAAAAACAGGCGGGTGTGGCTGGCCCATTTGCTCTCTAGCCATCGCGCAGCAGCGCCATCACAACGATATCGTGATAGTCGCCGTCGCGCAGGCAGGCCTTGCGGCGCACCCCTTCCTGCTCAAAGCCGATGCGCTGATAGAGCCGCCGCGCGCGTTGGTTGTCGTGAAACACCTCCAGCTCGACGCGCGTCACGCCCAGCCAGTTGAAGGCGTAATCGAGTCCAACGCGGATTAGGCGTTCGCCGATGCCGCGCCCGCTGAAAGCGGGATCGACGCCGATGCCGAAGCTCAGTCCGTGCCGGGTGCGCGGCCGGTTTTCCACAAACAGCGTCAGCTCGCCGACCATCTGCCCGTCAAGTTCGGCAACGAAACCGATATAGCCTTCGCTGTCCATCCGTTCGAATTTTTTCTGCCATGTCGCCACGCTGGGAAACGGCAGCTGCGTCGTCCAGCGATAGACCTCAGGCTGGCTGTAAAGACGCTGATAGCCAGCGGCATCGCTGGGTTCGCGACCGCGGATGGTCAATTCCATATCGGTAATCCCTCTTAAGTTACACTAAGCTGTTTACTCTCCCCAGGCGTAAAGAGAGTCGTTATGTTGTATCGCCGTTTCGAACGTTTTATCAATATTTTCCAGGATGCTCCATCCGATTCGCCGCCCAGCCGCATCGGGCCTTTCTATTTTTACTATCTGCGCCAGGTGTGGCCGAGCTTTGCGGCGCTGCTGGTGGTCGGGCTGGGCTCAGCGCTGATTGAGGTGGCGCTGTTTAGCTATCTGAGCCGCATTATCGACCTGGTCAACGGCGCGACGCCCGCCACGCTGTTCGCGGAACACTGGCCGATCCTGCTGTGGATGGCCTTTGTGGCGCTGATCCTGCGGCCGATCTTTATCGCGCTGCACGATATGCTGGTGCACCAGAGCATTAATCCCGGCATGACCAGCATGATCCAGTGGCAGCAGCATAATTACGTGCTGCGCCAGAGCCTGAACTTCTTCCACAACGATTTCGCCGGCCGCATCGCCCAGCGCATTACCCAGACTGGCAATGCCCTGCGCGACTCGGCGGTGCAGCTGGTGGACGCCATCTGGCACGTGCTGATCTACGCCATCACCTCGCTGGTGCTGTTTGCCGAAGCGGACTGGCGGCTGATGATCCCGCTGGTGATCTGGATCGTCGCCTATATCGCCTCGCTGCGCTTCTTTGTGCCGCGCGTCAAGGCGCGCTCCGTGGTGGCGTCGCAGGCGCGATCGAAGCTGATGGGCACCATTGTCGACGGCTACACCAATATCTCGACGATAAAGCTGTTTGCGCATCACGATCTGGAAAAGCGCTACGCGCGCGACGCGCTGCAGGAGCAGACCGAAAAGAACCAGCGGCTGAGCCGCATGATCACCAGCATGGACGTGACGCTCTCTTCGCTTAACGGTTTGCTGATCGTCTCGACCTCCGGGCTGGCGCTCTGGCTGTGGAGCCAGTCGCTGATCAGCGTCGGCGCCATCGCGCTGGCGACCGGGCTGGTGGTGCGGCTGGTCAATATGTCCGGCTGGATCATGTGGGTGGTGAACGGTATTTTCGAAAATATCGGCACAGTGCAGGACGGCATCAATACCATCGCCCAGCCGCTCAGCGTGCAGGACGCGCCGCAGGCGAAAGCGCTGAAGGTGACGCGCGGCCAGATCCGCTACGAGGATATCCGCTTCGACTACGGCGGCGGCCACCAGGTGATTAACCGTCTCAACCTCAACATCAAACCCGGCGAGAAAATCGCCCTGATCGGCCCTTCCGGCGCGGGCAAGTCGACGCTGGTGAATCTGCTGCTGCGTCTCTATGACCTTAACGGCGGACGCATCACCATCGACGATCAGAATATCGCCGAGGTGACGCAGGCGAGCCTGCGCGGCCAGATCGGCATGATTACCCAGGACACCTCGCTGCTGCACCGCTCGATTCGCGAGAACCTGCTGTATGGTCGTCCCGACGCGACGGAAGAAGAGCTGCAGGCGGCGATCCGCCGCGCGCGCGCCGACGAGTTTATTCCGCGCCTTTCCGACGCCGAAGGGCGCACCGGACTCGACGCGCACGTCGGCGAACGCGGCGTGAAGCTCTCAGGCGGCCAGCGCCAGCGTATCGCCATCGCCCGCGTGCTGCTGAAGGATGCGCCGATCCTTATCATGGATGAGGCGACCTCGGCGCTCGACTCCGAGGTGGAAGCGGCGATCCAGGAGAGTCTGGGCACGCTGATGGAGGGCAAAACGGTGATCGCCATCGCGCACCGCCTCTCGACCATCGCCAAAATGGACCGGCTAATCGTGCTGGATAAGGGACATATCGTCGAGATGGGCAACCACAGCGAGCTGCTGGCGCACAACGGCCTCTATGCGCGGCTGTGGCGGCACCAGACCAGCGGCTTCGTCGGCGACCATTAATCGCCGCGTCGATACGGCAGGGCGTCGCGCGCTTCCTCCGCCCAGGCGCGCACGCCTTCCCGCTCTTGCTGCAGAAAATCCGCCACCGCGTCGCGCAGGCCGGGATGCGCCAGATAGTGCCATGAGGTGGTGAGCTGCGGCTCAAAGCCGCGCACCAGCTTATGCTCGCCCTGCGCGCCGGCATCGAAACGCTTCAGGCCCGAGGCGATAGCGTAGTCCATGCCCTGATAGAAGCAGGTTTCGAAATGCAGGCGGTCGAACTCCGCCAGGCAGCCCCAGTAGCGGCCGTAGAGCGTCTCGCCATCCACCAGACAGAACGCCATCGCCGCCGGCTGATGGTGCAGACGGGCAATCGCCACGCGAATGCTGCCCGGCATCCGCGCCGCCAGCAGGCTGAAGAAATCGCGCGTCAGATAGGGGCGCTGGCCGCGCACCGCGTAGGTGTTGGCGTAGCAGGTATAGACGAAGTCCCACTGATCTTCGCGCAGCTCGTCGCCGCGATACCAGCTAAATTCAAAGCCGCTCTGCGCCACCTGCTCGCGCTCTTTGCGCAGCTGTTTGCGCTTGCGCGACATCAGCGTGTCGAGGAAATCCTGAAAATCGCGGTAGCCGCGATTGTGCCAGTGATACTGGCAGCCGAGCCGCATCAGCCACTCCGGCTGCTGACGCAGCAGCGCGTCGCCGGGCGCGTCGGTAAAGTTGATATGCGCGCTGCTCAGCCCGTGGCGATGCAGCGTCTCCGGCAGCGCGGCCAGCAGCTGCGCGGCGGCCTGCGGTTCGCCCAGCAGGCGCGCGCCGGTCACCGGGCTAAAGGGAATGGCGCCCAGCCACTTCGGGTAGTAGCGGATGCCCGCGCGCTGACAGGCGTCCGCCCAGGCGTGATCGAAAACATATTCGCCCCACGAGTTGCGCTTGCGGTAGCCGGGTATAGCGGCACGCAGCGCGCCCGCTTCCCGCCACAGCAGGTGATCCGGCTGCCAGCCGCTCTCGGCGCGCACGCTGCCGCTCTCCTCCAGCGCCAGCAGAAAGGCGTGGCGCAAAAAGGGCTGATCGTCGGGCAGCAGCGCGTCCCATTCAGCGGCGTCGACATCCGCCAGCGAAGCAAGGTGAAACAGAGACATGCAGGGCTCCAGGCCAAAACGGGCAGAAAGTTAGTCAAGCAGGTTTTGCCGCGCAGCGAAAGGGCGACGGCACCTAATGTGAAGCGACGAAGCGCGCGTCTGGCTGAGCCGGCGGCAGCGCGAAGCCCTCCCGCAGTCGCCTCGCCTCTTCGCCCGGCGACAGGCCGAACAGCCGACGGAATTCGCGGCTGAACTGCGAAGGGCTTTCATACCCCACCGCCTGACTGGCCGCGGCGGCGGTCATCTGCTGCCGCACCATCAGCAGCCGCGCCTGATGCAGGCGGATCGACTTCACATACTGCATCGGCGAGGTCTGCGTGATGGCGCGAAAGTGGAGGTGAAAGGTGGCGTGGCTCATGCCCGCGCGGCGGGCGAGCTGGGTGATATCCAGCGCCTGCGCATAGTGCTGATGAATATGACGCAGCGCCTGGCCGATTTTGCCGAAGGCGCCCTGCTGCGCCAGCGCGGCGCGCAGCTCGCCGCCCTGCTCGCCGCTTAGCACGTGGAAGTAGATTTCGCGCACCAGCGCCGGCCCGAGCAGCGCGGCCTCCAGCGGATCGCCCAGCGCGTAGAGCAGCCGCGCGACCGAACGCTGCAGCGCGTCGCTGAGCGGCGTGGACAGCAGGCCGGCGGGTTTGTGCCCTACCGTCGCGCCCGCCTGCTCCATCTGCAGTAGCAGCTCTGCCGCGACCGCGAGATCGAGGTGCATATAGATTGCCAGCAGCGGCGCCTCTTCGCTGGCGTCGGTCTCCATAGTAAAGGGCACCGGCACCGAGACCGCCAGATAGTGCTGCGCGTCGTAGCAGTAGACGCGGTCGCCGAAATAGCCGCGCTTGCGCCCCTGCAGCACGATAACGATGCCGGGATCGTAGAGCACCGGCGTGCGGCTCAGCGGACGGTTGGATCGCAGCAGCCGCACGTCGGGCAGCGGCGTCAGATTGTAGCCTTCCTGCGGCGCAAGCGCGGCGATCAGGCGGAGAGAGTCGGCGTTCATAACAGGATTATGCACGCTATCGCGCGGTTTGGCCGCTGGCGCGCCTGAAAATCAGCGTTTCAGGCAAGGATGGCAGATAAACAGGCATCCTCTTTTGCTCACCGCGGGCGCAGGCTACAGGCTCACCCACAGAGAGGAAAAGAGATGAAGACGATTATGATCACCGGCGTCAGCAGCGGATTCGGTCAGGCGCTGGCGCAGGCTGCGCTGACGGCGGGCCACCGCGTTATCGGCACCGTGCGCAGCCAGCCGGCGCTGGAGGCCTTTACGGCGCAGGATCCGGCGCGCGCCCACGGCGCGATCCTCGACCTCACCGACGTTAAGCGCATCGCCCCACTGATGGCCGCGCTGCAACAGGCGCACGGGCCAATCGACGCGCTAATTAACAACGCGGGCTACGGCCATGAAGGCATTTTCGAAGAGGCGACGCTGGCGGAGATGCGCCATCAGTTTGAGGTGAACCTCTGGGGCGCGGTGGCGATGATGAAGGCGCTGGTGCCGTATTTCCGCGCGCGGCGGCGCGGGCGAATTATCAATATCACCTCGATGGGCGGCTTTATTACGCTGCCCGGCATCAGCGACTACTGCGCCAGTAAATTCGCGCTGGAAGCCTTTTCAGAGACCCTGAGTCAGGAGCTGGCCGGTTTTAACATCGCCGTGACCGCCGTGGCGCCGGGATCGTTTCGCACCGACTGGGCGGGCCGCTCGATGGTGCGCAGCCCACGCACCATCGGCGATTACGACGCGCTTTTCGATCCGGTGCGTGAAGCGCGCCTCGCCAAAAGCGGCCGGCAGAATGGCGATCCGCACAAAGCGGCGCAGGCGATCCTCGACCTGCTAAATCACCCTGCGCCGCCGGCGCACCTGCTGCTGGGCAGCGACGCGCTGCAGCTGGTGCGCGACAAACTGCGTGCGCTGGAGAGCAGCCTCGCGGAATGGGAGCGCGTCACGCGTTCAACCGACGGCTAAAAACCGGTAGAGTGGCGTTTTCTCTTGCAGGAACGCCCTATGGATCGGCTCGATTGCGACCGGATGCTGGTCGCCGTACTGGAGCTGGGCAGCTTTGCCGCCGCCGCGGCGCGACTCGGCGTCAGCAGCGGCCAGGCGTCAAAACTGGTCTCTAAGCTGGAGCGGCAGCTCGGCGTGCAGCTGATCAAGCGCAGCACCCGCGCCCTGTCGCCTACCGACGTCGGCCGCGCCTATTACGAACGGGTCAAAGCGCTGCTGGACGCCTTCGACGCGCTCGACGCCCGCGTGCGGGAAAGCGCCAGCACGCCCAGCGGCCGCCTGAAAATCAGCGCGCCCGTCACCTTCGGCGGCGCGGTGCTCGCGCGCGCGCTGGTCGCCTTCGCCAGGCGCTATCCGCTGATTGAGCTGGACGTCAGCTTTACCGACCGGCTGGTCAGCATTGTGGACGAAGGCTTCGATATCGCCGTGCGCGTCGGCAACCTGAGCGACAGCAGCCTGGTCGCGCGGCGTCTGGGGGACATTCATGTTCGACTGGCCGCGTCGCCGGCCTATCTGCAGCAGTACGGCACGCCGCAGCACTGGCGCGCCGTCAGCGAGCACCAGTGCATTACCGACACCAACTTTCGCGACCCCTGGAACTGGCCCTTCGCCGGCGACAACGGCGAGACGGTCAGCGTCCCGGTGCGCGGACGGCTGCGCTTCGCCAACGCCGAGGCGTGTTTGCAGGCGGCGGTCGCCGGACTCGGCATTGCGCGCCTGCCGGACTTTATTGCCGCGCCCGCGCTGCAGCGCGGCGATCTGGTGCCGGTGCTGGCGCGCTACGACGTGCCGCCGCTCGGCCTGTTCGCGCTCTATCCTGCCGCGCGCCACCTGGCGCAGCGCACGCGGCTGCTGGTCGATTTTTTAGTGGATCATTTTGATCGTTTCCCGCCGGGGCGATCGCTTCCAGAATGGAAAGAATGATTGCGGTTTTGACCCGATTATCAGCGGTCAGGAAGAGGAATAAGCTGCTGCTCATCTCAGAATAAGGAGCAGCGCCATGTTAGTCAGCGGTAAATGGAGTGCAGAGTGGCATCCGGTTCAGGCCACGGATAAACAGGGCGGATTCGTCCGCCAGACCTCGAGTTTTCGCCACTGGATCAGCAGCGACGGCAGCACGGCGTTTCCCGCCGAGCCGGATCGCTACCATCTCTATGTGGCGCTGATTTGCCCCTGGGCTTCACGCGCGCTGATCGCCCGCAGGCTGAAAGGCCTGGCGTCGGTTATTAGCGTGTCGGTGGTGGAGCCGCAGCTGGGCGAACAGGGCTGGCGCTTCGGCGATTTTCCCGGCGCAGACCGCGACACGCTTAACGGCGCGCGCTATCTGCACGAGCTCTATACCCGCGCCGATGCCGACTTCACCGGGCGCGCCACCGTGCCGGTGCTGTGGGATAAGCAGACGCAGACCATCGTCAACAATGAGTCGGCGGATATTCTGCGCATGCTTAACAGCGGCTTCGGCGACCTGGCGGATAACCGCATCGATCTCTTTCCCGCCGCGCAGCGCGACGAGATTGAGGCGCTGAACGAGACGATCTATCCGCGCCTCAACAACGGCGTCTATCGCGCCGGCTTCGCCACCACGCAGATCAGCTATCAGCAGGCCTACAGCGATGTATTCGCCCAGCTGAACGAGCTGGAGGCGCGCCTGGCCGACGGCCGCACCTTTTTGCTGGGCGAGCGCGTCACCGAAGCGGATATTCGCCTCTTCGTCACGCTGATCCGCTTCGACGTCGCCTACTATGGCCTGTTCAAGTGCAATCAGCGTCAGGTGCGCGACTATCCGTTGCTCAACCGCTATCTGAAGAGCATGCTGTCGGTTTCCGGCGTGCGCGAAACCGTTAACGTCGAGCACATTAAACAGGGCTACTATTCCATTAAGGCGCTGAATCCCAACGGCATTGTGCCGGCAGGCCCGGATATGAGCGAGTATGGTTTTTAAGGAGAAACGGATGGCGAAAGCGTTAGTGATTTTTCTGCATGGCGTCGGCAGCAACGGCGAGGATTTAGCAACGCTGGGCCGCCACTGGGCGCCGCTGTTGCCGGACGTCATCTTCGCGGCGCCCGATGCGCCCTTTCCCTTTCCCCACGGCGCGGGCTTTGAGTGGTTCAGCCTCGACGGCGTGACGCCGGAAAACCGTCCGGCGCGGGTGCGCGCCGCGCGCGCAACTTTCGACGCCACGCTGGGAGCGATACTGGCGCAGCACGGCATGGAGGATGCCTGGCATAAGGTGGTGCTGGTCGGTTTTTCGCAGGGATCGATCATGGCGCTCGACGCGCTGGCGTCAGGTCGTTTCCCGCTGGCGGGCGTGGTGGCGTTTTCCGGCCGGCTGGCGTTCGACGAGGCGCTGTCGCCGGCGGCTCAGACGCCCGCGCTGCTGATCCACGGCCACGCCGACGCGGTGATCCCGTGGCGTGAGAGCGAATCGGCCGCGCAGCGCCTGAAAGCGGCGGGCGTGCCGCTTGAGCTACAGCTTGAACCCAGGACAGAGCACACCATTTCCGCGCAGGGGGCGATGCGCGCCGCCGCCTTTATCGCGCAGTGTCTGCAGGACTAAGGCCAGAAACGCCGTAACGCGGCATACGCCTGCTGCGCCGCTTCGCGCGGCGGCTGACGTTTCAGGTCGTCGTTGAACACCTCGATGCCCACCGGTCCCTGATAGCCCGCGCTTTTCAGCTTGTCGACGAAGCTGTTGATATCGATGATGCCCGCGCCGGGCAGCTGGCGCTGGTGTTTGGCGAGGGTCATGATCGCCTCTTTATCCTGCGGCGACGGCTGAACCGCCATATCGCACAGCTGCACTTCATAGATCCGCTCGGCGGGAATGTTGTCGAGATGCGAGGCGTCGCCGCCCAGCGCGCAGATATGAAACAGATCCACCACCAGCCCGATATTGGGCTGATCCAGCCGCTGCAGCCGCTCCCAGGCTTTCGGCAGCGTATTATCGACGCTGCACCAGGCCATCGGCTCATACATAATGCGCATGTCGAAACGCGCGGCTTCCGAGGCGAGCCAGCGCAAATCTTCGTCGATATGCTGCGCAATGCAGTCCTCGCGCGTGGTGGCGGGCGCCTGAAGGGTGTCGCAGCCGAGAGCCTGCGCCATCTCGATAAACTGGCGCAGCTCGTCGCGCTTTTGCCGACGCAGATCGCCAGGCGCGCCGGTGAAATCGCGCAGCACCTGCAGGTTGGTAAAGCCGATGCCCTGCTGCGCCAGCCGCGCTGCGCCGCCATGACAGGCCTCAACATCTTCACGCCAGATTTCCACCTGATCGAATCCCGCGTCGCGCGCGGCCTGTAGCTTCTCTTCGGGTTCACCGCTTAACAGCACCAGGTTAAGGAATGCAGGCTGAGTCATGAACGTCCTCCTTAATTGTCCGGAATAATCGGTTGCCGCAGAGGCGGAATGCCGCTGCGACGCGGTATTTGCTTTTAGCCGAGCGCGTTCACCAGCGCGAAGCCGGCGAAGGTCATCAGCAGCGATCCGGTGACGTGCACCAGCACGCTCGCCATCGCCCACAAATACTTACCTGATTGTAGCAACATGAGAATTTCTGCCGAGAAAGTCGAGAAAGTGGTCAGGCCGCCGCACAGGCCGGTGACGATCAGCAGCTTCCAGGCGGGATCGAGCTGCGGATATTTGAGGAACCAGGCGAGCGCCGCGCCGATAATAAAGCCGCCCGCCAGATTGACCAGCAGCGTACCAGGGGGTAGCGAGGGAAACAGCGCGTTAAAGCGCAGCGAGATCAGCCAGCGCAGCGTACAGCCCACAGCGCCGCCCAGCATAACGGCGAACAGCGACTTCAACATAATGTGCTCCTGTAGTCAGCAATCGCGCAGGGTTATGGCGGAGAGAGAACGGCCTGACACACCAATAACGCCTGCGAGAGGATTAGGGTTAATGTCAGGCGTCATCAGCCGCTGGGATCGCCAGCAGGCGGTTGGCAAAGGTGGAACGCCATCACCTTAAGGCGTTGATAGTACGATGATGAGCAAGGAGTGACAAGCGGGGCAGAGGCGCAGCAGGCGGCGGAAAAAAGTGGGATTTTAAAAAATTGCGGGCGCTTGCTGGCGGCACTTAACAATATTAGCGATCAGCTTAGGCAGCTGTGTTTTAGCATTGTAAGGGTTTAACTTGTGCATAAAACCTCTTTTAGTTGGCTAAGTTACTCGCCAGTTTTCCCGTTTTGTTAGTCTAAAGGCATCGCTTTTTTCTGGTCAATTTTTATTCAGGCATTCAGGCGATAGCGACGTCCCCTCTTAGGGTCATGCGTTAAGGAGATTTTATGCGCACCTTGATTTTCGACACCGATATCGGCGTAGATGACGCATTTGCGCTGGCTTATGCGGCGCGGACGCAGCGGCTGCTGGGCATTACCACGGTGTTCGGCAACGTGGCGGTGGGCCAGGCGGTGAAGAACGCCCGCCTGTTTTGCGAAAAAATGCAGATTAACGCGCCGATCTATCGCGGCTGCTCGCGTCCGCTGGCGCTGGCGCCCAGCGAACCGGCCCGGCTGCACGGCGAAGATGGTTTAGGCGACGCGTTTGACAATAGTTACAGCGACGCGGCGCCGGACGCGGTCGCCTTTATTATCAACAGCGTGCGCGCGCAGCCGCATGAGATTACGCTGGTGGCGATTGGCCCGCTGACCAATATCGCCAGCGCCATTAACCAGGCGCCGGACATTATCCCGCTGGTGAAAGAGCTGGTGATCATGGGCGGCGCGTTCGGCACCGACGGCCACAGCGGCAACGTGACGCCCTTCGCCGAGTTTAATATCTGGAAAGATCCGCACGCTGCCGATCAGGTGCTGAGTTCGGCGCTCAACGTGGTGGTGATGCCGCTCGACGTGACCCATAAGGTGCTGATCAGCGGTGAGGAAGTACGGCAGCTTAACCAGCCGGTGCTGAGCGCCATCGTGCGGCCCTACCTCGCCTACAGTCTGCAAAAAGAGGGCTTCGACGGCATGGCGCTGCACGACACGCTGGCGATCGCCTGGCTCTGCCAGCCCGAGGCATTTCAGCTAAGCGAAGGGCCGCTGCGCGCGATCACCGAGGGTATCGCGCGTGGGCAAACGGTGCGTAAGCTAAGCGCGCTGGCGTCGCGGGACGATCCGTTTCGCCATCTGCCCGCCCAGCGCGTGGCGCTGGACGTGGACGCCGCGCGGGTGCGCGACCACTTCTTCCGCACGCTTAGCGATCGAAGTGAATTACCCCTTTAATCAGTTCGCGGTTGTTGATCACCTGCGGCTCGAAGCTTTCCGCCAGCGTCGAGAAGGCGAAGTGCGCGTTGAGCATCATCTCGGCGCGCAGCTGGCCGCTGGCCATTAAATCGCGCACGCGGTCGAAATCTTCGCGCGTCGCATTGCGGCTGCCCATCAGCGTGGTCTCTTTTTTATGAAACTCGCTGTCCGGGATCACCAGATCCCCTTTGTGCAGGCCGACATAGACCACGGTGCCGCCGTGGCGCATCAGGTTGACCGCGTTATTCATCGCCGCCGGGCTGCCGGTCGCGTCGATCACCTTGAGCGCCAGCCTGCCGTTGAACTGCGCGCGCAGCGCGTCGTAAAAATCGTCCTGCGTTGGGTCGAGCGCCGCCACGCCCAGCTCTTTAGTGACGTGCGCGCGGCGGAATTCGCTGGTGTCCGCCACCGCGACGCTGGCGCCCGCCGCTGCGGCAATCGCCGCCACGCCCAGGCCAATTGGCCCCGCGCCCACCACCAGCACATGCTCGTCCGCGCCGACATTCGCCCGGCGCACGGCGTGCGCGCTGATGGCGAACGGCTCAATCAGCGCCGCGGCCTCTGGCGCCACCTTATCGACCGGCAGCAGATTGCTGACCGGCACGGCAAGGTAGTCGCAAAAGCCGCCATCCTGATGCACGCCGATCACCGAGATCTTTTCGCAGCAGTTGGTTTTGCCGCTCTGGCAGGCGTCGCAGCGCAGACAGGAGAGATAGGGGATCAGCGCCACGCGCTGGCCGGGTTCAACGCCTGCTGCGCCTTCCCCCAGCGCCACCACTTCGCCGCACAGCTCATGGCCCAGCACGCGCGGATAGCTGAAGAAAGGCTGGTTGCCCGCCCAGGCGTGGATGTCGGTGCCGCAGATGCCGGCGGTAATGATTTTAATCAGCGCCTCGCCCGCCGCAGGCACGGGCTGCTCGCGCGTGGCCCAGACCATTTTTTTCGGTTCAGCGATGACCAGGCTTTTCATTGTTGTCATGGTGGTTCTCCTGTTGTCTTGCCGCAGTTATGACGAAACCATCGCAAACCGGCTGTTTTGCCCGCGCGATCTGTGAGGCATGACGTTTTTTTTGGGATTTGAATGGTTTTTAATAAATAAAAACCCGGAGAGTCCCCGTGAGCCGCAACCTGAATCTGCGCCAGAACGTCATCAACCAGATGCTGGAAGGGATCGCCCAGCGTCATATCCGTTCGCCGCTGCCCGCGCAGGCGGCGCTGGCGGAGATGTTCAATATCAGCCGCACCACGGTGCGCCATACGCTGCACTATCTGGCGCAGCGCGGCGTGCTGGAAAAAGTGGCGGGCACCTATGTGATTGTGCGGCAGCCGCAGGAAGAGGATGGCTTTAGCGAACTGACGTCGCCGATTGAGCAGCAGGCGAGCCAGTTCGAACAGGCGTTTTTCGAGATGATTAACCAGCGCCAGCTCTCGCCTGGCGACGCCTTTAGCGAGCTACAGCTGGCGCAGCGGGTGAAGGTCAGCCCGGTGGTGGTGCGCGAATTTCTGCTGCGCTTTATGCGCTACGGCCTGCTGGAGCCGGTGAAACGCGGGCGCTGGCGCATGAAGAAGTTCACTCTCGACTACGCTGACAAGCTGTTCGAGCTGCGCGAGATGTTGGAGACGCATGCGCTGACGCGTTTTCTCAATCTGCCGCCGCAGGATGAACGCTGGATCCAGGCGCGTGACCTGCTGGATCGCCATCGCGCCCTGCGCGATACCATCGCCAGCGACTATCGCCAGTTCGCCGCGCTGGATAAAGAGCTGCATTCGCTGATCCTCTCCGCCGCCAACAACCCCTTTTTCAACCACTCGCTGGAGATTATCTCGGTTATTTTTCACTCGCACTATCAGCGGGATGAGCGCGATCTCAAGCAGCGCAACATCGTGGCGCTGGAGGAGCATATGGCGCTGCTCTCCGCGCTAATCGGCCGTCAGGACGTCGACGCGCTGCTGGCGCTGCACAATCATCTGGCGACCTCCCGCTCGTCGATGGCGCGCTCGATCCGGCAGTACAATTAAAAACCGATTAAAAACCACAAAGCATTAGCTCCCGCACGAATCAGAAACATCTTCGCAACATCCCGGCTGCATTGCTTCTAGTCTCGACTGCAACTCATGGCGGGGCTGAACCGCCGTGTCCTTTGATATCCGATAACGATAACGACCCCGCTACGGGAGAATGCCATGGAAAATACCTCAACCCGCGACAGCAAAAACCCGGCCGCCGACGCGCAGCCTGGGCAGGAGTACGTGCCGGCGCGCAGCGATATCGTGCGCTCGCCGCGCATTCGCAAGATTCAGATCACCGCGATGCTGCTGCTGCTGTGCGCCGCCATTATCAACTATCTGGATCGCAGCTCGCTCTCGGTGGCCAATATGACCATTCGCGAAGAGCTGGGACTCAGCGCCACGGAGATCGGCATGCTGCTCTCCGCCTTTTCGCTGGCCTACGGCCTGGCGCAGCTGCCGTGCGGCGCGCTGCTGGACCGCAAAGGCCCGCGCATTATGTTAGGCATCGGCATGTTTATCTGGTCGCTGTTTCAGGCGGCGGCTGGGCTGGTGCATAACTTCACCCAGTTTATTCTGGTGCGTATCGGCCTCGGCATCGGCGAAGCGCCGATGAACCCGTGCGGCGTAAAAGTGATCAACGACTGGTTCAACATTAAAGATCGCGGCATGCCGATGGGCTTTTTCAACGCCGCTTCGATGATTGGCCTGTCGGTGGCGCCGCCGGTGCTCGCCGCCATGATGCTGGCCTTCGGCTGGCGCGGCATGTTCATTACCATCGGCGTGCTCGGCATGTTTCTGGCGATTGGCTGGTACATGATCTATCGCGACCGCGACAACAGCAGGCTCAGCGCGGAAGAGATCCACTATCTGCAGGCGGGCAGCGTGGCGTCGCGCAAAGAGCCGCTGAGCTTCGCCGAATGGCGCGGCCTGTTTAAGCAGCGCACCATGTGGGGCATGATGATCGGCTTCAGCGGCATCAACTACACCGCCTGGCTCTATATCGCCTGGCTGCCGGGCTATCTGCAGTCGACCTATCATCTGGATCTGAAGAGCACCGGCCTGCTGGCGGCGATCCCGTTCCTGTTCGGCGCGGCGGGCATGCTGCTCAACGGCTATGCGGTGGATGCGCTGGTGCGTCGCGGCTTCGACGCGGTGAAAACCCGTAAGGTGTGCATTATCTCCGGCATGCTGCTGTCGGCGGCCTTTACCGCCTTCGTGACGCGCGCCACCGATACCACCAGCGCGGTGACGCTGATCGGCATGGCGCTGTTCTGCATCCACTTCGCCGGCACCTCCTGCTGGGGCCTGATCCACGCTAACGTCACGGCGCGCATGACCGCGTCGGTCGGCAGCATTCAGAACTTCGCCAGCTTTGTGTTCGCCTCGTTCGCGCCGGTTATTACCGGCTGGGTGCTGGATACCACCAAATCGTTCAGCCTGGCGCTGATGATCTGCGCCGGCATTGCCGTGGTGGGCGCCCTCGCCTATCTGGTGCTGGTGCGCAAGCCGATTACCGACGGCGCAGCCTAAGCGGACGGCCGGGCTGATGCCCGGCTAGTTCAGTTTGTGCAGCGTCACGCCGTGGCGCGCGCCGTAGCGTTCAATCCCGGCAATCACCTTCTCCACGCTCAGCGGCGGCGGCGGCGCGAAGAGCGGCGCCCGCGCCCGCAGCGCCGAGTCAAAATGCGCTAAGGCGCTGATATCCTGCGGATAGCGCTCGCTGTCCACGCCAACCAGCGCGCCTTCCTGCATGGCGCGATCGAGCAGCGCCTGCCAGCGTTCAAGCGGCGCCAGACCAATACTCTCCACGCCTGAAGAGAACAGCAGCATATCGATGTCGCGATAGCGCGGCTGGCGGTCGAGGAAGCGCGCCAGCGACGCGGCGGAGGGCTCGGCGCCCGACATCAGCCAGAACGGGATGGCGTGCTGGCGCATGGTGCACCAGGGATCCATCAGCAGGTAGCTCGCCACCGTCAGGCGCGTGGCGTGAATGCCCGCCGCCAGATACCAGTCGCGATAGATTTCCGCCACCACAAAGCTCAGCGCCTCGGGATCCTGATAGCGTATCTCCAGCAGCTGCCAGCCCTGATCCGCCGCCAGCTTTTTCAGCGGCGATTTAAGGTATTCATCCAGCCCCCACTCCGCTTCCGGCACGCTGTCGGTGGGCGCGGGCGCATCCCACTGCTCGCGGTCGCTGCCGTAGCGCGCCAGCAGCTCCGCCACGCGTCCGCCGCCCTGCAGATACTCTTTTTCGGTCGCGCCGCCGAGCGCGCCGAACTGAAAGAAAGAGCGATCGCTGGTGCGCGTCACCGGCCACTGCTGCGTGCAGTGGCTGACAAACAGCGTGCTGTTGCCCGGCAGGCTGCGCATCAGGAATTCATTGAAGGCGAGCGGCAACGCGCGCAGCTTCAGATGGAAGTAGCGCAGCTTGTCGAGCAGCAGGCGGTCCTGGTTGGGATCCTGAATATGGTGCACCGCCAGACGCGGCCAGGCCGCCAGCAGCGCCGCCGCAATCGATTTGCCCTGCTCAAAGCCGCGCTGTGCGTCATCGGGATCGCTGTGCGGCGCGCGCACTGGACAGAGAAAGGTCTGCGGCAGCCAGGGCGCGCCCACTGCCGCCGCCAGATGGGTCAGCGCGCCGTTTGACGAGCCGATAAAGGCGGCCGGATAGTCGCGCGCCGGATATTCGCTCACCATCCATTCGGCGATGCCTTCGATATCGAGATCGCCCGCCTGCGATTCGCTGATGCCTTCGGCCATGCCGCCGACGGCGTAGCCCCACTCTTTCAGCCGGCCCGGCAGACGGTCGAGCGACGGCAGCAGGCGATCGCGCAGCGGCGTCGCGTCTGGGCTGTCGACCGGTTTGTCATGCAGCGTATGGGCCAGCGCCATCAGCATCGTGGTGGCTGAGTCGAAGCGGGCGATGCCTTTAGGCCGTTTACTCATGCTGCTCCTCCTGCTGAATACGCGTCAGAAACGGACGGATAGCGTGGCGGAAACTCCACGGATAGACATAGTGCAGCGTATGGGTGCCGCCGCGCAGCGTCAGCACTTCACCGCGCGGCAGCAGCGCGCCCAGCTCCTCGACCCAGCGCGCGGGGGACACCGTGTCGCGCGAGCCGCGCAGCAGCAGCGTCGGCACGTTAATGTAGGGCAGCCGGTGTTCGATGCGATCGTGCAGTAGCAGACGATGGTTTTTCAGCGCGCGCCACAGGCCCGCTTTGGCGAGGTCGACGTGCATCAGCGACGTGGAGGAGCGATGGCGTTCGAGACGGCTGTTGCGCCAGCCGCGCCACGCCTGACGCAGCAGGCTGCGCGCGTGGCGATCGACCGTCGGGCCCTGGAAAACCAGCCCGGCCACCGCTTCAGGATGCCTGACGGCCAGCGCGGCGAGCACCTGACAGCCCGAGGCGCTGCCGATCCAGATCGCGCGCGTCAGCTGGTTGTGCTGCAGCCACTGCCAGAGCGCGTCGGCCTGCTCCTCCACCGACAGTACCGGCGCCGAGGGCGGCAGGACGCTGGCACCGAATCCAGGCAGATCCGGCACCAGCACGCGATAGTTGTTGCTCAGCGCCAGCGCCAGCTCCTCCATCGCCCGGCCCGACATCACCAGTTCGTGCACCAGCACCAGCGGCAGGCCGGGCGCGTCGTGGGGCGTGACGCGCGTAAACATGCGCCACTCGCCGATCTGTTGAAAGTATCCGGCCAGTCCCGCGTGGTGGCTGCGCGGCGACACCGGCGGCGTCTGTTTTAAACGCTGCCATTGCTGAACGCCCCACCAGGCCGCCGCTGCGCCCAGCCCCAGCCCGGCCAGCAGCGCGCCGCTTTTCCAGCGCGTCGGTTGTTCCTTACGCCTCATTACCCGCTCCTGAATATGGATGTGTCACTTCAGTGTAGGCGGCGAAATCGTGACCAGCAGGCGAGGCGGGGGAAAGTTATTTTCAGGGACGCGCCAGCCGCGCCTCGCACTGCTGCGCGATTTCCCACAGGCGATGGCGGATAACCTGCTTCAGATGCAGAGTGGACTGGGACTGCGGCCGGTCGCGACGGCTGATCAGCATCACCTCGAACGGCAGCGGCTGCGCGACCGGCAGCAGCGTCAGCTGATCGGCGTAGCGACAGGCGGTAAAAAGGTCGACCACGCCGACGCCGCCGCCCGCCAGCACCATATCAGCGATAACCGAATAGGTCTTAATCGAAAGCGACACCGCCGGATAGAGGCGTTTGTCGTCAAGCGCGCGGTGCAGCACGCGGCCCAGCGGATCCTGCGCCTGCATCAGCAGCAGGTTATTGGCGCAGAGCCACTCCAGCGACACCGGCTCTTCGCGCCTGAGGTGAAGCGGCAGCAGCGCCACCATCGTCGAGTGGAAAAGCGGCTCCGCCAGCAGATCCGCATCCACCTGCTGACCGAAGACCAGCGCGAAATCGAGCTGATCGTCGAGAATGTTGCGGCACAGGGTGGAAAAATGTTCGGTCACCAGCTCGACGTTAACCGCCGCTGCCTGCTGGCGATAGCGCACCAGCGCGGGCGCCATCACCATCTGGCCGAACGCGTGCGCCGCGCCGACGCGCACCGTCTGCCCTTCACCGCGCCGCAGCTGATCCGCCAGCTGATTAATCGCCTGAAGGCGGTGATAGAGCGCGTCGATCTCCGGCAGCAACCGCCGCCCTTCAGTGGTGATCACCAGCCCCTGCGCGCGCCGCTCGAACAGCGCAAACCCCAGCTGCTGTTCGGCATGGTTGAGCACGCGGCTGACGTTGGGCTGCGAGACGTTCAGCAGCCGCGCCGCGGCGCTGATGGAGCCCGTCTGAGCCACCGCCTGGAACACTTCGATATGACGCAGACGCATGGTTATTCGCCCCAGGTCGCTTCCAGCACCCGCAGCCAGTTGCCGTAGCAAATTTTATGCAGCAGCTCAGGACCATAGCCGCGCGCCGCCAGTGCGGCCACCAGCCGCGGGAAGCCGGCGGCGTCGCGGAAGTCGTCCGGCATGGTGGCGCCGTCGAGATCGGAGCCGAAGCCGACGCCATCCTCGCCGACTTTGTCGAGAAGATACTCGATATGGCGAACAATCTCCTGCAGGCTGGTTTCTGCGTCGCGCCGGCCATCTTCGCGCAGAAAAGGCACGGCAAAATTGACGCCGACAAAGCCGCGCGTCTCGGCAATCGCCGCCAGCTGGCGATCGGTCAGGTTGCGCGACTGCGCGCTCAGGGCGTGGGCGTTTGAATGGCTCGCCACCAGCGGCGCGTCGCTGATGGCGGCGGTATGCCAGAAGCCTTTCTCATCCATATGGGAGAGATCCACCAGAATGCGCCGACGATTGCAGTCGCGCACCAGCTGCTTGCCTGCCTCGGTCAGGCCGTCGCCGAGATCGGGCGACGACGGATAGCGAAACGGCACGCCAGCGCCAAACAGATTAGGCCGGCTCCAGAGCGGCCCCAGGCTGCGCAGCCCGCTGGCGTAAAAAATGTCGAGCAGCTCGCCGTTGACGTCCAGCGCCTCGGCGCCCTCGATGTGCATCACCACCGCCAGCGTCCCGCTGGCCATACAGGCGCGAATGTCGCCTGCGCTGCGGCAAATTTTCACTTTTCCCTGCGACGCCTGTTCGATGCGCAGCAGGATCGCCAGCATCGAAAAGGTGGCGTCGCGCGCGGCGATCGCCGCTTCCTGCGGAAAATCAGCGGGAGTTGGCGCACTTCTTGCAACCTGTTCGCTGTCCGCCGCGGCAGCCACCGCGGGATGGGAAGGCACCCATACGGCGAAAATGCCGCCCGCCACGTTGCCCTGGCGCAGGCGCGGAAAATCGAGATGACCCGACGCGGTGCCCTGCATAAAGGCGTTAACCGCATCAGCGTAGTGATGCTGCCAGAGTCGACACAGCACGTCGTTATGACCATCGAATACCGGGACGGCGAGCGGTGCCACTTGATGATTTTCCGACATTTTTTCCATTCCATCTGCGAGGGAGAGTGCACAAAGGCGGCATGCGGCAAGCGCAGGCGCACCAAAACAGAGCAAGGCCGTATTGTGCTTCGGTGAGCGTTTATTAATCCCCGCAGCGCAGACGCATGTCAAGACAAAAAACGCGCATATTTTATATTTTCATTTTAAATATCAATAACCTGGATTTTTCATGGTCACCAGAAGAAACTTTATTGCAGGATGCGGCGCCGTCTCCTTTTTCTCGTTCCTTAGCCTCAACTCCGCCTCTGCCGCCACGCCGCCCAGCATGCTGGTGATGGCAATGCAGCTCGACAATATGACCAGCCTCGATCCTCACGAAAGCTTTGAAGCGACGGGCGGTCAGATCTGCGGCAACCTCTACCAGAAGCTGGTGCAGCCCGATGCGCAGCAGGCGGATAAAATCGTCGGCATGCTGGCGAAAAGCTGGCAGGCGAACAGCGACGGCTCTGTCTATACGTTCTATCTCGATCCGGCGGCGCGATTTGCCGACGGCTCGCCGGTGACCGCAGAGGATGCGGCGTTTTCCATCGAGCGCATCGTCAAGCTGGATAAGAGCCCGGCGTTTATTATCAACCAGTTCGGCTTCACCAAAGAGAACGTGGCCAGCAAGGTCACGGCGAAAGATGCCCATACGCTGGAGATGGCGCTGGGCGCGCCCGCCTCGGAGTCGTTTCTGCTCTACTGTCTCTCCGCCACGGTCGGCAGCATCGTGTCGAAAAAAGCCTGCCTTGCCAATCAGCAGAACGGCGACCTCGGCAACGCCTGGCTGAAACAGCACAGCGCCGGCTCCGGCGCCTTTACGCTGCGCAGCTGGAAGGCGAGCGAAACGGTGATCCTGGAGCTGAGCCCGCAGTATGCCGGCCAGAGCGCCATTAAGCGCGTGATCCTCAAGCATATCGCTGACCCCGCCGCGCAGTCGCTGATGCTGCAAAAAGGCGACGTCGACGTCGCCTACGATCTCACCACCGAGCAGTTAAAGCCGCTGCAGTCAGACAGCAAGGTCACGCTGGAGAAACAGCCGCTTTCGGCCATTATGCTGATGTCCTGCAACACCACGCATCCGCTGCTGCAAAAGCCGCAGGTGTGGCAGGCGCTTAAGTGGGCGATCGACTACGAGAGCATTCAGAAAAATATCCTGTCGCTCACCTACAACGTGCATCAGAGCTTTTTGCCTTCCGGCTTTCCGGCCGCGCTGGACGATACCCCTTTTCATCGCGACGTCGCAAAAGCCAAAGCGCTGCTGGCGGAAGCGGGCTACCCGGACGGCTTCGAGATCACCCTCGACCACTACTCGATGCAGCCCTATCCCGATATCGCGCAGGCGATTCAGACCCAGCTCGGCGCCATCGGCATTAAGGTGTCGCTGATCGCCTCGGAGAACCGTCAGGTGCTGACGAAGATGCGTGCGCGTCAGCATCAGCTGGCTATCACCTCATGGGGCGCGGACTACTTCGATCCGAACTCCAATACGGAAGCGTTCTGCGTCAACACCGACAACACCACCGGCGCGCGCAACCGCACCCTGGCGTGGCGCTGCGGCTGGTCAGACGACGAATTCAACCAGCTCACTGCGCAGGCGCTGCATGAAAGCGACCCGGCGCAGCGCCTCGCGCTGTATCAAAAAATTCAGCAGCTGCATCGGGAAAAGAGCCCGTTTATTTTTATGATGCAGCAGATCCAGACCACCGCCTGCGCGAAGACGCTGTCTGACGTCCATCTGACGGTGCTGGAGCAGTGGCCCTATCAGCAGGTGAAAAAAGCGTGACGGGCGCGGTAAAGCGCGGCGTCAGCACGCTGGGCAGCCTGCTGCTGACGCTGTTCGGCCTGACGGTGCTGACCTTTTTTATCGGTCGGGTGATGCCGACCGATCCGGTGCTGGCGGCGGTCGGCGACAACGCGCCGCAGGCGGTGGTCGAGCGGGTGCGCGCGGAGATGGGGCTGGATCAGCCGCTCTACGTGCAGTTCGGCCACTATCTTAACCAGCTGCTGCACGGCGATTTAGGCCGCTCTGTGCTGACCTCGAACAGCGTCACCAGCGATATCGCGCGTTTTTTCCCGGCTACCATGGAGCTGGCGACGGCGGCGATCCTGATTGCCGCGCTGATCGGCATCCCCCTCGGCGTCTGGGCAGCGGTGCGCCAGGGCTCCTGGCTAGATCAGAGCATTCGCGTTATCTGCCTCGCCGGCCATTCGCTGCCGGTATTCGTGCTGGCGCTGCTCAGCCTGCTGCTGTTCTACGCCGTGCTCGGCATTGCGCCGGGGCCAGGGCGGCAGGATATTATCTGGCAGGATATGATCCCGCAGGTCACCGGCTTTCTCACCGTCGACTCTCTGCTGGCAGGGGAATATGACGCCTTCCGCGACGCGCTGGCGCACATGGCGCAGCCGGTCTGCATCCTCGCCTACTTCAGCATGGCCTACATCACGCGCATGACCCGCACCTTTATGCTCAACGCCCTCAGCGGCGAGTTCGTGATCACCGCGCGCGCCAAGGGGCTGTCGTCGCGCCGCGTGATCTGGCGCCACGCCTTTCCGACGGTGGCGGTGCAGCTGGTGACGGTGCTGGCGCTCACCTACGCCGGGCTGCTGGAGGGCGCGGTGGTGACGGAAAATGTCTTCGCCTGGCCGGGCCTGGGCCAGTATCTCACCACCTCGCTGATGAACGCCGACATGAATCCGGTGGTTGGCGCCACGCTGCTGGTCGGTACGGTTTACGTGCTGCTCAATCAGCTTGCCGACCTTCTCTATCGACTCTGTGATCCACGGGTAAAATAATGGCTATTTCACGTGACTGGCTGCTCGCCGATTCGCCGACCAACCGCCGGCAGGCGGTGTGGGGCCGCCGCTACCGCCTGTGGCTTAGCCTGCGCGGCAACCCGCTGGCGATAGCCGGTCTGGGCGTTATCCTGCTGATGCTGCTGCTGGCGGTCGCCGCGCCGCTGCTGACGCCGTATGACGCGGGCGCGCAGCATCTGGAAAACCGTCTGGCGGCGCCGTCCGCCGCGCACTGGCTCGGCACCGACGAACTGGGGCGCGACCTCTGGACGCGCATTATTTACGGCGGCCGCACCACGCTCGGCATGGTTATCGCCGTGGTGGCGCTGACCGCCCCGCTCGGCCTGCTGATCGGCTCTGTGGCCGGTTATCTCGGCGGCGTCGTTGATAAGGCGCTGATGCGCATTACCGATATTTTTCTCGCCTTCCCGCGCCTGATCCTAGCGCTGGCGTTTGTCGCAGCGCTTAAGCCGGGCATCGAGAGCGCGGTGCTGGCGATCGCCCTGACCGCCTGGCCGCCTTACGCCCGGCTGGCGCGCGCCGAAACCCTGCAGTTTCGCCACAGCGATTTTATCGCCGCCAGCCGCCTGACCGGCGCGTCGCCGCTGCGCATTATTCTGCGCCACATTATGCCGCTGTGCGTGCCGAGCCTGATCGTGCGCGTCACGCTCGATATGAGTTCCATCATTATTACCGCCGCCAGCCTCGGCTTTCTCGGCATGGGCGCGCAGCCGCCGTCGCCGGAATGGGGCACCATGATCGCGACCGCGCGCCGCTTTCTCTTCAGCGAATGGTGGGTGCCGCTGATGCCGTGCATCGCGATTTTTCTCACCTCGCTGGCCTTTAACTTTCTCGGCGACGGCCTGCGCGACGTCCTCGATCCCAGGGAGCGCTAAATGCTGGTGGAAATTGAAAACTTACGCATCGCCTTTCGCAGCCGCGCCGAAAGCTTCGAGGCGGTGCGCGGCGTCAGCTTTAGCGTCGGCAAAGAGAAATTCGCCATTGTCGGCGAAAGCGGCTCCGGCAAATCGCTTACCGCGCGCAGCCTGATGCAGCTGCTGCCCGGCAATGCCGAGGTCAGCGCCGACGTGCTGCGGTTTGACGGCATCGACCTGCGCGGCGCCAGCGAAAAAACGCTGCGCCAGATCCGCGGCCGGCGCGTCGGCTTTATTCTGCAGGACCCGAAATATTCGCTTAACCCGGTGATGACCATCGGCCAGCAGATTGCCGAAGCCTGGCGCGAGCACAAAGGCGGCAGCAGAAAGGCGGCGATGCAGGCGGCGATCGGCCTGCTGGAGCAGGTGAAAATCCGCGACGCCGCGGCGGTGGCGCTGCGCTATCCCCATGAAGTGTCCGGCGGCATGGGGCAGCGCGTGATGATCGCCATGATGCTGGCGCCCGATCCCGAACTGCTGATTGCCGACGAGCCCACCAGCGCGCTCGACGCAACGGTGCAGGCGGAGATTTTGCGCCTGATCGACGACCTGGTGTCGGCGCGCGGCATGGGGCTCATCCTCATAAGCCACGATCTGCCGCTGGTGTCGCACTTCTGCGATCGCGTGGCGGTGATGTACGCCGGGCGTATCGTCGAGCAGCTTGACGCCCGCCAGCTGCATCAGGCGCAGCATCCCTACACCCAGGGGCTGCTGGCCTGTCTGCCGTCGCTGCGTCATCCGCGCGCGCGCCTGCCGACGCTGCAGCGCGACGCCGCCTGGCGCGATTAGGAGCAAGCTATGTTTGAAATCAACAATCTGGATATCAGTTTCGGCGCGCAGCGCGCCGTCAAAGCGGTCTCTTTTCAGGTAGGCAACGGCGAGAGTTTTGGCATGGTAGGCGAAAGCGGCTCGGGCAAATCAACGGTGCTGCGCGCGCTGGCGGGATTGAATCATGCCTGGCGCGGCGACATTCGCTTTGGCGGCATGGCGCTGAGCGCCCGACGCGGCCGCGCCTTTTTTCGTCAGGTGCAGATGGTGTTTCAGGATCCCTACGGTTCGCTGCATCCGCGCCAGACCATCGACCGCATTTTGCATGAGCCGCTGCTGGTGCATCGCCTCGATCGCGTCGAACAGCGCATTAGCCAGGCGCTGAGCGATGTCGGCCTGCCCGCCGCCGCGCGCTTCCGCTATCCTCATCAGCTTTCCGGTGGCCAGCGCCAGCGCGTGGCGATCGCCCGCGCACTGATCGCCGAACCAGAGGTGCTGCTGCTGGATGAGCCGACCTCTGCGCTCGATGTCTCCGTGCAGGCGGAAATCCTGAATTTGCTCAGCGATTTGCGCAGCGAGCGCCGCCTCACCTATATTCTGGTGACGCATAATCTGGCGGTGGTCACGCATCTCTGTCAGCGCATCGGCGTAATGCAGCACGGCGAAATGGTGGAGCAGCTCAGCGCGGACGATTTGCGCGCGCGCCGCATCCGCCATCCGCACACCGCGCAGCTGTTTGATTTAAGCATTGGGCTGGAGGAGCCGGCATGACGCTGGAGTGGCAACGGGCGGCAGCGGTCGCCGAAGAGATTGTGCAGGGCTGGCGCCAGCCCGACGCGCCGGGCGGCGCGATGGTGCTGTTCGACGCGCGTCAGGTGCAGTCGACGCACTGCGCCGGGCTGGCGGACCTGGCGCAGCAGACGCCGTTTAGCCTCGACAGCGTGGTGCGCTTCGCGTCGATGACCAAACACCTTTTTGCGGCGCTGGCGACCGGGCCGGGACGCCGTTATCTGTCGCCTGACGACCGGCTGGTGGATCACCTGCCGCAGCTGCGCGGCGCTAACGGGCAGGTAACCGTCGGTCAGGCGCTGGATATGTCGAGCGGGCTGCCGGATCTGCGCGAAACGCTGTCGCTGATCGGCCTGTCGGTCTACAACGCCACGACGGACGCCGATCTGCTGGCGTTTATCGCCGCAGAGGGCGAGCTGAACTACCTGCCCGGCAGCGAAGTCTCCTATACCAACACCGGCTACCGGCTGGTGGAGGAGGCGCTCAAAGCCAAAGGGGTGCGTTTCGACGCGCTGCTGCAGCAATATATTTGCCAGCCGCTCGATATCAGCCTGACCGCGCCGGAAACCTGGTTCGACGTGGTGCCCGGCCTGGCGCCAGGCTACTGGTTCGACGGCAGCCGCTGGCGGCTCGCCAGCGCCGGCCTGCATCTTTCCGCCTCCGGCAGCGTCACCGGCAGCCTGCGCCATCTGACGCGCTGGCTACAGGCGTTGCTGAGCGACAGCGGCCCCGGCGCGGGCGTGCTGCAGCGCCTCAGCGCGCCGCGCACCCTGGCGGACGGGCGCGTCAGCGGCTACGGGCTAGGCCTGGCCAGCAGCCAGATCGGCACCCAGACGCTGTTTGGCCACGGCGGGTCGCACGCGGGCTACAAGAGCTATTTTCTGCTGCATCCCGAGCGCCATGCTGGCGTGGCGCTGGTGGCGAACCGTGAGGATATCGCCACCTCGGAAAGCGCGCTGCGCGTGATGGCGGCGCTGCTCAACCGCACGCTGCCGGAGAAGGGGCACGATCTGGCGCCCGGCCTCTATGTTGGGGAGCAAGAGGCGGAGTGGCTGGAGATCGGCGGCGACGCGGCGACCTGGCTCGGCGCGAGCGAAACCCTGTGGCGCGGCGACGCGCACGGCGACGCGCGATCGCTCTCCAGCACCTTGCCGCTGCGCCTGCGTCATGACGGCGCCGCCATTGTCGGCGAAATCGGCCATGCGCCGCGCCGCTTTGTGCCGGCGCAGCCCGACAGCGCCAGCCTGCAGGCGATGCAAGGGCGCTGGTTCCTGCCGCAGTGGCGCAGCGAACTGGAGATCGTGGGCGAGAGGCTCACAATGGGCATCGGCCCGGCGGCGCTGGTCGCCAGGCTACAGTCGCTGGGCGGCGACCGCGTGCTGGCGACGGCGCAGGATGGGCCGTGGCAGAAACGCTTTATGCTACAGCGCAGAGGAGACGAGCTGCGATTAGTGCTTAACCGCAGCCGCGTGGTGCGGTTTACGCGATAACGTTGCGCAGCCTGCCGATCTTTTCAATCTCCACTTCCACCACGTCGCCGCTGAACATAAACAGCGGCGGGGTGCGTTTTTTCCCCACGCCCCCTGGCGAACCGGTAAAAATGACGTCGCCCGGCGAGAGCGGACTAAAAGCAGAGATATATTCAATAATATTCGCCACCTTGTGCACCATGCTGCCGGTGGTGTCGTTCTGCACTTCGCGTCCGTTGAGGAAGGTTTTGATCGCCAGCGCCTGCGGATCGCCAATCGTCTCAGCGAGGGTCATCCAGGGGCCAAAACCGCCGGTCTGCGGCCAGTTTTTCCCGGCGGTGAACCAGGTAAACTGCATATCGCGCACCGTGGCGTCCATAAAGCAGCTGTAGCCCGCCACGTAGTCCAGCGCCTCGTCGGCTTTCACCTGATGCGCCGGTTTGCCGATGATCACCGCCAGCTCGCCTTCGTAGTCGAACTCGCTGGTAGAAGCGGGCTTCATCAGCGGCTGGCCATGACCGGTCAGAGAGTCGGCGAAACGGATAAACAGCGTCGGCGCGCTCTGGGTTTCGGCAAACTCTTTACGCTTATCGGCGTAGTTCATGCCGACGCAAAAGACCTTGCCCGGATTGTCAATTACCGGCAGAAAGCGCAGCGCGTCGAACGCGTAGTCGGCGGGCAGATCGCGAAACGCCGCGAGATCCGCCAGAGAGGAGCGCTGCAAAAAGGTTTTCAGATCCGGGCACTGAGCGCCCATGCGCGTGCCGACATCCACCACGCCGTTTTCTTTGACGATGCCGAAACTTTTTATGCCCTGGTCTGGAAGATAAAAACTGCAAAGCTGCATTACTGCCTCGTTGTTATCGATAAATTCGCGCGCAGGTTAGCAAAAGATGAGATGAAAATCGTACAAACTTCCGCTCATCCGATGACATAGCGTTTAATTTTGTGTCGACGCCAGATAAGAAAAGGCGCTGAGCAGGCTGACCAGCGTCGCCATGCGCTCGCTCTGATAGCCGACCGTGACGGCGTCGAGACGCGCGACGCCGGGGATCAGCGAGAAGAGATCCGCCAGCACCGGTTTGCTCGCCTGCAGCCTCAGCCGATAAGGTGGGCGAAGCGCGGCGTCGCACGCGCCCGGCGCGCGCGCCACCGCACGCTCCGCCGCCTGCCGAATGCGCTGGCGCGCCGCTTCTGGACTGAGCGACTCGGCGCTGGTGTGGGAAATCGCGCGCTTTACGCAGACATAGTCCGCGTCGGGGTGGCGCTCGGCGATCCACTGCTGCAGGCAGTCGTCGCCGCTCACCAGCCACAGCGGCGTGCCCTGCTCCGCTGCCGCTGCCGCGTAAATATCGCTTTCGCCCACCACCCGATCGTTGATAAGGATGCGCCAGAAGGCGCGGCCGTTGATGGTGTGCGCCAGCACGCCGTGCTCGCCCGCCGCGCTGTGATAGCCGATCAGCATCAGCCCGTCGAAGCGCTGCTGCTCCAGTCCCTCAACCATTGAGAGCGCGCGCGGTTTGCCCTGCACCAGACGCGCGCGCGCATCTATCTGCGCGGCGCGCAGATTGGTCATCTGCGCATGGCTGTCGGCGACAACGACGTCGGTCGCGCCGGCGGCAAAGGCGCCGTCGATGGCGGCGTTAACCTCCTGCTCCATCAGCTCGCGCGCCAGCTGCCAGTCGGCGTGGCCGGGCGTGCACTGTTCCGGGCGCATTACACCCGCGACGCCTTCGATATCGGCGGAGATAAATATTTTCACGGTGTGACTCCTGCAAGGCGGTCCAGCACATCGCTGAGCGCCGGACGATGGTGGCCGCGAAAGCCGGTAACGGACTCTGCGCTGAGCAGCGCGTCGAGCACCGCGTGTTCGGTGGCGTCGGCTGCCGCCGACAGCAGCGGCTCCAGCGCGGCATCCTGCGGCGGCTGCGGCGCTGGCTGCGTGGAGAAGGCCACCGCGATGTCGCCGGAGCCGTGTCCCCAGTAGCTGCCAAGCCGCCCCAGACCGGCGCCGGCGCGCTTCGCCACGCGCGTCAGCTGGCGCGCGTCGAGCGGCGCGTCGGTCGCCATAATAATAATGATGGAGCCGGCGTCGCGCTGCGGCGTCAGCGACGGCAGCAGCGGCGCGATCTGCTCGCCAAGCCGCACGCCGTCCAGCGTCAGCGCCTCCAGCGCGCCGAAGTTCGCCAGCACCAGCACCCCCAGCGTGGCGTTAAGCGACGCAATGCGGCGCGAGGCGCTGCCGATGCCGCCTTTCAGGCTAAAGCAGCTCATGCCGCGTCCTGCGCCGACGCTGCCGCGCGCGAACGCGACGTCGGCGCTGTCGAGCGCCGCCTGCGCCATCGCTTCGGTGATCGCCATCGCCTGAATATCGTTGAGCCAGCCGTCGTTGCACTCCAGCGCCAGCGGGTTGACCGTGGGCAGCTCGCGTCCCAGCTCAGGGTTGGCGCGGATAGCCGCGCGCGCCAGGGTGGTGAACAGCGTGCCGACCGCCAGCGTGTTGCTGAGCAGGATCGGCGTCTGCAGCACGCCCAGCTCCGTAACCTGCACCAGCCCGACCGGCTTCGCGAAGCCGTTGAACACCGCCGCGCCGCACGGCAACGGCTGGGCGAAAAGATTCTCGCCCGGCGGCACCACCGCCGTGACGCCGGTCTGCTGCTCATCCTTGTCCAGCGTGTAGTGACCGACGCGCACGCCCGGCACGTCGCTGATGCCGTTGGTCGGCCCGCAGACGCCGCGCGGCTGGCCCAGCCGGCGCGTGGCGCGCCAGCGCTGCAGCAACAGGTCGCGCTGCTGTTGTTGAAAGTCCATCTTTAGCTCTTTAGTTTAGGGTCCAGCGTATCGCGTAGCGCATCGCCCAGCAGGTTGAACGCCAGCACCGTCATAAAAATCGCCAGGCCGGGAAACACGCTGACGTGCCACAGGCCCGCCATCATCATGCTGCGGCTCATGGCAAGAATATTGCCCCACTCCGGCACATCCGGCTCCGGGCCGAGGCCGATAAAGCTCAGCCCGGCGGCGGTGAGGATACTGGTGCCGATGCGCATGGTGAAGTAGATGATCACGTTCGGCAGCGTGCCGGGAAGAATATGGCGCAGCAGGATCACCCGATCCGGCGCGCCAGCGCAGCGCACCGCGTCAACCCAGGCGGCCTGCTTCAGCGACAGCGTCGAGGCGCGCACGATGCGCGCGAAGACCGGCACGCTGAACACCGCCACCGCGATAATCACGTTGTTGAGGCCGGGCCCGAGTATCGCCACTACCGCAATCGCCAGCAGCATGCCGGGAAAGGCGAAGAGCACGTCGCAGCCGCGCATAATCAGCATATCGACCCAGCGGCCGTAGTAGCCCGCCAGCAGGCCGAGCACGATGCCGACCAGCATGCCGAGCGTCACCGACACCACGCCGACGTAGAGCGAGATACGCGCGCCGTAGATCACGCGGCTCAGCACGTCGCGCCCGAGGTCGTCCGTGCCCATCCAGTGCGCGCCAGATGGCGGCGCGGAGAGCGCCGTCCAGTCTGGCGCCATCGGATCCCAGGGCGCCAGCCAGGGCGCGAAAAGGGCAACCAGCAGCAGCAGCAGCACGAAGCCGCCTGACGCCAGCGCCAGCGGATTGCGCACAAAGGCGTGCAGAAAGTCGCGCCACGGCGAGCGGATCGCGGCGCGGTCGCCGGTAGTGAGCGTCTGCTGGCTCATTTGGCCCCCTGACTGAGACGAATGGCCGGATTCACCACCGCGTAGAGCAGATCCACCAGCAGGTTGATAAGGATAAATTCAAACACGAACAGCATCACCAGCGCCTGAATCACCGGCTGGTCCTGCGCCTTGATTGATTCAATCAGCAGCCAGCCCAGGCCGGGCCAGTTGAAGACGCTCTCCACCACAATAGAGCCGCCGAGCAGAAAGCCGAACTGCAATCCCAGCATGGTGATCACCGGGATCAGCGCGTTGCGCATCACATGTTTCCAGGTGACGCGCGCGGCGCGCAGCCCTTTGGCGCGCGCGGTGCGCACATAATCCTCCTGCGCCACCTCAAGAAACGCCGAGCGGGTAAAGCGCGCCATTACCGCCGCGACCGACGAGCCAAGCGTGATGGCGGGCAGGATGATATCGGCGGGCTGGTTGAAGCCGCTGACCGAAAAGAGGCCGAACGGCATGGCGACGAACTGGATCAGCAGCAGGCCGAGCCAGAACGCCGGCATCGAAATGCCGCCGACCGCGGCGCTCATCAGCGTCCAGTCCAGCCAGCCGCCGCGCCGCAGCGCCGCGGCGACGCCCAGCGCCAGCCCCAGCGTTACCGACCAGGCGAACCCCGCCAGCGCCAGCCACAGCGTCGGCATAAAGCCTTTGCGGATCACCTCCCGCACCGGCTGCTGGGTGCGGTAGGTGACGCCCAAATCGCCGCGCAGCATACCGCCCAGCCAGTTAACATACTGCTGCGGCAGCGGATCGTTCAGGCCGAGATGCTGACGCGCCGCCTCGACCGCCTCGATCGGCGCGTCAGGCCCGGCGTAGATGCGCGCCGGATCGCCGGGCAGCAGCTTGATAAAGCCGAACACCAGCAGCGAAACCACCAGCAGCACCGGGATCATCTCCAGCAGTCGACGCAGAATGTATGCGAACATAGCCTTCCTTTTTTGCAGAGCCGACAGGCGTTATTTGAAAATCGCCTGGTTAAAAAGCAGATTACCGTCGGGCAGCATCGAGACGCCGCTCAGCGTTTTCGTTTTGCCGACCAGGTTGTCTGGCGTGCCGAGAAAGGCGATGGGCGCCTCTTGCCACAGCAGGCGCTGCGCCTCGGCGTAGGCCGCCGCGCGCTTCGCCGGTTCGGCGGTCGCCAGGCCGCCGGCAATCGCTTTATCCACCGCCGGATTGCTGTAGTAGGAGACGTTGTAAGAGGTCGGCACCCAGGATTCGCTGGCGAACAGCGGACGCAGCGCCCAGTCGGCGTCGCCGGTCGAGGTGGACCAGCCGCCGTAGTAAAGATCGTACTCGGCCTGTTTCGGATCCTTTACGCCCCACAGTCTGGCGTTGCGCGTACCGGAATCCATCGGTGTCACGGTCACGCGGATGCCGACCGACGCCAGCTGCGCCTTGAGAAACTGCGCGGCGCGGACGCTGGCGGTGGCGTTGGTGCACCAGAGCTTGAGATCGAGCCCGTCCGCATAGCCCGCCGCTTTCAGCAGCGCCTTCGCCTCTTCCGGCGCGTAGCGATAGTTCGGCTCGCTCTGCTTCTGGTAGAACTGCACGCCGCTCGGGATCGCCGACGTGGCGGGCGCGCCCATGCCGGCAAAGCCCACTTTCAGCCACAGCTCGCGGTTGATGGCGTAGTTGATCGCCTGGCGCACGCGCCTGTCCGCCAGCGGCTTGTGCTGGGTGTTGATCGCCATGTAGTAGAGATAGATGCTGGGATCGCGCTGGATCGCCAGCCGGCTGTCGCTCTGCACCGCGGCGACGAGATCGGACGGCAGCGGATAGATGGCGTCTACCTGGCCCGACTTCAGCGCCGCGACGCGCGTGGCGTCTTCCGGGCTGGGCGAGAAGATCACCCGGTCCACCTTCGGCCAGCCCTTGTTCCAGTAGCCGCTGAATTTCGTCAGCGTTACCGCCTTGCCCGGCTGCCAGTCGACAAAGCTAAACGGACCGGTGCCGACCGGATGCAGGCGCAGCTGCGCCTCGTCGGGAAAAGCCTTCAGCACCGCTGGGCTCCACATCACCGCCGAGGGGTGCGCCAGGGTGTTGATAAAGGCGCCGAAGGATTCGCTGAGATCGATTTGCACTTTATTGGGCGCCAGCACCGTAACGCTTTTGATCATGCGGTAAAGGCTGTTGCGCTTTAGCCCCTTTTTCTGGTCGGCGAGCCGCTCGAGGTTGGCCTTCACCGCGTCGGCGTCAAAAGGCGTGCCGTCCTGAAAGGTCACGCCGTCGCGCAGAGTCAGGGTGAACTGCGTGGCGTTGTCGTTGCTGGTGTAGCCCGTCGCCAGCCAGGGCGTCAGGGTCATTTTGGCGTCGAACTGGAACAGGCGTTCAAAGATGCCGCTCAGCACCGAATAGCTGATGTTATCGGAGGTGTCATGCGGATCGAGGCCGGTGATATCGGCGTACATCGAAATACGCAGATCCTGCGCCTGCGCGACGCTGGCCAGAGAGAGCGCGAGGGCAAGAGAGGCGCGGCGGAATAGTGGCTTCATAAAGGCTCCTGGTATTGATGAGTAGGCGCAGTTAACGCGCGTCGGCCACCCAGTGACCGGGCGCGACCTGACGATAACGATGTTTACTGACCGTCTCTTTTACGCTGCGCACAGGCGACGGGATTTCACTCTCGTCAAACCGGCGTGCTGGACGGTTGAGCGGATCGACCACCGGCACCGAGGCCAGCAGGCGTTGCGTGTAGGGGTGCTGCGGCTGATTGAACACCGACTGTCGCGGTCCGATCTCGACGATCTGTCCGAGGTACATCACCGCGACGCGGTTGGCGATGCGCTCCACTACGGCCATGTCGTGCGAGATAAAAATCCACGCGACGCCGGTTTGCTGCTGCAAATCCATCATCAGGTTGATGACCTGCGCCTGAACCGACACGTCGAGCGCGGAGACCGCTTCATCGGCAATAATAATTTTGGGTTTCAGCGCCATGGCGCGGGCGATGGCGATGCGCTGCCGCTGGCCGCCGGAAAACTCATGGGGATAGCGTCGTGCGTGTTCCGGCAGCAGACCGACGCTCGCTAACAGCGCCTCGACCTGCGGCGTTGCTTCCTCAAGCGAGCGCACCAGTCCGTGCAACAGCAGCGGCTCCGCAATGGTAAAGCCGACGGTGAGCCGCGGGTTGAGCGAGGCGTAGGGATCCTGAAACACCATCTGGATTTCACGCCGCAGCGGCTGGAACTGCGCCTCTTTCAGGCTGGCAATCTCCCGGCCGGCGAACAGAATGCTGTCGGCGTCGCCGTCAACCAGCCGCATCAGGGCGCGGCCGGTGGTCGATTTGCCGCAGCCGCTTTCGCCGACGATCGCCAGGGTTTCCCCTGGCCAGAGGGCGAAGTCGATCTGCTCCACCGCATGCACGCGGTGCGTCAGCGCGGAGAAAATGCCGCTGCGAATGGGAAAGCGCACGCTCAGGCCGCGCACGTCGAGCAGCGGTTTCTCTTCGTAGCGGGCGGTGATATGCGGCTCCTCGGCCGGCGCGTCGCCGTGCAGCAGCGGAAAGCGCTGCGGCCAGCGCTGTTCGCGCATCTCTCCCGGCTTCGGCACCGCCGCCAGCAGCGCGCGGGTGTAGTCGTGCTGCGGCGCGGCGAAAATCGCCTCTACCGGCCCCTGTTCGACTACATGGCCGCGATACATCACCACCACGCGATCCGCCACCTCGGCGACGACGCCCATGTCATGCGTGATAAACAGCACCGCCATCTGCTTTTCCCGCTGCAGCTCGCGCAGAATATGCAGAATGCGCGCCTGCACCGTGACGTCGAGCGCGGTGGTCGGTTCGTCGGCAATCAGCAGCTCCGGATCGCACGCCAGCGCCTGGGCGATCATCACGCGCTGACGCATGCCGCCGGAGAGCGCGTGCGGAAAGCTTTTCATCACGCGATCGATGTCGGCGATGCGCACCTGACGCAGCAGCGACCGCGCGCGCGCCTGCGCTTCGGCGCCGGAGCAGATCTGGTGGTCGCGCAGCGCTTCCGTGAGCTGATCGCCCACGCGCAGCACCGGATTCAGCGAGGTCATCGGCTCCTGAAAAATCATCGCCATTTCGCGGCCGCGCAGCCTGCGCCGCTGCTCGTCGCTGAGCCGGCTGAGATCGCGCGTTTCGCCTGTGCGGTCGCGAAAGCGGATCGCGCCGCCGTCGATGCGCGCCGAGGCGGCCAGCAGCCCCATCACCGCCAGCGAAGTGACCGATTTTCCCGAGCCGCTCTCGCCGACGACCGCCACGATTTCCCCTGGCTGAATGGCGAAGGAGACGTCGTGCAGCGCCTGATGCACGCCGCTGCGTCCGCGAAAGCTGACGCTGAGATGCTCTATCGCCAGCACCGGCGCGCTGCTTGATCCGGCCACGCTGGCGTCGGACTGGCGAGAAAGGTCCGTCATCGTTGCTCCTTGTGCGTTTACAGCCAGATGCGGCCTTGTGAATAGGTCAGGAAGGGCGAACTGTCCGCCGCCAGCCAGATGGGACCGTCCAGATCGACATGCTCCGCCTGCGGCGTGGCCAGCAGCGCCGCCTCCATCGCCAGCGAGGAGCCGAGCATGCAGCCCACCATGATGCGCATCTCCTGCTTTCGCGCCTCGTCGATCATCGCCAGCGCCTCCGTCAGGCCGCCGCACTTGTCGAGCTTGATGTTGATCATCTCGTAGCGCGCGCGCAGCGCGGCGATGTCGCCGCGCGTGTGGCAGCTTTCGTCGGCGCAAAGGGGAATGGGATGGGCAATATGCTCTAATCCGGCATCCTCGCCCGCCGGCAGCGGCTGTTCGATCATTGCAAGTCGGTAAGGCAACAGCGCCGCGAACAGCGTCGGCAGTTCAAGGCCGCCCCAGGCTTCGTTGGCGTCGACGATCAGCGTGGCATCCGGCGCGACGGCGCGGATAGCCGCCACCTTTTCTACTATCGCCTCGCGGTCGAGCTTGATTTTCAGCAGCCGCGCGCCGCGCGACACCGCGTCCGCCGCCGCCTCGGCCATCTTCTCGACGCTGTCGAGACTCAGGGTTTCTGCGGTCACCACCGACGCGGGCGCGGCCACGCCAACCTGCTGCCACAGCGTCCCCCTGGCGCGCGCGGCATCCAGACGCCACAGGGCGCAATCCAGCGCGTTGCGCGCCGCGCCCGCGTTGAGCTGGGTTTGCAGCGCGTCGCGGCTGAGACCGCCTTCAATCGCGTCCTTCATTGCGTTGAGCTGTGCGTGCACGCTCTCGACGGACTCGTTGTAGCGCGGCGTCGGCGTACATTCGCCGCGCCCGATAAAGCCATCCTGCTCCAGCGTGACCCGTATCACCGCCACGGCGGTGCGGGTGCCGCGCGCAATAGCAAACGGCCGCGCCAGCGGCAGCGTCAGCACGTCGATCAGCATACGGCGCATATCAGCCTCGCTCTTTCAGCAGCGCGGCGATGGCCGCAATACCGAAACGCACCGGATCCGTCGCCGGCACGCCAAAGGTTGCGCTGAGCTGCGCGCAGTAGTCGCGCGCCTCTTGTTCGCTGAAGTTCGAGGTATTGATGGCGAAACCCGCCAGCTGCGGATTGTCGCTGGTGACCTGCGCCGCGCGCAGATTGGCTTCGACGCAGTCCGCCAGGCCCACCATCGGCTGATGCGGTAAATGCCGCATATGCGGACGTCCCATCTCATGACACATCACCAGCCAGTGCGGCTGCGCGCCGTGGATCAATCCCATGCTGACGCCCGCGTAGGAGGGGTGAAACAGCGAGCCTTGCCCCTCGACGATATCCCAGTGATCGTCGTCGTTAGCGGGCGAGAGCGCCTCCGCCGCGCCGGCGATAAAATCGGCGATAACCGCGTCGATAGCGATGCCTTCGCCCGCCACAAGGATGCCGGTCTGCCCGGTGGCGCGGAAATCCGCCTTCAGGCCCTGTTCGCGCATCGCGGCTTCCAGCGCCAGCGAGGTGTACATTTTGCCGACCGAGCAGTCGGTTCCGACAGTCAGCACGCGCTTGCCGCTGCGTTTTTTACCGCTGCCCACTGCCAGTTTTGGACGCATATGACGGATATCGAACAGCGCGACGCCGTGCGCCTCCGCCAGCGCCACCAGCTCCGGCTCGTCCGCCAGGCGATGATGCAGGCCGCTCGCCACGTTCATGCCCGCTTTGATGGCGGAGGTGACGCTCTCCATCCAGTGCTGCGGCAGAACGCCGCCCGCGTTGGCGGTGCCGAGCACCAGGGTTTTCGCGCCGCGCGCCTTCGCCGCGGCAATGTCCAGCTCGTCGAGGCCAAGGGAAACGGTGCAGCCGGGCAGACGCATTTCGCCGACGCACTGTTCGGGCCGCCATACCTGAATGCCGCGCGCGGTTTTGGCCGCAAGCGGATCGGTGACGTCGCCGAGAAACAGCAGATAAGGTTGCGGGATAAACATGATGCGCTCTCTTTCAGACAGGGTTAAGGGTCTGAAGCGCACTATTTCACGGCAGAGAGAGCGGGACGAATGCTTGTTTGGTCGCGGGCTATAACCTGGGGCTATAGCAAAAAGCTGCGCTTATGACAGGCGCGCAATGGCGGGTTGAGCAGGCGAAAAGCAGGGAAAGGGTAAAAAGAAAAGGCTATGGCTAGCGGGCATCACGGCGCAGCAGACGCCGTGATTACCTGAGGCGATGCAACAAGAGAGAATTAATACATTGCGCCTGGCGGGACGTACTTAAAGGTTTCAACATAAGCACGGAAAACATATTTCATAAAGCGTTTCATAGCGTACCTGATTCAAAATTTGTTGAAGAAATGCAGAGAAATTATAACTTCTGTGCATTTTGCAGGCAATAAATTTTGAACCAGATCACAAAAACAGCATTAATCTGCTCGGCCGATCTCAGGCGAAGAGATGAAGATGCTGGCTGAGAATAGTGCAGCCAATGGAGATCAACACCAGCCCGCCGAGCACTTCCGCCCATTTGCCCAGCACCGGCCCCACTAAACGCCCTACCAGCACGCCGGTGGTCGCCATAATGGTGGTCGCCATGCCGATGGTGAGCGCGGTGGCGATAATGTTGACCTGCAAAAAGGCCAGGCCGACGCCAACCGCCAGCGCATCGAGGCTGGTAGCGACCGCCGTGGTGGCGAGCACCAGAAAACCGTGACGCTGCGGCGCTTCGCACGGCTCAGCCGTCGCCGTCTGACGGAAGCCTTCCATCATCATGCGGCCGCCGAGGAACGACAGCAGGAAAAAGGCGACCCAGTGGTCCCACGCCATTACATAGCGGCTGGCGGCCAGGCCAGCAGCCCAGCCGATCAACGGCGTCAGCGCTTCAATGGCGCCAAAAATCAGGCCAGTACGCAGCGCTTCTTTGAATCCGGGGCGATGCAGCGCCGCGCCTTTGCTTAACGCAGCGGCAAAGGCGTCCATCGACATGCCGAAAGCCAGGATCAGGGTGGCGATAAAAGTCATAATGGCTAGTGTCAGGGTAAAAAGCGTTCGAACACCCGCTTTTGACCGCATTATCTGTTCAGTCTGATAAAAGTGCGCGCAGTCTAGCACGCATGATGCCCGATAAAAAGACAACAAAATCAGGGATTTAAGTATAGCAAAGGCTATAACTTTTATCGTTCGCTATCTTTTGCCGCTAAGTTGATGGTACTTAAGCCTTTTCTTGCGGCCTTTTTACCGCATGCGCCTCGCCGACGCGCGGGGATTGAACCCTGGCGGCGATTGCCGGAAAATAGCCGCGCTGATTAACGCGGAACCTGCTGATGAAAAATCCTTTCGAGTCCCTGATTATTCCCGGCGGCATTTTGCTGCTTGGCTTTCTCTCTGCTTTGCTGCTGCCAGCGCCCAATTTTGGCCTGACAATGGCGAGAAGCCTGACCCAACGGCTGCACCTGCAGGATATCAACCAGCTCTACACCCTGATCTTCTGCGTGTGGTTTCTGCTGCTGGGCGCGGCGGAGTTCTATGTGATCCGCTTTATTTATCGCCGCTGGTTTCGTTCCTGACGAACCTCTCCGCCCGCGCCTTTTTCCTCTGGCGCGGGCCGATCAAAATCACAAAAATGTAACACTATTTTTACAGAAACGCGGTTTCCCGGTCGTCACGTCAAAAATTCCTTATCGATCCCTTTCAGTATAAATCCATAAAATCATTGGCTTATAAAATATGGCCATTTTCTCGTCATCTGCCGTTATGCACTGTCATTGTGCAGTTACGCAACATCATATTAGGTTAACCCGCTGAGTTTACGGTAAAAAATTCCTTATAGCCGCCAGGCTGAGATGATTAATTCTTATGCTGAATCATTTCTGCATTTAAAAAATAAACAAATGTTTAATTCAGAGACGAGAATGTTATATTCAACAGACAAAGCATAACGTGCAGTTAACCTGCATCCCGCTTAAACGAACCTGAGTCTTAACCTTTAGGAAATAGCGCAACGCGCTCCCAAGAAGCGTGACTATTTCGCCTGCGAAACTGTTGAGCATCAGGTCAACAGAGAGAGGAGATGTCGCCTCATGTGCAAAACAGCTGTAAATCTTACGCTCGCAATGAGCGCCATTGGCATGGAAAAACCGCAGATGTCCGAGCGTAAAGAGGTGGACGTCCTGCTGATCGGCGCCGGCGTGATGAGCGCGACCCTGGGCGCCTGGCTACAGGAGCTGGAGCCGGACTGGACCATTGAGATGGTCGAGCGGCTGGAGAGCGTGGCGGAAGAGTCCTCCAATGGCTGGAACAACGCCGGCACCGGCCACGCCGCGCTGGCGGAGCTGAACTATACGCCGCAAAAGGCGGATGGCAGCATCGACATCAGCAAGGCGCTGGCGATCAACGAATCTTTCCAGATCTCCCGTCAGTTCCTGGCGTATCAGGTGCAAAAGGGCCATCTCCACTCGCCTGAACGTTTTATTAACAGCACGCCGCATATGAGCTTCGTCTGGGGCGACGAGAACGTGGCTTTCCTGCGCAAGCGCTACCAGGCGCTGCAGAAAAGCACGCTGTTCCGCGGCATGGCCTACTCCGAAGATCCGCAGCAGATTGCCGAGTGGATCCCGCTGGTGATGAAGAACCGCGACCGCCGGCAGAAAGTGGCGGCGACCTGGACGGAAATGGGCACCGACGTTAACTTTGGTGAAGTGACGCGTCAGCTGATCGCCTCGCTGGAGAAACGCTCCAGCTTCCGCCTGCGTCTGCGCCAGGAAGTGCGCGATCTCAAGCGCCTGAGCGACGGCCGCTGGCAGGCGACGCTGCATTCGCTGGCGACGGGCGAGAAGCGCCAGCTCACGGCGAAAAACATCTTTATCGGCGCAGGCGGCGCGGCGCTGCCGCTGCTGCAAAAAAGCGGCATTCCCGAGGTAGGCGGCTATGCGGGCTTCCCGGTCGGCGGCTCTTTCCTCGTGACCGAAAATCCAGACGTGGTACGCCAGCATATGGCGAAGGTATATGGCAAAGCCTCGGTCGGCGCGCCGCCGATGTCGGTGCCGCACGTCGATACCCGTGTGCTGGACGGTAAACGCGTGCTGCTGTTTGGCCCGTTCGCCACCTTCTCTACCAAATTCCTTAAACAGGGCTCGCTGCTCGATATGTTCGGCTCGATGAACAGCGGCAACCTGCTGCCGATGATGAACGTCGGGCTGAAAAGCTTCGATCTGGTGAAATATCTGGTCGATCAGGTGCTGCAGAGCGATGCCGATCGCATGGAGGCGCTGCGCGCCTACGTGCCGGATGCGCAGCCGGACGACTGGCGTCTGGTGACCGCGGGCCAGCGCGTGCAGATTATCAAGAAAGACGCCAAAGAGGGCGCCGTGCTGCGTCTCGGCACCGAAGTGGTCACCTCGCAGGACGGCACCATCGCTGCCCTGCTCGGCGCCTCGCCGGGCGCGTCGACTGCCGCGCCGATTATGCTGGAGCTGATGGCGAAGGCCTGGCCAGAGCAGATGGCCTCCACCGAATGGCAGAACCGCATTCGCGCGGTGGTGCCGTCATGGGGCCGCAAGCTCAACGGCGACGTCGCGCTGACGGAGAAAGTGCTGGCGGATACCAGCCGCGTACTCAAGCTCGCCTATACGCCGCCGGTAACGCCAAACGCCGCCAACGACGAAGCGCGCGAAACCGCGCACGTGGTCGGCAAGTAATCACGTTGTGACGACAATGCCCCGCTCGGCGGGGCTTTTTTATGGGCGGCGCAGCGCCCCGCGCCGTGACCGCGCCTGGTCGAGTGGCGGATTCTCTATTAGGGTTAATGAAACGCTTATTCCCCATCACGTTTCGCTAACCAGGAGAATGTCCGATGTCACAACCGACCGCTGCCAGCGATCTTCAGCTGCTGGATCGCTACTGGCGCGCCGCCAACTACCTTTCCGTCGGGCAGATCTACCTGATGGCGAACCCGCTGCTGCGCGAGCCGCTGCAGCCGGAACATATCAAGCCGCGCCTGCTGGGCCACTGGGGCACCACGCCGGGCCTTAACTTTATCTACGCGCACCTCAACCGCATTATCCGCCAGCGCGACCTGAACCTGATCTATATCTGCGGGCCGGGCCACGGCGGCCCCGGCATGGTGGCCAACACCTGGCTGGAGGGCAGCTACAGCGAAATCTACCCGCACGTCAGCCAGGATATTGACGGGATGCAGCGCCTGTTCAAGCAGTTCTCTTTTCCCGGCGGCATTCCCAGCCACGCCGCGCCGGAAACCCCGGGATCGATCAACGAAGGAGGCGAACTCGGCTATTCGCTGTCGCACGCCTTTGGCGCCGCCTTCGATAATCCCGATCTGATCGTGCCCTGCGTGATCGGCGACGGCGAGGCGGAAACCGGCCCGCTGGCGTCGAGCTGGCACGGCATTAAGTTTCTCAATCCCGCGCGCGACGGCGCGGTGCTGCCGATCCTGCATCTCAACGGCTATAAAATCGCCAACCCGACCATTCTGGGACGCGCCAGCGACGAGGATCTGCAGCAGCTGTTTAGCGGCTACGGCTACGAGCCGCTGTTTGTCAGCGGCCACGAACCGGAGCAGATGCATCAGCAGATGGCCGCTACACTGGAGCGCGCCTTCGATAACATCGCCGCTTATCAGCAGGCGGCGCGCGCAGGCGGCAAGCAGGAAGGGATCCCGCGCTGGCCGATGATCGTGATGCGCAGCCCGAAAGGCTGGACCGGCCCGCAGGAGGTGGACGGTAAAAAAGTCGAGGATTTCTGGCGCGCCCATCAGGTGCCGGTGGCGGCCTGCCGCGAGGATGCGGGACATCGCCAGATTCTGGAGCAGTGGCTGCGCAGCTATCAGCCGGACGATCTGTTTGACGAGCAGGGTCGGCTGAAGCCGGAGCTGCGCGCGCTGGCGCCGCAGGGCGACAAGCGCATGGGCGCCTCGCCGCACGCCAACGGCGGCCTGCTGCGCCGCGAGCTTAACACCCCTGATATCCGCGAGTTCGCCTTTGACGTGAAAGCGCCCGGCTCGCAGCTGGCGCAGGCCACCGAGCAGTTCGGCCGCTATCTGGCGGAGATTTTCGCGCGCAATCAGCATAATTTCCGCCTGTTCGGCCCCGATGAAACCGCCTCGAACCGTCTGACGCCGGTGTTCGACGTCACCAGCCGCACCTGGCTGGAGCCGATGAAACCCTACGACGAGCAGCTGGCGCGCGATGGCCGCGTGATGGAAATCCTCAGCGAGCATCAGTGTCAGGGCTGGCTGGAGGGCTATCTGCTGACCGGCCGTCATGGCCTGTTCAACTGCTACGAAGCCTTTATCCATATCGTCGATTCGATGTTCAACCAGCACGCCAAGTGGCTGAAGGTGACGCGCAAACTCGGCTGGCGCAAGCCGGTCTCGTCGCTCAACTATCTGCTCTCTTCTCACGTCTGGCGCCAGGATCACAATGGCTACAGCCACCAGGATCCCGGCTTTATGGATCACGTCGCCAATAAAAAAGCGGATATCGTGCGCATCTATCTGCCGCCGGACGCCAACACGCTGCTGTGGGTCGGCGATCACTGCCTGCGCACCTGGGATCGCATCAACGTGATCGTGGCGGGCAAGCAGCCGTCGGCGCAGTGGCTGGATATGGAGAGCGCTATCGCGCACTGCGAAGCGGGCATGGGCGAATGGCGCTGGGCGGGCACCACGCCGCAGGGCGAAGAGCCGGACGTGGTGATGGCGTGCGCCGGCGACGTGCCAACGCTGGAGACGCTGGCGGCGGTGGATCTGCTGCGCGGCTATCTGCCCGACCTGCGCATTCGCGTGGTGAACGTGGTCGATCTGATGGCGCTGCAGACCCAGGATCAGCATCCGCACGGCAAAAGCGAAGCGGAATTCGACGCGCTGTTCACCCTCGACAGGCCGGTGATTTTCGCCTTCCACGGCTATCCGGCGCTGGTGCATCGCCTGACCTATCAGCGCAACAACCATCGCAACTTCCACGTGCGCGGCTTCAACGAAGAGGGCACCACCACTACGCCGTTCGATATGACGGTGCTTAACGAGCTGGACCGCTATCATCTGGCGCAGGAGGCGATCCTGCGCGTGCCGGGGCTGGCGGATCGCCATCCTGAGCTGCTTGACGACCTGCAGGAGCGCATCGCCGAACACCATCGCTACGTGCGCGAATATGGCGAAGACGTGCCGGAGGTGCGCGGCTGGAAGTGGCCGTCAGAAACGGGCGACGGCGCGCCGGACTAACGCAGGGCGTCCGCCAGCATCCACAGCGTGGTGGCGACCAGCGAGAGCGCCATCACGCTGTTGAAGAGCTGACGCTTCCAGCGGGTCTGCAGATGCAGGCCCAGCCGATCGCCCAGCGCCGCCCAGATCAAAATGCAGGGCAAATTCACCAGCGCGAAGCCGAGCATCACCGGCAGCAGCCCGCTTTGCGCGCTCCAGAGCAGCGCCACGTTCGTGGCCATCAGCCAGGCTTTGGGATTGACCGCCTGAAAGCCGATAGCGCCAGCCACGGTCATCGGCTGCGCCTTCTCCCGCTGGGTCGGCGCGCCTGCCCGCCACAGCTTCCACGACAGCCAGATCAGATAGGCGCAGCCCGCCAGCGTCAGCGGCAGCCGAACGGCGCTCATCCAGCTCAGCAGGCACTCCAGCGCCAGCACCGCCAGCGCGTTTTGCAGTAGGCAGCCCAGCAGCACGCCGGAGATCATCGGCAGGGTGCGGCGCAGGCCGAAATTAACGCCGGAGGTTGCCAGCAGCAGGTTGTTGGGGCCGGGCGTAATAGACATCACGGTAACGTAGCTGAAAAAAGAGGGATCGAGCATGGCGCTATTCTCTGAAAGGAAACAGAGTTCTATGCTAGAGCGGGAAAAGAGTTGGTAACAGAGACACAAAATCACTATTGTTATGGTTACAGTTAACGATTTTTACAATTGTACCCATGCCGCGCGGAGGCTTTTGTGTCCCCTTCCTTATCAGACGATCGGCCGCTCTACCACCAGCTGGCCGATAGCTTCGCCGAAGCGATCCATCAGGGCACGCTCAAGCCCGGCAAGCGCCTTCCCGCGATTCGCCGCGTGGCGCAGACGCGTCAGATCAGTATCAATACCGTGCTCAATGCCTGGCAGCTGCTGGAAGATCGCGGCCTGATCGAGGCGCGGCCGCAGTCGGGCTACTACGTGCGCAGCGTGCTGCCCGCGGTGACGCCGCCGGCGCCGCACCGCGCACGCATCAAAGATCCGAGCAGCGAAAAGCTCGACCTGATCGACCAGGTCTTCGCCGCGCAGAACCATCCCGACTACATCAATATCTCCCTTGCCTGTCCGCAGGACGGCGAGCTGTATCCCTCGGCGCGCCTGGGCCGTATTACCGCCTCGCTGCTGCGGCGCAGCCCCGATCTTATCGGCCGCTATGCGCTTCCGCCAGGAAGTGAGCGCTTACGGGAGGAGATCGCGCGCCGCGCGCTGCATGGGGGCATGTCGCTGACCAGCGACGCCATCACCCTGACCCACGGCTGTATGGAGGCGCTGCAGCTGGCGCTGCGCGCGGTCACGCAGCCGGGCGACTGCGTCGGGCTGGAGTCGCCGACCTACTTTTTCCTGTTTCCGCTGCTGGCGTCGCTGGGGCTGAAGGCGCTGGAGATCCCCACCGATCCGCAGCACGGGCTTTCGCTCGACGCGCTGGAGATGCTGCTGCAGGAGAAGCGCATTCAGGCGCTGATCGCCATGCCGAGCGCGCAAAACCCGCTCGGCTGCTGCATGTCGCGCCAGAACAAACAGCGGCTGGCGACGTTAGTCAACGCTTACCAGGTGCCGCTGCTGGAGGACGGGCTGTATGACGAGCTGCAGTTCGACTGGCCGCTCTCCCCCGCCGTGAAGTCGTTCGATAGCGACGGCTGGGTGATTTACTGCACCAGCTTTACCAAAACCGTCGCGCCGGACTTCCGCATCGGCTGGATCGCCGCGGGCCGCTTCCATGAGGCGGTCGCCCGTCTGAAAGCGGTCTCCTCAATGGCGGAATCGCGCCTGCTGTCAGAAACCCTGGCGGAATTTCTCGCCAACGGCGGTTACGATCACCATCTGCGCACGCTGCGCCGCCGCTACGCCGCCAATATGGATGAGGCGCGCGGCCTGATCGCCCGCTATTTCCCGCAGGGCACGCGCGCCACGCTGCCGCGCGGCGGGTTTGTGTTTTGGGTGGAACTGCCGCAGCGGGTCGATACGGTGGCGATGTTCCGTCGCCTGTTGCAGGAACAGATCTGCGTGACGCCCGGCGCGCTCTATTCGCTCAGCGAGCGCTATAACCACGCGCTGCGGCTCTCCTGCTGCTATCCGTTTGACGAACGCTACACCTGGGCGCTGAAGCGCACCGGCGCCATCGCCTGCGAGCTGGCGGGTCTGGCGCCAGGTAACGATCAGGGCTTGCCGTTGCGGCCCCAGACGGTGTAAGGCGTACGTTCGGTGAGGCGTTCGTAGTAGTTGCGCACCGCCGGCAGGTTGGGATGATCCAGCGGAGTTTCGAACCAGCGATTGACCGCCAGCCCGACGCCGATATCCGCCAGCGTAAAGTTGCGGCCTGCGACGTAGCGTCCGGTTTTCTCCAGCTGCTGGTTGAGAATGCCCATGGTGTGCGTCCAGCCCTTGCAGGCCGCCGCCAGCAGGCGCGGATCCTGATGCGCGGGGGAATTGCGCACCAGCGACATAAAGGCGTAGCGCCACGAGGTGTTGAGTTCGGTGGACTGCCAGTCCATCCACTGGTCAATCGGCGCGCGGGCGCGCGGGTTTTGCGGATAGAGCCAGTCGCCTTCGTAGGCGTTCGCGATATAGCGCAAAATCGCGTTCGACTCCCACATCACGAAGTCGTCGTCGATCAGCACCGGGATAAGCGCGTTGGGGTTCAGCGCGAGAAATTCCGGTTTGCGCAGGGAGTCGGGTTCGGTGCCCCACGCTTCGTGGTCATAGTCGAGATCCAGTTCATCGCAGAGCCAGAGCACTTTGCGCACGTTGATCGACGAGTCGCGCCCAAGAATTTTCAGCATAACGGTCTCCTGCAGCAATTGTTAACATATTGATAACCCTGTCAGGCGATAAACGCAAATCCCGGGCGCGGAAATGCCCTGTTGAGAAAGGAGTAGTCATGAAAGTCGCGTTTAAGCAAGTTGATGTCTTTACCTCGCTGGCGTTTAACGGCAATCCGCTGGCGGTGATCATGGATGCGCAAGGTCTGAGCGACGAGCAGCTTCAGGCTATCGCCCGCTGGACCAATCTGTCGGAAACCACCTTTGTGCTGCCGCCGCAGCATCCGCAGGCCGACTACCGCGTGCGCATCTTTACCGTCGAGGGCGAGCTGCCGTTTGCCGGACATCCCACACTGGGCACGGCGCACGCGCTGCTGGAAGCGGGCTGGCCGACAAAAACGCCGGGCAGGATGGTGCAGGAGTGCGGCGTCGGCAACGTCACTATTGATATCACCGCCGACGGCTCGCTGGCGTTCGCCGCGCCGGAGGCGACAATTACCCCTTTTACCGACGCGCTGATGGGCAACGCACTCAACTGCGAGCGGTTCGACACCACGCAGACGCCGGTGGTGGTGGATATGGGCATTCGCTGGCTGCTGGTGCCGATGATCAGCGCCGAGGCGGTGCTGGCGATTAAACCTGCCGTGAACGATTTACAGCGCCTGATCGCCCATGCGGGCGCCACCGGCGTGATGCCGTTCGGCCCGCTGCCGCAGGGCGAGAGCGAGCAGTATGAGGTGCGCGGCCTGCTGGTCGAGAACAACAGCCTGACGGAAGATCCTATTACCGGCAGCGCCAACGCCTGTCTGGCGCGCTATTTTGCCGCCCAGGGCCAGCAGCGGGATTACCGGACGCGTCAGGGCACGGCGATCCAGCGTCAGGGACGGGTATCGGTGCGCTTCGAGGGCGACCAGATCTGGATCGGCGGCAAGACGGTGACGGTGATTGACGGCACCATCGCGCTGTAGGCCTGCAGTCCCCGCGCGGGTTATAACGCCTGGCCGCCTGACGCCTCAATGCGCTGCGCCGTGATCCAGCCGCTCTCCTCGCTAAGGATGGCGCTGATGGCGTCGCCGATATCATCCGGCTGGCCCACGCGGCCCAGCGCGGTCAGCGCCGCGATGGTGTCGTTGATCTCTTTGTTGTCGCGCACGCGACCGCCGCCAAAGTCGGTTTCGATGGCGCCCGGTGCCAGGATATTGACGCGAATGCGGCGTTCGCCCAGCTCTTTCGCCTGATAGCGCGTCAGCACCTCCATCGCGCCTTTTACCGAGGCGTAGGTGGCGGAACCGGGATAGGTCATGCGCGTCAGGCCGCTGGAGATATTCAGAATGCGTCCGCCGTCGTTAATCAGCGGCAGCAGCTTCTGCGTCAGAAAATAGGGCCCTTTAAAGTGAACGTTGACCAGCGCGTCAAACTCCTCCTCCGTGGTCTCGCGAAAGGGCTTATAGTGACCATGTCCGGCGTTGTTGATTAAATAGTCAAAGCGCTCGCGCTGCCACTGCTTTTGCAGCGCCGCTTTCACCTCGGTGACAAAGCCGTCGAACTGGCGGCTGTCGCCGACATCCAGCGGTAGCGCGGCCGCGCGGCCGCCCAGCGCTGTGATTTCAGCGACCACCGCCTCCGCTTCGTCGCGATGGCTGCGGTAGGTAAAAAGGATATCAACGCCCTTTGCGGCCAGTTTTAGCGCCGCATTCTTGCCTAAACCACGATTTGCGCCGGTAATTACAGCAATTTTGTTAGACATGTTTCGATCCTGTTGAGAAATTGAACACAGGATCAGCATATTCCCGAATAATTGATCTATAAACGCATGGGAATACGCCGCACTGTTTCACTTACAACAACAATCGGTGAACAACATGGATAAAATTCACGCAATGCAGGTTTTTGTGCGGGTGGCGGAGATGGGCAGTTTTACCCGCGCGGCGGAAAGCCTTGGCCTGCCGAAAGGCAGCGTGTCGCGCCAGCTGCAGGCGCTGGAAAATCAGATGGGTACCCGACTGCTGCACCGCACCACGCGCCGCGTGCAGCTGACGCAGGATGGGCTGGTCTACTACGACCGCTGCCTCGATCTGCTGTCGATGCTCGACGATATGGACAGTTTGTTTCAGCACGATCCCGCCACGCTCAGCGGCAAGCTGCGCGTCGATATGTCGGTGGCGATGGCGACCGGTTTTATCCTGCCGCGCCTGCCGGAATTTCTGCAGCACTACCCTGGGATAGAGATTGAGCTGAGCAGCAGCGACCGCATGGTAGATGTGATCCGTGAAGGTTTCGACTGCGTCATCCGCGTCGGCGAGCTAAAAGACTCCGGCCTGATTGCGCGCAAAATCGGCACCTACACCTTAATCAACTGCGCCAGCCCCGGCTACCTCTCCCGCTTCGGCATGCCGACGAGGCTGGAGGCGCTCTCGTCTCACGCCATGGTGCACTACACCCAACAGCTCGGCCAGCCGTCGCCCGGCTTTGAATATTTTGACGGCAAACAGTGCCACTACGTGCAGACCGGCGGCGTTGTCACCGTCAACAGCACCGAAACCTATCGCGCCGCCTGTCTGGCCGGGCTGGGCATTATTCAGGTGCCGGCGATGGGCATCTATCCGCTGCTGGAGTCTGGCCAGCTGGTGGAGGTGCTGCACGCCTTCCCGGCGAAGCCGATGCCGATTTCGCTGCTCTATCCCCATCGGCGCAACGTGGCGCGCCGGGTGCGCGTATTTATGGAGTGGCTGAGTCAGGTACTGCAGGAGTATGTCACCTGAGCGGCTATAATTGCTTTTTTATGTTAAGCAGGATGACAACTGTCTATGACGGACAAACAGGAACATGCTACCCATTCCGAGCAGCCCAAACCGCTGATTGATATTCAGACCGGCAATAAAACCGTCGACGGCTCGATTCGTCGCGTCTCGCGTTTTGCCGCCTGGTTTCAGGCCATCCCGGCCGTGGCGCACTTTATTCGCGCGCTGGAGCGCTTTAACGATCGTCTCGGCAGCCAGTTCGGCGCCGCCATCACCTACTTCTCGTTTTTATCGCTGATCCCGATCTTAATGGTCTCGTTCGCCGCCGTGGGTTTTGTGCTGGCGTCGAATCAGGATCTGCTGTCGGAGCTGATCAACAAGATCGTCAGCGGCATCAGCGATCCCACGCTCGCCACCACGCTGAAGAATACGGTGAATACCGCGATTCAGCAGCGCGCCACCGTCGGCATCACCGGTCTGCTGCTGGCGCTCTACTCCGGCATCAACTGGATGGGCAACCTGCGTGAAGCGGTGCGCGCCCAGTCGCGCGACGTCTGGGAGCGCAAGCCGGACGATCAGGAGAAGTTCTGGAAAAAATATCTGCGTGACCTTATCTCACTGATCGGCCTGATGCTGGCGCTGGTGATCACCCTGTCGCTGACCTCTATCGCCGGCGCGGCGCAGGCGGCGATCGTCAACGCGCTGGGGCTGGCGGATATCGAGTGGCTGCGCCCGGCGATGACCGCCATCGCGCTGGCGATTTCGATTATGGCCAACTATTTGTTGTTCCTGTGGATTTTCTGGATCCTGCCGCGCCACAAGCCGCGCAAGAAAGCGCTGTTTCGCGGCACGCTGCTGGCGGCTATCGGCTTTGAGGTGATCAAGTTCGTGATGACGCTGACGCTGCCGAAGCTGGCCTCGTCGCCCTCCGGCGCGGCCTTTGGCTCCGTGCTCGGCCTGATGGCGTTTTTCTATTTCTTTGCGCGCCTGACGCTGTTTTGCGCCGCCTGGATCGCCACCGCGAAATATAAGGACGATCCGCAGCTGCCGGAAGGCGGACGTAAAAAAGGTTACTAGTAGCGAAAAATTTCTCCCTTCGGCTGTTTTTTAGCCAACCAGCAGGATGAATAGCTGAAGGGTCACTTTTATTTCCCCGTTTTATAGAGATTCCCGCTGCAAAAGGCGGGCTTCTCCCTGCCTTAATCCACGCATTCCATGCCAGCACAAATTATTCACTTTTTCGCCGAAAAAGCCCGTTCTGGCGCGGTTTATCGCCGTTGAATGCGGCATGACAGGTGCGTAATATTCCCTGTCTCTATTTACAATTAAGAAACAGTTATGCAAGCCTCCATCACAGAACCTCTGAAAAAGTCACAAGACGATACGCCAGTGAACTCTCGCGGCAAAGTCGTGGTGGCCTCGCTGGTCGGTACGGCGATTGAATTCTTCGATTTCTATATTTACGCCACCGCGGCGGTGATCGTTTTCCCGCATATTTTCTTCCCGCAGGGCGATAACACCGTGGCGACGCTGCAGTCGCTGGCGACCTTCGCCATCGCCTTTGTGGCGCGTCCGATCGGCTCCGCGCTGTTTGGCCACTTCGGCGACCGCGTGGGACGTAAGGCGACGCTGGTCGCCTCGCTGCTGACCATGGGCGTCTCTACCGTGGTGATCGGCCTGCTGCCGGGTTATCAGTCGATTGGCGTGGCGGCCCCGCTGCTGCTGGCGCTGGCGCGTTTTGGCCAGGGGCTTGGCCTCGGCGGCGAATGGGGCGGCGCGGCGCTGCTGGCGACGGAAAACGCCCCGGCGAAAAAACGCGCGCTCTACGGCTCCTTCCCGCAGCTTGGCGCGCCGATCGGCTTCTTCTTTGCCAACGGCACCTTTCTGCTGCTCTCCTGGCTGCTGACCGACGAGCAGTTTATGCAGTGGGGCTGGCGCGTGCCCTTTATTCTCTCGGCGGTGCTGGTGATTATCGGCCTTTACGTGCGCGTTTCGCTGCATGAAAGCCCGGTGTTCGCGAAGGTGCAGAAAGAGAAAAAACAGGTGCGCGTGCCGATCGCCGCGCTGCTGAGTAAGCATCTGACGGCGACCATTCTCGGCACCTTTATCATGCTGGCGACCTACACGCTGTTCTACATTATGACCGTCTACTCGATGAGCTACGGCACCGCGCCGGCGCCGGCGGGTCTCGGCTTCTCGCGCAACAGCTTCCTGTGGATGCTGATGATGGCGGTGATCGGCTTCGGCGTGATGGTGCCAATCGCCGGACTGCTGGCGGATCGCTTCGGCCGTCGTAAAACCATGATTACGATTACGCTGCTGATTATCGGCTTCGCCTTCCTGTTCCCGTCGATGCTGGGCTCGGGTTCGCAGGCGCTGGTGATGGCGTTCCTGCTGCTCGGCCTGAGCGTGATGGGGCTGACCTTCGGCCCGATGGGCGCCCTGCTGCCGGAGCTGTTCCCGACCGAAGTGCGTTATACCGGCGCCTCGTTCTCCTATAACCTGTCGTCGATTCTCGGCGCCTCGGTTGCGCCCTATATCGCTACCTGGCTGAACGCTAATTACGGCCTGCAGGCGGTGGGCTACTATCTGGCGGCGATGGCGGCGCTGACGCTGATCGCGCTGATCGCCTGCAAAGAGACGCGCCACCAGACGCTGTACGAAGCGGTGTAACCCACATCAACAAACCCGGCTCAGGCCGGGTTTCTCGCTATGTTATAGTGGCTCTCTTCCCGGTATGCAGGAAAAGAGCCATGGCGACGGCAGCGCACCTGATCAGCAACACCCTTCCCAGCGTTAAACAGCTTCAGTGTTTTCTCGCCGTGGCGCACGAGCTGAATTTTCGCCGCGCCGCCGAACGCCTCAGCATGACCCAGCCGCCGCTGACGCGGCAGATCCAGAGTCTTGAAGCGCTGCTGCGCCAGCCGCTGTTCAGCCGCAGCACTCACGCGGTGAGTTTGACCGAGGCGGGACGCGCGCTGGTCGGCAAAGCGGAGAAAATTCTCGCCGATCTTGACGCCCTTAGCGCTGATTCCCTTTCCCGCCAGCATCGGCTGCGCATCGGACTGACCCGCACGCTGGACTTTACGCGCATCGCGCCGGTCGCCGCGCGGCTGGCGTTGCTGGACAGCGGTGATGAGATCGATTCGCCCGATCTGACCTCGGCCCAGCTGCTGCAATGTCTGGCGCAGCAGACGCTGGATCTGGTGTTGACCGGAGAGAAAGGCGCAGGCGACGAGCAAGGCGTGCAGTATCGCTGGATCTGCCGCGAGCCGCTGCTTGTCGCGCTGCCCGCCCGGCATCCCGCCAGCCGGCAGGAAAGCGTCTCGCTAAACGACCTCAGCGGCCTGCCGCTGTTCTGGTTTGCCAGACGCGCCAATCCCGCCTTTTATGACAAGTGCGAACAGCTTTTCGCCCAGCTGAAAACGCCGCTGACAAAGCGCAAAGAGCCGGAGGATTCGCTGACGATGCTGTCGCATATCGCCCGCGGTAAAGGCTTCGCGCTGCTGCCGCAGTCAAAGTGCGCCTTTGCTCAGGCAGGCTTGTGTTACCGGCCGCTGCCCGACAGGGAAGCGCAGCAGCTGGCTATCGACGTCTACGCCGCCACGCGCCGTCACGACGCGCGCGCTGTGCTGCTGCAGGCGCTGAACACCCTGAGCGACAGCGCGCCTTAATACCTTTTCGGCATCACAAAAATGGCAATTCCCTGCTGCGCCGGCGGGTGAAAGAATCAGCGCAGGCAAACAGGAGGGATTATGCAAACGCGATTCTTAGCAAAAGACCTGGCGGTCAGCGCCATCGGCTATGGCGCCATGGGCCTCAGCGAATTCTACGGCGCGACGGATGAGGCGCAGTCGCTGCGCGTTCTCCACCAGCTTATCGATCTGGATCAGACCTTTATTGATACGGCGGACCAGTATGGCCGCGGCCACAATGAAACGCTGATCGGCCGCTTTCTGGCCGGGCTGGAGAGCGCCGCGCGCAGCCGGTTCAGGGTCGCCACCAAGTGCGGCATCGAGCGCGCGCCAGAGGAGGCGTATAGCCGCACCATCAACAACCGGCCTGACTACATCACCCGCTGCTGCCACGACTCGCTAAAGCGGCTGGGCGTCGAGCGCATCGATCTGTTCTATCTTCACCGCGTCAGCCAGGCGACGCCGATTGAAGAGAGCATGGCGTGCCTGAGCCAGCTGGTGAAGGAGGGCAAGATAAACCACATCGGGCTTTGCGAAGTCTCGGCCGCCACCCTGCGCCGCGCGCACGCCGTTCATCCCGTCGCCGCGCTGCAGACAGAGTACTCGCTGTGGACGCGCGACGTTGAGCAGGCGATCCTGCCCACGGTAAAAGCGCTGGACGTCGGGCTTGTGGCCTATTCGCCGCTGGGCCGCGGCTTCCTGACCGGCAAATATCGCCACAACAGCGATTTTGCCGATGGGGACTTTCGCCAGCACAATCCGCGCTTTCAGCAGGCGAGCCTCGATCATAATGCGGCCTTGCTGGACGCGGTGCGTCCGCTGGCGGAGAAGTATCGCTGCACGCCCGGCCAGATTGCGCTCGCCTGGCTGCTGGCGCAGTACCACAGGCTGGTGCCGATCCCCGGCACGAAACAGATCGACTATCTGACTGAAAACGCGCAGGCGGCAGAGATAAGGCTGGAAGAGGCGGACGTGGCGCTGCTCAACACCCTCCACCAGCGCGTTGAGGTGCAGGGAGCGCGCTATACGGAAGAAGGGATGAAAGGCGTAAACGCCTGAAAGGAAAAACCCCGGCAGGCCGGGGTTTTATCAGTGCTGAAAAAGGTGGCGCGCGTGGCTTAGCTGGCGACGGCGATACGCTTCATGTCGGTCATATAACCGCGCAGCTTACGGCCAACCGCTTCGATCGGATGCTGGCGAATCGCTTCGTTGACGTCGCGCAGCTGCGCGTTATCAACCTGGGTGCCTTCGATCGCTTTGCCCAGGTCGCCCGGCTGCAGCTGAGTCATAAACTCTTTCAGCAGCGGCACCGCGGCGAAGGAGAAGAGATAGTTACCGTACTCGGCGGTGTCGGAGATCACCACGTTCATTTCATACAGACGCTTACGCGCGATGGTGTTGGCGATCAGCGGCAGCTCGTGCAGCGACTCATAGTAGGCGGACTCTTCAATAATGCCTGCGTCGACCATGGTTTCAAACGCCAGCTCAACGCCCGCTTTCACCATCGCCACCATCAGAACGCCTTTGTCGTAGTACTCCTGCTCGTCGATTTTGCCGTCGAACTGCGGCGCGGTTTCAAACGCGGTTTTGCCGGTCTCTTCGCGCCAGGTCAGCAGGTTTTTGTCGTCGTTGGCCCAGTCAGCCATCATGCCTGACGAGAATTCGCCGGAGATGATGTCATCCATATGCTTCTGGAACAGCGGCGCCATGATGGTTTTCAGCTGCTCTGACAGCGCATAAGCGCGCAGTTTCGCCGGGTTAGAGAGGCGATCCATCATCAGCGTGATGCCGCCGAACTTCAGGGATTCGGTAATGGTTTCCCAGCCGAACTGGATCAGTTTTTCGGTGTAGGCCGCATCGTGACCTTCCGCCACCAGCTTGTCGAAGCAGAGCAGCGAACCGGCCTGCAGCATGCCGCACAGAATGGTCTGCTCGCCCATCAGGTCAGACTTCACTTCCGCGACGAAAGAGGATTCCAGCACGCCCGCGCGGTCGCCGCCGGTGGCTGCGGCCCAGGCCTTGGCAATCGCCATGCCTTCGCCTTTCGGGTCGTTTTCCGGGTGCACGGCGATCAGCGTCGGCACGCCGAATCCGCGCTTGTACTCTTCGCGCACTTCGGTGCCCGGGCATTTCGGCGCCACCATCACCACGGTGATGTCTTTACGGATGGTTTCACCCACTTCAACGATGTTGAAGCCGTGCGAGTAGCCCAGCGCCGCGCCATCTTTCATCAGCGGCTGCACCGCCTGCACCACGGCAGAGTGCTGCTTGTCCGGCGTCAGGTTCACCACCAGGTCAGCCTGCGGGATCAGCTCTTCATAGGTGCCGACCTTAAAGCCGTTCTCGGTGGCTTTGCGCCAGGAGGCGCGCTTCTCGGCGATCGCTTCGGCGCGCAGCGCATAAGCGACGTCCAGACCAGAGTCACGCATGTTCAGGCCCTGGTTAAGGCCCTGCGCGCCACAGCCCACAATGACCACTTTTTTCCCTTTCAGGAAGCTGGCGCCGTCGGCGAATTCATCGCGCGCCATAAAGCGACATTTGCCTAACTGCGCTAACTGGTTGCGCAGATTCAGTGTGTTGAAGTAGTTAGCCATGGGGCACTCCGGTCAGATGTTGTGTTTGTTTTTGTCCTGTAACGGCGTAAACAGCAGCGCCGCGAATGACCCCATCATATGACAGGAAATCTGTTGCTTAAATTGATATATTAGCAAGGTCACATTGCAGAATTTGCAACGCTACGGGAGAGGTCAAGGCGCATGGATTTACGAGATTTAAAGCTGTTTCTTCATCTGGCTGAAAGCTGCCACTTTGGCCGCACTGCGCGCGCCATGCACGTCAGTCCGTCCACGCTGTCGCGCCAGATCCAGCGCCTTGAAGAGGATGTGGGGCACGCGCTGTTTCTGCGCGACAACCGCACCGTCACTCTGACCGAAGCGGGCGAGCGTCTGCGCCAGTTCGCGCAGCAGACGCTGTTGCAGTATCAGCAGCTGCGCCACGTGATGGATCTTAACGGCCCGTCGCTGAGCGGCGAACTGCGCCTGTTCTGTTCGGTGACGGCCGCCTACAGCCACCTGCCGCCGATTCTGGATCGCTTTCGCGCCGAGCATCCGCAGGTGGAGATTAAGCTGACTACCGGCGACGCCGCCGACGCCATTGAAATGGTGCAGTCCGGCGAGGCGGATCTGGCGATCGCCGGGCGGCCCGAGTCGCTGCCCGCCAGCATCGACTTTACGCCGCTGGGCCTGATCCCGCTGGTGCTGATCGCCCCGGCGCTGCCCTGTCCGGTGCGCAGCCAGGCGACCCAGCCGTCGCCCGACTGGGCGCAGATCCCCTTTATCCTGCCCGATCAGGGTCCGGCACGACGCGGCATCGATCTCTGGTTTCGTCGTCACCGTATTCCCAATCCGCAAATCTACGCCACGGTTTCCGGCCATGAGGCGATTGTGTCGATGGTGGCGCTCGGCTGCGGCATCGCGCTGCTGCCGGACGTGGTGCTGGAGAATAGCCCGGAGCCGGTGCGCAATCGCGTGCTGACGCTGGAGAATGTGGAGTCGGTGGCGCCGCTGGAGCTGGGCGTCTGCGTACAAAAAAAGCGGCTCGGAGAGCCGCTGATTCACGCCTTCTGGCACCTGCTGTAATTACTGCCCGGCGAGGAAGAAACGGAATGCCGGGTTATTGGCTTCGTCGTGGAAGTCGTAGCCCAGCTCGGTGAGATGCGACTCAAAGCGCGGTTCGTTGTCGCCGATTTCAAACGCCGCCAGCACGCGACCGTAATCGGTGCCGTGGCTGCGATAGTGAAACAGCGAAATATTCCAGTGCGTGCCGAGGGTTTGCAGGAACTTCAGCAGCGCGCCCGGCGCCTCCGGGAACTCGAAGCTAAACAGCCGTTCGCGCAGCGGCTTCGACGGACGGCCGCCCACCATGTAGCGCACGTGCAGCTTCGCCATCTCGTCGTCGGAGAGATCCACCACCTGATAGCCGCCCTGAATCAGCTGGCTGATTATCTCGCCGCGCTCCTCCAGCCCGCGCGTCAGACGCACGCCGACGAAGATGCAGGCGTTGTCGGCGTCGGCGTAGCGGTAGTTGAACTCGGTCACCGCGCGTCCGCCCAGCGTCTGACAGAACTTCAGGAAGCTGCCCTGCTGTTCCGGGATGGTCACCGCCAGCAGCGCTTCGCGCTGTTCGCCCAGCTCGCAGCGCTCGGAAACATAGCGCAGGCCGTGGAAGTTGACGTTGGCGCCTGAAAGAATATGCGCCAGCCGCTCGCCTTTGATGTCGTGCTGCTGGATATATTTCTTCATGCCCGCCAGCGCCAGCGCGCCTGACGGCTCCGCCACCGCGCGCACGTCTTCAAACAGATCTTTCATCGCCGCGCAGATGGCGTCGCTGTCGACGGTGATGATGTCGTCGAGATATTCCTGACACAGGCGGAAGGTTTCGCTGCCGATGCGCTTCACCGCCACGCCTTCGGCGAACAGCCCGACGCGCGGCAGATCCACCGGCTCGCCCGCTTCAAGCGCCGCTTTCAGGCAGGCGGAGTCTTCCGACTCCACCGCGATCACCTTGATTTGCGGCATCAGCTGTTTGATCAGCACCGCCACGCCCGCTGCCAGGCCGCCACCGCCCACCGGCACGAAGACGCGATCGAGATGCGCGTCCTGCTGCAGCAGCTCCATCGCCAGCGTGCCCTGACCGGCGATTACCGCCGGATGGTCAAACGGCGGCACGAAGGTGTAGCCCTGCTGCTCCGCCAGCTCGATCGCTTTGGCTTTCGCCTCGTCGAAGTTAGCGCCGAAGAGATAAGCCTCACCGCCAAATGCGCGCACTGCATCCACCTTGATGTCTGCCGTGGCTACCGGCATCACAATCAGCGATTTGATGCCGAGCCGGCTGGCGGAGAGCGCCACGCCCTGCGCGTGGTTGCCGGCCGACGCCGTTACCACGCCGCGCGCTTTCTGCTCTTCGTCTAGTCCGGCGATCATCGCGTAGGCGCCGCGCAGCTTGAAGCTGTGCACCGGCTGCCGATCCTCGCGCTTCACCAGAATGGTGTTGCCGAGACGCGATGAAATCTTTTCCATTTTTTGCAGCGGCGTCACCTGTGCGACTTCATACACCGGTGAGCGCAGCACGGCGCGCAGATATTCCGCGCCGCAGGGCGACGCAGGTAGCGGTTGAGCCTCAGCCATTGGTTAGCCTCCCAGCTTGCTCTTGTCGCGCACCGCGCCTTTGTCGGCGCTGGTGGCGAGGGATGCGTAGGCGCGCAGCGCGAACGAAACCTGACGCACGCGGCCGTGCGGCGTATAGGCCGCTTCGCCGCGCGCTTCTTCCTCTTCGCGACGCGCGTGCAGTTCGTTGTCCGGCACCGCCAGCCTGATGCCGCGGTTCGGGATATCGATCTCGATGATGTCGCCATCTTTCACCAGCGCGATGGTGCCGCCGCTGGCCGCTTCCGGCGAGGCGTGGCCGATCGACAGGCCGGAGGTGCCGCCAGAGAAGCGTCCGTCGGTGATCAGCGCGCAGCTTTTGCCGAGGCCCATCGATTTCAGGTAGGTGGTCGGATAGAGCATTTCCTGCATGCCCGGCCCGCCTTTCGGCCCTTCGTAGCGGATCACCACTACGTCGCCCGCCACCACTTTGCCGCCGAGGATCGCTTCAACCGCGTCATCCTGGCTTTCATAGACTTTCGCCGGGCCTTTAAAGGTCAGGATCTCTTTGTCTACGCCCGCGGTTTTAACGATACAGCCATCTTCCGCCAGGTTGCCGTAGAGCACCGCCAGACCGCCATCCTGCGAATAGGCGTGCTCGCGGGTGCGAATGCATCCCTCGGCGCGATCGTCATCCAGCGTGTCCCAGCGGCAATCCTGCGAGAAGGCCTGGGTGGTGCGAATGCCCGCCGGACCGGCGCGGAACATATCCTTCACCGCCTGGTCTTTGGTCAGCATGATGTCGTACTGATCCAGCGTCTCGCGCATCGTCTGCTGCAGGATGTTGCGCGCGCTGGTGTCGATCAGGCCGGCGCGATCCAGCTCGCCGAGGATGCCGATAACGCCGCCGGCGCGGTGAACGTCTTCCATATGGTATTTCGGGGTGCTCGGCGCCACTTTGCACAGCTGAGGCACTTTGCGCGACAGGCGGTCGATATCGGAGATATTGAAGTCGATTTCGCCCTCCTGCGCGGCGGCCAGCAGGTGCAGAACGGTGTTGGTGGAGCCGCCCATGGCGATATCCAGCGTCATGGCGTTCTCAAAGGCCGCTTTGGTGGCGATGTTACGCGGCAGCATGTTCTCGTCATCCTGCTCGTAATAGCGTTTGGTCAGGCTCACGATGCGCTTGCCCGCGTTGATAAACAGCGCTTTGCGGTCGGCGTGGGTCGCCAGCAGCGAGCCGTTGCCCGGCTGCGACAGGCCCAGCGCTTCGGTCAGGCAGTTCATTGAGTTGGCGGTGAACATGCCGGAGCAGGAGCCGCAGGTCGGACAGGCGGAGCGTTCGATCTGTTCGCTGTCGGCGTCGCTGACGTTCGGGTTGGCGCCCTGAATCATCGCGTCGACCAGATCCAGCTTGATGATTTTGTCGGAAAGCTTGGTTTTTCCCGCTTCCATCGGACCGCCGGAGACGAAGATCACCGGAATATTGAGGCGCAGCGACGCCATCAGCATGCCCGGGGTGATTTTGTCACAGTTGGAGATGCAAACCATGGCGTCGGCGCAGTGCGCGTTGACCATGTATTCGACCGAGTCGGCGATCAGCTCGCGCGACGGCAGCGAATAGAGCATGCCGCCATGGCCCATGGCGATACCGTCATCCACCGCAATGGTGTTGAACTCTTTGGCTACGCCGCCTGCCGCTTCGATCTGCTCGGCAACCAGCTTGCCGAGATCGCGCAGGTGGACATGGCCCGGCACAAATTGGGTGAATGAGTTGACCACGGCGATAATCGGCTTGCCGAAATCGGCGTCGGTCATTCCTGTGGCGCGCCACAGGGCTCGGGCACCCGCCATATTGCGGCCATGCGTGGTGGTGGCGGAACGGTACTTAGGCATGCTCTGTTTACTCCAGTCTGTAAATGACGCGGGCACTGCTGCGCCCGCGTTACTCTCTTGTTATGGGTTAACCTGATCCAGCCAGCCGTATTTGTCTTCGGTTTCGCCCGTAAACAGGCCGAAGAAGGCTTTCTGGATTTTTTCGGTTACCGGGCCGCGTTTGCCTTCGCCAACCTGAATGCCGTCAACGCTGCGTACCGGCGTGATTTCTGCGGCGGTACCGGACATGAAGATCTCGTCAGCCAGGTAGAGCGATTCGCGCGACAGCACCTGCTCACGTACTTCGATGCCCATATCCTGCGCCAGCTTGATGATGGCGTCGCGGGTAATGCCCGGCAGCGCAGAAGAGGTAAACGGCGGAGTGAACAGAATGCCGTCTTTAACTTCAAACAGGTTTTCGCCCGCGCCTTCGGAGATATAGCCGTTGGTGTCGAGCGCGATGCCTTCCTGATAGCCGTGGCGGCGCGCTTCGCTGCCCACCAGCAGAGAGGAGAGGTAGTTGCCGCCCGCTTTCGCCGCGGTTGGCAGGGTGTTCGGCGCCACGCGGTTCCAGGAAGAGACCATGGCGTTGATGCCGTTTTCCAGCGCTTCGGCGCCCAGATACGCGCCCCACGGGAAGGCGGCGATGATCACGTCAGTGGTGTAGCCGTCCGGCGGGTTCACGCCCAGACCAACGTCGCCGACAAACGCCAGCGGACGGATGTAGGCGCTTTTCAGATTGTTGTCGCGCAGCACTTTACGCGTCGCTTCCATCAGCTCTTCGACGCTGTATTGCAGCGGGAAACGATAGATTTTGGCGGAATCGTGCAGACGCTGCATGTGTTCACGGTGACGGAACACCACCGGGCCTTTGTGCGAGTCGTAGCAGCGCACGCCTTCAAACACAGAAGTACCGTAGTGCAGCGCGTGAGACATGACGCTGACTTTCGCGTCTTCCCACTTAACCATCTCCCCGTTGAACCAAATAAAGTCTGCTTTCTTCGTGCTCATTCTTATTTCCTTTCACGACCAGGCGTGGATTTGTTGTGATGTTTGTTGCTGGATCTCGACACTGGCGACATCCATAAGTTTGCTTAACTGTGAAGACAGTAAATCGACTGAACGCTGGCTGGCAACGGTCATTTCGATATTAATGGTTTCGCCGTTCGCCACTGCACCCATGTTCATGGCGCAAACCTGAAAGCCGCGATGACGGACGACGCGTAAAATGCGCTCCAATATTTCAGGACGAAAGCGGGCTTCGATAGACAATTGGTGCTGGTTCATACGGTTTTCTCCATCATGTTTGCGTTGCTGGCGCCAGGCGGCACCAGTGGCCAGACGTTTTCATGCTCATCAATCGCAACATGCAGGAAGTAAGAACCTTCGCTGTTCAGCAGAGCATCAAGTGCGGCGTCGACCTCATCTTTACGGCTAATACGCTGGCCTGGAATATCAAACGCGCTGGCCAGCGTCAGAAAATCGGGGTTGTCGGTCAGAATGGTTTCGCTGTAGCGACCGTCGAAAAAGAGCTGTTGCCACTGGCGCACCATGCCGAGACGCTGGTTATCCAGCAGCAAGATTTTCACCGGCAGCTTCTTGCGCTTGATGGTGCCCAGCTCCTGAATGTTCATCATGATCGAGCCGTCGCCCGATACGCAGATCACGGTGTCGTCGGGACGCGCAACCTGCGCGCCGACCGCTGCCGGCAGGCCGAAGCCCATAGTGCCGAGGCCGCTGGAGGTGATGAAATTCTCCGGCGCGCTGAAGTTCATATGCTGCGCGGTCCACATCTGGTGCTGGCCGACGTCGGTGGTGATGACGGCGCTCGCCGGCTTGCGGTCGGAAAGCTGCTTCAGCAGCAGCGGCGCATAGATCGCCTCGCCGGGATGATCGTAGCGCCAGTTGAACGCCGCTTTCATCGCCTTCACCTCTTCGCGCCAGCCTTCAATTTGCAGCGGCATGCTCAGCGCGGGCAGCACCTGATTCAGATCGCCCTGCAGCGACACGTGTGCGCGGCGCAGCTTGTTCAGCTCGGCGGGATCGATGTCGATGTGGATTACGCTGGCGTGTGGCGCGAAGGTATCGAGCTTGCCGGTAACGCGGTCGTCAAAGCGCGCGCCGACGGCAATCAGCAAATCACAAGACTGCACAGCCAGGTTCGCCGCTTTGGTGCCGTGCATACCCAGCATGCCGAGATAGACGTCGCTGTCGCTGTCGGCGCTGCCGAGGCCTTTCAGCGTGGCGACCACTGGAATGCCGGTCTGCTGTGCCATAGCGCGCAGCGCGGGAACCGCCTGCGCCATGCCGACGCCGCCGCCGATATAGAGCATCGGCTTATGCGACTGCGCCATCAGCGCGCGCGCCTCTTCAATATGCTGCGGCGAATGCGCGATCTGCTCTTCAACCGGCAGCAGATGGGGCGTCAGCTCGGCGCTGGCGATCTGGATATCTTTAGGGATGTCGACCAGTACCGGACCCGGACGGCCTGACTGCGCGATAGCGAAGGCTTCCGCCATTACCGAGGGCAGCTCGTCTAGCGATTCAACCAGGAAACTGTGTTTGGTGCAGGCCAGCGACAGGCCTAAAACGTCGATCTCCTGGAAGGCGTCGGTGCCGATAAACGCCGAAGAGACCTGGCCGGTGATGGCGACGACCGGCACGGAATCCATCATGGCGTCCGCCAGGCCGGTGATTAAGTTGGTCGCGCCGGGACCGGAGGTGGCAATGCAGACGCCGGTTTTGCCGGTGGCGCGGGCATAGCCGATCGCGGCGACCACCGCACCTTGCTCATGACGACACAGTAGGTGTTCCACGCCGCCATCATAGAGCGCGTCGTACACGGGCATGATGGCGCCGCCAGGATAACCAAACACGGTTTCGACACCCTGCGCGCGTAAAGCCTGAACTACCCACTGTGCACCTGTCATGGTTATTCTCCTGTATCCTTAGGGGAACAACAGAATTTTATGCTACTGCTCATTGTTTGCTCCTCGGTAATTCGCTGAGATTTGCACTGGTCGAAAAAAAACCCCCGGACCTTTCGGTGCGGGGGTTTTTCGAATTCCAGGCTTGATTTTTAAGCCTTTCTTTCTCCAAGCGTAGCCCCGCACGGTGGGTTAATAATCACCACCACGCTAATCACGACTAGGCTAATCACTTGTAGAAGGGCTTTCATCTGTTGTCTGTTTTTTCGTTTGTTCGAAGTAATACCTACAGAGTTATCACAGTTATGCAGGGGATGACAACTTTTTCCATCAGATTTTTTTATGCCTCTGCGCGTGCCAATCAGCTATCAGACTGTAAACACTGACTTATTTCAGGGTTGATAAATATTCATTACGACCGTGACGCAATAAGAAAGGAGAGATTTGCCTGTTCGCTCGAGAAAAAAAGCAATGCCGTGCATAGCCGCCTGTTTTATTCAGGCCTCTCTCGAAGCCTGAGCGATTCGCCATCGCAGTCGCGTTTTCTGCGCGCCATAATCGCCGCGTTAAGGAGCGGTTATGACATTGTCCAGAGTGCTTACCCGAGCAGCGATTGGCGTCGAGGCGCCGTTGGTCACCATCGAAGCGCATATCAGCAACGGCTTGCCCGCGCTGACGCTGGTGGGATTGCCCGAAACGACGGTCAAAGAGGCGCGCGAGCGGGTGCGCAGCGCCATCATTAATAGCGGGTTCAGCTTTCCCGCAAAGCGCATCACTATCAATCTGGCGCCGGCCGATCTGCCTAAAGAGGGCGGCCGTTACGATCTGCCGATGGCCATCGCTATTCTGGTGGCGTCTGAACAGCTCTCTGACGCGAAACTGACGCAGCATGAGTTCGTGGGCGAACTCGCGCTTAACGGCGCGCTCTGCGGCGTTCAGGGCGCCATTCCGGCCGCGATGGCGGCGATGCGCGCCGGAAGAGAGCTGATTCTTTCGGCCGAGAATCAGCAGGATGTCGGCTTGATCCAGCATGGCGAGACGCGGGTCGCTTCGCACCTGCTGGAGATCTGCGCGTTTCTGCAAGATCAGGCTGCGCTTTCCTGCGCACGCGTTCAGCAGGCTAGTGCCGATCAGGCGGCAGAAGATCTACGCGACATCATTGGGCAGGATCAGGGGCGGCGGGCGCTGGAAATTACCGCGGCGGGCGGACACAACCTGCTGCTGATCGGACCGCCCGGCACCGGCAAAACCATGCTGGCGACGCGGTTGCCCGGCATCATGCCGCCGTTGAGCGATAGCGAGGCGCTGGAGTGCGCGGCGATCGCCAGCCTGACGCAGAACAGGACGCTGTCTCAGGCGTGGCGTAAGCGGCCGTTCCGCGCGCCTCACCATAGCGCTTCGATGTATGCGCTTATCGGCGGCGGCTCTTTGCCTCGTCCGGGCGAGATTTCTCTGGCGCACAACGGCGTGCTGTTTCTGGATGAGCTACCGGAGTTTGACCGTCGGGTGCTGGATGCGCTGCGGGAGCCAATTGAGTCAGGTCATATCGCCATTTCGCGCGCGCGCGCAAAGGTAACCTATCCTGCGCGCTTTCAGCTGGTTGCGGCCATGAACCCGAGCCCGACCGGACACTATCAGGGTCAGCATAATCGCTGTTCGCCGCAGCAGGTGCTGCGCTATCTGAGCAAGTTGTCGGGGCCTTTTCTCGACCGCTTCGACCTGTCGATAGAGGTGCCGCTGCTGCCAGGTGGGATATTAAGCAAGCGACCTGACGCAGGCGAGTCTTCAGCAGAGGTCGCTGCGCGCGTAATCGACGCACGCGCGTTGCAAATGGCGCGCGAAGGTAAAATTAACGCGCACATGACGCATGCCGATATAAAACAGTGGTGTGATATTGCCAGCGAGGATGCGGTATGGCTGGAAGAGGTGTTGAATCAGCTTGGGCTTTCGGTACGCGCATGGCAGCGTATTTTAAAGGTGGCGCGCACAATTGCTGATTTAGCGGGTGAGGAGAGGATTTTGCGCTGTCATCTTCAGGAAGCGGTTAGTTACCGCACTATCGATCGCCTACTCATTCATCTGCATCGCAGTCTGGAATAAAAAATGGGGCTGATGGCCCCATTCTGCTTAATCGTCGCTGTCGCTGTAATCTTCAACGGTATCCATCTGAGGTTTGCCGCCTGACAGGGTATGGAAACGCTTAGGACGCTTAATGCGCGTCGTGTATTTGGACCATACGCGTTCAGCTTCGGTTTGCGGCTCACGCAGACCACGACATACTTCTAAGAAAAGACGCTCTTCTTCCGTCGTCGGCTCGCGTTTTGCTAAATCGAGTTCGTTGAAAGCAAAACCGTGACGCTCCAGCAGTTGGGCCTCTTTGATGGTGAAATCACCATGCCGCGAGAACCCGCGCGGATAATGTTTGTTATCAAAGAAACGATTTGTGGTTGAGAAGCTTTCCGCCATCTTACACGCTCCTGATTCTCTTATGGCCGAGCTATTAATGGCGCGGAGTATTAGATAGGCTTGACAGAGTGTAAAACAAAACATTTAAATCTATACGACAAACAATTTTTGGGAGAAAGCTGTGGATACGGAATTACTGAAAACTTTCCTGGAAGTGAGCAGAACGCGCCATTTTGGCCGGGCTGCGGAAGCACTTTACCTCACACAGTCCGCCGTCAGCTTTCGTATTCGTCAGCTGGAAAATCAGCTAGGCGTTAACCTGTTTACTCGCCATCGCAATAACATACGGCTCACGTCGGCAGGGGAACGCCTTCTGCCCTACGCGGAAAGCCTGATGAGCACCTGGATGATGGCGAAGAAAGAGGTTTCACACACGCAGCAGCACCATGAGCTGTCGATAGGCGCCAGCGCGTCACTATGGGAAGCCTATCTGACGCCGTGGCTGCAAACGCTTTATGAGAACCGTGAGAGCCTTCATCTTGAAGCGCGCGTGGCGCAGCGGCATCTGCTGGTAAAGCAGCTGCATGAGCGACAGCTGGATCTGCTGGTCACCACCGAAGCACCGAAGATGGATGAGCTGACCAGCCAGCAGATTGGCCATATCTCTCTGGCGCTTTTCAGAGCGCGTAAAACAGAGAAGCGTGAGAAGTATGATTATATCAAGCTGGAATGGGGCGCGGACTTCCATCAGCACGAGAGTTACCTGTCAGGCGGCGACGACGTGCCGGTATTAACCACCACCTCTGCGCACGTTACGCGCGAGCTGCTCTATACCACGGGTGCGTGCGCCTTTTTGCCGGACTACTGGCATAGCCTCTACAGCGATCTGATGGTGATCCCCGATACGCCGGTGGCTGTGCGTCCTTTGTATGCGGTGTGGCTGCAGAACAGCGACCAGCAGGCGCATATTCGTCAGCTGTTGAAGTTTCCGGTTCTGGCGCGTTGATGAGTGCTGAGTAAAGTGAATTAAGGTGAAAAGAGGCTGATCTGTCGGCCTTTTTTACTTTGGCTGGATGACAGGCAAAAAAAAAATCCTTCGCCGAAGCAAAGGATTCTTTTTTCTGGCAGGGGCGGAGGGACTCGAACCCCCAACACCCGGTTTTGGAGACCGGTGCTCTACCAATTGAACTACGCCCCTAAAGAGGGTGGCGGTGCGGACGGGACTCGAACCCGCGACCCCCGGCGTGACAGGCCGGTATTCTAACCGACTGAACTACCGCACCACCGAATACTGCTGCTACCAGCGGGGTCTCGCTGATAACCG
>NZ_MWUE01000058.1 GCF_002077695.1 Pantoea latae
CTTGATTCTAAATAATAATTCAGTTCGCGCCAATTAAATGCACTCTCACTTTCGACGATCTTCCTAATTATACTCCCTCCAATATATTTAAAACTCATACTCAAATAATTATCAAACCCCAAATAATTTAATGTTTTCCCAAGCCCTGACTCTTCATTATACAAGTGAGATTTTAGGTAATTACCAATAACTTTTGAAATATAACCCTTGCTCGCATTTATCTGAGATACATCTTTAAATCCCAGATAATGATAATTTCCTTTTTCATTATATGCTGAATACCATGGAAACTTATCAAACAAATTTGTTGAAAGCGCGATAACATTTGAGTCCTCGTTAATATTATGACCAGTAAACTCTATTTTGGTGATATCACTTTTAATAGAATAATCAGTCATAAAGTCAACAATGCTTTTTAATAGCCTACTTTTACCCGTACCATTTTTTCCTATTATAACAG
>NZ_MWUE01000059.1 GCF_002077695.1 Pantoea latae
TAGGCCGGGTGTGTAAGCGCAGCGATGCGTTGAGCTAACCGGTACTAATGACCCGTGAGGCTTAACCTTACAACGCCAGAGGCGTTTTGTGAGACGCGAGATTTTCAGCTTGTTAACGGACACACCGCGTGGCCTTGTGGCGGCGCGGAAAACAGAATTTGCCTGGCGGCACTAGCGCGGCGGTCCCACCTGACCCCATGCCGAACTCAGAAGTGAAACGCCGTAGCGCCGATGGTAGTGTGGGGTCT
>NZ_MWUE01000060.1 GCF_002077695.1 Pantoea latae
GTGTTGCGAGTTGCCCGTGAGCAGCTTCTTGGTCAGCGTGACGCTGAAGCAGCTAAACAAGCACGGGCTGACGAATGTCAGGCTGCTGAATTCACTTGGAGCAAGCCTAAGCCTTTTCGTCGTTAGCCGGTAACGCTCGCCACAGCGTTCTTTCTGGCGTAGCCAGACAAACCGAGGAAGCGTCATTTCACCTGTTTTCAGCATATGGCACATACGCACCGGAGCGTCTGATGACGAAACAGCAAAAAACTGCGCTGAACATGGCAAAATTCATTCAGGACCAGAGTCTGCTCCTGTTGGAAAGGCTCAACGAGCTGGATTTAGACAGTGAAGCGGATATGTGCGAAAAGCTTCATGAGGATGCTGAACGTCTTCATGCTGTGCTTCAGGACAGGTTAAATCAAGAATAACGGTAACCGGATGGCAAAAGTATCTATCAGTGAGGCCGCCAGGCTTACAGGTAAAAGCAGAACAACGCTGCACAGGTTAATAAAGACAGGTGAACTGTCTACATGTGCAGGTGTGCGCAATTCAAAAATGCTAGATATTTCAGAGCTTATTCGTGTTTTCGGTGATATTTCTGCCCCGGTCGCTGAACAGTACAGCGAACAGGCTTCTGAACAGCGTGTTACAGTGCCTGATACGGCTAATGAACAGATGATTAATAGTCTGAAACAGGAGGTTGAACATCTCAGGACGCTTGTTTCTGCCCAGGAGTCTCATATCGATAGCCTCAGACAATCACTGCAGCTGCTTGAGCATAAAAAAGATATGCAGCAGCCTCAGCCGTCCCCGGTGAAATGGTGGCAGTTCTGGAAATAGCCGGCTGACAGCACCTGCTTTTCCGGTAATTCTGGCCCCGACGGCGCGGTTGCTTCTGCGCTTCCTGCGACTCAGCTGGTATCTGTGCATCGGGGTGACGAATTGTTGAGTTCTTGAGAGGTTTCCCCAGGTCGCTGACCTGTTCGCGGCTTACGCCGGGCTGACTTGCGTCAGACTCCCTCCACACACCAGTCTCCTAGTGTCGCCAT
>NZ_MWUE01000061.1 GCF_002077695.1 Pantoea latae
AGTAACTGTATGGGGCTATAGCTCAGCTGGGAGAGCGCCTGCCTTGCACGCAGGAGGTCAGCGGTTCGATCCCGCTTAGCTCCACCATACTGTTTTCTGAAATAGTTCAGAGCGTACCGGAAACGGTGGGCTGTGAAGTATTATGCTCTTTAACAATCCGGAACAAGCTGAAAATTGAAACGACGCTTTGCGTTATTCCCCCGTAACAGGGAATAAAGGCAACGCGTTCGAGTCTCTCAATAATCACATCCGCGACGTCGCAAGACGCCTGTGGGTTGTGAGGTTAAGCGACTAAGCGTACACGGTGGATGCCCTGGCAGTCAGAGGCGATGAAGGACGTGCTAA
>NZ_MWUE01000062.1 GCF_002077695.1 Pantoea latae
AGCCTACTTTTACCCGTACCATTTTTTCCTATTATAACAGTAAATATATTAGCACTAGTATTGTTGCGTCCCATGGAGGTAAGGTTATATTCTTTACCTTCGAATTTCACTGACCTAATCATTAACACCCTTCTCTTTTAAAATATTTCACCGCAAAACCCATTATAGCCATTATATTTAAGTGCAAAAATACAGAGCTAACAAAAAACAAGTCAATATTAAGTAAACCACCAACCAAGTTAAATATTCTATCTATTACAATGAGCCCTCTTAAAAAATACATCCTTTGTCTAACTTTGATAAAATAACTATTGGTATTTTATATAAATATGTCGTTAAACAGATAGCACTCTAAATTATCTGAAAAAAAAGAATTTTGCAAAGGCTATGAGATCTGTCATTCGTCTGTCATTTTTATAATGTGTCTGCGCTACACACAAAGTGGTAAAAGCGTCATGAGGTAATGAATACCATTATCCTGTTGTGATGATGGCTTTAACTTCCCTCCTAGGTAATAGCAGACTAGGAGCACATGATGCCTGTCACGCTCACCCACTCCGGAAACCCTCTGGAATCTCATGACCTGTACCAGGTATCGCATTAACGCCACGTCGCGGCGCTTTGCTCAGCTTATACTGTCGGCCCTCAGCCAGCATCGAGTCAGTTTCCTTGCCCCACTTTAATTCAGGCCCGAAAGGAACTGCACCAGTCCGCTTGGTGCCAGAAGCAGTCATTGCTATGTCTGCAATGCATTAATTTACGGTGAGCAGGTCACGAGTTCAAAGCTTTGCTGAACAATGGCGACTTTTTACTGTGATGTATGTCTTTTACGGTGAGCAGGCTCGCATCGATTATCCGAACTCGAACAATCAACCTACTAACCAGTATTAAGACCATCTATTGATAATAGACACGATGCATCTAGAGATTCAAGGGGCTTGTCTAATTTTCACTCTAATTATTACTTTTTTTAATTTCTACTCTATCAGAATGACGAAATCAAGACTGTTAGTTATATTGCAATTATCCCCATGTAGTTATGCTGGCTCTGCATGTCATCTAATATGGACGATCATTACACCTACTTATAATCAAAATCACTATATTAGAAATTCCCTCTCACAATGTTCTACAATCTAGAATGCTCTATGTTGCATAAGACGGTCATGTCTATGGTAAACTTTCTAAATATGCATTAGTAATCAGTAATTTGCACTCAATACCCCTCCTTATAGAATTGCGAGGTTGTGATATGCGCCATTTATTTGTATGTCTCGATGGCACTGGCAATAGCCCAGTGCAAAGTGATGTTGAGTACATTGTCAGAAATAAATCCCCGGTGATTAGTGTCGAAAGCAACGTGCTAAAAATATGGTGCGCCTTAACTGGAAACAAAGAGAAATATAAGCCCGCGGACCTCATCAATAGTGAGGAATACAAATACTATGGTCTGGTCTCTGGCCTGAAACTGGGCGATGAATATTTGGGGGAAGCTCTCTATATAAATGGAGTGGGGTCTCAGGGTGATAAAGAAAAAATGAATTTTGAGGGTGCCACGGGCTCGGGGACAACCGCAAGGATTCTCGATGCATACCGGTTTTTAGCAGAACGTTATAAGCCTGGTGACAAAATCTATCTCTTTGGGTTCAGCCGCGGAGCATTTTCCGCGAGGAGCCTAGCCAGTTTTATACGTCATTTGGGAATGCCATTGGGTAGAAGAATCATTCCCGAAAAGGAATTGCCTTCATTGTGGGCATCGTACCGTGAAAAACGTTCCTACAGCGGTGGGCTATCGTCATCTTTGACAGGGAGTAATTCGGTGGAGATCGAATTTCTTGGACTTTGGGATACCGTAGGTTCATTGGCATTTCAGAACATATTTAACAAGTTTCACCAGATGTCGCCTAAAGGAATAAAGCATGTTCGGCATGCGCTCGCCCTCGATGAAGTTCGCCCGCATTTTTCACCGATTTACTGGAACAACTTAAATGAGCATGGACAGGTCGTTAAGGAAGTCTGGTTTTGTGGTGTCCACAGTAACATTGGGGGAGGATATCAGGTTGCGGGCCTGTCAAATATCTCGTATATCTGGATGATACGTGAGCTTGCCGAAGTCTCCGGGTTTCCGGGGCGGCTGGAAAAAGTTCCAGAATATCCAGCTGAGGCTTCTGTGCCAGCAGGTGAAATGCGCGACTCCTATTCAGAATTTTACGGTGGCCTGAAAATTGTTATTGCTTCCCTAAAGGGGGGAATGACAGTGCGTAAAATCACTGAACGACAAACATTCCATCCTTCTGTGTTCGAATGGATGAAAATGGGTTGGTACAAGCCAAGAGCTATCTTACAGGGAGGCGAGCCAGTGACAATCGATTATATCAAAAGTTGCTTGAGCAACGCTGCTGACTGGCCTTTAGAAGAGAACTAATTTGAATTTTGGCATACATTCTCTGCCGCGCTTGAATACTCTTCGCTGTTTGTGGGGGAGTATTCTTCTTTTTAAAACTCAGCTAAATGCACAATTTTTCAAAGCACATCTAATGATAAGAGGAAAAAACCACCTGATATATATAATGACTATTGATTTTCGAGCATCCCAACCCATTCTTATCAACCCATTCTTATTTATGATAAAATGAACAGCACGACTTTTCATTTGGGGTTTAACGTCGATGATGCGCAAGAGTTCTCTGAGTCGATTGAAGTCTGAGGTTAGCAGGGCTGCTACAGCAGCCTAGCTGGGTCAAAAAAGAGTTAAGATATAAAGCAGATCCTGATATTTGACGGAGGATAAGTCAATAAATACATTTCATGTGATATAATTGATTATCTACTTTGCATTGCTATGTATGCATCATAAGCACAATACAAAATCACCAATCTTTTAGTACGCCGCCTGGTACATTTAATTCATTTCTTAACTTTTCAAATAAATAATATGCATATTTTTGTGCGGAAACAATTAGTATGTTAAAATTGTCAATGCAACTTGCTGAGTCATATTAATTTATCAAACATAAAGCAGGGTGTAATAATTTAGAAAACAACTTGAATAATGCCATATATTCTTCTGCCCCCCCAACATCCTCAGCAATTTTTTTGGTTTCAGGGCTTTTAACGCTTTTAAAGTTATGTTTTTCTAAAATAACGTTGTTAACTTTATTTTTAATTTTAAATAATTCCAATTCAGCCGAATGATTAACATTAGCAACTATTGAAATAGCATCTAAAATCTGATTTTCAGCCATTACCACCTCCCTCATCCAAGTATCTAATGAGCAATCGTGTTTAATAATATATTTTAATCTAACATTAAGCTCAAAAAGGTTTCTCGTGCACAAT
>NZ_MWUE01000063.1 GCF_002077695.1 Pantoea latae
GGATGGCAGACGAGTAATCTGCAATCACGATTTTATCGCCGAAATCCGGCTCTTCATGAATGGCAATACCATCAATGGTTTCATTCGGGCAGTAGTGAACATAGGCTGCATCATCACTGAGCTGCCATTCGCTCATCGGCTTCACGCCGATACCGTCTTCCGATTCGGTTCTGACATTAATAATGTTCGGTGTGCAATATTTTTTTGCTTCTTCTGCCGCACATTCCGCCCAGTATCCGCCCACCACAT
>NZ_MWUE01000064.1 GCF_002077695.1 Pantoea latae
GCGTTGTACCGCAGGGGCTGCAGTGTGGTTTTTTCACGCGTCACTTTGTTCTCGTTTCACTCGAACCAAAGTGACGCCGTTCAGTCCGGAGGCGCGTTTGCCTCTGCAAACAGATGCTTTCCGGAAGACGTAATGGTGATCGCGGGATAGAACGAGTTTTTCGCGACAGACCCGCTACAGGTTTATCGGCTTTATGGTTGCCGGCGCGTAAATGCAGGCAGCGGATGGCAGGACGGTCGGTGCCGGTCACTGCGTTGTGAAATGTACCCTCATCGTCGCGTCGTAGGTGCGCTGTTTGTGACGATATCTGCTTCCAGGGGCGGGCAGATGTACCACGCTTTGCGTTCTCCCTTTCAGGCTACAGGAGTGTTCTGTACAGCCACCCGAAGGCGATCCTCTCAGGCCGTGGGATCATTGGTGGTCGTCATGGACGACAGGACTACCCGGGCATACTATCAACGTAAATTCGTGACGGTCAACCGGAGGTCGTGATGAGTGTATCCATCAAGTCGGCAAAATTTGATCCCTACAACATGTGGCTGCAGCTGAGCGACGGACGCACCCTGGGCGTCCCGCTGTCTTACTTTCCCGCGCTGGCTGGCGCTACCGCAGAGCAGCTTGCAACGTTTGAGCTGAGTCCGCGCGGCATTCACTGGGACGGGCTGAATGAAGATCTGAGCCTTGAGGGCTTTCTGGTCACGCAGAAACTGCAGCCGGTCAGAAAATCTTAACGGGCGGGACGGACAGGAAATGTTTTGTGACCACAGCCGGCTGCGCCGGCGCCACAAAACAGCGGGACAAGATGTGTCTCTGGAGTGCCGCCGGCACGCCAAATCCTCCTGGTCAGGCTACGCCCGATACCCTGATAAATTTCGACGCGTCGAAATTTTCTTTCGCCCTTTGACGAACGCAGGATAGAACAGCGTCAGCAAGTGGACTGCCGCGCCTGCGGCTTGGCCAACGCCTCACGGCCGCACAGTAAACTGCGCGCCCGTTCACCGTTATCAGCGGAGTTAAACGCCGAAAAACGGGGCTTAGTGACAACATACGCGTGAAACTGTCCGCCATTCACTTCCGTGCATACCCATGCAGACGCGCAAAACTTATCTGGGCGGGTTTTCGCGGTTTCGGGCAGGGAAAGGGCCGGGTTCTGTCCCGGAAGCCGCAGAATTGCGTTGAGGGCGTTTCAGGGGTGCGCCCAAGAGATGTTATGGTAAATATAACAACCTCAAAGAATTACATATGAGAGGCTGCTATTTGGCTGCCTTAAATTTGTTACAAGATAGCAACAGAAACATTAAAAAATTTTGTGAAATTTTCTGCACGCTTCCCTATGCCTACTACGTTGCCTGGATCCTTCAGCATATTGGCTACTTTTTTTGCAATTAAACCTAAAAAAGGTTGCTCTTAGCTTTATTACTTTCTTTTGTATACTAAAAGGCTATCATCATCT
>NZ_MWUE01000065.1 GCF_002077695.1 Pantoea latae
CCACCACCATCCTTGTATAATCTCCTTTGTTAAATACCCTCTCCTGAATGACCCAAAACTTCGGGGAGAAGGATGAGAAGCTTCGACCGAAGGTTCGGGTCGAGCGCAGCGAGACAACGCGCGCAAGCGCGGCCCGAAGGGTGAGGCGCAACGCGCCGAATAATCCTTCTCCCACCACCATCCTTGTATAATCTCCTTTGTTAAATACCCTCTCCTGAATGACCCAAAACTTCGGGGAGAAGGATGAGAAGC
>NZ_MWUE01000066.1 GCF_002077695.1 Pantoea latae
GGATAGGGAACGCGCGGAAGAGAGCTGAAAGGGTTAATAAATCTATTGAAGCGTCTTCTTCTAATGGGTCTGAAGAGTATGACTATTCACCTTATACAAAAGTGCACTATCTTTTAGACGCTATCGATAAATTCTAAAGCCTCTTGACCTACATCGATGAAGTGGTATCTTCTCTCAATAAAGAAAAACCGCCTGGGGAGGCGGTTTTTCAAGGTTCAGTAAGTTGGGGAACTTCTGAACCGTGGTAACTGGCTTTAACGGAGCGCAGTAACCAAATCTGTCCTTCCAGTGTAGCCGCAGTTGGGTTAACACTTCAAGAACTCTGAGTGTACT
>NZ_MWUE01000067.1 GCF_002077695.1 Pantoea latae
TGCTGCCCACGTTGTCGTTCGCCTGGTCGATGGTCAGCGCCACGCTGCTGCTGTCTACCGTAAAGGACGCGCTTTCGCCGCGCGTCTCGTTGCCCGCCGCGTCCGTGACCTTCACCTGCCAGCTGTGGTCGCCGTCCGCCAGCGGGCCCAGTGCCAGGCTCCAGCTGCCGTCCGAGGCGTCCGCCGTGGCGCTGCCCGCCGCCGCCCCGTCCAGATAGACCGTGACCGTGGCGCCCGGCTCCGCCGTGCCGCTCAGCAGCGGCGAGCGGTCGTCCGTGATCGCCCCCTCCTCAATAGTGCCCGTCACGTCGCCCTGGGCGTCCTGCAGGGTCGCGATCGCCGCCTCCGGGTTAGTGGTGTCCAGCACGATGCGGAACGGCCCGGTCTCCGCCGAGGAGACCCCCGCCGCGTTCACCGCCGTTGCCGAGAGGTCGTAGACCCCGTCCGCCCCCAGCGCCGAGGTGGTGATGCTCCAGCGGCCCTTGTCGTCCGCCACCGCCTCTCCCACGCTGACCTTCGTGCCCGCCGCGTCCGTGGCCCAGATGACC
>NZ_MWUE01000007.1 GCF_002077695.1 Pantoea latae
TGGCAGTTGGCAGTTGGCAGTTGGCAGTTGGCAGTTGGCAGTTGGCAGTTGGCAGTTGGCAGTTGGCAGTTGGCAGTTGGCAGTTGGCAGTTGGCAGTTGGCAGTTGGCAGTTGGCAGTTGGCAGTCTGCATACTGCCAACTGCCAACTGCCAACTAGCATGTAGACTGCCACGCTGTTTTTTTTGAGGGAACGAAGCTATGTGGATAGCGTATCATTACAGTAACAACGGCTACATCGATTAAATCATGGCAACAACCCAACAAGATATCGCTTTAGCGTTTTCATATGCGGTTCGATGTAGGATTTCACCATTGAGGCATACTGCCGGTTAGGTTTATAGCAGGCATGCAATTCATCGATATCCTGCCCAATCTTTATTAGGCAGCGATCCCTCGCTTCACAGGCTGGCATAATCGCTGTAATGTCTATCAGCTGGTAAATATTTTTTACTTGAACTTCAATCTGTTGTAACACTGCTGCCCGCTCATTCACCAGCCCAAATCTATTTAACCCCATGATTTCAATGCTACTTACACCCTTCTGATCCGGCTGTGCCCCCAATAATTTTGCCAATAGGATCGGCGCCTTCGTATTACTGATATGCCAACAAAGATGGTCATCAGGATCATGTTGGCAGGGGTTGATCAATAGAGGGACTTCAAGGGCGAGGTTATCTTGGCTATTCCACGCCCGGTAGGGGCCGGAAACAGGAAAGGCACATTCCTTACCAGCATTTTCCATCGTATCGGTAAAAACAATAGTTCCATCTGCCTCTAAAACAGCGATCTTCTGTCCGCGACGTCGATTGCAGTCTGTGCACGAGGGTAATAAATTATCCCAATCAAGAGCTAGCCACCAGTAGCCTGGGTGTGTCTGACTTTCATTTACTTTTCCTTTGGGGCGGTAATGCTCAACATCCATTTTCTGAGTGCCAATGTATTTACTCTCACAATAGGCACATTTCCCATGAAAAAGGCGTTCTAAAGCTTCGACGATATCATCTTCTTTGTATCGCTTAAATTTATAAGTTTTACTAGGAGCTGGTACAGCTGTGTAATAGCTTTGCGCGGCACTACGTTCATTATCAACAACATTACCCGCCATGGTTAGTGAGGTCGGTACCGGCTCGGCTGAACGATCAATTTTAATCATGATCAATAACCTTTTTGAACCAAGACGTTAAGGATAGCTCTGATGGCATCCTCTTTAATATCTTTGGCTTCAGGCTGCTTTCGTGTTACGGAAATCAAATATCGTGCTAATGCCTCATGGACTACACGCTGGCTCAGAGTCGTGCCAAGCACAGTCATTTCACTGAGTTCCTGTTCTACCTGACGAATATATTCCGCCTGATGGTCTCCCTCCTGTCCGGCAATATCTTCTAGCCTCCGTTCAAGATCCGGATCATTAGGTGTAAGAAGACCAAAATACTCAGATGTTAGAAGTTGTTCCGTTCTCAATCCCTGAAACCTAGGCAGATCGTCTTCCTCGGTGATTGAGTGCATTTCATCACGTTTTAACACATGCACTTCACCATCATACATTCCTCGCAAACATAGAGGGTCGTGGGTCGTAAATATGAACTGGATTCCTGGCATTGCTCGCCGGAAAGCGCTCACCACCTGCATTTTCCACCGTGGATGCAGATGTGTTTCAATTTCATCAATTATGACAATTCCGGAAGCATATTCCAGGCTGTCCCAACGCTTAAGCATATGACGCATAATGTCGATAGCCACATAAAACAAAGCCTTGTAGCCATCACTCATATTTTCAAGCGGTGTGTTACGCTTGTGCGCACGGACCATGATATGTCTCTGGTCATTGCGGAAAATGATATCATCCTGTTTTAGAGCAAGGATCTCCTTCATTGCCCTGGCAACTGACAGAAACACGTCATCATCACATTCTTGTAACCATCCGGTTGGATTTGACAACAGAGCAACTGGATTGAATAACGTATTGCTTATAATACTATTTCTTAGGCCTCCTTGCTTAAGTGGTTTCACAAAGCGTCTTGCCCCATATGCCAGAAAAACAATGTTGCTAACACCTTCCCCGATGGCATTGAAATTTTCATCGATACGAAACATGCTACTCGTACCATCATTAAATGTAAGACTAATCTCAGCAGGTTGAATATGATCTACAGTCCACTCACCATTGTCCCGGGCAATAAAGTCGTCATAGAGCAGGTTCAGTTTTTTACGCTGAGCTGCGGTCATCATTGCTAGTGCAATAGATTGAAGAATTGAACTTTTGCCTGTCGCATTTTCTCCTAGTAGCATCATACAAGGGGCAAGAGATTTTGACTCACTGTATTTTAGATTCAGGGTGAAGTGACCAAGGCCTTTAAAATGATGAATATCGATTTTTTTCAGATGACGAGAGGCCTGACTTTCATAATCTAAGATGCTGGCAAATTTGTCATATTCAACATCCCTGTAACTCAGCTGCTCAATTTCCTCAAATATCTCTCCTAAGGTATCCGCATTGTTATCAAATGCAAAGTACCCAAGTTTCACGCTGTCGTTGATAAAAGATTCGACTTTGTTTGTGGAACGGCATGGTCTCCCCCCAACATGCTCCTTCATAAACATAGCTATGATCAAATTTACTATACCCTGAGGGCAATCATCACTTAAATAAAATTTTTGGAATTCATCGACAGAATCGTCCCTTCCGGAGAAGAAGAAATGTACATGATTGATTTGTTTTTTTCGGGAAAAAATCAGGTCAGTTCGGTTGAGATCAAAAAGCATGAGGGTGTGCTGCCCCTTATCTGTTAAGGCCACCAGTGTCCCATCACGACTGAGCGACAGGTGCCGAATGGGGTCATCCAGACAGGGGTTAATCAACAATACCGTTTCTAGAATGTTTGCACCTCTCCACGTTGAAAGAACTGGAGCTCGTGCGGACCCAACAGGGAAGTAATTACGACGTACACGATTACACCCTGAGCACGACAAAAAAAGATTGTCCCACACATATGCCAACCATCCGTAAGAATCCAGACTTTCCTCTTCCTTTAGCCCTTTTGCGTTACTGAGAGGGCGAAAATGGACAATTTCTCCATCATGTGACGCAACATGGGTTTCACACCAAGCACAGCGGCTATAGAAGGTTTTCTGCAATGCAGACCAAACGCTTTCAGAATAAAAAATTTTTTTATTAATGGGAGGACGGCTGTGACTACGCAATTTAGGTGACTGGAGAAAATATTTTCTCAACTCGCTTTCTTCTTGAACAATACGAGCCGGTTTTAAATCGTCTGGGATGTCGGCGTTGAGTCTTTTAATCTTTCTCATGAAAATCCTGGCAAGTTGGTCGGCGTGACGTCATAACGAATGGTTTGAATATTAAGCATAATCGTACGCCTGTTTCGTTCATATTGCAGCATCTACCCTACAGATGAAGCCTAACGCAACATACCCAAAACAACGTAGCTAAACATTCACTATTGCGAGCTAAAGCAACGTCCCTGTGCCCAGGTTTCTAAGGCTCATTCTTACTACGAATAGTTCAGGCACCTCATAGAGATGATCTCTTCTTGCTGTCAAAACGAAAAAAAACTATGATTAAATCTGCTTAACGCAATCAGGGTATCTAAATGAGTAAAGATGACGTACAAAAGGACATTAGCGGACTGATCGTAAATGCTTTTCAGCGAGAATTCTGGCTTAACATCCAAGAAGAACTCCATACCGCCTACGTGGCTGCAAATGCACTTACAATGGGAAGCATCGCAAAACTAGGTGAGCCAGAACAATCTCGCTTTCGCCCTCAAGCTAGGCATTACGTACTGAATGCAGCTTTTCGAAGAGCTGCAGAAAACTCGGGTATTATTTGTTGTGACGTGGACACGACACCTCAAGGTGAGAGCTACATCATAGTGAACTCTGCAGGAGTGAAGATTAGTCGAATCGGGCTGAACTATGATGAAAAGTGCATTCGAGGTGCAAAACATCGTTCTTTATTAGCAGAATTAAACGAGAGTTTTGAAGGATATACGCCAGATTTATTTAGCGAACGTGATCAATCAGAAGGTGGAGTTGGCACTCTAGGAATGTTGGTCTTAAATATCAATCCACCTCACGGTCATTCGCAAGATAATATGCTGGACCTAAGGATTGTCGTTCCCTTTACAAATATGAAGGGGTATCACTTTAACCGTTCAGTAAGCGAGCTGCTTGAGCTTTACCATACTGAACAAGCTGTAGTCATACCAGACAAGGTTATTCCACAGCTGAAGAAACGCCTGAAAGAACAGGAAGGCTAACGTGGTGAAATTATGAGAGTGGGAATAACGGGATTTCAGCCGGAAAGGTTAACTCAGCTTCGTGAAGCTCGAGGATTATCTAAAATTAATTTGGGTCGTTTGGTTGACCGTTCCCCCTCTACGATTACGAAATGGGAGAATGGCAGTCATTCTCCTGATGCAGAAGTCATTGCGATCTTGGGACAGGTTCTGAACTGTCCTGTCACATGGTTTATCAAACCAACGGTGAAAAAAGAGAACAATCCAGTTTTCTTCAGAACTATGGCAAACACAGCGAAAGATTTGTGCAATGCTTCTGAGCGTTACATGGGGTGGTTGCAGGAGGTTTCTGCAACTTTACAGGAATACCTTGATTATCCTGAAGTAGATGTTCCTCATTTAGAGGTTACAGATTACCGTGCAATTGATGATGAAATGATCGAAGTGATGGCTGCAAAATGCCGTCAGCAGTGGGGATTAGGTATAGCCCCTATTACCGATTTGCTTTTGATTATTGAAAATGCCGGAGTTGTATGTTCTCGTTTTGAACAGGGAAGCGCAATGATGGATGGATATTCTCAATGGAATGAGTCAGAGAGTCGTCCTTACATTATTCTTGCCAGTGACAAAGATAATTATTACAGAAGTCGTTTTGACGCTGCACATGAGCTTGGACACGTCGTATTGCACAGATATGTCGAAAGGCTTGATTCTGTCAATTTTAAACCAATTGAGGAGCAAGCACATAAATTTGCAGCATGTTTGATGTTACCAGAGGAAGCATTTTCGGTAGAATTACCTCCGTTTCCAACGCTTGAGAACTTTATTTCATTGAAAACTCGTTGGGGAATGTCTGCTCAATCCATGATTCATAGAGCTAAATCATTGGAACTCATTTCTCCGCTAGAACACCAGCGCCTATATAAAAGCGTTTCTGCTCGAGGCTGGAGAAAAGGCGAACCACTTGATGATCTTCGCAAACCAGAGTCAGTGAGATTGCTGCCTCGATGTATCAATTTGTTGTTTGAAACAAACACATTCTCTAAATCAACCTTACTTGAAACTTTAAGCATGTCCCGTGTTGATGCCGAAGATATTCTTTCTCTTCCACGCGGATATTTAGCAGATAAACCATTACTTGATATTAGTTCAAAAATTAAACTCAAGAATAGTCTGACACCTGCAGTAAGAGAGGATGAGAAATCAAATGTTGTCAATTTATTCACTCGCAAATCTTAAATAATTGATGCTGCGCTGAAATTGCCGATGAAGGCTGACGCTACAATTCCTAGGGTAGTGTCAGCTTATATAGCTTGGAGCAAATCTTGTTATGTATAAGTAACTTATACAGAATTGGAATGCTCGAATCGTTTGGCAACTGGTTACCACCAGTTTCACGAATGACCAGTATCTTTCTTCGCCACAATCTTCCCTGTCGTATTGTCCATTCGATATTGCGAAATTGTACCGTCAAGAATGTACTTGATCACAGAGAGCACAGTCGCTAAAGGCGCATGAAACCATTCGCGGGGATGATAAGTTTGTCCATCTAAACCCCGTAATGTTATATTGAGCCGTTGCTTACCTAAAAAACCGTGAATAAGCGTTTCAAATTTGTGAGTGTTGATATTGAAGCATTGCGTAGTCATGACTATACGAACGGGTGCTTCGAGGAATGTTTTATCTTTTTCAGCGTGTTTGATGCGCTCTTCGATAGTTCCTTCAGTAAAGCCAATTTTATACAAATCAGGTTTAAAACGTTGAAGAGCTAGCTGGTCGCTATGCGTGGCGAGGACATAGACATATCCTGTCGGAACCGGAGCTTCATCAGGACGTATTGACTGTCCATTCAAAACAACTTTACGACCTTCTGTATCTCGTACCAGACCATGCGTAAGCGAGAGGAAAAGCATATTCATCTCAGTTCCGTTTTCAAACACCAAATGCAAACGGGCATTCCAAGGTCCATATTCCTCCAATCGCTCACCAACTTTATCTACATAGCCCATAACCCCATTGAGGATAAAAAAATCACCTTCATGAATTTTTAATTCATGGCGGAAGCGAACAAATGAAAACGTTCCCGTTTTCAGACCATTTTGGATTGTCTCAAACAGTGGGGAAAATCGATAAAAATCTGGGCATGGTTGTCGTTTGGCAATTTCATCAGGCTGCGTTTTCTTTTCAATCGGAACATGTTTTAACGTAAAAATATCGGGCTCAGCAAATGAGAGCAATCCATCATCGTCATCAGCAAAGATATCGTCCAGAGAGGTGACCAACTCCGACCTATCAACCTCGACGGGAGGAACTGAGAATGATACAGATGATGCAAGGGTATTCTCGTTATTTTCACCTGCTAGTAAGCCATGAATATCAAATGGCTGCAACATCTCGCGATATTGCTTGTTATCCTTGAGAACCCTCAAACGTTGTGCTAGCAACGTTTCCTTAAATTCCTCCGAATCGGGTAGAGGTGGGCGCCCATGAACTACATAAAATGCATTAATCTCTTCTAATCTGCTTGCAGGCAGATTACCCGTAGGGGAATATATTTTTAGTGGTTCGACTACGAGTAAGCCAAGATCGTCTGGTTCAGAAAAAATGTCATCAATTGTCACTTTTTGACGAACTTGAAGAGGTGAAAGTCTGAGCATAAGTTACGGTTCCTGTCGCACAGTACGCTGTTGTTTCATTTTTCGGATGTAAGCTAACGCTTCTGCATAACGAACCTCTATTGCGTCACTGGCATTCAGCGATGGCTCCCTTTTATGCTCACTGGCAAACGCTTTAATTCTTGGCCAGAGCATTACCGCCTCCTCCTCAGATACCTGTGCCTGATTAGCTCTGACTGCTTCCTGAATAGTTTTTAGCATTGTGGCGGTAACTGACTTTGATAGAATCTCATAAGCGCCGTGGAAAGGATTTACCACATCAATTAAATCAATATTCAAGTTTTCAATATTGATGAATTTATCACCCATTTTTATAAACTGATTGTTTACGTTTAATGAATCATTCGAATTGCCGGAACGCTGACCTTGGCTGTTATCAATGATGGCATCCGACGGCAAATCAGCTTCATCAACTAACCCACCACATTGGCCTACAAAAAGACTCTGCAAAATACCGCTGCGAACCTGTTCTAGTTCGTATTCAGTCAGGTCAGGGTAAAGCGTTTGTATCACCGATGGTAACACTACCTGAGTAATTACCTCAGGCGGTGTTGACTCGGTAATAGCCTCTTTAACCACCTGCTCATTAGCCATTAGCGCCGCCAGGATCTCGTTTTTACCGCCATTAAGGATTGTTAGAACCTTGTCTGATACCGGTAAAGCATGATCATCAACCAGAACCGTATTGGCAGGTAACGGCTCGCCAGTCCATTGAGAACGTGGTTTAAATTGAATATTTGGAGCCATGATCTGCTCCATCAGCAACGAGGTGGTGATGGCTTTAAGCATGTTGTTTACTGATACTTTAACATCATCATCTTGAGCATCAGGCTGAGCTATAAGGTTGGTAAACTGTGCGTGAGTTTTACCTTCACAATCTCGTGTCGCACGTCCAATAATTTGCACAATCTCTGTCATCGAACTGCGATAACCAATTGTCAGTACATGTTCACAGAAAGGCCAGTCAAACCCTTCTTTCGCCATGCCCAATGCAATGATGATATCCATATCGTCAGCAGAATGGATATTATGCAGATACGCCTGTACTTTCGGTCTTTCCGCCGGGTTATCATCAACCAGATTCGCTACACGCAACAATTTGCCATCGCTTTTGCGTTTCACTCGATAGATACCGGTATCTGGTTCTTGCTGTTGCACCTCCCCCAGCGCATCCAGGATGGCATCAACCTCGGCATGTTTATCTTTTGTTGATTCGCCGGAATTTACATTGGGAATATGGATAATGGTTTTTTTGCTGGCATCCAACACCGACGGCAATGCTTTGATGTATGGTCCCTGATAGAAATGGTAGCCAATACCTAAAGATTTTAAATACTGATATCCATTGAGCTGTTCGTAGTATGTATAGGTTACTTTCGTGAACTGGGCTTCATCTTCGGGTTGCAGGATGGGTACAGTATCCCCTCGAAAATAAGAGCCGGTCATCGCAACAATTTGAGCATTAGAACCTTGCATCAGAGCATCAATCAGATTGCCCAGACGGTTGTTTTCATCCGCAGAGACATGATGGAACTCATCTATAGCCACCAGGCAATCGTTAAATAATTCAATGTTCAGCTTATCGAAAGCAAAACGCAGGGTGGCGTGAGTACAAACCAGAATATCGTCAGGGCTCGCCATAAATCGTTTAAAGGCTTCAACCTTCCCAGCTTCTCCACCGCCAATGCACAGATTATTTTCAGGTTTCACTTTCCAGTCAGCAAAGAAACCATGCTTTGTGAGCGCAGTATCCTTAAACGAACCACCGATAGACATTTCAGGGACCGCGACAATAGCTTTGCGTAAACCCTGATTAACAAGCTTATCCAGAGCAAGGAACATCAATGCTCTTGATTTACCGGATGCGGGCGGAGCTTTGATTAGTAGATAAGGGCTGTTGCGCTGCTCAAAGGCTCGAGCCTGCATTTCGCGCATACCAAGATCATTAAGACATGCACTTTGCCCGGTCTGCCCGTACGTAACCTGTAAAATATTTTCCACAATGCAATCCTCTGTATGCTCTGGCTGGCAGAGCGAAACCTTACGCTTTAATTAGCGCTTCGTAGCGCTCTAACAGGCAGCTCAAACGCTCAGTGGCGTCCCTGAATGGTTTGTCACGATAAAGACGATCAACGGCCTTATCCAACGCCTGATGGGCTTCCAAAAGGTCCTCAGGCATCTTCAGCGGGTCGTACAGCTCAGCCAACGTGCTTTCTGGATAATTTTCTCGCGTGAGTAAAACCGTTTTTGACAATGCAATAAGAGACTTACATTGTTCATCAGTCACATCAGGCCAAGGGAAGGTGTTGTATACGACTGTTGCTGAATAGCGATAATCGCTTTTTAATCGGCCAGCCACTAACCTCATCCAATCGTTATGTATTAATGAAGTCAAAATAGCGAACTCATACAAAGTACCATTTGGGAGAATGTAATTTGCATTAGTAGAAATCACACTAGCATCATAAAAACCAATGGGGATATAAGTTCTACGTTCCGACGAAACACCGGGTATTAAAATGTAATCGCCAGTTGTGGGTTGGCGATTTTCATCAAAAATATGGGGTGTGTTTGATTTTTTCTGAGTACTTAGTTTTGTGCTTTTTCGGCGCATTTCAGCCACTTTCTGTACTCGACTGTAAACGAGCGGCATCGACTGGAGTTCGGCATTGGCAATACCGACCAACCATAAGCACCAGCGATCCTGACCATTGAGAAACTCATCAGAACCTAATACTTTTCTAACCCACATGGCTGCCTGGGGTTCCTGTTTGAGTAAGGTATCGCGTTCAGCACGATTCATCAGCAAATGTCCCCCATCGGTAGGTTTATTACCAAATAACAAAGGAGGGACACCATTTATCAATGGTTTGGTTTTCGCCAACACAGCCACATTATTACCTTCAATCAGATAGGGGCTAATATTGCTCACTAACTTACTGTGCCAGCGCCCTTCAATTTGTTGGTAAAGTTGGCGAGTTTTGCTTTGTCCCGATAGCCCAACAATGATCACATGCACCGCTGCCTTATCACGAGCATTATTCGCCCATGTAAAAGTAGGGTAGGCAATATGAATACTCAGTCCCAGCCCGAATACTGAAGGCCATAGTGTTGCAACCTGCTCTCCCTGACATAGAGAATTTGTAGCCACCAGAGCCAACTCAGCACGGCTATTCTGGATATATTGCGCTCCCTTCCAGAACCAACAGGCAACAAAGTCCAAACCACCCAATGATTTGAAACCGCTAAATACAGCCTGCATATCAGCACGCTGTTCATCAGAACGTCCAGACGTTCCTAAAAAAGGTGGATTACCAATTATATAAACTTCATCATCCGCGCCCTTTGGACACACCGTTTGCCAGTCTGCTTGCAGGCTGTTGCCACTCCAAATTTTACCGGATGAACGCAACGGCAACGCTGGTGGTGCTGAACCAATATGTTCTTCCCACTGTTTATTTAACTGATGCTCTGCAAGCCATAGGGAAAGGCGGGCTATTTCACAGGCAAAATCATCGATCTCAATGCCGTAAAACTGGTCGAGATGGATACCGCTCATAAAAATGGATTGTGGATCGCATTGCAAAAGAGCTTGAATCACGTCCATTTCCAAAAGACGTAGTTCTTTATAGGCGACAATCAAGAAGTTCCCTGAACCACACGCAGGATCAAAAACTTTCATTTTCCCCAGACGGAGAAGCAACCGTTTGAGACCATTAGTATTTGTGCGTTGTTTTTCAAGCTCTGAACGCAATGGTTCAAGAAATAATGGTTGTATAACCTTCATGATATTGCTGTATGAAGTATAATGCTGTCCTAAACGGCTACGCTGCTCCACATCAATCACGGCCTGGAACATACTGCCGAAAATGTCAGGGTTAATCTCACTCCAGTCCATTGCACTGCATTCAAGTAAGATACGTCTGCCCTTCAACCCCAACTCCGGAACAGGCTCATCACTGGCGAATAAGCCACCATTAACATAAGGGAATGCGGTTAAATGAATCGGAAGTGTCAGGCGTAATTTGCTATTCGGTTTGCTGTTCATCACGGCAAACAGGTCTGTCAGAAACTGATCTAAATCACTGCCATCTTCGGCGGTGTAGCTCTTAACTGAGGAAGTAAACTGACCTTTTTCAAAGATTCCTGTGTCTTCGGCAAAAAAGCAAAACAACAAACGAGTGAGGAAGACATTAAGCGCGTGGATATCTTCTGCTTTGCTTAAATCATTGCGCTCCTTGATAAGATCAAACAGCTTTCCCATCTTCTCAGCGGCTTTCACATCAGCCGGGTTTTCACTATTGAGAATAGCCTTCTCCAGCCCGACCAGCGGTAAGAAAAAACCGTAGTTGCGGGGTAACTCTTCAAACTCAATATCGAGACGTTCCTGTGTCAGTGTGTCCCAGGCTAAAAAGCGAACAAAATTTGTCATTAGAACAAAGCGAATCTTATTTTTTGCAACCGCCGCATCGGCAATACGTTGGTCAAAAGCAGATTCAAGATCATCATTATCCGCTACTGGCTGGTAGTAGAGTTTATTTTTTAATGCAACGTGTCCTGGCTCTTTCGCAACATTACGCGCCCCACCTTGCCGAATCTGACTCAGGGTAGATTTAGGGAACTCAAAAGCAGTTAAAAAGCCGTAGATAAATTCGTCTTGCTCAGGGTTTTCAACCAGTTGTTCGAGGTGTTCAAAAATTTTCGCCTGATTAACAGCCATTGTTATTCCTAAAAAATACAGTACCCGTAGAGGATGATGCACTCATTCTAACCTAAGAAAATTTTATCAAGTAGTTCCAATACGTTACCTGGGTTGTATCAAAAAAATAAAAAACTTAAGCCCTATGCCTGCCACCGCAAGGCGGCAGGCTTCGCTCAGAGTACTTAATCTTCAGCGGAAATTTATCGTCAAGACAGCCGTTACTACCGCGTAGACTCTAGTTTCCCAAAATCAAAAGGACTCACCCCCTTCTCACGGTTCGCATCCAGATAATCCGCCCACCACTGCAACATCAACCTCCTCTCCCCCAAATGCTCTGCCTTATGAATGTAAGCCGCACGCACAGAGTTACGTTCCTGGTGACTCATCTGCCGCTCTACCGCATCTCTTGACCACAATCCCGACTCAATTAATGAACTACAAGCCATTGTTCTGAAATCATGACCACATACTTCAACATTCGTATCGTAGCCCATGACTCGTAGTGATTTATTAACTGTGTTTTCACTCATCGGCTTACGCGGATCGTGATCACCAACAAAGATCAGCTCACGGTTTCCACTCATGCTTTTGATCTTTTCCAAAATGGCGAGAGCTTGACGCGACAAGGGAACAAGATGAGGCGTACGCATCTTCGAACCACGCTGAGAATGCTTGACTCCTTCCAGTGGCTCGCGCTCGCCTGGAATCGTCCACATGGCCGTTTCAAAGTCTACTTCTGGCCAACGGGCAAAACGCAGCTCACTTGAACGGATGAAGACCAACAAAGTGAGTTCAACAGCCAATCGAGTTAAGGGTCTGCAGAATAGTGATCTATACGATGAAGTAATTCTGGAATACGGTTCAGTTCAAGAGCAGCACGATGCTGTCTTTTCGCCGTAGCAACCGCACCGGCAATCTCTTGAGCGGAGTTGTAGTCGATTAACCCACTCTGCACAGCAAAGCGCATAATCGCGGTAGTACGCTGTTGTAAACGGGCGGCGACTTCAAGGCGTCCGGATGACTCGACTGCTTTGATGGGTACAAGTAGGTCTCGCGTTTTCAGTTCTGCACTGTTCCGCTTACCAATGGCAGCAAAGAGATTATCTTCGAGACTTTTTAATACACGAGCGCTATGCGATACAGACCACTTTTGATTGCTGGCGTGCCAGTCTCTGGCAACCACTTCAAACGTTATTGCCTCTTGCTCCTGCTCTACCTTAACGGCTTTCTCATTCTCACTGGGATCGACACCATTAGCTAACAGCTTACGGCCTTCATCCCTGCGTGCTCTGGCATCTGCCAGCGAAACCTCGGGGTATTTCCCAAACGCCAGCATCTTCTTCTTATCGCCAAAGCGATAACGAAGCCGCCAGTATTTTGAGCCCTTCGGGTGAACAAGCAAAACCATGCCTTCCCCATCAGTAAGTTTATAGGCTTTTTGCTTCAGGCTTAGCCAAACGAACCTTTACATCACTCAGAGCCATGATGAGTATCCTTTCAAGGGTTCTGTGTGGGTACAAACATTATCGAACCGGGAAATACCCGCAGTTATACCCGCATCAGTAAGTTGATGTAGATTGAATCAGGTTTACTTAGGTTGAGTGAAAAAGGGAGGAACGCCTTGAGGATGCTAAATTCCAGACACAAAAAAAGCCGCCCATAAGCGACTCTTTCTTTTCCGTGGTGCCGAAGGCCGGACTCGAACCGGCACGTATTTCTACGGTTGATTTTGAATCAACTGCGTCTACCGATTTCGCCACTCCGGCACGGAAGGGATGCGGAAAACGTTGAGGATTATACCGTTACCCACCAGCCGCGCAACCGGAATCACCTTCCCTGCGCGCTAAACGTCCAAAAAAGCGCCATACCTTCTTTCGCCCCTTCCCGCCACAACCCTTCCCCTACAGAATCCTCCGATTCCACCCTTCTCACCACCCGCACTCGGAACTTTCTCACCCCAGATTCCTCTTAGCAAAACTGGCGCAGCAACGCATCGCGCGCGGGATACACAGAAAATGAGGTTGAGATGAATAAAGCCACACAACGCACAATTTTGGGGATGGGGTTCAGCGCGCTGCTGCTGGCAGGTAGCGCATCAGCAGCAAGCTGGCAGGATCAGCTGAGCAGCGCGGCGTCGCAGCTCAGCCAGCAGAACAATAGCAACACCAGCGCCACCAACAGCACCGCACAGAACGGCGGGCTGTCGCTCGGCACGCTGACCGGCCTGCTGAACGGCGGTGACAAGGCGGTCAGCTCTAACAGCATGACCAACGCTGCGGGCGTGATGCAGTACTGCGTGCAGCACAACGTGGTGGATAACAACGTGAAGTCGGTGAAAGAGCAGGTGTTGGACAAGCTCGGCCTGAGCACGCAGACGGCGCAGACGCAGAGCACCGACTACCAGCAGGGCATCGCCGGCCTGCTTAACACCGGCAACGGCCAGCAGCTGAATCTGCAGAGTCTGAGCAACTCGCCGATGGGCGAGAAGCTGAAAACCAAAGCCTGCGACGTGGTGCTGAAGCAGGGCAAAAAATACATCGGCATGTAATCCGCTGCTGTACCGGCGCGAGCTGTCCCTCGCGCCTCTCTTATTGCTTTACGGCCCTAACGCGCCATCGCCCTTCTCGTCTCCTCCTCCACGCCCTGCAGCAGCGCCAGCGCCTGCTCATACGACCGAATATTGGTATAGCCAATCACCAGCCCGTAGCGCTTCTGCGTCTGCATATACCAGCCGGAGAGCGGCAGCACGCGCAGCTGATGGCGCTGCCACACCTCCGCCAGCGCCACATCCTGAATGCCGCGCCGCAGAAAGGCGACGATATGCATGCCGCCGTCGGTGAGCTGATACTCAAACAGATCCGGGAAGCAGGCCTGCAGCGCATCGAGCATCATGCGGCGTCGCTGCTGGTAGAGAATGCGCATCTTTTTAATATGCCGGTAGAAGTGCCCTTCGCTGAGGAACTGCGCGAGAATTTTCTGCGGCAGCAGCGGCAGGCCGTTCTCCAGAATCTCGCCCAGCTCGCGAAAGCGCGCCAGCGTCGCTTTGGGCATCACCAGATAGCCGATGCGCATCGCGGGCATAATGGTTTTACTGAAGGTGCCGGTGTAGATCACCCGGTCGTGCGTATCGAGGCTTTTTAGCGCCGGGATCACCTTGCGCGTGTAGTGAAACTCCCCGTCATAGTCATCCTCGATAATCCAGCTCTCGTTCTCCTGCGCCCACGCCAGCAGCTGATGCTTGCGCGGCAGCGACAGCGTCACCGCCAGCGGGCTCTGATGAGTCGGCGTCACCACCGCAAAGCGCGCGTCGGCGTGATAGCGCAGCAGATGATCGACGTCGATCCCGTCGCGATCGACCGGCACATAGTGCAGGTTGGGCGCGATCCACTTCAGCAGCTGCTGCCCGAAGAAGTAGCCGGGATCCTCAAACAGCACCTTGTCGCCCGCCTGCGCCAGCACCGCCAGAATCAGCCGCAGGTTGGCGCGATAGCCGCTGGTGATAAAGATCTGCTCCGGCTGGCAGTCAAGCCCGCGCGAGATGTTGAGGTAGCTGGCAATCGCCTCGCGCAGCGGCGTATAGCCCATTACCGGCGGGATCAGCATCTCATCCGGCCGCAGGCTGCGCGCCGCTTTGCCGGAAATCAGCAGCCACTTCTTCAGCGGAAAGGCGTCCAGCGACGGTATGCCGAGCCGCATCTCTCCCTTGCTTTCCCGCTGCTCAATGCGCAGCGGCAGGTCGCTCTCCTCTGGCTGCCACGCTGGCTCCTCTTTGTTGACAGGCGTAAGCGCCGGATTAACACGTGTGCCCTTCGCGCCCTGGCTGACGAAGTAGCCTTCGCCAATCAAAATCTCATAGGCGGCCTCTACCGTTTTGCGCGCCACGCGCAGCTCGCTGGCCAGCACGCGGATCGCCGGCACGCGATCGCCCGACTTCAGCACGCCCGCCTGGATCTGCTGACGATAGCGCGCGTAAATCTCTCTGTATCCCACCGCTATGTCCTACCTGTTTTCACGTTTTATGGCCCTTTTTACTCTGACATAGAAGCTTATCATCTCTCCATTGTTTAGCCGCGAAAGAGTCACCTATGAAGCTACTGCATATTAACGTCAGCCCCGATATCAGCGGATCCGCGTCGCGCGCCGCCTCCGCGCATCTGGTCGACCGGCTGCGCACCCGCCATCCGCAGCTGGAAGAGACGGTGCTGGATCTGGCGCAGCATCCGCTGCCGCATCTGGACGCCTTTACCATCGGCGCCTTTTTTACGCCGCCGGAGGCGCGCACCCGCGCCCAGCGCAGCGCTATTGCCACCTCGGAAAGGCTGGTGGATCAGCTGTTCGCCTGCGACACGCTGGTGATCGCCTCGCCGATGTGGAACCTCGGCCTGCCCTCGGTGCTGAAAGCCTGGTTCGATCACATTACCCGCGCCGGCCGCACCTTCGCCTTTACCGCCGACGGCAGCAAAGTCGGGCTGGTTAAAGGCAAGAAGGTCTACTGCGTGGTCGCCAGCGGCAGCGTCTTCGCCCACGGCCCCTTTATGCAGGATGACCAGTTCACGCCCTACGTGCGCGTCGCGCTCGCCTACATCGGCATTGAGGAGGTGGAATTTATCCGCGTCGACGGCACGCACGATCCCGTCAGCCGCGCCACCGCATTGCCCCATGCGTTAAACACCATTAATTCACTGTTCTGAAAGAGGAAAGCATCATGACATCACGCGTTAACCACTTTAAAACTGTCCCGGCACTGGCTAAATCCCTCGGCGACGTCTCTATGGCGTTACGCAAAACCTCGCTGGACGCCACGCTGAAGCATCTGGTGGATATCCGCGCCTCGCAGCTCAATCACTGCGCCTTCTGCCTCGATATGCACGTGAAGGAGGCGAAGCTGCACGGCGAGCGCGAGCTGCGTCTGCATCACGTCGCCATCTGGCGCGAGTCGCCGCTGTTTAGCGCGCGGGAGAAGGCGGCGCTGGCATTGACCGAAGCCCTGACGCGCATCGGCGAACAGGGCGTCAGCGAGGCGCTCTACGGCGAGCTGCGCGAGCACTTCTCCGAGGTGGAGATCAGCGAGCTGGCCTTTACCGTCGCGGTGATCAACAGCTGGAACCGCCTGCAGATCCTGTCGCAGATGGCGCCGGGCGCGCTCGACAGCGCATACGGGCTGGACCGCGCTGAATTACATTAATTTTTAACGCCAGCAGCGCAGGCTGCTGGTCGCCCCATGTTTTTCTGCGCGCCCTGAGGCTATAGTGAGGTTTTGCACTACAAAGGACAGCACGCATGAAAGGCATCAATATTGCGATTTACTTCGATCCCGATCTCATTTTCGCGACCGTGCATCAGCCGGACGGCAGCTATCTGAGCAAAAACTTTCAGTACGACGATGCGGTGATTGAAGAGATCTACCAGTGGCTGGAACAGTTCACGCCGAATCGCACCCATATTTGCCTGCTTGAGCATGACACCGCCGATATCCTTGCCGACGAGCTGGTGGATAACGGCTATCACGTTCATCGCGTCAGCACTCATCTGATGCTGGAGTGGTTCACCTCTTCGCCGCCCGCCACGCCGGACGGCACGCCGGTGCGCGCGCTGCTGCGCTATCTGGAAGAGGAGAAGCCGGGAGAGTATGTGTCGCGCACGCCGCAGATTGAGGCGCTGCTCGATATGTTCGACGATCTCGACGCGCTGGAAGAGGTGGAAGAGGAAGACGACGAAGACAACCTGCCGGATGACGTGCTGCGCCTGGTGAAGCAGAAGAAGATCACCGCCCTCGCCGCCGCGCAGAGCCTGATCCCGGAGCTAAACGAACGCATCCGCGAGCATCTGATGCGCTATCCCGAGCTGATGACGCCAGAGCTGCTGGAAGACTTTTTCCCGGAGCTTCTGGAAGCAATGGAGCGACCTAAACACTAATCCCGCGACCAAAGAGGACGCATATGCAGGCGTTATTAGAAGCGGTGGGATTAGGGCTGATCGTGCTGCTGCCGCTCGCCAACCCGCTCACCACCGTGGCGCTGTTTTTGGGGCTGGCGGGCGAGATGAACTTCAGCGAGCGCAACCGTCAGGCGCTGCAGGCCTCCATCTATGTGTTCGCCATTATGATGGTAGCCTGGTACGCGGGCAACGCGGTGCTCAATACTTTCGGCATCTCTATTCCCGGCCTGCGCATTGCGGGCGGGCTAATCGTCGCCTTTGTCGGCTTTCGCATGCTGTTTCCCGCGCAGCCGGTCGGCCATTCGGTGGAGGCGCAGCACAAGCAGGATGAGCTGGAGAACAGCGACGCGCGTCAGGAGCCGGTCAATATCGCCTTTGTGCCGCTGGCGATGCCGAGCACCGCCGGTCCCGGCACCATCGCGATGATTATCAGCTCCGCCTCCACGGTGAAAAGCGGCGTCAGTTTTCCCGCGTGGGTGATTGCCGTGGCGCCCCCGCTCACCTTTCTGCTGGTGGCGCTGATCCTGTGGGTGGCGCTGCGCAGTTCCGGCAGCATTATGAAGCTGGTGGGGAAAGGCGGCATCGAGGCGATTTCGCGCCTGATGGGCTTTTTACTGGTCTGTATGGGCGTGCAGTTTGTGATTAACGGCGTGCTGGAAGTGGGACATAACTTCCATTAAAAAAGGGCGCCGAGGCGCCCTAAATATTTTCAGGTAAGGTGCTGACGCGGGTGAGAAGGCCCGATCGCAAAGACGCAAAAAGCGGCATCCCTGCCAGCTCGGCCCGCGACATCCTTGTCGCGGGACGCTTTGCTCTTCGGTCCTTCTCACCCTCTTGCAGACTTCTCAGCCGTCTGAAAGAAGACGCAGTGCCCTTTAATCGTGCTTCAGCGACTTCCGCACATCCGCCACCTGATCCTTGCTCACCGCTGGCGCATTGTTGCTCCAGCCCTGACGGATAAAGGTCGCGAGCTGCGCCACTTCGTCGTCGCTCAGACGCTTGCCGAAGCCAGGCATCGCCAGCGTCGACGGCGCTTTCTCGGTAGACGGCTGCTGCGCGCCTTCCAGGATGGTGTGGATCAGCCCGGTTGGATCCTTGGCGTTGACGATGGTTGCCTGATCCAGCTCCGGGAAGATACCCGGCGCGCCTTTACCGGTGACAAAGTGGCAGGCGCCACAGTTGTCGATGTAGAGACGTTCGCCTTCGGTCAGGTTCTTCGCCGCCGTCAGCTTCGCTTCGGTCTTCTGCTGCGCCTGCACGTCGTAGGCCTGCAGCGGCGGATTGCCGCCGAGGAACTTCAGATAGGCCGCGACCGCTTTGAGATCGGCGTCGGTCATGTGCGAGCTACTGTGCTCAATTACCGACTTCATCTCGCCGCCTACCGCCGCTTTATCGTTGCGGCCGGTCTGCAGGTAATCGACGATCTCCTGCTCGCTCCAGCGCGGCAGACCGCGCAGCGACGGCACGTCCCAGTCGTTCAGGCTACCGCCCGCGAGGAACTTCGCGTCGCCGCTGTCCAGCGCCTTCTCGTTCATACCGAGGCCGCGCGGCGTGTGGCAGCTGCCGCAGTGGCCGAGGCTCTCGACGATATAGGCGCCGCGGTTGATCTCCTCAGAGGCGCCGCCGATCGGCTGGAACGGCTTGTCGCTGGTAAAGGCCCAGTTCCAGAAACGCATGCCCCAGCGCTGGCTAAATGGAAAGCTTAGGCTGGTCTCCGGCGGCTGCTCGGCGCTCGGCTGCACGCCCTTCATAAAGTAGACATACAGCGCGTGCATATCTTCATCGCTGATTTTGGCGTAGTCCGGGTACGGCATCGCCGGATAGAGGCGCGAACCGTCCGGCAGCACGCCTTTGCGCACCGCGTCGGAGAACTGTTGCTCGCTGTAGTTGCCGATACCGTGCGCCTTGTCCGGCGTGATGTTGGTGGAATAGATGGTGCCGAGGTTCGACTCAATCGCCAGCCCACCGGAATAGTCCGGCTTGCCCGCAATGGAGTGACAGGCCATACAGTCGCCGAGACGCGACAGGTATTCGCCCTTCTTGATCAGCTGGGCCTCATCTTCCGCATGCGCCTGACTCACCATGCATCCCAGCAGCACGGCGTTGGCGAGTAACAATGATTTCAGTTTCATATGCTTATGCCTGTACCAGTGGACCGGGGTTCTTCAGATACTGTTCCTTGATCGCCTGCGCCGCCATCAGGGTAATCGCGCCGATGGTGTCGGTCGGGTTCGCCTGGAAATTCTGCGGGAAGGCGTTGCCGCCCGGTACAAACACGTTATGCACGTCCCAGCTCTGCAGATACTTGTTCAGTGCAGAGGTTTTCGGGTTGTCGCCCATCACCGCGCCGCCCACGTTGTGGGTAGAGACGTACTTGGTCAGGTCGAAGTTGGCGTCCATCGGCAGGAAGCTCATGCTCATGCTGTCCGGGTTCAGCTCTTTGCCGATATTGCCGACGATGCCCTTCAGGTACTGCTGCAGCTTCAGCTCGTTCTGCTTCCAGTTAAAGGTCATGCGCAGCAGCGGCTGGCCGCGGTGGTCGGTGTAGTTCGGGTCGAGGTCCAGATAGACGTCACGGTACGACTGGCAGGTCGTGGTGATGCTGATCTTCATCGAGTGGCCGTACCACTCTTCCATACCCTCTTTGTAGCCCATGCCCCAGCTCGGCGTGCCTTTCGGCAGCGAGGTGGCGATCGGCGTGCCGGTGGCCTGCGAGCTGTGGATCTTGGCGCCGCCAAGGAAGCCGAGACCCGGACCATCGAAGTTGCCTGGCGAGATGTCGTTGAACATCTGGCCGGTGGCGCCTGCGGTGGCGTACGGGTTGAAGTTTTTGTCCTTGAAGAACAGGGTCGCGCCGCCGTTCGACAGGAAGGCGTAGTTACGGCCTACCACACCCTCTTCAGTGATCGGGTTGTACGGCTTGCCGATGCCGGAAAGCAGCATCAGACGCACGTTGTAGAGCTGGAAGCTGGAAAGCACGACGATTTTCGCCGGCTGGAACACTTCGTTGCCGTCCACGTCATAGTAGATCACGCCTTTGGCGGTCTTCTTGTCGTCGTGCAGCACCACCTTCACCACTTCCGCGTGCACTTCGTAGGAGAAGTTCGGCATGCGCTTCAGCGCATCCATCACCGCGGTCTGCGGCGACGCTTTGGAGTAGTTCAGGCACGGATACTTCGAGCAGTAGCCGCAGTAGTTGCACGGCGCGATCTGGTTGCCGTAGGGGTTTTTCCACGCGCGCGACACGCACGCCGACGGGTTGGGGAACGGATGGTAGCCCAGCTTCGTCGCCGCTTCTTTAAACATCACGTTGTTCAGCGTGTCTTCCAGCGCCGGCAGCGGGTAAGGCTCAGAGCGCGGGCCTTCGAACGGGTCGCCGCCTTCCAGAATCTGGCCGCGCAGGTTGCCGGTGTTGCCCGACTGGCCGCAGATCAGCTCGAACTTGTAGTAGTACGGCTCGATCTCTTCCCAACTGAACGGGAAGTCCATCACGCGCATATCTTCCTGCAGGATGCCCGGCTTGTAGGCCTCGTCCACGTAGGTTTTCAGCTTGATGTCGGTCGGGGTTGGACGGATCAGTACCGCCGTCCAGTGCATCCCTGCGCCGCCCACGCCGGTGCCCGGCGCGAACGCGCCCCATTTACGGGTCGGCAGCGCGGTCTGGGTGGTGTCGTAGCGCACGGTGACCGCCACTTCTTTCGGCGTAGCGAACACTTTGTTACGCACGTTATAGGCGTATTCGTCGGCCGGTTTCGGGTAGGCGAAATCGGGGTAGTCGCGCTCGCCGCCGCGCTCTAAGGCGCGCACTTCGAGGCCCGCCAGCGCCAGCTCGATACTCATCAGCGAGCCGGCCCAGCCGAGGCCGCAAACAACGACGTCGACTTCTTTTTTAGTAATCTGTGCCATGATAATCCTGTCTCAAATACCTGATTCAGCGCGGTTAAGCGCGTTCACCCAAAAGGCTGACCGGCCCCAGCGGATAGGGCACGTTGTGCTGCTTCACCCATTCGGTGAAGCTGGCGCGCGCGCCAGGGAAGCCGATGGCGATCCAGGCTTTCATGCCTTTGTTGCCGCCATACATCGGATCCGCGAGATAGCCATGTTTGGTATCAGAGAGCAGCTGGCTGAAGAACTGCGACGCTTTCAGGTTGCCTTCGCCCAGCGCGGCGAAGTCGATGCCGTTCTTGTTGAGTTTGGTCAACACGTCATCTTTCTCTTCCAGCGTGAGCTGCTGGAACGGCTTGTTGTAGGTGGTCTGCACCCACTGCGTCACCAGCTTGATGGCGGTGTGGTACATCTGCTGTGGAGTGAACGGGATCTGGTAACCGAACGTCGGATCGGCGTGCACGTTGAACGGGCCCTGCATATAGATCTCGTCGCCGAACTCGCTGCTCTGCAGCTGCTGGTCGATAAAGATCGGCACGTTGGTTTCCAGCGCGCCAGGCGCTTTGCCTTTGCCGCCTGCCGGGATCAGGCGATCGGTGGCGGCGAGAATAAACTGCCATTCGTCCGCGCTAAAAAAGCCCGGTTTATAGTCAGCCAGTTCCGGCGCGGCCATTTCAGCTGCCTGCGCCGCAGTCAGCCCTTTTAACACCAGGTCACTTAATGGCAATGCCAGTAAAGACCCGAGCAAAAACTTTCGTCTGGTGGTGGGTTTGTCAAGAAGCATAGCGGCACGACTCTCACTTGCTGTAAAAGTAATATATTTGTTAAACACAAATCTTATCGGTTAATAACGCGGCAATATTAGGGATATAGATATTTCGAAATGTAAAAATAGAAGTACAAATGTGTTTTAGTGAAAATTTATCATTGTGTTATTGGATGGTTACGAGGGGGTGACGGCTGTTACAGGAGGAAATTTTGTTTAAAACCGCACAATTGATGGTTATATAGTCAGAAACCTTGTGCGCCAGCCCGGTTTTATTTGCGTGAGGTGACAGTTGCCGGAAATAATCAATCAAAAAAAATCATACTTCCATACAAGAGAACTATTCTCATTGGCAACATTATATTCACTTATTAACAGCAGCAATGAAATATTGCTGGAAATGTGATCGCTATTCGGCGAAAGCCTTATTTCGCTGCTGGCGTGGCAATAATCAATGTAGATGGTTAATCACGCCGGAAACTGAGACGATTTTTTTGTGCAAAGCTCATAACAAAGCGGCATTTTGCCGTAGCGACGCGCCGGATAAAGTAGGTTTATCAACTACTCAGGATAAACCCTATGCGACGCATTTTGCTTTTGTTGTTGGGCGCGCTGACATTAGCGCCCGTGGTGCACGCCAGCACGCCGAAAGATACGCTGGTGATCGCCGTGCCGCTCGACGGCATTATCAGTTTCGATCCGGCGGAGAGCTTTGAAACGGTCAGCAACAGCAGCCTGCGTAATGTTTACCAGACGCTGGTGGAGCCGAATCAGGACGATCCGCAGAAGCTCTCGCCGCTGCTGGCGCGCAGCTGGCAGCAGGGTTCGACCCCGCACAGCCTGCTTTTCAACCTCAATCCAGACGCCCGTTTCGTCAGCGGCAATCCGGTCACCGCGCAGGATGTGGTCTTTTCCCTGACGCGCGCGGTGAAGCTCAATAAAGCGCCCTCTTTTATTCTGGCCGAGTTCGGCTGGACGCCGGAGAATATCAGCAGCCAGTTTACGGTGGTGAACGACCATCAGCTGGAGATCCGCTGGCCGGCGCAAATCGGCCAGGATCTGGCGCTGCGTCTGCTGACCGCGCCGGTCGGCTCGGTGGTCGACAGTAAAACCGCGCTGCAGCACGCCAGCAGCAACGACACCGGCAACGGCTGGCTGAAGACCCATTCAGCGGGCAGCGGCGCCTTCTCTATCAAGCAGTTTGTGCCGCTGCAGGCGCTGGTGCTGGAGGCTAACCCACACGCTGCGCCGCAGCCGCATCTGAAGCGCGTGCTGCTTAAGGGCGTCGCCGATCCGGGCACGCGTCGTCTGCTGGTGCAGCAGGGCGACGTGGATGTCGCCTATCAGCTCGGCCCCGATCAGATCGCGGCGCTGAAGGGCGATGCCAACGTGCGCATTGATGCCTTCCCGTCGAGCCTGGTCTACTATCTCGGCTTTAACACCAAAGACGCGAAGCAGCCCGCGCTCGGTAATCCGGCGCTGTGGCAGGCGGCGCGCTGGCTGGTGGACTACGACAGCATCGCCAACCAGCTGCTGAAAGGCCAGTACCGCATTCATCAGAGCTTTTTGCCGGACGGCTTTGACGGCGCGCTCAACACCACGCCGTTCCATTACGACGTCGACAAGGCGAAAGCGATTTTACAGCGCGGCGGCATCGCGCCAGGCACCCATATCGCCCTGACGGTGGTGAATCAGCCGCCCTATATTGATGTGGCGCAGGCGCTGCAGGCGAGCTTCGCGAAGGCGGACGTGAACCTGGATATTCAGCCGGTGGCGGAGTCAGAGCTGTGGAGCAAGATGCGCGGCCGCGACTTCCAGTCGATCTTTATCTACTGGGGCGCGGACTATATCGACCCGAACACCAACGCCAGCGCCTTCGCCTATAACGTGCCGGGCGGCTCGAAAACCCTGGCGTGGCGCGTCGGCTGGGAGATCCCCGAGCTGAGCGCCGAGACGCGTAAGGCAGCGGGCGAAAGCGATGCCACGCAGCGTCGCGCGCTCTACACCCATTTGCAGACCGAACTGCAGCAGAACTCGCCGTTCGTCACTATTCTGCAGGGCGCGCAGCAGGTCGCGGTGCGCAAAAACCTCAGCAACGTTAAGCAGGGCATCGGCGTCAGCATGCTGCTGCTGGATGAGGTGCAGAAGTAACCAGGGCGCGCCGTCGCTGCACGGCGCGCCATTTTCCCGCCTTCTCCCGCGCCGCTTGCTATCCTTCAGACAGATCCTTTGCCTGGAGTGACGCCATGACCGCCCCGCTGCTTATTGCCCAGACGCCCGATGTGAAATGTTATCTGCTGCCCGCGATGGCGAATCGCCACGGGCTGATCACCGGTGCGACCGGCACCGGCAAAACCGTCACGCTGCAGAAGCTGGCGGAATCCTTCTCCACCCTCGGCGTGCCGGTGTTTATGGCGGACGTGAAAGGCGACCTGACCGGCATTGCGGCGCAGGGAGAAGCGAGCGAGAAGCTGCTGGCGCGGCTGGCGAAGATCGGCGTCACCGACTGGCAGCCGCAGCGCAATCCGGTGATGCTGTGGGATATCTTCGGCGATCAGGGCCATCCGGTGCGCGCCACCGTCTCCGACCTCGGCCCGCTGCTGCTGGCGCGCCTGCTGAATCTCAACGACATCCAGAGCGGCGTGCTGCAGATTATCTTCCGCGTCGCCGACGATCAGGGATTGCTGCTGCTCGACTTTAAAGACCTGCGCGCAATGACCCAGTACATCGGCGACAACGCCAAAAGCTTTCAGACGCAGTACGGCAATATCAACAGCGCGTCGGTGGGCGCCATTCAGCGCGGGCTGCTGGCGCTGGAGCAGCAAGGCGCAGAGCACTTCTTCGGCGAGCCGATGCTCGATATCCGCGACCTGATGCGCGTCGACGCCGACGGCAAAGGCTTTATCAATATTCTGGCGGCGGACAAGCTTTATCAGCAGCCGAAGCTCTACGCCACCAGCCTGCTGTGGCTGCTGTCGGAGCTGTACGAGCACCTGCCGGAAGCGGGCGATCTGGAGAAGCCGAAGATGGTGTTCTTCTTCGACGAGGCGCACCTGCTGTTTAACGATGCGCCGCCGGTGCTGCTGGAGAAGGTGGAACAGGTGATGCGCCTGATCCGCTCGAAAGGCGTCGGCGTCTGGTTCGTCACCCAGAATCCTGCTGACGTGCCCGACAGCGTACTCGGCCAGCTCGGCAACCGCGTGCAGCACGCGCTGCGCGCCTTTACGCCGAAGGATCAGAAGGCGGTGAAGAGCGCCGCCGACACCCTGCGCGCCAATCCCGCCATCAACACCGCTGAGGCGATTCAGGCGCTGGGCACCGGCGAGGCGCTGATCTCGTTTCTCGATGAAAAAGGCAGCCCGTCGGTGGTGGAGCGCGCGATGGTGATTGCGCCCGGCTCGCGCATGGGGCCGGTGAGCCTTGACGAGCGCAACGGCCTGATCAACCACTCGCCGCTGGCGGGCAAATATGATGAGGAGATCGACCGTGAATCCGCCTATGAGAAGCTGCATCAGGGCGTGAAAGGCGCCAGCGAACAGGCCAACGCGCCGCAGGCGAAAGGTAACGAGCTTGAGGTCGACAGCGGCATTCTCGGCGGACTAAAAGAGGTGCTGTTCGGCCGCACCGGCCCGCGCGGCGGCAAGCATGACGGCATCGTGCAGAGCGTGGCGAAAAGCGCGACGCGGCAGATCGCCAACCAGATTATCCGCGGCGCGCTCGGCAGCCTGCTGGGCGGGCGTCGCCGCTGAGGCGCTTTCCGCTGCGGTCGGGCCTCTGCTAAGCTGTGAGCATGGACAAATTACGCGAACTTAAACGGACAAAACGTCTGGCGCTCGGCCTGCTGCTGCTGGCCGCCGCCATCTTTATCACCACGCTTTTTCTGCCGCCTGGCTTCTGGGTGAGCGGCGTGAAGGCGATTGCTGAAGCGGCGATGGTCGGCGCGCTGGCGGACTGGTTCGCCGTGGTGGCGCTGTTTCGCCGCGTGCCGGTGCCCTTTATCTCGCGCCATACGGCGATTATTCCGCGCAATAAAGATCGCATCGGCGACAATCTCGGCCGCTTCGTGCAGGAGAAGTTTCTCGACACCGATTCGCTGCTGGCGTTGATCCGCCGCCACGATCCGGCGCAGCTGCTGGCGCAGTGGCTTAACGCGCCGGGCAACGCCGACCGCATCGGGCGCCATCTGCTGCAGGTGATGCGCGGCTTTCTCGATCTTACCGACGACGCGCGTATTCAGAACTTTATGCGCCGCGCGGTACATCGCGCCATCGACAAGGTCGATCTGTCGCAGACCAGCGCGGTGCTGCTGGAGAGCCTGACCAAAAACAACCGCCATCAGGAGCTGCTCGACGCGGCGATCGATCAGCTGCTGCGCCTGCTGCACAAGCCCGCCACGCGCGACTTTATCGCCATGCAGATTGTGCGCTGGCTGAAGCGCGAGCATCCCATTAAGGCGAAGATGCTGCCGACCGAATGGCTGGGCGAGCACAGCGCGGAGCTGGTGGCGAACGCGGTGGATTCAGTGCTCGACGACGTGGCGGCGGATCAGGGTCACGAGCTGCGCCTCGGCTTTAACCGCGCGGTGGATCGGCTGATTGAGAAGCTGAAGCACGACCCGGAGATGGCGGCGCGCGCCGAGGAGATTAAGCGCTGGATGAAAGAGGACGCCTCGCTGAACCGCTATATCGGCGAGCTGTGGAGCGACCTGCGCGCCTGGCTGAAAACCGATCTCAACAGCGAGGATTCGCGCGTGCAGGAGAAGGTGCGCCAGGCGGCGCTGTGGCTGGGCGAGAACCTGGCGCGCGACGACGCGCTGCGCGCCTCAATGAACCGCCATCTGGAAGACGCCGCGCGCAGCGTTGCGCCGGAGTTCGCCGCCTTCCTGACGCGTCATATCAGCGATACGGTGAAGAGCTGGGACGCGCGCGATATGTCGCAGCAGATTGAGCTGAACATCGGCAAGGATCTGCAATTTATTCGCATCAACGGCACGCTGGTGGGGGGCACCATCGGGCTGATCCTCTACCTGCTGTCGCAGCTTCCGGCGCTGTTGCCGCTGCTGGCGCGTTAAAACCACTCAAGGCTCAGACAGAACCCGCTTTTTAAGGCGGGTTCTTTTATTGTGTTGATCGGTGTGGAGTACGGCTCAGGACGGTTACTGGTCGCCGAGGCGGTCTAGTTCTTCTTCCGTCAGCCCGGTCGCCTGCAAGATCGTGTCGCGCGGCAGCTGCATTTTCAGCAGGCTGCGCGCGACTTCCAGTTTGCCCTCAAGCTTGCCCTTTAGCTCGCCTTCCTGCTTAAGCTGTTCTGCAATTGTCATCAGTGGGACCTCCTGTTGCGGCATCCGCTGTGCCAGTTCTTGAACAAAGGCGCTGGCGTCTGTGGTTTCGCCTGCCTGAATAATATAGTTTACCAGCGATGGTGTTTGTGATGAAGATTTGTCCGCCTGCCAGGCGGCTACCAGCAGGTCCATGATCTCCGCTAAATCGCGCTGGCGAATATGTTTTTGCAGCAGCGTCAGCGCTGCCATACGACGATGCTGCACGATTTCATCATCAGGAATGACGGTGACGTCGACCAGCGGAAAAGCCTTGCCGTAAAGCACGGCGGCCAGCGCCGGGTCGGCGAACCCGTCCAGCCAGCAGGTTGACCAGGGATAAGGGCTGCGCTGACCGGCGTAAAACAGCACCGGTATTACCAGCGGCAGCGTCTTATGTCCGGCGTCGAGGTGACGCTTCATCGCCGCCACCGCGTAGCGCAGCAGCCGAAACGCCATCTGTTTGTCCGGCGTCGACTGGTGCTCAATCAGCACCTGCACATAGCCGTCGCCGCCGCCGCGGGTTTTCATGCTGTAGAGCACGTCGCTGAAATAAGGGCGCAGATCATCTTCCACGAAAGAGCCGGAGGCCAGCCTGAGCGTGCTGAGGTCACAGAGCGCAAGGAGCTGAGGCGGAAGGTGGATTTCCATAAAGTCGCGCGCCACGTCCGGCTGGCTGAGAAGCTGGCGGAAGACGGCGTCGTGCGGGGTCGGCGTGCTCTTCTTCATCTTTCCTGACTCTGAAAAAAACCCGCACAGAGCCTGGCATAGCTGAGAAAAACAGTCATTAGCGACACCGGTAAAAGCTACCGTTTTTCATCGAGTTATAAGAGAGAGGCCGCAATTTGCGGCCTCATTTTTGCTTCTAAGTTATTGCCCGGACTTAACGCCGCTTAACCAGCAGGAACAGGCTAATGGCGAAGAACGCGGCGCTGGGCAGGATCGCGCCCATTACAGGCGGCAGGCCGTAGACCAGGCTCAGCGGGCCGAAAATCTGGTCCAGCACGTAGAACAGGAAGCCAAAGCTGATGCCGGTCACCACGCGCACGCCCATCGACACGCTGCGCAGCGGGCCGAAGATAAACGACAGCGCCATCAGCATCATCACCGCCACCGACAGCGGCTGGAAGATCTTGCTCCACATATTGAGACGGTAACGCCCAGACTCCTGGCCGCTCTGCTTCAGGTACTTGCTGTAGTTGTAGAGGCCGCGAATCGACAGCGCGTCGGGATCGAGCGCCACCACGCCGAGCTTGTCCGGCGTCAGGTTGGTTTTCCATTCGCCGCTCAGGCTCTGCGAGCCGCTGATCTGTTTGGCATCGTTCAGGTCCGACTCATCCACCTGCGCCAGGTTCCAGCGTTTGTTCGCCTGATCCCAGGTGGCGCTGGCGGCGTAGCGCACGCTCTTCAGACGACGGTCGTCGCTGAAGTGATAGATGCTGACGCCGTCGAGCTGGTTGTCGCCGCGCACCCGCTCGATATAGATAAAGTTATTGCCGTCTTTCGCCCACAGGCCGTTCTGCGTCGACACCAGCGCGCCGCCGTAGAGCTGCGTGGCGCGGTAGTTGCGCGCCATCTGCTCGCCCGCCGGCGCGAGAAACTCGCCGATGGCCATGGTTAACAGCACCAGCGGGATGGCGGTTTTCATCACCGACAGCGCCACCTGCATGCGGGTGAAGCCCGCCGCCTGCATCACCACCAGCTCGCTGCGCTGTGCCAGGGTGCCCAGGCCGAGCAGCGCGCCGAGCAGCGCCGCCATCGGGAAGAAGATCTCAATATCCTTCGGCACGCTGAGCAGCGTGTAGTAGCCAGCGGCGAGCGCGGTATAGGCGCCCTGCCCGGTTTTACGCAGCTGATCGACAAACTTGATGATGCCGGAGAGCGACACCAGCATGAACAGCGTCATCATGATGGTGTTGAAAATGGTTTTACCGATATAACGGTCGAGAACGCGAAACATCAGACGGAACCTCCGCGGCTGAAGCGGGCGCGCACGCGGCGCATCGGCACCGTATCCCACAGGTTAAGCGCTACTGCCAGCAGCAGATAGCTGATATTCACCACCCACATCCAGATCGCCGGATCGAGCCGCCCTTTCGCCGCGTTCGACTTCAGCGAGCTTTGCAGCAGGAAGAAGATCAGATAGAGCAGCATCGCGGGCAGCATCGACAGCACGCGGCCCTGACGCGGGTTGACCACGCTCAACGGCACCACCATCAGCGCCATTACCAGCACCGAGAAGATCAGCGTAAAGCGCCAGTGCAGCTCCGAGCGGAACGCCGGCGTGTCGTTGCTGAGCAGCGTGGTCAGGTCGGACTGCTCGGCGTCGTTGGGATCGAGCGTCGCCTCTTTATAGCCCACGCGCGCCTGATAGTTGGTGAAGTCGGTAATACGGAAGTCGCGCAGCATCGCCGTGCCTTCAAAGCGCGTGCCCTTATCCAGCGTCACCACCTGAGAGCCGTCTTTACGCTGCTCCATATGGCCGCTGTCCGCCAGCACCACCGACGGCCGCGCGTTGCCTTTGGCGCGCAGCTGCGCCAGGAAAACGTTGCCGAACTGGTTGCCCTTGACGTTTTCGATAAACAGCACCGAATTACCGTCGCTGGAACTCTGGAACTGTCCGGCCGCCAGCGCCGCCGCGCCAGGGTTGGCTTTGGCGTTTTGCGTCACCTCGTCCTGATAGCGCGAGGACCAGGGGCCAAGCCAGATAACGTTGACCGCCGCCACGATAGAGGTGAGCAGCATCAGCACCATCGCCGCCTTCACCAGTACGCTTTTGCCCAGGCCGCAGGCATGCATCACGGTGATTTCGCTGTCGGTGTAAAGCTTGCCCAGCGTCATCAGGATCGCCAGAAACAGGCTTAACGGCAGAATAAGTTGTGCCATTTCAGGCACGCCAAGCCCTAACAGAGTCAGAACGAGATTTGTTGGGATTTCGCCGTCCACCGCAGCCCCTAAAATCCGCACTAACTTCTGACAAAAGAAGATAAGCAGCAGGATGAAAAGGATAGCCAGCTGGCTTTTGAGCGTTTCCCGAACCAGATATCTAATGATGATCACGCTTAGTACGCCTGTGATAACTTGTCTTTTTGCAGGAAAATCGCTAGTTTCAACGCTTATTAGCCATTTTTCTTCATCAATGGCCTGCGTCGCAGCTAAAATGGTATGACAAATGCGTCAGGGTGGTGAAAATTAACGCATTGCCACACTAAACGTAGTTCGAACGCTGATTACCAACAAACTTTTATCCTCTGTGGTAACAAGCGGACCATTCTAGCGACAGCCGCGGCCGTTGTCTTTAAGATTCAGGAGAGTGCATGGAGTTCAGTGTAAAAAGCGGAAGCCCGGAAAAACAGCGCAGCGCCTGCATTGTTGTCGGTGTTTTCGAGCCGCGTCGTCTGTCGCCGATCGCCGAGCAGTTAGATAAAATCAGCGACGGCTACATCAGCGCCCTGCTGCGCCGCGGCGAGCTGGAGGGCAAAGTCGGCCAGACGCTGCTGCTGCATCATGTACCCAATATTCTGTCTGAGCGCATTCTGCTGATTGGCTGCGGCAAAGAGCGCGAGCTGGATGAGCGCCAGTACAAACAGGTGATCCAGAAGACCATTAATACGCTGAATGACACCGGCTCGATGGAGGCGGTCTGCTTCCTGACCGAGCTGCATGTAAAAAGCCGCAATACCTACTGGAAAGTGCGTCAGGCGGTCGAAACCTCTAAAGAAGCGCTTTATAACTTCGACCAGCTAAAGAGCAACAAAACCGAGCCGCGCCGTCCGCTGCGCAAGCTGGTGTTCAACGTGCCGACGCGCCGCGAACTCACCAGCGGCGAGCGCGCCATTCAGCACGGCCTGGCGGTCGCCGCCGGCGTGAAGGCGGCGAAAGATCTCGGCAATATGCCGCCGAACATCTGCAATGCGGCCTATCTCGCCTCACAGGCGCGCCAGCTAGCGGACGCCTACAGCAAAAACGTTACTACGCGCGTGATCGGCGAGCAGCAGATGAAAGAGCTGGGCATGAACGCCTATCTCGCGGTGGGTGCCGGCTCGCAGAACGAGTCGCTGATGTCGGTCATCGAGTACAAAGGCAACCCGGACGCGGAGGCGCGCCCTATCGTGCTGGTGGGCAAAGGGCTGACCTTCGACTCTGGCGGCATCTCCATCAAGCCGGCGGAATCGATGGATGAGATGAAGTACGACATGTGCGGCGCGGCGTCGGTCTACGGCGTAATGCGCATGGTGGCAGAGCTGAACCTGCCGCTCAACGTGGTCGGCGTACTGGCAGGCTGCGAAAACATGCCGGACGGCCGCGCCATGCGTCCGGGCGACGTGCTGACCACCATGTCCGGCCAGACGGTAGAAGTGCTGAATACCGATGCGGAAGGCCGTCTGGTGCTGTGCGATGCCCTGACCTACGTCGAGCGCTTCGATCCGGAAGTGGTGATCGACGTGGCGACCCTGACCGGCGCCTGCGTTATCGCGCTCGGCCATCACGTCAGCGGCCTGCTGTCGAACCACAATCCGCTGGCGCACGAGCTGATCGGCGCCTCCGAGCAGTCCGGCGACCGCGCCTGGCGTCTGCCGATGGCGGATGAGTATCAGGAGCAGCTGGAGTCGAACTTCGCCGATATGGCGAATATTGGCGGCCGTCCTGGCGGCGCCATCACCGCCGCCTGCTTCCTGGCGCGCTTCGCGCGTAAATATAACTGGGCGCACCTGGATATCGCCGGCACCGCCTGGCGCTCCGGCAAAGCCAAAGGCGCCACCGGTCGTCCGGTGCCGATGCTGTCGCAGTTCCTGCTGAACCGCGCCGGCCTCAACGGCGACGACTAAGCCTCGCTGCGCGCCGCTTCATCAGGCGGCGCGCATTGATGTAGACCACCGTCGACGCCATATCTCTCTCATCGGGAAGTGCTAGCGCGCGCCTTAGCTGGTAATATCGTCACCTCTCACCCACAAGGCCTTTCCATGAAAAACGCAACCTTCTACGTAATGGAATCGGACTCGCACAGCGACGAGCTGAGCGCCATTGAGGCGCTGGTATGCGATCTGGCGGAAACGCGCTGGCGGGCGGGCAAACGCATTTTGATCGCCTGTGAAAACGAACAGCAGGCCATTCGCCTCGACGAGGCGCTGTGGCAGCGTCCGGCCAACGCCTTCGTGCCGCACAATCTGGCGGGCGAAGGGCCGCGCTACGGCGCGCCGGTCGAGCTGGCCTGGCCGCAGCGTCGCGGCAGCTCGCCGCGCGATCTGCTGATCAGCCTGCTGCCGCAGTTTGCAGATTTTGCTACTGCTTTCCATGAAGTGATAGACTTCGTACCCTACGAAGAGTCTCAGAAACAGCTGGCGCGCGACCGCTATAAAGCGTACCGCAGCGTTGGTTTCCAATTGAATACGGCCACGCCGCCGCAGCCGCAAACGACATAGCAGAAATGGAAAAAACATATAACCCGCAAGATATCGAGCAGCCGCTTTACGAGCACTGGGAAGAGCAAGGCTATTTCAAGCCTAACGGCGACACCAGTAAGGAAAGCTTCTGCATCATGATCCCGCCGCCGAACGTCACCGGCAGCCTGCACATGGGTCACGCTTTCCAGCAGACCATCATGGACACCATGATCCGCTACCAGCGCATGCAGGGTAAAAATACGCTGTGGCAGGTGGGCACCGACCATGCGGGCATCGCCACCCAGATGGTGGTCGAACGCAAGATCGCCGCCGAAGAGGGCAAGACGCGCCAGGATTACGGCCGCGACGCCTTTATCGACAAGATCTGGCAGTGGAAGGCGGAATCAGGCGGCACCATTACCCGCCAGATGCGTCGCCTCGGCAACTCCGTGGACTGGGAGCGCGAGCGCTTCACCATGGACGACGGCCTCTCTAATGCGGTGAAAGAGGTGTTTGTTCGCCTGCATAAAGAGAACCTGATCTACCGCGGCAAACGCCTGGTGAACTGGGATCCGAAACTGCGCACCGCGATTTCCGATCTGGAAGTGGAAAACCGCGAGAGCAAAGGCTCGATGTGGCATATCCGCTATCCGCTGGCGGACGGCGTGAAAACCGCCGAAGGCAAAGATTATCTGGTGGTCGCCACCACGCGTCCGGAAACCCTGCTGGGCGATACCGGCGTGGCGGTCAACCCGGAAGATCCGCGCTACAAAGATCTGATCGGCAAAGAGGTGATGCTGCCGCTGGTGAACCGCCGCATTCCCATCGTCGGCGACGAGCACGCCGACATGGAAAAAGGCACCGGCTGCGTGAAAATCACCCCGGCGCACGACTTCAACGACTATGAAGTCGGCCGTCGCCACAAGCTGCCGATGATCAATATTCTGACCTTTGACGGCGATATCCGCGAGCGCGCCCAGGTGTACGACACCAACGGCGAAGTCAGCGACGCCTGCTCGGACGAGATCCCGGCCGCCTTCCAGAAAATGGAGCGTTTTGCCGCGCGTAAGGCGATTGTCGCCGCCGTGGACGAACTCGGCCTGCTGGACGAGATCAAACCGCATGACCTGACCGTGCCTTACGGCGATCGCGGCGGCGTGGTGATCGAGCCGATGCTGACCGATCAGTGGTACGTGCGTACCGCGCCGCTGGCGAAAGTCGCGGTCGAAGCGGTCGAGAACGGCGATATCCAGTTTGTGCCGAAGCAGTATGAAAACATGTACTTCTCCTGGATGCGCGACATTCAGGACTGGTGCATCTCGCGCCAGCTGTGGTGGGGCCACCGCATTCCGGCGTGGTACGACAACGACGGCAATGTCTATGTCGGCCGCAGCGAAGAGGAAGTGCGCAGCGAGAACAACCTGGGCGCGGACGTGGCGCTGCGTCAGGACGACGACGTGCTCGACACCTGGTTCTCCTCTGGGCTGTGGACCTTCTCCACGCTCGGCTGGCCGGAGAACACCGAGGCGCTGCGTCAGTTCCACCCGACCAGCGTGCTGGTGAGCGGCTTTGACATTATCTTCTTCTGGATCGCCCGCATGATCATGCTGACCATGCATTTCCTCAAAGATGAGGACGGCAAGCCGCAGGTGCCGTTTAAGACCGTCTATATGACCGGTCTGATCCGCGACGAAGAAGGCCAGAAGATGTCGAAATCCAAAGGCAACGTTATCGACCCGCTGGATATGGTCGACGGCATCTCGCTGGAGGATCTGCTGGAGAAGCGTACCGGCAACATGATGCAGCCGCAGCTGGCGGAGAAGATCCGCAAGCGCACCGAGAAGCAGTTCCCGGACGGCATTGAGCCGTCAGGCACCGACGCGCTGCGCTTTACCCTGGCGGCGCTCGCCTCGACCGGCCGCGATATCAACTGGGATATGAAGCGCCTGGAAGGCTACCGCAACTTCTGCAACAAGCTGTGGAACGCCAGCCGCTTCGTGCTGATGAACACCGAAGATCAGGATTGCGGTCAGAACGGCGGCGAAATGACGCTGTCGCTGGCGGATCGCTGGATCCTCGCCGAGTTCAACAACACGGTGAAAGCGTACCGCGAGGCGCTGGACAGCTATCGCTTCGATATCGCCGCGAATATTCTTTATGACTTCACCTGGAACCAGTTCTGCGACTGGTACCTGGAGCTGACCAAGCCGGTGATGAACAACGGCAGCGAAGCGGAGCTGCGCGGCACGCGCAACACGCTGGTGACGGTGCTGGAAGCGCTGCTGCGCCTCGCCCATCCGATTATTCCGTTTATCACCGAGACCATCTGGCAGCGTGTGAAGGTGCTGAAGAACATCAGCGACGACACCATTATGCTGCAGCCTTTCCCGCACTACGACGCGGCGAAAGAGGATGCGGAAGCGATGGCGGATATCGAGTGGATGAAGCAGGCGATCGTCGCGGTGCGTAATATTCGCGCCGAGATGAATATCGCCCTGAGCAAGCCGCTCGACGTGCTGCTGCGCGACTGCTCGCCGGCGGCGCTGCGTCGTGTGGAAGCGAACCGCACCTTCCTGTCGCGCCTGGCGCGTCTGGAAAGCCTGACTATTCTGCCAGCAGGCGAGAAAGGCCCGGTTTCCGTGACCAAAATCGTCGAAGGCGCCGAGCTGCTGATCCCGATGGCAGGCCTGGTGGACAAGGCGGCGGAGCTGGATCGTCTGGCGAAAGAGCTGGGCAAGCTCGACGTCGAAATCGAGAAGATTCAGGTCAAGCTGGCGAATGAAGGCTTCGTTTCGCGCGCGCCGGAAGCGGTGGTGGCGAAAGAGCGCGAGCGCGTCGCCGAGCTGGAGCAGTCGAAAGCGAAACTGATTGAACAGCAGGCAGTGATTGCGGCATTGTAAGCGTCTGAGTCTGACAGCATAAAAAAAAGCCGGGCTTGCCCGGCTTTCTTATTTAACCGGAAAAGATTATGACGACTTCAGCATTGCGGCTCGCGCTTCAGCTGCGCCCTATCAGCGCCGCCGACAATCCCTATATCGCTCAGGTGATCCGCGCCGTCTCGGCTGAGTTCGGCCTGACCGCCGACAAAGGCTATACCGTGGCCGATCCGCAGCTCGACAGCCTGTATGAACTCTACAGCGCCGAGCACAGCGCCTACTGGGTGGTGGAGCATCAGGGAAAAGTGGTGGGCGGCGGCGGCGTCGCCCCGCTCGCCTGCAGCGCGCCCGATATCTGCGAGCTGCAGAAGATGTACTTCCTGCCGGAGGTGCGTGGCTTCGGCGTGGCGCGCGAGCTGGCGCTGCGTGCTATGGAGCATGCGCGCCAGCGCGGCTTCCGCCGCTGCTATCTGGAAACCACCGGCAGCCTGACGCGCGCCATTAAGCTCTACGAGTCGCTGGGCTTTGAACGCATTAATGAGGTGCTCGGCTGCACCGGCCACGGTGACTGCGAGTACCGCATGCTGAAAGCGCTGTAAGCGCGCTTTCGCTGTCAGAACGCCGGCACGCCGCTGTGGAAACGCAGCTCCGCGTCCGGCTCGCTAATCAGCTTCGCCTCTGCTTCGCCAATCGCCCGCACGCGCGGTGCGATATCCTTCGGCGAGATCTGCGCCGCCAGCGCTAAATAGTCCTGATAGTGACGCGCTTCCGAACGCAGCAGCGAAATATAGAACTTCTCCAGCTCCTCATCCAGCCAGGGCGCGAGGCTGGCGAAACGCTCGCAGGAGCGCGCCTCGATATAGGCGCCGCAGATCAGCTTGTCCACCAGCGTATCGGGCTCGTGCGTGGTGATCTCCCGCAGCAGCCCTTTGGCGTAGCGGCTGGAGGTGATCTTGTGATAGGGCAAGCCGCGCGCCTGCATAATTTCCCAGACCTGATAAAAGTGGTGCAGCTCTTCTTTAATCAGCAGCACCATTTTCTCCACCAGGTCGTCCGCCCAGGGCAGTTCGTTGCGCACGATAACGCTTTTCGTCAGGCTCTTATGCGCCTGAATAAACTGGCTGTCGGGCTGCTCGCGGAAAATAAAATCTTCATAGGGTTTCAGCCAGGCGAGGATCGCTTCGCCGCTCGGCTTGTCGGCAACATATTTGCGGATCAGCCAGGTGGCGGTCTGTGCCGCTTTCAGTTCGCAGACCAGGTGATCGGTCAGCAGCAGCGTCAGGTTTTCCGGCTTGCGCGCCTCATCAATCCAGGCTTGCGGCGTGCGGCAGAGTAAAAACTGAGTGATGGGTTCAAGCAGCGGTGCGTAGTTCATGTCAGTTCATAGGGCAGAGAGCGGAAAGGCGGAGCGCGCGGCTCCGCCCGAAAAATCAGTGGCGGACGCCGGTATCTTCGTCGCCGTCGATAATGTCGCCGTCATCATCATCGTCGTCTTCGTCTTCCGCATCGGGATCTTCGAAGTAGGTGCCCCAGCCGTCGTAGTCGACGTTGTATTTCCCGACCAGGTTGACCAGCTGCTCAACCTGCACGTCAATCAGCTCCGGCTTCAGCGCCGACTCACTGAGAATATCGACGCACATCACCGTGGTGCCGTCTTCCAGCTCCAGCTCTTCCGGCTCGGTCACTTCATAGCCCAGCTTGAACGCATCGACGGCGGCTTTCTCCAGCGAATCGAAGTTGTTGCAGGAGAGATGATGTTCAATGGTATAGAGCGCATCGGGATCGCTGCCATCTTCCAGCAGCTCATCAATGATCTGACGCGTCTCTTCACGCTGCTCTTCCAGCAATGCTTCATATGCCATGGCGAATTCCCCTCAGTGTTCGGCAATAAACAAGTATTTTCCCACACTGCCCGGCGCGCCACTACTCAAAAGCGAAAGTTTCTTTACGTCGGGGTTGAAAATGAATATTCATACGTTTAAATTGAATTTTCATTCAATCAGAATGGCTGCACTGGAGCCCATTATGAGTCACCTTTTTCAACGCCACTTCCTTCGGCTGCTCGATTTGAGCCCAGCCGACATCGCCGCCCTGCTCGACCTCGCCGCTGAATTAAAACGCGCTAAAAAAAACGGTAGCGAAACCCAGCGCCTGAAAGGCAAAAACATCGCGCTCATCTTCGAAAAAGACTCGACCCGTACCCGATGCTCTTTCGAAGTTGCCGCATACGACCAGGGCGCCAACGTTACTTATCTCGGCCCGAGCGGCAGCCAGATCGGCCATAAAGAGTCGATGAAAGATACCGCGCGCGTGCTGGGCCGCATGTATGACGGCATTCAGTATCGCGGCTACGGCCAGGCGCTGGTGGAGACGCTGGCGGAGCATGCCGGCGTGCCGGTGTGGAACGGCCTGACCACCGAGTTTCACCCTACCCAGCTGCTGGCCGATCTGCTTACCATGCAGGAGCATCTGCCGGGCAAAGCGCTCAGCGAGATGACGCTGGTCTACGTCGGCGACGCGCGCAACAATATGGGCAACAGCATGCTGGAAGCGGCGGCGGTGACCGGTCTGGATCTGCGTCTGGTGGCGCCGCAGGGCTGCTGGCCTGAGCAGGAACTGGTCGAGGCGTGCCGTCAGGCGGCGCAGGCCACCGGCGGCAAGATTACGCTGACCGAAGATATCGCCGAAGGGGTCAAAGGCGCGGACTTTATCTACACCGACGTCTGGGTGTCGATGGGCGAGGCGAAAGCGGTGTGGGAAGAGCGCATCGCGCTGCTGCGTGGCTATCAGGTGAATCAGGCGATGCTGCAGCTGACCGGCAACCCGCAGGTGAAGTTCCTGCACTGCCTGCCGGCGTTTCATGACGATCAGACCACGCTGGGGCGTCAGATGGCGGAACAGTATGGCCTGCACGACGGCATGGAAGTGAGCGACGAGGTGTTTGAGTCCGAGCACAGCATCGTGTTCGATCAGGCGGAAAACCGCATGCACACCATCAAAGCGGTGATGGTGGCGACGCTCAGCCAGGCGTAGCCTGCATCGCGCGCCGCAAACGTTTCCCTTGATGCAAACTGGCGGACGCGTATAATGCGCCCGACTTTGCCGGAGGAAGCATGCAACAGCGCAGCGTACAGATTCACGCGACATCACGCCTGAACGCAGGCGGCGCCGCTGTTTTTTCCGTCATCAACCCGATCGTTAAAAAAGCCCCTTAAGCAGGGGCTTTTTTTTGTCCGCAATTCGGCAGCGCAGAGAGGCGAACTATGGCTAACCCGTTATATCGCAAGCATATTATTTCTATCAACGATCTCAGCCGCGACGAGCTGGAGCGGGTGCTGCACACCGCCGCGCAACTGAAAGCGCATCCGCAGCCGGAGCTGCTGAAGCACAAGGTGATCGCCAGCTGCTTCTTTGAAGCCTCAACGCGCACGCGCCTGTCGTTTGAAACGGCGATCCACCGGCTGGGCGCCTCGGTGGTGGGCTTCGCTGACGGCAGCAACACCTCGCTCGGCAAAAAGGGCGAAACCCTGGCGGATACCATCTCCGTGATCGGCACCTATGTCGACGCCATCGTGATGCGCCATCCGCAGGAGGGCGCGGCGCGGCTCGCCACCGAGTTTTCCGGCGGCGTGCCGATCCTCAACGCCGGCGACGGCGCCAACCAGCATCCGACCCAGACGCTGCTCGATCTTTTCACCATCCGCGAAACCCAGAGCCGGCTGGACAACCTGAGCATCGCCATGGTTGGCGACCTGAAATATGGCCGCACCGTGCACTCCCTGACGCAGGCGCTGGCGAAGTTCGACGGCAACCGCTTCTACTTTATCGCGCCCGACGCGCTGGCGATGCCCGCCTATATCACCGACACGCTGGACGAGCGCGGCATCGTCTGGTCGCGCCACGACAGCATCGAAGCGGTGATGCCGCATGCCGATATTCTCTACATGACGCGCGTGCAGAAAGAGCGCCTCGATCCCTCGGAATACGCCAACGTTAAAGCGCAGTTTATCCTGCGCGCGGCGGATCTGGCCGGCGCGCGCGACAATATGAAGGTGCTGCATCCGCTGCCGCGCGTGGACGAGATCGCCACCGACGTCGATAAAACGCCCCATGCCTGGTACTTCCAGCAGGCGGGCAACGGCATTTTCGCGCGTCAGGCTCTGCTGGCGCTGGTACTCAACAGCGAACTGGATCTGTAAGGAGCAATCGCCATGACTCACGACAATAAACTGCAGGTAGAAGCGATCAAGCGCGGCACGGTGATTGACCATATTCCTGCGCAGGTCGGATTTAAGCTGCTGTCGCTGTTTCGCCTGACGGAAACCGACCAGCGCATCACCATTGGCCTTAACCTCCCGTCCGGCGAGATGGGCCGCAAGGATCTGATCAAGATCGAGAACACCTTTCTCACCGAAGATCAGATCAACCAGCTGGCGGTCTACGCGCCGCACGCCACGGTTAACCGCATCGACGACTATGAAGTGGTGGCGAAGATCGCCCCGACGCTGCCGGAGCGTATTGAGCGCGTGCTGACCTGTCCCAACGGCAACTGCATCAGCCGCAGCGAGCCGGTGTTTTCCTCTTTTGCGGTGAAAAAGCGCGACGATGAGGTGCTGCTGACCTGCAAATATTGCGAGAAGGCCTTCGCCCACCACGTGGTGCTCGGCCACTGGTAATCGCCCTGCTCGCCCCTATAATGGGGCGATATTTCTCGCCAGCGGCGCCCGCCGCCGCTGCGTCACTCTTAAGGAGCAAGTATGTCTCGCGAAATCAGTACGGAAAAAGCGCCAGCGGCGATCGGTCCCTATGTGCAGGGCGTCGATCTGGGCAATATGATCATCACCTCTGGTCAGATCCCGGTCGATCCGGCCACCGGCGCGGTGCCGGACGCTATCGCCGACCAGGCGCGTCAGTCGCTGGAAAACGTGAAGGCGATCGTCGAAGCGGCGGGCCTGCAGGTTGGCGACATCGTGAAAACCACGGTGTTCGTGAAAGATCTGAACGACTTCGCCACCGTCAACGCCACCTACGAAGCCTTCTTCACCGAGCATCACGCCTCTTTCCCGGCGCGCTCCTGCGTGGAAGTGGCGCGTCTGCCGAAAGACGTCAAAATCGAGATTGAAGCGATCGCCCTGCGCCGCTAAGCCTCTCTGCGCGCTGCGCCCGCAGCGCGCCTTTTTGCCCCCGTTGGCCTTTTCGCCTGGCTTTGCGCCACGACCCGCCCTTCTTTGTTTCAGGTCAAAACAGCGGCGATTATATTCTCCTGATCTCCATATATAGTGGCTAAAATCCTTCGCAGCACAACATGTAGCGAATGGAGAGAGCATGGCAAAGGTAGTGGTGAAGCGCGACGGCTGTCGCTCAGGGTTTGACGCCGCCAGAATCGAGGCGGCGGTCGCGGCGGCGGCCCGTGCGGCGCAGGTCGAAGATGCGCAGTGGTGTGCCGCGGTCGCCCGCCGCGTCAGCGAGAAGCTGGCGGATCGCGTTGAGGTGGATATCCGCGATATTCAGTTCGCGGTCGAAGAGACGCTGATGTGCGGCCCCTACCCCCAGCTGGCGCGCGCCTATATCGAGTACCGGCACGATCGCGACGTGGCGCGCGAGCAGCGCGGCAAGCTGCATCACGCCATTCGCGGCCTGGTCGATCAAACCAACGCCGCGCTGCTGAACGAGAACGCCAATAAAGACAGCAAGGTGATCCCGACGCAGCGCGATCTGCTGGCGGGGATCGTGGCGAAACACTATGCGCAGCAGCAGATCCTGCCGCGCGATGTGGTGCAGGCGCACGAGCGCGGCGAGATCCACTACCACGATCTCGACTACTCTCCTTTCTTTCCCATGTTCAACTGCATGCTGATCGATCTGAAAGGGATGCTCACTAACGGTTTCAAGATGGGCAACGCCGAGATCGAGCCGCCAAAATCGATCGCCACCGCCACGGCGGTCACCGCGCAGATCATCGCGCAGGTGGCCAGCCATATCTACGGCGGCACCACCATCAACCGCATCGACGAGGTGCTGGCGCCCTTCGTTCAGCTCAGCCTGGAGAAGCATCGCGCCGTCGCCGCCGAATGGCAGATCGCCGACGTCGACGCCTATGCGCGGGCGCGCACCGAGAAAGAGTGCTACGACGCCTTTCAGTCGCTGGAGTATGAGGTCAATACGCTGCACACCGCCAATGGTCAGACGCCGTTCGTCACTTTCGGCTTCGGGCTAGGCACCAGCTGGGCGGCGCGGCTGATCCAGCAGTCGATCCTGCGCAACCGCATCGCCGGACTGGGAAAAAACCACAAGACCGCCGTCTTTCCCAAGCTGGTGTTTGCCATCCGCGAGGGGCTGAATCGCCGTCCGGGCGATCTCAACTATGACATCAAGCAGCTGGCGCTGGAGTGCGCCAGCAAGCGCATGTATCCCGATATCCTTAACTACGACCAGGTGGTGAAGGTAACCGGCTCCTTTAAAACGCCGATGGGCTGCCGCAGCTTCCTCGGGGTGTATGAAGAGAACGGCGTCGAAATCCACGACGGGCGCAATAATCTGGGGGTTATCAGCCTGAATCTGCCGCGCATCGCGCTCGAGGCGCAGGGCGATGAGGCGCGCTTCTGGACGCTGCTCGACGAACGTCTGGCGCTGGCGAAGCGCGCGCTGATGACGCGCATCGCCCGGCTGGAGAAAACCAAAGCGCGCGTGGCGCCGATCCTCTACATGGAGGGCGCCTGCGGCGTGCGGCTCAATGCCGATGACGAAGTGGGGCCGATTTTCCGCAACGGCCGCGCCTCGCTGTCGCTGGGCTATATCGGCCTGCATGAAACCCTGAACGCGCTGAGCGGCGGCGCGCGTCATCCCTATGACGATGCCGCGCTGCGCGCCAAAGGGATCGCCATCGTCTCGCGCCTGCGCGCCGCCACCGACGCCTGGAAAGCGGAGACCGGCTACGGCTTCAGCCTCTACAGCACGCCGAGCGAAAACCTCTGCGACCGCTTCTGCCGCCTCGACGCCGCGCAGTTCGGCGTGGTGCCGGGCGTCACCGATAAAGGCTACTACACCAACAGCTTCCACCTCGACGTCGAGAAAAAAGTGAACCCCTACGACAAGATCGACTTCGAGGCGCCCTATCCGCCGCTGGCGAACGGCGGCTTCATCTGTTACGGCGAATATCCCAACGTGCAGCATAACCTCAAGGCGCTGGAGGACGTGTGGGACTACAGCTACGACCGCGTGCCCTACTACGGCACCAATACGCCGATCGACGAGTGCTACGCGTGCGGCTTTACCGGCGAGTTCAGCTGCACCAGCCGCGGCTTTACCTGCCCGAACTGCGGCAACCACGATCCGGCGCGCGTCTCGGTGACGCGCCGCGTCTGCGGCTATCTCGGCAGCCCCGACGCGCGCCCGTTCAACGCCGGCAAACAGGAAGAGGTGCAGCGACGCGTGAAACATCTGGAGAGCGGACCGCTGGGATGATGCATTTTCATCGCTACTACGATGTCGACATCGTTAACGGTCCGGGCACGCGCTGCACGCTGTTCGTGGCCGGGTGCGAGCATCAGTGTCGCGGCTGCTACAACCAGAGCACCTGGCGGCTCGACTCCGGCGCGCCTTTCACCCTGCAGCATGAGGAGCGGCTGATCGCCGATCTGCAGGACAGCCGCATCCCGCGCCAGGGACTCTCGCTGAGCGGCGGCGATCCGCTGCATCCGCACAACGTGCCGCATATTCGTCGGCTGGTGAAACGCGTGCGCGCGGAGTGTCCGGGAAAAGATATCTGGCTCTGGACCGGCTATCAGCGCGCTGAGCTTAACCGCGCGCAGCGCGAGGTGCTCGACTATATCGATGTGCTGATCGACGGACGCTTTATCGAGGCGCAGAGAGATACGACGCTGCGATGGCGCGGCAGTCGCAACCAGATTATCTGGGACCTGAGCAAAGAGCGCGGCTAGCGCGGGATCTGCCCCGATTCGATAATCTCGACGCGCTCGCCGCCTGGCTGGAACGCCTGCTGATGCATGCACTTTGCCACCGCCAGCGCGGAGACCGAACGCCAGTTGCCGGGCAGCATGCCGAACAGCGGCGCCATCAGGCTTTCACCGGCGCGTTTATGCGTGCGCTCGCCCAGCAGTAGCGAAGGACGCACCAGCGTCAGGCGCGGCCAACCCTGATGACGCAGCGCCGTCTCCATCTCGCCTTTAACCCGGTTATAGAAAAAAGGCGAATGGCGATTCGCGCCGTGCGCGCTGACGGCCACCATCTGCACCGCACCCAGCCGCAGGCCGTTCAGGCCGGTATCCACCACCAGCGTGTAGTCGACGTGTAGAAACGCCGCTTTGCTGCCCGCCGCTTTTCGCGTGGTGCCGAGACAGCAAAAGACGCTGTCGATGGCGACGTTGAGCGGCCGCAGCACGTCGGTGAGATCCGCTTCGATCGGATTCACCACCTTTTTCATCGGCGGCAGCGGACGCCGCGTCGGCGCGATAATTTCATCCACGCGCGCATCCGCCACCAGCAGGCGCAGCAGATGCGACCCCACCAGTCCCGTCGCGCCGGTCAGTAATACACGATGCATGCGGCCTCCCGCTAACCTGTTGCCATTACTCTGAAATATAGTCAGCTTTTGCCGTCCGGCTTGCATTTTCAGCACAAACAACCAGGCTTAAGCTGTTCACCAGGAGAGCGCATTGTGCGTAAACCATCATGAGGAGGGAAAAAATGAGCAAGAAGATTGCGGTGTTGATTACCGATGAATTTGAAGACTCAGAATTTACCTCACCCGCTGACGCCTATAAACAGGCGGGCTTTGAGGTGGTGACCATTGAGAAAGAGGCGGGTAAAACCGTCACCGGCAAACAGGGCGAAGCGCAGGTGAAGATCGACCGCGCTATCGACGAGGTCAGCCCGGCCGAGTTCGACGCGCTGCTGCTGCCCGGCGGCCATTCCCCTGACTCGCTGCGCGGCGACGACCGTTTTGTCGCCTTTACCAAAGAGTTTGTCGCCAGCGGCAAGCCGATTTTCGCTATCTGCCACGGTCCGCAGCTGCTGATCAGCGCCAACGGCGTGCGCGGCCGCAAAATGACCTGCGTGAAGGCGATTGCTATCGACCTGCGCAACGCCGGCGCCGACTTCTATGACGAAGAGGTGATCGTGGATGACGATCGGCTGGTCACCAGCCGTACGCCAGAGGATCTGCCCGCCTTTAATCGCGAGTCGCTGCGTATTCTGCAGGCGTCGTAACGCTGTCTCCCTTTCCCTCAGGGGAAAGGGACTTCACTCGCTTCCCGCCGCCAGCTGATTTTTTTGCCAAAGCCCAGCGCGTTATCGGTCATCTTCACCTCCTCCAGCCGGATCTCCCACAGCGGCGCAGAGACCTTGCGCGCCACCGGAAAACGCGTCTGATATCGCCTGCGCGCCTGCGCTTCCGCCTCGCCGTCGAGCAGCGCGATGGTGCCGCGATACTGCACCCCTTTAATCAGCAGCACGGTTTTCGGCTGGCCGTTGACCGTGCCCGCCACCTGCGGATTCACCTGCAGCAGCGCGCCGTGGCGCGTATCGGCTTCGGTCATCAGCCAGAACGCCATGCGCGCCTCGTCGAACACGTAAAAGCAGTTGGCGCACCAGAGATCGCCGTCGGCGTGGCAGCAGAGCGAGAGCACATGCTGTTTTTTCAGGTAACGCACCAGATGGGAATGGTCAGACACGATCGTTTGCTCCGTGCAAAATCGCCGGATAGCCGCCGCGCGGCTGGCGCGCTACACTGCCCGGCAGGAAAAGTTCAGGGATTAAGATAATGAGCGAGGGCTGGCAGCTCTATATGGTTCAGACCGCCGCGGGCGTGCTCTATACCGGCATCTCCACCGACGTAGCGCGACGCCTTGAGCAGCATCAGAGCGGACGCGGCGCGCGCGCGCTGCGCGGCAAAGGCCCGCTGGCGCTGGTCTATCGCTGCGACGCCGGCGATCGCGCGGCGGCGTCGCGGCTGGAGTATCGGGTTAAGCAGCTCAGCCGACAGCAGAAGCTGCGGCTGGTGGCGCATCAGCCGGCGTGTCTCGCCAGCTGGCTTACGCAAAACGGTTGAACGGCTCGGCAAAATCGACCTGGCCTTCCGCCCCGACAAAGGCGTCATCCGCCAGGCGGTAGATCTGGAACGCCGCTTCGCTGCCCGGCCAGCGGCAGTGCAGCGCGTGGCGCGCGGCCGGCTCGAAGCCGAAGCGATTGTAGTAGGCGGGATCGCCCAGCACCACCACCGCGCTGTAGCCGAACTCGTTCAGGGTATCCAGCCCGGCGTAGATCAGCTGCTCGCCGATTTTCTGTCCGCGCACGCTCTCATCCACCGCCAGCGGCGCCAGGCCAACCCAGTTGCGGTCTTCGCCCTGCAGCGTCACCGGACTGAAGGCGGCATAGCCCAGCACCTGGCCTTCGTCGTCCGTCGCCACCACGCCCAGCGTCAGCAGGCCATCTTCCCGCAGCTGCTGAACCAGCTCGGCTTCCGCGTCGGTTTTGAAGCTGCGTCTTAACAAACTGTCGATGCTTGCCGCATCGATCCCGATTTCTGTGCGAATTAACATACACTCTCCGCGCGCGCCTGTGCGGCCTTCGCGTCCTGTTTCATTCCCGCTTCGACAAACGCAGCCAGCTGCTGCAGTCCCGTGCGCAACGCCGTGGGCATGGCCTCAAGCTCCAGAGCATCCATCAGGTTTTTCACCTCCAGTCCCAGCTCCGTGTCGCCTTCGATCACCAGACGACGCTGGAAAAACAGCATATCGGGGTCCGCCTTACGGGCGGCGACCAGCAGCAGATCGTTAGCGTTGCCGCGAAACCAGACGTCCGCTTCCGCATCCTGTACGACCCTGAGCTGACCCTCTTCAATGGTGGTTATCCAGCGTAAATTGACATCGGCGATCTCAATGCCCAGATAGCGCGCCTGCAGAAAGTCTAACTCACCTTCCGCTAAAGCATGACGAAATTGCCAGTTTAGGAGTTGTTGCAACAGGGCCCTTTTAACCGCGAAAGGCGTCAGCGCCAGGGGTAAGCTGAGGAATTTTGGGCCTTTTTTCACTAACTCAGCGCGTAACTGTTCGAACACGGGCGTCTCTCCATCCTGAAAATTTCAGGTATATTGCCACATCCGCCGGGCCACACCGCAGCCGAGATCAATAATTTCGCCGCCCCAGTGGGCGAAATTTCCGCCAGTCGGCGGCTCAAGTGGCGTTTCACTGCCCCAAATCAACATTTCCCGCCAGCCGCTTGCCTAGACTCGTCGCCTTATCCTGTCGACGAGGGATCACTATGGAACTGCTGTGTCCGGCCGGCAATCTGCCCGCCGTGCGTTCAGCGGTGGAGAATGGCGCCGATGCGGTGTATGTCGGACTGAAAGATGACACCAACGCGCGCCACTTCGCCGGGCTGAACTTTACCGATAAGAAGCTGGCAGAGGCGGCGCGCTATCTGCATCAGCACCGCCGTAAATTGCATGTCGCTATTAATACCTTTGCGCATCCTGACGGCATGGGCCGCTGGCAGCGCGCCATCGACGTGGCGGCGCAGAACGGCGCGGACGCGCTGATCCTCGCCGACATCGCCACGCTGGAGTATGCGACCCAGCGCTATCCCGAGGTGGAGCGTCATCTGTCGGTGCAGGCCTCCGCCACCAACCTCGAAGCGGTGCGCTTCTACCATCGCCACTTCGCCCTGAGCCGCGTGGTGCTGCCGCGCGTGCTATCGCTGCATCAGGTTAAACAGCTGGCGCGTGAGACGCCGGTGCCGCTGGAGGTGTTCGCCTTCGGCAGCCTGTGCATTATGGCGGAAGGCCGCTGCTACCTCTCCTCCTGGCTGACCAGCGAATCGCCGAACAGCGCGGGCGCCTGTTCGCCGGCGAAGTTTGTGCGCTGGCAGCAGACGCCCAACGGCATGGAGTCGCGCCTGAACGACGTGCTTATCGACCGCTATGCGCCGGACGAGAGCGCCGGCTATCCCACGCTGTGCAAAGGCCGCTATCAGGTGGACGGCCAGCGCTATCACGTGCTGGAGGAGCCCACCAGCCTCAATACCCTGACGCTGCTGCCGGATCTGCTGCGCGCGGGCGTCGCCTCGGTAAAAATCGAGGGACGCCAGCGCAGCCCGGCCTATGTCGCCCAGGTGGCGCGCGTCTGGCGTCAGGCGATCGACCGCTGCACGCGCGCGCCGGAAAGCTTTGCCGTCACCGACGGCTGGACGGCGGCGCTGGATGAGCTTTCCGAAGGCTCGCAGACCACGCTTGGCGCTTACCACCGTGAATGGCAATAAGGAGAACAGCATGCAATACGCAATCGGTCCGGTGCTGTGGTATTGGCCGACAGAGCAGCTGGCGCGCTTTTACCAGCAGGTGGCGAGCAGCAGCGCCGATATCGTCTATCTCGGCGAAGCGGTCTGCAGTAAACGGCGCGCCACCTCTTATCAGCGCTGGATAGAACTGGCGCGCGAGCTGGCGGCCAGCGGCAAGCAGGTGGTGCTCAGCACCCTGGCGCTGCTGCAGTCGCCTTCGGAGCTGAAGGAGCTGAAGCGCTACGTCGACAACGGCGAGTTTGTGATCGAGGCCAACGACGTCGGCACGGTGAATATGGCCGCCGAGCGCAAGCTGCCATTTGTCGCCGGCCCGACGCTTAACGTCTATAACGTCGAAACCCTGCAGCTGCTGGTAAAAGAGGGCATGACGCGCTGGTGCATGCCGGTAGAGATGTCACGCGACTGGCTGCTGCAGCTGCTGCAGCAGAGCGAGGCGCGCAATATTCGCAGCCGGTTTGAGGTGGAAGTGCTGGGCTATGGCCACCTGCCGCTGGCGCTGTCGGCGCGCTGCTTTACCGCCCGCGCCGAATACCGCGCCAAAGATGAGTGCCAGACCTGCTGCATCAACTACCCTAACGGGCGGCGCGTCACCTCGCAGGAGGGCCAGCAGGTGTTCGTGCTGAACGGCATTCAGACCATGAGCGGCTACTGCTACAACCTCGGTAACGATTTAGCGGGCATGCGCGGCTGGGTCGATGTTCTGCGCCTGTCGCCGCAAAGCGCCGCAACGCTGCAGGAGATCGCCCGCTTCCGCGCCAACGAAGAGGGGCTGTCGCCGCTGATGGTGGCGAAAGGCAACGACTGCAACGGCTACTGGCGTAAAGTGGCCGGCATGACGCTAATATCCCCCTGAAAGGCACATAGAGGCTAGCCGCCTGCCTTTGTTAGCAGTTTTAATATGGGCATTATTACGTAATACTGGTTGGTGCAGGTTATTCATCACCTGCGCCATACCCAACTGGAGTGCCCATGTCTGAGAAAAAACCCCTTCGTCTTTCCGTGCTGGATCTGGCACCGATTCCTCATGGCTCAACCCCGCGCGATGCGTTTCACACATCGCTGGCGCTGGCGCGTCAGGCGGAAGCGTTGGGCTATGAACGTTACTGGCTGGCCGAGCACCATAATATGACCGGCATCGCCAGCGCGGCGACCTCGGTTTTGATCGGTTACCTGGCCGCTAACACCACGACCCTGCATCTGGGATCGGGCGGCATTATGCTGCCGAACCACGCGCCGCTGGTAATCGCCGAGCAGTTCGGCACCCTGGCCTCGCTCTATCCCGGCCGTATCGATTTAGGACTGGGCCGCGCGCCCGGCTCTGACCAGCGCACCATGATGGCGCTGCGCCGACACCTCTCCAGCATCCATGCGGATACCTTCCCGGAGGATGTTCAGGAGCTGATCGACTGGTTCGACGCCGACGAAGATGCGCAGCCGCCGGTGCAGCCGGTGCCTGGCCTGGGAATGAAGATCCCGGTCTGGCTGCTTGGCTCCAGCCTCTACAGCGCGCAGCTGGCGGCGAAGCTTGGCCTGCCGTTCGCCTTTGCGTCGCACTTCGCGCCCGACCAGCTGTTCCAGGCGCTGCATCTCTACCGTGAAAAATTCCAGCCGTCGGCGCGCCTGGAGAAACCCTACGCCACGGTCTGCATCAACGTGGTGGCCGCCGACAGCGAGCGCGACGCGCGCTTCCTGTTCACCTCGCAGCAGCAGCAGTTTATCAACCTGCGCCGCGGCAAGCCGGGCCCGCTGCCGGCGCCGGTGGAGAACATGGATAACCTCTGGTCGCCGTCGGAACAGTATGGCGTGCAGCAGGCGCTGAGCATGTCGCTGGTCGGCGACGCCGACAAGGTGCGTCACGGCCTGGCCGGGCTGATGCGTGAAACCCAAGCGGACGAGATCATGGTCAACGGCCAGATCTTCGATACCGAAGCGCGCCTGCGCTCTTTCGCTATTGCGATGGAAGCGGCCCGCTCGCTGTAACCCTTTGCGCGGTGGGCGCTACGCTTCCGGCCCCACCGCCCGCTGACGCACATCGCGCGCGGGAGACTGTCCGTAAAAACGGCTGTACTCCCGGCTAAACTGCGACGCGCTCTGATATCCCACGCGATAGCCCGCCGTTCCCGCATCCAGCCTGTCCACCAGCATCAGACGACGCGCTTCGTTCAGGCGTAGCTGCTTCTGATACTGCATCGGCGTCATCGCGGTCACCGCCTTGAAGTGATGATGCAGCGACGAGGCGCTCATGCCGACGCTGCTGGCGAGTCGGTCGATTTTCAACGGCTGATGGAAGTTCTCGCGCAGCCAGCGCGCCGCGCGCGCCACCTTGTTGCCAGGCCGCTCCGCCAGCGCCATATTGAGAATGCGTCCCCCTTCCGGCCCGGTCAGCAGCCGATAGAAGATCTCCTGCTCGATAAGCGGTGCCAGCGCGGCGATATCCTGCGGCTGATCGAGCAGGCGGATCAGCCGGATCACTGCATCCACCAGCAGCGGCGACACTTTGTGCGCGGCGATGCCGCGCTCGGTGCGCGCCTCCGCCAGCGAGGCGGTCAGCGGAAAGGTGTCGAGATAGTGCATTAGCCGCGCTTCGTTAATGGCGATACCGATGCCAAGGTTCGGCTTCTCCGGCGTCGCCACCGTGACGCAGGAGCGCACCGGCATATCCATCGTCACCAGCAGCAGATCGCCGGGACCATAGTGAATAATCTCCTCTCCCATGCGCAGCGCCTTGCCGCCCTGCGCCACCAGCGCAAAGCTGGCCCACTGCGCATGAGCGGTGGGTTCGGAGGGCCGTGAGCTGCGGCCGAAAAAGAGAAAATCGATCGCGCTGTCGTGACGGCCATCCTCTGTTGCATGACGATCGATCAGCTGTGCCAGATGCTGTAGCTGCGCCGGTTCCGCCATTGTCTTTCCTCCCCACCCAGTCGTACCGCTATCTTACCCGAACCGCTGCGGGACGCAGCCGCCGCGCAGCCAGATTTGCAGGATCGTGCAAGAGACTTGCAGGATTGCGCTACCGCCCGATTGGCCACAAAGCGCATATTTTGCAGACGCGATATTCAGGTGGAGAGAGAAGATGAAAGCACTTGATGGAAAAATTGCGCTGGTGACGGGCGCCTCGAAAGGCATCGGCGCGGCGATAGCGACAACTTTCGCCGCCGCCGGCGCGCGCGTGATCGTCAACTATCGCCAGGATGAAGTTGGCGCGGTGGACGTCGTCAGCGATATTCGTACGCTGGGCAGCGAGGGCGTGGCGGTGCAGGCCGATATCTCACGCGAGGCGGACGTCGAGCGTCTGTTCGACACTGCGCAGGCGCACTTTGGCGCGCCCGATATCGTGGTGAACAACGCCGGTCAGTTTCACCACGGTGAGTTTAGCGCCCTGAGCCTGCTGGAGATGCAGCAGCAGCTCAACGTCAATCTGCTGGGCACGCTGCTGGTGTGTCAGCAGGCGGCGCGCCGCTTTCCCGCGCGCGGCGGCTGCATCATCAACCTCAGCGCGCTCAATAGTCAGCAGAGCACGCCGGGCTCGGTGCTCTGGGCGGCCACCAAAGGCGCGATCGATACCCTGACGCAGGGACTGGCGCGCGAGCTGGGGCCGCGCAATATCCGCGTCAACGCGCTGGCGCCGGGCATTATCATGACGGAAGGACTGCTGGCGGCGAAGAAGCTCAATCCGCAGCTGAAAGCCGCACTGCTGGCGGCGACGCCGCTGGGGCGTTTCGGGCTGCCGGAAGACGTGGCGCAGGTGGCGCTGTTTCTCGCCTCAGAGGAAGCGGCCTATATCAGCGGCGAACGGGTGCTGATCGCCGGCGGCGCGTAAGGCAAAAAAAAGGGAAGCCCGGAGGCTGCCCTTTTTATCAATCAGCCAGGCTGATTAGAACTCGCGACGACGCGGCGCTGCGGCAGCGCCCTCTTCGCGACGCGGACCGCGGCTGCCTTCACGGCTAAAGCTGCTGCGTCCACCTTCACGACCGCCTTCACGACGCTCGGAAGAGAAACGACGTCCGCCTTCACGACCACCTTCACGGTTGCCGCCGCCACGACGCTCGCCGCCGAAATCACGACCACCGCCGCGACGTTCGCCGCGCGCTTCGCTCTGCGGCTGTGCATCGCCCAACAGCTGCATATTCATCGGTTTATTGAGAATACGCGTGCGGGTGAAGTGCTGCAGGATATCGCCCGGCATGCCTTTCGGCAGCTCGATAGTCGAGTGGGTGCCGAACAGCTTGATGTTGCCGATGTAGCGGCTGCTGATGTCGCCTTCGTTAGCGATCGCGCCAACGATATGACGCACTTCAACGCCGTCGTCACGACCCACTTCAATGCGGTACAGCTCCATCTCGCCGACGTCGCGACGTTCGCGACGCGGACGATCGCCGCCTTCGCGGTTGTCACGCGCTTCACGCGGGCTGCGACGGTCGTCACGACGATCGTCGCGATCGCGGAACTCGCGACGCTGCGGACGCGGCGCATCCGGCTGCACGATCAGCGGACGTTCGCCCTGCGCCATTTTCAGCAGCGCGGCGGCCAGCGTTTCCATATCCAGATCTTCCTGCGGAGAGAGTTTCTCCAGCAGCGCGCGATACTGGTCCAGATCGCTGCTTTCCAGCTGCTGCTGTACGCGACCGGCGAATTTCTCCAGACGACGGGTGCTCAGCAGTTCAGCGTTCGGCAGTTCCACTTCTGGAATGGTCAGCTTCATGGTGCGCTCGATGTTGCGCAGCAGACGACGCTCGCGGTTCTCAACGAACAGCAGCGCGCGACCCGCACGACCGGCGCGGCCGGTACGACCGATACGGTGAACGTATGACTCGGCATCCAGCGGGATGTCGTAGTTAACGACCAGGCTGATGCGCTCAACGTCCAGACCACGCGCCGCAACGTCGGTAGCGATCAGGATATCGAGACGGCCATCTTTCAGACGCTCCAGGGTCTGCTCGCGCAGCGCCTGGTTCATGTCGCCGTTCAGCGCGGCGCTGTTGTAGCCGTTGCGCTCCAGCGCTTCAGCCACTTCCAGCGTGGCGTTTTTGGTGCGCACGAAGATGATCGCGGCGTCAAAATCTTCCGCTTCCAGGAAACGCACCAGCGCGTCGGTTTTACGACCGTACGCGGTCCAGTAAGACTGGCTGATGTCCGGACGCGTGGTGACGCTGGACTGAATGCGCACTTCCTGCGGATCTTTCATGAAACGTTTGGTGATGCGACGGATCGCTTCCGGCATGGTCGCGGAGAACAGCGCGGTCTGATGACCTTCCGGAATCTGCGCCATGATGGTTTCAACGTCTTCGATGAAGCCCATACGCAGCATTTCGTCAGCTTCGTCCAGCACCAGACCACGCAGGTTGGAGAGATCCAGCGTGCCGCGTTTCAGGTGGTCGAGCAGACGACCCGGGGTGCCCACCACAATTTGCGGGCCCTGACGCAGCGCGCGCAGCTGTACGTCATAACGCTGGCCGCCGTAAAGGGCCACGACGTTAACGCCACGCATATGTTTAGAGAATTCGGTCATCGCTTCAGCAACCTGAACCGCCAGTTCGCGGGTCGGCGCCAGCACCAGGATCTGCGGTGCGCGAAGAGTAGGATCAATGTTGTTTAGCAGCGGCAGCGAGAACGCCGCGGTTTTACCACTACCGGTCTGCGCCATACCCAGTACATCGCGGCCCGCCAGCAGGTGAGGAATACACTCAGCCTGGATCGGAGAAGGCTTAACATAGCCCATGCCGTTCAGTGATTCGAGGATGTCGGCGTTCAGGCCCAGATCAGCAAAAGTGGTTTGAATATCAGTCATGTAGTACACGTGCCTCTTAGATTGCGGCGGCCAGTCTACATAACTCGTCGTGAAAATTTTCAGTCATTTTCATCAAAAAGTGTGAACCGGCTCAAATTAGAAGTTTCGACGAACAGCAAAGCCCTCATCCCGGAAGATGATGACTTAACGGGTAATTCAGGCAATGAAAGTTCGTCAGCTATTGCTGGTCAGATTCTGATAAATCGTCTTGTGTCTGGCCGAGTTGCGCCAGTTCCAACAATGCGTATCGGTGTTCAACAAAGTTATTGACGTTGTTGGCCACCGCCAGTTTGAACAGCGCTTTCGCGTTGTCCTTCTCCCCCAGACTTAGGTAGTGCTTACCTAAATAGAAGTTGGTTTCACTGAGATGTTCAGCGAGCGAGGTGTTATCCGTTGCGTCTGCCTTGAGACGTTCCATCAGCGTGCTTTCACTGATGTCGCCAAGGTAGAATTCGACAATGTTCCATCCCCATTGATCACGGGCCGCTTTGTCGTAACGCTGCTGCAGCGCAACTTTCGCCTTGTCTGCATCCATCTCACGTTCGTCGAGATAGAGCCACAGGCTGCGGAAAGGATCGTTGGGATCGTCTTGATAAAACGCCAGCAGATCATCTTGCGCTAACTTGTATCGACCGCCGTAATAGAGGGCGATACCACGGTTTAAATGCGCATAGTTGTAAGTTGGATCAAGCTCAAGTACAGAATCAAACGCTTCATAGGCAGCATCAAAATTGCCTGCCTGCGTTAAGTATATGCCGAGATAGTTAAACACTTCCGGCATATCTGGTCTGATAGACAGCGCTTGCGAGAAATCGTTCCGCGCCAGTGCTCTCAAACCAAGACTATCATACAACACTCCGCGCTCATATAACAGCTGTGCGCGTTCATCATCGGTCAGGGCGCGACTGGCAAGAATTTGTTCCATGCGTGCCAGAATCACTTCCTGCTGCAGTGTGGGCTGTAGAGGTACTGCAAGAACTTCGTTCTTACGCCAATTGGAGTTGCTGCATCCTGCCAGCGTGATAGCTGTCGCAACAAAACACCAGCGCAAAAAAGGCTTCATTTCCCACTCCCGAATACAAACATTAGGATAACGCTCCTGTCATCCGGCTGCTGTGCACAAGGATTCCCGCCCTCGCGATGACACAAACGCCTCTCCCATCCACGATGGGATAAGGAGAGGCAAACAGGGAATTACTCTGCGTCTGGCGCGCTGGTCACAACAGCTTCTTCGCCCTGCGGCTTAGACTCTGTCGCTTCTTTGATGCTCAGACGGACGCGGCCCTGACGGTCCACTTCCAGTACCTTAACCGGCACTTCCTGGCCCATCTGCAGGTAGTCGGTCACTTTCTCTACGCGCTTGTCGGCGATCTGAGAAATGTGCACCAGACCTTCCTTGCCGCCGCCAATGGCGACGAAGGCGCCGAAGTCGACGATACGGGTCACTTTACCGCTGTAAACACGGCCCACTTCGATCTCGGCGGTGATCTCTTCGATGCGACGAATCGCCTCTTTCGCCTTCAGACCGTCGGTCGCCGCGATTTTCACGGTGCCGTCGTCTTCGATCTCGATAGTGGTGCCGGTCTCTTCGGTCAGCGCGCGGATCACGGAACCGCCTTTACCGATCACATCTTTGATCTTGTCTGAATTGATCTTGATGGTGTAAATGCGCGGCGCGAACTCAGAGATTTCCTGACGCGGCGAGCTGATCGCCTGCTCCATCACGCCCAGGATGTGCAGACGCGCACCTTTGGCCTGATTCAGGGCAACCTGCATGATTTCGCGGGTGATACCTTCGATTTTGATGTCCATCTGCAGCGCGGTGATGCCGTCGCGGCTACCGGCTACTTTGAAGTCCATGTCGCCGAGGTGATCTTCGTCGCCGAGGATATCGGAGAGCACCACGAACTTCTCATCTTCTTTCACCAGACCCATCGCGATGCCGGCAACGGCCGCTTTGATCGGCACGCCTGCATCCATCAGCGCCAGAGAGGCACCGCAGACGGAAGCCATAGAAGAAGAACCGTTGGATTCGGTGATCTCAGAGACGACGCGAACGGTGTACGGGAACTCTTCCTGCTTCGGCATCACTGCCAGCACGCCACGCTTCGCCAGACGACCGTGGCCGATTTCACGGCGCTTCGGCGAGCCGACCATGCCGGTTTCGCCGACAGAGTACGGAGGGAAGTTGTAGTGGAACAGGAAGCTGTCGGTGCGCTCGCCCATCAGCTCGTCCAGGTTCTGTGCGTCGCGCGCGGTACCCAGCGTCGCGGCGACCAGCGCCTGCGTTTCGCCACGGGTGAACAGCGCGGAGCCGTGCGTGCGCGGCAGAACGCCGGTGCGCACATCCAGACCACGGATCATATCTTTTTCACGGCCGTCGATACGCGGTTCGCCGTTCAGGATACGGGTACGCACCACGTTCTTTTCCAGGCTGTGCACGATGTCGCCGATTTCAGCGTCGTCCAGCGTCTCATCTTCCGCCAGCAGCGCAGCGATGGTTTCGTCTTTGATGACGCCAACCTGAGTGTAACGCTCTTGCTTGTCGGTGATGCGGTAAGCGTCGCTGATGCGCGCTTCAGCCAGTGCGGCAACGCGTGCGATCAGCGCGTCGTTAGCCGGCTCAGGCTGCCAGTCCCAGCGCGGTTTACCCGCTTCGGCGACCAGTGAATTGATGTTTTCGATCACAACCTGCTGCTGCTCGTGGCCGAACACCACGGCGCCCAGCATCTGATCTTCGGTCAGGATTTCCGCTTCGGATTCCACCATCAGCACCGCATTCTGGGTGCCAGCAACCACCAGATCCAGACGAGACTGTTTGATTTCGTCAGCGGTCGGGTTCAGCACGTACTGATCGTTGATGTAGCCCACGCGCGCGGCGCCGATTGGACCGTTGAACGGCAGGCCAGAGAGCGCCAGCGCGGCGGATGCGCCGATCATCGCAACGATATCCGGGTTAACCTGCGGGTTAACAGAAACGACGGTGGCGATAACCTGCACTTCGTTGACGAAGCCTTCCGGGAACAGCGGACGGATCGGGCGGTCAATCAGACGCGCGATCAGGGTCTCGCCTTCGCTTGGACGGCCTTCACGACGGAAGAAGCTGCCCGGGATACGGCCAGCAGCGTAGGTACGCTCCTGGTAGTTCACGGTCAGCGGGAAAAAGTCCTGGCCTGGCTTGGCTTTCTTCTGGCCGACAACAGTAACGAATACGGCGGTGTCGTCCATGCTGGCCATAACGGCTGCGGTGGCCTGGCGTGCCATCATGCCGGTTTCCAGCGTGACGGTATGCTGACCATATTGGAATTGACGTACGATCGGGTTCAGCAAAATGAATTCCTTAACTTCGGGGCGACGCCTCTCTGGCGCGCCATGGATTACCGATCTTCAGCTGCATCCTCGCGACTAATGACAACCCTTAACCGAATCTGCGGTAAAGCCTCTCATTAGCCGCGCGAACCTCTGCAAACGAAGATCACTCACTGCAACAATACATGAGTTTGGTCCGGATTGCTGCGCATTGCTCGAAAAAAGGGGCCATAAAGGCCCCCTTTTCGTGAAACTCGCACGAATCTGATCGCAAGACGCGTTTTTTCGCAAACTCTCTGCGCTACATCCTTGATCAGATTCTTCAGACTTAGCGACGCAGACCCAGGCTTTCGATCAGGCTGGTGTAGCGAGCAACGTCTTTACGCTTCAGGTAGTCCAGCAGCTTACGACGCTGGGATACCATGCGCAGCAGACCGCGACGGCTGTGGTGGTCTTTTTTGTGCTCAGAGAAGTGACCCTGCAGGTGGTTAATCTGAGCAGTCAGCAGTGCAACCTGAACTTCAGTTGAACCGCTGTCGTTAGCGCCACGACCGTATTTGGCAACGATCTCTGCTTTAGCTTCTACGCTTAGAGACATAATAAACTCCAGTAATAAATGAATGTATGGGTGCCGATCTCTAATTCAGCTACCCGCTTTAAAGCCGCGCTATTCTACTCTTCGCCCGATGGCAACGCAAATGGGACGTTAAGCTAAGGTTACGCGGGATACTCCACCACCAGACGACGCGGCGCGACGCGTCCGTCGTCGGCGATTTCCGCCATGCCGATAAATTTCTGCGCATCGCCTTCGGTGACGCGCACCAGCCCGCTTTGCGGCGCATCTGCAGCCTGAACCGGCATGCCTTGCTTAAACGAGGCGGCAGCAGCGGCAGAGATATTCACCTGCGGAAAATCTTCCGCCGGGCTGTCCATCGGCAGCAGCAGCGCGTCAAGCGGCGCGTAGTCCGGCGTCTCCGCCGCGTTGACCGTTGCCGCTATCGCCTGCAGCTGCTCCAGCGTCATCATCTTCTCAATCGGGTAGCGCGCCACCTGCAAACGACGCAGCATAATAACGTGTGCGCCGCAGCCGAGCTTTTCGCCCAGATCGTCGATGATGGTGCGAATATAGGTGCCTTTGGAAACGTGAATTTCCAGCTCCAGCTCACTGCCTTCCCAGCGGATAAACTGCAGCTCGAACACGGTGATCGGACGCGCGTCGCGCGGCACGGTAATGCCTTCGCGCGCGTACTCATAGAGCTTGCGCCCCTGATACTTCAGCGCCGAAAACATGGTCGGCACCTGCATCGTCTCGCCGCGGAAACTCTCCAGCGCCGCATCCAGATCCGCCTGGCTAAAGGTCACCGGACGGGTCTCGATCAGATTGCCGTCGGCGTCGGAGGTGTCGGTGCGCTCGCCGAGGCGTGCGATGACGCGATAGCGTTTATCCGAGTCGAGCAGGTACTGAGAAAACTTGGTGGCTTCGCCGAGGCAGATCGGCAGCATGCCGGTCGCCAGCGGATCGAGCGCGCCGGTATGGCCCGCCTTGTTAGCGTTGAACAGGCGCTTTACTTTTTGCAGCACATCGTTAGACGACGCGCCCTGCTGTTTATCCAGCAGGAACACGCCGTGGACGTCGCGACCGCGACGACGAGGACGACTCATTAGTCCTCCTTGTCATCTTCCGCCGGGTTTTCACCGCGACGCTCGACATCGTTCCGGATCACATTAGAGACCAGGTTCGACATGCGCATACCTTCAATCAGCGAGTTATCGTAGAAGAAGGTCAGCTCCGGCACGATGCGCAGACGCATCGCCTTGCCGAGCAGGATACGAATATAGCCAGACGCCTCTTTCAGCGCTTTCAGGCCGTTTTTCACCGCATCCTCATCTTTATCGTTGAGGAAGGTGACAAATACTTTGGCATAAGCGAGATCGCGCGACACTTCCACGCCGGATACCGTCACCATCATGCCGAGACGCGGATCTTTAATCTCGCGCTGCAGAATGATGGCGATCTCTTTTTGCAGCTCCTGCGACACGCGCTGTGGACGGCCAAATTCTTTCGCCATAATCATCTCTCCAAAATAATTCGGGAGGCCAGCGGCCTCCCAAATTGCAACACATCGCGTAATGCTTATTCGATGGTGCGCTTAACTTCAATCACTTCGAACACTTCGATCATATCGCCAACGCGAACGTCGTTGTAGTTCTTCACGCCGATACCACATTCCATGCCGTTACGCACTTCGTTGACGTCATCTTTGAAGCGACGCAGAGATTCCAGCTCGCCTTCATAGATAACCACGTTGTCGCGCAGGACGCGGATCGGGTTGTGACGTTTGATGTTGCCTTCGGTGACCATACAGCCCGCGATCGCGCCAAACTTCGGTGACTTGAACACGTCACGCACTTCCGCCAGACCGATAATCTGCTGTTTGAACTCCGGCGCCAGCATACCGCTCATCGCCGCTTTCACTTCGTCGATCAGATTATAGATGACGGAGTAGTAACGCAGGTCAACGTTTTCAGCATCGATGACGCGACGCGCAGAGGCATCAGCACGCACGTTGAAGCCGAGGATAATGGCGTTGGAGGCCGCGGCCAGCGTTGCGTCGGTTTCGGTGATCCCACCAACGCCCGAACCGATAATCTTCACCTTCACTTCGTCGGTGGAGAGTTTCAGCAGCGAGTCGGAGATCGCTTCCACAGAGCCCTGGACGTCGGACTTCAGCACGATGTTCAGCTCGGAGACTTCGCCTTCGGTCATGTTGGCGAACATGTTCTCCAGCTTCGCCTTCTGCTGACGCGCCAGTTTCACTTCGCGGAACTTGCCCTGACGATAGAGTGCGACTTCACGCGCTTTCTTCTCGTCACGCACCACGGTCGCTTCGTCGCCCGCTGCCGGCACGCCGGAGAGGCCAAGGATTTCCACCGGAATAGAGGGACCCGCTTCCAGCACTTCACGGCCCAGTTCGTCACGCATCGCACGCACACGGCCATATTCGAAGCCGCACAGCACGATGTCGCCTTTGTTCAGGGTACCTTCGCGCACCAGCACGGTAGCGACCGGACCACGACCTTTATCCAGGAAGGATTCGATTACCACGCCGCTCGCCATGCCTTCACGGATCGCGGTCAGCTCCAGCACTTCCGCCTGCAGCAGAATGGCGTTCAGCAGATCGTCGATGCCGGTGCCGGCTTTCGCCGAGACGTTGACGAACATGTTTTCGCCGCCCCACTCTTCCGGAATGATGCCGTACTGGGTCAGTTCGTTCTTCACGCGATCCGGATCGGCTTCCGGCTTATCGATTTTGTTGACGGCAACCACCACCGGCACGCCCGCTGCTTTCGCATGCTGGATTGCTTCGATGGTCTGCGGCATCACGCCGTCGTCAGCCGCCACCACGAGGATAACGATATCCGTCGCCTGCGCACCACGCGCACGCATCGCGGTAAACGCGGCGTGGCCCGGGGTATCCAGGAAGGTGATCATGCCGTTGTCGGTTTCAACGTGGTAAGCACCGATATGCTGGGTAATGCCGCCCGCTTCGCCAGAGGCGACTTTGGTTGAACGGATGTAGTCCAGCAGCGAGGTTTTACCGTGGTCGACGTGGCCCATGATGGTCACGACCGGCGCGCGGGATTCCTGCGCAGCGTCGGTGTCGCGATCGCTCATTACCGCTTCTTCCAGCTCGTTCTCGCGGCGCAGGATCACTTTGTGACCCATCTCTTCCGCAACCAGCTGAGCCGTTTCCTGATCGATCACCTGGTTGATGGTCGCCATCGCGCCCATCTTCATCATCGCTTTGATGACCTGGGAACCTTTCACCGCCATTTTGTTCGCCAGTTCGGCTACGGTGATGGTTTCGCCGATGATAACGTCGCGGTTAACCACCTGAGCGGGTTTGTTGAAGCCCTGCTGCAGCGCGCTCGGTTTACGATGCTTGCCGCCTTTGCCGCCGCGAATCTGCGCGCGCGCTTCTTCACGATCGGTTTTGGCTTCAGAGTGCTTGTTGCCTTTTTTCGCCGGACGCGCCGCTTTAGCGGTGGTGCGCGCACGCGCGCGACCCGCTTCTACCTGACGGTCGTTTTCGTCTTCCGCCTGACGGGCATGAGTTGAAGTGGTGACGTGATAGTCGCCCTTATCTTCTTCCTCAGGTTTTTCCCATTCAGCCGATTTTTCTTCAGCCAGGCGGCGCGCTTCTTCAGCAACGCGGCGAGCGTCCTCTTCCAGCTTACGGCGCGCTTCTTCTTCCGCTTTACGCTTCAGTTCAGCCGCTTCCGCTTCGCGACGGGCTTTGTCGGACTGCGCAGCCTTGGTCATATCGTCGGTTTGATGATTCGTCACTTTTTCTTTTTCCGCTGCTTCACGCTTCGCCTTTTCAGCGGCTTCGCGCTTGGCTTTCTCTTCGGCATCACGTTGCGCTTTTTCTTCAGCTTCGCGACGGGCTTGTTCTTCCGCCTCGCGTTGCGCCTTTTCTTCCGCTTCACGCTGAGCCTGGGCTTCTGCTTCTGCCTGTTCAGCTTCCGCATCACCTTTTACATAGGTGCGCTTTTTGCGGACTTCGATTTGCACCGATTTACTTTTACCCCCGGTGCCTGGGATATTCAAGGTACTGCGTGTCTTACGCTGCAATGTTAACTTGCTTGAGCCGGTCTGACCATGCTCGCGATTGAGGTGAGACAGTAAAGTTTCTTTCTCTTGCTGCGTGACCGCGTCGTTCTCCGACTTGCGGATCCCTGCGTCAGCGAATTGCTGAACCAGGCGATCGACCGGGGTCTGAATCTCTGCGGCCAGCGATTTTACGGTTACATCTGTCATGCTGTTCCTTCCTGTTATTACGCGTCATCGCCGAACCAGCAGATATTTCGCGCGGCCATAATCAGCGCGCCGGCTTGCTCATCATTCAGCCCTTCAATATCCGTCAGGTCGTCGACACCTTGCTCGGCGAGATCTTCCAGCGTGCAAACGCCTTTCGCCGCCAGGCGGTACGCCAGCGTACGATCCAGGCCGTCGAGATTCAGAAGATCCTCAGCAGGCTCCTGATTACCACGGCTCTCTTCTTTCGCCAGCGCCAGGGTGGTTAACGCATTTTTGGCTCGTTCACGCAGGGCTTCTACGGTCTCTTCGTCCAGACCATCAACGTCCAGCAGCTCGTTGATCGGCACGTATGCCAGCTCTTCCAGCGAAGAGAAGCCCTCTTCCACCAGTACGGTGGCGAACTCTTCGTCGATGTCGAGATGTTTAGTAAACATATCGATAGCAGCATGCGCTTCGGCCTGGTGTTTCGCCTGCAGATCATCGACGGTCATCACGTTCAGCTCCCAGCCGCTCAGCTGTGAAGCCAGACGCACGTTTTGGCCGTTACGGCCGATCGCCTGAGCCAGATTGCCGGCTTCAACAGCGATATCCATAGTGTGGTTATCTTCGTCAACCACAATCGACGCCACGTCGGCCGGGGCCATGGCGTTAATTACAAACTGCGCCGGGTTGTCGTCCCACAGCACGATATCGATACGCTCGCCGCCCAGCTCGCTGGAAACGGCCTGCACGCGCGCGCCGCGCATGCCGACGCAGGCGCCGACCGGATCGATGCGTTTGTCGTTGGTTTTCACCGCGATTTTAGCGCGTGAGCCCGGATCGCGAGCCGCCGCTTTAATCTCGATGACTTCTTCGCCGATTTCCGGCACCTCAATGCGGAACAGTTCGATCAGCATTTCCGGCTTCGAGCGAGTCACGAACAGCTGCGCGCCGCGCGCTTCCGGACGAACGGCGTACAGCACGCCGCGAATACGGTCGCCCGGGCGGAAATTCTCACGCGGCAGCATATCTTCACGCAAAATCACCGCTTCGGCGTTGCTGCCGAGATCCAGGGTGATATTGTCGCGGTTTACTTTCTTCACCACGCCGGTGATGATTTCGCCTTCGTGCTGGCGGAACTGATCGACCACCATCGCGCGCTCAGCTTCGCGCACTTTCTGGACGATAACCTGTTTCGCGGTCTGGGTGGTGATGCGGTCAAAGGTGACCGATTCGATCTGATCCTCGACGTAGTCGCCCAGATTGAACGCTTCATCCTCGAAGCGGGCTGCTTCCAGCGTGATCTCGCGCGTCGGCTGCGTCACTTCTTCTACGATTTCCCAACGACGGAACGTATCGAAGTCGCCGCTTTTACGGTCGATGCTGACGCGAACGTCAATCTCTTGCTCGTACTTCTTCTTGGTTGCAGTTGCCAGCGCGCTCTCCAGCGCTTCGAAGATTTTCTCACGCGGCAGGGCTTTTTCGTTAGAAACGGCTTCTACAACAGCTAAGATCTCTTTGTTCATCCTGGTTAGCCTCAATCCGGACTTTTAAAAGTGGGGGACCAGGTTCGCTTTCTGAATATTGCTCAGCGCGAACACCTCATCTTTACCCTCAACGGTCACCGTCACCATCTCGCCGTCAACCGACTTGATGATGCCCTGCCACTTGCGGCGGTTCTGTACCGCCATGCGCAGGACCAGACTGACTTCTTCGCCGGTATACCGCACGTAGTGTTCTGCGGTAAACATCGGGCGATCCAGTCCCGGTGAGGAGACTTCAAGGTTGTAAGCCACGGTGATGGGATCTTCCACATCCAGCACCGCGCTTACCTGGTGGCTGACATCCGCGCAATCATCGACATTGATGCCATCTTCACTATCAATATAGATGCGCAGGGTTGATGTGCGACCGCGAACGAATTCAATACCGACCAGTTCATAGCCGAGCGCTTCTACCGGAGCCGATACCAGCTCTGTCAATTTTTGCTCTAATGTGGACAAGCCCACCCCCAAGACATAAAAAAAGGGCTTAATAGCCCAGTGTTGCGATTTCCTGATAACAAAAAACCCCGAAAATTCGGGGCTTTTTGTGACTGGACCCTGTACGCCGCTATGCGGCTCGGCACCGTCCAGAAGAATTTTTTTCAAAACTCGCTGCGATGCGCCCGTCGATGCATACAGTATATTTGAAAAAGAACTCTAAGGGAAAGTGGTTGCGGGGGCCGGATTTGAACCGACGACCTTCGGGTTATGAGCCCGACGAGCTACCAGGCTGCTCCACCCCGCGTCCGAAAACGTGACGAATGTTACGCTGATCTTGCGATTTTTGCAAGTAAAACTCAGATTTGGTACCGAGGACGGGACTTGAACCCGTAAGCCCAATCGGGCACTACCACCTCAAGGTAGCGTGTCTACCAATTCCACCACCTCGGCACTGTTCAGACCGCGACTTGAATCTGTCGCGTCGCAAGCATGACGAACTTATTTAGGGATATCGTTACCCGGCGCCGCCGGTTGTGCTGGCTGAGTCGTTGACTGAGCCGGCGCAGACAGATTTTCCCACTCGCTTCCCTTTGAAGTCTTATTGGTGTTCAGGTTACCCAGAACCAGGCTGATGATGAAGAACAGCGCGGCGAGAATGCCGGTCATGCGAGTCATGAAATTACCTGAACCCGTAGAACCGAACAGCGTGCCGGATGCGCCTGCACCGAATGAGGCTCCCATATCAGCGCCTTTACCTTGCTGCAGCATAATCAAACCCACGAGGGCGATGGCCACAATAAGGAAAACAACTAAAAGAGCTTCGTACATAATCAACCTGTTTCCTTGCGCGATAACCGCACAGTTAAGCTTCAGCCAGTATAGATGGGCCGTGTCGTCATCACCCATCAGAAGCGGGTGTGAATACTAACCAAAGGCGCATCCCTCTGCAAGGGTAATTTTCTTTGCCGCAGCTGACTGCGGAAAAAAGCGCCATCATGATGATTTTAACGGCGGATCGGCGTAAAAACCGCCGCCGTCAGCGTCTTAAACCGCCTTCACCTGCTCGGCAATACGGTGCGCCAGCTCGGTTACCTGGGCTTCGTTTTCCCCTTCCACCATCACGCGGATCAGCGGCTCGGTGCCCGATTTGCGCAGCAGCACGCGTCCGCGCCCCGCCAGGGTTTTCTCCACCTCCGCCGTCACGCTTTTCACCGCGTCGTCTTCTAACGGGTCGCCTTCGCCGCTAAAGCGGACGTTGACCAGCACCTGCGGCAGCATCTTCATGCCGCTGCACAGGTCGTGCAGGCTCATATGGTTGCGCACGATTGCAGTGAGCACTTGCAAACTTGCCACAATGCCGTCGCCGGTGGTGGTTTTATCCAGCAGGATAACGTGGCCGGAGTTTTCCGCGCCGAGACGCCACTTCTTCTCCTGCATCTTCTCCAGCACGTAGCGGTCGCCCACTTTGGCGCGCGCAAATGGAATGCCGAGCTGCTTCAGCGCCAGCTCCAGACCCATATTGCTCATCAGCGTACCGACCACGCCGCCGCGCAGCTGGCCCTGACGCAGCCCTTCACGCGCGATGATATAGAGGATCTGATCGCCGTCGACCTTCTCGCCGAGGTGGTCGACCATCATGATACGGTCGCCGTCGCCGTCGTAGGCCAGCCCCAGGTCAGCCTTCTCCGCCAGCACGCGCTGCTGCAGCATACGCAGGTCGGTCGCGCCGCACTCTTTGTTGATATTCATGCCGTCAGGCTGGGTGGCGATAGCGATAACGGTGGCGCCCAGTTCGCGCAGCACGTTAGGCGCGATGTGATAGGTGGCGCCGTTGGCGCAGTCGACCACGATTTTCAGGCCGTTCAGGCTCAGCTCGCTCGGGAAGGTGCCCTTGCAGAACTCGATGTAGCGGCCCGCGGCATCGACGATGCGGCTGGCGCGGCCCAGTTCGGCGGATTCGACGCAGGTCAGCGGCTTCTCCATCTCCAGCTCAATCGCCTCTTCTACCTCGTCCGGCAGCTTGGTGCCCTCGGCGGAGAAAAATTTAATGCCGTTGTCGTCAAACGGGTTGTGCGACGCGGAGATAACGATGCCCGCTTCGGCGCGGAAAGTGCGCGTCAGATAGGCGATGGCCGGCGTCGGCATTGGCCCGGTAAAGGCGGCGGAGAGACCTGCGGCCGCCAGGCCCGCTTCCAGCGCCGACTCCAGCATATAACCAGAGATACGGGTGTCTTTGCCAATCAGTACCTTTCTGGAGCCGTGGCGCGCCAGCACCTTGCCCGCCGCCCAGCCCAGCTTCAGTACGAAGTCAGGGGTGATTGGCGCTTCGCCGACCTTGCCGCGAATGCCATCTGTACCGAAATATTTACGATTACTCATGCCTTAATTATCCTTTTGCTCTCCGTGTCGCTTCGACAACGCGCATCGCCTCGACCGTCTCTTTAACGTCATGTACACGAATGATCTGCGCGCCCTGCATGGCGGCGATCACCGCGCAGGTCAGGCTGCCGGTCAGGCGCTGCGACGGCCCGACATTCAACAGCTGACCAATCATAGATTTACGCGACATGCCCACCAGCAGCGGCAGCGCAAAATGGTGAAAATGGCTCAGGTGGGCCAGCAGCTCATAATTGTGGTTGAGATTCTTACCGAAACCGAAGCCAGGGTCGAGCAGCAGATTCGCTTTTTTAATGCCGGCAGCCTCGCAGCGCGCAATCTGATCCACGAAGTAAGCGTCCACTTCGCTCACCACATTTTGATACTCCGGCGCCTGCTGCATGGTGCGCGGCTCGCCCTGCATATGCATCAGGCAAACCGGCAGGTCGACCGCCGCCGCCGCTTCAAGGGCGCCAGGCTCCGACAGCGAACGAATATCGTTAATGATGTGAGCGCCCGCTCGCGCCGCCTCGCGGATCACCTCTGCCTTTGAGGTGTCGACGGAGATCCACACCTCAAAGCGCTGGGCAATCGCCTCGACGACCGGAATGACGCGCGCCAGCTCTTCGTCGACGCTGACCTCGTCCGCGCCCGGACGCGTCGACTCGCCGCCGACGTCGATAATGGTGGCGCCTGCGTTGACCATCTCATTGGTGTGCGTGAGCGCTTCTACCAGCGAGTTATGCTTTCCACCATCGGAGAAGGAGTCCGGCGTGACATTCAAAATACCCATCACATGGGGAAACGAGAGATCGAGATGGGCATCACGGGCGTACAACTTCATGGGGAAAATCTCCTCTGATTACCTGATTACGGATGTAAAAAACCCCGGACCAGCCGGGGTTTTTGCAAGGGTGAAAACCCTGTTATTTGTCGAACTGCTCTGACATGGTGTTGCCAGGATTCGGGGTGCGCGGCTCATCGACAGGACGCGGCGCCTTCGGCGTGCCGTTGCTGTCGGAGTTGCTGCCCGGATCTTCCCAGCCTGCCGGCGGACGCACTTCGCGGCGCGCCATCAGGTCGTCGATCTGCGGCGCGTCGATGGTTTCATACTTCATCAGCGCGTCTTTCATCGCGTGAAGGATGTCCATGTTCTCGCCCAGAATACGGCGGGCGCGCTGGTAGTTGCTGTCGATCAGGTGCTTCACTTCCTGGTCGATAATGCGCGCGGTTTCGTCGGACATGTGTTTCGCTTTCGCCACTGAACGGCCGAGGAACACTTCGCCCTCTTCTTCCGCATACAGCAACGGACCGAGTTTTTCCGAGAAGCCCCACTGCGTCACCATGTTGCGCGCCAGGTTAGTGGCCACTTTGATGTCGTTAGAGGCGCCGGTGGAAACGTGTTCCGCACCGTAGATAATCTCTTCCGCCAGACGGCCACCGTACAGCGTCGAGATCTGGCTTTCCAGCTTCTGACGGCTGGCGCTGATCGCATCCCCTTCCGGCAGGAAGAAGGTCACACCCAGCGCGCGACCGCGCGGAATAATCGTTACCTTGTGCACTGGATCGTGTTCCGGCACCAGGCGACCGATAATGGCGTGGCCCGCTTCGTGGTAGGCAGTCGACTCTTTCTGCGCTTCCGTCATCACCATGGAGCGACGTTCCGCACCCATCATGATTTTGTCTTTCGCTTTCTCGAACTCTACCATCGACACCACGCGCTTGTTGCCGCGCGCGGCGAACAGCGCCGCTTCGTTCACCAGGTTAGCGAGATCCGCACCGGAGAAGCCCGGCGTACCGCGCGCGATGATGCCTGCGTCGATATCGGTCGCCAGCGGCACGCGGCGCATATGCACTTTCAGGATCTGCTCACGGCCACGCACGTCCGGCAGACCGACCACAACCTGACGGTCAAAGCGGCCTGGACGCAGCAGCGCCGGGTCGAGAACGTCTGGGCGGTTCGTGGCGGCAATAACGATAATGCCTTCATTGCCTTCGAAACCGTCCATCTCTACCAGCATCTGGTTCAGGGTCTGTTCACGTTCGTCATGACCGCCGCCCAAACCGGCGCCGCGCTGACGACCGACGGCGTCGATCTCATCGATAAAGATGATGCAGGGCGCAGCTTTCTTCGCCTGTTCGAACATGTCGCGCACGCGAGAGGCGCCGACGCCGACAAACATCTCAACGAAGTCAGAACCGGAAATGGTAAAGAACGGCACCTTGGCTTCGCCCGCGATGGCTTTCGCCAGCAGGGTTTTACCAGTACCTGGCGGGCCCACCATCAGCACGCCTTTCGGGATCTTACCGCCCAGCTTCTGGAAACGGCTCGGTTCGCGCAGATACTCGACCAGCTCGCCCACTTCCTCTTTCGCTTCGTCGCAGCCTGCCACGTCAGCGAAGGTGGTTTTGATCTGATCTTCCGTCAGCATGCGCGCCTTGCTCTTGCCAAAGGACATCGCGCCTTTGCCGCCGCCGCCCTGCATCTGACGCATAAAGAAGATCCACACGCCAATCAGCAGCAGCATTGGGAACCAGGAGATGAAGATTGAAGCCAGCAGGCTCGGCTCTTCCGGCGGTTCGCCAACCACTTTGACGTTTTTGGTCAACAGGTTATCGAGTAACTTGGGATCATTGACAGGAATGTAGGTCGTGTATTTATTACTGTCTTTCTTGATTACGTTAATCTCACGCCCGTTAATACGTGCCTCGCGGACCTGATCCTGGTTCACTTCCGACAGGAAGGTTGAATAATCAACCCTACGGCCATTCGACTCGCTGGGCCCAAAGCTCTGGAATACTGACATCAGCACGACCGCGATGACTAACCAGAGAATCAGGTTTTTCGCCATGTCACTCAAGGGATTAACCTCATATTACAACGGTGTTAACAGACAGCGTAGGGTACTATATATCCTTCATACATGGAATCGCGGCTGGTGGGCTGCAACTTCATCAATTGGGCTATAGTTTGCGCCCTGTCGCCACAATGTACACTTCGCGCGAACGTGATCGCGAAGCGTCCGGCTTACGAATTTTCACTTTCGTAAACAGGGAGCGAATTTCCCGCAGGTATTCATCGAAGCCATCTCCCTGAAACACTTTCACTACAAAACTGCCGCCCGGTGCCAGGATATCCCGACACATTTCGAGCGCCAGTTCAACCAAATACATCGAACGGGGAATATCCACTGCCGGCGTCCCGCTCATGTTGGGCGCCATATCCGACATGACCACCTGAACTTTTTGATCGCCTACGCGTTCAAGCAGCGCTTTGATCACCGATTCTTCACGGAAATCGCCCTGAAGGAAATCGACGCCGACGATAGGATCCATAGGCAAAATGTCGCAGGCGATAATGCGCCCCGACGCGCCGATTTGCTGCACCACATATTGTGACCAGCCGCCCGGTGCCGCCCCCAGATCTACCACGGTCATACCGGGTTTGAAAAGCTTGTCACCCTGTTGTATTTCATCAAGTTTAAACCAGGCGCGCGAACGCAACCCTTTTTTCTGTGCCTGAAGCACATATTTATCGCTAAAGTGTTCCTGTAACCAGCGGCTGGAGCTGGCCGAACGCTTTTTACCCGTCATAATTTTCTCAACTAAATCGTCATCGCAGCGATAAACCTGCACGCAATGGGTTGCGTTGATTTGGTGATAACCCCGAGATGGCGGTAGAATGAACCGTTTTCAATCCCTGAGTAAGCAAAAAATACGATGAATCTAAGTACCAAACAAAAACAGCACCTGAAAGGCCTCGCCCATCCACTGAAACCGGTGGTGATGATCGGCGGCAACGGCCTGACCGAAGGCGTGCTGGCCGAAATCGAATCCGCACTGGAACATCACGAACTGATCAAGGTGAAAGTCGCCTCGGAAGATCGTGAAACTAAACAGCTGATCGTTGAGGCTATCGTGCGTGAAACCAAAGCCAGCAACGTGCAGGTGATCGGTAAAACGCTGGTGCTGTATCGCCCCTCTAAAGAGAGCAAGATTTCTCTGCCGCGCTAACGCGCATGCCGGGCAACCGGCCAAAGAAAGTGCCATGCTCCCGCATGGGTTAAAAGGCCGCATCGCGGCCTTTTCCATTCTTTACATTAAGCTGTAACGCTTTTCAAAGCGTAGCTCTCTCTTAAAGGTATTCCACTTTAAGAATTTCGTACTCGACGTCGCCGCCCGGGGTTTTGATGATGGTCACATCATCTGCTTCTTTACCCACCAGGCCACGCGCCATCGGCGAATTCACCGAAATCAGATTTTGCTTAAAATCCGCTTCGTCATCGCCCACGATGCGATAGGTCGACTCTTCGTCGGTCTCGGTGTTCAGCACGGTCACGGTCGCGCCGAAAATTACCCGGCCGGTGTTCGGCATCGCCGTAACGTCGATAACCTGCGCGTTAGAAAGCTTGGCTTCGATCTCCTGGATACGGCCTTCGCAAAACCCCTGCTCTTCACGCGCGGCGTGATACTCCGCATTCTCTTTCAAATCGCCGTGCTCGCGTGCTTCGGCGATTGAGGCGATGATGCGCGGGCGCTTCACGGTTTTCAGTTCGTTCAGCTCTTCGCGCAGCTTCTCGGCGCCCCTTAACGTCATCGGAATCTGATTCATTTAAGCTCCTCGCTCTCTTTCCTGTTTTAACGGCGTCGTCCTGACCAGTGTCCACAGAAAAACCGGTTCTGCAGGGCCTGACCCTCGTTTTGCAAATAAAAGAATCCTGACCCGGAAAAGGTTCCAGGCCAGAAAGTGGTTTTGCATTTTGATACGTATTTTAACTCAGAGTTCCCTGTGGGTCATCGTTTACTTTCTACCGCTGCGGGACGTAGTATTGACGCCTTCACCTGCCAGTTACCGCGAGATTATGCGATTTTCACGACTTGTTACCGGACTAACCTGTGCGTTTATGCTGCAGGCACAAGCAGCGCCCGTTGATGAATACATGCAGTATTTGCCAGATGGTGCCAATCTGGCGTTGATGGTGCAGAAAGTGGGCGCCAGCGCCCCGATAATCGACTATCACGGTAAGCAGATGGCGTTGCCCGCCAGCACCATGAAGGTCATCACCGCGCTGGCGGCGCTGCTGGAGCTGGGCGGCGACTTTCGCTTCCAGACCACGCTGGAAACCAAAGGCGCCATCAGCGACGGCACGCTCAACGGCGATCTGGTGGCGCGTTTCGCCGGCGACCCGACGCTGAGCCGTCAGGATCTGCGCAACATGGTCGCCGCGCTGAAGAAACAGGGCGTCACCCATATTAAAGGCAACCTGGTGATCGACACCTCGGTGTTCGCCAGCCATGACATGGCGCCGGGCTGGCCGTGGAACGATCTGACGCAGTGCTTCAGCGCGCCGCCGGGCGCGGCCATCGTCGATAAAAACTGCTTTTCCGTTTCGCTCTACAGCGCCAGTGCGCCGGGCGACACCGCCTTTGTGCGCATCGCCTCCTACTATCCCGCGCATATGTTCAGCCAGGTGCGCACCCTCGGCCGCAACAGCGGCGAAGGGCAATACTGCGAGCTGGACGTGGTGCCGGGTGAACTCAACCGCTACACGCTCACCGGCTGCATGCGCCAGCGCGCGGAGCCGCTGCCGCTGGCGTTCGCCGTGCAGGATGACGCCGCCTGGGCGGGAGAGATCCTCAAGCAGGAGCTGCGCCAGGCCGAGATCGACTACAGCGGCCATCTGGTGCGCCAGACGCAGGTGACCTCGCCGGGCACCGTGCTGGCCTCGACGCAATCCGCGCCGCTGCATTCTCTGTTGCATACTATGCTGAAAAAGTCGGACAACATGATCGCCGACACGGTATTCCGCACCATCGGACACCACTACTTCAACGTGCCGGGCACTTTCCGCGCCGGATCGGACGCCATTCGTCGCATCCTGCGCGAGAAAGCCAACGTGGATTTAGGCAACAGTATTCAGGTGGATGGTTCGGGTCTGTCGCGCCACGATCTCATCGCGCCGGACACCATGATGCAGGTGCTGCAGTACATCGCGAAGAACGACGCGACGCTGGACTATATCTCTATGCTGCCGCTGGCGGGCCATGACGGCACGCTGCTCTATCGCGGCGGTCTGCATGAGGCGGGCGTCGACGGCAAAGTCTCGGCGAAAACCGGCTCGCTGCAGGGCGTTTATAACCTGGCCGGCTTTATCACCACCGCCAGCGGCGCGCGCGTCGCCTTTGTGCAGTTCCTGTCGGGCTACGCGGTGCCGCCGCAGGATCAGCGCACGCGACGCGTTCCGCTGGTGCGCTTCGAGAGCCGACTCTATCGGGATATCTACCAGAATAACTAGCGCATGAAAATATTGATCGTTGAGGATGATGTATTGCTGCAGGCGGGCCTGACGCAGGCGCTGAGCAGCCAGGGCTACGCCGTTGACGGCGCCGCCAGCGCCGCCGAGGCGGATGCGCTGCTGCACAGCGCGCAGTACAGCCTTATCGTGCTGGATCTCGGCCTGCCGGATCGCGACGGCAGCGATCTGCTGCGTCAGTGGCGGCGATCCGGCGTCGATCTGCCGGTCTTGATCCTCACCGCGCGCGACGCGCTTGACGATCGCGTTGAGGGGCTTGACGCCGGCGCCGACGACTATTTGATCAAGCCGCTGGCGCTGGCGGAGCTGCAGGCGCGGGTGCGCGCGCTGATCCGCCGCTATCAGGGCCGCAGCGATAATCTGCTGCAGCAGGGCGATTTGACGCTCAATCTCTCTTCCCAGCAGGTATTGCTGGAGAACCAGCCGCTCGACGTGACGCCCAAAGAGTTCGCGCTGCTGACGCGGCTGCTGATGCGCGTCGGACAGAACGTGCACCGCGAAACCCTGCAGCAGGATCTCTACAGCTGGCAGGACGACACCGGCTCCAACACGCTGGAGGTGCATATCCACAATCTGCGCCGCAAGCTGGGCAAAGATCGTATCAAAACCGTGCGCGGCGTCGGCTATCGGCTGGAGAACCGCGAATGAACAGCATGCGTCAGCGCCTGCTGATTATGCTGGCGCTGATCCTGCTCACCTGTCAGATCATGAGCGCCTTCTGGCTGTGGCACGAAAGCCGCGAGCAGATCAGCTTCCTTGTCAACGAAACCCTCTCGGCGAAGGCGCGCAACGATCGCGTCGAAAATGAGATCCGCGAAGCCATCGCCTCGCTGCTGCTGCCCTCTGTGGTGATGGTCGGCCTGACGCTGGTGCTCTCCTTCTGGGCGATTAGCTGGATCGTGCGTCCGCTGCGCGCCCTGCAGACCAGCCTGGCGCAGCGCTCCGCCGATAACCTGACGCCGCTCGCCATTCACTCCGATATGGAAGAGGTGGTGGCGGTCACTGGCGCGATCAACCAGCTGCTGGCGCGCCTCGATCATACCTTACAGCAGGAACGGCTCTTCACCGCAGACGCTGCCCATGAGCTGCGCACTCCCCTCGCCGGCCTGCGCCTGCATCTTGAACTGCTGCAGCAGCAAGGGGTGCCGCACAGCGAGATGCTGGTGGCGCGCATCGATCAGCTGATGCACACCGTGGAACAACTGCTGATGCTGGCGCGCGCCAGCCAGGCGTTAGCCAGCGGCCATGCGCAGCCGATTCACTGGCAGGCGGACATTCTGCAGCCGCTGCAGCCGGAAATGCGCGAGCTGGCCGATCAGCGCCAGCAGCGGCTGCGCTGGCCAGCGTCAGAAGTGGCGCCGAGCCAGGGCGAGCCGGTGCTGCTGCGTCTGCTGCTGCGCAATCTGCTGGAGAATGCCTCGCGCTACAGCCCAGCGGAGAGCGAGATTACCATTACGCTGGAAGCGCGCGACGGCAATATCATACTGAGCGTGATGGACGAAGGACCCGGCATCGATCCCGATGCGGCGGAGGAGCTAACCAAAGCGTTTCGCCGGCGCGATCAGCGCTACGGCGGCAGCGGGCTGGGGCTGAATATCGTGCTGCGCATCCTGCAGATGCACTATGGCGAGCTGAAGCTCATCAATCGCAGCGATCGCAGCGGGCTTATCGCCCGCTGCGTGCTGCCGTTGCGGCTTAACTGATTAGAACTGCGTGTTCAGGCTGACGTAGTAAGTCCGGCCTGATTCGTTGTAGGTATTCGCGCCCGCGCCATACAGGTAAGAATTGGTGGTGGCGTTGCCGGTGGTCTGGGCGTTGCCCTGACGGAAGTGGCGCTTATCGAACAGGTTGTCGATGCCGACCGTCACGCTGGCGTACTTATTCACGTCATAGGTGCCGCTCATGCCGACTACCGAGTAAGGGCTGACCTCTTCGGTGGCGCTGCCGGTGACCGCATTGCCTTTGTAGTCATACTTCTTCGGCACCTGCTTGCCGTACCAGGTGAGCGTGGTTTGCAGCGACAGATCCTGGGTTGCTTGCCAGCTCAGCGTGGAGTTCAGCGTATAGTCGGGAATAATCGACAGGCGATCGCCGGTCTCTTTATTCTTGCTCTGCAGCATATAGGTGAAGTTGTTGTTCCACGCGATGCTCTCCGTCACCGGAATATTCACCGTGCCTTCCAGCCCTTCCACCACCGCTTTCGGCACGTTCTCCCACTTATAAATGTCGGTGGTGCCGTTTGACGCTTTGCCGGACGGCGCATAGCCCGCCTCGATCTTGTTGCGATAGTCGTTGCGGAACCAGGTCAGACCCGCCTGATAGCCTTCATGCTTCCACTCCAGCCCAATCTCTTTATTGATGCTGTTTTCCGCTTTCAGATCTTTATTGCCCTGCAGATAACAGGCGCCGGTGCTGGCAGCGCAGCCCTGTCCGTTGCTGTAGAGCAGATAGTTAGGGTTGGTCTGGTAGAGGCTCGGCGCTTTATAGGCGCGGCCGATACCCATCTTCAGCGTGAAGTCGTCACCTAAGCCCTGCGAGAGGTTAAGCGACGGGCTCCAGTTATCGCCGACGATAGAGTGGTGATCAAAGCGCAGGCTCGGCGTCAGCATGGTGCTGTCGGTCAGCTCCATATTGTCTTCGGCGAACAGCGAGAAGATTTCCGCCTGCGAATAGGGGCTGCGGCCAGAGCTGGAGATGCCCGGCACCGAGCCGTTCGAGGCGGCCTGCGTGGTCGACGAGGGATCCTTCATGCGCTGCTGGTTCCACTCGGTGCCGAAGGTCGCGGTCTGACTCACCAGCAGTTCGAACGGCACGCTGATCTCGCTGTGCAGCAGCACGTCGTCCAGCTGGATGGTATTGAAGCCGCTGTTGGAGAAGATGCCTTCGGTGCCGCCGGCCAGCCCTTCGTTGATGCGTGAGTTGCGCGTATTTTCATAGCGCGCATAGGTATTGGTGCTGATGCCGTTGTCCCAGGCGCCGGTCCACTTCACGGCGAAATTCTGGCGATAGAGGCGGTTGGTCTCTTTGCCGTAGAGGCTTTTCACCAGCGCGCTGGTGTTGGTGTTCTGGGTGTCGCCGGAGTAGAGGTTGCCCTGGCGGCTGTAGCCCGCCTGGAACTCCAGCGCCTGCATCGGCGCGAACGCCCAGCGCAGCATGGCGTTGATGTCTTTATTCACCACCCCTTCGCGGCCCGCCGGATAGCTGCCGGCGTAGCTGCCGGTGCGCTCCGCCGCGTGACCTTCATTGATGTCGTAGGCGTCCGCCTGGGTTTTCGCCAGGTTGCCGTAGAGGCGGAAGCTGACGTCGTCGCCCAGCGGCCCTTCCAGGCTGAAGTTGGTGCGGCGTGTCGCTCCTTCGTCTTTGTGCTCCGGCACGTTGTAGTAGGCGTTCCACGAGCCGTGCCACTGCTGGTCATCATATTTTTTGGTGATGATATTCACCACGCCGCCTGCCGCGCCGTTGCCGTAGCGCACCGCCGCCGGGCCGCGAATGACGTCGATGCGCTCGATCATCTCCGGCGGCACCCAGTTGGTATCGCCGCGCGTATCGCGCTCGCCGCGCCAGCCGAGACGCACCGAGTTGCGGCTGGAGACCGGCATGCCGTCCACCAGAATCAGGGTGTTCTCCGGCCCCATGCCGCGAATATCAATCTGACGGTTGTTGCCGCGCTGGCCGCTGGTGGAGTTGCCGGTCAGGTTGACGCCCGGCATGGTGCGGATAATTTCCGACACGTCGCGCGCAGGGGGACGCTTTTTGATCTCGTCCGCGGTAATGGTGGAGACGCCCGGCGCCTGCAGGTTCTGCTGCGCGGCGCTCACCACCAGCGTGTCGTCGTGCGAAGTAGAAGAGGTGCTGGTGTCGGCAGCCTGCACGCTGGTGGCGGCAAGGCCGAGTTCAATCAGAATGGCTAATGACAAACGGGATAATTTAGGCATTTTTTATGTTCCTGGATTGCCGGCGGAAACCAGATGTCTCCTGCAGGCGCGCCGGTGAAAGAGTCATTCTCTGCAAGCAAGCATTCCAGCCGCACCCAGGCCCTCCTTCGCGGAACATCCGCCTGACAACACAGGCTGATGAGGCTGGCGGAACGCGCGCGCTCCTGGTGTCGGAGCGGGAAACACCCTATTGCAAATGCAAATAATTATCAATAGTATTATTCATAACATCTGCGCAACGCTGCGCGCATCGGGTCCAGTAAATAGTGCATTTATGACGTGGTTAACGAATGAAACCGGCAGTGACGCCTGGTGGCAGACTTTACAGCAGCAGGGCCTGCCCCTGATTGAACCCGCCCGCGACGGCGCATGCGACGTCACCTTCTTCTGGCGCGATCCGCAGGGAAGCGAAACCACCTCGTCCACCCGCCGCGTCTGGATCAATATCACCGGCGTTACCGATCATCATCAGCGCGCCGCGCCTCAAAGCTTCGATCATATCCCCGGCACCGACGTCTGGTTCTGGCGCACCCGGCTGCCCGCCAGCTGGCGCGGCAGCTATTGCCTGATGCCTGACAGCGATCCTGTCGACTTCGACGGCGAAGCGGATATGGCGACGCTGCGCGCCTGGTGGAGCCAGAAATTCCCCACCGCGCAACAGGATCCGCTTAATCCGCTGCGCGGCTGGTCAGGCGGACGCGGCATGCGCGTGTCGCCGCTGCACCTGCCCGACGCGCCCGATCAGCGCGTCTGGGAAGCAGTCGACAGCGGTCGCGCGCCGACGCTGCCGCTTCAGCACCATATCTGGCAGAGCGCGCGCCTCGGCAATCGCCGCTCGGTCTGGATCTACGCCACCGGCGAGGTGCAGCCGAGCGAGCGTCCGCTGGCGCTGCTGCTGGACGGCCAGTTCTGGGCCAATAGCATGCCGATCGCCTGGCCGCTACAGCAGCTCACCGACGCCGGCGAACTGCCGCCGGCGGTCTACGTGATGATCGATATCATCGATCGCGAACACCGCAGCCGCGAGCTGCCCTGTAATCCCGACTTCTGGCTGGCGCTGCAGGAGGAGCTGCTGCCGCAGCTGCAGGGCTGGGCGCCGCACCGCGTCAGCGCCGCCGAGACGCTGGTCAGCGGCCAGAGCTTTGGCGGGCTGGCGTCGACGTACGCCGTGCTCAACTGGCCGCAGACGTTCGGCGGCGCCATCAGCCTTTCCGGCTCGTTCTGGTGGCCTGCGCGCGGCGAGCCCAACGGCAGGCTGATCCAGCAGCTGCAACAGGGCGACTACTGTCACGCGTCGTCGCGTTTCTATCTGGAGGCGGGACACCGCGAACACCTGATTTTTAAAGCAAACCAACAACTCCAACAGGACCTGTCCGCCGCAGGACATCAGGTCATTTTCCATCCGGTCGACGGCGGTCACGACGCGCTCTGCTGGCGCGGCGGCCTGCTCAACGGACTGAAAGCAATGTGGCAACATCTTCTTTAAATCGCCTGGCTAGCCCGACTGTTGCGGGCAGGAGACCGATATGCAACCTAATCCCTTCGACGATCCGCAGCAGGATTGTTTCGTGCTGCAGAATGCGCAGCAGCAGTACAGCCTCTGGCCCGCGTTTCGCGCCCTGCCCGCCGGCTGGCGCAGCGTCTTCGGCCCGCAGCCGCAGACGGCGTGCCTGAGCTGGCTCAATGCGAACTGGCGCGATATTCGCCCGGCTCATTCCACCGCGAACCGGAGCGACCATGTCTGAGATGCTGATGAATTCCCTTGATACCGATCAGAAAATATTGCCGCTGGTGGCGGCGCAGCCCGGCATCTGGATGGCCGATCAGCTGTCGCAGCAGACCAACGCCTACGCGGTTGCCCACTTTGTCGAGCTGCGCGGCGTGCTGGACGGCGCGCTGCTGAGCAAGGCGATCGTCGCCGGGATGCAGGAGGCTGATACGCTGAATATGGCGTTCGGCGAGCACGAGGGCGAAGCGGTGCAGTGGCTGGCGCCGCAGCGTTTTACGCTGCCTGAGATCGTCGATCTGCGTCAGGAGGCCGATCCCGACGCCGCGGCGCGCGCGCGTATGCGCGCCGATATGTCCGGCGATCTGCGCGTGCTGAGCGGCGCGCCGCTCTGGCATCACCAGCTGATGCGCCTCGGCGAGCAGCGCTGGTTCTGGTATCAGCGCTATCATCACCTGGTGGTGGACGGCTTCAGCTTCACCGCCCTGACGCGCCGCATCGCCAATATTTACAGCGCGTGGCTGCGCGGCGAGACGCCGGAACCGACGCCGTTTACCCCATTTAGCGAGGTGGTAGAGGAGTATCAGCGCTATCAGGCGTCGCCGAGCTGGCAGCGGGACCGCGACTTCTGGCGCGAAAAGAGTGCGCAGCTGCCGCCGCCCGCCTCGCTTTCGCCGCTGCCGCTGGCCGGACAGCCCGCCAGCACCGCGCTGCTGCGCCACAGCGTTTCGCTGGACCGTGATCTTTTCCAGACGCTGGCGCAGCAGATGGCGGTCAGCGCGGCCGACGCCGCCTTTGCGCTGGTAGCGCTCTGGCTGGCGCGCCTCAGCGGCCAGAACGATTTCGCCGCCGGCTTTATTTTTATGCGCCGCATCGGCTCGGCGGCGCTCTGCGCCACCGGACCGGTGATTAACGTGCTGCCGATGGCGGTGCGCTACCGTCCCGACCAGCCGCTCAGCGCGCTGGCGCAGCAGCTGGCCGCCGAGGTGAAAAAGATGCGCCGTCATCAGCGCTTCGACGCCGAGCAGGTGCAGCGCGACGCAGGCCGCCTCGGCGACGGCGATCCGCTCTACGGCCCGGTGATCAACCTGAAGATGTTCGACTATCAGCTCGACTTTAACGGCGTGGAGGGCATCACGCACCAACTGGCGTCGGGGCCGGTGCGCGACCTCGAGATCGCCATCTATATCAGCGAACAGGGCGAGCTAACGCTGGAGCTGCTGGCCAACGCTGAGCGCTATCAGCGAGAGACGCTGGCGCGGCACGCCAGCCGTTTCGATCTGCTGCTGCGGCAGCTGGCGGCGCAGCCGGATCGCCCCTGCGGCGAACTGGATCTGCTGACCGAGGCGGAGCATCTGCAGCTGGCTGCGATCAACCAGACCGCTAAGGCGCTGCCGGCGGCCACGCTGAGCAGCCTGCTGCAGGCGCAGGCGCAGCGCACGCCGGACGCCCCCGCGCTGGCGGACGATCGCCATCAGCTCAGCTACCGCGAGATGCGTCAGCAGGTCGAGGCGCTGGCGCAGCAGCTGATTGCCAGCGGCGTGCAGCGCGGCGATATCGTCGCCGTGGCGCTGCCGCGCGCGGTCTTTCTTTCGCTGGCGCTGCAGGCGATCGTCAGCGTTGGCGCGGCCTATCTGCCGCTCGATACCGGCTATCCCGACGATCGCCTGCAGATGATGCTGGAGGACGCCGCGCCGAAAACCCTGATCACCTGCCGCGAGCTGGCGACGCGCTTTGCCGCGCTGGCGCCGGTCGAGCCGCTGTTCTATGACGCGCTGCTGCCTGCGGCGGCGGAACGCGCGCTGAGCCAGGCGCCGCGCCCGCAGGATGGCGCCTATATCATTTATACCTCCGGCTCGACCGGTCGGCCGAAAGGCGTGCTGGTCGGCCATGAGGCAATCGTCAACCGCCTGCTGTGGATGCAGGCGAGCTATCCGCTCGACGCCACAGATGTGGTGTTACAGAAGACCCCCAGCAGCTTCGACGTCTCAGTGTGGGAATTTTTCTGGCCGCTGCTGACGGGCGCGCAGCTGGTGATGGCGCCGCCGGAGGCGCACCGCGATCCCGACGCGCTACAGCAGCTTTTTGCGCGCTATCGCGTCACCACTACCCACTTTGTTCCCTCGATGCTGGCGGCGTTTGTCGCCTCGCTGCAGGACAGGGAGGCGGTGGCGCGCTGCGCCAGCCTGCGTCGCGTCTTCTGCAGCGGCGAGGCGTTGCCGGCGGATCTGTCGCGCCAGTGGGAGGTGCTGACGCAGACGCCGCTGCATAATCTCTACGGCCCGACCGAAGCGGCGGTGGACGTCAGCTATTATCCCGCCTTCGGCCCGGAGCTGGCGGCTGTGGAAGGCGCCAGCGTGCCGATCGGCTTCCCGGTCTGGAACACCGGCCTGCGCATCCTCGACGCGCGTCTGCAGCCGGTTCCGCCAGGCGTCGCGGGCGATCTCTATCTCACCGGCGTGCAGCTGGCGCACGGCTATCTCGATCGCCCTGACCTTACCGCCAGCCGTTTTGTCGCCGATCCCTACGGCAACGGCACGCGCATGTACCGCACCGGCGACGTGGCGCGCTGGCTGGCGAACGGCGCGGTGGAATATCTGGGCCGCAGCGACGATCAGCTGAAAATCCGCGGCCAGCGTATCGAGCTGAACGAAATCGACCATGCGCTGGCGGCGCTGCCGGGCGTGCAGCAGGCGGTAACCCATGCGGTGGTGCTGGGCAATGCCGGCGCGCAGCAGGGCGACGCGCGTCAGCTGGTCGGCTATGTGGTGGCGGATCGGCCTATCGACGCCGAGGCGATGCGCGCCGCGCTGGCGCAGCAGCTGCCCGCGCATATGGTGCCGGTGGCGATCGTCGCGCTGGAGGCGCTGCCGCTCAGCAGCAACGGCAAGCTGGACCGCAAAGCGCTGCCGCTGCCGCAAAGCCGCGCGGGCGACGCGAGCCGCGCGCCGCTGCCGGGTCTGGAGACGCACCTGGCAGATGCCTTCGCCGCGCTGCTGGAACGCGACAGCGTCGGCGCGCAGGAGGATTTCTTCGCCCTCGGCGGCCACTCGCTGCTGGCGATGCGGCTGGCGGCGCAGCTGCGGCGCGCGCTGAAGCAGCCGGTTTCCGTCGGTCAGATCATGGTCGCCTCGACGGTAGAGAAGCTGGCGGCGCTGCTGAGCGATGCGCAGGCGGCGCAAACCGCCGGCTTCGAGCCGGTGCTGCCGCTGCGTCGCGGCAGCGGGCCGACGCTGTTCTGCTTCCATCCGGCGTCGGGCTTCGCCTGGCAGTTCAGCATTCTGCAGCGCTATCTCGACGCGCGCTGGTCCATTATCGGCATTCAGTCACCCGACGCCAGCGGCCCGCTCAGTCAGGCGGCGCATCTTGATGAGGTGTGCGACGCGCATCTCGCCACGCTGCGCCAGCAGCAGCCGCACGGCCCCTACTATTTCCTCGGCTATTCGCTGGGCGGCACCCTGGCGCAGGGCATCGCTGCGCGGCTGGAGGCGCTGGGTGAAGAGGTAGCATTCCTCGGCCTGCTCGACACCTGGCCGCCGGAAACGCAGAACTGGGACGAGAAGCGCGGCAAGAATCAGCTCGATCCGGCGGTGCTGGAGGAGGTAAACCGCGAGCGCGAGCAGTTTGTCGCCGCGCAGCGTCAGCAGGCGGGCGAAGGGCTGGAGGCGATGTTCGATGCGATCGAGGCCAACTACGCCAGCTCGGTTCGGCTGCTGGCGACGGCGCGCAGCGCGCGCTTCAGCGGCCGCGCCACGCTGTTCCTCGCCACCGAGACGCAGCAGCCGGGACAGGACGCGCGCCGCGCCTGGGCGCCCTATGTCGGCGAGCTGGAGGTGCGGCCGCTGGCGTGCGCCCACGTCGAGATTATCTCGCCGCGCATGTTCGAGCAGATCGGGCCGCAATTGCAGCAATTGCTGGCAAGATTTGACTGACGTCCTGAATACACATCCGGTGCCATGTCTGGAAGATATGGATATGCCGGGGCATCAGTTGGCGATGTAGGCTAAGGAGCCGCAGGGAGGTGAGACGCTGTGCTTTGGCGTGGTCACCCACACCCTGGGGAGGCTGCGGTGAATCAGCCGATCAGCAGACGTGCTTTAACGCGGACCGCTTCAAGCTCTTGCGGGGTAGCGCGGCCCTTCGGCGCCGCGTTGCGCGCTTTCCAGTCGAGGTTACGAACCTGGTCCGCCAGGGCAACATTTGCGGGTGCGCCGGCGATGGGCACTTCAAACGGGTTACCTTTGATCCTGGTAGTGAGCGGAACGCAAACCATCATGCCAATGCGGTTGTAAATCGCCGGGCTCATGACCAGCGCCGGCCTGCGGCCAGCTTGCTCATGCCCGGCCTGAGGAGTGAAATCGAGCCAGAGAATATCGCCGGCGTCAGGAACAGATTGCATTACCAAACCTCCTGGCCTTGTGGGTCTCCGAAGTCTGTTTCGCCATGAATGTTTTCAGGGGTTACCTGGCTCATGAGCATCTCGAGCGTGACCTGGCGCACGGGTTGAATGACCAGACACTGCACGTTATTAGAATCCGTCTGAACAGTGACCTCGACTTCTTCGTTTATGTCCATGTTCATCAAGGCCATCATGTGTGCGGGAATGCGCACCGCTGGGCTATTGCCCCAACGTTTGATTGTCTGTCGCATCTTTAGTACTCCGGTTTAACAAGTTGCCGCTGCTTCTTCGTCTGCTGCAGCCACTTCTGTTGTCGAAGAGAGTCTACTCTGCAATCAAACCTGTATCAACATTGTATCTACTCGAGTGCTCCTGGTTGCCTTTATGATGTCTCTCTTTGCCGATCAGCGAATCGCTGCGCTTGTTCATCAAATCTGCGCCGTCGCAACTGACGCTAATGCAGCGCGTAGAGGTCTGAAAGGGGTGGGCACGGAACGCGTTGCTCTTCGGACCCGACGACCCGCTCCTTTATACGCACTAGCTCCTCAGTTGCGCCCGCGTCCCAGCGGCACAATCATCGGCGTATGCGCCACCGGATCCTCGACGATAATGCAGCGCAGCCCGTAGACCGCCTCAATCAATTCCGGCGTGACGATCTCGGACGGCCTGCCCTCGGCGACAATCTGGCCGCTGCGCATCGCAATCAGGTGGGTGGCGTAGCGGCACGCCTGATTCAGATCGTGCAGCACCACCACCAGCGTGCGGTGATGCTGCTGATTGAGATCCTGCATCAGCTCCAGCAGCTCGATCTGGTGGGTGATATCGAGCCAGGTGGTGGGCTCGTCCAGCAGCAGCAGCGGCGTCTGCTGTGCCAGCACCATGGCGATCCAGACGCGCTGGCGCTGACCGCCGGAAAGCTGATCCACCGGCTGCGCGGCGATATCCGCCACGCCGGTCGCCTGCATCGCCTGCTGCACCGCCGCCTCATCCTCATCGCGCCAGCGGCCAAACAGCGGCTGATGCGGATAGCGGCCGCGCGCCACCAGCTCGCTGACGCTGATGCCCGACGGCGCCTGCGAACTTTGCGGCAGCAGCCCGAGACGCCGCGCCACCTCTTTGGTGGAGAGACGCGAAATCGCCTCGCCGTCGAGCAGCACCTGCCCTTTCAGCGGCGGCGCCAGCCGGCTCAGCGCGCGCAGCAGCGTCGACTTGCCGCAGGCGTTGGGGCCGATAATCACCGTCAGTTCGCCGTCTGGAATGGTCACCGACAGCGCCTCCGCCACGATTTTTTTCTCGTAGCCCAGCGTCAGCGCGTCGCCCTGCAGGCGTGCACTCTTCTCTCTCATTGGCGTCGCGCCTCCCGAACCAGTAGAGCAATCAGATATAGGCCGCCGAGGCTGACGGTAATCACGCCGACCGGCAGCTGGTAAGGCAGGAAAAGATGCTGCGCCGCGTAGTCCGCCGCCAGCAGCAGCAGCGCGCCGCACAGCGCCGCCAGCGGCAGCGCGCCTTTGATGCCGCCGCACAGGCGACGGGCGATCTGCGGCGCCAGCAGCGCGACGAACGAAATCGGCCCGGCCAGCGCGGTCGAGGCGGCGGTCAGCACCACGCCGATCAGCATCAGCCACAGGCGACTGCGCTCCACCGGCACGCCCAGCGCGCAGGCGGTGTCGTCGCCCATCTCCATCAGCCGCATACGTCGCGCCAGCAGCGCGGTAAGCAGCAGCGCCGCCAGCAGCACCGCGATCACCGGCACCGCTTTTGCCCAGGTGATGCCGTTCAGCGAGCCGGCGCTCCATAGCCCCGCGCTGAGCGCCGCCTCCAGCGAGGCGCTGATAATCAGCCAGCCGTTGAGCGCCATCAGCAGCGCGCGCACGCTAATGCCGACGATAATCAGCCGAAAGGTCTCTACGCCGTTGCGCCAGGCAAACAGGTAAACCACGCCCGCGGTGAGCACGCCGCCCAGCAGCGCCGCCAGCGTCACGATTTCGCTGTTCTGATGAAACAGCACCAGCGCCACCAGCACGCCGCTGTAGGCGCCGGTATTAAAGCCGAGAATATCGGGACTGCCGAGCGGGTTGCGCAGCAGCGACTGAAAAATCGCGCCGCTGACGCCCAGCGCCGCGCCAATCAGCAGCGCCATCGCCACGCGCGGCAGCCGCCACTCCAGCACGATCAGCTGCACGTTGCGCGCCGCCTCGCCGGTGAATAACTGCCACAGCTGCGCGCCCGAAACCGGCAGCGCGCCGCGCGTCACGCCGAAAAACGCCAGCAGCGCGCAGGCCGCCAGCAGCCAGATGGCCTGCATCGTCGCCCGGCTCATATCTGCCCTCTCCCCAGTTTGCGACGCACCAGCACAATCAGCATCGGCGCGCCGAGCAGCGCGGTGACCACCGACACGCGCAGCTCGCCGGGCACCATCACCCGCCCCAGAATATCGGCCGCCAGTAGCAGGCAAGGGGTGATCAGCAGCGTGCCCGGCAGCATCCAGCGGTGATCGTTGCCCCACAGCCAGCGCGCCAGATGGGGCGTCATCAGCCCGACAAACGCGATGGGACCAACGGCGGCGGTGGCGGCACCGCTTAACAGGGCGATAGCCAGCAGCCCCAGCAGCTGGGTGCGCGCCACGCGCGTGCCGAGCGCCGTTGCCAGATCGCCGCCCATGCTCAGGCTGTTAAGCGCGCGCGACAGCAGCAGCGCGATCAGCGCGCCGACTGCCACCGCCGGCCAGGTGGCGCGCAGCACGGCAAAGCTGCGGATATCGAGCGAGCCGCTGTGCCAGAAGCGCAGATGATCGTAAATATCAGGATTAAGCAGAGAGAGCCCGGAGGTCAGCCCTTCCAGCACCGCGCCCAGCGCCACGCCCGCCAGCGTCAGCCGCACCGGATTGACCCGGCCGCCGCCCAGCGCGCCGGTCAGCGCCACCAGCAGCGACGCCAGCAGCGCGCCGCCGAAGGCGAAGCCGAGCCAGTCAGCGGGCGAATCCGCGCCGAACAGCGCGATACCCAACACCACGGCGAAGCCAGCGCCCGCGTTGACGCCGAGAATGCCGGGATCGGCAAGCGGATTGCGCGTCAGGCTCTGCATCAGCGCGCCCGCCAGTCCCAGCGCGCAGCCCGCCAGCAGGCCGGCGAGGGTGCGCGGCAGACGCGCTTCGCGCAGGATAACGCAGTCGGCGCTGTCGCAGTGGCTGGTCAGAGCAAGAGAGAGAGTATGAATGGGGATCGATTTGGCGCCGAGCATCAGGCTGAGCGCGATCAAGAGCAACAGCAGCATCCCTGAGGCGGCTATTGCGGTGAGTTGGCGCATAACGTTCCGAACCTTCACTGTTCACTGACGCCGCTGGCGCGTCAATTTGATAATGATACTTATTATCGTTATTACTCGTATTTTTGTATGTTACCATGATTCGCCTCGACCATAACGAGGAAAACCGCAGCAAAAGGCGAACAAATGAACAAACCCTCCCATCTGATCGATCTCAGCCTGTTGAAGACCCATCCCGCTTTTCGCGCCGTCTTTATCGCCCGCTTTATCTCTATCGTCGCACTCGGCATGCTGGCGATCGCCGTTCCGGTGCAGATCCAGCAGCTGACCCGCTCGCCCGCGCTGGTCGGGCTGGCCGTTACCCTGGCGGGCGCGGGCATGTTTGTCGGGCTGCTCACCGGCGGCGTGCTGGCGGATCGCTATGAGCGCAAGCGCCTGATCCTGATTGCGCGCTCCACCTGCAGCCTTGGCTTCGTAGCGCTGGCGATCAACGCCTCTCTGCCGACCCCATCGGTCGCCGCGGTTTTCCTGCTCGGCCTGTGGGACGGCTTTTTCGGCGCAATTGGCGTCACCGCGCTGCTGGCGGCCACGCCGGCGCTGGTGGGACGGGAAAACCTGATGCAGGCGGGCGCCATCACCATGCTGACGGTGCGCTTCGGCGCCATTCTCTCGCCCGCGGTCGGCGGTCTGGTGCTGGCGCACGGCGGCGCGGCGTGGAACTACGGCCTCGCCGCCTTCGGCACGCTGCTTACCGTGTTAACCCTGCTGCGGCTGCCGCTGATGCCGCCGCCGCCTCAGCCGCGCGAGCATCCGCTGCGGGCGCTCGCCAGCGGCGTGCAGTTTCTGTTTACCGCACCGCTGGTCGGCATGGCGGCGCTGATCGGCGCGCTGGTGACGCTGGCGAGCGCGGTGCGCGTGCTCTATCCGGCGCTGGCACCGCACTGGCAGGTCAGCCTCAACGAACTCGGCCTGATGTACGCCGCCGTGCCGCTCGGCGCGGCGCTGGGCGCGCTGACTAGCGGACGGCTGGCGAACTCGCCGCAGCCCGGCCGGCTGATTTTAGGCAGCGCCATCGCCGCTTTTCTCGCGCTTGGGCTGTTCAGCCTGATGCCGCAGTTCGCGCTCGGGCTGGCGTGCCTGGCGGCGTTCGGCTACTTCAGCGCGGTAAACAGCCTGGTGCAGTATCAGTTGATCCAGTCGCTGACGCCCGATGCGCTGCTGGGCCGCATCAACAGCCTGTGGACGGCGCAGAACGTCACCGGCGATGCGATCGGCGCGGCGATGATTGGCGCAATGGGTTCCTGGCTGCTGCCGCAGCAGGCCGCCGCGCTGTTCGGCTTCGGCGCGGCGCTGCTGGGCGGGGTGATGTGGATAGCGATGGCGCGGCTACGCCGCTATCAGCCGCCAGCACCGGCGCTGGCGGAAGAGGCGTTATGATTTAACGAACAGCTGTTCCAGACGCGTCAGCAGATGCGTGGCGCTGTAGTAGTCGAGCCGGAACGTATCTGCGCCCAGCGCATAAACCTGCTGCTGCTTCACCGCCGCAGTCTGCGCCAGGAAGGGGTTCTGCATCAGCTGCTGCGCAGTCTGATCCTCGGCGGCGAACAGCAGGAACGTCTTGCCGTTCAGGCCGCTGGCGACATTCTCGCCGGAGAGCTGAATAATATCTTTGCGCTGGCCCATGCTGTGGGTCTGCTGCAGGCCCGCAGGCGGCACGGCGAGCGTAAAGCCGAGCTGCTCCAGCAGCTTGCCCTGCGCCGATTCGCTGGTCCAGAGGTTCACCGCGCGGCCGCCGCCGTTAAACACCATAGCGGAGACCGGCTGCGGCGGCAGCGCGATTTTCTGCTTCAGCGCCGCTTCCTGCGCGTCAAACGCCTTCACGCGCGCCGCCGCGTCCGCCTCATGCCCGGTCGCCTCGCCGAGCAGCGTCACCAGCTGCTGCCAGCTTTTATCGTCATAGTTCACCACCAGCGTCGGCGCGATGGCCGAAAGCTGATCCACCAGCTTGATGGCGGAGTCGTTGCCGGTGGCGCTGACGATAATCAGATCGGGCGCTTCGGCGGCCACCGCTTCGGCGCTCGGCTCGCCGATATAGAGGCGCTTGAGCTGTTTGCGCTTCGCGACGTCGCCCCACTGGCGGAAAAAGCCCTGCTCGTCTGCCAGTCGGCTGCCTGGCGCGGTTGCGCCGCTGGCGATCACCGGCGCGTCAATCGCCAGCAGCGAACCGGTCAGGGTCACGCTGGTCGAGACGATGCGCTGCGGCGCCTGCTGCAGCGTAACGCTGCCGCTGGCGCTGTGCAGCGTGCGCGGCCAGCCGCCCTCGGCGCGCGCGTCAGGGTTGGCCAGCAGCGTGACGAGCGCCAGCGCGGCAACCGTCAGAAAACTCCGCTTAATCATAAGATTCCGTCCACCTTTTGCTGTAAGAGATCGCCCCGTAAATTTTCCTAATCACGCCTGACGCGTGCGCTGAACGCCGCGAATTTATTGACACTCCAGCGTAATCAACGTAGGTTACAGGGCCACAATACAAATGATAATCATTATTAGTTATCTTATCATTTATAGGTGAAAATTATGGTGGAAACGTTGACGTTTGGAAATCCCCTGCTCCAGGATTTCTCCGCGCTCTGTCGGGGATTTATCTTCACATCACCGTGGCGCAGTATCGCTACGCAAGGCTGCTACACCACCGTCACCACCCCGGTGACCGATGGCGACGCGCTGGACGGCGAGTTTCAACAGCAGCTGCGGCGTCACTTCGCGGCGGCGAAAAAAGAGGGCATCGCCCAGCCGATCCTGGTCGGCGCCATCCCGTTCGACGTGACGCAGCCCGCTGCGCTGTTTATCCCTGAATCGCATCAAACCTTTAACCGCGCCGATCTGCAGGCTGCGCTGCCAGCCGCGCAGGCGCCGCTGCCGCAGGTGCGTCGTCGCGCCGCCGTGCCGGAGCATGACGTCTTTACCGCGATGGTGGCGCAGGCCGTCGCCGCCACGCAGCGCGGCGAGCTGGATAAAGCGGTGCTGTCGCGCCTGATGGATATCGTCACCGAACAGCCGGTGGATATTGCCGCGCTGATGCAGCGCATCGTGGCGCAAAACCCTAATACGTATCACTTCCATCTGCCGCTGCCACAGGGCGGCTCGCTGGTTGGCGCCAGCCCGGAACTGATGCTGCGCAAGCAGGGAGGCGATTTCAGCTCCTGCCCGCTCGCCGGCTCCGCGCGACGCGACGCCGACGCGCAGCGCGACAAAGCCGCTGGCGACGCCCTGATGCAGTCAACGAAAGATCGTCACGAGCACAAGCTGGTGACCGACGCGATGCGCGATGTGCTGCAGCCGCGCAGCCGCCTGCTTTCGGTGCCCGCCACGCCCTCGCTGCTCAACACCGCCACGCTGTGGCATCTGGCGACGCAGATCGACGGCGAAGCGCGCGACGAGCGTGAGAATGCGCTGTCGCTCGCCTGTTTGCTGCATCCGACCCCGGCGCTGAGCGGCTTTCCGCACCAGCGCGCCCAGCAGCTGATCCAGACGCTGGAGCCGTTTGAGCGCCAGCTGTTCGGCGGCATTGTCGGCTGGTGCGACGAACAGGGCAACGGCGAATGGGTCGTGACCATCCGCTGCGGCACCGTGCACGGCGCGCGGGTGCGCCTGTTTGCCGGCGCGGGCATTGTGGCGGATTCGCAACCGGAATCAGAATGGCGCGAGACCGGTGTCAAACTCGACACCATGCTGCGCGCTTTTGGACTGCAATAAAGGAAATACCATGTCGATCCCCTATCACCGCTGGCCAGACGATCTGGCGGCGCGCTACCGCGAGAAAGGCTACTGGCTGGATGTGCCGATGACCGATATCCTCGCGCGTCATCAACAGAGCGACGCCATCGCCGTTATCGAAGGCGATCTGCAGCTGAGCTACCGTCAGCTGGCGCAGCGCAGCGACAACCTGGCTGCGGCGCTGCGGCGCCGCGGGCTGAAAAACGGCGACACCGCGCTGGTGCAGCTGGGCAACGTCGCTGATTTCTACGTCACCGTCTTTGCGCTGTTTAAGCTGGGCGTCGCCTCGGTCTATGCGCTGTTCAGCCACCAGCGCACCGAGCTGCAGGCCTACGCCGCGCAGATCGAGCCTGCACTGCTTATCGCCGATCGCCGCCATGCGCTGTTCGCCGACGACGGCTTTATCGACGCGCTGTGCGCCGATTGCCCGTCGCTGCGTCAGGTGATCCTGCGCAACGACAGCCAGCCGGAAAATACCCTGGAGGCGCTGATGGCCGAAGCGGCGGGCGACTTCCAGCCGACGCCAACCGCCGCCGACGAAGTGGCGTTTTTCCAGCTCTCCGGCGGCAGCACCGGCACGCCTAAGCTGATCCCGCGCACCCATAACGACTACTACTACAGCATTCGCGCCAGCGACGAGATTTGCGCGGTCAGCGCCGACACGCGCTATCTTATCGCCCTGCCCGCGCCGCATAACTTCGCCATGAGTTCCCCTGGCGCGCTCGGCGTCTTTTATGCGGGCGGCCAGGTGATTCTGGCGGAGGATCCCAGCGCGACGAACTGTTTCCCGCTGATTGAAAAGCATCGCGTGACCGACACCGGCCTGGTGCCGCCCGCCGTCAGCCTCTGGCTGCAGGCGATTAATGAGTGGGGCAGCAATCAGGCGCTGACGTCGCTGCAGCGCATGCAGGTCGGCGGCGCGAAGCTGGGCGAAACCCTGGCGGCGCGCATTCAGCGCGAAATCGGCTGCCAGCTGCAGCAGGTGTTCGGCATGGCGGAAGGGCTGGTGAACTACACTCGCTTCGACGACGACGAAAAAACCATCCTTACCACCCAGGGCCGTCCGATTTCGCCCGACGATGAGGTGTGGGTGGCGGACGAAAACGGCGACCCGCTGCCAGCCGGCGCCATCGGCCGCCTGATGACGCGCGGCCCTTACACCTTCCGCGGCTACTATAAAAGCCCGGCGCACAACGCGGCCAGCTTCGACGCCGAGGGGTTCTACTGCTCAGGGGATCTGATTGAGATTAACGAGCGGGGCTACATTACCGTGCAGGGCCGCGAAAAAGATCAGATCAACCGCGGCGGCGAGAAGATTGCCGCGGAAGAGATCGAAAATCTGCTGCAGCGCCATCCCGAGGTGATCCATGCGGCGCTGGTGTCGATGCACGACGAGCTGATGGGCGAAAAGAGCTGTGCCTTTATCGTCGCGCGTCAGCCGATCAAACCGGTGGCGCTGCGTCGCCATCTGCGCGAGCTGGGCGTCGCCGAATATAAACTGCCCGATCGCATTACCTGCGTGGATGAACTGCCGCTGACGCCAGTCGGCAAAGTAGACAAGAAACGTTTGCGCCAACAGCTTGCCGATCAACAAGCGCAAGCCTGACCTGTTCCGGAGATTTTATGGCTATTCCAAAACTGACCTCATACTCGCTGCCTGCCGCCGCCGAGCTGCCCGCCAACAAGGTGAAATGGACGCTGGAGCCGCAGCGCGCCGCGCTGCTGATCCACGATATGCAGGCCTATTTTCTTAACTTCTGGGGCGAAAACAGCCCGCTGGTCAATCAGGTGGTGGAGAACATCGCCCGCCTGCGCGCGTACTGCAAGTCGCAGGGCATTCCGGTGTTCTACACCGCGCAGCCCAACCAGCAGAGCGATGAAGATCGCGCGCTGCTGAACGATATGTGGGGATCCGGCCTGAACAAACACCCCGATCAGCAGAAGATCGTGGATGCGCTGGCGCCCGACGCCGACGATCAGGTGCTGACCAAGTGGCGTTACAGCGCCTTCGTGCGCTCGCCGCTGGAGTCGATCCTGCAGGAGATGGGGCGCGATCAGCTGATCATCACCGGCGTGTACGCCCACATTGGCTGTCTGACTACCGCCACCGACGCCTTTATGCGCAACATCCAGCCCTTTATGGTGGCCGATGCGCTGGCCGACTTCAGCCGCGAAGAGCATATGATGGCGCTGACCTACACCGCCGGCCGCAGCGGCAAAGTAGTGATGACCGCCGATCTGATGCCGCTGCCGCTCAGCAAAGACGATCTGCGCGCGCTGATCCTGCCGCTGCTGGAAGATGACGACGTGCCGGAAGATGATGAGAACCTGATCGACTACGGCCTCGACTCGGTGCGCGTGATGGCGCTGGCGGCGCGCTGGCGTCAGGTGCACGGCGATATCGATTTTGTCAGCCTGGCGAAAAACCCCACCATCGACGGCTGGTGGGCGCTGCTGTCACGGGAGCCTGCGCAATGAGCCACGCTTTCGACTTTAGCGGCAAGCAGGTCTGGGTGACCGGCGCAGGCCAGGGCATCGGCTACCACACCGCGCTGGCGTTTCACGCGGCGGGCGCGCAGGTGCAGGGCTTCGACCTGCGCTTTCACGACCATCCCTACCCTTTCGCCTGCCATACGCTGGACGTCGCCGATCCCGAAGAGGTGAAAAGCCGCTGCGCGCCTCTGCTGGCGCAGCAGCCGCGCCTTGACGTGCTGGTGAACGGCGCGGGCATTTTGCGCATCGGCGCCACCGACGAGATTTCCGTTGCGGATTTCCAGGCCTGCCTGGCGGTCAACGTCGGCGGCGCCTTCAACATGTACCAGCAGACGCTGCCGGTGTTCCGCCAGCAGCGCGCGGGCGCCATCGTCACTATCGCCTCGAACTCGGCGCACGCGCCGCGTATCGGCATGTCCGCGTACGGCGCGTCGAAAGCCGCGCTGCGCAGCCTCGCCCTGACGGTCGGCCTGGAAATGGCGCCCTACGGCGTGCGCTGTAACATCGTCTCGCCCGGCTCGACCGACACCGAGATGCAGCGCAGCCTGTGGCATACGCCAACCGCCGAGCAGGAGATGATCGACGGCTTCCCGGATCAGTACAAGCTGGGGATCCCGCTGCGTAAAATCGCCACGCCGCAGGAGATCGCCCATAACGTGCTGTTCCTCGCCTCGGATCTCGCCAGCCATGTGGTGCTGCAGGATATCGTGGTAGACGGCGGCGCGACGCTGGGAGCCTGACCGATGGCGATCTGGAAACGCGCCACCGACCTCGACGCGCTAAACGCCATCGGCGATAACTCGCTGGTGGCGCATATCGGCATCCGCTTTACCGCCATCGGCGACGATTATCTGGAGGCGGTGATGCCGGTCGACGCGCGCACCCATCAGCCTTTCGGCCTGCTGCACGGCGGTGCTTCGGTGGTGCTGGCGGAGTCGATGGGGTCGATCGCCGGCTACCTCTGCACCGAAGAGGGCAAAAGCGTGGTCGGCATTGAGGTCAACGCCAGCCACCACCGCTCGGTCTCCAGCGGCGAAGTGCGCGGCATCTGCCGTCCGCTGCATATCGGCTCGCGCAATCAGGTGTGGCAGATTGAGATCCGCAACGCGCGCGGCCAGCTCTGCTGCTCGTCGCGCCTGACGGTGGCGGTGCTGGGGTAATGAAAAAGGGACAGCTTTCGCTGTCCCTTTTCTCTGGCATTAACGCTGGTAGATGATTTCGACGCCTTCGTCGTCATCTTCGTCCCAGTCGTCATCCCACTCTTCGTCTTCTTCTTCCACCACGCTTTCCATCGCTTCACGGTGGTAATCATCCCACATGAACTCGACTTTTTCGGGTTTCTTCTCTTCTTCTTCCGCCTCTTTCGGGTTGGCGTTGATGAAGCTCATCACGTCCCAGCAGAGATCCTGCACGCCCTGACGGCTTGCCGCGGAGATCAGGTAATATTTGTCTTCCCAGCCCAGCGCCTCGGCAACCGCTTTGGCGCGAATTTGCGCTTCTTCTTCGCCGATCACGTCGATTTTATTGAACACCAGCCAGCGCGGCTTGTTGAACAGCTTGTCGCTGTACTTCTCCAGCTCGCCGAGAATAATGCGCGCGTTTTCCACCGGATCGGACTCGTCGATCGGCGCGATGTCGATAAGGTGCAGCAGCACGCGGCAGCGCTCAAGGTGCTTCAGGAAGCGAATGCCGAGGCCAGCGCCGTCGGCGGCGCCTTCAATCAGCCCCGGAATATCGGCGACCACAAAGCTCTGCTCGCTGTCCATGCGCACCACGCCCAGGCTTGGCACCAGGGTGGTAAACGGATAGTCCGCCACTTTCGGCTTGGCGGCCGAGACGGCGCGGATAAAGGTCGATTTACCGGCGTTCGGCAGGCCGAGCATGCCGACGTCCGCCAGCAGCATCAGCTCCAGCTGCAAATCGCGCTTCTCGCCCGGCGTACCCATGGTTTTCTGACGCGGGGTACGGTTGACTGAGGATTTAAAGCGCGTGTTGCCCAGGCCGTGCCAGCCGCCTTTGGCGACCATCAGCTTCTGCTCGTGACGCGTCATGTCGCCCAGCGTTTCGCCGGTGCCCTGATCGATCACGCGCGTGCCAACCGGCACCTTGACGATAATGTCCTGACCGCGCTTGCCGGTGCAGTCGCGGCTCTGGCCGTTCTGCCCGCGTTCGGCGCGGAAGGATTTCTCAAAGCGATAGTCAATCAGGGTGTTCAGGTTCTCGTCGGCAACCAGATAGACGTCGCCGCCGTCGCCGCCGTCGCCGCCGTCCGGGCCGCCTTTCGGAATATATTTTTCACGGCGGAAGCTGACGCAGCCATTGCCGCCATCGCCGGCAACCACCAGGATTGTCGCTTCATCAACAAACTTCATTTTCTTTCTCCGTCACACAATCGTCCGCACGCTGTCGCAGCGCGGCGGACGGGTCCGCCAGGGTCTGTCTGCGCTGACCGGCGGCGGATAAATCAGGACTGATTTACATCAGGCGTACATAAAGTGTACAGCAATACAGAGCGACAGGTCGCAGAATGTAAAAAGCCCCGCAATGGCTGCGGGGCTTTTATTCGTGCGTTCAGACAGTCGCTGTCTGCGTCACGACAACCTTACTCAGCAACGATGCTGATGTATTTACGGTTGTTCGGACCTTTCACTTCGAATTTTACTTTGCCGTCTGCGGTAGCGAACAGGGTGTGGTCACGACCACAGCCTACGTTGTTACCGGCGTGGAACTTAGTACCACGCTGACGAACGATGATGCTACCTGCCAGAACAGATTCGCCACCGAAACGTTTTACACCCAGACGTTTTGCATTGGAGTCACGACCGTTACGAGTCGAGCCACCAGCCTTTTTATGTGCCATTTGTCAGATCTCCTCTTAAGCGCTGATGCCAGTGATTTTCACATCAGTGAACCACTGACGGTGGCCAGCCTGCTTACGGTAGTGCTTACGACGACGAAACTTAACGATCTTAACTTTCTCGCCACGACCGTGCGCAACGATTTCAGCTTTGATCACGCCGCCTGAAACCAGTGGCGCGCCGATTTTCACGTCTTCGCCATTTGCGATCATCAGCACCTGGTCAAACTCAATGGTTTCACCGGTTGCGATGTCCAGCTTTTCCAGGCGAACGGTCTGACCTTCGCTTACTCGGTGTTGTTTACCACCACTTTGGAAAACCGCGTACATATAAAACTCCGCTTCTGCGCATGCCTTTCGTTCATCAGGCGGCGCGATAAATATTCACAATAGGGCGCGAATTCTACGCAAATCTCCAGCAGAAGACAAGTGCACTTTGCACTCTCTTGCAGAAAAAAAACACAGGCCGATCGCAAACGTTTCTCATCCGGAAAATTCAAGTACAATCAGTAACAGATTACCTGAACTCAGGCTGGTTAAAGCACGTACCATAAGCCGTTGAAACGAGTCAAAGCTGAACAGACGAATGAACTTAGAACAAATTAATGAATTAACCGCGCAGGATATGGCGGCCGTCAACCAGACCATCCTCGACCAGCTGAATTCCGAGGTCTCGCTGATCAATCAGCTTGGCTATTACATTATCAGCGGCGGCGGCAAACGCATCCGTCCGATGATCGCCGTGCTCTCTGCGCGCGCGCTGGGCTATCAGGGCGACCTGCACGTGACGAACGCGGCGCTGATCGAATTTATCCACACCGCCACGCTGCTGCATGACGACGTGGTGGATGAATCCGATATGCGTCGCGGCAAAGCGACGGCGAACGCGGCGTTCGGCAACGCAGCCAGCGTGCTGGTCGGCGATTTTATCTACACCCGCGCGTTCCAGATGATGACCAGCATGGGCTCGCTGCGCATCCTGGCGCTGATGTCGGAAGCGGTGAACGTGATCGCCGAAGGCGAAGTGCTGCAGCTGATGAACGTTAACGATCCCGACATCACCGAAGAGAACTACATGCGGGTGATTTACAGCAAAACCGCGCGTCTGTTCGAGGCGGCGTCGCAGGCTTCCGCCATTCTCGCGGAGGCAACGCCGGCGCAGGAAAAAGCGATGCAGGATTACGGGCGCTTTCTCGGCACCGCGTTCCAGCTGATTGACGATCTGCTCGACTACAGCGCCGACGGCACCACGCTAGGCAAAAATACCGGCGACGACCTGAGCGAAGGCAAACCGACGCTGCCGCTGCTGCATGCGATGCACAACGGCACGCCGGAGCAGACGAAAATGATCCGCGAAGCGATCGAACAGGGCAACGGCCGTCACCTGCTTGAGCCGGTACTTGCCGCGATGCAGCAGTGCGGCTCGCTGGAGTGGACGCGCAAGCGCGCCGAGCAGGAAGCGGACAAAGCGATCGCCGCCCTCAGCGCCCTGCCGGAATCGCCCTGGCGCAGCGCGCTCGAATCGCTGGCGCATATGTCGGTGCAGCGCGACTTCTGATCCCCAGGCGGAGCGCCCTGCGCAGCTCCGCTTTTCCCTGCCCGCTTCACTTTTTCCCGAAATGTCTCTTATCTGTTGCCGCGCTTTTGCGTAGTGGCGCGCACTTCTCCTGGCTGAGCCAAAAATTACTGGAAGCAGATGGAAACTTTCTGTTATAAATTTCCATAAGTTTCCAGATAAGAGAAACCAGCAAGGTTCCCGGCTGCAAGGGAAACATTTCACCCCAGGAACAAGGAGAATGCGATATGCAAAAAAGGATTGAAGACTGGCATCCCGCCGATGTGATCGCCGCGCTGCGCAGACGCGGCACGACGCTGGCGGCGCTGTCGCGCCAGGCGGGATTAAGCTCCTCGACGCTGGCTAACGCCCTTTCACGTCCGTGGCCGAAAGGCGAGTGGATTATCGCCGACGCGATCGACGTCCACCCCGCCGAGATCTGGCCAAGCCGCTACTACGATCCACACACGCATCGGCTGCTGGATCGTAAAAAGCGCATTCGATCGCTGGCGAAGCCGGAAACGATCGAGCAGGATCCCGCCAGCGTCTGAGTCTCTACCAGGCGAAAAAAAACCAGCCGCGCAAAAGCGGCTGGTTTCATGTTAACGGCTTAACGTCGACGCTTATTCGCCGCTGACGCGCTCAATCTGCGCGCCCATCGCCTTCAGCTTGTCTTCGATATGCTCATAGCCGCGATCGATATGATAGATGCGGTCCACCAGCGTCGTGCCTTCCGCGATGCAGCCCGCCAGCACCAGGCTCGCTGACGCGCGTAAATCGGTCGCCATCACCTGCGCGCCAGAAAGCGTTTCCACGCCGTGACAAATCGCGGTGTTGCTCTCGATCTCCGCATGCGCGCCCATACGGATCAGCTCCGGGATGTGCATAAAACGGTTTTCGAAAATAGTTTCGGTGATCACGCCCGTGCCTTCGGCAACCAGGTTGAGCAGCGTGAACTGCGCCTGCATGTCCGTCGGGAAGCCAGGATGCGGCGCGGTGCGCACGTTGACCGCCTTCGGACGCTTGCCGTGCATATCCAGGCTGATCCAGTCGTCGCCGGTTTCGATATCGGCGCCCGCGTCGCGCAGCTTCGCCAGCACGGCGTCCAGCGTGTCCGGCTGGGTATTGCGGCACAGCACTTTGCCGCCTGAGATCGCCGCCGCCACCAGGAAGGTGCCGGTTTCGATACGGTCCGGCAGCACGCGATAGACGCCGCCGCCCAGACGCTCAACGCCTTCGATAGTGATTTTGTCGCTGCCTGCGCCGCTGATCTTCGCGCCGAGCGCGATCAGGAAGTTGGCGGTATCGACAATCTCCGGCTCGCGCGCCGCGTTCTCGATGATGGTGACGCCGGTGGCCAGCGTCGCCGCGCTCATGATGGTGACCGTCGCGCCGACGCTCACTTTATCCATCACGATATGCGCGCCTTTCAGACGACCGTCGACAGAGGCTTTGACGTAGCCCTCTTCCAGCTTGATCTCCGCGCCCAGCTGCTCCAGGCCCGCAATATGTAGATCCACCGGACGCGCGCCGATGGCGCAGCCGCCCGGCAGCGAAACCTGTCCCTGCCCAAAGCGCGCCACCAGCGGCCCCAGCGCCCAGATAGAAGCGCGCATGGTTTTCACCAGATCGTACGGCGCGCAGAAGATGTCGACCTGGCTGGCGTCGACGTGTACGGAGCCGTTGCGCTCGACCTTCGCACCCAGCTGGCTCAGCAGCTTCATCGTGGTATCGATATCACGCAGCTTCGGCACGTTCTGGATCTCGACCGGCTCTTCGGCCAGCAACGCAGCAAACAGAATCGGCAGCGCGGCGTTTTTCGCCCCGGAAATGGTCACTTCACCGCTTAAACGGGTGGGGCCTTGCACACGAAATTTGTCCATTAACACGGCTCTCAATTAGCTAAAGACGGATGGGGCTCGCCAGCGGCGAGCGCCCCTGAGGCGGGCTTAAAAACCGTTGAGTTTACGGTCGCGCGCCCATTCAGCAGGGGTGTAGGTTTTGATAGAGACGGCATGAATGCGGTTGTCGGCGATATATTCCATCAGCGGCGCATAAACAGCCTGCTGTTTTTTCACGCGGCTCAGCTCGCCAAACATTTCACCCACGGCGATCACCTGAAAGTGGCTGCCGTCGTTGCTCATTACGTGGACTTCGTCCAGCGGCAGTGCCTTCATCAGCACGGCCTGAATTTCACTGTTTTCCATTGCTCATTACTTCATTTGGAATAATAAAGGGTGACATCTTAGAGGAAAGCGCCGGACTCTTAAACATGCAAAAGCCCCTGCGGAAAACAGGGGCTTAACGGATGCGAAAAACAATCAGGCGCTTTTATCCGCAGAAACAATAATCTGCTGCAGATTGTAGAGGGTGATCAGCGACTGCAATTTCTCGCTGATGCCGCTAAAGCGCGGCGTAACGCCCTGCGCACGCGCGATTTCCCGCAGGTGCACCAGCAGCGCCAGACCGGCGGAATCGACGCGCGCCAGGCCAGAGACGTCGATAATCTCCGCCTTGTCGATTAGCGTCTCGCGCTGCTGCCAGAGCGCCAGCAGCGTATCGCGGTTCAGTTCGCCGTACAGCGACAGCGTGCTGGCGTCACGCTGCCAGCGTAATGACTCATGCATCGTTACTGTTTATCCAGCGTAATCGGCTGTGCCGCGTAGGTTTTAAGCTGGGCGGTCAGGCCGTCGATGCCTTTGGTGCGCAGCAGATCGCTCCACTCGTTCTGTTTGGTGGTGATCATGCTGACGCCTTCCGCCACCATGTCATAGGCCTGCCAGTTGCCGCTCTGGCTGTTCTTGCGCCACTGGAAATCGAGGCGAACCGGCGGACGGCCGTTGGGATCGACGATGGTGACGCGAATCGCGACGATTTTCGCGTCGCCCAGCGGCTGTTCAGGCTGGATCTGGTAGGTCTGGCCGTGATAGAGCGCCAGCGCCTGACCGTAAGCCTGCGCCAGGTAGTCGCCAAAGGCGCTGAAATAGGCCTCGCGCTGCGCCGGCGTCGCTTCACGGTAGTAGCGGCCCAGCACTAAGGCGCCGGCGTACTTGATCTGCACATAGGGCAGCAGCTCCTGGCGCACCACGTCGCGCAGATAGTTAGGGTTCTGCTTGATTTTCGGCTGCTCGTTTTTCAGGCGCGTAAAGGTTTTCGCCGCCGCTTCGTCCATCAGCTTATAGGGATTAGTTTGATCGGCGGCGTTCGCCGCAGCCAGCGGCGCGACCGCCAGCATGGCAATCATCAGGAAACGTTTGAACATCGTTTTTTACCTCTCAGGGTTGGGCCGGGGCCGCAGGCGCGCTGTCGGCACCCTGCGGATCCTTGTTATTCGTGCCGTCTTTGTTGTCGCCGCCGCTCTTATACAGGAACTGACCGATCAGGTCTTCCAGCACGATAGCCGACTTGGTATCGCGGAGCGTGTCGCCGTCTTTCAACATCGCCGAGCCCAGCTCGGGATCGTCAAAGCCTAGATTCAACGCTAAAAATTGCTCGCCGAGTAAGCCCTGCGTGCGGATCGCCAGCGAACTGGTGTCGGAAATTTTATCGGCGTACTCGTCGCTGATCGCCATCGTTACGCGCGGCAGCAGGGTTTTCGGTTCGAGAGAGATATCGGTGACGCGGCCAATTACCACGCCGCCGATCTTCACCGGCGAGCTGACTTTCAGGCCGCCAATATTATCGAAGGTGGCATAGAGCTGCCAGGTCGGCTGCGTGCCGAGCGACTTAAGATCCGCCACGCGCAGGCAGAGAAACAGCATCGCCACCAGCGCCAGCAGCATAAACACGCCAACCCAAATTTCGCTTTTTTTGCTTTGCATTGCATTAGTTCCCAAACATCAGTGCTGTCAGCACAAAATCCAGACCGAGCACCGCCAGCGAGGCGTGCACCACGGTGCGCGTCGTCGCGCGGCTGATCCCTTCAGAGGTCGGAATCGCGTCGTAACCGTTAAACAGGGCGATCCAGGTGACCGTCACGGCAAAAACGGCGCTTTTAATCAGGCAGTTGATCACGTCGGTGCGAAAATCGACCGCGTTTTGCATCGCCGACCAGAAGAAGCCGGGATCGATGCCTTTCCAGCTCACGCCGACCAGCGCGCCGCCCGCGATGCCGACGGCGGTAAAGATCAGCGCCAGCAGCGGCATGCTGATAAAGCCCGCCCAGAAACGCGGCGACACCACGCGGCGTAGCGGATCCACCGCCATCATCTCCATGCTGGAGAGCTGTTCGGTCGCCTTCATCAGCCCGATCTCCGCCGTCAGCGCCGATCCGGCGCGCCCGGCAAACAGCAGCGCCGTTACCACCGGTCCCAGCTCGCGCAGCAGCGACAGCGCCACCAGCATGCCGAGACTGGTTTCCGCGCTATAGGTGGTCAGCACCAGATAGCCTTGCAGCCCCAGCACCATGCCGATAAACAGCCCGGAGACCACGATAATCAACAGCGACAGGACGCCGACGCTGTAGAGTTGCCTGATCAGCAGCGGCGCGTGTTTTCGAAAGGCAGGTTTGCCTACCAGCGCGTGAAACAGCATTAACCCTGCCCGCCCGAAGGTGGAGCAGGTATTGATTCCGCGACGTCCTGTTGACGCCAGCGCCTTTAACAACATGAGTTTACACTCTCCCTGAGCCGGTAAGATCGGCAAGATAGTCTCCGGCGGCAAACCGGAACGGAACAGGGCCGTCCGCAATCCCATCCAAAAACTGACGCACGCGCGGATCGGGGTTTTCCCGCAGCTGCGGCGTGCTGCCCTGAGCAATGATTTTTTGCCCGGCCACAATATACGCTCTGTCGGCGATGCTGAGTACTTCCGGCACATCGTGCGACACCACGATGCAGGTGAGGCCCAGCGAATGGTTCAGCTCATCGATCAGCTTCACCAGCACACCCATAGTGATGGGATCCTGGCCGACGAAAGGCTCATCGAACATGATCAGCTCCGGCTCGAGCGCGATGGCGCGCGCCAGCGCCGCGCGCCGCGCCATACCGCCGGAGAGCTCCGCCGGCTTCAGCTGCGCCGCGCCGCGTAAGCCGACCGCCTCCAGCTTCATCATCACCGTGCTGTGCAGCAGCGCCGCAGGCAGCCGGGTGTGCTCCCGCAGCGGCCAGGCGACGTTTTCATAAACAGTCAGATCGGTAAAAAGCGCGCCCGACTGAAACAGCATGCTCATTTTTTTGCGCGTCTCGTAGAGTTTCGCGCGCGACAGTCGGGGGATGTTTTCGCCGCGAAACCAGATCTCGCCGCGATCGGGTTGCAGCTGGCCGCCGATCAGACGCAGCAGCGTGGTTTTACCAATGCCCGACGGTCCCATAATGGCCGTGACTTTTCCCTTCGGCACCGTCAGCGAAATATCGTCGAAAATCGCACGATCGCCGCGTGAAAAACTGACGCCACGAACCTCAACCAGGTTCGTTTCCTGTTGGTCCATTATTACCTCTTCTGTGGATCGGGCGTTATAAAGCCTACGATGGTAGCCTGTAACGCGCCAGTGCACGATAGCTTTACAGAAACTTACCGCCTTGATTTGGCTAAAGCGGGCATAAAATTTACTTTTGCCGCTCAGACGGTCAAAATCAGCGCCTGTTTGTGATGACAGAACCTGAAACCTGCCGTACAAGACGTGGCGGCAACGCATTTCATCCAAGGATTTTTCATGTTCGTAGCCTCTGCCCTGCTGATCGTTGGTTTGATTTTACTGGCTTACGGCGCCGATCGCCTGGTGTTTAGCGCCGCGATACTGTGCCGATCCTTCGGGATCCCGCCGCTGATTATCGGCATGACGGTGGTAAGCATCGGCACCTCGCTGCCGGAGATGATCCTCTCGTTTTCAGCGGCGCAGCATGGCCAGATGGATCTGGCGGTCGGCACGGCGCTCGGCTCCAACATCACCAATATTCTCTTGATCCTCGGCGGCGCGGCGCTGCTGCATCCCCTGAACATACACTCCAATCTGGTGCGGCGCGAACTGCCGCTGATGCTGCTGGTCTCACTTCTCAGCGGCCTGATGCTGTTCGATAACTACCTGAGCCGTCTCGACGGTGTCGGCCTGATCGCCATCGCCATCCTCTATTTGCTGGTGGCGATCCGCTTCGCGCGCCGCGCCGAGCGCGACAATAGCGACACCCTGACGCGCGAACAGCTTGCAGAGCTGCCGCGCGAAGAGAGCGGCAACACGGTGGCGTTTCTCTGGCTGGCGGTCGCGCTGATTATTTTGCCGATGGCGACGCGTATGGTGATCGACAACGCCACCGCCTTCGCCGACTATTTCGGCGTCAGCGAGCTGGTGATGGGTGCCACGCTGATCGCGGTCGGCACCAGCCTGCCGGAGCTGGCGACGGTGATCGCCGGTGCGCTGAAAGGCGAAGACGATATCGCCATCGGCAATCTGATTGGTGCCAATATTTATAATATCGCTATCGTGCTGGGCCTGCCGGCGCTGATGAATCCCGGCAGCGTAGACGAACACGCCTTCGCGCGCGATTACTGGGTGATGCTCGGCGTCAGCGCCCTGTTCGCCCTGCTCTGCCTGCAGCGCAGCCGCCGTATCGGCCGCCGTGCAGGAACGCTTTTACTCTGTGGTTTCATCGTCTGGGGCGCCCTGTTGTGGATCCAGCCCGCTTTCATCGACGGATAACAAAGGACCGATTTGCCATGTCAACTCAGCTTTCAATCGCGAATTTCGACTTTCAAGCGGCGGGAAAAGCGGTACTGCGCATTGAGCGTGAAGGTCTCGAACAGCTGGACCAGTATATTAACGACGACTTCACCCGCGCCTGCGAGATGATCTATCGCTGTCAGGGCAAAGTGGTGGTGATGGGGATGGGCAAATCGGGCCATATCGGCAAGAAGATGGCCGCCACCTTTGCCAGCACCGGCACGCCGGCATTTTTTGTGCATCCCGGCGAAGCCAGCCACGGCGATCTCGGCATGGTCGGCGGCAACGACGTGGTGCTCGCCATCTCTAACAGCGGCGAATCCAACGAGATTCTGGCGCTGATCCCGGTGCTAAAGCGGCAGCATGTGCCGCTTATCTGTCTGACCAGCCGTCCCGACAGCGCCATGGGCCGCGTCGCCGACGTGCACCTGTGCGTGAAGGTGCCGCAGGAAGCCTGCCCGCTCGGGCTGGCACCGACCAGCAGCACCACCGCGACGCTGGTGATGGGTGATGCGCTGGCGGTGGCGCTGCTTGAGGCGCGCGGCTTTACCGCCGAGGATTTCGCGCTGTCGCATCCGGGCGGCGCGCTGGGACGCAAGCTGCTGCTGCACGTCAGCGACATTATGCACAGCGGCGACGAGATGCCGCACGTGACGCGCGACGCCTCGCTGCGCGACGCGCTGCTGGAGATCACGCGCAAAAATTTAGGGCTGACGGTGATTGTCGACGATCTGATGAAGATCGAAGGGATTTTTACCGACGGCGACCTGCGCCGCATCTTCGATATGGGCATCGATTTCCAGCATGCCACCATTTCGGAAGTGATGACGCGCGGCGGCATTCGGGTGCGCCCCAATATGCTGGCGGTCGACGCGCTGAACCTGATGCAAAACAAAAACATTACCGCGCTGCTGGTGGCCGATGACGATCGTCTGCTCGGTGTGGTACATATGCATGACATGCTGCGCGCCGGCGTAGTCTGAACAGGAAACGAACATGTCGCTAAATACTTCACTGGTGGAAACCTGCTACGGACCCGTTAGCGCGGAGGTCATGGCGCGCGCCAGCCAGATCCGCCTGCTGATTTGCGACGTCGACGGCGTAATGTCGGACGGCGTGATCTACATGGGCAACAATGGCGAAGAGCTGAAGGCCTTTAACGTGCGCGACGGCTACGGCATCCGCTGTTTGCTAACCTCAGATATCGAGGTGGCGATCATTACCGGCCGCAATGCGCGTCTGATGGAAGATCGCTGCAAAACCCTGGGCATTCGCCATCTTTATCAGGGACAGTCCGATAAGCTTTTGGCCTATCGCGAACTTCTGGATAAACTGTCGCTTTCCGATGAGCAGGTCGCCTATATCGGCGACGATCTGATCGACTGGCCGGTCATGGCCAGAGTGGGGCTGAGCGTCGCCGTCGCCGATGCGCATCCTGTGCTGCTGCCGCGCGCCCGTTACGTCACGCGCATCGCGGGCGGACGCGGCGCGGTGCGCGAAGTGTGCGACCTGATTTTAATGGCGCAGAACAAATTTGAGGATGCCAAAGGGCTATCAGTATGAGTAGAAGCAGGCGTTGGATAACGCTGATCCTGGCCTTGATCGCGCTGGTGCTGATCGGCTGGAACCTGACCAGCCAGGATGACGCGAGCGCGCCGGTCGCCGCCAGCGATCAGGAGCCGACCTATACCAGCGCGAATTCGAATACCGTGGTCTACAACCCGCAAGGGGCGCTGGCGTACAAACTGGTGTCGGACAAAGTGACCTATTTCGCCGCGGACGAGGTGAGCTGGTTCGACAAGCCGGTGATGACCACCTACGACGAAAACAAGGTGCCGACCTGGTCGGTGCGCGCGGATAAAGCCAAACTCACTAAAGATCGTATGCTTTATCTGTATGGTCATGTGGAAGTGAATACGCTGACGCAGGATTCCCAGCTGCAGCGCATCAAAACGGACAATGCGCAGGTCAATCTCGTCTCTCAGGACGTGACGTCCGACGACCAGGTCACGCTGTTCGGGCGCGGTTTTAACTCTACCGGCATGAAAATGCGTGGAAATTTACGGACGAAAAACGCCGAGTTGATTGAAAAGGTCAAAACTTATTATGAAATCCAAAATGCACAATAACAGCCTTAAGTTTTTCCTGGTCGGCGCGCTGCTGGCGGCCAGTCTGCCCGCGCTGGCGGTGACCGGCGACTCGGACAAACCGGTCAACATCGACTCTGAAAACCAGGCGCTGGACCTGCAAGGCAATGTGGCGACCTTTACCGGCAACGTCATCGTCACCCAGGGCACCATTAAAATCACCGCCGATAAAGTGGTGGTTACGCGTCCCGGCGGCGACAGCAATAAAACCATCGTTGATGCCTGGGGCAACCCGGCCACCTTCTACCAGATGCAGGACAGCGGCAAGCCGGTGCAGGGCCACGCGGCCAAACTGCACTACGAGCTGGCGAAAGATTTCGTCGAGCTGACCGGCAACGCCTACATCGAACAGCAGGACAGCAATATCAAAGGCGACCGCATCACCTATCTGGTTAAAGAGCAGAAAATGCAGGCCTACAGCCAGGGTCAGAGCAAGCGCGTCACCACCGTGCTGGTGCCGTCGCAGCTGCAGGACAAAAACGCTAACAGCCCGAAAAAGAGTAACTGATCGCTATGGCCACACTAATCGCAGAAAACCTGGCGAAGGCCTATAAGGGCCGTCGCGTGGTGGAAGACGTCAGCCTGCAGGTGAAGTCCGGCGAGATCGTCGGCCTGCTGGGCCCCAACGGCGCGGGTAAGACCACCACCTTCTACATGGTCGTCGGCATCGTGCCGCGCGACGCGGGCCGCATCGTCATTGACGACGACGACATCAGCATCCTGCCGCTGCACGCGCGCGCGCGTCGTGGCATCGGCTATCTGCCGCAGGAAGCGTCGATTTTCCGCCGTCTGAGCGTTTACGACAACCTGATGGCGGTGCTGCAAATCCGTGACGACCTCACCGAGGAGCAGCGTCAGGATCGCGCCAACGAGCTGATGGATGAGTTTCATATTGCCCATCTGCGCGACAGCATGGGCCAGGCGCTATCGGGCGGCGAGCGCCGCCGCGTCGAAATCGCCCGTGCGCTGGCCGCCAATCCGAAATTTATTCTGCTGGATGAGCCGTTTGCCGGCGTCGATCCCATCTCGGTTATCGACATCAAAAAGATCATCGAGCATCTGCGCGACAGCGGCCTCGGCGTGCTGATCACCGACCACAACGTTCGTGAAACCCTGGCGGTGTGCGAACGCGCCTATATCGTTAGCCAGGGGCACCTGATCGCCCACGGCACGCCAAATGAAATACTTGCAGATGAGCAGGTTAAACGGGTTTATTTGGGCGAAGAGTTCAGACTCTGATAAGGTGTCGTTAATACGATGTTTGCTTAGGAAATCCCGTCCTGAATATGAAGCAAGGTTTGCAACTCAGGTTCAGCCAACAGCTGGCGATGACTCCACAGCTGCAGCAGGCCATCCGACTGCTGCAGCTCTCTACGCTTGAGCTTCAGCAGGAGCTGCAGCTGGCGCTGGAGAGCAATCCCCTGCTGGAGCAGGCTGACGTGCACGAAGAGATCGACAGCCGCGACTATCAGGAAGATGAGGTGCTGGACACGCGCGAGGCGCTGGAACAGAAAGAGATGCCGGACGACCTGCCGCTCGACGCCACCTGGGACGAGATGTATACCGCAGGCACCCCTTCCGGCACCGGCACCGACTATCAGGATGACGAGCTGCCGGTCTATCAGGGCGAAACCACCCAGTCGCTGCAGGATTACCTGATGTGGCAGGTGGATCTGACGCCATTCACCGACACCGATCGCGCCATCGCCACCTCTATCGTCGACGCCATCGACGATACCGGCTATCTCACCGTTTCGCTTGACGAGATCCTCGACAGCATGGGCAATGACGAGCTGGCGCTGGATGAGGTCGAAGCGGTGCTGAAGCGCATTCAGCGTTTCGATCCGGTCGGCGTCGGCGCGCGCGATCTGCGCGACTGCCTGCTGGTGCAGCTCTCCCAGTTCGCTCCGGCCACGCCGATGCTGGCCGAGGCGCGCCTGATTGTCAGCGAACATCTCGATCTGCTGGCCAACCACGATTTCCGCAGCCTGATGCGCGTCACCCGCTTTAAAGAAGAGGTGCTGAAAGAGGCGATGCAGCTGATCCAGTCGCTGGATCCGCGCCCCGGTCAGTCGGTGCAGACCGGCGAGCCGGAATATGTCATCCCCGACGTGCTGGTGCGCAAGGTCGGCAAGCGCTGGACGGTAGAGCTGAATAGCGACAGCGTGCCGCGTCTGCGCATCAATCAGCACTATGCCGCGATGGGCGGTGCCGCGCGCAACGACAGCGACAGCCAGTTTATCCGCAGCAACCTGCAGGAGGCGCGCTGGCTGATCAAAAGCCTCGAAAGCCGCAACGATACGCTGCTGAAGGTGACGCGCTGCATCGTCGAGCAGCAGCAGGCCTTTTTCGAGCAGGGCGAAGAGTTTATGCGTCCGATGGTGCTGGCGGATATCGCGCAGGCGGTGGATATGCATGAATCCACTATCTCGCGCGTGACCACGCAAAAATATCTGCACAGCCCGCGCGGCATCTTCGAACTTAAATATTTTTTCTCCAGCCACGTCAACACCGAAGGCGGCGGCGAAGCCTCCTCCACGGCGATTCGGGCGCTGGTGAAAAAATTAATCTCGGCGGAGAATCCCGCTAAACCCTTGAGCGACAGCAAGCTCACCTCCATGTTGTCTGAACAGGGCATTATGGTGGCGCGCCGTACCGTCGCTAAATATCGCGAGTCTTTATCTATCCCGCCATCGAACCAGCGGAAACAGCTGGTTTGACAGAAATGAGAAGGAAGACCTATGCAGCTAAATATCACTGGGCAAAACGTTGAAGTCACCGAACCGCTGCGTGAGTTCATCAACAACAAATTTGCCAAACTGGAACACTATTTCGATCGCATCAATCAGGTTTATATTGTTCTGAAAGTGGAAAGGGTCACTCAGGTTGCGGACGCGACCTTACACGTCAACGGCGGCGAGCTGCACGCCACGTCGGAAGCGGAAGATATGTATGCGGCGCTTGACGGGCTGGTCGACAAGCTCGCCCGTCAGCTTAACCGGCATAAAGACAAACTGAACAAACACTAACCTTCACGCTTGCAGCGCGCCCCGCGCGCTCAGGGCGGTCTGGATGGGGCGGATTTACCGCCCCGTTTTGCCATCTGTGCAAGCGCCGCGGCCACGCCGCGGCTCTGTGAACTCGCAAGTGAAACGATAATGAACAACGATCTGATACTGGAACTGAGCACCGTGCTGACGCCGGACTGCACGCGCAGCGGCGTACACTGCCAGAGTAAAAAACGCGCGCTGGAGATTATCAGCGAGCTGGCAGCGAAGCAGCTTAATCTGCCGCATCAAACCCTGTTTGAGGCGATCCTGACCCGTGAGCGCATGGGCAGCACCGGTATCGGCAACGGTATCGCGATCCCGCACGGCAAGCTGGAAGAGGACACGCTGCGCGCGGTCGGCGTGTTTATCAGCCTGGACCAGCCTATCGCCTTCGACGCGGTAGACAACCAGCCGGTCGACCTGCTGTTTGCGCTGCTGGTGCCGGCGGATCAGTGCAAAACGCACTTGCACACCCTCTCTCTGGTCGCAAAGCGTCTGGCGGACAAAACCGTTTGCCGCCGCCTGCGCGCGGCGCAGAGCGATGAAGAACTCTACGCCATCATTACAGAAGCTCCAGAGGAGCAGTAACGCGCGCTGCGCTTTTACCGGCGTGCGCGCCGGTTTAAAACGGGAGAGAAGGTCATGGTGCTGATGATCGTTAGCGGTCGGTCAGGCTCAGGAAAATCGGTGGCGCTACGCGCGCTGGAAGATATGGGATTCTACTGCGTCGATAACCTGCCCGTGGTGCTGTTGCCCGAGCTGGCAAACTCGCTGGTGGAGCGCAATATCTCGGCGGCCGTCAGCATCGACGTGCGTAATATGCCGGAGTCGCCGGAAGTGTTCGAACATGCGCTAAATAATCTGCCGGACGCCTTTTCGCCGCAGCTGCTGTTTCTCGATGCCGATCGCAATACGCTGATCCGCCGCTACAGCGATACGCGTCGTCTGCATCCGCTCTCCAGTAAGAACCTGTCGCTGGAAAGCGCCATCGACGAAGAGAGCGATCTGCTGGAGCCGCTGCGCTCGCGCGCCGATCTGATTATCGATACCTCCGAGATGTCAGTGCACGAGCTGGCGGAGATGCTGCGCACGCGGCTGCTGGGCAAGCGCGAACGCGAGCTGACGATGGTGTTTGAATCCTTCGGTTTTAAGCACGGCATTCCCATCGACGCCGACTACGTTTTCGACGTGCGCTTTCTGCCGAACCCGCACTGGGATCCTAAACTGCGCCCGATGACCGGCCTCGATCGCCCGGTCGCGGCGTTTCTCGATCGCCACACCGAAGTGCATAACTTTATCTACCAGACGCGCAGCTATCTCGAGCTGTGGCTGCCGATGCTGGAAACCAACAACCGCAGCTACCTGACCGTCGCTATCGGCTGCACCGGCGGCAAACACCGTTCGGTCTATATCGCCGAGCAGCTGGCAGACTACTTCCGCTCACGCGGCAAAAACGTGCAGTCGCGCCATCGCACGCTGGAAAAACGTAAATCATGACCGTTAAACAAACCGTGGAAATCAAAAACAAGCTGGGCATGCACGCGCGACCGGCGATGAAGCTGTTCGAGCTGGTGCAAAGCTTCGACGCCGAAGTGCTGCTGCGCAACGAATCAGGCACCGAGGCGGAGGCGAGCAGCGTGATCGCCCTGCTGATGCTTGATTCTGCCAAAGGTGGTCATATTGAGATTGAAGCCAGCGGCCCGGAAGAGCACCAGGCGCTGGCGGCCGTTATCGAACTTTTCGAGGCCGGCTTCGACGAAGAGTGATGCTTAGTCGAGATGATTACGCTGCAGGAAGCCCTCGCCGCCCAGCTGGCGCATCTGCCGCATAATCCACTGCTGGCGCTGGCGCACATAGCCTGACGGCGCGTCGGCGCGGAAGCGAATTGGGTTAGGCAGCACCGCTGCCAGCAGCGCCGCTTCCGCGATAGTCAGCCGACTGGCCGGCTTGTGAAAATAGCGCTGCGACGCCGCTTCCACGCCGAAGATCCCCTCGCCGAACTCGGCGATGTTCAGGTAGACCGTCAGGATGCGGCGCTTGGTCCAGACGGTTTCGATGCCCACCGTCAGTCCCGCCTCCAGCCCTTTTCTTAGCCAGCTGCGTCCATCCCAGAGAAACAGGTTTTTCGCCGTTTGCTGCGACAGCGTGGAGGCGCCGCGCATGCGCGAGCCCTCGCTGTCGAGCACCGATTCAATCGCATCGACGTCAAATCCCCAGTGCGTCGGGAATTTCTGATCCTCCGAGGCGACAACCGCCAGCGCCATCCACGGCGAAATCTCGTCGTGACCCACCCAGTCAGAGTGTGCCACATAGTGAAAATCGCCGCTCAGCCAGGCGCCGAGCTGCCTCTCCGCCATCACCGCGGAAAAGGGCACCGGCAAAAAGGCGAACAGACCAATACCGATAACCCATACGCCCAGCAGCGTCACTATCACGCGCGTGGCGATACGTTGAATGCCTCGCCAGAGGCTCCCTTTATTCCTGCTCATGCAATGTTCTCTTACCTGTTCCCTGAATTAATCAATTCCTGACGTGATGAAAGGCGCATCTCCGTCAAAAAGGCTGATGAAGAGCGAAATTATGCGCATATTGACGCCGTCAGCGCTCTTTTTTACCGCCGTAAAGCGCCAACAGATCGAATCACATCAAGCACTTCCGTTAAAAAGGAATCGGTTCCATACTTGTTGCGCGCTTATCGCTTTTCACGACATACACTTAACCATTTGTGATAAACCTCACAATGATTCATTCACGATATTAAACCTTCACTCTGGCGTCACTGTTCTGCTACTCACTATTTAGCGTAAAGGAACAGAAAACAGACAACCTCATGCTGCCAATTCCAGCGCTAAAGCGGCGATAAAATCACGCTATTCCGCCGATTGCTTTCTGCGGATTTGCCTGGCATCACAACGATTTGGAAATTTACGCGTGCGCTTTCCAAAACGTTTTGGATAAAGTGCGGCACCAGGTTAATTTACCTAATATTATCAATGCATTACATACAAAACACCTGCAAATTCCTTGCGAAAGCGTTTTTCCCTGCCTTGCGGCGCGCCTCGCAGCGCGCCGGCAAACAAAAACCGCGCAAAAACTGGAACAATTGGTCAAAATGAGCGCAATGCAACGCAGAAATTGATTCCTTGCTTGACTGTGTTGCCAAATTAATGTTTTCTGTATTTAAACGCTGCTCAACATCACACATTTTAATGAATCTTCACCCAGTCATTAATGGAATTTGCTAAGGTGATGGCATGTGTTAACCAATACCACGCTGCTGCACGTTAACTCGAATCAGTATAGCAACAGCGCCTTTTTCCCTGGTGTTGGCGCAGTATTCGCGCACCCCGGTCTTCGACTGGGGTCATTTTTTTTCAGGCCCGTGGTTTTTCTCTTTCTGCTACCCACTCGCGTAATACCTGCACGTCGTGACGCCATTCGCGCTTAAGCTCTTCAACCCATTCGCCCACGTTGTCCCACCATGCCGGCAGCTCCGGACTCTGGATCTGTTTCGCCACCTGCTGCAGGTGCTGTAATCCCACCGATCCCGCCGCGCCTTTAATTTTGTGGCCCTCTTCCGCAATGCCTTTCTGGTCGCGCGCCATCAGATTGGAGTCGAGCACCTCAAGGTAGCCTGGCATCATCTGTTCGAACATCGTCAGGCTCTGCGTAATCAGTCCGGGGCCGACCAGTTCGATATATTGCTCCAGCATCGGCACATCGAGCAGCGCGCGCGTCTTGTCGTCGCCCTCCTCGCGATCGGCCTGCGCGTCGTCGCTGGGGTGATCCCAGAACTTTTTGATCATGGCGGTTAGCGCCGGCACCGACAGCGGTTTACTCAGCACGTCGTCCATGCCCGCCTCCAGATACTCTTTTTTATCCTTGAGCACGTTGGCGGTCAGCGCCACCAGCGGCGGCAGGCTGGCGTCGGGGTAGCGCTGATGAATGGCGCGCGAGACGTCGAGACCGGTCATATCCGGCAGCTGGATATCGAGCAGGGCGAGGTCGAACTCCAGCGGGTCGAACATCTCCAGCGCGGCCTGCCCGGTCATCGCCACTTCGACGCTGCAGCCGAGTTTTTCCAGCACCGAACGCGCCACCACCACGTTTAGTTCAATATCCTCGACCAGCAGCACGTGCAGCGCCGGCAGCGGCATGCTGTCGTCTCTGCTGTCATCTTCTACCTCTTCAGCCACGCGCGGCGCGTTGATCAGCACGGTGAAGCAGGATCCCTGCCCCGGCGCGCTGCGCACGGTGATATCGCCGCCCATCGCCTGCGCCAGACGGCGCGATACCGCCAGGCCAATGCCGGTGCCGGTCGCCGGTTTGCCGCCGTGCTGATCTTTCACCTGATAGTACATGGCGAAGATCTTATCCTGCTCATCCTGCGGGATGCCCTGGCCGGAGTCTTCCACCTCAAAACGCAGCATCTCATTCTGCTCATAGGCGACGCGCACCACGATTTCGCCGTGCTGGGTAAATTTCACCGCGTTGCCGATCAGGTTCCACAGGATCTGGCGCAGGCGCGTGCCGTCGGCGCAAATTTTGTGCGGCAGCGGCAAGCCTGGCGCCATCACGAACTTCAGCCCTTTCGGCTGCGCCAGCAGCCCGGAGAGGTTTTCCAGATCCGCCAGGAAGCCGGTAAAGTCGAGCGGCTGGTTATCCAGCTGCACCTTGCGGCGTTCGATCTTGTCCACCTCAATCACGTCGTTAAAAATGTTGCCGAGCGTAATGGCGGAGACATGAATGGTTTTCAGGTACTTCAGCTGCTCCTGATTGAGATCGGTGTCGAGCAGGATGCGGCTCAGGCCGACAATGCCGTTAAGCGGCGTACGCAGCTCGTGGCTGATCGTCGAGATAAAGGTGGTCTTTTCCCGGCTGGCGTTCTCCAGCGCGTCCTGATAGCGCTTACGCTCGGTAATATCGCGGCCGAAGCCCATTAGCCCGCTGCGTTTGCCAACGCGGTCGTAATAGGGCACTTTGCGGATCTCAAAGCAGGCCTTGCGCCCGTCTGGGTACTGCAGCCACTGCTCATAGGTGAGCGACACGTTGTGGCGGAACACCTTCTCGTCGGTCTCCAGCACTTTGGTCGCCGCATCTTCGTCGTAGATGTCGCGCGGCGTCAGGCCAATCAGCTGTTTTTCGCTTTTGCCGGTCAGCAGCTCCATGGCGCGGTTGCAGCCGGAGAACTGTTTGTCGATATTGCGGTAGAACACCAGATCGGGCGAGGCGTCGAGGAAAGAGCGCAGAAACGAGGATTGCTGCTCCAGTTCGATCTGCGCCTGCTCGCGGCGCGCCATCTCTTCGCGCAGCTTATCCATTACCTGCTCGCGCGCCTGCTCCGCTTTAATACGGTCGTTGATTTCCTGATTGAGCTGGGTGATGGTCTCTTTCATCTGCTGGTTTAGCTCGAGATCGCGGGTGCGCATCTCCTCCAGCTTGTCCACCAGCCTGGAAAGACGCTGACGCGACTCCTCAAGCTGATCGACCACCACCGAGAGAAAGTAGACCGCCCAGGGCGTAATCAGCAGGCCAAAGAACACCGAGCGCACCACGTCGATGCTCTCTACGTGGCCGCGCAGCACCATGGTCACCGCCATCTGCACCACCATCGCCAGCACCACCAGCGCCGACGCCAGCAGCAGCGAAAAGCGCACCAGTCCCAGCTTCACCATCAAATCAACATAATATTGCGCCAGCAGGCGGATCTGTTTCATACGAACTCCCTGGAAAAGAACAGGCTCATCATAGCGTAATTCCCTGCGCGATGGCGCTGCGCATGGCGGTAAAGCGCGCGTTGCGCCCCATAATGGTGCATCTGACCCCACGATCGCCGACGATAGCGGCCTGAGCGCTAAAAAACTTGACTAATTACGCCAGCTGAATAATCTGGAGGGCCGCCTGCTTATCGGCAAGTGGATGTTAAGCCCTCTCTTTTCTTTATCGGCAGCCTTTCGATGCCCCGGCCCTCCTTTTTCCTTATGAATTTAAATTCACTTTTCCTGCGTGAATAATCACCCCTTGCTTGATTAATTTTACTTATGACCACCCTCTGTTTGATTCAAATCTGCCGTTATAAGAAAAACAGATACATGATGTGCGGGTAATCTGCTATGCAGCATATCCTGCTGTTAAAGCCCCTCCAGCCAGCATTGTGCGGGGATATGACCGCATCATGACAGTGAGACAGTTCACATTTCCGGCGCTATGGGCAAATGGCTGATTGACAGTTTTTTACGGTTAAAAACCTTATTAATCATAATGATAACGCTGCAACACCGCTTAAAAAGACGACCAGGAACGCTATTTGACCTTATTCCGCTTTCCCGATAAGTTGGAAATCCGCTGGAAGCTTTCTGGATGGGTGCTCAGCCCGTCATATTTATGCAGTAACAGAGATTCCCCCTGTAACAAGACCTCGACGCTTGTGACAACGACGCCAACGGCCAGACAGATGGGGCGACACAGGAGTGCAGCGCATGATGCGCGCAGCCTGTCGCTTGATCCTTTCTGCGCCCGTAGCCCGACCAAAGGGAATCCACAGAGCCTGGGGAGGTTCACTGAAATGTTGTATGACAAATCCCTTGAAAAGGATAACTGTGGTTTCGGCCTCATCGCTCATATAGAAGGCGAACCAAGCCATAAGGTAGTGCGTACCGCAATCCACGCGCTGGCCCGTATGCAACACCGTGGCGCGATCCTTGCTGACGGCAAGACCGGCGACGGCTGTGGGCTGTTATTACAAAAACCTGACCGCTTTTTCCGCGTCGTCGCGGAAGAGAAAGGCTGGCGCCTGGCGAAAAATTACGCCGTGGGCATGCTGTTCCTCAGCCATGATGAGGAAGAGGCCCAGGCGAGCCGCCGCATTGTGGAAGAGGAAGTGGTCCGCGAAACCCTCTCTGTGGTCGGCTGGCGCGACGTGCCCGTCAATCAGGATGTGTTGGGAGAGATCGCCCTCTCCTCGATGCCGCGCATTCAGCAACTTTTTATCAACGCGCCGGCCGGCTGGCGCCCGCGCGATATGGAGCGTCGTCTCTATATGGCGCGCCGTCGCGCCGAGAAGCGTATGGAGCAGAGCGACGATAAAGCGTTCTACATCTGTAGCTTCTCCAACCAGGTCAATATCTACAAAGGCCTTTGCATGCCGGCCGACCTGCCGCGCTTCTATCTTGACCTTGCGGATCTGCGTCTGGAGTCGGCGATCTGCCTGTTCCACCAGCGCTTCTCCACCAATACCGTGCCGCGCTGGCCGCTGGCGCAGCCGTTCCGCTATATGGCGCACAACGGCGAGATCAACACCATTGCCGGTAACCGTCAGTGGGCGCGCGCCCGCGCCTATAAATTCAATACGCCGCTGATCCCCGATTTGCAGAACGCCGGTCCCTTCGTTAACGAAACCGGCTCCGACTCCAGCTCGATGGACAACATGCTGGAGCTGTTCCTGAACGGCGGTATGGATCTGGTGCGCGCGATGCGTCTGCTGGTGCCGCCCGCCTGGCAGAACAACCCGGATATGGATCCCGAGCTACGCGCCTTCTTCGACTTTAACTCCATGCATATGGAGCCGTGGGACGGCCCGGCGGGCATCGTGATGTCAGACGGCCGCTACGCCGCCTGTAACCTGGACCGTAACGGCCTGCGCCCGGCGCGCTACGTGATCACCAAAGATAAGCTGATCACCTGCGCCTCAGAAGTGGGCATCTGGGACTACCAGCCAGACGAGGTGGTGGAAAAAGGTCGCGTCGGCCCTGGCGAACTGATGGTGATCGACACCCGCATCGGCCGCATTCTGCACTCCGCAGAAACCGACCACGATCTCAAAAGCCGCCACCCCTATAAAGAGTGGATGGAGAAGAACGTTAAGCGGCTGGTGCCGTTCGAAGATCTGCCTGACAATCAGGTCGGCAGCCGCGAGCTGAACGATCCGCTGCTGGCGACTTATCAGAAGCAGTTTGGCTACAGCAGCGAAGAGCTGGACACCATTATCCGCGTGCTGGGCGAAAACGGCCAGGAGGCAGTCGGCTCGATGGGCGACGACACGCCGTTCGCCGTGCTCTCCAGCCGTCCGCGCATCATTTATGACTATTTCCGCCAGCAGTTCGCGCAGGTCACCAACCCGCCGATCGATCCGTTGCGCGAAAACCATGTGATGTCGCTGGCGACCAGCATCGGCCGCGAAATGAACGTCTTCTGCGAAGCGGAGGGTCAGGCGCACCGCGTCAGCTTTAAGTCCCCTATCCTGCTGTGGTCCGACTTTAATCAGCTGACCACGCTGGAAGGCGAATACTATCGCGCCGACACGCTTGATTGCACTTTCGATGCGGCGACACAGACGCTGGAGCAGGCGATGCACGCGCTGTGCGACGAAGCCGAGCGTATGGTGCGTAACGGCACCGTGCTGCTGGTGCTCTCCGATCGCGCCATTAGCGAAACCCGTCTGCCGGTGCCGGCGCCGATGATCGTCGGCGCGGTGCAGACGCGTCTGGTAGAGAAAAGCCTGCGCTGTGACGCCAACATCATTGTTGAAACCGCCAGCGCGCGCGATCCGCACCACTTCGCCGTGCTGCTCGGCTTCGGCGCGACCGCCATCTATCCCTACCTGGCGTATGAATCGCTGGCGAAGATGGTCGACAGCAACGTCATCGAGAAAGATTATCGCGCGGTGATGCTGAACTACCGTAACGGCATCAACAAAGGTCTCTACAAGATCATGTCCAAAATGGGCATCTCGACCATCGCCTCCTATCGCTGCTCGAAGCTGTTCGAAGCGGTGGGCCTGCACGCCGATGTGTCGGGTCTCTGCTTCCAGGGCGTGGTCAGCCGCATCAGCGGCGCCAACTTTGCCGATTTCCAGCAGGATCTGACCAATCTGGCGAAACGCGCCTGGCTGCAGCGTAAACCGCTGGACCAGGGCGGCCTGCTGAAGTACGTGCACGGCGGCGAGTATCACGCCTATAACCCGGATGTGGTGGGTACGCTGCAGCGCGCCGTCGAGAGCGGCGAATACAGCGACTACCAGGCCTACGCGAAGCTGGTGAACGAGCGTCCGGTGGCGACGCTGCGCGATCTGCTGGAGCTGCAGCCGGGCACCGAATCGATCCATATCGACGACGTCGAACCGGCCAGCGAGCTGTTTAAGCGTTTTGACACCGCGGCGATGTCTATCGGCGCGCTGAGCCCGGAGGCGCACGAGGCGCTGGCCGAAGCGATGAACTCGCTCGGCGGCTACTCGAACTCCGGCGAAGGCGGCGAAGATCCGGCGCGCTACGGCACCAATAAAGTGTCGCGCATCAAGCAGGTCGCGTCAGGCCGCTTCGGCGTCACGCCCGCCTATCTGGCGAACGCCGACGTGATCCAGATTAAAGTGGCGCAGGGCGCGAAGCCAGGCGAAGGCGGCCAGCTGCCGGGCGACAAAGTGACACCTTATATCGCGAAGCTGCGCTACTCGGTGCCGGGCGTGACGCTGATTTCGCCGCCGCCGCATCACGATATCTACTCGATCGAAGATCTGGCGCAGCTGATTTTCGACCTGAAGCAGGTTAACCCGAAGGCGATGATTTCAGTGAAGCTGGTGTCCGAGCCTGGCGTCGGCACCATCGCCACCGGCGTGGCGAAAGCCTATGCCGACCTGATCACTATCGCCGGCTACGACGGCGGCACCGGCGCCAGCCCGCTGAGTTCGGTGAAGTACGCGGGCTGTCCGTGGGAGCTGGGCCTGGTGGAAACCCAGCAGGCGCTGGTCTCCAACGGTCTGCGCCACAAGATCCGTCTGCAGGTGGACGGCGGCCTGAAAACCGGCCGCGACATTATCAAAGCGGCGATCCTCGGCGCGGAAAGCTTCGGCTTCGGCACCGGTCCAATGGTGGCGCTGGGCTGTAAATACCTGCGTATCTGTCACCTCAACAACTGTGCGACCGGCGTAGCGACCCAGGATGACAAGCTGCGTAAGAACCACTACCACGGCCTGCCGTTCAAAGTGACCAACTACTTTGAATTTATCGCCCGTGAAACCCGCGAGCTGATGGCGAACCTGGGCGTGAAACGCCTGACGGATCTGATCGGCCGCACCGAGCTGCTGAAAGAGCTGGACGGCTTCACCGCCAAGCAGCAGAACCTGGATCTCTCGGCGCTGCTGAAAACCGCGACGCCGATGCCGGGCAAAGCACTGCACTGCACCGAAGGCAGCAACCCGCCGTTCGATAAAGGCGAGCTGAACAAGGCGCTGCATAGCCAGGCGATGCCGTTTGTCGAAGCGCGACAGAGCAAGACGTTCTACTTCGACATCCGCAACACCGACCGCTCGGTAGGCGCGACGCTCTCTGGCGCGATCGCGGCGATCCACGGCGATCAGGGGCTGGCGGCGGATCCGATCCGCGCGCACTTCTCCGGCACCGCCGGGCAGAGCTTCGGCGTGTGGAACGCAGGCGGCGTCGAGCTGACGCTGACCGGCGACGCCAACGACTACGTCGGCAAGGGAATGGCTGGCGGCATGCTGGCGATCCGTCCGCCGGTCGGCTCGGCGTTCCGCAGCCATGAAGCGACCATCGCGGGCAACACCTGCCTCTACGGCGCGACGGGCGGCAAACTGTTCGCCGCTGGCCGTGCGGGCGAGCGTTTCGCGGTGCGCAACTCGGGCGCCATTACCGTGGTGGAAGGGATCGGCGACAACGGGTGTGAATATATGACCGGCGGCATCGTCTGCGTGCTGGGTCGCACCGGCGTGAACTTCGGCGCCGGCATGACGGGCGGCTTCGCCTACGTGCTGGATGAAGACGGCGAGTTCCGCAAGCGCGTCAACCCGGAGCTGGTAGAAGTGCTGAACGTCGACGAGCTGGCGATCCACGAAGAGCACCTGCGCGGCTTGATCACCGAGCATGTGCAGCACACCGGCTCCAGCCGTGGCGAAGAGATCCTCGCCAACTGGCCGCTCTGGTCGTCGCGCTTCGCCCTGGTTAAACCCAAGTCCAGCGATGTTAAGGCGTTGCTGGGTCACCGCAGTCGTTCCGCAGCCGAGCTGCGCGTGCAGGCACAGTAATAGTTCGTCCCGTCTGGCGCCGTGCGCCGGACGGGATAGCCGTAAGAGGTTACGATGAGTCAAAACGTATATCAATTTATCGACTTACAGCGCGTTGACCCGCCAAAGAAGCCGCTGAAAATCCGTAAAATTGAGTTTGTCGAAATTTATGAGCCCTTTTCTGACAGTCAGGTGAAGGCGCAGGCCGACCGCTGTCTCTCCTGCGGTAACCCTTACTGCGAGTGGAAGTGCCCGGTTCACAACTACATCCCTAACTGGCTGAAGCTGGCGAACGAAGGCCGCATTATCGAAGCAGCCGAGCTGTCGCATCAGACCAACAGCCTGCCGGAAGTGTGCGGCCGCGTCTGCCCGCAGGATCGCCTGTGCGAAGGCTCCTGCACCCTGAACGATGAGTTCGGCGCGGTGACCATCGGCAACATCGAGCGCTATATCAACGATAAAGCGATGGAGATGGGCTGGCGTCCGGATATGTCGCACGTCAAGCCGACCGGCAAGCGCGTGGCGATCATCGGCGCGGGCCCGGCGGGCCTCGCCTGCGCGGACGTGCTGACGCGCAACGGCGTGAAGGCGGTGGTCTACGATCGCCATCCGGAAATCGGCGGCCTGCTGACCTTCGGCATTCCGTCGTTCAAGCTGGAAAAAGAGGTGATGATCAAGCGTCGCGAACTCTTTACCGGAATGGGCATTGAGTTTCAGCTCAACACCGAAGTGGGCCGCGACGTGCAGATGAGCGACCTGGTAAACGCCTATGACGCGGTTTTCCTTGGCGTCGGCACCTATCAGTCGATGCGCGGCGGGCTGGAGAACGAGGATGCACCGGGCGTCTATGACGCGCTGCCGTTCCTGATCGCTAACACCAAGCACACCATGGGCTTTGCGCAGCAGGACGATCAGCCTTACATCTCAATGGAAGGCAAGCGCGTGGTGGTACTGGGCGGCGGCGACACCGCGATGGACTGCGTGCGCACCTCGATCCGTCAGGGCGCGACGCACGTGACCTGCGCCTATCGTCGCGATGAAGCCAACATGCCTGGCTCAAAACGCGAAGTAAAAAACGCGCGCGAAGAGGGCGTAGAGTTTCAGTTCAACGTGCAGCCGCTGGGCGTGGAAATCAACGCCAACGGCCGCGTCAGCGGCGTGAAAGTGGCGCGCACCGAGATGGGCCAGCCCGACGCGGCAGGCCGTCGTCGCGCGGAGATCGTGCCGGGATCCGAGCATGTGCTGCCCGCCGATGCGGTGGTGATGGCGTTTGGTTTCCGTCCGCACAAAATGGAGTGGCTGGCTGACTTCAGCGTTGAGCTGGACGATCAGGGACGCATTATCGCGCCGGAGCGCGCCGAGAGCGCCCATCAGACCAGCAACCCGAAAATCTTCGCCGGCGGCGATGCGGTACGCGGCTCTGACCTGGTGGTGACGGCGATCGCCGAAGGACGTAAAGCGGCCGAAGGCATCATGGACTATCTGGAAGTGTAATCCTTATGGCTCCGGCTACGGCCGGAGCCATACTCTTATCGCAACCACTTCACGACCTGCGCCGGATGGCCAGTCGCCAGCGCATAGTCAGGCACGTCGCGGCTGACCACGCTGCCCGCGCCAATCACCGCATGGGCGCCAATCGTTACGCCCTTCAGGATAATCGCGTTCATCCCAATCCAGGCGTGCTCACGAACCCGCACCGGCGCAGTCACAATGCGCGCCGCCTCATCCGTTTCGCCGCGCCCTACCAGCGGATGGCCGCTGCTGTCCATCAGCGTCACGTTTGGCCCGAATGTCACATGATCCTCAATCGTCACCTGCTGGTAGGCCACGATGGCCGTGCCCTGTAGCACTACGCCGTCGCCGATAACCAGCCGCCCTGCCCGCTCCGCGTTGCGTTTGACCAGCGTCAGCTTGACCCGACCGCAGTGAAATGCCAGCCGGTCGCATGACTCCATATAGACGTTGGCGCCAATCTGGATACCCTCGGCGAAGTCAGCCAGATGGGTCGGCAGCTGGCGATACGCCTCATCCCTGACCCAGGTAAAAGTGATATCGGGCGCGCCGGAAATTGTCGCCGAGGCACCGATCCGCACGCAGCGCTGGCCTGCCTCACTCTCCGCTGCGATAGAGATGTTTTCGTATGAAGGCATGATTCTCTCTCCGGCTCTGGTCGGCGTATAACGCTATCACTTTATTTAAGGAAAACTTACTTTCGCCCAGATCACAGCCATAAAAAGCAGTTTGCCACAGCTGATATTTAGCATGAATTTTTTTACCGGCATTTTCCGATTCGCCCTTATGATCGGCGACCAGTTTTTTATGAGGCACATGCAGCGAGCAAATATCGGGATCGACCACGAAACGATTATTTTGCAGAAATAATCTGACACCCAGATCGACATCTTCACCGCCCCAGCCGTTAAACGCCTCATCAAATAGTCCAGCTTTGAGCAGCGCCTCTTTTTCCGCCGAAACGTGGCAGGTCCAGAATATATCGAACGGCGCGGGCCAGGCGGAAATATTATAGCCAAACTCATCATACTGTTTCTGACGAATATCTACGGCGTGACATTCGCGGCACTGTGCAATCGCCGCGCGCACATCTTCGCCGTTGCCGAAAGCGTTCAGGTTCTGCGTCAGCGCCTCTGGCGCTTCAAAGCCCCAGACGTAGCCGATACAGGCGACGGGTGCGGTGCTGTGACGATGCAGCTGCAGATGGCGCGCCAGCGCATCCTGCTGAAGAAGGACGCCAGCGTCGATAAAGACAATATAGCGTCCCTCGGCTGCGGCGACGCCGATGTTTCGCGCTTTACCCGCGCGAAAGCCATTATCATTCTGCCAGTAGTAACGAATATTTAGCTGTTCGCTAAAACGCTGACAAAGTGCGGCGGTATCGTCACGGCCGCCGTCATCGACAACAATAACTTCAAAGCGATCTTTTTTAATCGTCTGCCGAGTGAGTGCGCGCAAAGTGTTTTCCAGCAGTGCGCACCGATTAAATGTTGGGATCACAACGCTTATTTCATCGTACATAATCACATCCCTGTCGGTTATTCCAATGATTAGCCTGTTAACTAAATTTATTTAATTAACGCGGAAACGTTAGATTTTTTTAACCTTGAGTTCAATGCCTGTATCGGGCTGAGGAGGTAATTCGCGGGCTTTATTGATCGCTGTCAAAGAACAGGACGGAAAAGAAAATGCCAGCGCGCTTTCACGGGCTGGCATCGGCCTGGGCTTATTTCACCACGCGCAGTGACGGGCGATGGCCGCGCGGCGGCGGATCGTCATCCGGCGATGGATCCTCTTCGGTGGCGTCGTCAGGACGATCGCCGTCGATCACCGACATCACCGGATCGGCTGGCGCCTCTTCCGCACCCTGCGCGCCCAGCTCGTAGGCCGGTTCCGGCTCGAACATGGTGCCCGCGCCGTTTTCACGCGCGTAGATCGCCAAAATAGCGGCCATCGGCACGGAGACCTGACGCGGCACGCCGCCGAAACGCGCGTTGAAGCGCACTTCGTCATTGCCCAGCTCCAGGTTGCCGACCGCGCGCGGCGCGATGTTCAGCACGATCTGACCGTCGCGCGCGTACTCCAGCGGCACCTGCACGCCCTGCAGATTAATGTCGACCACCAGATGCGGCGTCAGCTGGTTGTCGAGCAGCCAGTCGTAGAAGGCGCGCAGCAGGTAGGGACGACGGGCTGAGAGTTGCGACATTTCCATAGCTTAGCCTCGGGCTTGCAGGCGCATTTCGCGTTCCGCTTCCGTCAGCGACGCGAGGAAAGAGTCACGCTCGAATACGCGATTCATATAGCCTTTCAGTTCTTTCGAGCCGGCACCGGCCAGGTCGATGCCCATAGAGGGCAGACGCCACAGCAGCGGCGCCAGATAGCAGTCTACCAGGCTGAACTCTTCGCTCATAAAGAACGGCGTGCGCGCAAACAGCGGCGCGATGGCCAGCAGCTCTTCGCGCAGCTGTTTGCGCGCGGCGTCAGCTTCCTGACCGCTGCTCTTTTCAATGCGGTGCATCAGGCTGTACCAGTCCTGCTCGATGCGGTGCATCATCAGACGGCTTTCGCCGCGCGCAACCGGGTAAACCGGCATCAGCGGCGGATGCGGGAAGCGCTCGTCGAGGTACTCCATGATGATGCGGGATTCATACAGCGTCAGTTCACGATCTACCAGCGTCGGCACAGTGCGATACGGGTTGAGGTCAATCAGATCCTGCGGCAGGTTATCCATTTCGACCTGCTCGATCTCCACACTCACGCCTTTTTCAGCCAGTACGATGCGTACCTGATGGCTGAAAATGTCAGTGGGACCAGAAAACAGCGTCATTACCGAACGTTTGTTGGCAGCGACAGCCATGAAAACCTCCAAGTTTGTTCACAAAAAGTTACTGCGAATAGCCAACCACACGGCGACTCACCTGCTCAATCGTTCGCTCACAGCCTGCGCTAGCGTTGTCGCTCTGACATCCTGACAGAGGAGCGGCATCACACGCCGACATATGGGCGCAAAGTGACACAGAGTTTACCAGATTTTGGGCAGCTTGTGGGCGGGGATTCGAGATTTGCGGGGATTTTGCGAGCAGCGCAGAGAATTTACGCGCCGTGCGGCACGCGGCGCGCGCAAATAAAAAACCCGCCGGAGCGGGTTTTTCGTGCCAATCGCAGCAGCCGAAGCCGCAAACAATTAACGCTTGGAGAACTGCGGACGACGGCGTGCTTTACGCAGACCGACTTTCTTACGTTCAACCTGACGTGCGTCACGGGTAACGAAGCCCGCTTTACGCAGTTCAGCACGCAGAGATTCGTCGTACTCCATCAGAGCGCGGGTGATGCCGTGACGGATCGCACCTGCCTGACCAGAAATACCACCACCTTTAACGGTGACGTACAGATCGAATTTACCAACCAGGTCCAGCAGTTCCAGCGGCTGACGAACGACCATGCGTGCCGTTTCGCGACCGAAGTACTGTTCCAGAGAACGTTGGTTGATTACGATGTTGCCACTGCCCGGCTTGATGAATACGCGAGCGGTAGAGCTTTTGCGGCGACCAGTGCCGTAGTTTTGAGTTTCAGCCATTGCCTGTAATCCCGATTAAATGTCAAGAACTTGCGGTTGCTGTGCCGCATGGGTGTGCTCGTTGCCCGCGTAAACTTTCAGCTTACGGAACATTGCACGGCCCAGCGGGCCCTTCGGCAGCATGCCTTTAACCGCGATTTCAATCACACGCTCAGGACGGCGAGCAATCATCTCTTCAAAGGTCGCCTGTTTGATACCACCGATGTGGCCAGTGTGGTGATAGTAAATCTTGTCAGAACGCTTGTTGCCGGTAACGGCGACTTTGTCAGCGTTCAGAACGATGATGTAATCACCAGTATCAACGTGCGGAGTGTATTCCGCTTTATGCTTACCACGCAGACGGCGCGCCAGTTCAGTCGCCAGGCGACCCAAGGTTTTGCCAGTTGCGTCAACAACATACCAGTCACGCTGTACGGTTTCTGGTTTAGCTGTAAAAGTTTTCATCGAAAAGCTTACCCAAATTAAGTTACACGTTGGTGAAAACCCAAACGCTTAAGTAAACGGTTGAGGCTCACACGACCATTTTGACCAGCAAGCCCACCCCTTCGGATAGAGTTACCGGAGCACAACGGATTCGGGAAATAAATCCAGTTGCTGTAACGTGGGGTCGCAAGATTATAGAGAAGTCGATTGCAAAAATCGAACCCTATTTGATCTTTTTCTTGCGCGCCCTTAAGGCAGATGCGGCAGGCGCAGATACTCTTCGCTCTGCATCTCCTGCAGGCGCGACAGGCAGCGCTGGTACTCGAATTTCAGCCGCGTGCCCTGGTAAATTTCAAACAGCGAGGTTTCCGCCGCGACCACCAGTTTGACGTGGCGCTCGTAGAACTCATCCACCAGCGCGAGAAAGCGCCGCGCCTGATCTTCGGTTTTGTAAATCATCACCGGCACGTCGTAGAGCAGCACGCTGTGAAAGCGGCGCGACAGCTCGATATAGTCGTGCTGGCTGCGCCCTTCCCCGCACAGCGTCAGGAAGTCGATCGCCAGCACCCCTTCGCTGACGCCCAGCGTCGCCATCTGACGATGGTTGATCTCCAGCACCGGCGCGTCATCGCGCGCGCTGCCCGCCAGCGCCTTAAACATGCGCTCCATTTCGGCGTGCGTCGCCTCGTTAAGCGGCGCGTTCCACAGGTGCGCCGAAGTCAGGGTGCGCAGGCGGTAGTCGATGCCGGCATCGACGTTCATCACGTCACAGTGCTGTTTGATCTGCTCGATGGCCGGCAGAAAGCGCGCGCGCTGCAGCCCGTTGCGGTAGAGATCGTCCGGCGGAATGTTTGATGTCGCCACCAGCGTGATGCCGCGCGCGAACAGCGCCTCCATTAGCGTGCCGAGCAGCATGGCGTCGGTAATGTCGGAGACGAAAAACTCATCGAAGCAGAGAATGTCCGTTTCCGCTTTAAAGCGGTCGGCGATGGTCAGCAGCGGATCGCTCTGGCCCTGCAGCTGGGTCAGCTCTTCATGCACGCGCAGCATAAAGCGATGGAAATGGAGACGCAGCTTGCGGTTGCCAGGAATAGACTGAAAAAACAAGTCCATGACCCAGGTTTTGCCGCGCCCTACACCGCCCCACATATAGAGGCCGCGCACCGGCGTTTGCGCCTCAGATTTCTCTTTGCCCATCAGGCGGGAGAGGCGGCCGAACAGCCCTTTGCCGCTGGCGGACGGCTCGGGTTGACGCGCAATCAGCGCCCGCTGAACGGCGTCCAGTCGGGTGATGGCGTCGCGTTGTACATCATCGGGTTTAAAGTCGCCCTGCGACAGCGCCTGCTCATAGCGCGCAAGCGGAGATGAGGTTTGCATGGTTCTCTCAGAATCCCTGAAAAGGTCTTATTCACAGTTCGGTTGATGAAAAAAAGGCCGCTCTACACTAAGGCATGCCGCCTCAGAGTTCCACATCCATAAGATTAACGGGTATAGTGACTACTATTGAAATGGTGGATGCCCTACAAACAACGGAAATTACATGGGAGTCATTATGACCTGGGAATACGGGCTAATTGGTTTGGTAATTGGCATTATTGTCGGCGCGGTTGCCATGCGTTTCGGTAACAAAAAGCTGCGCGAGCAGCGCAGCATGCAGTACGAGCTGGAAAAATCCAAAGCGGAACTGGCGGACTACCGCGAAGAGCTGACTAACCACTTCGCGCAGAGCGCCGAGCTGCTGGACAATATGGCACGCGACTATCGCCAGCTCTACCAGCATATGGCGAAAGGATCGAATGATCTGCTGCCGAACCTGCCGGGCGAGAAGAACCCCTTCGCCTACCAGCTGACAGAAGCGGAAGCGGACAACGATCAGGCGCCGGTGCAGATCCCGCGCGACTATTCTGAAGGCGCTTCCGGCCTGCTGCGTGGCGAACGCGCCGCGCGCGACTAATCTTATTGGGGCGTAATCGGGTTACGCCCCGCTTTTTTGCGAACCCAGACCCTGAATCAGCTGTCACAGACGTTTACTCCCCCACTTTTCGCAGCGAGAGCGTTGTAGCAATGAAAAAACAAGCACGACTGTTAAGCGCATTAGCCTTGAGCATCGGGATGAGCCTTGCCGCAACGCCTGCGGCGATGGCGACGTTGCCCGCGCAGATTCAGGGCCAGCCGTTACCTAGCCTGGCGCCGATGCTGGAAAAAGTGTTGCCGGCGGTGGTCAGCGTTCACGTTGAGGGAACGGAAGCGGCCAGCCAGGCGCAGGATATTCCCGAACCGTTAAAACGCTTTTTCGGTCAGGCGCCAGGCGGCGATCAGGCGCAGCCGTTTGAGGGCCTGGGCTCCGGCGTGATTATCGACGCCGCCAAAGGCTATATCCTCACCAATAACCATGTCGTCAACGGCGCGGACAAGATCAGCGTGCAGCTTGGCGACGGCAGTGAATATGACGCGAAGCTGATTGGCCATGACGAACAGACCGATATCGCGCTGATTCAGGTAGAAGGCGCGAAGAATCTGACGCAGGTGAAAATCGCCGACTCCGATCAGCTGAAGGTCGGCGACTTCGCCGTGGCAATCGGCAACCCGTTCGGGCTGGGTCAGACCGCCACCTCCGGCATCATCTCCGCGCTGGGGCGCAGCGGCCTGAATCTGGAAGGGCTGGAGAACTTTATCCAGACCGACGCGGCGATTAACCGCGGCAACTCCGGCGGCGCGCTGGTCAACCTGAACGGCGAGCTGATCGGCATCAACACCGCGATCCTGGCGTCGAGCGGCGGCAATATCGGCATCGGCTTCGCTATTCCTAGCGACATGGCGATGAACCTGGCGCAGCAGCTGATCAAATATGGCGAAGTGAAGCGCGGCCAGCTCGGCATCAAAGGCACCGAAATGACGGCGGATATCGCCAAAGCCTTTAACGTCGATGCGCAGCGCGGCGCCTTTGTCTCTGAAGTGCTGCCGCAGTCCGCCGCGCAGAAAGCGGGCGTGAAGTCGGGCGATATTATTACCTCGATTAACGATAAGCCGATCACCAGCTTTGCCGAACTGCGCGTGAAGGTGGGCACCACCGCGCCGGGCGAGAAAGTGAAGCTCGGCCTGCTGCGTGACGGCAAGCCGCTATCGGTCGAAGTGACGCTGGAGCAGAGCGCGCAGAGCACCGCCAGCGCGCAGCTGATGTCCCCGGCGCTGCAGGGCGCGACGCTGAGCGACGGCGCCACCAAATCGGGCGACAAAGGCGTGAAGATCGACAGCATCGATAAAGGCACGGCGGCTGAGCAGGTCGGCCTGCAGAAAGATGACGTGATTGTTGGCGTCAACCGCACGCGCGTCACCAGCCTGGCTGAAATGCGCAAGGTGCTGGAAGGCAAACCGCCGGTGCTGGCGCTGAACGTGGTGCGCGGCGACGAGTCAATCTACCTGCTGCTGCGCTAATCCCCTCTGACAGGCGAACAACACAAGCGCGTGTTTGTTCGCCTTTCTCGTGCTATTCTGCCCTGCGATCCCCTCTGGCGTAAGTTAACACCATGTTTCTTAAACTTTTGCGTTCAGTGGTGTTGGGCCTGATTGTCGCGGGCATCTTGCTTGCGGCGCTGCCCGCACTGCGTTTGGGCGGCACCGACGCCCTGCTCAACCATGACGACAGCGACGATAAAACGCCCTTCAGCTTCAACGCCGGCGTGCGCCGCGCCGTGCCCGCCGTCGTCAACGTCTACAACCGCAGCGCCCACGGCGGCAATAACAACCGCGGCATCACCACGCTCGGCTCCGGCGTCATCATGAACGCCAAAGGCTACATCCTGACCAACAAACATGTGATCAACAATGCCGATCAGATTATCGTCGCGCTGCAGGATGGCCGCTTCTTTGAAGCCAACCTGGTCGGCTCTGACGCCATGACCGATTTGGCGGTGCTAAAGATCACCGCCTCCAGCCTGCCGGTGATCCCGATTAATCCGCATCGCGTGCCGCATATCGGCGACGTGGTGATGGCCATCGGCAACCCCTACAATCTGGGACAAACGGTGACGCAGGGCATTATCAGCGCCACCGGCCGCGTCGGGCTAAGCTCATCGAAGCGCCAGAACTTCCTGCAAACCGACGCCTCGATCAACCAGGGCAACTCCGGCGGCGCGCTGATTAACTCGCTCGGCGAGCTGATGGGCATCAACACCCTGACCTTCGATAAAAGCAACGACGGCGAAACGCCGGAAGGCATTGGCTTCGCCATCCCGACCGCGCTGGCGAACAAAATTATGGATAAGCTGATCCGCGACGGCCGCGTGATCCGTGGCTATATCGGCATCACCGGGCGCGAGCTGCCTGCGCTGCATAATCAGGGCAGCGGCATCGATCATGTTCAGGGCATTATCGTCAGCGTGGTGACGCCAGACGGACCGGCGGATAAAGCGGGCATTCAGGTGAATGACGTGCTGCTGAGCGTGAACGGCAAACCCGCCGTCTCCGCGCAGGAGACGATGGATCAGGTGGCGGAGATCCGCCCAGGCTCGGTGATTCAGGTCGAGGTGCTGCGCAACGATCAGAAGCTGACGCTGCCGGTCACGATTCAGGAATTTCCCGACAGCGGGGACTAACCGAAGCTTTTACCGGCCGCACCGACATTAAAACGCGGGTAGCGGGAACCGAAGAGCAAAGCGTCCCGCTATCTTGTTTAACTGCGATCAACCGGAAACGCGATCACCTCGCTCAGCGAATCCGCCTTCAGCGCCAGCATAATCAAACGATCCACGCCGAGTGCCACGCCGGAACAGGCCGGCATGCCGTGGGTCAGCGCGTCCAGCAGCAGGGTGTCGACCGGATGCTGCGGCAGCCCGCGCGCCGCGCGCCGACGGTTATCCTGCTCGAAGCGCTGACGCTGCTCGCGGCTGTCGGTCAGCTCGCGGAAGCCGTTCGCCAGCTCCACGCCTTTGTAATAGACCTCGAAACGCTCCGCCACGCGGTGATCCTCGGTGCTGATCTCGGCCAGCGCCGCCTGGCTGGCGGGAAAATGGTAGACGAAGGTCGGCTTGTCGATGCCGATTTTCGGCTCCACGCCCAGCATAAACAGCAGCATCAGCAGAGTATCGCGATCCTCTTCGCGGTTCGCCAGCTCGCCCTCGCCCAGCTTTTCCGCCGCCTCGCGCAGCTGCGCTTTATCGGCCGACAGCGGGTCAAGATCGAGATGGCGAATAAACGCCTGCTGATACGAGAGCGACTCCGCGCTGTCGCACTCCAGCACCTGCTGCAGCAGATCGTCCACCTCGTTCATCAGACGGTACATATCATAGTGCGGACGATACCACTCCAGCATGGTGAACTCAGGATTGTGATGACGTCCCGCCTCTTCATTGCGGAAACAGCGCCCCATCTGGTAGATCGGGCCGCTGCCCGCCGCCAGCAGACGCTTCATATGGTATTCCGGGCTGGTCATCAGCCAGAGATCGCGTCCCTCGGTGGCGCCGGGGCCGACAAAACGGGTCTGGAACGGCACCAGATGAATATCGGTGACGGTCGCCTGACTCATTGCCGGGGTGTCTACTTCCAGCACGCCGCGATCGGCAAAGAAACGTCGAATTTCCGCAAGGATAGCGGCACGTTTCAACAAATTGGCAATGGGTGCGCTCGGCTGCCAGCTTGCCGTTTCGCTCATGTTGGTGACTCCGTATACAAATAAGGGGTGGAAGTCTACCTGCATTGCCCGCGGCAGACAATCGGCCACCTGAATCCAGGGAAAAATCGCGGCGGCAACTATACTTACTCTGTTCAATCAACAAGGAATCGCTTATGTCTCCATGGAAAACCTTCATCGCAGGCCTGGGCTCCATGCTCTCTGTCGCCTGCTCCACCACGCCGCCGAAAAACGTTACCGTCGTCGAAGGGTTCGACACCCAGCGTTATCTCGGCACCTGGTATGAGATCGCCCGCCTCGATCACCGCTTCGAACGCGGCCTGGAACAGGTCACCGCCACCTACAGCCCGCGCGACGACGGCGGCCTTAAGGTGATTAACCGTGGCTACAAGCCGCAGAAACAGAAGTGGCAGGAGAGCGTCGGCAAGGCCTACTTTACCGGCGACCCGCAGCGCGCGGCGCTGAAAGTCTCTTTCTTCGGCCCCTTCTACGGCGGCTACAACGTGATCGCGCTGGACAAAGATTACCGCTACGCGCTGGTGTGCGGACCGAATCGTCACTATTTGTGGATTTTATCGCGCACGCCGCAGCTGGATGAGGGCGTGAAGCAGCAGCTGGTGGATCAGGCGCGGCAGGCCGGGTTCCCGGTGGAAGAGCTGATCTGGGTAAAACAGAAATAACCGGTACGACAACAGCGTACCGGCTGGGAGAACTTACTGCGCGGTACGCTGAATAGCCTGGCCGCCTGCTTCTACGTCCTCGCCGACACCACGCGTGGTGTTACAGGCGGACAGCAGAGAAGAGAGCACCAGCACCGAAAAAATCGCAACAATACTTTTCTTTAACATGGCAATGTCCTTTTTGTGGTTGCAGTCAAGTACAGCGTTTTAAGCATAGACTGCTTATGGCTGAACGTACTGAAACGCAGCGAAAAAAGGTTATTGTCTGGGACTATTTCGCCGCGCGCGAGATGGCGCCGCCAAGGTGGGAGACATCTTCGCCGAAGCCGTGAAAGGTATTGCAGGCGTTCAGCGCGGAGCAGGCCAGCAGCACAAGAGTGAAAAGCGTTAGCTGTTTTTTCATTCTTCTTAACTCACCAAAGAAAAAGGCGCATCCTGGGATGCGCCTTCGCACTTATTTGACGCGCGACACGTATTCGCCAGAGCGCGTATCGACTTTTACCACTTCGCCGATCTGGACGAACAGCGGCACTTTCACCACGGCGCCGGTCGCCAGTTTGGCAGGCTTGCCGCCGGTGCCAGCGGTATCGCCTTTCAGGCCCGGATCGGTTTCAATGACTTCCGATTCGATAAAGTTCGGCGCCTGCACGGCGATCGCTTTGTTGTTCCACAGGGTGACGATACACTCTGCGTTGTCCTGCAGCCACTTCTGCACGTCTTCCAGCACTTTCGACTCAACCTGATACTGCTCGAAGGTTTCCGGGTGCATAAAATAGAAGAAGTCGCCGTCGTTGTAAGAGTATTGCAGCGTCATATCTACAACGTCCGCGCCTTCCGCTGAGTCGGTAGACTTGAAGGTTTTCTCAACGCGCGTGCCGGTCAGCAGACGACGCATCTTAACGCGTGCGAATGCCTGGCCTTTACCTGGCTTCACGAACTCACTGGATTCGATGGCATAGGGCTCGCCTTCGAACATGATTTTAAGACCGGAACGAAAATCGTTGCTAAGATAAGTCGCCATAAAGGCCCTCTGTAAATATTGAACTGGTAATAGCCAAAAAAATGGCACACATTGTAACCCTAAAAACCCCTTCCAGAGAAGGTTGGTTGCAGCAACTTGCTGATGTTGTCACCGAACCTGATGAATTACTCCAACTTTTAGGCCTTGACCGGCACGCGGAACTGGCGGCTGGCGGCGATGCGCGGCGGCTTTTCGCCCTGCGCGTGCCGCGCGCCTTTATCGCGCGCATGAAGCCAGGCGACGCACAGGATCCGCTGCTGCTGCAGGTGCTCACCCAGCGCGAGGAGTTTATACAGGCGCCGGGCTACAGCGCCGATCCGCTCGATGAACAGAGCAGCGTGGTGCCGGGCTTGCTGCATAAGTACCGCAACCGCGCGCTACTGCTGGTAAAAGGCGGCTGCGCCGTCAACTGCCGCTACTGCTTCCGCCGTCATTTTCCCTATCAGGATAACCCCGGCAACAAGCGCAGCTGGCAGACCGCGATCGACTATATCGCCGCTCATCCTGAACTGGATGAGATTATCTTCTCCGGCGGCGACCCGCTGATGGCGAAGGATCACGAGCTGGCGTGGCTGATTGACGCGCTGGCGCAGATCCCGCACCTGAAACGCCTGCGCATCCACAGCCGCCTGCCGGTGGTGATCCCGGCGCGCATTACCGACGCGCTGTGCCAGATGCTGGCGGAAACGCGTTTGCAGGTGCTGCTGGTGACCCATATCAACCATGCGCAGGAGATCGACGCGTCGCTGGCGGCCGCCATGCAGCAGCTGAAGCGCGCCGGCGTCACCCTGCTGAACCAGAGCGTACTGCTGCGCGGCGTCAACGACAGCGCCAGCACGCTGGCTAACCTCAGCAACGCGCTGTTCGACATCGGCATTCTGCCCTACTACCTGCACGTGCTGGATAAGGTTCAGGGCGCGGCGCACTTTTACGTCTCCGACGACGAGGCGCGCGCGCTGGTGCGCGCGCTGCTGACGCAGGTCTCTGGCTATATGGTGCCGAAGCTGGCGCGCGAGATCGGCGGCGAGCCGAGCAAGACGCCGCTCGACCTGCAGCTGCGCCAGGAATAGCAGGCAAAAAAAAGGCCGGTAGCAACCGGCCGTTATCATCAGGGGCGTGCCGCCATCAGGCTTTCACCGGGCACTTATAAACCTGACCGTTCATTTTGCTGTCCAGAGGCGCGAAAGCGGACCACAGATTTTGCGTCGGGCTGGTGGCGCCGTAAATCACGTTGCCGCCCATTTCCGCCGCGCGGTTGCGCAGATCGTTGGCCGCGCCGCGCAGGGAGCTGCCCTCGCCGCCGGAGCCGCTCAGCCAGTTGCTTTGCGAACCGGTGACGTTGCCCAGCAGCTGACAGTCGCTGCCCGGCTGTTGATCGGTGAAGGTGACACGTTCGCCGCCGGCGCTCAGCTGGTGAGAACTGCTGCATCCCGCCAGCAATAAAGTACCGACCGCCAGTCCGAGCAAGAGGTTAATCCGCATTGTAATCCCCATTTATTATCATCAGTATCGGGCGGCAGCGTAGCAGAAAAGTATCTCTTTTTTCTGAACATTCATTGCCCTGAGCCCGCAAAGCCGAAGGTTTGCGCCCTTACTTATACCCTTTTCATCCGCAAAAGAAAAACCCCCGACCGTTTCCGATCGGGGGTTTTCACTGCGCAAAAGCGTCAGGGCAATTACATCATGCCGCCCATACCGCCCATGCCACCCATGCCGCCAGCGCCAGCACCTAAATCAGGCGCGTCGCCTTTCGGCAGGTCGGTCACCATGCACTCGGTGGTGATCATCAGACCAGCAACAGAGGCCGCGTACTGCAGCGCAGAACGGGTCACTTTGGTTGGGTCGAGGATACCGAAGTCGATCATGTTGCCGTATTCTTCAGTCTGCGCGTTGTAACCGTAGTTACCGTCGCCCGCTTTCACGTTGTTCGCCACAACAGACGGCTCTTCGCCGGCGTTGGAGACGATCTGACGCAGCGGCGCTTCCATTGCGCGCAGCGCAACTTTGATACCGACGTTCTGATCTTCGTTCTGGCCACGCAGGTCGCCCAGCTGTGCAGCAACACGCACCAGCGCTACGCCGCCGCCCGCTACCACGCCTTCTTCTACCGCAGCACGGGTCGCGTGCAGGGCATCTTCAACGCGGGCTTTCTTCTCTTTCATTTCAACTTCAGTGGCTGCGCCCACTTTCAGTACGGCTACGCCGCCTGCCAGTTTCGCTACGCGCTCCTGCAGTTTTTCTTTGTCGTAGTCAGAGGTCGCTTCTTCGATCTGCTGACGAATCTGGGTTACGCGGCCCTGAATCGTCGCCTCTTCACCCACACCGTCGATGATGGTGGTGGTGTCTTTGTTGATGACCACGCGTTTCGCCTGGCCCAGATCTTCCAGCGCCGCTTTTTCCAGCTCCATACCGATCTCTTCAGAGATCACGGTGCCGCCGGTCAGGATAGCGATATCCTGCAGCATCGCTTTACGACGGTCGCCGAAGCCCGGCGCTTTCACCGCAGCCACTTTCACGATGCCGCGCATGGTGTTGACCACCAGGGTCGCCAGCGCTTCGCCTTCCACGTCTTCAGCAACGATCAGCAGCGGTTTGCCTGCTTTCGCCACGGCTTCCAGCACCGGCAGCATTTCGCGGATGTTGGAGATTTTTTTGTCAGCCAGCAGGATGAACGGTGATTCCAGCTCAACGGCGCCGGTTTCCGGCTTGTTGATGAAGTACGGAGAAAGGTAGCCGCGATCGAACTGCATACCTTCAACCACGTCCAGCTCGTCCTGCAGACCGGTGCCTTCTTCAACGGTGATCACGCCTTCTTTACCCACTTTTTCCATCGCCTGGGCGATCAGGGTGCCGACGCTTTCATCGGAGTTAGCGGAAATGGTGCCGACCTGAGCGATAGCTTTGGAGTCGGAGCAAGGCACGGAGAGCGCTTTCAGCTGTTCAACCGCGGCGATAACCGCCTGGTCGATACCGCGCTTCAGATCCATCGGGTTCATGCCCGCTGCCACAGCTTTCAGGCCTTCGGTGATGATTGACTGCGCCAGTACGGTTGCGGTGGTGGTGCCGTCGCCTGCAGCGTCGTTCGCTTTAGAGGCCACTTCTTTCACCATCTGCGCGCCCATGTTTTCGAACTTGTCTTCCAGCTCGATTTCACGCGCAACGGACACGCCATCTTTCGTGATGGTCGGTGCACCAAAAGATTTATCCAGAACCACGTTACGGCCTTTCGGGCCCAGGGTAACTTTTACTGCATCTGCCAGTACGTTCACGCCGCGCAGCATTTTTACGCGAGCGTCATTACCGAATTTTACGTCTTTAGCTGCCATTTCAATTGTCCCTTAAATTCGTTTCGTTCAGTGAGTTCCGCGTAATTACGCTTCAACAATCGCCAGAATGTCGCTTTCAGAGATGATCAGCACTTCTTCGTTGTCGATCTTTTCGGTTTTAGCGCCGTAACCTTCGCTAAAGATCACCAGGTCGCCCACTTTGACGTCCAGCGGCTTCACATCGCCATTTTCCAGGATGCGACCATTGCCCACGGCCAGCACTTCACCACGGGTTGATTTGCCTGCTGCAGAGCCGGTCAGAACGATGCCGCCAGCCGATTTTGCTTCAACTTCTTTACGCTTGACGATAACGCGATCGTGCAACGGACGAATTTTCATTAGATAGCTCTCCTTTGAGAAGTCCAATCATTCATTTTTGGGTTGAACGCCGGGCTGCAGGGCTTCCGGCCTCGTGGTGCAAGAGATAGGGTCGACCAAAATCCCTTTCAAGGGGCAACAGGACAAATTTTTTACCTGGCGGCGACAACTGCCTGTTTTTTGCGCAATGGCGCACATTTCGCTGCGCGCTTAAAAAAGTCGCCGCGCGCATAAAAAAAGCGTGACCTCAGGTCACGCCTTTTTACCCCATGCCCTTAGCGATCGCGGCGATCGTCATGGCCGATGCGATCGTTGTCCTTGCGCTCATATTCGCCGTCGACGGTAAATCCGCTGTCGGGACCGGCGCCCGGCCCGCGCCAGACGCGCAGGTGCGGCATCAGCCTCAGCGTCAGCAGCTTTTGCACCGGCGGCAGCAGCAGCAGCAGGCCGAGCAGATCGGTAAAGAAGCCGGGCAGCAGCAGCAGGAAACCGGCGATGATCAGCGACACGCTTTTAATCATCTCTTCCGCCGGGCTTTCGTTACGCGCCAGCTTCTCCTGCATCAGCATAAAGTTTTTCATGCCCTGGTTTTTCACCAGCGACACGCCAAGCGCCGAGGTGAAAATCACCAGCAGCATGGTCATCAGCACGCCCAGCGCGTGAGCCACCTGAATAAACAGGGTGATCTCAATCCAGGCGAGCGCAAAAATTACGATTAACGGTAACCAGCGCACCGTATTCTCCTTTTAGTCGGGCTGCTCTGCGTCAGGCAGAGAGCGATAAATGCCCTGTCAGAGGGCACAGCCATGAGATGGGCTTGCCGCAACGGGAATTCAACCGCTGCTTTCAAATATTTACAGTAGGGTTAAATTTGTGCTCGCTATCACATATCGTAGTTATTACGACGATAATAGCGGCATGAACCGGTCTCCAGACTCGCGCTTTAACCTGACGGCAGCATATGATCGTGCGCGCCGGAGCCCGGGCGGATACACTGTCGGCTTCGGCTTTCCACGACAAATCAACACATCACCTGTGATGGATGGCGCCAGCGCAAGCGGCCAATAACAAGAAGGTTATCATGGCGAACAACATTCGTATCGAAGAAGACCTGCTAGGCATGCGTGAAGTCCCCGCCGATGCCTACTACGGCGTTCATACTCTGCGTGCGATTGAAAACTTCCGTATCAGCAACAGTAAAATCAGCGACATTCCCGAATTCGTGCGCGGCATGGTAATGGTGAAAAAGGCCGCCGCGCTCGCCAACAAAGAGCTGCAGACCATTCCGCGCAACATCGCCAACACCATTATTCAGGCCTGCGACGAGGTGCTGAATAACGGCAAGTGCATGGATCAGTTCCCGGTTGACGTCTATCAGGGCGGCGCGGGCACCTCGGTTAATATGAACACCAACGAAGTGCTGGCCAATATCGGGCTGGAGCTGATGGGCCACCAGAAAGGGGACTATCAGTTTCTCAATCCCAACGATCACGTCAATAAGTGCCAGTCCACCAACGACGCCTACCCTACCGGCTTCCGCATCGCGGTCTACAGCTCGATCCTCAAGCTGCTGGAGGGCATCAGCGCGCTGGGCGAAGGCTTCGAGCGCAAGGCGGCGGAGTTTGAAACCATCCTGAAAATGGGCCGCACCCAGCTGCAGGACGCGGTGCCGATGACGCTGGGCCAGGAGTTCCACGCCTTCCACGTTCTGCTCAACGAAGAGACGCGCAGCATCCTGCGCACCGCCGAACTGCTGCTGGAGGTCAACCTCGGCGCCACGGCGATCGGCACGCGCCTCAACACGCCGGACGGCTATCAGCAGCTGGCGGTGCAGCGCCTCGCCGAAGTGAGCAACCTGCCGGTGGTGCCGGCGGAAGATCTGATCGAAGCGACCTCCGACTGCGGCGCCTACGTCATGGTGCACTCCTCGCTGAAGCGTCTGGCGGTGAAGCTGTCGAAAATCTGCAACGACCTGCGCCTGCTCTCGTCCGGCCCGCGCGCCGGCCTCAACGAGATCAACCTGCCTGAGCTGCAGGCCGGCTCGTCTATTATGCCCGCCAAGGTTAACCCGGTGGTGCCGGAGGTGGTGAATCAGGTCTGCTTCAAGGTGATCGGCAACGACACCACCCTGACGATGGCGGCGGAAGCGGGCCAGCTGCAGCTCAACGTGATGGAGCCGGTGATCGGCCAGGCGCTGTTCGAATCGATCAGCATCCTGACCAACGCCTGCTATAACCTGCTGGAGAAATGCGTCAACGGCATTACCGCCAACAAAGCGGTGTGCGAGGCCTATGTCTTCAACTCTATCGGCATCGTCACCTACCTCAACCCCTATATCGGCCACCACAACGGCGATATCGTCGGCAAAATCTGCGCGGAAACCGGCAAAAGCGTGCGCGAGGTGGTGCTGGAGCGCGGTCTGCTGACCGAAAGCGAGCTGGACGATATCTTCTCGGTGCAGAACCTGATGTACCCCGTCTACAAGGCCAAACGCTACACTGACGACAACGAACAGTAAGTCGATCGGCTAAGATGAGAGAAAAGGCGCGCCGCGATCAACACGGCGCGCCTTTTTATTTGGTACATAGCCTGCTGTTTTTACCACTTGCATGAGGTGACGAATGATCGTCGTTGAATTAGCGATCGTCCTGCTGGCGATCTGGTTGGGCGCGCGGCTGGGCGGCATCGGCATCGGGTTTGCCGGCGGGTTGGGCGTGCTGGCGCTGACGCTGGTCTGCGGGCTGAAGCCGGGCGCCATACCCTTCGATGTGATTGAAATCATTATGGCGGTGATTGCCGCCATCGCCGCGATGCAGGTAGCGGGCGGCATGGATTACCTGGTCAGCCTGGCGGAACGGCTGCTGCGTCGCCATCCGCGCTACGTCACGCTGCTGGCGCCGCTGGTGACCTACACCATGACGCTGCTGGCGGGCACCGGCCATACCGCCTTCTCGACGCTGCCGGTGATTGCCGAAGTGGCGAAAGAGCAAGGGGTGCGCCCGTCGCGTCCGCTCTCTATCGCCGTGGTCGCCTCGCAGATCGCCATCACCGCCTCGCCGCTCTCGGCGGCGGTGGTCTTCTTCGCCTCGCTGCTGGAGCCGCGCGGCGTCAGCTATATCGCGCTGCTGGCGGTCGCTATTCCCTCGACGATGATCGGCCTGTTTCTCGCGGCGCTGGTGACCAACTTCCTCGGCAAAGAGCTGCATGAAGATGAGGTCTACCAGGCGCGCCTCGCCAAAGGCGAAGTGAAGCTGCGCGGGGCGAGCCGCTACCAGGAGAAGCCTGGCGCGAAGCGGTCGGTGCTGCTGTTTCTGGCGGGCATCGCCGCCGTGGTGCTCTACGCCACCGCCATCAGCGACGGCGTCGGCCTGATCGCCGATCCGCCGCTGCCGCGCAACGAGGCGATCGTGGTGTTTATGCTGACGATTGCGACGCTGATCGCGCTGTTTTGCAAGATCGATACCGGCGCCATTCTTAGCGCCAGCACCTTTAAGTCAGGGATGAGCGCCTGCGTCTGCGTAATGGGCGTCGCCTGGCTCGGCGACACCTTCGTCAAAGCGCATATCGGCGAGATCCAGCAGCTGGCGGGCGGCCTGCTGCAACAGGCGCCCTGGCTGCTGGCGGTGGCGCTGTTTTTCGCCTCAATGCTGCTCTACTCGCAGGCGGCGACCGCCAAAGCGCTGATGCCCGCCGCGCTGCTGCTGGGCGTCTCGCCGCACACCGCCGTCGCCTCGTTCGCCGCCGTCTCTGCGCTGTTTGTGCTGCCGACCTATCCAACGCTGCTCGCCGCCGTGGAGATGGACGACACCGGTTCGACGCGCATCGGCAACTATGTCTTTAACCACGCCTTTATCGTGCCGGGCGTGCTGGCGATTGTGCTGTCGGTGCTGTTTGGCTTTTTAATCGGCGGCGTGGTGCTGTAGCCTCGTTACAACCTGTAAAGCCTGCCGCGCGGCGAGCGTGCTATCATCGCCCCTTTCCCGCAACAGGAGCGACGCGATGAACGCCGTGATCATTCTTTGTACCGCGCCCGATGACGCCTGCGCGCGCCGGCTCGCCGCGCTGGCGCTGGAAGCGAAACTCGCCGCCTGCGTGACGCTGCTGCCCGGCGCCACCTCGCTTTATGTCTGGCAGGGCCAGCTTGAGCAGGCCAGCGAAGTCCAGCTGCTGTTAAAAAGCAGCGCCGCGCACCAGCAGGCGCTGATGGCGCTGCTGAAGCGCGAACATCCCTACGACGTGCCTGAACTGCTGGCGCTTCCGGTTCAACATGGAGACAGTGAATACTTGTCATGGCTGCACGCATCTCTTGCCTGATCGCCTCTCTGCTGGCGCTGTTTATCACGCTGCCGGCGCAGGCCTCGATTTTCTCCCCCAACGCTAACAGTCGGTTCGTGCCTGTGGATCAGGCGTTTGCCTTTGATTTCAGTCAGCAAGGCAGTCAGCTCAGGCTCAACTGGAAGGTAAAACAGGGCTACTATCTCTACCGACAGCAGATTCATATCACCGCGCAGCAGGCGCAGATAGCGCCGGTAGCGCTGCCGCCAGGCGAGCCGCATGAAGATGAGTTCTACGGTAAAAGCGAAATCTACCCGCAGGATCTCAGCGTGCCGGTTCAGCTGCAGCAGGCGGCGGCAGGCGCCACCCTTAGCGTGACCTACCAGGGCTGCGCGGCGGCGGGCTTCTGCTATCCGCCCGAGACGCGCGCCATTCCGCTCAGCGCGGTGGAGGCCAGCGCGACGCCGAGCGCGCCCAGCGCCCAGCCCGCGCCGCTGCCCTTCTCGCCGCTCTGGGCGCTGCTGATCGGCATCGGCGTCGCTTTTACCCCCTGCGTGCTGCCGATGTATCCGCTGATCGCCGGCATTATCCTCGGCGGCCAGCGCAGCGGCTCGCTGCTGCGGCTGTTTAGCCTGGCGCTGATCTACGTGCTGGGCATGGCGCTGACCTATACGCTGCTGGGCGTGGTGGTGGCGGCGGCGGGCCTGCGTTTTCAGGCGGCGCTGCAGCATCCGTACGTGCTGATCGGCCTGTCGCTGATTTTCACCCTGCTGGCGCTGTCGATGTTCGGCCTGTTCCAGCTGCAGCTGCCCGCCAGCGTGCAGACGCGTCTGACGCTGTGGAGCAACCGCCAGCAGGGCGGCTCGCTGCCCGGCGTCTTTTTTATGGGCGCGCTGGCGGGGCTGATCTGCTCGCCCTGCACCACCGCGCCGCTCAGCGCCATCCTGCTCTACATCGCCCAGAGCGGCAATCTGTGGGCGGGCGCGGGCACGCTGTGGCTCTATGCAATGGGCATGGGTCTGCCGCTGATAGTGGTCACGATGTTTGGCAATCGCCTGCTGCCGAAAAGCGGCCCCTGGATGGAAACGGTCAAGCAGGGCTTCGGCTTCGTAATCCTCGCGCTGCCGGTCTTTTTGCTGGATCGCGTGCTGGGTGAGCCCTGGGGCGTGCGACTCTGGAGCGCGCTGGGCGTCGCCTGCTTCGCCTGGGCATTTTGCAGCAGCCTGCGCGGCCACGGCGGCAGATGGCGCATCGTGCAAATTGCGATGCTGGGCGCAGCGCTGATCAGCGCGCGTCCTTTGCAGGAGTGGGTCTGGGGCGCGCCCACCGCCGCGCAGACGGCCACGCCGCTGCCCTTTCAGCGCATCGCCTCCCCGGCGCAGCTGGATCAGGCGCTGCAGCAGGCCGACGGTCGCGTCACCATGGTGGATCTCTACGCCGACTGGTGCGTGGCGTGCAAAGAGTTTGAAAAGTACACCTTCAGCGATCCCGCCGTGCGCGAAGCGCTGGGCCATCTGCAGCTGCTGCAGGCGAACGTGACCGCAAACAACGCCGCCGATAACGCGCTGTTACAGCGTCTTCAGGTGCTTGGCCTGCCGACCATCCTGTTTTTTGACGCGCAGGGCCATGAAATTCCCGCCTCGCGCGTGACGGGCTTTCTCGACGCTGAAGATTTCCGCGCGCATTTGCACAATCGGGCGCGCTAAACGACACTGGTGTAACCCCGCCGCAGGCGGAGGCGTACAGAGAGGAGACGTCATTTGCAGCGTGAACAGATACTCGAGCATGCGCTGAATGTGCTCGAAAAAAATGGACTGGCGGCGACGACGTCATTACCGCAGCTGGCCGGTCAAGGCGAACTGGCGCTGGCGCAGCTGGAGGGGCACTGGCCCGACCGCGACGCCCTGCTCTACGATGCGCTGCGCTATCACGGCCAGCAGATCGACAGCTGGCGACGCCAGGTATTGCTCAACGACCAGCTCGACGGCGAGCAGAAGCTGCTGGCGCGCTATCAGGTGCTGAGCGAGCAGGTGCAGAAAGGCCGCTATCCCGGCTGCTTGTTTATTGCCGCCTGCAGCTTCTATCCGCAGCCGGATCAGCCGGTGCATCAGATTGCCGAGCAGCAGAAACAGGCCTCCTGGCACTTTACCCACCGCATTCTGGTAGAGCTGGGGCTGGATAACCCAACGATGGTGGCGGACCAGCTGGAGCTGATCCTTGAAGGCTGCCTCAGCAAACTGCTGGTGAAGCGTAACGCGCAGGACGTGGCGACCGCCAGACGCCTGGCGGAAGATGTGCTGCGCATCGCGCTGTGCCGCGCTAACGGCGCGCTGGCTTAGCCTTTTGCCGCTTCTGCCTGAAAAGCAGGCAATCAGTCACGTTTTCCCACTTTTTTACCGGAAAGGCGTTGACGCGAAGCGGCCATTACGGTTTAATGCGCCCCGTTGCCCGAATAGCTCAGTCGGTAGAGCAGGGGATTGAAAATCCCCGTGTCCCTGGTTCGATTCCGGGTTCGGGCACCACAAATTAAAGAACCCAGCCTATGGCTGGGTTTTTGCTTTTGTGCAGAACCCATCATCGAACCGGTTCAATCTCTTCGCCGCGTCCTGCGGGTTTACCATGCAGGCGCAACAAAGCAAAAATGCTCCCGGCATTTTTATCCGGGTTCAGGCGCCACAAATTAAACAACCCAGCCTGTGGCTTAATGCTTATCAGTTAAGATTGTATTCAGATAAGGCCGCCTTTTTCTCAAAATGGCGGCCTTTTTTATACGCGTGTAAGCCTGCTGGTGCGGGCCACCGCGCACACGGAAGCTGGCCAGCAGGCTGGGGCCGCTCAGGGGCGGGCATTTCGCAGCGCTGAACAGAGTGAGGCTGCCAGGAGAGCCCGCAGGGAAGCGGGCGAAAGGTGGGGCTGGAACAGGGATGTTCCATCCCCGCCGGTCCGTCAGGCAGGCGAATGGCGTGAAGGTACCGCGTCAGCGGCGCGAGGACCGCCAGCCCCTGAGCGGCCCCAGACTGCGTTATCATCCCACGCTTAACTGACAAGCATTAAGCCTATGGCTGGGTTGTTGCTTTTTGCCCGTGATGACTTACTCACAACGCATCCAGTCGCAGAGATTGCCCAGCATCTGCATGCAGCGCTCCAGCTGGTCGACGGCGACGAACTCATCCGCCTTGTGTCCCTGCGCCATACTGCCCGGCCCGCACACCAGCGTCGCCATGCCGATCTCGTCGAACAGGCCGCCTTCGGTGCCAAAGGCGACGGTGGCAAAGCGGTCGCTGCCGCTCCACTGCGCCAGCCAGCGGGCAAAGTCGCCCTGCGGATCGGTCAGCAGGCCGGGATAGGCGCCCAGCGGCTGAAACGTCACGTCGCTCTCTGGCGCCTGCGCCTGCATGGCGGGCAATAGCTGGTCGCGCGCGAAGGCGGCGATGCTTTCCAGCACCGCCCCGGCATCGGCGTCTGGCAGCGTGCGCAGCTCAAAATCGAACTGACAATCCTGCGGCACGATATTCAGCGCCGCGCCGCCCTGAATAGTACCGACCTGCAGGGTGCTGAACGGCGGATCGAAGCGCGTATCCCGCGTCTGCCGCAGCGAGGCGCCGACGCGGCTGATATGGCCGATCAGCGCCGCTGCCTGTTCGATGGCGTTGACGCCGTCCGGCGCGTAGGCGGAGTGGCAGGCGCGGCCGCGCACCTGACAGCGCATCGCCACTTTGCCCTTATGGCCGTAAACCGGCGCCATCTCGGTGGGTTCGCCGATAATGCAGAGCGCCGGCTTCTGCGGCGACGCCTGAAGATGCGCCACCAGCGAGCGCACGCCCAGGCAGCCGACCTCTTCGTCGTAGGAGAACGCCAGATGCAGCGGCAGGCGCAGCGGCTCGGCCAGGAAGCGATCCAGCGACGCCAGCACGCAGGCGATAAAACCTTTCATATCGGCGCTGCCGCGGCCGTAGCAGCGCCCGTCGCGCTCGGTCAGGGCAAAAGGCGGCACCGTCCAGCGCTGCCCGTCGACCGGCACCACGTCGGTGTGGCCCGACAGCAGCACGCCGCCGTCGCCCGCAGGCCCCAGTCGCGCATAGAGGTTGGCTTTCGTGCCGCCTTCGTCATACAACAGCTCAGCCGCCACGCCGCGCTGCGCCAGAAAGTCGCGAATAAAGCCGATCAGCGCCAGATTCGACTCGCGGCTGGTGGTGTCGAAGGCGAGCAGCGCCGCCAGCGTCTCGCGCAGCGCGCTATTCATCGCCCGGCACGCCGTAGCTCGGCGCGTCGCGCGGGTCGAGCGCGCGCGTCACGTAGGCCTCCATCTGCGGTTCATAGGCGAGCCACAGGCGCGACAGCGCGTCGACCGGATCGGCGTCGACCCAGTCGACGCGCAGATCTACCAGCGGCCAGGTATAATCATCCACCACCTTTACGGCGGCGGAGTGCACCGGCCCCGCTTCGCCGCCGCGCGCGATGCCCGCCTGCAGCGCCGCGATCAGTCGGCTGGTCAGCTCGCCGGACGAGGCGTCAAACGCCGACACCATCGCCTCGATCACCGCTTTATCCGCCAGCATATTGCCCGCCGCCACGCAGTTCTCACCCTGCGCCACATGCCAGACGCCCAGGGTGTTGCTGCCGCTGAAGTGCGCCATCTCGCCGGCGGAGTCAATCACCGTCACCTGGCGGTAGTCGCTGAAGCGATCCTCCGCCAGCGCCAGCTTCAGCGCCTGCTGCGCCGAGGCGCCCGCTTCCAGCTGCGCCAGGATCTGCTGGCCCAGCGCGGGCAGCGTAATGTTCTGGCTGGACACCGCGCCCGTTCCCGCCTGCAGCCAGGGGCAGCGCGCCCCGACGGCGATGCTGGAGGAACTGATAGCGATGCCGAGCTGGCCGCTCTCCGGGCAGCGCGCGCTAATCGACAGCGTCATAGCGCCTCCTTGCCGTGCCAGCTATCCGGGATCACCGCGATCACGTCAATCTCCATCAGCCACTGCGGCTGCGCCAGCGCCGACACCACCAGCCCGGTCGAAATGGGAAACACCCCCTTCAGCCATTTGCCCACTTCCAGATAGACCGGCTCGCGGTAGCGCGGATCGGTGATATAGGTGGTGGTCTTGACGATGTGCGACAGGTCGCTGCCCGCCTCTTCCAGCAGCTGTTTGACATTCTTCATCGCCTGCTCTGCCTGCAGGCCTGGCTCGCCCAGCCCGACCAGCTTGCCGTCAAAGTCGGTGCCGACCTGGCCGCGCACGTAGACGGTGTTGCCTGCGCGCACCGCCTGGCAGAGGTCGTTGTCGAGCGCCTGATTGGGATAGGTCTCTTTGGTGTTGAACATGCGAATACGGGTATGGGTGGGCATCATTGCTCTCCTGCTCTGTTAAAGGGGCGCGGCGGTCGGGTAGCGCTGGTACTGACGCTGAATGGCAATCTGGTCGGCGATATATTTCGCGTCGTGCCAGACGCCCCAGATAAAGGTCGATCCGCGACGTGACAGCCACGGCAGGCCGAGAAAATAGACGCCCGGCTCGCTGGAGACGCCGCGATGGTGCTGCGGTTTGCCCTGCGCGTTAAAGGCGTCTACCTTCAGCCAGCGGTAATCCGCCTCGTAGCCGGTGGCCCAGATAAGGGTGGTAACACCCGCGTCTGCGAGGTTCAGCTCGGCGAGCGGCTGGGTGACGCAGGCGGGATCGGGCAGAAAATGCCGCGCCTCCGGCTCCTCCGGCAGATCAAGGCCGTTGCGGGCGATATAGGCATCCGCCGCGTCGAGCAGCGCCAGATAGCTGGCGTCGCCGCGCGCGATGTTGCTGGCCAGATCGCCCTGAAAGCGCACCGTTTCGCCGTCAAATGCCTGGGTCATGCCGACCAGATTGACGCCCTGATGCGCCAGCGCGCGGAAATCCACGGTATGGCCGCCCCGCGCCCCGCTCACCGCGATGGTGACGTGCTCTTTGCCCGGCTGGCTCGCCGCCGCGTCCCACATACCCAACACGCCCAGCCACCAGCAGAAGTCGCGGTTGCGATAGGCGCGCGGCGGACGATCGTGCGGGCCGACCGAGAGATAAACCGTTTTGCCGGCACGCTGCAGCTCGTCGGCGATCTGCACGCCGGAGGATCCGGCGCCGATCACCAGCACGCCGCCATCCGGCAGCTGCTGCGGGTTGCGGTAGTCGGCGGAGTGGATCTGCGTCAGGCGTTCGCTGCGCGGCGCGATGGCCGGGATCACCGGCTTCTGGAAGGGGCCGGTAGCCGCCACGACGCGCTGCGCCTCAATCACGCCCTCTGACGTCTGCACGGTAAAGCCAGGACGCCCGCTGTTGCGCGTCACGCTCAGCACCTCGACGCCGGTGCGGATCGGCGCATGAAATTTTTCCGCATAGGCGACGAAGTAGTCCGCCACCTGCTCTTTGCCGACAAAGCTGTCGGGCGCGCACGCCGGAAACGCCATGCCAGGAAAGCGGTCGTGCCAGGCCGGGCCGTTCGCCACCAGCGAATCCCAGCGCCCGCTGCGCCAGGCCTCGGCGATGCGGTTTTTCTCCAGCACCAGGTGCGGCACGTCGAGCCGGCTCAGGTGTTCGCTCATCGCCACCCCCGCCTGCCCGGCGCCGATCACCAGGGTATCAATCTCTGTTTTTATCTCTGTCATTTCCGCGTCCTTCAACCAGCCGCTGGCCGATATATTCACCATGGGGGAGGTTTCCAAGACTATTTGAGCCGACAGAGAGGGTAAAATATTATAAAGCTAACGACTGAATAGGAATTTATTAGGCTGCACGCCACGGCAGAAAAATTATTGTATCGCCGGCGTCGGGAAGAGTTCGGCGCGACGGCAATAATCCATAAATAACTGCGCCGGCCGGGTTGGCTCATTATTTTGCAGCCAGGCCATAATCAGCGTCGAGTCCGCCATCTCATCTTCTATTTCAAGATGAATTAATTGCTGCCCGTCGTAGGTCATGCTGGAACAGGGACGCGTCACCAGCACCGAAAACCCTAATCCCTGGCCTACCATGCAGCGCACCATCTCAATCGAGGGCGAGCTGTAGGCGACCTCCGGGTGATAGCCCCGCTCTTTAAAGATGCGGATAAAGTAGTTTTTGCTGGGGATGGCATCCAGCAGGATCATCGGTTCGCGGCTCAGCTGCTGTAGCGTCACCGTTGCCTGGCGCGCCAGCGGATGCGCGGCGGGCAGCAGCGCGTAGGGCCGGTGCGGCGCGTTGAGCGGCTCTTTTTTTATTGAGTGATCGAGGTCGAGATCGTAGAGAAACGCCAGGTCGAAGCGGCCGCGATGCAGCCCGTGCATCAGCTCATGCTGCTCGCCGTCATACAGTTCAATGGTGATATCGGGATAAATTTTTTTAAAGCCGGCGATCAGCTTTGGCAGATAGAGCGGCGCGGCCGACTCAAAGCAGCCGACGGCGATGGTGCCGGACACCAGCTGGTGTTCGGCGCGCGAGTTCTGCTCGAACTCATAAGAGAGACGCAGCAGGTCGCGCGCCTTTTCGTAAAAGCGGCGGCCGCCCGGCGTCAGGGAGACGCCCTGCGCGTGATGGCGGATAAACAGCTGCTGGTCGAAGGTATCTTCCAGATTTTTAATGGCGATTGAGATAGAGGGCTGCGCGATGTGCAGCTGGCGCGACGCTTCGGCGATGCTTTCGGTTTCAACCACCGTGACGAAGTACTTAAGCTGTTTTAGCGTAAAACGCATCATAAAACCCTTTCTGGTGGCGTGCAGCGCGCTCAGCTGGCGCGCTTTTTTACAGGTCAGCGGTTGCTGCAAGGGCCATGCCAGCTCTGTGCCCCATTAGCGCGCAGCCGCCGCACGCGCCATCACCGCGCTTTATTATTGATAGTTCAACCTGTCGCCTGAAATAATTTTCGCGAGAAAAACGTTTATTTAACCCGCTGCATCATTTTGGCACAGCGATGCGCTTAAAAAGAGCAAAGCGCTCGCCGCTTTTAATTTCACATCACCGCCCGATTCATTGCCCTTCTCAATTAATCAGCGCCGCGCATCATTCCCCCGCTTTTTTAGCTGGATAGTTTTTTTAAAGTCTGAAGCCAGCAATTTACTAATTGCCTCAAATTAGCGGCTGCCGCCATAGTGTCAATAACCGACAGCGGCGAATTCCTTTTTCTGAAATTCGCTTTTATTTAAGCGAGTGAAATGCCTGATGACTTTTAACTGGAACTATATGTTCAGCCTGTTCAGCGACGCCGAGTTCTGGCTGGCGACCTGGACCGTGATCAAACTGAGCCTGCTCACCTGGGGCATTAGCATTGTGGTGGGGTTTGTGCTGGCGCTGGCGAAACAGTCGAACCGCGCGCTGTTTAACCTGCCGGCGCGCGGCTATATCTGGCTGTTTCGCAGCCTGCCGCTGCTGGTGCTGCTGATTTTCGTCTATAACCTGCCGCAGGCCGCACCCGGCACCTCTGCGCTGCTAAGCGATCCCTTCTGGGCGGGCCTGATCGCCATGGTGCTGAGCGAAAGCGCCTATATCGCCGAAATCCATCGCGGCGGCCTGCTCTCGATTCCAAAAGGGCAGAGCGAAGCCGCCCGCGCGCTGGGGCTGCGCTTCGCCGGCATTCAGTGGCGCATCATTATTCCACAGGCGGTGCGCGTCGCCCTGCCGGCGCTGGCCAACGAATATATCGCCATCGTCAAGCTCAGCTCGCTGGTGTCGGTGATCTCCCTTACCGAGATCCTGATGGTGGGCCAGCGCCTCTATTCGCAAAACTTCCTGGTAATGGAAACCATGGCGGCGGTCGCCTGCTACTACGTGCTGATCGTTACGGTGTTCGACTTCCTGCTGAAACAGCTGGAGCGCCATCTCGACGTCACCCAGCGCCGCCCGTCGGGCAAGGTCGACGCGCAGCTTATGGCGCTGGCGCAGCGCGGCAGCGCGCCGCTCGCCCGACCGGCCGCGCAGGGCAATGGCCCGGCGCTGCAGGCGTCGCGCCTGCACAAGGCCTACAACAACGTAGAGGTGCTGGGCGCGGTCAGCCTGCAAATCCAGCCGGGCGAAGTGGTGTCGGTGATTGGGCCGTCCGGCTCCGGCAAAACCACGCTGATCCGCCTGCTGAACGGGCTGGAGCAGATCGACAACGGCGAAATCCGCATTAACGGCCAGCCCTTTATCCACCTCAGCCAGCAGGGCGAGCAGAAGCCGCGCTTTATCGAGCACGCCGAGCACCGCCTCAACATCGGCATGGTGTTCCAGAGCTTCAACCTGTTCCCGCACCTCAGCGTGCTGGACAACCTGATGCTGGCGCCGCGCTACCACCGGCTGGCGTCGCGCGACGCGCTGAAGCAGCACGCCTGCGAACTGCTGCACAAGGTCGGGATGCTGGAGCACGCGTGGAAATATCCGCATCAGCTCTCCGGCGGCCAGCAGCAGCGCGTCGCCATCGCCCGCGCCCTGATGATGCGTCCGCAAATCATGCTGTTCGACGAGCCGACGTCGGCGCTCGATCCGGAAAAGGTCAACGAAGTGCTGCAGGTGATCGAAACCCTGGCGCAGGAGGGCATCACCATGGTGATCGTCACCCATGAGATGAACTTCGCCTTTAAGGTCTCTGACCGCATCGTCTTTATGGAAAAAGGCCGCGTGGTCTGCGACGACGCGCCGCAGGCGATGCGCAGCGGACAGCATCCGCGCGTCGAAGCCTTCCTGAAAGATGTTTCTCTGGCTTAACGCCTTTAACCAGCACGAGGGAAAATCATGATTGAACAGTGGCAGATAGAGCAGTATCACCAGCAGGGCTTCCTGGTGGTGGAAAACGTCTTAAGCGCCGAGGAGATCGCCGCGCTGCAGCGCGATTTCGACGGCTGGGTGGAAGAGAGCCGCAGCCAGCAGGCGGCCTGGGGCGAGACGCTGGACGGCCGCGCGCGCTTCGATCTGGAGGGCGATCACCGCGCTGACCATCCGTCGCTGCGCCGCGTCAGCTCGCCGACAGAAATCTCCGCCGACTACCGCCGCGCGGCGCTGCAGTCGCGCATGGCGCAGATCGCCGGCCAGCTGACCGGCAGCCAGGGCGCGCGCTTCCACCACAGCAAGATCAACTCCAAGCTGCCGCACACCGCGACCAAAGTCGAGTGGCATCAGGATTTTCTCTTTACGCCGCACAGCAACGACGACATCGTCACCGCGCTGCTGATGGTAAGCGAAGTGACGCCGGCAAACGGCCCGCTCAACGTGGTGCCGGGCAGCCATAAAGGCCCGCTCTACTCCCACTGGCAAAACGGCCGTTTTACCGGCGCGGTGGATAAAAGCGTGGTGGACGAGCAGTGCGGCCAGCCCGCCGCCTGCTTCGGCCCGCCCGGCTCGGTCTGCTTTATGCACACGCGCCTGCTGCACGCCTCCAGCCCAAACGAAACCGAGCTGCCGCGCACGCTGTTTATCGCCGTCTACGCGGCGGAAGACGCCCTGCCGTTCGGCGATAACCCGCTGCCGAGCCTGGACGCCGGCGCGCTGGTGTCGGGCGAAGAGAGCGGCACCATCCGCAGCACCGCTAACCAGTTCCGTCTGCCGCAGAAGCCGAGCGGCGCATCCTTTTTTGTTCAGCAGGCCGGAAACGATCTTGCCCGCGCGTAATCGCCATCACGGAGGCTTTATGAAATCTGTTGCCCTGACTTTTTTGGCCGCCAGCGTCGCGCTGGGGTCGTTTAGCGCGTCGGCGTTCCAGCAGCCGGGTAAAATCGTCGCCGGTTCCGACATGACCTTTTTCCCCTATGAATATATTGAAAACAACAAACCCACCGGCTTCGATATCGAGTTTCTCGACGGGCTGGCGAAGGTGATGGGCCGTCAGGCGGTGAACCTCGACACCCGCTTTCCTAACCTGATCACCGGCCTGCAGGGCAACCGCTTCGATATTACCAACTCCTCGATGTACATCACCGCAGAGCGGCTGAAGGTGATCGATATGATCCCCTATCTGAAGAGCGGCGAGGCGATCCTGTCGCTGAAGGGCGGCGACTACCAGCCGAAAACCCCGGAGGAGTTTTGTGGCCACAAAATCGGCTCGATGGGCGCCACTTCCTGGCTGCAGCAGCTGCATAAGCTCTCCGCCGACTACTGCGTGAAGAACGGCAAGCCGCCGATCGCCATCAGCGAATACACCACCGATCCGCAGACCACTCAGGCGATGCTGTCGCACGCGGTGGAGGCGCAGATCACCGACGCCGCCGTGGCGCGCGGCGTGGTGCAGAAGCTGGGCAACCGCGTGCAGATCTCCTCGGAAACGCTGATCTACCCGGTGCTGAACGGCTTCGGCGTGAAGAAAGGCAACGACGAGGTGAAGCAGGCGCTGATCGACGGCCTGGAGAAGTACCGCAGCACGCCGGAGTACGCCGCGCTGCTGAAGAAATATAACTTCGAGGCGCCGAGCGCCGAGGATATTAAGACGCTGATGCCGCAGCCTTAATCCTGATATGGGCGGCAAACCGCTGTCGCCCGCTCCTTTCTCTCTCTTTTCCGGAGAACGCTATGGCGCTTTCGTTTGAAGAACAGACCCGAATCGATCTGGCCGTTACCTTTCGCATTATCGCCCATCTCGGCATGCACGAAGCGGTGGCGAACCACTTTAGCGCCGCCGTCTCGCCGGACGGCAAGCGGTTTCTGCTTAACCCGAAGTGGAAACACTTTTCGCGCATTCGCGCCAGCGACCTGCTGCTGCTCGACGCCGGGGATGGTGCCTGCGCGCAGCGCGACGACGTGGACGCCACCGCCTGGGCGATCCACGGCCAGATCCACCAGCGCCTGCCGGAGGCGCGCGTGGTGCTGCACCTGCACCCGATTTACACCACCAGCGTCGCCTGCCTGGCGGAGCCGCGTATCCCGCCGGTGGATCAAAACACGGCGCGCTACTTTAACCGCGTGGCGATCGATACCCTGTACGGCGGCATGGCGGACACCGCCGAGGAAGGCGCGCGGCTGGCGGCCCTGCTGGCGGGCAAAAGCCGCCTGCTGATGGGCAACCACGGCGTAATGGTGACGGGCACGGCGATCGGCGAAGCCTTTGACGATATCTGGACGCTGGAGCGCGCCTGTCAGATCCTCGTGACCGCCTGGTCCACCGGTCAGCCGCTGAAAATCCTCAGCGACGCGGTGGCGGAGAAGACGGCGCGCGCCTGGGAAGGCATTCCCGACTTCTCGCGCCAGCATTTCGAGGAGATGAAGGCGCTGATGATCGCCGCCGATCCGTCGCTGCTCGACTGATCCTTCAGGCAGGCTGCAAGCCCTGCACTATCGCCATCAGCTGATGGAAGGCGGCCTGCATCATCGCCGCAAATAGCGGCGCGAAATTCATCATCATCACCAGCAGCGCGCCCATGCCGAGGGTGATCGAGAGCGGAAAGCCGATGACGAACACCGAAAGCTGCGGCGTCAGGCGGTTAAGCAATCCCAGCGCCAGATTCAGCGCCAGCAGCAGCGTGACGATCGGCAGCCCCATCTTCAGGCCGCTGCTAAAGATGGCGCCGGCCGCCTGCGCCAGCAGATAAAAGCCGCCGTTGCCCAGCGGCGCGCCGTTGACCGGCAGCAGCCTGAAGCTCTCGGCGAGCGCGTCGAGCAGCAGCAGATGGCCGTTAAGGGTGATAAACAGCAGGGTAAACAGCACGTTGAAAATGCGCGCCAGCACCGGCATCGACTGATTGCCGGAGGGATCGTAGAAAGAGGCAAAAGAGAGCCCCATCTGCAGGCCGACGATCTCCCCCGCGCTGCGCACGGCGGCGAAAAGAAACTGCATCGTCAGCCCCATCGCGTAGCCGATCGCTATCTGCTTTGCGGTGATCCAGACGCCCGCCACCGACAGCAGCGCCACAGGCGTCGCCGGCAGCGTCTCTCCAATCAGCCAGGCCACCAGCAGCGCCAGGCCGATCTTCACCCGCTTAGCGGCGACCTTTTCGCTGAACAGCGGCGCGGCGGCGAACAGCGCCAGCGTGCGGGTAAACGGCCAGAAATAGTGGCCGATAGCGGCGTAAAGATCGGCGAGGGAGAGGCTCTGCATCAGCGAATAACGGTGGGGATATGCAGAAACACCGATCGCATATAGTCCATCAGCGTCTCCAGCATCCAGGGGCCGAGCACAATCAGCACCAGCACCAGCGCGATGATTTTGGGGATAAACGAGAGCGTCGACTCGTTTAGCTGGGTCGACGCCTGCAGAATGCTGACCAGCAGCCCGGTAAACAGTGACGTCAGCAGCAGCGGTGCGGCGATCGCCAGCGCCACCTTCATCGACTCATACCCCAGGCTCATTACGCTTTCCGGCGTCATGCCGCGTCTCCTTAGCTGTAAAAGCTCTGCGCCAGCGACCCGAGCACCAGCTGCCAGCCATCCACCAACACGAACAGCATCAGCTTAAACGGCAGCGACAGCGTGGCGGGCGGCACCATCATCATCCCCAGCGCCATCAGCACGCTGGCCACCACCAGATCGATAATCAAAAACGGCACAAAAAGGGTAAAGCCGATCTGAAAGCCGCTCTTTAGCTCGCTGGTGACGAACGCCGGCAGCAAAATGCGTAACGGCACCTCTTCCCGACTGTGCCAGGCGGGCTGCCTGGCGATGCGCGCAAACAGCGTCAGATCGGTTTCCCGCGTCTGCTCAAACATAAAGTCGCGCAGCGGCGTCGCTCCTTTCGTCAGTGCCTGCTCCAGCGTGATGCGATCCTGCGACAGCGGCAGCCAGGCGTCGTCGTAGACGCGCGACAGCACGGGCGACATCACGAAAAAGGTAAGGAACAGCGCCAGCCCCAGCAGCACCTGATTCGGCGGCGACGAGGCGGTGCCAAGCGCGTTGCGCAGCAGGCCCAGCACGATAATGATGCGGGTGAAGCCGGTCATCATCAGCAGCACCGCCGGCAGCAGCGTCAGCGAGGTGAGCAGCAGCAGGGTCTGCACCGGCAGCGACCAGCTTTCGCCGTGCGCGCCGTGGCCGATCAGGATATCGCCGCCGGCGGCCCAGGCGGGATGCGCCAGCAGCAGCAGGAAAAAACCTGTTTTTCTCATCCGGCTCGCCCTTTCTTGCGCAGCGCGTTACGCAGCGCCTGCTGAAACGCGCCCGCGGGCAAGGCGCGCGTCTCGGCGGCGTCGCGCTGGCGCGCGATCTCGCTGAGCAGCGTGACGTTGCCCGGCGTAACGCCCAGCAGCAGCCAGCGATCCTGCACCTCCAGCACCACCACCCGTTCGCGCTGGCCCAGCGTCTGGCTCTGCATAACGCGCAGCAGCGGCGCGTCCTGCGCCTGCGGGCGCGCCCAGCCGGCGCGGCGCGTCAGCCAGGCGAGCGCCAGAATCAGCAGGATCACCAGCGCCAGCGCGCCGCACAGTTTGAGCAGCATAGCGCCAAACCCCAGGCTGTGCGGCGCGGCCAGCGGCGTCTCTAACAGCGACCTCATCATCGGCTCAGCCGCTGCATTCTTTCAGAAGGGGTAATGATATCGGTGATGCGCACGCCGAATTTATCCGACACCACCACCACCTCGCCCTGCGCAATCAGATAGCCGTTGATTAAAATATCGAGCGGCTCGCCGGCAAGCCCTTCCAGCGGCACCACCGAGCCCTGGCTCAGGCGCAGCAGCTCTTTGATGGTCATCTTGGTGCGGCCCAGCTCCACCGTCATCCGCACCGGAATATCCAGCACCAGATTCAGATCTTCCGACAGCGAGAGCATGGTGTCGTTTTTATCAGGAACAGTGGCCGTGCCGGATTCGGTGGCGAGATGCTCGCTCATCGCCTCACCCCACAGATCCTCTACGGACGGATCCTCGACTTCAGACGGTGGATGGGTGGCCATTTACTTATTCTCCTTGGTGAAAGACGGCAGCGAAGGCGCGTAAATTTTTTCAACTTTAATGGCCAGCTGTTTATTCACCCGACCATATTGCCCGCTGAACACCGGGTGCCCGTCAGAATAGACCTCGACGATCTCCGGCTTATCGAGCGGAATAACGTCGCCTTTTTGCAGGCGTAGAATGCGGGACACCTGCGTCGGGATCTCCGCCAGCCTGGCCACCAGATCCAGTTCGGCGTCGCGAACCTGGTGCGCGATGGTTTGATGCCACTGCTCGTTTTCCTGCTTTGAATTTTCCAGCGGCGGATTGGTGAGCAATTCGCGCAGCGGCTCGATAATGCTGAAGGGAATACAGATATGCAGCTCGCCGATATGCGGCCCAATTTCCACCGAAAAAGGCGTGGTGATCACAATATCATTCGGCGACGAGGTAATATTGGTAAACTTGATTTGCGTTTCTGAGCGCACATATTCGGTCTGCACCTTAAATATGGAACTCCAGGCTTCATCGTAAGAGAGCTGCGCCATAGACATAATGCGGCGAATAATGCGCTGCTCCGTCGGCGTAAATTCGCGCCCGTCAACTTTAGTGGGAAAACGCCCGTCGCCGCCGAACAGGTTGTCGATCGCCATAGAAACCATCTGCGGCGAAAAGGCGAACAGCGCCGTGCCGCGCAGCGGATTCATATGCACCAGATTTAAATTGGTCGGCACCGGCAAATTACGCGCGAACTCGTGATAAGGCTCAATTTTAATCTGCCCGGCGGTGACGTCGGGATTACGCCGCAGCAGGTTGAACATATCCATACGAAACTGGCGCGCAAAGCGTTCGTTAATAATCTCCAGCGAGTGCATACGCTCGCGGATCACGCGCCGCTGGGTATTGGGATCGTAAGGGCGGATCGCTTCCGTCTGTGCGGCTGTCGCGACGACTTCACTCTCCGCGCCGCCGCCATTCAGCAGGCGGTCAATTTCGGCCTGAGATAAGAGGCTGTCAGACATCGTATTTACCGTAAAATAAATGCATTAAATAGTACGTCCGTGACGGAAACGCTCTGCCCGTCAGCCAGCGGCTGATTCACCACCTGTTTAATATTATCCCTCAGCGCGATTTTGCCGCTGTCTGTCGCCAGCGCCGCACCGGTTTGCTGAGAAAAAAGCAGCAGAAGGCGGCTGCGAATTTCCGGTAAAAACGGTTGCAGCGTTGCTTTTGCCTTTTCATCTTTCAGGCGCAGCGTCAGGCCGATATATAATACCCGATCGCTCTCGTTCTCTTCGGGCAGCAGGCTAACGGTAAAAGGATCGAGAGGCATATAGATCGGCGGCGCAGGCGGCACCGCTTTTTTAGCTGCCGCCGGATCGGCGTCGGTTTGCAGCGCCGACCTCATATTATGCAGCTGATAACAGGTATATCCAGCCAGCGCCGCAACGCCGACAACAATAACCGCCAGCAGCAAAAAAACCAGCGCGCGTTTCTTTCCGCCTCCGGCAGCTTTCTGTTTTGTTTTAGGCATTATAGTGAACGTCCTGTATTCATTCTTTCCGGCCCGATTAATCGGCATGACGGATGAGCGAACTATTTTAATATATCCGCCGCGACAACAAATGTTTTATAAAGTCGAATTAATGACAATATTTTCCCAGATAAATTACGCCGTCAGGCAAAGGTATTAATTCCCCGTCCGTCCGTCAGCGGGCGCGTCATGCTGTCGCTTCGCTCCTCGCTCTGCGTCAGGCTCTCCTGCGCCTCCGGTGCCGCCACGGCGTGTCGGGGCGAAGGGGCGGAGCCGTCGGGCTGCTGCCAGGAAGACGCGGTGTCGGCGCCGACGCTGCTTTGCCCCAGCTGAATGCCCGCTTCCGCCAGCGACGTGCGCAGATGCGGCACCGCCGCTTCAATGGCGGCACGCACCTGGTGACTCGCCGAGACGAAGTGCAGCTGCGCCTGTTCATTTTTTAACTGCACATTGATTTGCAGTGAACCTAACTCCGCCGGATGCAGCCGCAGCTCGGCGTGCTGCACGCCGTTGCGGGTAAAGCAGGCGATCTGTTGCCCCAGCGACTGCTGCCAGGCGGGCGTGCCCATGGTCTCGCTCAGCGCGCCTGTCTCCAGCGCCTGTTCGCGCGGCGGTACGCGGTCCGCCGGCGACGTGGTGAGCGGCGGCGCGTGCGGCACCAGCGCGATCGCTTCGGCGCTGTCGCCGTGCGGCGCGCGGCTCTCTTTAGCCGGTAAGGCGCTGCTGGTCAGCTCTGGCGGCGAAGCGGTGCGCGCCGTCGCCCGCGCGGGCGCGTCGTCAGCCGGCTGCGCCGCTGGCTGCGCGTCGGCAGTTAAACGCGTCTGTCGCGCCGGACGTGCGGAGGCCTCAGGCGCGACGACAGCACCGCTGCGGTCGGCGGCGGGCAGCGCGGCCGTGAGCGCCTGCGGCGCGCTTTCCGCCGACGCCTCGGTCGCGACCGGGCCAGCGTCAGCGACGAGCGCCGCCGTTAGCGGTAGCGGTCCCGCCGGCTTGTCAGCCGACGTCGCGTCCTCATCGCTGTTATCCGCCTGCGGCGGCGCATGCTCCCCCGCGCTGGCGGGCAGCATCGCGGGCGGCGTAAGGTTTAACAGCGCCAGCAGCGCCGCATCCGCCTCCGCCTCCGCGTCGCGTTTATCCGCGTCATCGCACGTCGCGGCCGTCTCAACAACCTCCGGTTCAGCCGGTGCAGCGCGAGCAAGGTCGGGCAGCACGGCGTCGGGCAGCGTCAGCTGTTTTTCATCCAGCAGCGCGGCAAACGCCGCCTCATCCGCGGGCGCGTCGCGCGTCGCGGGGGCAGAGGCGGCCATCGGCGTCAGCGCCGGTAAGGTGGCTATCATCAGGTTCGTTTCCTTGCAAAGCGTTGACTGGCGAATTCATCCATTAGTTTCTGCTGCTGGCGGCGCTCTTTTTCTCTCGCCGCCTCTTCGGCGCGGCTGCTCAGGGTAGTCAGGGCGTTCAGGCGGCGGCGATCGTCTCGCCAGTCGCCCAGCGCTTGCTCCACCGCCTGCTCGCAGGCCGCCACATGGTCGCCGTAACGCTGCGCCACGCCCGTTAACGACTGGATAAAGCCCTGATAGTTAACCAGCTGCGCCACCGGAATACCGGCGCCTGCCGCTCTGCTGACCAGCTGCTGCTGATACTCCTGCTGATACTGCCGCAGCTGGCTAAGCTGCGCCTGCGCCTGCTGGCAGCGTTGCCGCAGCCTGCCGAGCTGACGCGTGGTCTGGTTAAGCTTCTCTTCCGCCTGCTCGCACAGCCGCGTCATGGGGGAAACGGCGCTCATGGCTGGTCGCTCCCCTCTTGCGCCTCATCGGCGAACAGGCCGCTCAGCGCCGCCAGCGAGGCGTCGTAGTCGCCGCGCTCCTCAATGCCCTGCTGCAGATAGCGCGCTATCTGCGGATAACGCGCGATGGCGTCGTCCAGCACTGCGTCGCTGCCGGCGGCATAGGCGCCGACGCTGATCAGGTCGCGGTTGCGCTGCCAGGCTGAGAGCAGCTGCTTCACGCGCTGCACGTGCCGGTAGTGCGCGGGCGTAATCAGCTCAGTCATGGCGCGGCTGATCGAGGCTTCGATATCGATCGCCGGATAGTGCCCCGCTTCAGCCAGCCGACGCGACAGCACCACGTGGCCGTCGAGGATGGCGCGCGCGGCATCCGCCACCGGATCCTGCTGATCGTCGCCTTCGGTCAGCACGGTATAGAATGCGGTAATGGATCCGCCGCCCTGAATGCCGTTGCCGGCGCGCTCCACCAGCGCCGGCAGGCGGGCGAAAACCGACGGTGGATAGCCTTTGGTGGCGGGCGGCTCGCCGATCGCCAGCGCAATCTCGCGCTGCGCCATGGCGTAGCGCGTCAGGGAATCCATAATCAGCAGCACATTCATGCCGCGATCGCGGTAGTCCTCCGCGATGCGCGTCGCGTAGAGCGCGCCCTGCATACGCAGCACCGGCGAGACGTCCGCAGGCGCGGCGATCACCACCGCGCGGCGCAGCCCCTGCTGGCCGAGAATATTTTCAATAAAGTCTTTGACCTCGCGGCCGCGCTCGCCGATCAGGCCGACCACGATGACGTCCGCCTGGGTAAAGCGCGCCATCATGCCGAGCAGCACGCTTTTGCCGACGCCGGATCCGGCGAACAGCCCCATGCGCTGGCCGCGGCCGACGGTCAGCAGGCCGTTAATGGCGCGCACGCCAACGTCCAGCACGCTTCTGATCGGGTCGCGCAGCAGCGGATTAAAGGGCGCGGTAAACAGCGAATCCGCGTGCTGTCGCGAGGGCGCGGGCAGCCCGTCCAGCGGACGCCCGCTGGCGTCCAGCACGCGCCCGAGCAGCGTCGGGCCGAGCGGCAGCTGCTTGCCGCCGTCCTGCGTGCCCGGCGAGGCGTAGACGCGCGCGCCGGGCAGCAGGCCATCAACGTTTTCCAGCGGCATCAGAAACAGAATATGGTCGTTAAAGCCGACGACTTCGCCTTCGACGGCGCCACGGCTCTCGCCGCGCGCGCGTTCCACCAGACAGATCGCGCCGACCGGCAGCGTCAGGCCGGTCACCTCCATCACCATGCCGGCGACGCGGATCAAGCGGCCATAGCGCTGGCAGGCGGGCAGCGTCGCCATCTGTCGCTCCTGCCGATCGAGGCGGTCGAGCCACTGGGTAAGAGATCGGCTCATGGCGCGTCATCTTCCCTGCTCAGATCGCAGAGCATTTTCCAGCGTGTCGCCAGCGTCGCGTCCAGCTCGCCCTCTTTGGCGGTCAGACGACAGCCGCCGGGCGTCATCTGCGCATCGACGCGCAGCGTCCAGCCGTGCGCCTCCAGCACCTCCCCCAGCCGTTCGCTGACCAGCGCAGCATCCTGCTGGCTGACCCACAGCTCGATATGCCGGGTAAAGCGCAGGTTCTCCTGCATCAGCTGGCGAATGGTCTCCAGCAGCAGCGAGGTGTCGCACAGCACCTGCTTGCCCAGCAGCGCGCGCACCGCGCTAAGGGCCAGCTGCATCAGACGCGCGGGGATCACGCTGTCGAGGCTCTCCAGCGCCGTCTGAAACCCATCGACCAGCTGCGTAAAACGCTGCGCCTGCGCCTGCTGCTCCGCGCTGGCCGCTGCCGCGCCCTGCTCGCGTCCCGCTTGCTCTCCCTGGCTAAATCCCTCCTGGTAGCCGCGCGCGTCCCTCTTCCAGCCCGCGCTGTTCGCCGACGGCGTAGCCCGCCTGCTCCGCCTGCTGGCGCAGATGAGCGAGCGCTCGCTCGCGTTGCGCCTCCGCGGCGGCGTCAGGCGGCGAAGAGGCCGCAGGCGGTTCTTCTACCCTCTCCAGCAGGCTTTCCGGCTGCCAGACGCGCCACGACGGCAGCGGGTCGCGATCAGACGTAGACATCTTCGCCTCCGCCGATCACAATCTCGCCGCTTTCCGCCAGTCGGCGGGCAATCATCAGAATATTTTTCTGCTCTGCTTCGACCTGCGACATGCGCACCGGCCCACGCGATTTCAGATCTTCCATCATGATATCCGCCTGACGCTTCGACATATTGCGGAAGAAGGCGTCGCGCAGCGGCGGCTCCGCGCCCTTCAGCGCCACGATCAGCGACTCGGAATCGATCTCCTGGATCAGGCGCTGCATGCTGCGATCTTCGATATCGACCAGGTTCTCGAACAGGAACATCTCGTCGATGATCTTCTGCGCCAGCTCCTGATCGAATTCCCGCACCGCGTCGATCGCCGCCTCTTCCTGCTGCGATTTCATCAGATTGAGGATCTCCGCCGCAGGACGCACGCCGCCCATTTTGCTGCGCTTCATATTCTGACCGGTGAGCAGATTGTTCAGCACTTCGGTCAGCTCCTGCAGCGCCGCTGGCTGCACGCCGCCAAAGGTGGCGATGCGCAGCATAATGTCGTTGCGTTCGCGCTCGTCGAACTTCGCCAGCACATCGGCCGCCTGATTGCGCTTCAGGTGCACCAGAATGGTGGCGATAATCTGCGGATGCTCTTCGCGGATGACGTCGAACACCGCCTGCGGCTCCATAAAGTTGAGGGTTTCAAGGCCGTTGACCTGGGTGTTGGCGTCGAGCAGATCCTCCAGCAGGCTGGAGGCGCGCTCTTCGCCCAGCGCTTTGACCAGCACGTTGCGCAGGTAGTCGTTGGTGTTGAAGCTGAGCGCCGTGAAGTCGGCGACCTCGCGTTCAAACTCCTTCATCACGCTTGCCAGCGTCTCATGGCTGATGCCGCTCATATGAAACATGGCGCTGCTGATCTGCGTCACCTCGTGCGAGTTAAGGTGCTTGAACACCTCTGCCGCGCACTGATCGCCAAGGGTGAGCATCACCATGGCGCATTTTTCCGCTGCATTCATTACGACTTTTGCTCCCTGACCATCCACTTACGGATCACCGCCGCCAGCACATGCGGCTCCTGCTCGGCGATGCTGCGCAGGTGTTGGGTGGTGATTTCCGTGTCCACGCGCTGCTGCGCTTTGGCTTTTTCCAGGCTCTCTTTCTTGCGCTGCTGCGCCTCCAGCTCCGCCTGGCGCGCCTCTTTCTCCAGCTCCAGCCGCTGTAACGCCAGCTCATGGTGACGGATCCAGAACGGCTGCACCGCTTTGCGCCACAGCATCCAGGCAATCAGCGCCACCACCAGATAGCGGCCAATCTCCAGCAGCAGGCTGATGGTGCGCGGCTGCTGCCAGAACGGCGTATCGTCCTCTTCATCAGGCGCGGTAAACGCCGAGTTGACCACGCTCAGGCTGTCACCGCGCGCCTCAGAGAAGCCCATCGCCTCCTTAACCAGCCCGGTGATCTGCGCCATCTGCGGAGCACTCAGCGCCGCCGGCTTGCCCGAGGCGTCGGGCAGATAGTTGATTACCACCGCCGCAGAGAGCTTTTCGATGGTGCCTGGGCTATGGCGGATATGCGTCAGCGTGCGATCCAGCTCGTAGTTCACCGTCTCGTCATGCTGCGTGTTGTAAGGCTCGCGCGGGGTCGCGCCGTCGCGGGTTGCGCTCGTGCTCTGGGTGAGCGGCGCGCTGGCGGGCGTCGGCGGCTGGTTGCTCAGCGCGCCGGGCACGCCGCCGACGGCCGCCTGGCCGCCCTGCTCGCTGCTGTTGCTCTGCCGACTGCGTATCGATTTTTTATCGGGCGCATCGTTCGGCTGATAGCGCTCGGCCGTCTGCTCATTGCTGGAAAAATCAATGCTGGCGGTCACCTGCGCGTGAACGTTTTTACTGCCGACGATCGGCGCCAGAATCGCCTGGATGCGCTGCTGGTAATCCTCTTCAACCTTGCTGGTGTAGCTGAGCTGCGACGCCTGCGCCGCGCCTGCGCCACTCTGCGTCAGCAGATGGCCGTTTTGATCGACCAGCGTGACGCGATCTGCCGTCATGCCGGGCACGGCGCTGGCGATAAGATGGGTAACGGCGTTGATCTGCCCCTCATCCAGCGTCCGGCCGCCGATCAGGCTGAGCGTCACCGAGGCGGAGGGCGGTTTCTGATCCTTGATAAACAGCGAGGCCTTCGGCAGCGCCAGATGCACGCGCGCGCTTTTCACCGGCCCCAGCATGGCGATGGTGCGGGAGAGCTCTCCTTCCAGCGCGCGCTGGAAATTGATCTGTTCGCTGAACTGGCTGATGCCAAATTTCTCATTGTCGAGCAGCTCGAAGCCCACAGAGCCGCCTTTTGGCAGCCCCTGCTGCGCCAGCCTGAGGCGCAGATCGTAGACCTGATCCTCCGGCACCATAATGGCGCCGCGCCGCTCGTCAAAACGGTAAGGAACATTCATCTGGGTGAGCTGGGCGACCACGGCGCCGCCGTCCTGGTCGCTGATATTGCTGAAAAGCACCCGATAATCTGGCGTTTTCGCCCAAAAGATCAGCGCAATGACTATAGAGAGCGCCGCGGCGGCAGAAATAAGAAACACCATTCTGGGACTGGAACGCAGACGCGCCAGAACCGCTTTCACATCGGGCGCGCTTTTTTGAGTATTACCGTTAATTGCGGCAGTCATGCCATGTTCCTGTAAAAAATAATGACATTATGTAAACGCAGTTTTAATTATTAATGCGTACTACGCTAATAAGCATTCATGCCGTGAAGCATCTGAGAACAGATAAACCAGGTCGCATATTATGAACAATGTCAGCGCAACCTTAATCGGTAATAAGCTAAAATTTCTGACAGCTAATCAAATTATATTTATTGGGGTTCTCTGCTATCATGCTGCGATTGAAACGGCAAGTTAAACCAGCCGAAAAATGAGAGGGAAATAGCCGAAATGTCGATTAATTCTATGGCAGGGATCATTAATCAAATAGCGTTTCAGGCGCGTCAGGCGTCTGGCCTGAATAATAGTGATGCGGCCGACAGCGCAAATATCGCCGACGCGGGCGTATCCTTTTCCGACCTGCTTTCCAGCTCGCTTTATTCGCTGAACCAGGTGCAGAACAGCGCGAAAAATCAGGCGGAAGCCTATATAAGCGGCGCGCCGGATATTGGCCTGAATGATGTGATGGTCTCGCTGCAAAAATCCACGCTGGCGCTTAACCTGGGCATTCAGGTACGCAATAAAATGGTCAGCGCCTATCAGGAGATCATGGGGATGTCGGTATAACCTCTGCCGTTGTTGCTCCCTGATATTCTGCTGTTTATTTCCCGCTTCCGGCTGAGCCATGCGTCATCCGGCGCGTTATAGTTATTGACGGCGAGCGTTTACGACCGTCAGCGTGGATTCCTCTGGCATGACCGAATTAATAAAGAATAACGCCGCGCTCAGCCGCCAGCGTCAGCTTACCGAACCCGAGCTAAATAAGATCATCACGCTTATTTATCGGCGTGCCGGCATTGTCATTACCCGTCAGCGACGAGATATGGTGTATAACCGCCTGATGCCGCGTTTGCGCGCGCTGGGGCTAACGCGCTTTAGCGACTATTTGCAGCTGCTGGAGCACTCCGCCACCCATCCGGAATGGCAGGCTTTTATTAATGCGCTGACCACTAACCTCACCTCTTTTTTCCGCGAAGCCTATCACTTTCCAGTGCTGGCGGAGCACGCGCGCCAGCGCGGCGGCAGCTATAACGTCTGGTGCACCGCCGCTTCAACGGGCGAAGAGCCCTGGTCCATCGCCATCACGCTGGATGAAGCGCTGGGCAGCAGCACGCTGGCGCCGCGCGTGCTGGCTACCGACATCGACACCGAGGTGCTGGAAAAAGCGCGCCGCGGCACCTATCGCCTGGCCGATCTCAAAACCCTTACTCAGCACCAGAAGAAAACCTATTTCCTGCGCCGCAACGACAGCGGGCCACACACCCAGGTCAAGGTGGGACGCGTGCTGCAGCAGGCCGTGCATTTTCAGCCGCTTAACCTGATCGCCGCTGAATGGGATATCCCGGCGCCTTTCGACGCCATCTTCTGCCGCAACGTGATGATCTACTTCGATAAAGAGACCCAACGCCGGCTGCTGAACCGCTTTGCGCAGCGGCTTAAACCCGGCGGCCTGCTGTTTGTCGGCCATTCAGAACATTTCAGCCATATGGAAAGCCCTTTTCGCCTGAAGGGGCAGTCGGTCTATTGCCTGGCTAAGGAAGAGGTATGAGCAAGATAAAGGTACTCTGCGTCGATGATTCCGCTCTGATCCGCAACATCCTGACCACCATCGTCAATCAGCAGCCGGACATGGAGATGGTGGCCACCGCGCTCGATCCGCTGATCGCGCGCGACCTGATCAAACAGCATAACCCGGACGTGCTCACCCTCGATGTGGAGATGCCGCGCATGGACGGCCTCGACTTTCTCGAGCGGCTGATGCGGCTGCGCCCGATGCCGGTGGTGATGATCTCCTCCCTGACCCGCAAAGGCTCCGATATTACGCTGAGCGCGCTGGAGCTGGGCGCGGTGGATTTTGTCACCAAGCCGCAGATGGGGCTACAGGAGGGGATGATGCAATACAGCGAGCTGATCGCCGACAAGATCCGCACCGCAGCCCGCGCGCAAATCCGCCGCCGCGAACCGCAAACCACGCCGAAAATCATCGCCTCTCCGCTCGTGGGCAGCGAGAAAATTATCGCCATCGGCGCGTCGACGGGCGGCACCGAAGCCATTCGCCAGGTGCTGATGCCGATGCCCGCCACCTGCCCCGGCATCGTGATCGCCCAGCATATGCCGCCGGGCTTTACCCGCTCCTTTGCCGAACGGCTGGATAAAATCTGCCAGATTGCGGTGAAAGAGGCGGAGGATGGCGAACGGGTGCTGCCCGGTCACGCCTATATCGCGCCGGGTGGACGCCATATGGAGCTGTGCCGCAGCGGCGCCAACTATCACGTCCGGCTCAACGATCTGCCGCCGGTCAACCGCCATCGTCCCTCGGTAGATATGCTGCTGAGTTCCGTCGCCCGCGCGGCCGGCAAAAACGCCGTCGGCGCCATCCTGACCGGCATGGGCTACGACGGCGCGCAGGGGCTGCTGGAACTCTATCAAACCGGCGCGCGCACCCTGGCGCAGAGCGAAAAGAGCTGCGTGATCTACGGTATGCCGCGCGAGGCGGTCGCCCTTAACGCCGTCAGTGAAATCGTCGATCTCGAGCAGATCGCCGCCGCGCTGCTGAAAAATATCGTCGGACAGGCGCGGCGCATTTAGCGCCCGCCTCTTTAGCTTTCCCTTAATCAGGATCTCCTTTTTATGGCTGATAACAATCTGCGTTTTTTAGTGGTGGATGATTTCGCCACCATGCGCCGCATCGTGCGCAACCTCCTCAAAGATCTCGGCTTTCATAATGTCGAAGAGGCCGAAGATGGCCAGGATGCGCTCCACAAGCTGGAGCAGGCCGCCTTCGATTTCGTCATCAGCGACTGGAATATGCCGAACATGGATGGTCTGCAGCTGCTGACCGCCATTCGCAGCCACCCTGAGTGGCGCACGATGCCGGTGCTGATGGTCACCGCCGAGGCGAAGAAAGAGAACATCATCGCCGCCGCGCAGGCGGGCGCCAGTGGCTACGTCGTCAAGCCCTTCACCGCCGCGACGCTGGAAGAGAAGCTAAACAAAATTTTTGAGAAAACGGGACGTTAAGCCAGTGGATATGCACTCTGATCGGCCTGAGGTCGATAACTTCAAAACGATATTTTCCCGTATCGGCCATCTGACGCGCCAGCTGCGCAACAGCATGGTCAGCCTGGGGCTGGATCGCGCCATTATGGACGCGGCCGAGGCGATCCCCGACACCCGCGAGCGCCTTAACTACATCGTCAGCAAAACCTCCCAGGCGGCCGATCGCGCCCTGACCAGCGTCGAGGCGGCGCGTCCTTTGCAGGATCGTCTGCACCAGCAGGCGTCTCAGCTCAGCGCGCGCTGGGATGCGTGGTTCGCCGAGCCGGTCGAGCTGCCGATCGCCAGAGAGCTGGTCGGCGAAACGCGCGATTTTTTACGCGAGGTGCCCGACCTCGCCAGCCGCACCAGCGCCGAACTGACAGAAATCATGATGGCGCAGGATTTTCAGGATCTCACCGGCCAGGTGATCAACCGCATGATGCAGCTGATCGAGAACATCGAAAACGAGCTGATTCAGGTACTGGTGGAAACGATGCCCGGCATGGCGAGCGAGCGCGGCGAAGAAGCGGAGAGCCTGAAAAACGGCCCGCCGATCCGCCATAACCAGCCCGGCGTGGTCGCCACGCAGGACCAGGTAGACGATCTGCTCGCCGATCTCGGCTTCTGAATGCGGCGCAGGCGGAGCGTGCCTGGCCTGATGCGGCCCGCTGCCGCGCTTTGCTGCCTCGGATCGGCGTATGTCTGAAGAGAGCGACGTAGAAAAAACCGAAGAGCCCACGCCTCAGCGACGGCAAAAAGCGCGAGAAGAGGACAATATCCCGCGCTCGAAAGAGCTGACGTCGTGGCTGGTGCTGCTGACGGGCTGGGCGCTGATCTTCCTCGGCGGCGCCGACACCGTGCGGCAGCTGGCGCAGCTGCTGCATGACGGACTGATGTTCGATCGCCGGCTGATCGCGGACAACGCCGCCATGCTGCACCGCGCCGGCGGCCTGCTGTCGCTGATGCTGACGGCGCTGCTGCCGATCGTGCTGGGGCTGTTTTGCGTCGCCCTCGCCGCCGGCGCGCTGATCGGCGGCCTGCACCTCAGCAGCAAATCGCTGAAGGTGGATATCACGCGCATGTCACCGCTGGCGGGCTTTAAGCGCATCTGCTCTTTGCAAACCCTCTCCGAGCTGGCGAAAAGCCTGATGAAGGCGCTGCTGCCTGGCATCGCCTGCGCGCTCTACTTCTGTCACTTCCGCCAGCACTTTATTTTGCTGGGAAGTGAATCGCTGGCAGAGGGGCTGCGCGACGCCTCGCGGCTGATTTCGCACTGCCTGCTGACCATCATCGTCGCCCTCGCGCCGATGGTGGGCTACGACGTTTTCTATCAGCTGACGAGCCACCTGAAAAAATTACGCATGAGTCGCCAGGAGATCCGCGATGAATTTAAACAGAGCGAAGGCGATCCCCATGTCAAAGGGCGCATTAAACAGCTGCGCCACGCGCTGGCGCGCAGCCGCATGATGGAAGAGGTGCCGAAAGCGGACGTCATTATTAACAACCCGACGCACTACTCCGTCGCCATTCGCTGGCAGCAGGGCGAGATGCGCGCCCCGGTGGTGCTGGCGAAGGGTGCGGGCGAGATTGCCCAGCGCATTCGCGCCAGAGGCGCGGCGCACCAGATCCCGATGCTGGAGGCCGCGCCGCTGGCGCGCGCGCTCTATCGCCACTGCGACATCGGCGACGCGATCCCCGCCGAGCTGTACAGCGTGGTGGCTGAAGTGCTCGCGTGGGTTTATCGCCTGCGGCGCTGGCGCCAGGCAGGCGGCTTTAAGCCCAGACAACCTGAAAACCTGTCCGTGCCTGCGGCACTGGATGTTACCCATGAGAGCCTGCAGTGATGGCGAATTTATCCTCCCGACTTCGTTTACCCAACCTGAAAGAGACGCAGTGGCAGATGCTGGCCGGCCCGGTATTGATCATGATGATCCTGGCGATGATGGTGCTGCCGCTGCCGGCCTTTGCGCTCGACGCGCTGTTCACCTTTAATATCGTGCTGGCGCTGATGATCCTGCTGGTGGCGATGTTTACCCAGAACACGCTCGACTTCTCCTCGTTCCCTATCGTGCTGCTGTTCTCTACCCTGCTGCGGCTGGCGCTGAATATCGCCTCGACGCGCATCATCCTGATGAAAGGCCACACCGGCGCCAGCGCCGCCGGCCGCGTGGTCGAGGCGTTCGGCCACTTTCTGGTGGGCGGCAACTTCGCTATCGGCATCATCGTCTTCGCCATCCTGATTATCATTAACTTTATGGTGATCACCAAAGGGGCGGGACGCATCGCCGAGGTGGGCGCGCGCTTCGTGCTGGACGGCATGCCGGGCAAGCAGATGGCCATCGACGCCGATCTCAACGCCGGCCTGATCGGCGAAGAAGAGGCGAAACGGCGGCGCAGCGAGGTCACCCAGGAGTCCGACTTCTACGGCTCGATGGACGGCGCCAGCAAGTTCGTGCGCGGCGACGCCATCGCCGGGCTGCTGATTATGGCGATCAATATTATCGGCGGGCTGGTGATCGGCATGCTGCAGCACGACCTGTCGTTCGCCGACGCGGCGCAGACCTACACCCTGCTGACCATCGGCGACGGCCTGGTGGCGCAGATCCCGGCGCTGATCATCTCCACCGCGGCGGGGGTGATCGTCACCCGCGTCGCCACCGAAGCCGACGTCGGCGAGCAGATGGTCGGCCAGCTGTTCAACAATCCGCGCGTCATGCTGCTGGCGGCCGGGGTCGTCGGCCTGCTGGGGATTATTCCCGGCATGCCCAATCTGGTGTTTTTACTCTTTACCGCCGCGCTGCTCGGCCTCGCCTGGTGGCTGCGCGGCCAGCAGATGCAGGCGCAGCCCGGCGCGGCGCGTCCGCTTAGCCCGCAGAGCGGCGCGCTCGCCGAGTCGGCTCAGGCGCAGGAGGCCTCATGGGCGGATGTCGAGCTGGAGGACGTGCTGGGGCTGGAGGTGGGCTACCGCCTGATCCCGATGGTAGACAGCGCGCAGGACGGGCAGCTGCTGACGCGCATTCGCGGCATCCGCAAAAAGTTTGCGCAGAGCATGGGCTTTCTGCCGCCCGCCATCCATATTTGCGACAACCTCGACCTTAAACCCACCGCCTACCGTATCTTGCTGAAAGGGGTGGAGATCGGCGGCGGCGAGGTCAACCCTGAGCGCTGGATGGCGATCGATCCCGGCTGCGCAGAGGGCGAGCTGGAGGGCGATCGCGGGCTGGATCCGGCGTTCCAGCTGCCCGCTATCTGGATCGACGCGGTACAGCGCGATCGGGCGCAAACCATGGGCTATACGGTGGTCGATCCGCCGTCGGTGATCGCCACCCATTTAAACCATGTGATCGATATGCACAGCGACGAACTCTTCAGCCGCCAGGAGACGCAGCAGCTGCTGGATCGCGTAAGCAAAGAGATGCCTAAGCTGGTGGAGGATTTTATCCCCGGCACCCTTTCGCTGTCGCTGTTTCATAAGGTGCTGCAAAACCTGCTGGCGGAGCGCGTCGCCATCCGCGATATCCGCACCATTATCGATACCCTGGCGGAACAGGCCGCCGTGCACAGCGACGCCGACGCGCTGACCGCGCAGGTGCGCATCCGGCTGGGACGCGCCATCACCCACCAGTGGTTCGGCAGCCAGCGCGACATAGAGGTGACGGGACTGGATCCGCAGCTGGAAGGGCTGCTGGTGCAGGCGGTGCAGAACGGCAGCGCGCTGGAGCCAGGCATCGCAGAGAAGATTATCGAGCAAACCGGCGACGCCCTGCGCGAGCAGAGCGCCAGGGGCGCCGCGCCGGTGCTGCTGGTCAATCCGGCGCTGCGGCTGATGCTGTCGCGCTTTCTGCGCCGCGTCTATCCGCAGCTGGCGGTGCTGTCGAACGTCGAGATCGCCCCCGATCGCACGCTGCATATGATCGCCACTATCGGCGGTGCGCAGTGAGGAGGCTGCCGTTGACGCTGCTCTGCGCGGCGCTGACGGCGCAGGCGGCAGGCGGCAGCTGGAGCGCCAGCAGCGTCGGCGGCCGCGTCAGCGTCGGCCAGCAGCTGCTGGTCAGCCGACCGCTTGCGCCGCCCGGCCCGCTGCCCGCGGCGGCGCGCGTCACCCGCATCGCCTGGCGCATCGATCTGCTGGATGCGCCGCCGCCGGGCCTGCGCATCAAACTCTGCGCGCCCGCGCGCTGCTTCTCTTTAGCCGGGCTGTCGGGCGCGCAGACGGTGACGCAGCCGCTGTCGCCCGGCGAGACCTTTCGCTTTCTCTATTCCGTGGAGAGCCGGGGCGCGCTGGCGCCCGCGCTACAGGTGGTGAGCAACCGGCTTACCCTTAACTATCGTTAACGGCAAGCCAGCGGATGAAGGGATTAGAAACGGGCGGGAAAAGGCGAGCGTGGCATTTGCGCGGCGTAGCGCTGACAGCAGGTTTTTCCCTGCTGTAGCCGCGCCATCGATGCGCTGAGCGTGGCGAGCCGCGCCTGCAAGTGCCGGGTCATCTCCCTGTCCTTGAGCTGCAACTGCCGCAGCAGCAGACGCGCGTCATCGCGGCTCGCCTGCCGCGCCTCCGCGAGCAGCGCCTCCAGCGCGGCGAGATAGTCCGGGGCCAGCGCGCAGAACGCCTCCCACTCCTGCTGCTCCTGCAGCGCCAGCAGACGCAGGCTCAGCTGCATCGCCGGATGCTCCGCCGCGTTCATGGCTGGCCCGCCTGGTAGTGCGGCGCGATTGCCTGCCATACCTCGGCGATATCACCAATCAGCTTATCGGCCTGCTGTAGCTTGTCAGGGCTGTTGTGCAGATTAGCCTGCATCAGCAGCCGGGAGATGTAGTCATAAAGGCGCTCGAGATCGGCGGCGATCGCCGGTCCCTTGCGGTGATCCAGCGCGGCGCGCAACCCGTTATCCACGATATTAATCGCCTTTGAGATCATCTCGCCGCGCCTGGCGACATCCCCCTGCTCGAAATAGATGGCGGCGCGCGCAATCGCGCTGCGCGCCCCCTCGAACAGCATGGCGATCAGCTGGTGCGGCGTCGCGCCGGCCAGCCTGCTTTCCAGAGAAATCCGCGCGTAAGCCTGCGGACCTTGTTGGGTATACATAGGGCTTTCCTGAAAAAAACAGGGCATGGCGCCCTGTTGAGCCTTAGACAGAAGACATCAGCGAGGTGATCGAGCTGCTCATGCTGCTCAGTTTCGACATTACGCTGTCGAGGTTCTGAAACTGCAACTTGTAGCGGTTCACCTGGGAGTCGATCAGCGTCTGGGTTTTGTCGATCTGGGTGCCGATATTTTTGAGCTGGGTGTTGAGGTTATCGGTCGCCGTCTGGATGATGCCTTCCGATTTGGTGTCGGTGTCGCCGACATATTTGGTCAGCACCGTGCCCAGCGCGGTGGCCAGCCCGGTGGTCTCGCCGCTGCCCTTAAACATCTTGCCGATATCGTCGGCGCCGGCGGCGATAGCGTCGTCCAGTTTGGTTTCGCTCAGCGTCATCTGGCCGCTTTGCGCATCAATGGTGATGCCCAGATCCGCCAGCGCGCCGTAGGCGGTGTCGCCGCTGGCGTCGCCGTACCAGCCGTTAACCGTCGAGCGGATCTCGCTGACCATGCTGCGCAGCGTGGCGTCGCCCATCAGCGCGCCGCTGTCGCTGCTGGTGGTCGCCACGTCATCGCTGCTCAGCCCGCTGGTGTCCGCCGCCACATATTTGCTGTCGGCGGTGGTGCGGGTCAGCAGCGCGTTGTACTGCTTGACGAAATCCTGTAGCGCGGTCTTGATGGCGCTGTTGTCCACGGTCAGCGTCAGCTGCTCAGGCGCGTCATCTTTCGTCACCGAGTTCAAACTCAGGGTGACGCCGTTGATAATGTCGGTAATGTTGTTGCTGGCGCGCGTATAGTCGGCGCCGTCCACGGTCAGCTTCGCATCCTGCGCCGCTGTCACCATGCTCATGCCGTCCGCCTCGGCGCCGCTCTCGCCGGAGCCTTTGCCGCCGTGGCTGGTGTTAAGCACGCTCGCCAAATCGCTGTCGCCCTCAACGCTCACCGTCATCTCCCCTTCCGCGCCGGTTTTTTTCGAACTCAGCATCAGCTGGTAGTTGCCGTCGCCGTTGCGCTGCACCGAGGCGGTGACGCTGCCGTCCTGCTTGTTGATCGCTTTAGCGATCTGATTCAGCGAGGTTTCGTCATCTTTCAGCTCAATGGTCATCGCCTTGCCGTCGCCCTGCTGGATGGTCAGGGTGCGGCTGCCGCCCTCGCCGGTTGCCGCGCCCAGCTGCTCGTCGGCGCTGCTGTAGCCGGCGGAGCGCAGCTTGTGCGCCGTGGCCAGCTGGCTAATCGACACCGAGTGCGCGTCGGCGCTCGCTTTATCCGTCGCGGTGGCGGTAAAGGCGCTGTTTTTGCTCACCGTCAGGGTGTTGAAGGCCTGGCCGCTCAGCGTCTTCACCGACGTCTGTAGTTTGGTCATCAGGCTGGAGATGCTGCCCCATGACGAAATTTTGTTTTTATAGCTGGTCTGTAGGTTTTGGTAGGGGGTCAGACGCAGCTGCTCGGCGCTCTGTAGCTGCGTCAGCATGCTGGCGGTGTCGATGCCGCCGGTGCCGATGCCCATGGCTGAAAAAGAAGTGGTCACTGCCGCCATATGTGCTCCTTAACGGGTTCAAGAAAGCCTGATATTTATTTCTCTTAATAAATATCGGCGGCGCCAGGGAAAAATAAATCGTCGCCTGAAAAATATTCACTCTTTCGCGCAAAAAAGGGCGAAAATAAACAATAAGATAACGGACATGCCTTTTCAGGCAAAGAAAAATACACATTATAAAAACAATTTCGCGGTTATTATCGGCCTGATAACCTGTTATTTCCCTGCGCCGCGCTGAAACTATTAGCAGAAAGGTTAACGCGGCGAAAAAATAATTTCAGAACATTTTCCTCGCACCGATATTTATTGTTATGCGAGCCACTGACGCATATTCATGACAACCAACACCATGAAAGAGGAAAATAAATATGGCACAGGTCATTAATACTAACGCACTGAGCCTGATGGCGCAGAATAACCTGAACCGCTCTCAGTCTTCTCTGGGCACCGCTATTCAGCGTCTCTCTTCCGGCCTGCGTATTAACAGCGCCAAAGATGACGCCGCCGGCCAGGCGATCAGCAACCGCTTCACCGCCAGCATCAACGGCCTGACCCAGGCGTCACGCAATGCCAACGACGGCATCTCTATCGCGCAGACCACTGAAGGCGCGCTGAACGAGGTCAACGACAACCTGCAGAATATCCGTCGCCTGACCGTGCAGGCGAAAAACGGCACCAACTCCGAAAGCGACAAATCCTCTATCCAGGATGAGATCAAACAGCGCCTGGCGGAAATCGACCGTATCTCTGCGCAGACCCAGTTCAACGGCGTGAAGGTGCTGAGCAGCGACCAGACCCTGACTATTCAGGTCGGCGCTAACGATGACGAAACCATCGATATCTCGCTGAACAAAATGGACTCCACTGAGCTGGATATGGACACCTTTGACGTCAGCACCGCCGACGCCAGCGACAAGATGCTGGAAAAAGTCGATAAGGCGCTGGCGAAAGTGGACTCGCTGCGCTCCAGCCTGGGTGCCGCGCAGAACCGTTTCGACTCGGTGATCAACAACCTCAACAGCACGGTGAATAACCTCTCTGAGTCGCGTTCGCGCATTCAGGATGCGGACTTCGCCACCGAGGTCTCCAACATGAGTCGCGCGAACATCCTGCAGTCTGCGGGCACCACGGTGCTGGCGCAGGCGAACCAGGTGCCGCAGAACGTGCTGTCGCTGCTGCGCTAATCCTTTTCCCCTTAGCCTTTTCGCCCGGCCGGTTGGCCGGGCTTTTTTATGGCTGACAGACAGATAAAAAAAAGCCAGGCGCCTTCGCCTGGCCGGTAAAACCGTTAATCGCAGGCCGCCAGCGCGGCGCTCTTTTCTACCAGCGCCATCTCTTCGCTGTTGAGCAGCTTTTCGATATCGACCAGGATCAGCATGCGTTCGCCAAGCGATCCCAACCCCTGCACATACTCCGTCGCCAGGATCACAGAGAAGTCCGGCGCCGGGCGGATCTGCTCAGCGGCCAGCGTCAGCACGTCAGAGACGCCGTCGACAATAATGCCCACCACCCGGCTGCCGAAATTGAGCACGATCACCACGGTGTTGTCGTCGAAGGGCGCCGCGCGCAGGCGGAACTTCACCCGCAGATCGACGATCGGCACGATGACGCCGCGCAGATTGGTGACGCCGGCGATAAAATCAGGGGAATTGGCGATACGGGTCACGCGTTCGCAGCTGCGGATCTCCTGCACCTTCAGGATATCGATGCCGTACTCCTCATCGCCCAGCCTGAACACCAGATATTCATGACCGGCGATATCGCCGGCCCTGTTTGTTTCCGAACCAGATAGAGTCATATTTTCACCTTAAACACGCGCGGTTAATCCGCGTTTTCCGCCTGTCGCTTCTCTTTCGCCAGCGTCGCCAGCACGGCGACGTCCAGAATCAGCGCCACGCTGCCGTCGCCCAGAATGGTCGCTGCCGAAATGCCCGGCACTTTTCGATAGTTACGCTCAAGATTTTTTACCACCACCTGATGCTGGCCAATCAGCTGGTCCACCAGCAGCGCGTAGCGACAGCCGGCGCTCTGTACGATAACCGCAATCCCCTCGCTCACCTCGCCTGCTTCGCCGGGCAGATCGAACACCTTACGTAGCTCGATCAGCGGCAGGTACTCTTCCCGCACCTGTAACATCAGCTCGTCGCCCGCCATGCGGTAGAGCGCCTTCTCCGACGGCAGACGCGACTCCATCACCGTGCCGAGCGGCAGCACGTAAATCTCTTCGCCGACGCGCACCGACATGCCGTCGAGGATCGCCAGCGTCAGCGGCAGAATGATGCGAATGGTCGAGCCCTTGCCCTGTTCAGAGCGGATCTCGACGTAGCCGCCCATCTCCTGAATATTGCGCCGCACCACATCCATGCCGACGCCGCGCCCCGACACGTCGGTGACCTTTTCCGCAGTAGAGAAACCCGGCGCGAAGATCAGCATCCACACCTCTTCATCGCTCATGGTGTCGCTGACCGACAGCCCCTGGGCGCGGGCGCGCGCCAGAATTTTCTCGCGGTTCAGCCCGGCGCCGTCGTCGGTAACCTCAATCACGATATTGCCGCCGTGATGTTCGGCGGAGAGGATCAGGTTTCCCTTGTCCGCTTTGCCGCTGGCGCGCCGCGCCTCAACCGGCTCAATGCCGTGATCGAGGCTGTTGCGCACCAGATGCGTCAGCGGATCGACGATCTTCTCAATCAGGCTTTTATCCAGTTCGGCCGAGCCGCCGAGCAGGGTCAGCTCGACCTCTTTGTTTAGCTTGCCCGCCAGGTCGTGCACCAGCCGCGGGAAACGGCTGAAGACGTACTCCATCGGCATCATGCGGATTGACATCACCGCCTCCTGCAGATCGCGCGCGTTGCGCTCCAGCTGTCCGACGCTGTTGATCAGCGCGTCGTGATGAGCTGGATCGAGCCGCGAACTGAGCTGCGTCAGCATCGCCTGGGTAATAATCAGCTCGCCGACCAGGTTGATGATCTGATCGACCTTGTCCACCACCACGCGAATGGTGCCGCTCTCCGCCGTCGGGCTTTTGGTTACCGCCTTCGGCCGCGCGGCGGCGGGACGCGCCGCTGTTGCAGGCTGCGCCGCGACGGCGGGCGTAATGGCGATTTGCTGCGGCTCCAGCACAAAGCACATCACGGCGGCAATATCCTCGGCCGAGGCGGTGGTGCGCAGCGTCACCGTCAGCCGATCCTCCTGCTGCTGCTGGTCGATTACCGTGCCCAGATTGGCCAGCTCGTCAATCAGCGGCGCCTGCGCCTGCGACCCGAGCTGGCTCAGACAGACCTGGAGCAACACGGCCTCGTCCGGCGACGGCTGAGAGGCGACCGCTGGCGGCGCGGCAACCGCTGCCGCCGACGCAATCTGCACTGAGCGGCTCTCCTGCGCAATCTGACGCAGCGCGGCGCAAATATAACGAAACGCCTCCTCGTCCGGCGGCTGGGAGGCTTTATAGGCATCAAGCTGTTCCTGCATAATATCTTTGCTCTCAAGAAACAAATTAATAATCTCCGCGGTGAGCGTTAATTCACCGCAGCGCGCCGCATCCAGTAAATTCTCCAGAATATGCGTGGTTTCTTGCAGCACGGTAAAACCGAAGGTGCCGGCGCCGCCTTTAATTGAGTGGGCGGCGCGAAATATCGCGTTTAGCCGATCCTGGTCAGGGGCGAGGCAGTCCAGATCCAGCAGATGTTTTTCCATATCCGCCAGCAGCTCATCCGCCTCGTCGAAAAAAGTCTGATAAAAATCACTGATGTCCATCTTTTCCCGTTTTCTCCAGGTTGCGCTTTTCAGGTGGAAGCGGTCGGTCTGCGGCCGCTTTATTAGCCGGGGTCAGGGTTAACGCCTTTTTTAACGGCGCGGTTTGCGGCGTCGAAGTGAGTCGGTTCAATAGCGAATCTTCTTTCAGGATCGCATCCGCGCTGGTTTTGCTGTGCACCAGAATGGTAATGCGGCGGTTAAGGGGATTATCCTGGCCGCTGCTGTCGACGCTGACGCTGTCGGCCATGCCGATGATGCGCACGAACTTGCCGGCCGCCAGGCCGCCGCTGATTAAGGCGCGGCGCGAGGCGTTGGCGCGATCGGCCGACAGCTCCCAGTTGCCGTAGGCGGCGTCGCCGCCCGCGTAGGGCAAGGAGTCGGTGTGGCCCGAGAGGGTAATGCGGTTAGGCAGCTCGTTAAGCGCGGGCGCCAGCGCCTGCAGAATGGCGCGCATATAGGGTTCCGGCTCGCGGCTGCCGATTTTGAACATCGGCCGCTCCTGACTGTCGGTGATCTGAATCAGCAGGCCGTTGTCGGTGAGTGAGAGGCGGAGATTAGACTGGAAATTACTGAGGCGCGGATCCTGTTGGATCAGGCTTTGCAGCTTATTGAGCAGGCTTTGCAGCGAGTCGTCGCGATCCTGTTTGCGCGCGTCCAGCTTATCCAGCGTCTTCTTCAGCACCTCGCCCTGTTGGCTGATCGGATCCTCGCCGCCGCCGGGGATCACGCTGTGGCTCAGGCTCGACTTATCGCCGTGCGCCAGCGCCACGTTGAGCGGCATTTTGAAATATTCCGCAATCTGCTCGCGCGTTTCCGGCGCGGCGGAGGAGAGCAGCCACATCACCAGAAAAAACGCCATCATCGCCGTCATAAAGTCGGCGTAGGCGATCTTCCACGAGCCGCCATGATGGCCGCCGTGCTTGCCGCCCTTTTTTTTCTTCACCACAATCGCGGCGTGATCTTTTTTACTCATCAGCTCGGTTCCGTCGCCGCGCTTTGCGCTGCGGATTTCACCTGGCGTATATGCTCTTCCAGCTGGTGAAAAGTGGGCTGCACGCTGGAGTAGAGCGTCTTGCGGCCGAACTCCACGGCGATCTGCGGCGCCGCGCCGTTTACCGCCGCCAGCAGCACCGCTTTGATGCAGAAGAAGATTTTGATGTTTTCCGCGTTTTTCTGCCGCAGCAGCGCCGCCAGCGGCGACACGAAGCCGTAGGCCAGCAGGATGCCGAGAAAGGTGCCGACCATCGCGTGGGCGATCAGCTCGCCCAGCTCGGCGGCGGGCCGATCGGCCAAGGCCAGCGTATTGACCACGCCCATCACCGCCGCGACGATGCCGAAGGCGGGTAGCCCGTCGCCCAGCGCGTTGATGCTGTCCGCCGGCATATCCGCCTCATGCTCTCGGGTCTCTATCTCCTCGTCGATCAGCGCCTCCAGCTCAAAGGCGTTGCTGCTGCCGCTGATCAGCAGGCGCAGATAGTCGACGATAAAACTCATAATGGCGGCGTCGGCCAGCAGGCGCGGATAGAGAGTGAAAATGGCGCTGCTCTGCGGCTCTTCAATCTCCGCCTCCAGCGACATCATGCCGTTCTGACGCCCTTTGCTCAGCAGCAGATAGAGCAGCGCCAGCAGATCCAGATAGGTGGACTGACTATAGCGCGCGCCGCTAAACAGGCGCGGCAGCGCTTTGCCTGTCGCTTTGAGCGCCTTCAGGGTATTGCCGACGAAAAACGCGCCGACGCCCGATCCGCCGATAATCAATAACTCCAGCGGCTGAAACAGCGCGCCCAGCTGGCCGCCCGATAACACAAAGCCGCCAATAACGGAGGCGCACACCACCACATAGCCCAAAACAACCAGCACAGTAACCTCTTTACGCTAACGGCCGCTTTTAAACGCTCGGAAGGGGGACGCGAAGATATAAAAACGGCATGGATTTTTATCCGGCCGTCCGCCGGATAACAGAGAAAGGAACGCGATTTCACATCCGTTTATGGCCCGGATAGCGCAGGCTTAGCCGCTCGGTCACGCCGCAGGCATAGTGAGAATGCGGGTTGCGGCCGCGCCGCGCAGGCGCGTCCGACGTTGCCCCTGACGCAGACGACTCGCCCTCTTTTTTTTCCAGCGACTTAAGCAGATTGGTCGATAAAATAATGCCGGTATGAACGCCCTGCAGCGCGTCGAGACGCGAACTTTTGGTCACGGAATTGAGCGTTGCGCTATTATCCACGCGCAGCTGGCAAATAAGGCGATCCATCGACGCCAGATGAATAAGCTGCGGCAGGGTGAGATCCTGCAGAATATCAATGCGCTCATCGTTAATCCCTAAGGTAAAACAGGCGGCGTAGCGGTCCTGCTTAATCAGGCGCTGCGCCAGCAGTAAATAAGAGAGGTTGAGTTCATAAATTTTTTGCAATCGATCGCCATAGCTCGCCATGCTCTTCTCCTGTTCTTATTTGCTGAGTAAATGTCGCTTCGGCTAGCGCGATAAATCCAGCCGCGCGCGTAAACGCTTAATTGTCTGGCTATGCAACTGGCTGACGCGCGTTTCCGTCACGCCGAGAATATAGCCCACCTCTTTCATATTTAATTCCTGCTGATAATAGAGATTAAGCAGCAGCTGCTCTCTTTCCGGCAGGTTTTTAATCTCGTCGCCGATCTGCGCCGTCAGGCGAGAAACCAGCGTTTCGTTCAGGGGATTAAGCGCTTCATGGGCGCTGTCTGGCTGTTCGAAGCTGTCGCCGTACTCCTGCTGCAGCTCATCCAGCGAATAGATCAGGCTGTTGTTGCTCTCCGCCAGCATCGACTGATACTCCGCCAGCGAGACGCCCATCTCCTGCGCGATTTCCGCTTCGGCGGCCGGCGCGCCGGTCTGCTGCTCGACGCGCTGTATCGCCGCGGCCAGCTGACGAGAGTTGCTGCGCACCCGTCTCGGCACCCAGTCGCGCTCGCGCAGCTCGTCAATCAGCGCCCAGCGCACGCGCTGGCTGATATAGGTGCTGAGCGCGACGCCTTTTTTGGCGTCGTACTGATCTATCGCATTCAGCAACCCGACCACGCCAGCCTGAATAAGATCGTCAAGCTCAACGCTGGCTGGCAGTCTGGCGTGTAAATTCAGCGCTTCCCTGCGCACCCAGTAACGATATTTCAACCACAGCGCGTGTTTATCGATAATACCTTCGGAGGTATAGATGCCGTCCAAAATAAACGTTTCCAGCCCAGTAAAACAGAAAGCTATTATTATCGAGTAGGCGCTAATCAAATAGAGCGATAAGCGGAAACAAATAAGCGCACTTCAACCTCATCCGGTTTATCCCGCTGGGAAATAAAAGCAGGGGTGCTCAGCCAGTTATTATTCGCTTTGTGCGCTTTTAAAAACTGACCCAGTCTGCTTCCGCGTCCGCTTTATTTTTCGCTCTGGCTGGCTCGCTTTGCCGCGCCCCTTTAGCGGCGAGCGGCGAGGTTTTCTGCGGCTTTTCCATCGGCGAGGCGCCCGCCTGTAAAGAGAACTGCGACACCGAACGCTCCAGATGATGCGCCTGCTCCTCGACGAAGCGCGCCACGTTGGCAGCCTGCTCCACCATGCTGGCGTTTTGCTGCGTCACCAGATCCATTTCGTTGACCGCCTGGGCGATCTGGTTAATGCCGGTGCTCTGCTCGTCGGAGGCGGAGGTGATTTCCGACATGATATCGGTCACCTGGGTCACCGACTTCACCACCTCCTGCATGGCGGCGCCAGCCAGTTCAACCTCCTGCGAGCCGGTATTCATATTGCTGACGCAGACGTTGATCAGCTGGCGGATCTCCTTCGCCGCGTCCGCGCTGCGCTTCGCCAGATTACGCACCTCGCCTGCCACCACGGCGAAGCCGCGCCCCTGTTCGCCCGCGCGCGCCGCTTCGACGGCGGCGTTCAGCGCCAGGATGTTGGTCTGATTGGCGATGCTGTCGATGACGCCATTGATGTCGGCGATCTGGCGCGAGTTCTCGGTAATCTCGCGCATAATGCCGTCAAGATTGACCATCACCTCGCCTCCTTTGCGCGCGCTGCCGCTGGCGCTTTCCACCAGCTGCCTGGCGCTGTGCGCGTTGTCGGCATTCTGCCGCACGGTGATTTTCAGCTCTTCCATGCTGGCGGCGGTCTGCTGCAGCGCAGAGGCCTGCTGCTCGGTGCGGGAGGAGAGATCGTTGTTGCTGGTGGCGATCTCCTGCGCGCTGCCGTAGATGCTGGTGACGCCCTGGCGAATATCGGAGACGGTGGCGATCAGCGACAGGCGCATCTTCTCCAGCTCGGCCAGCATTTCGCCGATTTCATTGGCCGCGCCGATATCCACTGGCTGGCTCAAATCGCCCGAGGCCAGCACGGCGAAGGCTTCCCGCGTCTGGTTCAGCCGCTGAAACAGCGATCGTTTCAGCCACAGACGGATCACCACCACCATTGCCATCGAGGCCGCGAGGATGAAAAAGGCCAGCACCATCATCTGCCTGTTTTTGCTGTCCGCCTGCTGCTGATGATCGGTCAGAATGGTGCTTAACACCGCGTCGTACTGGTCGATATGCGTCTTCAGCGCCGTGCGCAGGTCGCTCACCTCTTTGCCCTGCTCCACCAGGCTGAAGCTGTTCTGGGCTGGTTTGGTCAGCGCCTCTTTATGGCGCAGGGTGAAGGTCATCAGGTTGTCGAACGCCTTGCAGACGCGCAGCCGCTGCTCATGCTCTGCGGCTGAAAGCTGCGGCTGATTGAGGAAGCGCCGGTAGCTCTGACTCGCCTGACCTACCAGCGTATCGATCTCCTCCAGCAGCTTTTTATCCAGCGCGACGTTATTCATTTTGCTGAGCGCCAGATTTTCCGCCACCACCATACCGACGGCGTTATTCAGCAGCGCGGCGGCATCCTGCAGTTCATTATCAGAGGTGGCGATGCTAATGGAATCTTTTAGCTCTTTGTCGAAACGGTTGGCGCTGTTGAAATTAAACAGAGAGATGATCGCCAGAAACAGCACAAAAACGATCATCAGGGCATTCAGCCCGGTGGCAATCTTTATGTTTTTAAACATGTCGGCCCTACGGAATTAAAATGGATAAGTGTGAAAATCTCAGCTGACGAAATTAAACAGCGACATTTTCTGCATGGTCTGAAATACCGTCATCGACGAGCTCAGGGCGAATTCCGCCATCTTCGACTGCGAAATCAGGCTGATTTGCGTGTCGGGATCGGAGCCGACCGTCTGCTGCAAGCGCGACTCGAGGGTAATTTTCTGCGTGGCGGCGCTAAAGCCGAGCGACTCCAGCTGCTGCAGGCTGGTGCCCACCTGCGCCTGAATCTTGCCCAGATTATCGATGTTGTTTTTTACGCTCTTGTTGACGCTGTCCAGCGTCTCTTTAAGCGACTGGCGATCCTCGTCGCTGGCGACCGGCTTATTCAGGGCGTCGATCGCCTTGTCGATGGACGCCAGCAGATCGTCGTCGCTGCCGCTCATAAACAGCGCCTGGCCGGTATCGCCAACCTGCATCGTCACGCTGTCGCTGACCTTTTGCGTCATCGCCGTGTCGCCGCCATGATAGCTGCCGTCCTGCGCGAAAGGTTCGGTGCCGGTCTTATAGCCGGAAAAGAGATAGCGGCCGCTGCTGTTGCGGCTGTTGCCCAGATCGCGCAGGCTGCTGCGGATGCCGCTCAGGGTGGTGGCCAGCGCCTGACGATCCTGGTCGGAGTAGGCGCCGTTGCCGCCCGCAACGATGGTCTCGGAGAGGTTGCCGGTCAGGAGGTTGGTGATGCTGCTCAGGGTGTTGTCTTCCTGACTCAGCGCATCCTGCGCATAGGTTCTGGCCGTGTCGTACTGATCCATATCGGCCAGCGCGGTTTGCCAGCTTACCGCCTCCGACGCCCCGGCGGGATCGTCAGAGGGTTTCAGCAGCGTCTGGCCGGCGGAAAGTCGCGTATAAATATCATTTCCGCTGGTCATCGCCTGAGAAAGCGTGTCGATATTATGCTGATACATATAATAAGTGCTGATACGCATCGCGCGATCCTTATTTAATAAGCAGAGAGTAGCGGCGGCGAATTATTTAATACTGAGCAAGGTGTCAAACAGGGTGGTCGCCGTTTGTAATACCTGAGAATTAGCCTGGTAATATTGCGTGTACATTTGCAGGTTTATATATTCTTCGTTGATATCAACGCCGGCCACCGACTGCTGCTGCTGCTGCCACTGCGACACCACGCTCTCTGTCGTGGTGCGGTCGGCATTCAGGGTGGTCATCGAGGATCCCACCGAGCTGACCAGGCTGGCGTAGGCTTCACTTAAGGTGGATTTGCCCACCACCGGCTGGTTTTTGATATCGAGCATCTTCTGGATATTTTCATTATTGCTCTCATCGCTGGGGTCCGCAGAGCTGGAGGCGGCAAGTGCGTCGCCGTCGCCGATCGCGACGCTAAGCGAGTCCGCCACGCCGGCGGTCGGGTTAAACAGAAAGCTGTCGCCAGCCTGCGGCGCCCCCTGCGGCGTCACGGTGACGCCTTCGAAGCTGAGCGAGCCGTCGTCACCGACCGTCGGGGTAATGGCGCGGCCGTCGGCGGTGGTGATCGTCCAGTCGCCGCTGTCGGGGCCGGTAAAGGTCATCTGGTAGCTTTCGCTCTTGATCGCCGACAGGTCGCTGCGCGCAATCGCCAGCGTCGCCGAGCCCTGGTTGTTGCGGTTGGCGATCGCCTGCGGATCGGCGAGGGTGAAAATATCGCCGCCCGCGTTGCCGTCCAGATCGTAACCGCCGCGGTTTACCTGGTTGAAGGCGTTGGCCATCTGCAGCGCCAGCTGGTTAAGCTGGTTGCGCGCGTCGCTTAAGTCGTGATGGCGAAAGGTGAACAGCCCGCCCAGCGTGCCGCCATCTAGTTTCTCTTCATCCAGCCGCGTGGCGTTGCCGGAGGCGTCGGTGTAGGAGACCACCGTTTTGCTGGGATCCTCCTCCGCAGGCTGCGCCTTGAGTTCGCACAGGCTGTCGCCGTTCACCAGCGACAGGCCGTTCGCCAGGGTGACGTCGACGCGCCCGGTGACGCTGTTTTCATTGACTTTGATGCCGGTCAGGCCGCTGAGCTGCGCCAGCACGCGATCGCGCTGATCGAGCATATCCGCCGGCAGATTGCCGCTGCCCGCCTGCACCTTCGCCATCTCTTTGTTCAGCGACGCCAGCTGTTTCGCGCAGCTGTTGATATCGTCCACCGCCTGGCTGATTTTGCTGTTGGTGCTCTTTTCCAGCCCGTTCAGGGTGCTGCTGTTGCTGCGATACTGGTTGGCGAGCGCCTTGAACTGCGACAGCACCTCCTGACGCGCCGCCGGGCTGACCGGATCGCTGCTCATTTTTTCCATCGCGGAAAAGAGGTTGCCCTGGGTGACGGAAAGATTGCTGGTGTCGTCGCCGAGCAGGTCGTCAATCTGGCTGAGCTGCTCATAGCGTCCTTCGAGCGCCTGAAACTGCGTCGTTGCGCCGCGCACCTGATTATTTAAAAAGCCGTCATAGCAGCGCTTGACGTCGTCAGTCTGCACGCCATAGCCAAAAAAGCCGTTGCGCGTGGTGTTGCCGCCCGCCTCGCCCAACATAATCTCCTGTCGGCTGTAGCCGCTGGTCATCGCATTGCTTAAATTATTCCCCACCACATTTAACGCCGACTGGGCGGCACTTAATCCGCTCTGGGCAATATTAAACAGGTTCATCGTTAATCCACCTCGGCTGGATGCGTAAAGGGCGCAGGTTTGCCTGACACCCCGGCTCTTTGTTATCTATCGTGATTTGTGCGAAAAACTAAAACCAGGCGCGTTAAAACAGCGCGTCAAAGGCGCTTTTATTCGCCTGCGCGCTTTTTTCACCCCGCTTTTCAACCTGTCTGATGATATTGATTAACTTCTTCGCATAGTCAGGATCGCTGGCATAGCCGCTGGCCTGTAAGGCGTGCGCCGCCTTTTCCACCGACTCGCTGTGCATCACCTTCTGGTAGCGCGGATTGTCGGTGAGAAAATGGATGTAGTCCGTCAACGCCTCGGCATAATCGCGATAGACGCGGAAAGCCGCCTTAACGCGCTGCGCGACGCCGTGGCTATATTCGGTGGTGACGATGTCGGTGCTTTCCCCTTTCCAGTCGGGCGTGGCCTTAATGCCGAACAGGTTATGGCTCGGACGGCCGTCAGGGGTGAGGATCTCATGCTTGCCCCAGCCCGACTCCAGCGCGGCCTGCGCGACGATCAGCTGATGCGGAATGCCGCTGTGGCGCGCCGCCGCCATGGCGGGCGCCAGCAGGCGCGACAGAAAAAGATGATTCGAGGCGGCGGGAGACGCGTCGTCGTCGCGCGGCGCGGTCGCCGCGACGCGCGGGCTGCCCGGCACCAGCGGTATCGCCTGAGCGTTCGCCGCCAGCGGATGGGCTGGCGACGCCGCCGCGCCCGCGCCCTGCCGCTCGATCAGATCGGCAAAGCCGAGCCGGCCCTGGGCGGCGATGTTTTGCGCAATCTGCTGATCGTAAAGCGAGGTAAAAAGTCGCGACGACGCGCTGTCGAACGGCCCGCCCTGGAACGTGGCGTCGCGCATGCTTTTCAGCATCATCTGCACGAACAGCCCCTCCATCTGCTGCGCCGCCGCATGCAGCGCCTGCTGCGGCGCGCGCGTTGCCGTGCGCTTCAGGGCGTCGAGGCTGTGCAGATCGAAGGCGGCGCCGGGCGCAAGCGGCTGGCTCATCAGCTGGTCTCCAGCCGTGCATGCAGGCAGCCCGCGCTTTTCATCGCCTGCAGCACCGACATCAGATCGTTCGGCGTGGCGCCCAGGCTGTTGAGCGCCCGCACCACGCTGTTGAGATCGGCGCTGGTTTTCAGCTGCTGTAGCGAGCCGCCGCTGGCGCGCACCGACACCCGGCTGGCGTCGGTCACCACCGTCTGCCCGCCCGCCAGCGGCGTGTTGGGCTGGCTTACCTGGCTGCTGCGCGCCACCTCTACCGTCAGATCCCCCTGCGCCACCGCGCAGGCGTCGAGCATCACATGGCGATTCATCACCACCGAGCCGGTGCGCGCATTAACGATCACCCGCGCGTCGCCCGCGCTGGCCTGCACCGGCAGGTTTTGCACCGCTGCCAGAAAGCGCACGCGCGCGCCGCTCTCCTGCGGCGCCTGCAGGCGGATCACTCTGGCGTCCTCCGCCACGGCGGTCGCGGCGCCGTAGCGTCGGTTGATGGCGTCGCTGATCTGCTGCGCCACGGCGAAATCCTCGTCGTTCAGCTGCAGCCTGAGCACCCGCTCGTTGGCGAACTGCGTCGCCACTTCGCGCTCCACCGTCGCGCCGCCGCTGATGCGCGCGCCGTTAAGCTGGTTAATCTGCGTGCGGCTGCCGCCCGCCTGCGCCCCTGCGCCCGTCACCAGCAGGTTGCCCTGCGCCATGGCGTAGATCTGGTTGTCCACGCCTTTCAGCGGCGTCATCAGCAGCGTGCCGCCGCGCAGGCTTTTCGCATTGCCCAGCGAGGAGACCACGATATCGAGGCGGTCGCCGACGCGGGAAAAAGGCGGCAGCTCGGCCGTTACCATCACGGCAGCGACGTTCTTTAACTGCATGCTGGTGCCGCTGGGCACCGTAATGCCGAGCTGCGACAGCATATTGCTCAGGCTTTGCGTGGTGAACGGGGTCTGCATGGTCTGGTCACCGGTGCCGTCCAGCCCCACCACCAGCCCATAGCCGATCAGCGCGTTGCTGCGCACCCCGGCGACAGTGGTGAGATCGCGGATTCGCTCGGCGTGCGCCAGCAGGGAGAAAAGCGCCAGGCAGAGAGCCAGCAGGCGCAGAGAGCAGGATAAGGGTGCGGTTTTCATCATCGCCGTCTTAAAAGGGAGAGAGTGAGAGAAACAGGCGCTGCAGCCAGCCCATCTGCTGCGCGTCGTTGATATAGCCGTTGCCGACATACTCGATGCGGGCGTCGGCCACCTGGGTCGAGGCGACGCTGTTGCTGCCGCTGATGGTGCGCGGATTGACCACCCCGGAGAAGCGGATAAATTCCGTGCCCTGGTTGATGGCGATCTGCTTCTCGCCCACCACCAGCAGGTTGCCGTTTGCCAGCACCTGTTTCACCGTCACCGTCAGGGTGCCGCTGAAGGTGTTTTTCGCCGCCGCGCCGCCTTTGCCGGCAAAGGCGTTTTTGCCGCTGACGTCGGTATTGGCGCGGTCGCCGCCGAACAGGCCGGCGAGAAAGTGCGGCACGGCGCTGAACGCCAGCGAACCAGAGCCGTCGCGGCTGGCGTTAGCCGACGAACTTTTACTGGCGCTGACGTTTTCCTGCAGCACGATAGTCAAAATATCGCCGACGTTGCGCGGCCGGCGATCTTCGAACATCGGCTGATAGCCGTAGTTCATCGCCTGGCCCGACTGGAATATCGACCCGCTTACCGGCGTCGGCGTCATCGGCGCAGGCGCGGCGCTGGTGTCGCCAGCGATCAGCGGCTGACGCGGGAGAATGGCGCAGCCGCTAAGCAGCAGCGCGAGGCAGAGCGGCGCGCGGCGCAGAGAGAGCAGAACAGGCTTCTTCATGATCGGGTCACCAACAGGAGGAGAGTGCGGGTCTAAAGATTCGCTAGCCGCTGCAGCATCTGATCGGATGTCGAGACCGCCTTGCTGTTGATCTCGTAGGCGCGCTGCGTCTGGATCATATTGACCAGCTCTTCGGCGACGTTAACGTTGGAGGTCTCGACATAGCCCTGGCGCAGCGTGCCGCCGCCGTTCAGCCCCGGCGTGGTTTCATTCGGCGCGCCGGAGGACTGGGTTTCGCGGTAGAGGTTTTCGCCAATGCTCTCCAGCCCCGACTCGTTGATAAAGGTGCTGAGCGTCAGCTGCCCCACCTGCTGCGGCGCCGTCTGTCCCGGCAGCGTCACGCTGACGATGCCGTCGTTGCCGATGGTAAGAGACTCGGCGTCCTGCGGAATGGTGATGGTCGGCTGCACTGGGTAGCCGCTGGCGGTGACCAGCTGGCCATTCTGATCGAACTGAAAGGATCCGTCGCGGCTGTAGGCGGTGGTGCCGTCCGGCAGCTGGATCTGAAAGAAGCCGCCGCCCTGAATCGCCACGTCTTTGCTGTTGCTGGTTTGCGTCAGGCCGCCCTGACTGTGGATGCGCTCGGTGGCGATGGGCCGCACGCCGGTGCCGATTTGCAGGCCGGATGGAATGGTGGTCTGCTCGGAGGATTGCGCGCCGGGCTGACGCAGGGTCTGATAGAGCAGATCCTCGAACACCGCGCGCTGGCGCTTAAAGCCGTTGGTGCTGACGTTTGCCAGGTTGTTGGATATCACATCCATATTGGTCTGCTGTGCTTCCAGACCGGTTTTCGCAATCCATAAAGAACGGATCATAGCTTTTCTCCTCTCCGCCCGTCAGCCCAGGGTAAGCAGCTGGCTGGCGCTTTTTTCATTTTCGTCGACGCTGCTGATGACCTTCATTTGCATATCAAACAGGCGCGCGGCGGCGATCATATCGACCATACTGTTGACCGGGCTGACGTTGCTGCTCTCCAGCATGCCCGGCATGAGACGCAGATCGGGGTCCGCCGACAGCGGCGCGGCGCTGCCCGACGCGGGGTGAAACAAACCGTCGTCGCCCATGCGCAGGCTCTGCGCCTGGGCGTTGACCATCTTTATCCGCCCGATCTGCGCCAGCGCTTTTGGCTCATCGCCCGCGCCGCGCGCCGTCAGGGTGCCGTCCGGCCCGATGGTCACCTTTGCCTGCGGCGGCACGCTCAGCGCCCCGCCGTCGCCCAGCAGCGGCAGGCCGCGCACCCGCAGCGTCCCTTCGCTGTCCACCTCGATATTGCCGTCACGGGTGTAGCCTTCGCTGCCGTCGGGAAGCTGCACCGCCAGCCAGCCGTTTTGCGGCAGCGCCACGTCGAGATCGCGGCCGGTCTGCTGCACTGCGCCCATCGTCATGTCGTTGCCTGGCGTCGACTCCGCCACCAGCGTGCGCGTGGCGAGCGAGGGACCGTTGACCGGCACCGCGCGCCACGCCGCCAGCTGGGCGCGAAAGCCGCTGGTCGAGGCGTTAGCCAGGTTGTTCGCCGTTATCGCCTGGCGATTGAGCGCGGCGTTCGCCGCCCCCAGAGCGGTATATATCGCGCGATCCATAGCGTTCCGCCGTTATCCGAGGTTAACCAGCGTCTGCAACAGCTCAGACTGGGTTTTGATGGTTTGCGAGTTCGACTGATAGTTGCGCTGGTAGACGATCATATTGACCATCTCTTTGCTCAGATCGACGTTGGAGGCCTCCAGCTTGTTGCCGTAGAGCGTGCCCAGGCTGCCGGAACCAGAGACGCCGGTGACCGGCTGGCCCGACTCCGGCGTCTCTGTCCAGCAGTTGTTGCCCTGCGAGGCGAGGCCGCCGGGGTTGGTGAAGTTGCTCAGCACCACCTGCCCCAGCAGCTGCTTCTGCCCGTTGCTGTAGGAGGCGATTACCTGGCCGCTGTCGCCCACGGTGTAGCCGTTCATCTGCCCTGGCGCGTAGCCGGTGGTGGTCGGGCTGTTCATGGCGGTATCCGAGGCCTGCTGCGTCATGCCGGCGAGATCGAAGTCGAAGTTCAGCGCCTCGCCGCCGTTGTAGGCCGCCCCCTGCACGTTAAGCTTCGCCGGGCTGGTGGTGAGCTGGCCGGCGCTGTTGAACTGCAGCGCAATCTGCTGATAGCCGTCGCCCGGTGCGGTGGCGTCGCGCGAGTAGGCGGTCCACTGGTTATCTGCGGTTTTAGCGAAATAGATATTGATGGTGTGCTTGTTGCCCAGGCTGTCGTAGGCGTCCGCCTGAGTCACCGAGCTGTAGCTGGTGTTGTCGGCGGGATCGAAGGTGGTGTTGGTCACCGCAGCGGTGCCGGAGTCGAGGTTGCCGTTAAGGGTGCCGCTGTCCGAGGCGCGCGCCGACATCTGACCGGTGGGGATCTGAATCGGTCCCACGGCGGCGCCCGGCTGGATGGCGGGCGGCGTGCCGCTGGCCTGATAGCCGGTTAAAAACATCCCCTGGTTGTTGATGATATTGCCGCTGGCGTCGCTTTTAAACTGGCCGTTGCGGCTGTAGAAAACGCGTCCCGCCTCGTTGACCAGACGAAAAAAGCCGTTGCCCTGGATGCCCATATCCAGGCTGCTGGTACCGGCGCCGAGCACACCGTCGGTAAAGCTCTGGTTGACGCCCGCCACCTGCACGCCCATGCCGACCTGCGAACCGGCGAAGACGTCAGCGAAGGCGATAGAGCCCGATTTAAAGCCGACGGTCTGCGAGTTGGCGATATTGTTGCCGACGACGTCCAGCGCCTGAGAGGCCGCATTTAAGCCGCTAAGTCCTTGTGAGAAGCTCATTGCTGTTTATCCCTGAAGCTAAGATTATTCGATTTCATACACCTGACCGAGGGTGGCGCTGCCGTCGATCCCCAGCTGCAACACCGAGCCGGACGAGGAGAAGGCGACGCTGTCAACCTTCGCCTCTTTCAGCGCCACGATGCCCGGCGCGTCGCCGCTGCTGTTGGTCGCCGCGAAAGAGAGGCTGTAGGTCGCATCGGTCGGCGGATCGCTGGGCTGAAAATCGCTTAACTCATCCAGGCTGACGTGATGCACGCCCGCCTTGACGTTATGCAGCTCGGCGCGCCAGGCGTTGCCCTCTTTGTCGGTCAGGGTCACCTCGACCTGATCCGCATCGCTCTCCAGCGAGAACGCCGCGCGGCTGCTGGCGTTGTCGATCACCGGCGTGCCGGCGATCATCACCTTGCGTCCCACCCACGACGCCGCGTTCATCTGCTGCATGCTGGAGACCAGCGTGCCGACGTTGTTCAGCGTGTCGTTCAGCTGCTCGACGCCCGAGGCGGTGTTGAACTGCGCCAGCTGCGAGGTCATCTGATTGTTGTCCATCGGGTTGGTGGGATCCTGGTTCTTCATCTGCGCCACCAGCAGCGTCATAAAGTTATTCATCAGATCCGCCGCGCTGGTGCCGCTGTTCGCGGTCGCGTCGCCGAGCGTCGCCGTCTTGCTCATTACTGGCGTCACTGCCATGTTCTTCTCCTGTTACTGGCCGAGGGTAAGGGTTTTCAGCATCAGGTTTTTCGCCGTGTTCATCACCTCGACGTTGGCCTGATAGCTGCGCGAGGCGGAGAGGGTGTTGACCATCTCCCCCGCCACGTCGACGTTCGGCATATGCAGATAGCCTCTGCTGTCCGCCAGCGGATCGCCGGGCGAGTAGACCAGCCGCTCCGGCGCGTTGCTCTCTACCACCTCGCTGACGCGCACCCCGCCGGTCTGCTGGCCCGGCGCGCTGTCGAGCCGGAATACCACCTCTTTCGCCCGGTAGGGTTTGCCCGCTGGCCCGACAACGCTGTCGGCGTTGGCCATATTGCTGGCGCTGACGTTGAGCCGCTTTGACTGCGCCGCCATCGCCGAACCGGAAATAGTAAATATTGAGAACAGAGACATAGAACGTATTACCCCTGATTAATCGCACTCATCATATTTTTAATTTGCGTGCCGAGAATGGTCAGCCCTGACTGATAGCGCACGCTGTTATCCGCGAAATTAACCCGTTCGCGATCCATATCGACGGTATTACCATCGGCGGCGGGCTGATCCGGAATGCGATATAACAGCGCGCCGTTATTGCTGGCCGATGCGGTGGCCGCAATATGTCTGCCGGACGTGAGCGTTAGCGTCAGCGGCGCGCGGTTATTATTATCTTCAGCGACCGCCGCTTTTAACTGCGCGGCAAAATCAATATCCCTGGCGAGATAACCGGGCGTGTCGGCGTTCGCTACGTTTGACGCCAGAATATCCTGACGCTTATTGAGAAGCGCCAGCGCCTGCTGCTGAAAACGCAACGCCCTGTCGAGTTTATCAAGCATAAATAAGGAGTCTCATCATTCGGGAAACAGGATTGCGGCATCTTAGAGGAGAGTAAAAAATATCTATAATTAAAAAAGGAAACAAAATCAGGGTTACTTGCCTGCTTTACGCGGCAGCAACAAAGCGGCAATAAATAATAGCGTTAAACGGCCGCAGAAATGACGCTATTTCGTCTCAATAAAATAACGCGCTTTCGCCTAAAATAATGGCGCCTCTTGATGCTGGAAAGAATGCGATGCTAATGCGCTACGCCGATTTATTTTTTAATCTGCCTGTTCGCCGCCCTGGCGCGCTCGCCAGCGCCGTTATCGCGGCGTGGATAGCCGCCTTTTTCTTGCCCGCTGCGGCAGAGGCCGACGGGTTATCTGAGGATATTGCCGCACTCTTTACCCGGGCGATGCGCTTTCCGCCGCAGGCGCGTCCCGTACTGCAGGTGACGCTGCTGACGCCGCCCGCGCAGCTGGCAACGCTCTGTCCTGCTCCCGCGCTCGCGCTGAGCGGCGGCCTGAGCCGGCTGGCCGGCCTGCACAGCGTGATCGCACAGTGCGGCGCGCAGCACCATTTTTTGCAGGTGAACCTGACGGTGACGGCGAGCTGGTGGCAGGCGGCTGGCCCAATCGCACCGGGGCAAATCCTCCGTGCAGAGCAGATCCGCGCGCAGCGTGGCTCCCTTGCCCATGCGCCTGCCGGCCTGATCTTTGATCCTCAGCGCATTATCGGCCGCGTCGCCCAGCGCGCCATCCGACCGGGCGAGGCGCTGGTGGAAAGCCAGCTGCGCCAGCAGCGTGCCATCCGCGCCGGGGAGAAAGTAGAGATGATCTACAACGGCGACGGCTTCTGCATTCGCGCGGCGGGCAAGGCGCTGGACAATGGTGCGCTGCATCAGCGCGTGCGTATTCAGACGCCCTCCGGCGAGATTATTACCGCGACCGCCGTCGCGCCCGGCCAGGCCAGAGTCACGGCGGACTAGCAGGATAATTTTTCTTTCGCCTTTAGTATTTTTTGCCGCAACCGATAGTTTTAGTAAGGGAAAAAATCGCCTCTCTTTTATTGTCGAGGAACATGATGAGCATAGACCGCACGCCAAAAATTACGCCCACGACGCTGTCGCCGATTCGCCAGAACGCAGCGAAACGCGCCGACAAGGGCGCCACGCCGCAGGCCGCGCGCGCCGGCACCCGAGTCAGTCTGAGCCATCAGCTCCAGGCGCTCCAGCGCGACGAGAGTCAGGATCTGGATTATGCGCAGCTCGACAAGATTAAATCCGCGCTGGCGAGCGGGGAATTGCCGATCGATACCGATAAAATCGCTCACTCGCTGGTGCGGGATATATTCTCTCTTTAATCAACAAAGCGTAACGCCTCAATGGATAATTTACGTCATACGCTGATGAATATGCAGCAGCTGCTTGAAGAGCTGCGCGCAATTCTGTCAGACGAGCTGGCGCAGCTGCAATCTCCTCAGGTGAATCCCGTCTCTCTGCAAAGGCTGTCCGATAATAAAAGCCGCCTGCTGTCAGCGCTGAATTTTTATGATGAACAGCGCAAACTGGCAGAAAGCGCGCTGCATATTGCGGCGCCCTATCGCCAGCTGCCGCCGTTAACGCCGCACTGGGAGAAAATCGCCGCCGCGGTTCGCCTCACTAAAGAGATTAACGACCGCATTTATCCGCTGATTGAATTACAGATGAAAAAGGCAGCCACGCTAAATAAGCTGGTCGCGAAAGCGGGAGCCGGCGCGTCGCTTTATTGCGCCGACGGCAGGACGCAGAGCACTCTAAAAGGAAAGGCGTATAACATTAATATCTGATGCCTCAACAGCCGCACCTTTTTTTTACCCCGCCATCGCCCCTGAACCTGTCACTCTATTCTGCGCCTTCCAGGCCGCACGTCAGGTTAGCCCGATCGGCGAATATCACTAAAAGGCTTATTTATGAAAGCAGTGCTAAAAAAAATAACGGCAGTGATTCGGCCTGGTCGTCGGCGACCCGCCGTCTGCACGCCTGCGCCGGTTAAGGTGGTTTCTGACCGCGCAGCGCAGCCGGTCTATGAGCGCATTATCTGTACACAGCTGTTGAAAGGCGTGGCGACGCTGGAAGCGGTGCGTGACGCGCTGCTTCAGTCGAGCCAGGATCTCCGTCACGAGCAGCAGACCATCGACGCGCTCAACAGCCGCAACAGCAGCGCCAAGACGTCGCTGGAGAACCTGGTCAGGCTCATTGCTCAGATCGACCTGAGCGTCGCGCAGAGCAGCGAGTCGCTGGCGCAGTTCCAGCTCTCTTTTGCCGAGATCAATAAATATATTAACGAAATCAACCAGCTTTCCCGACAAACTAATCTGATTGCCGTCAACTCCGCCATTGAAGCCGCCCACGTCGGCAGCAAAGGTGCCGGGTTTAGCGTGATCGCTAAAGAGATCAAATACCTTTCCGACCAGGTTAACCTCAGCGCCGACAATATCTCGGCGTTGACGCGGACCATTGAGCAGCGCGCCGGCAACGTCTGCAACGTGGTGTCCGATCAGCGGCCGGTGATTGAGCATATCAATCGGGATATCAGCCATATCGTTGAGTCGATTAAGTTTGTTATCTCGCGCTCGGTCAGAATGCAGTCGATTATCGCCTATATCTCGACGCTACAGTTTCTCAACACCGTAAAGCTGGATCATGTGATCTGGAAACTCCAGATCTATGCGCTGCTGCTGGAAAAGCAGGCTGACTATCGCGTCAATGCCCATACCGACTGCCGCCTGGGCAAATGGTACTACGAAGGCGAGGGGCGCGACTTTGCGCAGCTTGACGCCTACCGTCGGCTAGAGGCGCCTCACGCCAGCGTGCACGCCAGCGGACGGGCGGCGCTGGAGGCCTTTTTCAACCAGGATAGCCAGGGCATGACGGCGGCGCTGGAAAAAATGGAGTCGGCCAGCCATCAGGTGGTGCGACTGGTCGATGAGCTGGCGGCCAGTATCAAATATTAATGAACCGACGCGGCCAGCATAAAGCGCTGTTAATAAAAAACGACACATAATATCAGGCTACCTCTATCGGCAGCGGTTAATTATCTTAACTAAAGAGGACAAATGTTATAAAAATCCTTTTCTGTCTGGGAAAACGCTGAAAAGCCAACTGGTTATAAGTGTTTGATTGCGATCGGTATTTTCCCTTTAACCCAGGGTTCATTGAATATTCATTAAGTTTCCAGATGCTACTTTATATTTATCATGAATAAATCGACAACAGCATGATATCAATCGAGAAAACAAATGCAAAACATTCCTGAACAAGATGATAACGTCCAAAATATTAACGACCTGAATCTCTCCTATTTACTTTTGGCGCAATCGCTTATCAAAGAGGATAAAGAGGCGGCGCGCTTCCGACTGGGATTAACGGAATCCTTAATGGACAGTTTGAGAAATCTCTCTGTTCCCCAGTTGATAAAACTCGCCTCAACCAATCAGTTAATCTGCCAGCTACGTATTAACAGCGAGGCAGTGATTGATTTCCTGACTAAAGATTCGCGTATCGATGCGCTACAGCACGTACATACCGGTATTATTTTGTCGACCGATCTCCTTCATACTCTTCCTGCCGCAGAGTCGGTAAAGTGATGGCCATGCGATGAACGACCAAAGTATTCTTAGTGAAGTTAATGATATCCATATTGCGATGGCGTTAATTTCCGCCGGCGCGCGTATGCAGGTGTTAGAAAGTGAAACCGCCCTCAGCCGCAGAAAACTGCTGCGCCTGTATAAAGAGATCAACGGCTGTTCGCCGGCAAAAGGCATGCTGCCGTTTTCACCCGACTGGTTTATGGCGTGGGAGCAAAATATTCACTCTTCGCTGTTTTATAATATCTATCTTTATCTGCAAAAAATGGAAAAACAGCGCCCGGTGTTAACGCTGCTGAAAGCCTATCGCCTTTACAGCGAACAGTGTCCGTGCGAGCCGGGCGAAAAACCGGTGCTGGAATTTACCCGCGCCTGGACGCTGCTGCGTTTTATTGACTGTAATATGCTGGAGCAGGTTGCCTGTTCCGTTTGCGGCGGCAACTTTATTTCCACTTCGCGCTACACCAATGCGCTGTTCACCTGTAGCCTGTGTCATCCGCCTTCGCGCGCCAGCAAAAAAAGTCCCGTCAGAAGCGAAATATTTTCTGAAGCGATGACGTGACCAACACGCCAGCGAATCCACGCCTGACGCGCAACTCGACCGGAGGTCACCGCCAAATAATAAATAAGCCATCATTCGTTTTTGATTATTGCGTCATAGCGAAAGCGATAATTTCGCTAGACTGCGCCGGACTCTATTAACGCTTCCAGACGTGACGTCGACTCCGGTAAAAACTAATGAAAAATAACGCTGCCTCATTTAAAGAAATTGAACAGCAATTTCTGGCAAGCCGCGCCAGCATATTCTCGCTCGACTGCTTCGATACGCTTTACTGGCGCAAGGTTTCACGTCCTTCCGATATATTTACGCGCTTGCAGCATGGACTCTGCCCGGCGGCGCGCATGCGCGCCGAAGCCAGCGCCAGAGGCCATCAGTTTATTACCTGCGGCAGAGAAGAGGTAACCCTCGCCGAGATCTATACGCAGCTGGCCGAGCACTTCAGCCCGGACGCGCAGCGCCAAATGGTGGAGCGCGAGCTGGCGCTGGAAATCGAGCACGGCTTTCTGTTTCCCCCGGCGCTGGCGCTGCTGCGTCAGGCGAAAGCGCGCGGTATGCGCACCCTGATCGTCAGCGATACCTGGTACAGCGCAGCGCAGCTGGGGCGAATACTGGCGGCGCACGACGCGACCCTGCCGCAGCTTATCGACCATATTTACTGCTCGGCTGACTATGGCTACGCAAAATCGATCCAGCTCTGGCCTGCGATCCTTCAGCGCGAACAGGCGGCGCCGCAGACGATTTTTCACATTGGCGACCATCCCGTGGCCGACGCTGCGGCGCCCGCGGCGCTGGGGATTCACGCCGTACACTTCCAGCAGAACGACGCGGCGATCCTGAATCTGCTGGAGCAGCGCGTGCTGGCCGCCAGCCTGCTGTTTCCCGCCAGCCGCCATACCGCCCCAATCCCTTCGCTTTTTCACCCCTGCTACTCCGTGGCGCTACGCGGCGAGATCGACGGCGAGACGCTGACGGCATGGGGCGTGCTCGGTCCGGTTCTCTACGCCTTCGCGCGTTTTATTCAGCAGCAGCGCGAGAACATTCCTGGCGTGAAGCTGGGATTTTTGCTGCGCGACGGCTATATGCCGCATCGCGCCTATCAGACGCTCTATCCAGACCAGCCCTGCGCCCAGCTGCATATTTCGCGGTTTACCTCGATATGCAGCGCCTTTCACGACAAAGCCAGCATCGTGGCTTACCTGAATAAAACCCTGTGCGACGGGGCGAGCGTTGCAGCGAAGCGCATCACGCCCTCGGGCTTCGCCATGATAGCGCGCCACCTCATGCTGAGCGCCGGACAGACCGAGCGGCTCAGACGCCAGCTGGAAAAGCGGCACTACGCCAGCGACGCTCTCTGCCAGGCGCTGCTCGCGCCGGAACAGGTGCAGCATACCCTGGCGCGCTCGGCCGCGATGCGCCGCCGCCTGATCGCCCATCTGCAGCAGGCGCTACAGCTTCAGCCCGGCGACACGCTGATGCTGATCGATCTCGGCTATAGCGGCACCACGCAGAATTTGCTCGCCGGGCTGCTGGAAAAAGCGCTCTCTATCCGGGTGCGCGGCTGCTATCTGATCGCCGCCTGGGTGCCGGGCTGGCGGCACAACCGCACCGCGATGATCGATCCCGATCGCGCTGAGTATCGGACGATCCGCGCGCTGACCCAGTTTATTACCCCCTTTGAGATGCTCTGCTCCTCCCATGCGCGCTCTGTCGTCGACTATAGCGCGACGGGCGAGCCGGTGACCGAAGGCGATCCGCTGCCGCCCTCTCTGCTGGCGGCCCTGCGCCATATCCAGCAGCAGGCGCTGGCGTGCGTGCGGCTGGCCGACGAGATGGCGATCCCCGCGTCGCAAAGTCTGTGGGACGCGGCCGCGATCGATCTGGCCCGCTACGCCTACTTTCCGCTGGCCGATGAGACGCGCCTGCAGTCGCAGATGGCAGGCGACATCAATATGGGCACCCGCGTGGTCAGAACCCTGGTCGACGTGCCCGCAGCGATCGACTTTATGCGCCGCTTCGGCGTTACGCGCCTGTCGATGAGCGAAAGCGATCGGGCGCGCACCAATTTTCCTTCGGAGCTGCGCAGCTGCGGCGTCGAGTATGCGCTGTCGATGTTCGCCAGCACCCGTTTTGCCCTGAACTGGTCACTGACCAGCAGCACCCCGCGCCAGCAGACGCTGGAGGCGCTGTTTATCCAGGATGCGCAGCGCGCGCAAAGCGAAACGCTGACGGCCAGCAGCACCTTTGACGGCTACTTTTCACTCTATATTCCGCTGATTACCCCGGAAGTGGCGCTGCTGGTGGGCAAAACGCTGCGCGACATGGAGATTTATCGCGTCAGCCTGACGCCTCAGCGCGCACTCTGCCGCGAAAGCGAGGCAGATCAGGCGCAGCCGCTGCTGCAGGACCATGACTTTTTTATCGATGGCGCGACGGTGATCAATAACCTGGCGCTGAATCTGCAGGAGGAGGGATTTCTCTATTTCCGTCCGCAGCAGCAGCCGACCACGCCTTCGGTGATCCAGCTGATTTACCGTCCCCTGCAGGAAAAATAAGGAATCATTGTGGCGACTGCCCAACTTGTCAGCATTATCATTCCCGCCTGGAAAGCGACCTGGTTTGAAACCGCGGTGCAGAGCGCGCTGCAGCAGGATTATCCCGCCTGCGAAATTATTATCGGCGACGACAGCCAGGACGACGCCATCGCCGCGATGGTGGCAAGGCTCAGGCCAACCGCGCGCTGGCCGATAGCCTATCATCGCAACCGGCCGTCGCTTGGGGAGAGTCAAAACGGCGCCGCCTGTCTGGCTAAAGCGCAGGGCGACTATATTAAGTTTCTGCACGACGATGACGTGCTGGAGCCGACCTGTGTCAGCCGGCTGGTGCAGGCGATGGCGCCCCATCCCACCATAGTCATGGCCACCGCGCAGCGGCTGCGCATCGACGCGCAGGGCGATCCGCTGCCGCCCAACGAAGGCAATACTCCCCTGTTTCAGCGCGACAGCGTGCTGCACGGCGGCGACATCATAAATTTTACCGCTGGCCGCCCGCTTAACTTTATCGGCGAGCCGAGCGTCGTGCTGTTTCGCGCGGCGGCGCTGCGCGCCACGCTACAGCAGGATGCGCTGCATATGCTGGCGGGGCAGAGCATGCCCTTTCTGGCGGATCTGGCGCTGTATATTAAAGTGCTGCGCTTCGGCCATCTCGCCTTTGTCAGCCAGCCGCTCGCGCGCTACCGTATCTCCCGCAGCCAGACGCTGTCGACCTCGCGCAGCAAAGAAGAGCGGGTGCTCGCCAGCTGGCGCAATTTGCCGCAGGCGATCAAGCAGCGCGGCTGGCACGATCCCACCCGATCGCCGGACCAGATCCGCGTCGCCCCGCTTGCTCAGCCGACCGCGTTTAGCGAGTGCGATCTGATTCAGGCGATCCGCGCCTCGCTGCGCCAGAGCCAGCTGACGCTCTGGCTGGACAGCCGTGCGCTCTGCCCTGCACGGCAGGCGCTTAGCCAGCAGTTTTTTACCGCCCGCGCGGCGGCGCGCTGCACCCTGTTTATCGACGCACGCGGCGGCGATGGCCTCGCCTGGGCGCGGACGCTGGCGTCGCTACCGGCCAGCACGCCGGGGCTGAGCTGGCAGCTTATCGCGCTGACGGACGGGGGCGTTGACGCTCTGCCAGCGACAACCGAACGGCTGTCACTGGCGGGAGCCGCCGGCATCCACGCGCTTAACGCGCGCTGCCGCACGCTCGACAGCGACTGGCTGCTGTTTGTCGCGGCGGGAAGCCGTCTACTGCCGAGCGGGCTGAACGCGCTGGCGGGCGCGCTGACCGCTGCCGAGGGCTGTCAGGCGATCTACGCTGACGGGTTGTATGCCGCGGAAGGCGCGCCCTCGGCACTGCTGTTCCGCCCCGATTTCAGTCTGGATTTCTTTCTGAGTTCGCCCGCGCAGATGGCCCGACACTGGCTGTTCCGGCGCGAGTGGGTGGTGGCCGAAGGCGGATTTGATCCCGCCTGTCCGCAGGCGTTCGAACTGGCGTGCCAGCTGCGCCTGATTGAATCGGCGGGCGCGGCGGCTATCGGACACTTAACCGAGCCGCTGGTCGAGCACGGCGCGCCACCGACGCCCTGGCCAGAAGAGCGCGCGCTGCTGCTGGCGCACTTGCGCCGCCGCGGCTTCGAGCACGCGCAGGTCGAGCCCGCTCCGCACGGCCTCTGGCGCCTGCATTATCGCCAGGCGGCTACTCCGCTGGTGACTATCGCGCTGCTGGCGTACAGCGCCGCCAGCGCCGCTCGCGGCCTGTCGAGCCTGCTCGCCACCACCCGCTATGCCCACTATGAGGTGCTGATTGTGGCGGCCGAGTGCGATGACGCCGGAGCATTGGCCGGGCTGGTCCAGCTGGCGCCAGCGCGCATCCGGCTGGTGCCCTTTGCAGGGCGCTGGCGGCGGGCCGCAATGGCCAACAGCGCCATCCTGAACGCGCGCGGCGACTACCTGCTGTTTTTACACGCCGATATTCAGGTCGCTGAGCCAGACTGGCTGGAGGCGATGCTCAATCACGCCCTGCGGCCAGAGGTCGCCATCGTTGGCGCAAAACAGCTCTATCCCGGCGATCGTGTGCGCCACGCGGGCTATCTGCTGGGGATGCGCGGCGCGGTGGCGGGCGAACCCTTCTACGGCGCGCACGACGCCAGCGCCGGCTATATGCGGCGTCTGCACGCCGATCAAAACTACAGCGCCGTGTCGGCAGATTTTATGCTGGTCAGCAAGGCGACCTGCCTCGCGGTGGATGGTTTCGATGCGGATCTCGCCAGCCATGACGATGTCGATTTTTGCCTGCGCGTTGCCGCGCTGGGTGGGCTGATCGTCTGGACGCCCTACGCCAGAGGCTATCGTCAGCCCGAACGCGCGCCCTCAGCCGTAACGGCGGCGCAGCGTGAGGCGGAGACCGACGCGCTGTTCGCCCGCTGGCTGCCGATCCTCAGTCAGGATCCGGCCTATAACCGCAACTTCTCTCTCGCCAGCGACTTTGCGCTGCCGGCTGACCTGCGGCAAAGCGCGCCGCCGCTTGCCTGGCGGCCGCTGCCGCTGCTGATGGCGGTGCTGCACGGAGAGTGCCGGACGCGCGACTGGCGGCTGGTTGTCCCCTTTAACGCTCTGCGCCGCGCGGGGCGTCTCGACGGAAAAATGGGCTACGGGTTGCCCGCTTTGCCCGAGGTGGCGCGCGATGATCCTGACGTAATGCTGATTGAACTGCAGCAGGGCGAGGCCTTTGCGCGCTGGCTGCGTCGGCTGTCGCACGCTGGCTCCGCCTTTCGCATCGCCGCCGTGGGCGCGCCTGCGGTCGCTGACGCGCGCTCTCAGGCGGAAATCGACGCGCGCTATGCGCGCGACCTCGCTAACGCCCGGCGTCACCTTGCCTGTTTCGATCGGCTGGTGGTGCCGGACGCGCAGATGGCGGATCTGTTCGCCCATGATCACCCGAATATTGCGGTGCTGCCGACGCGTTTGCCCGCCCGTTTCTGGACCGCGCCGCCGCGCCACGACCGGCTGGCTGGCAAGCCGCGCATCGGCTGGCAGGCCGCCCTCTGTCACGGCCGCACGCTGGCGTTGATCGCCGAGCTGGTCAGCGCCTTTGCGGACGAGGTGGAATGGGTGGTCTATGGCGACTGCCCCGCCGCGCTGCGATCGCAGGTGCAGCGGGTTTATCCCGCCACGGACACGGAGAGGGTTCCTCAGGCGCTGGCGCTGCTGGATCTCGATCTGGCGCTGGTTCTCCATGACGGCCATGCGCTGACGCACGCGCTGGCCTCTGCCCAGCTGCTTGAGTATGGCGCGACCGCCATTCCGGTGATCTGCAGCGACAGCCTGCGCATCGCGTCTTTATATAGGGTTACCGCCGTCGCTAACCGCATGGAGTGCTGGCGTGAGGCGATTCGTGGCCATCTTGCCGACCTCGACGCCAGCCGAAAACAGGGGCGAAGGCTGCAATGCGATGTTCGCCAGCACAGCCTGCTGGATGAGGCGGGTCTGAGCGCCTGGCTCAGCGTCTGGGCGACGCCGGGATAGCGGCCCGCAGACCGCTCAGCGCGGATCGCTGTCTAAAAAAGAGCGACTGAGATCGATATGGCGGATGGCGTGTTTGGGGCGGCGCTGCTCCACGGGCGGCAGCGTCATATAGTCGCCATACAGCCCGGTGAGATAGCGGTGGTAGTCCGCTGGCCCCCAGCATGAAAGCGGGCCGAACGCATAGCGGCTCTGCGCGTGAAAAATCGCTGCGGGAAAGATCTCTTTATGTTTATAAACGCCAAACAGCGCGCCCGCCATCGCACCCTCGCTTTTGGCGCAGAGGGTCGCCACCCGGTGCGTCGCGGCGAACAGCCACTCGCGGCGGCAGAGGCGAGACAGCGCGGCGTAGATCCCGAACTTAATCCTCTCTCCTGGCCTGAGTTTTCTTCTTACGAAGCCGCCAGCTTTACTGGCGATCAGCGCGTTCAGGAAGGTGATGGTTTGCAGATGAAGGCGCTGTAATCGCGGATGGCGGAACGTTTTGTCTATCGGTACGACATCAATCCAGAGTCCGCGCGTCATCGGCGAGGCGTAGCCCAACTCAACGGCGGACGCTCCGTCGTAGACGCGGGCGAAGGGAAAAATATGCCTGCTGTCGCTGTTGGCATCGGCAATCACCAGCGGAAAAGGCGCGGACGACGTCAGCGCGACAAACCGCTCGTAGTCGTCCCGCATCATGCCGATATCAATATCATCATCCCAGGGAATAAAGCCCTGATGCCTGACCGCGCCGAGTAGCGTGCCGCCGACCAGCATATATTTTATCTGGTGTCGGGCAAGAAACGCGTCTAACGCCGCCAGCAGACCATAGAGCCTTTCATGAAGAGGCTCGAGCGCGATGTCCGTTTGCATGACCGTCATAAATTTGTCCTGTGTGTTGAAAAGGCCCTCATTGCCGTGTCGCGGTGCGGTTAAAGGGCGAAGGTAATGCACCGCGATAAGGCGGAGATAAGGTCGAAGCCATCCCAGCGCAGACTGAACGCCAGCGTCTGCCCCAAAGGCACCACCCGGTCGATGCCCGCCGGGCGATGCGCCGCCAGAAACTGCTGGATAGCGTCCCGGTCGACGCCCAGCACCGCCAGCGTCTGACAACCGCTGCCGCACACCGGCAATATCTCCTCCAGCGCGCTGGCCAGATATTCCAGGAAATAGCCGCCCGCTTCGCGCTGCGCCAGCGTCTCACCATCCAGCTGACTCAGCTCTGCGCGAAAAACCAGATTCGCGCTCGACGCCTGTTTCAGCTGGCCCGAGCGCGCGCTGTGCTGGCAAAAGCGGCTGAATTTGTTGAGGGCCACCATCGGCTGAAGCGGATAGCGCGCGGCGGCGAGCGTTTCCAGCTCACACCAGAACAACCCGCGCGCCTGCGCGATCCGTTGCCTGTCGCCCAGCCAGACCACCAGGCGCGGCGAGGTGCAGGCATTTTGATCCAGCAGATAGGTGTCGTTATAAAAACTGGCCGCCACTGCCGCTTTGTCCGCGATCGCCAGGTAGCGATCGGCGTCGATCAGCGCCAGCGAGTAGCGATCCGCAAAGGCGAGATCCAGACTACGCGGCGGCAACGGCGACTGACGCAGCGTAACAATGGTGTTGTCGCCGCCCCAGATCAGCCGCGTCTGGCACCAGCTGGAAAAGAGATCGTTCAGCCGCCGGTCGGGCGGGTAGCGCACCAGACAGAGGTAAGGCGCCATCCCGGGATGGTGTTGCAGCACCTGGTTCAGCGCCTCGCAGATCAGCGCGGCCTGAGGAAACGCGCGCGACGGCAGCCGCACCAGGTTGCTGTTTCCGCTCAGCAGCCCCGCCGTCAGCGACCAGGCGAAACTGGTCGCCACGTTGCCTGGCGTAATATGAAACGCCAGCCCGCGTCCCAGCCGCATCGGCAGATCGGCATAACGCTGCTTTTCTCTCTCCAGCGCGCGTCGGCGACACCAGAAGGCGAGCGTCGCCACATCGGGCCAGCCGCGCGCGGCGGGATGCTGTAGCAGATAGCGAGAAAAATCGTCCAGAAACGCGATCGTCGCCTCGCTGAACAGCGCGCGCGCAGGCTGCGTGCGCATCGCCGCCAGCTGCGCGGGCGTGCCCACCTCAAACGTCACATCGTCAAAAAGCGGCTGCATAGGTATCGCTGCATCCTCTTATTTCCGCATCTTTGACCCGTCCCAGCACCCGAAAATAGTTGCCTTTGCGGCCGCAGGGGCAGTCATCGATGCCCAGAATCACGCCGCGATCTTCCGTCAGCAGCGAATGGCCGGGATAGGATCGCGGCAGCGCCGAAACCACCTGAATCAGCCCTGGCTCGCCCGTTTCGCACGGCGAGAAGTCCTGATGGCGGCGCATGATAATATCCGAGCAGAGGCTGGCATGGAGATGGCCGCTGGCGCACTGCAGATAAAGCGAGCCGGTCTGCTCGACCATGCCGTAATAATCATGGATGCGTGACAGGCCGCAAAGCTGCCGTAGCGCGTCAGAAAAGGCTTCGGCGGAGACCGCCGCCTCGCTTAATTTTTTCCAGCCGCCGCCGTGGATCAGCGTGGCGCACGAGAGATCCACGCGCTGCTTCCGCTGTAGCAGCGGCTGATAGAAATGGCGCCAGAGAATAAAGGTGAAACCGAAAAGCAAGACCGGACGGCCGTGATGCCGGCGCAGAAAGGCGTCAATAGCCTGCCAGTCCGGCATCATTTGCGGCGTCAGCGCGAAGGTGCGATCGCGGCCAAACAGCGAGAAGCCGAGAATGCCTGCGCCGCGCGCGGAAAACAGCCGCCGGTTGGTCAGAACGTCGGGCGAATCGATAATCAGCAGCGGCAGACGCGCCCGGCCGATAAAATCGCTGACAATATTGACCAGCGACCGCTGCTGGGCGATGGCCGTTTCCCTGTCCAGGTAGATTGTCGACACGCGCTGTCCCTGCGTGCCGGATGAGGTCAGCGTTTTAACGATCTGTTCCGGCGGCACGCTGAGCAGATCCATATGCTTAAACAGCGAGGCGGGAATAAAGGGTATCTGTTCGCTGCTCTGCGGCGCGACAGCCTCCTTTCCCTGCGCCTCAACCATGCGCCGATAAGGCGGGCATGCCTGACAGTGGAAGGCGGTCAGCTGCGCCAGCCGCTCGGCCAGTCGTCGCGCTTTCTCCCGCTGCGGCAGCGAAAAAGGCGGCAGCGCCAGCAGCTCATTCAGGCTGTCCACTGCATGCCTCCAGCGCCCGATAAAGGATTTTTCCGCTGGCGCTCCTGGGCAGCGCCGTCACCCTTTGCGCGACGATCGCCGAGGGCGAGAGCCGCATCTTTTGGCAGATAAAGCGTTTTATCTCGTCGGCCGGACAGGCAGGCTCCATAAAGAGACGCAGCTGGCGATCGTCAGAGAGACAGGCGCATTCCGCGCCGGGAAACGCCGAGCGGATCAGCATCTCCAGCTCGTCCAGCGCAATACGCCGGCCAAAAAGCTTGGCGAAACGGCTCTTGCGGCCAACGATAGAGAAAAATCCCGCCTCATCGCGGCGCGCGATATCGCCCGTGACCAGCCGTCCCTGTAGCTCGTCGCCTTTGCTTAAGTCCGCGCCGCACTGCGCATAGCCGAGCATCACGTTAGGGCCGTAGTAGACCAATTCTCCCGTCTGACCGCAGGCTTCGGTTTCCCTGCCCTGCGCATCCAGCAGCACCAGCCGTCCGCCGGGGATCGCCTGACCGATACTGCCGCATTTCGTCAGCGACTCGGCGGCTGGCAGCCAGGCCATACGCGCGGTGGCCTCCGCGGCGCCATACATCACAATAAACGCCTTGTGGTGCTGACGCGCATAGCGGGCAAACGCCTGATGCAGCGCCGGCGAGAGTTTTCCCCCCGCCTGCGTCAGGGTTTTTACCGTCGGCAGCGCCATCTGCATAAAGCCGATGCGCTGGAGCATCTGGTAGGTGTAAGGCACGCCGGCCAGCGAACTGCCCCCATAGCGCTGAACGAACTGCCAGAACGCGCGCTGCGCCACCGTTTTGCTGGTTAACAGCAGCGTCGCGCCGCGCAGCAGATGGCTGTTGATAATCGACAGCCCGTAGACGTAGTGCATCGGTAGATTTACCACCGCGCGCTCATGCTTATCTATCGCCAGATAGCGGGCGATGCTCTGCGCGTTGGCCTCAATGCTGGCCGCGCTCAACCGTACCAGCCGCGGGCTGCCGGTCGAACCCGAGGTCGAAACCAGCAGCGCCAGCGATGGGTGAAGCGGGAAAGGCGGCAGGCCTGTCGCCACCAGCTCATAGCGGCCCAGCGTCATCCGCGCGGCGGGATCGGGGCCGCTGTCCGCCTGCGGACGCCAGAGCCAGCCGGGATGATAGGTCGCTATCAGCCGTTCAAGCAGCTGCCGGTCTGGCTGGCTGTCGAGCAGCAGCGGCACGATATGGTGCGACAGGCAGGCGACATAGCCGATCAGCGCGCTGAGGCTGTTTTCGCACAAAATAAAGATCAGCGATCCCGCCGGAATGGCGCCTGCCAGCGCGGCGGCCTGGCGGTTTAATTCCCCATAGCTCAGCGCCTCTCCGGCGTCGTCAATGGCGGCGATCGCCTCTGGCGGATGCTGGTCGAGCGCCAGAAAAGGGTTTGTCATATCCATAGCGAGGTTCATGGCTCAACTCTGTCAGGCTCCGCCATCCACGCGGATCACCTGGCCGGTCAGGTAAGAGGATAAGTCGGAGGCGAGGTAAAGCGCCGTCGCGGCGACATCGACTGGCAGCCCGATGCGGCCGAGCGCCGTGTTCGCTTTCGCCTGCTGCACTACCCGGTTTGGCAGGCTATCGAGCAACGCGGTCTCAACCATGCCGGGCGCAATGCAGTTGACCCGAATATTCTGCGCGCCTAACTCAACCGCAAGCGACTTCGTCAGGGCGATAACCGCTGCTTTCGCGGCGCCGTAGGCGGTGTGTCCTGCGCTGCCCTTTTCGGCCACCGCAGAGGAGATATTGATAATATTGCCGCGCTGCTGGCGCAGCATCAGCCGTGACACCAGCTGCGTTAATTTGAAACAGGCGAAGAAGTTGACCTCAAACTGCTCGCGCAGCGCCGCGTCGCTCGTCATATGAAAAAGCGCGCTGTGCATCACCCCGGCGTTATTGATCAGCACATCGATAGCGCGCTTCTCCGCCGCCATTTGCCTGACGGCTTGCGTCATCGCCGCAGAGTCTGTGAGATCAAAACAGCACGGCCAGATCGCCACCCTGTGGCTGGCGGCCAGCGTCGACAGCTCACGCCGCCAGCGCGCGTCAGCGTGGCGCGCATGCGCGACGATATTCGCGCCACTGGCGGCGAAGCAGGCGGCGATCGCCTGGCCAATGCCGCGGCTGGTGCCGGTGATAAACACCGTTTTTCCCGCAAGCAGGCGCATGGTAACGGCATGCCCACGTTATATTTTTTCAGGATGTCGATGCCCTTACGCCACGACGAAAAATCAATAATGTCTTCGCTCTCCAGCATAATATCGAACGCCTCTTCAATGGCGGTGATCAGCGACATATGGCCGACGGAATCCCACTCGGGAATATCCTGATAGCGCAGCTCCGCGAGCGTTTCCGCATCCTGCGATAATATCTCTTTAAAAAGCGAGTTATATATTTCCAACGCATTCATTAACGCGATCTCCTTAAGCCAGCCGGGCGAAAAACCTTTTCATCTTCATTGCGGCGAATAATCCTGGCCGGGTTGCCTAGCGCTATTAGCCCATCCTGCACATCATTAAACAGGGCCGCGCCCATACTGATAATAACGTTATGACCAATACGCACTTTTTCTTTCACGCTGGCATTCATACCGATAAATACGCGCCTGCCGATGCAACATTCGCCGCCCAGCATAACGCCGGGCGAAATAATCGTGTGTTCGCCGATCTGACAGTCGTGGCCGAGGCAGCAGTGCGGCTGTAAATAGACGTTATGCTCAATAACGCAGTCACATGAAATAAAGGCGTGGCGGCAGATCACCACGCCCTCGCCCAGGGATGTCGAATCCGGCAGCATGACGTCCGGGTGAACCAGCGTGGCGAACGAGAGGCCCGCGGCGCGGATCTTTGCGCTGAGCCTGGCGCGCAGCGCTGGTTCGCCGACGGCGATCACCACTTCGACTGCGTCAACGCCTTGCGCGCTGGCGAGGTCAGTCACCGGCGTACCGTCCAGCATGCGCTGCGGATGAATATCATCAATGAAAAACAGCCTGTCCCAGCGGTGCTGACGCGCATTGATGGCGCACGCCAGCTGCCGCACTTCGCGCCCGAGGCCGCCAGCGCCGTAAATTGCCAGTTTCATCGGCGTTGCCGCCTGTGGTGGGAAGCCCTCTCGTCCGCCAGCGCCAGGATAAGCTGAATCACGCGCTGCTGCTGCGACGCCGCCAGGCCTGGATAGATCGGCAAACAGATAACCTGATCCGCCAGCCGCCGCGCCACGGGCAGATTTCCGGCGCGCGCGCTGGGATGCGAAGCATAGAGCGGGAAGTCGCTGATCAGCGGATAAAAGTAACGGCGCGCCATAATGCCGTCGTCGCGCAGGCGCGCATAAAGCGCATCGCGGGAACAGGGAAAATCTGCTCTGACGTACAGCGGAAAATAGGCGTAATTCCAGCTGATGTGCGGCGCTGGCGTGACCATCTCCAGCCCCGCTACCGCACTGAGCGCCCGGCGGTAGCGCTGATAAATCGCTTTACGCTGGCTGAGCGCCTCGTCAATGCGCTGAAGCTGTAGCAGGCCAAAGGCCGCCTGCAGCTCGTTCATTTTGCCGTTAATGCCCAGCGACTCGACGGCGGTTTCACCTGCGAAGCCAAAATTTTTTAGCCGATCGATCGCCTGCTTGCTTTCCCGGTCGGGGCAAACGATCGCGCCGCCTTCGAAGGTGTTAAACACTTTCGTCGCATGGAAGCTCAGCACCGAGAGATCGCCCTGATTCAGGATCGACGCGCGGTTGCGCTCGACGCCGAAGGCGTGTGCGGCATCGTAAATCACCTTTAATCCCCGGCGCCTGGCCAGCGCGTTAATACGCGTCACATCGGCTGGAATACCATAGCAGTGAACCGGTAATATAGCGGAGGTGGCGGGCGTAATTGCCTGTTCTATTTTTTCCGCGTCGATATTTCCCGTCAGCGGATCGATATCGACAAATACCGGCTGCAAATTATTCCACACCAGCGAATGGGAGGTGGCAACAAAAGAATAAGGGGTGGTAATAACTTCGCCAGTCAGTCCGAGCGCCTGAATAGCGCACAGCAGCGCCAGCGTGCCGTTGGCGAACAGCGAAATATGCGGACAGCCCAGGTAATTTCCCAGCGCCTGCTCCAGCTGCTGATGAAAAGGCCCGTTATTGGTCAGCCAGCGATTTTGCCAGATATTTTCCAGATAGGGCATGAAATCAGCCAGAGGCGGTAGCAGAGGGCTAGTGACGTAAACGGGATTATTCTTCATCTCACTGCCGTTTCTCTTTTCATTAATTAACCCGCAACCTCAGGCATGGTGATCGGCGGTGTTGGTTTGCAGACAGAATTATAACGACCGGCCCGATTTATCAAAATTGCAAACAGCGCGCACTCCTGCGCGTATTACCTTTAATAAGCCGCACGCGCTTAGCAGAACGAAATCTTTGTTTCACCACCCTGCGGCCTCGCTTTGGGCGATCCGCTTTCCCCTCCCTGATTTGATCTTCTTCGCAAAATGAAACATTCATTCCTTTCTCTCTTCATTTTAGAAAAAACATTTGCTAAAAATAGCCCAGTCCGCCAGCAGAACGGCTGATGGAATTCCATCAGCAAAAGGTTAGAGAGGGCAGCGCAAGGCTTTCTATAGTGGAAACTCGCCGCCGTGGCTTAACAGACGAATAACGATGGAGATGTTATGTTCCCCTCTTCCCTGCCCGTTCCCCGACTGCCCGATGCCAACACGCTTCCCACGCTGCGCTGGGGCATCGTCGGCCCCGGCTGGATCGCCGATCGTTTCGCCAGCGCGCTCTGTGGCCACACCGGCCAGCAGCTCGTCGCCGTTTCCTCGCGCAGCGTTGATAAGGCGCAGGCGTTCGCCGATAAATGGTCTGTTCCCCACGCCTGCGGCGGCATCGATGCGCTGCTGGCGCGCGACGACGTCGACGCCGTCTACATCGCCACGCCCCATAATCATCACTTTCCCGACGGGCTGCGCGCGCTGCAGGCGGGAAAACATGTGCTGATTGAAAAACCACTGGCGCTCAACGCGCAGCAGGGGGCGGCGCTGCAGCAGGCGGCGCAGCAGGCGCGGCGGCTCTGTATGGAGGCGATGTGGTGCGACTATGCGCCGAAATATGACGTTATCCGCCAGCTGCTGGCGGATGGCGCGCTGGGCGAGGTGCACAGCCTGATCGCCGATCACGGCGAGTTTTTTACCCCGGATCACCGCATTTTCAATGCCGATCTGGCCGGCGGGCCGATGCTGGATCTCGGCAGCTATCTGATCAGCTTCAGCATTCTGGTCGGCGGCGCGCCCGAGCGCATCATGGCGCAGGGCGAGCCGGCGCCAGGCGGCGTCAACGGCCAGACTGCCATGCTTTTTACTCACAAAGGCGGCATGCAGTCGGTGCTGCACACCACGCTGTTCAGCAACACGCCGGGCACGGCGGTGATTGCCGGACGCGACGCCACGCTTTACCTCGACGGCCAGTTCTACGCGCCGGGCAACTTCCGCCTGGTCTCCAGCGACAGACGCCAGACGCTGCACTGGGAAGAGCCGGCCAGCCGCTACCAGCAACTCTGCCATGAGATCAACCACTTCGCCTGGTGCGTCGGCCAGAGCCTGACGGACTCGCCGCTGCGCTCGCTGGCAACGTCGCTGCTGACGCTGCGCGCGATGGATGAAGTGCGTCGCCAGATCGGCGTGGTATTCAACGAAGAACGCTAAATCAAGCCAGGAGCCATAAAGATGAAAATCGCTTTTGACGTGGATGTCATCAGAGACATGGGCATTACCCGCATGGTGCATCAGGTGGCCGAGTGGGGCTATAAGTATATCGAGCAGTCGCCCCATCCGCAGATCAACCCGTTTTACAAGCACCCGAAGGCGAGCCGGGAAATCATGCGCGAATATAAAAACGCGCTGAACGCCACCGGCGTGGAGATCTCGTCGTTTATCACCGTCTACCGCTGGTCCGGCCCGGATGAGCTGCGCCGTCAGGCGGCGGTAAAAAACTGGAAGCGCATGATTGAGATCGCCGTGGAGATGGGCGTGCAGGTGATCAACACCGAGCTTTCCGGCAACCCTAACGAGCCGGAGATCTGCGAAGAGATGTTCTACCGCTCGATGGAGGAGCTGCTGCCGATTTTCGAACGCGAGAATATCCGCGTCGAAATCCAGTCGCATCCGTGGGACTTCTGCGAGAACAGCAACGAAACCGCCGATATGGTGAAGTCGTTTCGCAGCGACAACGTGAAGTATGTTTACAGCGTGCCGCACACCTTCTTTTACGACAACGGCAAGGGCGACGTCCGGCCGATGCTAGAGTACGCCGGCGAAGATCTCTCCCACGTGCTGATCGCCGACACCATGAACCACACCAAGCACTGCCGCTATATCGTTAACCCGCCGGGCGTGGACGCCACTATCCACCAGCACGTCGGCGTCGGTGAAGGCGAGGTCGATTTCGACACCCTGTTCCAGACGCTGCGCGAGATGGATTTCGCCAACCGCACTTACAAAGTGGGCGGCGAATCCATTATCGCCTCCGCGCTGTTCGGCTATCCCGAAAAGATGAAGACGCAGGCGGTGGAGACGCGCGAGCTGATCGAGCGCGAGCTGCTGAGCCGCTAAATCAGCCGTTCGACCTGCACGAAGCGGCCGCTGGCCAGCGACTCGCACGCCGCTTCGGCAATCGCCTGCGCCTGCAGGCCATCCATCAGACCAGGCAGATCCGCCACCGTTTCGCCGCCCAGCTGGCGCAGGAAGGCGTCCAGCTGCGCGTAATACGTGTCGCGCACGCGGCTGAACCAGTCCGGGAACAGGCCGGGCTGCGTGACGCCGCTCTGCTGATAGAGCGTGGCGCCGCGCGTCGCCTGCGGCTCCGAGGCGATCATGCCGGCCGAGCCGACCACGCTGATGCGTTCGTCATAGCCGTAGGCGGTGCGGCGCGTGTTATCGAGCTGCGCCAGCGCGCCGCGCGACAGCCGCATGATCAGCACCGAGGTGTCGACGTCGCCCAGCTCGCGCAGCGCAGGCTGTGCCAGCGCCGCGCCCAGCGCGCCGACGCTCTCTACCTCGTCGCCGGTGAGGAAGCGCAGCAGATCGAAAAAGTGGATCGCCTGGTCGCGCATCTGGCCGCCCGAGGCGCGCAGGTAGTCGAGCGACGGCATCTCCGAGGCGCGGCACGCCATCTGGATCAGCTCCGGCGCGCCGATGGCGCCCTGCTGGATGTGCTGCTTCAGCTGCTGATGGCTGCGGTCGAAGCGGCGGTTAAAGCCGACCGTGACCGGCACCTGCAGCGGCAGCAGGCTTTCGACCACCGCGCGCGCCTTCGCCAGCGACAGGTCGATGGGCTTTTCGCAGTAGACCGCCTTGCCCGCCCGTACCGCCTGCGCCAGAAAGTCGGCGTGGGTCGGCGTTGAGCTGGCGATCAGCACCATGTCGATATCCTCGCGGCTAAACGCCTCGTTCACCTGGCCTGCGCGCGCGCCGTAGCGCCGCGCCAGCGCCTCGGCGCGCGACGCGTCGATATCGCACACCAGCGCCAGCTGCGCGCCGGGATGCGCCGCCAGGCTGGCGGCGTGAACCTGACCGATAAAACCGCTGCCTATCAGGGCAACGCGTTGCGTAACAGGCGACATTTCCGTTTTCCTCTTCACAGTTCGGGATGGATGACGTTGTCAAAATAGCCCGTTCTGTCAGGCTGGCTAAACGCAGAAATTGATGGAATTCACTCAGCATGAAGCGAATGACGCTCAGTCATCTGGCGCGCGTGGCAGGCGTCGGCGTGGCGACCGTAGACCGGGTATTGAACGATCGCGGCGGCGTGTCGCCGGCGATGACGAAAAAGGTGCTGGAGGCGGCGCGCGCGGCGGGCCTGAACCGCATCCTGCCGCAGGAGCACCGCCAGCCGTGGCAGATTGAGGTGATCCTCAGCGGCAACGACTCTTTTTTCTTTCAGCAGCTGGCGCAGGATTTTCAGCAGCTGGCCGACGCGCTCGGCTATCGCCGTCTGCGCCTGCAGCGCACCTTTATTGCCGAAGACGCGCCGGAGAAGCTGGCGGCGCACCTGCTCGCCAGCAGTTGCAGGATGGACGGGCTGATGGTTTTCGCCCATGAGCATCCGGCGATTTACCAGGCGCTGCGCGACTGCAAAGCGCGTGAAGTGCCGGTGATCACCCTGGTGTCCGATCTGCCCGACGCCGAGCGCCTGCTGCATGTCGGCATCAACCAGCTGCAGGCCGGACGCACCGCCGGGCTGATGATGGGCAGCATGCTGGCGCGCGCGGGCGAGGTGCTGATGGTCAGCGGCCGCGTCGACTATCGCGCCCATCGCCAGCGCATCGACGGCTTTCGCGACGTGCTGCAGCAGCGTTTTCCCCACTTGACGCTGCGCGAAGCGCTGGCCGGACAGGAGGATCGCCAGCGCATCAGCCGGCTGCTGGAGAAGGCGCTGGTGGCGTCGCCCGGCATCGTCGGCATCTACAACACCGGCCTCGGCAATCGCGAGATCGCCGAGGCGCTGGCGCGCCACCGCCGCGAGCGCGACGTGGTGTACATCACCCATGAGCTGTACGCCACCACGCGCCAGCTGTTGCAGCAGCGCATCCTCACCTTAACCCTCGATCAGCATACCCAGCGCCACGCCCAGCTGGCGCTGAACCTGCTTTTGCAGCATCTGGAAAAGGGCGACCATTTTTCCACTTATGCAGACGGGCGCGTCGACTTTATGCTCTATACCCAGGAGAACGTCGATTAGCGAACGCCAGCAGGGTTAAACCGCGTTTTTTCGCCCTGCTACACTCAGAGACGTCTGACACACTCACATCCACAAGGCGAACCCACACTATGTCGGAAAACAGTTATCAGCCCGCAACAGTCTGGAAATGGGATCCGGAAGCCAAAGGCAACGGCGCGAAAACCAACCGTCCCATCGCGGGCGCCACCCATGAAAAAGCGCTGCCGGTCGGCAAACACCCGCTGCAGCTCTACTCGCTCGGCACGCCGAACGGCCAGAAAGTGACGATTCTGCTGGAAGAGTTGCTGGCGGTTGGTGTTAAGGACGCCGAGTATGACGCCTGGCTGATCCGCATCGGCGACGGCGATCAGTTCGGCAGCGGCTTTGTTGATATCAACCCCAACTCCAAAATCCCGGCGCTCAGCGATCATTCGGTGACGCCGCCGCAGCGCGTGTTTGAGTCTGGCAATATCCTGCTCTATCTGGCGGAGAAGTTCGGCCATTTCCTGCCTGAGGATCCGGCGGGCCGCACCGAAGCGCTGAACTGGCTGTTCTGGCTGCAGGGCGCGGCGCCTTTCGTCGGCGGCGGTTTCGGCCATTTCTATCACTACGCGCCGGAGAAAATCGAATACGCCATTAACCGCTATACGCTGGAGACCAAGCGTCTGCTCGACGTGCTGGATCGCCGTCTGGCGGAGAGCCGCTTCCTCGGCGGCGACGCCTATACCATTGCCGATATCGCCACCTGGCCGTGGTTCGGCGGGCTGGTGCTGAGCAATCAGTATGGCGCCACCGAGTTCCTCGACGCCAAATCCTACAAGAACGTGGCGCGCTGGGCGCAGGAGATTGCAGAGCGTCCGGCGGTGATCCGCGGACGCAAAGTGAACCGCGTGATGGGCGACCCCGCCGACCAGCTGCACGAGCGTCACGACGCAGCCGATTTTGACACCCACACCGAAGATAAACGCCAGGCGTAAAGGAGCCAACAATGAGCGCATATGTAGTCTTTATTCGCGACAAAATTACCAATCCGGAAGAATTCGCTATTTACGGCGAGAAGGCGGGCAAAGCGCGCGGCGATCACCCAATTACGCCGCTGGCGTTTTATGGCCAGCTGGAGACGCTGGAAGGGCCGGAAGCAGACGGCGTCGTGGTGCTGGAGTTTCCGTCGGTAGAGGCGGCGCACGGCTGGTATGACAGCCCGGAATATCAGGAAGCGAAACAGCACCGTCTGAAAGGCGCGGAGTACCGCGTGGTGCTGGTGCAGGGCGTAGAGAAGTAACAAAAGGGACGCCGTTCGGCGTAATGATTGTCAGTTAAGGTCGTGTTCAGACAAGGCCGCTGTTTTTTCTAAATGGCGGCCTTTTCATTTGCGCGTGTGAGCATGCTGGTGCGGGCCACTGCACCTCCTCTGCTGCCGGGCCGTCCTCGCGCCGCTGCGCGGTGCCTTCGGCTGCAACGTCGCGCCGGCCGGACCGTTCGGGTACGGCCATCCAGGCCTACCCGAACTGCCTGTCGCATCCCTGCGACCGGCTCCTGGCACAACGTCTCCGCCTCAGCGCTGCGAATAGCCCTTTACAGCAGAGGAGGCGCTGTGGCCTCAGACAGGGTGCCCTTTGTAGCCGTAAAAACGCAGCCGTCCTTTTCCAGCCGCGCACGCGGAAGCTGGCCAGCAGGCTGGGGCCGCTCAGGGGCGGGCATTTCGCAGCGCTGAACAGAATGAGGCTGCCAGGAGAGCCCGCAGGGATGCGGGCGAAAGGTGGGGCTGGAACAGGGATGTTCCATCCCCACCGGTCCGTCAGGCAGGCG
>NZ_MWUE01000068.1 GCF_002077695.1 Pantoea latae
GGTCAGCGCCACGCTGCTGCTGTCTACCGTAAAGGACGCGCTTTCGCCGCGCGTCTCGTTGCCCGCCGCGTCCGTGACCTTCACCTGCCAGCTGTGCTCGCCGTCCGCCAGCGGGCCCAGCGCCAGGCTCCAGCTGCCGCTGGTCGCGTCCGCCGTGACGCTGCCCGCCGCCGCCCCGTCCAGATAGACCGTCACCGTGGCGCCCGGCTCCGCCGTGCCGCTCAGCAGCGGCGAGCGGTCGTCCGTGATCGCCCCCTCCTCAATAGTGCCCGTCACGTCGCCCTGGGCGTCAGTCAGCATCGCGATCGCCGCCTCCGGGTTAGTGGTGTCCAGCACGATGCGGAACGGCCCGGTCTCCGCCGAGGAGACCCCCGCTGCGTTCACCGCCGTCGCCGACAGGTCGTAGACCCCGTCCGCCCCCAGCGCCGAGGTGGTGATGCTCCAGCGGCCCTTGTCGTCCGCCACCGCCTCTCCCACGCTGACCTTCGTGCCCGCCGCGTCCGTGGCCCAGATGACC
>NZ_MWUE01000069.1 GCF_002077695.1 Pantoea latae
AAAACGCCTCTGGCGTTGTAAGGTTAAGCCTCACGGGTCATTAGTACCGGTTAGCTCAACGCATCGCTGCGCTTACACACCCGGCCTATCAACGTCGTCGTCTTCAACGTCCCTTCAGGAGCATCAGGTGCTCAGGGAAAACTCATCTCGGGGCAAGTTTCGTGCTTAGATGCTTTCAGCACTTATCTCTTCCGCACTTAGCTACCGGGCAGTGCCATTGGCATGACAACCCGAACACCAGCGGTGCGTTC
>NZ_MWUE01000070.1 GCF_002077695.1 Pantoea latae
AGTAACTGTATGGGGCTATAGCTCAGCTGGGAGAGCGCCTGCCTTGCACGCAGGAGGTCAGCGGTTCGATCCCGCTTAGCTCCACCATACTGTTTTCTGAAATAGTTCAGAGCGTACCGGCAACGGTGGGCTGTGAAGTATTATGCTCTTTAACAATCCGGAACAAGCTGAAAATTGAAACGACATGTCGCGTTCATTCTCCGTAACAGGAATGAGATGGCGATATGTTCGAGTCTCTCAATAATCACAACCGCGACGTCGCAAGACGCCTGTGGGTTGTGAGGTTAAGCGACTAAGCGTACACGGTGGATGCCCTGGCAGTCAGAGGCGATGAAGGA
>NZ_MWUE01000071.1 GCF_002077695.1 Pantoea latae
CGGCTGCGCCGGGGCGCTGGTCAGCACGCTGAAGTCCCACGCCTCGTCATCGGTGCCGCTCACCTGCGGCCCCTCGTTGCCCGCCGCGTCCACCGCCGAGACGGTCAGGGCGTGCGCCCCGCTCGCCAGGGCGCTTTCCGGGGTCCAGCTCCAGCTGCCGTCCGCGCCCACCGCCGCGCTGCCCACCAGCTGACCAGCGTCGTAGATATTGACGTGGTCGATATCCGCCGTCGCCTGGCCAGAGTAGGTCGGGCGCGCATCGTCGGTCACCCCGCCGTCCGGGATCGGCCCGGTAACCGGGCCGACGTCATCGAGCAGGCTGATGGAGTCGATAACGATGCCTGAGGTCTGGTTGTCAGGCGCCGAGGTGTCGACGGTGAAGCTCCAGCCGTCGTCGGCGGTGCCGCTCGCCTGCGGGCCTTCATTGCCCGCCGCGTCTACCGCCGAGACCGTCAGGTCATGCGAAGAGCCGTCCGCCAGATCCTCGTCCGGGGTCCAGCTCCAGCGGCCGCTCTCGTCCACCGCTGCTGAGCCGATCGGCGCGCCGTTGTCATAGATGATGACGTGATCGATATCCGCCGTCGCCTGACCAGAGTAGGTCGGGCGCGCGTCGTCAGTCACCCCGCCGTCCGGGATCGGCCCGGTAATAGTGCCGACGTCATCGATCAGGCTGATGGAGTCGATAATAATGCCGGAGTCGACATTGTCCGGCGGCGTGCTGTCGGCCGGGCCGCTGATGATCGTGCTGTTGCGGTTGCCCGCCTCGTCGGTGGCCTGTACCACCACGTTCTCGGCGTCTACCGCCGCCGGGTTCGGCTGGATACTCCAGTTGCCGTCCGCGTCCGCCACGGTGCTCGCCACCGTTCCGGTGGTGGGGTCGGTCACGACCACCACCGCGCCCGCTTCGGCCCGGCCCGCCAGGGTTTCCTCACTGTTGGTTGCGATCTCCGGCGCCATAGTGCTGGTGTCGAGCGTGAACGTCCAGGCGTCGCCCGGCACCGAAACGTTGCCCGCCGCATCGGTAGCCGTTGCGGTAATGCTGTGGATGCCGTCCACCAGGTTGGTGGTCGGCGTGTAACTCCAGCTGCCGCTCTCTGCGTCGGCCCGAACGCTCGCCAGCAGCACCCCATTGTCGTACAGCGCCACCAGCGCGCCCTTCTCCGCCGTGCCGCTGAAGGTGGGCACCGGATCGTCGGTGATCCCGCCGCTCTCGCTCTGCGTGCCCTGGAACAGGCCCACGTCGTCAATCAGGCTGACGATGACGGGCGCGGCCGGCGCGGAGGTGTCCACCGTCAGCGTGAAGCTCGCCTCGCTGCGGATCCCAGCAGCGCTGGTCACCTCGGCCGTGAAGCTGTGCTCCCCGTCCGCCAGTTCAGCCAGCTGGAAGGTCCATATGCCCTGGGCATCTGCGGTGCTGCTGCCCAGCACCGTCCCCGCCGCGTCGCGCACCGTCACCACCGCGCCCGGCGACGTCGTGCCCTGCAGCTCCGGCGTCGCGTCGTCCGTCAGCCCGCCGTTGGCCACCGGGCCGGTGATGCTGCCCACGTTGTCGTTCGCCTGGTCGATGGTCAGCGCCACGCTGCTGCTGTCTACCGTAAAGGACGCGCTTTCGCCGCGCGTCTCGTTGCCCGCCGCGTCCGTG
>NZ_MWUE01000072.1 GCF_002077695.1 Pantoea latae
CCCACACTACCATCGGCGCTACGGCGTTTCACTTCTGAGTTCGGCATGGGGTCAGGTGGGACCGCCGCGCTAGTGCCGCCAGGCAAATTCTGTTTTCCGCGCCGCCATAAGGCCACGCGGAGTATCCGTTAACAAGCTGAAAATCTCGCGTCTCACAAAACGCCTCTGGCGTTGTAAGGTTAAGCCTCACGGGTCATTAGTACCGGTTAGCTCAACGCATCGCTGCGCTTACACACCCGGCCTA
>NZ_MWUE01000073.1 GCF_002077695.1 Pantoea latae
TGTCTGATAGAAACGTAAAGAAGCAAGACGGCTGCGAAGTCGTGACGCGTTTTCGTGTCCCCTTCGTCTAGCGGTTAGGACTCCGCCCTTTCACGGCGGCAACAGGGGTTCGAATCCCCTAGGGGACGCCACTTGCTGGTTCGTGAGTGAAAGTCACCGACCCTCTTATCTCAAAACCGTTTTTGCGGCAACGCAGAGACGCGTTTGAGATATTGCTCTTTAACAATCCGGAACAAGCTGAAAATTGAAACGACGCTTTGCGTTATTCCCCCGTAACAGGGAATAAAGGCAACGCGTTCGAGTCTCTCAATAATCGCAACCGCGACGTCGCAAGACGCCTGTGGGTTGTGAGGTTAAGCGACTAAGCGTACACGGTGGATGCCCTGGCAGTCAGAGGCGATGAAGGACGTGCTAATCTGCGAAAAGCGCCGGCAAG
>NZ_MWUE01000074.1 GCF_002077695.1 Pantoea latae
GGCAGTTCCCTACTCTCGCATGGGGAGACCCCACACTACCATCGGCGCTACGGCGTTTCACTTCTGAGTTCGGCATGGGGTCAGGTGGGACCGCCGCGCTAGTGCCGCCAGGCAAATTCTGTTTTCCGCACCGCCATAAGGCCGCACGGTGTATCCGTCAACAAGCTGAAAATCTGCGTCTCACAAAACGCCTCTGGCGTTGTAAGGTTAAGCCTCACGGGTCATTAGTACCGGTTAGCTCAACGCATCGCTGCGCTTACACACCCGGCCTATCAACGTCGTCGTCTTCAACGTC
>NZ_MWUE01000075.1 GCF_002077695.1 Pantoea latae
CCTTTTTACTCATATAGGAGAAGATGGAGTTGAAGCGGTTTTTGAAGAAGAAGATGAGTCAGACGGGACAAGAAAAATATTTTCAATGATGCATCCAATTATGGAGGCGTTTAAGGATAGGACGGTTTTTGTATTTGATGAATTAGATAATGGCCTCCATCCACATGTCGCTGATATGGTTGTTAGGTTGTTTAATGACAGGACTATTAACAAGGTTGGATCTCAGCTTATTTTTTCAACTCACAATATGCAAATAATGAGCCCTGAAAAAATGAGAAGAGATCAAATCTGGTTTGTAGAAAAAAATGAAGGAAGTTCAAGATGTTATTCTCTTGATGACTTTGATAAGAAAAAGGTTAAACCTACTACTCCTTATCACGTATGGTACGACGATGGGCGCTTTGGTGGAGTCCCAACAGTAAATTATACGAAGATAAAAAGCCTTATTATGGAGCTTAATGGGGAGCAGGATATCGATCCAAATTTGTTTGGTTCAGTTGACTCTGAGGGTGAATGATTATGGCGGCTCATAAGGAAGTATTGTCCAATAAAATGTACATATTTTGTGAGGGAGCTAAAACTGAGCCGCTCTATCTTTCTTCCTATATAGAAGAGTTTGCTAAAAGCAAATCGAAAGTGATTTTTATTCCTCCAACAAGGAAAAACACTCCCGTACAACTTGTTGATGAAGCAATTGAGAAAAAGAATAGCCGAGAGTCTGTGGATGGAGATGTCTTTTGGGTTGTTTATGATAGAGAGTCTGTTACAAAGTATCCAAGAGCAAAACATAAAGAAGCATGGGATAAGGCTAAGAAAAATGGCATCAATGTTGCCATATCTAATGTTTGTTTTGAGTTTTGGGTGCTTCTACATTTTGAAGAGATAACACAGCCATACTCTTCTTACTTAGATCTCATGAGTAATTCTAATTTAAAAGAAAGATTAAAATCTGTAGGCATTAAAGATTATGATAAAGGCAGTGATGAACTGTACTTTAAGATAAGACAAGGGATAGGGAACGCGCGGAAGAGAGCTGAAAGGGTTAATAAATCTATTGAAGCGTCTTCTTCTAATGGGTCTGAAG
>NZ_MWUE01000076.1 GCF_002077695.1 Pantoea latae
CTAACATCATCCCTAGAAAGAAAATCAATTTCAAAAGTAGTTGGGCTATTTATTGTATTTTTAGATAATTTATATGGCTCGTAACAAGGAATCTTATCGCCTTCTTTCAGGTTTCCTGAGCCCGCAGTCATGTACCTGATAGCTTCAAAAGCCAAGAGGAAGTTGGATTTCCCTGACGCATTGGCCCCATAAAGACCAGCGCTTTTTAATACTCCATGCCCACTCTTTTCTGAATTATAAATGTGGCCAGGATGATGCTCCTTCGCTCCTGACGCCAAAAATGAAATTGTACTCTTCTCTTTTATTGACCTGAAGTTTTCTATAGAAACAGACAAGAACATACTTAGGACCCTCCAAAAACAAAAAAATCGCCAAAAAGGCGATTTACACCTTCTATTCGAGATGATGATAGCCTTTTAGTATACAAAAGAAAGTAATAAAGCTAAGAGCAACCTTTTTTAGGTTTAATTGCAAAAAAAGTAGCCAATATGCTGAAGGATCCAGGCAACGTAGTAGGCA
>NZ_MWUE01000077.1 GCF_002077695.1 Pantoea latae
CCATGATCAAACTCTTCAATTTAAGTTTGATTTGCTTAAACCAGTTAAGCGGTGCTCATCTGTAAAACGTCATAATGAATGTCATTATGTGTCCACTCGTGAGGCTTGATATTTTTTAAGTCCGAAGACTTTTGATATCTGCTCTCGAGTGCCCACACAGATTGTCTGATAAATTGTTAAAGAGCGGTGCAGTCAGCGGCTGAGCCTGCTGCTGCGAGGTGGCGTATATTACGCTACTCTCCTTCGGA
>NZ_MWUE01000008.1 GCF_002077695.1 Pantoea latae
TTGCAAAATAAATAACTCCGCTGGTTCAAAAGTTTTATAACTATATTCATTTCTTTTGTAGTTAAAGTTACTGGTATATTAGTGGCATGAAGTCGGACCTTTGAATAATCACCAGGATGCCCTGTCCGCAGAAATTTCTCAGCTTTTAATTTCCGGAGTTAATCTAGATGAATACTCGCACCCCGCTTTTAAATCCACTGACATTGCCGAACGGCGCGGTATTAAAAAATCGTCTGGTAATGGCGCCGATGACCACCTGTACGGGCTTTTATGACGGCACCGTGACCAGCGAACTGGTGGAGTACTATCGCGCGCGCGCAGGCACCCTCGGTACAGTTATCGTTGAGTCCTGTTTTATCGACACCAAAGGCCCAGCCTTTCCCGGCGCCATCGGCATTGACAGCGACAACAAGATCCCTGGACTTGCCCGCATCGCCGACGCGATTAAATCGCAGGGCTCGACGGCGATCCTTCAGATTTATCATGGCGGCCGCATGGTGGAGCCGGGGCTGATTGGCGGGAAAACCCCTGTCGGCCCCAGCGCCATCGCCGCGCCGCGCGAAGGCGCCACCACGCCGCAGGCGCTGACCGCCGATGAAGTCGAGGTGATGATCACCAAATTCGGCGACGCGGTGAACCGCGCCATCAAGGCGGGCTTCGACGGCGTCGAGCTGCACGGCGCTAACACCTATCTGATCCAGCAGTTCTTTTCCCCCAACTCTAACCAGCGCGACGACAAGTGGGGCGGCAGCCGCGAAAACCGCGCTCGCTTCCCGCTGGCGGTGCTGGATATCGCCCATAAAATGGCGGAGCGCATCGCGCACAACACCTTTATTATCGGCTATCGCTTCTCGCCGGAAGAGATTGAAGTGCCCGGCATCCGCTTTGCCGACACGCTCTATCTGCTGGAGAAACTGGCGGAGCGCGGCCTCGACTACGTGCACTTTTCCATGGGGCAGCTGCTGCGTCCCTCTATCGTCGACACGCGCGATCCCACGCCGCTAATCGACAAATATATCGCCCAGCGCTCTGAGCGTCTGGCGAAGGTGCCGGTGATCGGCGTCGGCGGCGCGGTAAATAAAGCCGACGCGGAGATGGCGCTGGAACACGGCTACGACCTGGTGGCGATCGGCAAAGCCTGCATCGCCTACCCGGACTGGGCGGATCGCGTGCTGAACAACGAGCATCTCGACCTCTATATCGACAGCACCCAGCGTGAAGCGCTGATGATCCCGGAGCCGCTGTGGCGCTTCTCGCTGGTGGACGCGATGATCCGCGAAGTCAGCGCGCCGGGCCGCAAATACAAGGCGGGCGTCTATCAGGAGAAAGTTGAGGCGGAAGCGCTGAAGCTGAAAATCAACGTGACCCTCGATACCGACCGTATTACCGATATCTCAATGGTGCCGGACGATACGCTGGACGTCGACTTCACCGAAACCTTTGAAAGCCTGCGCAACCGCATCCTGGTGGCCAACAGCCCGCACGTCGACGCCATTACCGGCGCCACCACCCAGAGCGAGGCGCTGAAAAAAGCGGTGTCGCGCGCGCTCTCTACTTCCAGCAAAGAGTATGTGATTGAAGAGGGCGGCAACCCGTCGGCGCCGCAAAACTACGATGTGGTGGTGATCGGCAGCGGCGGCGCGGGGCTGGCGGCGGCGATTCAGGCGCACGACGAAGGCGCGCGCGTGGTGATCATCGAGAAAATGCCGACCATCGGCGGCAACACCATTAAGGCGTCAGTAGGGATGAACGCGGCGGAAACCCGCTTCCAGGCGATGAAAGGCATCAAGGACAGCAAAGAGCTGTTCTATCAGGAGACGCTGAAGGGCGGCCAGCATAAAAACAACCCGGTGCTGCTGCGCGAATTCGTCGAGCTGGCGCCGGAGGCGATCGACTGGCTGGCTGACCACGGCATCGAGCTGAACGATATCACCATCACCGGCGGCATGAGCATCGACCGCACGCACCGTCCGGCGGATCGCTCGGCGGTGGGCGGCTACCTGATCAGCGGCCTGGTGAAAAACATCAACAAGCGCAACATCGAAGTGCTGCTCGATACCTCGGTGGCGGAAATCCTCACCGAGAACGGCGCGGTAACCGGCGTGAAGGTGGTGGATGAGTATTACGACAGCCGCATCCTCTACGCGAAAAGCGTGATCGTCGCCACCGGCGGCTTTAGCGCCAACCGCGAGATGGTGGTGAAATATCGCCCGGAACTGGACGGCTTCGTCACCACCAACCACAAAGGCGCCACCGGCAGCGGCATCGCCATGCTGCAGAAGCTGGGCGCGGACACCGTAGATATGGGCGAAATTCAGATCCATCCCACCGTCGAGCAGACCACCTCCTATCTGATCTCCGAATCGATTCGCGGCGGCGGCGCTATTCTGGTGTCGCAGGCGGGCAAACGCTTCTTTAACGAGATGGAGACGCGCGACAAGGTCTCCGCGCAAATTATCGCGCTGCCGGAGAAAAGTGCCTGGGTGGTGTTCGACGAACAGGTGCGCGCCAACAACAAAGCGGCGGACGAGTATATCGCCAAGGGCTTTGTTATCAGCGCGCCGACCGTGGGCGAGCTGGCGGTGAAACTCAATATGGAACACACCACGCTGGAGGAGACGCTGGCGCGCTATAACCAGTTTGTGGTGGATCAGAAGGATGAGGATTTCGGCCGCACCACCGCGCTGCGCCATCCGCTCAATCAGGGGCCGTTTTACGCCATCCGCGTCGCGCCTGGCGTGCACCACACCATGGGCGGCGTCACCATCAACACCGACACCGCGGTGCTGGACGGCAACAAACAGCCGATCCGCGGCGCCTGGGCGGCGGGTGAAGTGGTCGGCGGCATTCACGGCGCCAACCGCATCGGCGGCAACGCCGTGGCGGATATCATCATCTTCGGTATTCTTGCCGGACGCAACGCGGCGGCGCTGGCGCGCAGCTAAGGAATCAGGCGGCGCTCGCAATGGGCGCCGCCGCTTACCCTGACAGCCGAGGCGATTATGTCAGCCGACAGTGGCGTTTACGCCTATTCCGCAGTGCTGATGGGTTCGCCCATTCTGCTCAAACTCTTCGACGATAACGCCGCGCTCGCCGCGCAGGTGTTTCGCCTCATCCGCCACTACGAGAACATCCTGACGGTAAACCGCGCCGAGTCCGAGGTGATGGCGATCAACCACGCCGCCGGCCAGGCGGCGGTCAGCGTCAGCCGCGAGGTGTTCGATCTCATTCAGTGCGCCCATCAGGTGAGCCTGTTGCCGCAAAGCCTGTTCAACTTCACCATCGGTCCGCTGGTCAAGCGCTGGAAGATTGGCTTTCAGGGCCGCAGCGTGCCGCCGCAGCGGGAGCTGGAGAGGCTGATGGCGTTAACCGATCCGCGCCAGGTGGCGCTGGATCCCGCAAGCCGCAGCGTGTTTCTGCGCCAGCCCGGCATGGAGATCGATCTGGGCGCTATCGCCAAAGGCTATATCGCCGACGTGGTGCGCAGCTTTTTGCGCCAGCAGGGCGTGGAAAGGGCGCTGATCAACCTCGGCGGCAACGTGCAGACGCTGGGCGCGCCGCCGCACGCCGCCGGCTGGTCGGTGGGGCTGAAAACTCCGTTCGGCCAGGCTGACGAACTGATCGGCGTGATTGAGGTGGCGGGTAAATCGGTGGTCACATCGGGCATTTACGAGCGCTATTTCGAGCTGGACGGACGCCTCTATCACCATATCCTTGACGCCAGCAGCGGTTATCCGCTGGATAACGAGCTGCTAAGCGTCACGGTGATTTCAGACCGCTCGATAGACGGCGATATCTACACCACGCTACTCTACGGGCTGGGCGTCGAGAAAAGCCTTGCGGCGCTGCGCGACACGCCGCACATCGAGGCGATATTCGTCACCCGCGATCGCGAGGTGATCTGCTCCTCGACGCGCCAGTTCGCCTTTCACCTGCACGATAGCCGCTATCGGCGGGTTACTGGCAGTACTGCTTAAGCAGCGAATGGTACTCCGGCTGCAAGCGATAGCGGTAAACCGGGCGGCCGGTGGCGCCGTAGTGGATGCTGGTGAACAGGATATTAATCTGCGCCAGCCAGATAAGATATTTACGGCAGGAGACGCGCGAGATATTTACCTCCGCCGCCAGTTCGTCGGTGGAGAACTCGCTGCCGGGATGAGCGTCGATCCACTGGCAGAGCGTGCGCAGCGTCTGCGGCGTCAGCCCCTTCGGCAGCCGTTTGCTGTCGCTGCTGGTGGGCGGGTTGCCGTGGATCAGCTGGTCGACCTCCGCCTGTTGGTAGTAGAGATGGTTATCCATCAGCGATTTTTTCTGCCGCCAGTTGGTCAGCGCCTCTTCAAAGCGTGGAAACTGGAACGGCTTGATCAGGTAATCCACCACGCCGTAGTGCAGCGAGGTTTTGATGGTGGCGGCGTCGGCGGCGGATGAAATAATGATCACCTCAACGGGCTGCTTCGCCTCGCGCAGCTCCGGCAGCAGATCCAGTCCGTTTTCATGCTGCAGATAGATATCGAGCAGCACCAGCTCCACCGCCGGCTCGCTGTGTAAAATCATCTCTTTCGCCTGCTGCAGCGTCGACGCCGTGCCGACGCAGTGAAAGCCCGGCACCTGCCCGACGTAAACGCGATTCAGCTCGGCGACCATAGCGTCATCATCGACCACTAACACATTGATCATGCGGTTTTGTTGCCTCCATCCCAGGGAAGTTGTACGAAAAATTGGGTGAACACGCCAGGTTCTGACTCCACGCTGACGCTGCCGCCGAGGCTTTCCGTCTGCTGCTTCAGCAGATAAAGCCCGACGCCGCGATCCTCGCCTTTGGTTGAGAAGCCTTTGTCAAAGATAGCATCCAGCTGCTCGGTCGGGATGCCGGGGCCGTCGTCGCTCACTTCGCACGCCAGCCAGCCGTTCTGGTAGTGCAGCATCACGTGGATATCGCCGTTGTTTTCGCTGCCCAGCGCGTCGAGCGCGTTCTCGATCAGGTTGCCGAGCACGGTGATCAGCACGGCGATCTGCTGTTCGTTGCCGATATCGGGCAAAAAGCTGGCGTCGCTCAATGTCAGGCGATGGCCGCTGTCCGAGGCGCGATTGATCTTGCTCAGCAGGAAGCCGGCGATAACCGGCGACTTGATCTTATCCAGCAGCGAACCGATCTCGGTCTGATAGTTGTTCGCTGTCTTGAGAATATAGGCTTCAACCTGCGCATAGTTTTTCATGTGCAGCAGGCCAAGAATGACGTGCAGCTTGTTCATAAATTCATGCGAGCGCTCACGCAGCGCGTCGACGTAGTTTACCATGCCGCTCAGCCGCTGCAGCAGCTGCGCGATTTCGGTTTTATCGCGGAAGGTGCAGACCGCGCCGATCAGCCGCTGCTGGCTGTAGACCGGCACGGTGTTGCTCAGCAGCAGGTGGCCGTTGATGTTCAGCTCTTCGTCGCGCCGCGCGCGGCCGCTGCGCAGCGTCTCCTGCAGCTGGGCGTGGATCACGCTGGCCTCATCCATGCTGCCGCTGGTTTTCTCCGTCAGCAGCTTCTGCGCCGCCTCGTTGATCAGCGACACTTCCGCATGGGCGTCCACCGCGATCACGCCCTCTTTGACCGAGTGCAGGATCGCCTGACGCTGCTCGAACAGCGAGGAGATCTCCCAGGGTTCCAGCCCGAAGAGGATGCGCTTCAGGGTTTTTACCAGCGCCAGCGTGCCGAGCGCGCCCGCCAGCACGCCGATCAGAATGGTCCAGAGAATACTCCAGCGGCTCTGGTTGATCTGGTCGCTCACCGCCTCCAGCGAGATGCCGATCGACACCACGCCGATCTGCCGCTGCTGCGCGTTATAAACCGGGGTAAAGACGCGCAGCGCCTCCGCCAGCGAGCCGCGATTCACTGAAACGTTCTCTTTGCCCTGCAGCGCCGGATTGATGTCGTCGCCGATAAAATGGTGGCCGATCAGCGCCGGATTAAGGTGCGAGTAGCGAATGCCCTGCATATTGGTCACCACCACGAACAGCAGATTATTGTGCTGCTGCGCCGCGCGCGCGATGGGCTGAATAATGCCGGCGTCGGGCGGGCCGCTGAGCGCCTGCTGAATGGCCGGCACATCCGCCAGAGTGCGGGCGACCGCCATTGCCTTGTCTTCCAGCTGATGCTGGGTGGCATTGCCGATCTGCACGAAGTAGAGCAAATGCACGCTCAGCAGCACGAAGCTCACCACCGCGCCGATCATCAGCGTCACCAGGGTGCTCAGCTTCATATGTTTTTTGCGGGTCAGATTGCCTTGCGGGGTGTCGCGCATCGTCGGGCCTTTGTCGGAAAGCGGTGGGCTATTATCCCTTTCTCGACGGCTTTGCAAAGGCTTTTAGCAAAAAGGCCCGCGCCAGCGCGCAGGCCGAAGGGGCATTACTCGGTGACCGGCGTCAGCGCGAGGGTGTAGGGAGTGCCATTAACAAGCACTCTCATTTTGTTATCACTAACAGGCGCATGAAACAGCAGATCGTGATTGTTGTTATAGCCGAAGCCGACCTGATCGTTACCCATCCAGTGCTGCATAAAGCACCAGCTGTCTGATTTACTCTCCAGATCGGTGACGGTGGCGGCATCCGCTTTGCTGTAGGCCGGGATAAAGCGGAAATGGACGCCTGCTTCAAAGCGGTTATGGGCGTTGGTGGTGATATAGGCTTTCACATAGCCGGTCCAGGCGGCGATCTTAAGGTAGATCTTCGCCATATTGTTGCTGCCTGGCTCGACGTAGGCGGCGACGATCGGTGAAGCGCCGGTCGCTGACCAGCTGCCGCCGACGGTGCCGTTGATGTTTTGCAGCGAGAGCAGCGCGCCGCCCTCAGGCGTTTTGCCGGTGTAATCGGTCTGGGTTTCCGTCCAGGTGTTATAGGTCGCGCTGGCCACCAGCTGGATCTGCACCTGCGTGGTATAGTCGCCCGCCTCAATCTCGCCCAGCAGGAACCAGGCGGCGCTCTCGGCGCGGTTATCCATCGACTTCAGGTTAGAGAGATAGTCATAGCTCAGCGAGCCGTGAATATTGACGCCGTAGTTTTCGATATGGGTGGTGCCGTCCTCGTAAACGCTCAGCCAGCGCTCGCCCGCCTCGCTGGTGTCGAGGCCGTTAGCGCCCTGTACGTTAAGCGCGATAATGGTGAGGCGCGCGTAGTGGCAGGCGAGCGGTTTGCCGTTGCCTTCGAGGCTCAGGGTGTTGATGACCCATTCGCCATTAGAGAGGTCGCCGGGGTTCTCGGTGTGCTCGATCCAGCCGTTATGCAGAATGCACTGGGTGGCGCGCTGCAGGTCGATCATCGGCTTATCGTAGCCGCTCTGGATGTTAAAGTTGCTCAGCTCGATGGCGGTCAGATGGTCCCAGCTGCCCGCCTCTCGGCCGGACCAGGCGCCGTAAATCACCGTGGCATGACACTTCGAGGCGTACCACTGGTCGATTTTGCAGTCGAGCGTATCGAGCAGATCCAGCCCGCGGCCGCCGAGATTGCTGAAGGTGACGCAGGAGACGCGCAGATACTGGCCGCCTTCAACAATATTGCGGAAAAAGCCCTTGGTATTGACCGCGCCGGTTTCATAGCTGCTTTCGCCATCCACCGCGATGCCGGTGATCTCCACCCGACGCGCTTTTACCTTGAACATATACTCATTGTTCTTTTTATCGGACACCAGCGTGGTGGTGGCGAAGTAGCCGAATTTTACCGGCTCGCCGCACAGGCGGAAGTGGGAGACTTCGCCGCTAACGTTGGAGATATCGAATTTAGAGAGCATAAAGCGGCCCGCCGGAAAGCGGATGCCGAGGTTGAGATGATCCGCCAGCCCGCTGGCGGTGACCTGCTGCACCCAGTACCACATTCTGATCACCGCCTCAACGCAGTCGGTGACGCCGTCCGGCACCGCGCCGAAGTGGGTGACGTTCACCTGGTTGTAGTCGCCGATCTGCCGCGTCCAGAGCTTGCCGCCGGTGGTTCTGACGTTGACGCCGTCGTCATTGGGCGTCGCGGTGTCGGTGATGTCGCTGATGAAAATGCCGCCGCCATACAGCGTGCCGGCGTTGTACTCGATAACCAGCACGCTTTCACCCGACGTGGTGGGTTCATAAGCGCGAAGATCGGCGAGGGTTTGCAGCGTGGCGACGGTGCCAGCGGCGGCGAGCCTATATTGGTTTTCCATGATTATTTTCCTTAATATTTAAATGACGCAGTTCGTTGCGCCAGTTAAAGGGTGCGGTAATTACGCGAGAAAAAAATCAATCCAGATCAATAATAAAAAAAGTAAGGCTGTTTTAACGCTTCTGTTGATGATTGAGTGATAAACGCCCCTTTTTTTATTTAAAAAGGTCGATGGAATTTTTCTGCTGTGATAATTGTCATGCGGCGTTTCTGTTATTTTATCTGTGCGGTTGTCGTTTATATTCTATTGAGCGCAGCAGCGTTACCATCAGCCTCAGCTGGGCGCTGTGTCGGGAAATAAATGTGATGCGCAGCCAGCTTTTCAAGTTGGCCTCTTAATTTAGGTTGGGCTTTCATCCTGAAAGCGGTCGTTGCAGACTGGGGGATATAATGATAACTGCTGTAAAATTTTTGGCGGTAAATAGATGTGATAAGATTGCACAGGTAAACAGTTTGCTTTTATGTATGCTTGCGGCCTACTCATTTGGCGTCATACCACCGGCGAGCGCAGCAGATGTGGATCAGGTTCAATTAATTATTAGCGGAATGATTCGAGATAATACCTGTACGCTGGATAGCGATAAGTTAATTTTTATCCTGCCGGACACCTCAGTACGCGAGCTGAGCGGCAAGAAAGGCAAGCGCAGCAGCGTCCTTGATATCCCTGTTACCCTAAGCGAATGCGGCGTGAATGCCGCATCGGTCGTGGTGACCGCGTCAGGCATGGCCGATGCTGATGTGGCCTCGCTCTGGGCTAATCAGGCTCAATCGGGCAGCGGCGGTTCGAGCGGTGTCGGGCTGCGTCTGCTCCAGAGTAACGGCTCTGCCTCTTTCTCTCCACGAGGAAGCCGTTCAGAAACGCTGCCGCTCCAGCCCTCACAGAAAAATATCCTGATTTTCCATGCGGCGATGGAAACTACCCGGAATAAAGTGAAGGCCGGCGCTTTCGTTACCACCGTTGATCTTGAAATTGACTACAAATAAATCCGTTATTCATGCTCATTCTGACGGCAGCGTTAAGCTGCCGTTTTTTTTGCTGGCTATTCGCCTGGCTGCGGCATGCGATAGCATTCACGGCGATCGATAAATAACGTGACGCATTGTGGTGGTAATGTAGCCTTTAAGGTGTAAATAACACGGATGGCGGTTATTCATGTTAATGATTTTTATTATTGCCTGATCGCTCTAAGATGGAAGGAGTTCGAGTTATAAATATAGGTCAATAAAAAGCGTTAATTTATCTTCTGTTGATTGATGTGGCTTTTTTATGACGCTACATTAGCGCCGTTAATTACAGTCAGGGCGGCAGAGCGCGGCGCCTGGCGCCATCGCTGGTTCAGCGAAAATATCGTTAATGTACGAATAATCGTTATATACGCCTGCCTGCTGATATTGGCTGTGCAGGGGCCTAAAGGCGGTTACTCGCGTGGAGAAAATATGTCTGGTTATTTATTGCGTCAAACCCTCTTAGCCGCGGCGGTTCTGTATTGCCTGACGCCGCCGCTGGCCTGTGCGGGTGGCATTAGGCTCGGCAGCACGCGCGCCATCTATTCCGACACGCAAAAACAGATCGGCCTGGCGGTACGCAACACCTCCGATAAGCAGCCTTTTTGGGTTCAGTCCTGGGTCGAAGGGGCGGATGGGCATAAAACGCAGGATTTCAGGGTTACGCCGCCGCTCTACCTCAGCGAACCGGGCAAGGCCAATACGCTGCGCCTGACGTATGTCGGCAGGCCGGCGAAGCAGAACGAGGAGACGCTTTACTATTTTCGCAGCAGAGCGATTCCTGCCCTCAGCAAAAAAGAGACAGAAGGAAGAGATCTCTTGCTGCTGGCCGCAGTGACGCGCATAAAACTCTTTTTACGTCCGGCTGGCTTAACGCCTGCGGTTGACGACGCGCCGGCGCAGCTTAGTTTCCACCGCAGCGGCAATGCTGTGCGCATCGATAATCCTACGCCGTATCACATTACCCTGACGCAGATAAACAGTGGCGGGGAGCCACTGGAGGATGTGATGGTCAATCCGCACGCCTCCGCCACCGTTGCGCTGCCGTCCGCAGCCAGCAGCAGCGTCAGCTTCCACACCATTAACGATGCTGGCGCCATTACGCCGCAAAAACAGGCGGCGCTGCTGTCAGATCTGTCAGGGAAGCGGTAGAGCCAGCGCCCGGCAAAGCGCTAACAGGGCAACTTTCCAGATAAAAAAAATCCACGCCGCAGCGTGGATTTGTCGTTCAGGCGGCAGGGCAGCCGCAGGTCAGACGTTAAACAAAAAGTTCATTACATCGCCATCTTTCACGATGTACTCTTTCCCTTCTGAACGCATTTTTCCCGCTTCTTTCGCGCCCTGTTCGCCTTTATAAGCAACAAAGTCGTCAAAGGCGATGGTCTGCGCACGAATAAAGCCTTTCTCGAAATCGGTGTGGATCTTACCCGCCGCCTGCGGCGCGGTGGCGCCGACCGGGATGGTCCAGGCGCGCACTTCTTTCACGCCCGCAGTGAAGTAGGTCTGCAGGTTCAGCAGCGCATAACCGGCGCGGATCACGCGGTTGAGGCCAGGCTCTTCCAGACCCAGTTCGGCCATAAACTCGGCGCGATCTTCGTCATCCAGCTCGGCGATATCTGACTCTACCGCCGCGCAAACCGGCACTACCACCGATCCTTCCGCTTCTGCGATGGCGCGCACCTGATCCAGGTACGGGTTATTCTCAAAGCCATCTTCGTTGACGTTGGCGATGTACATGGTTGGCTTCAGGGTCAGGAAGCTGAGATAGCGGATCGCCGCTTTCTCGTCGGCGTCCAGCTTCAGGGCGCGCAGCATACCGGCGTTTTCCAGATGCGGCAGGCACTTCTCCAGCGCGGCCAGCTCAACCTTCGCGTCTTTGTCGCCGCCTTTGGCTTTTTTCTGCACGCGCTGAATGGCGCGCTCGCAGGTTTCCAGATCGGAAAGGGCCAGCTCGGTGTTGATCACGTCGATATCTTCCGCCGGATCGACTTTGCCCGCGACGTGAATGATGTTTTCGTTCTCGAAGCAGCGCACCACATGGCCGATCGCTTCGGTTTCGCGGATATTGGTCAGGAACTGGTTGCCCAGGCCTTCGCCTTTCGACGCGCCTTTCACCAGGCCCGCGATGTCAACGAACTCCATGGTGGTCGGCACCAGACGCTGCGGTTTGACGATCTCCGCCAGCTGGTCAAGGCGCGGATCCGGCATCGGCACCACGCCGGTGTTGGGCTCGATGGTGCAGAACGGGAAGTTAGCCGCTTCGATGCCCGCTTTGGTCAGCGCGTTGAACAGGGTGGATTTACCGACGTTCGGCAGGCCCACGATACCGCATTTGAATCCCATGGTTGGTTACCCTTCTGACTTGAGGTGCAACGCCTGCTGCAGGCGTTGCCGGAAACGAAAAAAAGTTGGCGCATTATACACAGAAATCGCGCGGGCAGGGCGTTTAGCTCGCCTTGAACGCGTGCAGCCGGTTCATCGCCTTCAGGCGATCCTCTTTCAGCCACACTTCGGTGCAGCGCGCCGCTTCGTCAATGGCGTCCTCGATCAGCTTTTGCTCGCTGGCGGGCGGCCTGCCCAGCACAAATCCCGTCACCTTGTTGCGATCGCCCGGATGGCCGATGCCGATGCGCAGGCGGTGAAAGTTATTGTTGTTGCCCAGCCTGCTGATGATGTCCTTCAGCCCGTTATGGCCGCCGTGTCCGCCGCCCTGTTTGAACTTCGCCACGCCAGGCGGCAGATCCAGCTCATCGTGCGCCACCAGAATCTCCTCCGGCGCGATGCGGAAAAAGGTCGCCATCGCCGCCACGGCTTTGCCGCTGAGGTTCATAAAGGTGGTGGGCACCAGCAGGCGCACATCTTCACCCGCCAGGCTGATGCGCGCGGTATAGCCGAAAAACTTCGCCTCTTCCTTTAGAGACTGATTGTGACGCTCCGCCAGCAAATCAACATACCAGGCGCCCGCGTTATGCCGCGTCGCGGCGTACTCCGCGCCCGGATTGGCCAGGCCCACAATCAGTTTAATGCTGCTCACGATGATTATCCTGCTCAGGTGATGAAAAGGCGTTAGTGTACTGCGCGGCAGAGAAGAGAACAAACGCCGCAGCAAAGGGGTGGTTACGTCGCGTGATTAACTATTTATTTCTTTAAATCAAGCGTCTAAGCGTAAATTTACGTCAGCCTTTATTGGTGTTTGTGATCCTGGACGCAATTCAACCGGGCTTCATTGCCTAAACTTATGACAAGTTAACATTACGTGCGGTTGGTATTGCTTGTTCATATGGACAGAGGTGAGTTATGAAACATCAACATTGTCGCAAAGCAGGAAACGCCATGATGGTTGTGGGGCTGATCGTGATGGTCTCCAGCATCATCTTCTCGGTGCTCAACCAGCTGCCAGACATGCAGATGCCGGCGCTGCTGGCGCAGGGCGCGATTCTGGGCATCTTTATCGGCGCGCTGCTGTGGCTGACCGGGGCGCGCGTCAGCGGCCGCGAGAAGATCGAAGACCGCTACTTCTGGCATCGCCACTATGACAAACGCTGCCGCCGCACGCCGCACCACTAACAGGGCCATTCAGGCATAAAAAAACCGGGCGCATGGCCCGGTTTTTTATTAGGCGAAAATCAGTGCTCGAACATCGCCGAGATCGATTCTTCGTTGCTGATACGACGGATCGCTTCAGCCAGCATGCCGGAAAGCGTCAGGGTACGAACGTTCGGCAGCGACTTCATCTCTTCGGAAAGGGGGATGGTGTCGCAGACGATAACCTGATCGATCACCGATTTACGCAGATTCTCCACCGCGTTGCCGGAGAAAATCGGGTGGGTGGCGTAGGCGAAGACGCGTTTCGCGCCGCGCTCTTTTAGCGCTTCCGCCGCTTTGCACAGCGTGCCGCCGGTGTCGATCATATCGTCGACCAGCACGCAGTCGCGGCCCGCCACGTCACCGATGATGTGCATCACCTGAGAAACGTTCGCGCGCGGACGACGTTTATCGATGATAGCCATATCGGTATCGTTGAGCAGTTTGGCGATGGCGCGGGCACGCACAACGCCGCCGATGTCCGGGGAAACCACGATCGGGTTTTCCAGACCAATTTGCAGCATATCTTCCAGCAGGATCGGGCTGCCGAAAACGTTGTCAACCGGGACGTCAAAGAAGCCCTGGATTTGCTCGGCGTGAAGATCGACCGTCAGAACGCGATCGACGCCAACGCTGGAAAGGAAATCCGCGACCACTTTAGCGGTAATCGGTACGCGCGCGGAGCGCACGCGGCGGTCCTGACGGGCATAGCCGAAGTAGGGAATAACCGCGGTAATACGACCAGCAGAAGCTCGACGCAGCGCGTCGACCATCACAACCAGTTCCATCAGATTATCGTTGGTGGGAGCACAGGTGGACTGGATGATGAAAATATCACCACCGCGTACATTTTCATTGATTTGTACACTCACTTCGCCATCGCTGAAACGGCCCACTGCGGCGTCTCCGAGGCTGGTGTAAAGGCGGTTGGCAATACGTTGTGCTAGTTCCGGGGTGGCGTTACCAGCAAATAGCTTCATATCAGGCACGAGAAGAACCTCAGGCTTGGCGTCCAGAGAATGAACGGCATTAGGGTAACCGGCGCATACCCTGATGCATGTTCATACGGGTGTGTTAATGCGCCGTGTGCAGCGTCTGGAACAGGGTGACACTGTCACACATGCGCTTACAGCCCGGAAAGGGTGCGATGCAGAGGCGAGACGTTAACGCCTCGCGCGACAAATCCGCATACCCATTTCGGGGCGAGTTCCAGCACCTGACGAGCGGCTGACTCGGTGTCAAATTCGGCAAACACGCAAGCGCCAGTGCCAGTCAGGCGCGACGGCGCGTATTCTAGCAGCCAGGAAACAAGCTCATCAACCTCGCGAAAACGTTTTCTTACCACTGCCTCACAATCATTGTGAAAGGGTGTCGATAAAAGCGCCGCCAGCGAACGCACCGGCGTGTCGCGCGTCAGCTGCGGATCGTTAAACACCAGCGGCGTCGGCACGCTGACGCCGGGATGCGCCACCAGATACCATTTTTCTGCCGGATCGGCAGGCTGTAGCTGCTCGCCGACCCCCTGCGCAAAAGCGGCGAACCCTCTGACGAACACCGGCACGTCCGCGCCAAGCCTGATGCCCAGCTCCGCCAGCGTCTCGAGCGAGAAACCCGCGCCCCACAGATGATTGAGCGCCACCAGCACCGTGGCCGCGTCGGAAGAGCCGCCGCCCAGCCCGCCGCCCATCGGCAGCCTTTTTTCAATGGCGATCTGCGCGCCGGCGTCGGCGGGTAGCCGGCGCTGCGCCAGCGCGGCCTGGCGCAGCAGCAGCGCGGCGCGCACCATCAGGTTGTCGTCATGGGCGACCCCTTCGACCGGTGTAGTCAGGGTGACACGGCCGCTGCTGTCCGGCGTAATCTGCAGCTGGTCGCCGTAGTCGAGAAACTGAAACAGGGTTTGCAGATTATGGTAGCCGTCAGCGCGACGGCCGGTGATATAGAGAAACAGATTCAGCTTTGCCGGTGCGGGCCACGAGGTGATCATTGCAGCGTCCAGCTATCCATACGCAGCTTGATGCGCTGATCGCCTTCGCGCAGCTCAAGGTTCGCCGGCAGCGGCGGGGTGGTTTTGCTGTCGTAGTCCTGAATCGTCACCTGCCATGTCTGGCCGTTGCTGCGGTAGTTCAGGCTTTTCAGCTGATAGTTGCTGTTGAGCTGATAGTCGCTGGCGTCGCCAGGCAGGCCCATCATCCACTGGCGCAGGTTGGCGAGCGGGATATCCATGCCGGTCAGCTGGGCGATCATCTTCTCCGCGTCGTTGCTGACGTAGCGTTTGCCTTTATTGTCCACCAGCTGCACGGTCTGGCCCTGAGCGTCGAGCTGCAGTTCGGTGCTGCCCAGCGGGTTGGTCAGCAGCAGGCGATAGCGATCCGGCGCGGTCTGCTGCCAGTTAAAGCGCGCATAGACCTTCTGCTTGTCGGACAGGTAGGCGAAGGCGCCGCGTGTCTGGTAGTGCGTGACGTGCGCCACAGCCTGCTGGTGCTGCTGCCACTGCGGCGCGGTGGTGCTCGGACCCGGACCCTGAGGTTGTTTAACGGCACAGGCGGCTAACAGGACGCTTGCCAGCGGCAAAAGGCGCAACATCGTGCGGGGTGAAAAGGTCATCACGTGGTCATCTCCTCGGACACGTTTTTAATTCGTAACGGATAACGCTAGCGATCCGCTTATAAACCGTCAATGCTGATAACAGGAAAATTGCGCACGATCAGTTTAATCTTATTACAGTCATAGCCTTTGTATGGCTTTTCATGATCTGCCGCATCTTGTAGAATGCGCATCACAAAACCCTGACATTATTGGGACATCCCAACTTTTATCGCCATGACGCTGCTCGCTCTCGGAATCAACCATAAAACTGCACCTGTCGCCCTGCGTGAACGCGTTGCGTTCGGGCCGGACGTGCTGGAGCAGGCGCTCGACAGCCTGCTTTCCCAGCCGATGGTGCAGAGCGGCGTCGTTCTCTCTACCTGCAACCGCACTGAACTCTACCTTAGCGTAGAACAGCAGGCGGATCTGCAGGAGCGCCTGGTGCGCTGGCTGTGTGACTATCACCATCTTAATGAAGAGGACGTGCGTCAAAGTCTTTACTGGCATCAGGACAACGCGGCGGTGAGCCATCTGATGCGCGTGGCGAGCGGTCTCGACTCGCTGGTGCTGGGCGAACCGCAAATCCTCGGCCAGGTGAAAAAAGCCTTCGCCGACTCGCAGCGCGGCCATGCGCTGAGCAGCGAGCTGGAGCGTATGTTCCAGAAAACCTTCTCGGTCGCCAAACGGGTGCGCACTGAAACGGAAATCGGCGCCAGCGCGGTGTCGGTCGCCTTCGCCGCCTGCACCCTGGCGCGGCAGATCTTCGAATCGCTCTCTACCGTCAACGTGCTGCTGGTTGGCGCGGGCGAAACCATCGAGCTGGTGGCGCGCCACCTGCGCGAGCATAAAGTGCAGAAGCTGATTATCGCCAATCGCACGCGCGAGCGCGCCGAGCGGCTGGCGGAAGAGGTTGGCGCAGAGGTGATTGGCCTTGGCGACATCGACGCGCGCCTCGCCGACGCCGATATCGTGATCTCCTCCACCGCCAGCCCGCTGCCGATTATCGGCAAAGGGATGATGGAGCGTGCGCTGAAAGCGCGCCGCAACAAGCCGGTGCTGCTGGTGGATATCGCCGTGCCGCGCGACGTCGAGCCGGAAGTGGGCAAGCTGCCTAACGCCTATCTCTACAGCGTTGACGATCTGCAGGCGATCATCGAGCAGAACATGGCGCAGCGCAAAGCCGCCGCCGTGCAGGCGGAAAGCATCGTGGTGCAGGAGAGCGGCGAGTTTATGTCCTGGCTGCGCGCCCAGAGCGCGGTTGAGACCATCCGCGAATACCGCTCTCAGGCGGAAGGCGTGCGCGCCGATCTCGAATCACGCGCGCTGGCCGCGCTGCAGCAGGGCGCCGATCCGCAGAAAGTGCTGCAGGAGCTGGCGCACAAGCTGACCAACCGTTTAATTCACGCACCAACCAAATCTCTGCAGCAGGCCGCCCGAGACGGCGACACTGAACGCCTGCAATTGCTTCGCGACAGCCTCGGTCTCGAGTAGACTGCGGGGCTGTTGCCCTCTGTAACGAGAAATCCATCACCAATGAAAACCTCTATTGTTGCCAAACTGGAAGCGCTGCAGGAGCGCCACGAAGAAGTGGAAGCGATGCTGGGCGATGCCAGCGTGATCGCCGATCAGGACCGCTTCCGCGCGCTGTCACGCGAATATGCGCAGTTAACCGACGTGACCCAATGTTTCCGCGCGTGGCAGAGGACCCAGGACGATATCGATACCGCCCAGCTGATGCTGGAGGATGCGGAAATGCGCGATATGGCGCAGGAAGAGCTGCAGCAGGCGCGCGCCGAGAGCGAGCGGCTGGAGCAGCAGCTGCAGGTGCTGCTGCTGCCGAAAGATCCCGACGACGAACGCGCCTGCTTTGTTGAAGTGCGCGCCGGCACCGGCGGCGACGAGGCGGCGATCTTCGCCGGCGATCTGTTCCGCATGTACAGCCGCTACGCCGAGGCCCGCCGCTGGCGCGTGGAGATTGTCAGCGCCAACGAGGGCGAGCACGGCGGCTATAAAGAGGTGATCGCCCGCGTTACCGGCGAGGGCGCCTACGGCCGACTGAAGTTCGAGTCGGGCGGCCACCGCGTGCAGCGCGTGCCGGAAACCGAGTCCCAGGGACGCATCCATACCTCCGCCTGCACCGTGGCGGTGATGCCGGAGGTGCCGGAAGCGGAGCTGCCGGAGATCAACCCGTCCGACCTGAAAATCGACACCTTCCGCTCGTCCGGCGCGGGCGGTCAGCACGTTAACACCACCGACTCCGCTATCCGCATCACCCACCTGCCAACCGGCATCGTGGTGGAGTGCCAGGATGAGCGCTCGCAGCACAAAAACAAAGCCAAAGCGCTGGCGGTGCTGGGCGCGCGCATTCGCGCCGCAGAGATGGCGAAGCGCCACGAGGCGGAGGCGAGCACGCGCCGCAATCTGCTGGGCAGCGGCGACCGTTCCGACCGTATCCGCACCTACAACTTCCCGCAGGGCCGCGTCACCGACCACCGCATCAACCTCACCATTTACCGCCTGGACGAGACGATGGAAGGCAAGCTGGACAACCTGATTGAGCCGATCGTGCAGGAGTATCAGGCCGATCAGCTGGCCGCGCTGGCTGGTCAGGAGTAATGACCTTTCGTGACTGGCTGAAACAGGCTGTCGCCGCGCTACAGGGCGGAGAAAGCCCGAAGCGCGACGCGCAGATCCTGCTGGGGTTCGTCACCGGCAAATCGCGCAGCTGGCTGGTGGCGTTCGATGAAACCGCGCTGCTGCCCGAGCAGCTGACGCGCCTTGACGCGCTGCTGGCGCGCCGCGTGCGCGGCGAGCCGGTGGCGCATCTGATCGGCGAGCGCGAGTTCTGGTCGCTGCCGCTGCGCGTCTCCGACGCCACGCTAATCCCGCGTCCCGATACCGAAGTGCTGGTGGAGCAGGCGCTGGCGCGTCTGCCCGCCGCGCCGGCGCGCATTCTCGACCTCGGCACCGGCACCGGCGCCATTGCGCTGGCGCTGGCGAGCGAACGGCCCGACTGCGCGGTGCTGGGCGTGGATCGCATCGAGGCCGCGGTGGCGCTGGCGCAAAGCAACGCCGAACGGCTGGCGATCCCCAACGCCGCCTTTGCGCTCAGCCACTGGTTCGACGCGCTGCCCGCCGGGCGCTTTGACCTGATCGTCAGCAATCCTCCCTATATCGACGCAGCCGATGCGCATCTGTCGCGGGGCGACGTGCGCTTCGAGCCGCGCAGCGCGCTGGTGGCGGACGACGCGGGTCTGGCGGATCTGCGCCTGCTGGTAGCTCAGGCGCCGCAGTGGCTTGCGCCCGGCGGCTGGCTGCTGCTGGAGCATGGCTGGCAGCAGGACGCGGCCGTGCGCGCGCTAATGCAGCAGCACGATTTTCTTCAGGTCGCGACCGTGCAGGACTACGGCGGTAATCCGCGCGTCACGCTCGGTCAGATTTCATCTTAAAAAGGACGCACCATGGCCGCTTACTACCCGCTTATTAAACAACTGCATCTGCTGACGGTGTTTATCAGCATCGCGCTTTTTGTCCTGCGCTTTTACTGGCTGCGCAGCGGCTCGGCGCTGCTGCAGCGGCGCTGGGTGCGCATTACGCCGCACGTTAACGACACCTTTTTACTGCTTACCGGCGTGCTGCTGGTGGTAATTACGCACTTTTACCCGTTTTCACCGCAAGGAAGCTGGCTGACGGAGAAGCTTTTAGGCGTTATTATCTACATCGCCTTAGGTTCCGTGGCATTGAGTCGTCGCCCGCGCACCAGCCGCACGCGCTGGATCGCTTTCCTGGTCGCGCTGGTCGCGCTGGTGACAGTGATTAAGCTGGCGGTGACCAAAATGCCGTTATTGGGGATAGTATGACCTCCGCAGAACAATTAGATTTTAGCCAGACGCCGCTGTGTGAAGCGGTGATTGGCGCCACCCGCGCCATCCGCGCCGATTTCCCGGCGTCGTCCGTGCAGGAGCAGCTGGCGGCGCTGGTGGCGGAAGCCCGCCGCTACGTCAGCGGCGAGCAGGACGCCGATATGCAGCTGGAGAAGCTGCTGGAACTCTTTTATCGCCAGTGGGGCTTCGGCGGCGCCAGCGGCGTTTATAACCTTTCTGACGCGCTGTGGCTGGATAAAGTGCTGAAGTCGCGCCAGGGCACGGCGGTGTCGCTTGGGGTGATCCTGCTGCATATCGCACAGGCGCTCGACATCCCGCTGATGCCGGTGATTTTTCCCACCCAGCTGATTCTACGCGCCGACTGGATCGACGGCGATATGTGGCTGATCAATCCTTTCAACGGCGAGACGCTGGACACCCACACGCTGGAAGTGTGGCTGAAAGGCAATATCAGCCCGACGGCGAAGCTCTATGACGACGATCTGGAAGAGGCGAAGACCATCAGCGTGATGCGCAAGATGCTCGACACCATGAAGGCGGCGCTGATGGAGGAGAAGCAGATGGAGCTGGCGCTCGGCGTGAGCCAGGTGCTGCTGCAGATCGATCCTGACGACCCGTATGAGATCCGCGATCGCGGGTTGATCTACGCGCAGCTGGAGTGCGAGCATATCGCGTTGAACGATTTAACCTACTTCGTTGAGCAGTGTCCTGAGGATCCGGTCAGCGAGATGATCAAAGTGCAAATTCACGCAATTGAACAGAAACAGGTGACGCTGCACTAAGCGCACCACACAGTTAAGGAAAGGGCATGACTCAGAAAGTCGTCACTATTGGTGATATCAAGGTCGCTAACGATCTGCCGTTTGTGCTGTTTGGCGGTATGAACGTGCTGGAATCGCGCGATCTCGCCATGCGTATTTGCGAACACTACGTCAAGGTGACCGATAAGCTCGGCATCCCGTACGTGTTCAAAGCCTCTTTTGATAAGGCGAACCGCTCTTCCATTAAATCTTATCGCGGTCCTGGCCTCGAAGAGGGCATGAAGATTTTTCAGGAGCTGAAGCAGGCGTTCGGCGTGAAGATCATCACCGACGTGCACGAGGCGGCGCAGGCGCAGCCGGTGGCCGACGTGGTGGATGTGATCCAGCTGCCGGCGTTCCTGGCGCGTCAGACTGACCTGGTAGAAGCGATGGCGAAGACCGGCGCGGTGATCAACGTGAAGAAGCCGCAGTTTGTCAGCCCCGGCCAGATGGGCAATATCGTGGATAAGTTCGCGGAAGGCGGCAACGATAAGGTGATCCTGTGCGATCGCGGCAGCAACTTCGGCTATGACAACCTGGTTGTCGATATGCTCGGCTTTAACGTGATGAAGAAGGTCACCAACAACAGCCCGGTGATTTTCGACGTGACCCACGCGCTGCAGACGCGCGACCCGTTCGGCGCTGCCTCTGGCGGCCGTCGCGCCCAGGTGGGCGAGCTGGCGCGCGCCGGGATGGCGGTCGGCATTGCCGGCCTGTTTATCGAAGCGCATCCGGACCCGGATCACGCGAAATGCGACGGCCCGTCCGCGCTGCCGCTGGACAAGCTGGAGCCGTTCCTCGCGCAAATGAAGGCGATTGACGATCTGGTGAAGAGCTTCCCGGAGCTGGATACCAGCAAGTAAGTCGCGCTTCGCGCTAAGAAATAAAACAGAGCGACCCTGGTCGTAATGCTTGTCAGTTCAGGTAAAGCCGCCGTTTTTTCAAAACGGCGGCTTTTTTTATGCGTGTGCCGGTGCGGGCCACCGCGCCTCCTCTGCTGCCGGGCCGTCCTCGCGCCGCTTCGCGGAGCCTTCGGCTGCAACGTCGTGCCGGACGGACCGTTCGGGTACGGCCATCCTGGCCTCCCCGAACAGCCTGTCGTATCCCTGCGACCGGCTCCTGGCACAACGTCTCCGCCTCAGCGCTGCGAATAGCCCTTTGCAGCAGAGGAGGCGCGGCGGCCTCAGACAGGGTGCCCTTTGCCGCAGTAAAAGCGCTGTGGTCTGCTCCGTCAGGCTCTTTCCGGCCGCGCGCACGGAAGCTGGCCAGCAGTCTGGTGCCGCTCCGGGGCGGCACCAGACTGCGTTATCACCTCATGTCTGGTCGCTCTTTTTTCGCCTGCCGTTTACAGCATGATAGTCATCAGATAGCCAGCAAAAATCGCCAGGTGCGCCGCGCCGTTCAGCACATTGGTGCGCCCGGTGGAAAACGAGATATGACACAGGATCAGCGCCGCCGACATCATTACCATCTGCGGCGGCTCCAGGCCAAACACCAGCTGCTGGCCGGTTAGAGTGGCGATAATGGTCACCGCCGGCACGGTCAGCGAGATGGTCGCCAGCACCGAGCCGAAAAACAGGTTCATGGCGCGCTGCACCTGATTCATCAGCACCGCCTTTAGCGCACCCAGGCCTTCCGGCGACAGGATCAGCAGCGCCACCAGGAAGCCGGTGAACTGCGCGGGCGCATTAAACTCCGACAGCAGATGCTCCAGCGTGTTGGCGTTCATCTTGGTAACGCTGATCACCGCGATCAGATGCACGATCAGCCAGACGGTGTGCCAGACGCTGCTGTGCGCCGACGGCTTGCCGTGATGCGGATCGCCGTCGTCGCTGTCATCCTCGTGCTCGTAAACAAACAGGCTCTGGTGCGTGCGGGTCTGGATCAGCAGGAAAACGCCATACATCGCCGCGGAAATGGCGGCAATCAGCAGCGCCTGGGTGGTGGTGAAGTTGCCGCCCGGCAGCGCGTTGGGGAACACCAGCACCAGGATCGCCAGCGGAAAGATGGCGATCAGATACTGCTTAACCCCGGCCAGATTCACATACTGGGTGGCGAACTTGCGCCCGCCCAGCAGCAGAGAGAAGCCTACCAGGCCGCCGGTGACGATCATGATAATAGAGTAGAGGGTGTCGCGCATCAGCGCGGGGGCCGCGTCGCCGGTCGCCATCAGCGCAGAGATCAAACTGACCTCCAGAATCACCACCGACAGGCTAAGGATCAGCGAGCCGTAGGGTTCGCCCAGACGATGCGCCAGCACGTCGGCATGACGCACCACGCTAAAGGCGCTGCTGAGGATCGCCACCAGCGCCAGCAGGTTGATGCCGATCACCAGCGGCAGGCTGGTCTCGCCGCCAAAGAAAAACAGCACGCCCAGCGCGGCGAGAGGCAGTATCAGCGAGAACTCTTTGTGACGGGTTTTTTCATGTGTGGTCATTCACCATCCTCTTGGGAAAAATATCGGCGAAACCCAAACGGGGCTTCACAAAAGAGTAGAACTTTTATTGCGTTAAAGAGTGTAACTTTTCGCCGCTGCCGGCGTGGAAAATTTACCGCTTTTTACTTTTAGCCCAAAAAAGTTCGACTATCTTGAAAAAGGCGATAAAGCGAAATTAAAGCCAGCTATTCAGCCTGTTAATTTTTACATTTATCTTTTTTTAACGTGGTCAGAAGCGATAAAAAAGGGTGGTTAAGATCATTTTTGGCGGCCTTTATCTCTGTTTTGTCTTCAGAGGCGAGGAAAAGGCAGGTGGAAATTCTGTCTCCTTGCGCCAGGCTTAAGCCAGGCCCACAATGGAGAAAATAGCATGCCCTATAAAAACCGCGACGCGCTGCCGGACAATGTGAAACATGTGCTGCCGCCGCACGCGCAGGATATCTACCAAAAGGCCTTTAACAGCGCCTGGGATCAGTACAAAGATAAAGATGAGCGCCGCGGCGACGAGTCGCAGGAAGAGGTGGCGCACAAGGTCGCCTGGGCGGCGGTGAAAAAAGAGTATGAAAAGGGTGACGACGACAAATGGCATCCTAAAAAATAACCCGCCGCAGAGGAGGCCAGCCAGCCTGGCCTTTTTCCTGGATTTTTTTAATTTCCCCTCCTGTCGCAGCCTTGAAAGCGCTGCGGAAAATGCATACTGTCAGTGAATGCTGCGGCTCAAGTATGGTGCTCGCAAGCCGATTCTATAAAGGAGCCCGTCGGACAGGACGTTAATGACGTCAGGAGGTCGCATTGTTAACCCGAGAATTTTTATTAAAAGCAGACTGCAAAACGTCATTCGGCGATATTGAGGAGTCCCTGCTCTGGAGCTGTGAGCAGCGCGCGGCGTCGCTGGCGGCGACGCTGGCCTGTCGTCCCGACCAGAGCCCGGTCTGGATTTTCGGCTATGGATCGCTGATGTGGAACCCCGTCTTCGAGGCGGACGAGGTCGCCTCCGGCACGCTGGAAGGGTGGCATCGCGCCTTCTGCCTGCGCCTGATCGCCGGACGCGGCACCTCATCCCATCCGGGCCGCATGCTGGCGCTAAAAGAGGGCGGCTCGACCAGCGGGCTGGCGTTTCGCCTGCCGGAGACGCGCCTGCATGAAGAGCTGGAGTTGCTGTGGAAGCGTGAGATGATCACCGGCTGCTATCTGCCCACCTGGTGCGCGCTAACGCTGGAGGATGGACGCAGCGTCACCGCGCTGGCCTTTATTATGGATCCGCGTCATCCGCTCTATGAGTCGGACTCTTGTCCTGAGGCGATCGCGCCCTTGATCGCGGCGGCCAGCGGCCCGCTGGGCAGCAACGCGCAGTATCTCTTTTCGCTGGAGCAGGAACTGGCGAAGCGCGGCATGGAAGAGGAAAACCTGAGTCGCCTGGCGCATCAGGTGCGCGCGCTGCAGGCGGGCGTGCGCTGCGCGCAGAGATAGCGGCTCGCGGCGTGTGGATGCACGCCGCGACAGCGCGCTAGTTGCCCGGATTCAGCAGCCAGGTGCCCGGCTTGTCAATCACCAGTGACTGCGCATGCATGCTGGTGCCCGAATGCACCTCGATACGATACTGGCCCGCCGCCAGGTTAAGCGCGGCAAACCCGTTGTTGCCGGTTTTCACCTCGACAGGCTGACCGTTCAGCACCACGTTGGCGCCGCGATCCAGCTTGAGGTAGACGGTTGCCAGCGCAGCCGGCGTGGTGACCGGCGGCGATGCGGCCGCCGTTGGGGGGGGCGCGGCGCTTTCGGACGCGTCGCTCTGTGGCGTCGCCGCGTGTCGGTTGGTCAGCCAGGTCACCGTCACCACGGCCAGCAGCGCCACCGCTGCCAGCGCCACCAGGCCCGGCGAGAGGCGACGCACGTTACGCGGCGTCACCGGCTCTACGCTGGCCGAGCCATGATTGACCGCCATCACCACCGGTGCGGGCGCGACGATCTCCTCTTCTTCCACCACGGGCGCGGGCGGCGGCTCAGGCGGCGCCTGCAGGCGAGTCACCACCGCTTCCACATCGCTTACCGGCAGGTCGATCAGCGCCGCAAAGGCGTCAATCGACTGCGGCCGATCGGCGGGTTTCATCGCCAGCGCACAGTCCACCGCGTGCAGCAGCGGCAGCGAATAGCCCGGCGGTTGACGCTCCACCAGCGGCTGATAGTTGTCCTCGATGCAGCGCACCACACTCACCGGCGGCGGGTTGCTGGTGATCAGGCTGTGCAGCACCGCGCCGAGCGCATAGATATCGGTCCAGGGACCCTGTTCGTTTTCACCCTCTTCGCTGTACTGCTCAATCGGCGCGAAGCCCGGCTTCAGCATAATCTCGGTTTCATCCGACAGGTTGCCGATCTCTTTGCGCGCCGAGCCAAAGTCCAGCAGCACCGGCAGCTGGTTTTCCTGAATCTGAATATTATCCAGCGAAATATCGCGATGCAGATAGCCCGCCTGATGAATGGTGTTGATGGCGCCAAACAGCGGCGGCAGCAGCCGACGGATCCAGGCTTCGTTCACCGATTCGGGGCTGGTCAGCTGCCACTCTTTCAGCGTCATGCCGCTGTAGTAGAGCGTGCCCATATAGGCGGTGCCGTTCTGTTCCCAGAAGCGCAGCACGTGCAGCAGGCCGGGATGGTTGAAACGCGCCAGCAGGCGCGCCTCCTGAATAAAGCTGGTCAGGCCGGCGGTAAACAGCCTTTGATAGCGTTCGCCGCGCAGCTCCAGCGACAGGTCTTCCGCACGCACCGCCAGCGACACCGGCATATACTCTTTGATAGCGATGGTGCGCTCGAGCTGATGATCCCAGGCGCGGTAAACGATGCCAAAGCCGCCGCCGCCAATTACTTCCTTGATTTCAAACTCGTTAAAACGGTATCCCGCCGGAAGGGCGTTAGGCACCGCTTTTTGATTATCATTTGCCGACATAGTGAACTCTCTGAACACCGCCTGGCGAGCAGGCTGCGCGGTAATTAATTGATGTTACGCCACGCACCTATCGCCGGGTCAACCAAATCGGCGTGCAGGGTGTCGATCAGTAACACATTCACTTTTTGCTGTGGCATAAACTGCGGCCCCCAAAGACCGCGCAACGTTTCCACCCGCGATTTCACGGCGTCAGGATCCTGCTGCGCCATATTCTTGTCCATTTTCACCAGCAGCGTGCCGTTAAAGCGCCAGACGTGGCTGGCGGGGTCGAAAGGCAGCACCAGCCAGCTATCCGCCGCATCGGCGCGCGTCACGATCATGCGCTCTTTATTCACGGCCACGATTTCCAGCGAGTTGCCGGCGATCGCCAGACTGGCGATCGGATAGCCCTGATAGAAGGTGACCGGCAGAGCGCCTGTTTTGCCCTTGTCCGCCACGGTGATCTCGCTTTTGCCCTCCAGCCAGCCGTCGTGCGGGCACTGACTTTTCGCGCCGTCGGGAATAAACAGCGACTGGCCGTCGGCGTCCCACGCCGTGCGGAAGCGGCAGCCGCCCGGCAGGTCGAAGTGCTGCAGCGGCGCGCTGTTCGCCGGGCGCGACAGATCGAGCGGCGCGGCGTTGGTCGCGCTGGCGCTGGCGGTGGCGTCGGCCATCACGATTGGCCGCCAGTTTTGCAGTTTGCTGGCGCTGCCGCTGGCCAGCACGCTGCCCTCTTTATTGGTCATCTGCCAGGGCAGCACGTCCAGCGTGCCGCACTGGTTGGCCAGCAGGGTGCCGACGCGCGGCAAAAAGGTGGTCAGCACGGCGGAATCGGTGCTTTTGCCGGAGACGATGCGCAGCGGCAGCGTCTCTTTACACCAGTCGTCGGGCGCTTTGCTTTTAACGTCGTCGATAAAAACTTCCAGCGCCAGGCTGGGCGAATAGACCACGCGATAATTTTCGGCCTGCGCGCTAAAGGCGATCAGCAACGTCGCAATGCCGGACAACCACAATTTCATAAGGATCCTTGGTATCAGTAGCGAGGCGGCAAAAAGCGCGCCGAATCCGCCGCGGAATAGAGCAGTGTGGCGTCCTGAGGTTCGCCGATCCAGACCGAGAGCGCGCTGAGATTATCTTTCTTCACGCTGCGGCTGACCGCTTTTTCCATCAGCGCCAGCCACTCTTCGCAGGCGTTGACCATACGCAGCGCCTGCTCCATCTCTTTCGTCGTCAGGTTAAGCCAGAACCCGTCGGTGCAGACCAGAAAGGCGTCGCCATCTTCCAGCGCCAGTTCGGCGGAGAAGGTCACCGGACGTGCCGGGTCCGCGCCGAGCGCATTATAGAGTAAATTACTGTTAATGCCGGTATTTTCATAGCCCGCATCTTTTAACTGCTGCGCCAGGCTGTGATCGCGCGTGACGTCGAACAGGGTGCCGTGGCGAAAATGGTAAACCCGGCTGTCGCCGGCGTGCGCCCACCAGGCGCGCTGCTGCTGGCGATCGATAAACAGCGCGGCCAGCGTGGTGCTCATGCGCGACGCGTGCGCGTTGCGCGCCTGCTCTTCGCGCAGCGCCTCGCGGCAGCGCTCAATCGCCGCGTGGGTGTTCTCCGGCGTCAGGCGGGGCTGCTCGTGCAGTTCGGCCAGCAGGGTGTCGCGCACCAGCTGCGCGGCGCGATCGCCGCCGGGCAGGCCCGCCACGCCGTCGCACACCACAAAACAGGCTTTATCCTCGTTGATCTCCGCGCCGGTGCGGTCCTGGTTCTCATCGCGCAGTCCCTGCTGGCAGCGACTGGCAAATACAATCTTCATGCTTCATCCGTCCGGGTCTGCGAATCTTTATACTGGTTAACCTCCACGTCGTAGGCGTGCAGGAAGGCTTCGCCGAACAGGGTGTGGAAATCGTCTTCAATTTCGCCGGCGGTGCGCTGATAGTTACGCATAAAGTAGTCCCAGAGCGCGGCTTTTCGCGCCGTCGAAAAGGGGAGTTTCGGCAGCACGCCTTCGCTGCGCGCCTGCTCTTCCAGACGCTGCGGATTAAACGACTGCAGCATGGCGGCAATAATGGCGCGGATGCCGGCGATCATGCCGAGCTGGTGCGCCTGTAAATCGACTAACGCGTCGCGCACCGCCTGTTCCGGCGGCATAAAGCCTGGCATCTGGCTCTGGTACATCTGCATCAGCACGGTTTTGCCGGAGGGCAGGATTTTAAACGGGTTGTTCGCCTCGTTGAGGATCATCGTCATATCCGCTTTCACGCCGCGCTTGAGGATCTGACGCGACGACAGCAGCGCCACCGTGCCCTGGGAAAAGAGGCTCAGCATCCGGCCGGTAACGCGCATCTGCTCTTCATCGACCGGGGTCGCATGGCCGTTATTCAGACCCATGCCCTCCAGCAGCGCGGCAATCAGCTTCTCCTGATCCGGCAGCGCGGCCTCCGTCAGGCGGCGCGACTCGCTTTGCTGCGGATCGATAGCCAGCCGCGCGTCGCTGTGGCGCGCCGCCGTCGGCATGGCCGCGGCAACGTTCTCCGCCGGCTCCACCGCGAACAGGCCGAGCGGATCCGCTTCCTGCTGCGTCTCGTCGACGAACAGCGCCAGCGGATCGTCTTTGGCCGCCGCGGCGCGCGCAGGATCCTGCACCGCCAGCTGATAGTCGCCGATTTGCAGCGCGTCGCCGTGGCGCAGCTGCACCTGCGCGCCCCGACCCAGCGCGACGCCGTTGTGCACCACCGAGGTCACGCTGCCCTGGTTGGTCAGGCGGCAGTCGCCGTCGGCGGAAAGGTGCACCAGCGCCTGCAGACGCGAAATGGCGCGCGATTCATCCGGCAATACCAGATCGTTATCCTGGCTACGGCCGATGGTGCCGCCGGGCGGCTGAAACGCCACGGTGGCTACCGGAACATCCGTATTGCACTGCACAATGGTAAATTGCATGGGTCATCCCGTGTCTGATGGGCAAACGCAACGCCGCTATTCGAACATTGGCGGATAGAGGCCGTTACGTCCCGGCTGAGTGCCTGCCGCCGGGTTAAAAAGTAATGAAAACAGTTGCGCCGTCAGGTTGCCGCTGTGCTTATGGGTCGCATGGGCGAAGCCGTCGCAGCGGTTGGTCCACCAGTAGCTGATGTGCTGCTGGGGATCGAAACGGTCCGCTACCTCACGCCAGCTCAGGGTGCAGGGCAGATCGCCGAAGCCGATCACCTCCATAATGTCGGAGCGCTGATTCTCCGGCACCATCAGCGGCGGCAGCGCCTGGATCTGCTGCTCCAGCTGCGCGGCGCTGCTCTGCACCTGCACCGCCTGGTAGAGCGCGGCGCCTAAATCCTGAAACCAGTCGCCGGAGATCGCCAGCTGCGCCGGATGCCACTGGCTGAGCGGGAAGGTGCGCAGCGCCAGCAGCGGCCAGGCGCGGCCGACGCGATCGCACGAGGGCATCAGACAGCCCATCTGCACCTGCTGCACGCCCGGCGTAACCGGCAACACAAAATTCCACACCGGCGCCTGCAGAAACCAGCTGGTCGCCGCCTGTTCCTGACTGTGCCAGTGCATCAGACCTTGCTGAAACCAGTGGGTCCAGGGCGCGATATGTTTTTCGCTCAACCGGTGGCGTAAAAAATCGCCGGTTGAGGGCAGCTTCCCGTACCAGCCGGGCGCGACGATCGCAGCCATACTCACCTCATCATTACTCGGTATGCGCGGTCAATCGCTGCGCGTCGACCGCGGGCGTCACGGCCAGCGCGCTGCCTTCACGGCCCGCATTTTTCAGATTTTCCGCAAGCTTGCGCATCATCAGCGCATTGTCGCGCGCATAGGGCGAAGACTGAATCTGCTGATCCAGCAGCTGGCTGAGATGCCAGTCGAGCTGTTGCAGATCGCGCGCGCTGACGTTTTCCGGCAGCGAGCGCTGTAAATTTTGCATCAGCCAGGCGCGGAGAAATTCGCCGTCGTAGTTGCGCGGCTGATAGAGCATCTGATAGGCGCGCAGCGCGTTGCGGCTGTAGTCGTTATCGTCGCCCTTGTCGTCACGCAGCAGGTTGGTGATCTGCTGCGCAACGCGCGGTAATAGCAAAGACTTTAGCGCATTTTGATAAAGCGCCCAGGCGGCATCGCTGACCTGGGTGCCGCGATAAAGGCCGGCGCGCATGGTAACTGGCGGATTATCCAGCGAAAAATGGTCAGAGAGCGGCAGCTTCACCAGATTATTCAAAAAGGGAAGCAGGTCAAAAATATTGTCAGCGGGCTGATGGATCACCTGCTGGCTCTGCCGGACGATGGCCGGCACGCGATCGGCCACCTGATGCAGGTAGCGCTGATTCTGGAAAAAACTCAGCAGCCAGAGTCCCGAGGCGATCGCCAGCCCGCCCGCCAGCACGCCGTAGCCGATCCAGTGAAACAGCTGGTTGCGGTACTCCCAGTGGCGGTTGCTGCCCGCCAGGCCGCTTTCGCGGAACACCAGGTCGCTGAGCAGGTCGCGAATAAAGAAGCTCTGGCCTTTGTTGCCCGGAATCGGGCTGTTGCGGTTAACGCTGTCCCAGGCGGCGATGGTCTGGCCGCCGGCGTGCGGCAGCTGCAGCTTGCGGCTCAGCTCACCCATGATGCGGTCGAAGGGCAGACCCTCCTGGGTGCCGCTGGTAAAGAAGAGGCCGCGCGCGCTCCAGGCGACCGGCTCCTGCTGGGCGGAGAACACCACGTCGAGATACTCATTCAGCAGCGGCCGCAGCGAGGCGAACTCCTGCGGAAACAGGAAGCAGTCGGCGCGCTGGTTAAGATCGCGCTCCTGCGCCATTTTGTGGCTGAGCTGCTGCTGCAGCTGCTGCTCGAGACGGTGAAACTGCTGGTTAAAGCTGCGATGCCACTCATCTTTATGCGGCTTGCCCGGCTCCCAGGGAAAGGTAAAGCCCCAGATGGCGTCGCGCTGACGCTTCTCCAGCGCGCCGAAATAACCCATAAACCCTTTCAGCAGATCGGTCTTGGTCACCATCACATAGACCGGAAAGTGAATGCCGGTCTGCTGGTGTAGTTCGCTCAGGCGGTTGCGCATGGCGCTCGCCTGTGCGAAGCGCGTCTCGGCGGATTCGCTCAGCAGGTCGGCCACGCTAAGGGTCATAATCACACCGTTGATCGGCTGGCGCGTGCGGTAGCGCTTCAGCAAATTAATAAAGCTGTGCCACTCGCCGGCGTCGCGCGCGCGCTGGCTCTCCTGCAGGGTGTAGCGCCCGGCGGTGTCGATCAGCACCGCCTGGTCGGTGAACCACCAGTCGCAGTGGCGCGTGCCGCCGACGCCGCGAATGGCGGTTTTGCCGACGCTGTCGGTCAGCGGAAAATCGAGCCCGGCGTTGAGCAGCGCGGTGGTCTTGCCCGCGCCGGGCGCGCCGATCACCAGATACCACGGCAGCTGATAGAGATAATTGGCGTGAAAGCGCGCCAGCCAGCCGCCGCTTTTGCGGCTGAACGGCAGACGCTTCAGCTGCATCACCGCTTCGCTGAAGCGCTGGGTCAGCAGCTCTTCGGTCGCCTGACGGTCGGAAAGCTCCTCCGCGCCGGCCTGCTGCAGATTATTCAGCAGCTTGCTGTTGAACCAGGCGCGGTAGAGCGACGGAATAAACTGAAACAGGATCCAGATAAAAAACAGCAGGCCGACCGCCAGCTGGCGCGGCAGCGCCGGCTCCAGCGGGCGGGTTTCCCCCCAGCTCCAGAACGGGCCGAGGATCCAGACCAGGCAGCTCAACGCCGTGACGCCGATAAAGCTCCACAGCAGGCGGTGAGTTAAAACAGAGCGTAAGGACGCGCGCATTACTGGGCTCCCTGATGATTACTGAGCGTTTCCGGCGCGGCGAACAGCGTGATCTCGACGCGACGGTTGCGCGTCCGGTTTTCGTTGCTGTCGTTGGGCAGCAGCGGATCGCTGTCGCCGCGCCCTTCAGAGCGGATGGCGTGGCCATCGGCGAGCTGGGTTTGCAACAGCTGCGTGACCGCGCGGGCGCGGGCGAAAGAGAATTCATAACTGGAGGCGAAGCGGCTGTTGTCGACCGGTCGGTTGTCGGTAAACACCGACACCAGCACCGTGCCCTTAACGTTCTTCATCGCCGTGGCGACGCGCGCCAGCAGCGCGCGGCCCACCGGGTTAATGGCGGTGCCTTGTTCGGCGAACAGCTTGTCGGCAGGAATAATCACCTTGCTGCCGAAGGCGCCGTCGCTGACTTCGAGCTGACCGGCGGCAATCACGTCGTTCAGACGCTGGCGCAGATCGAGCAGCGCCTGCGGCGACGAGGGGCGACGACCGACGGTAATCTGCGGCAGCGGCGTCTGATAGATGGCGCGCAGCAGCGGCTCGGCGTCGTTGCCCAGCCGCCAGTTCAGGGCGCTGTAGAGCAGGCAGGCGATCAGCGCGGCGACGGTGGCGCAGGCCCAGAGCGGGATCATCGGGCGGGAGAGGGTGCTGACCAGCGGATGCACCTCCACCAGCGGCGCGACGCGCGCGCTTTCCGGCTGACGCTGCTCGTCAATCAGCTTCGCCAGGCGCTTGCGAATGGCGTCGCACTGCGTCCGTCCGCTGTCGCTGCCGCGATAGCGGCCTTCGTAGCCGAGCAGCAAGCAGTAGTGCACCACCTCCAGCAGCCAGAGGTGCTGCGCCGGGCTTTGCGAAATGCGCGACAGCAGCTGAAAAAACTTCTCGCCGCCCCAGCTTTCGTTGTGGAAGGTGACCAGCATGCCGTTGCCCGACCAGACGCCGCGCGTGCCCCAGGGCGTCTGCGCGGCAGCTTCGTCCAGCGCGCTACACAGGCAGTAGCGCGCGCCGATGATCATCTCGAACGGCAGTCCGGCCTGCTTACAGCGCTGCTCGAACTGGCGGATTTCATCAATCAGCGACTGACGCAGGCCAGCGGGATCGTCATGCGTGACCGCCTGACGAAGCTGCACCACGGCGTTCAGCAGCGGCGCCGCAGCCTGCAAAAGAAGGTTATCGTTGCCGGAGGCGTTAGCCTCTGCGGCCTGCGATTCTTGTGTCATTAACAGGGGTTCTTCCAGACAGGCGCATATCCCTGAGGGGCGAACTCAGGGAGTAAAAAAGGGCAATATGCGCCGAATTTCATTATCAGTCTAAGATCCAGGTCGCGGTATCGTTGGTGCGACACGCCTTGCTGGCGCCGCCGACGTCGACGCAAACCTGCTTATTCTTACCGCGCGGGCGAGGGCGATCGCTGCGCAGGGTCGCCTCGTAGCGGCCGCTCTCCACGCCCGCCTTCAGCGGCACGTAGCCAATCAGCGGACCCTCAGCCTGGTCGGCGATCGCCAGCCAGTGATTTTCGACGCTTCCCAGCACCTCAAAGGGTTTCCCGTTCTCCAGGTAGCGCACCACCTTGCCGCCATAGTCGGGCGTGGTCATCACCGACGCCGCATAGAGCGCGCGCCAGGTTTCGTTGACCGGGGTAAATTCGGCAGGCGCAGCGACCGCATGACGATGAACTAACTTCACGCCGTTGACTTCGCTGGTAACCAGCGTGTCATCGGTGACGGACGGCGGCGGCGCTTTACAGCCCGCCAGGGTCAAGGTCGCCAGCAGCATTAACGCAAGACTCTTTTTCACCATGTTCCTCGATTTCATCAGAGTAACTGCATAATACGCCGCCATCGTCATCCTTGTGACGACCTGCGTGCAGCATCATGCCTCTACAGCATCAGCTAAAAAACAGACAAATTACATCAGGATAGTACTCTGCTCAGTCTACCTAAGACTTTTGAGATTTCAAACCATTGCGCTCGCGCTTCAGCCATGCTAGCCGCCCTGAAACCGCTTGCGTAAAAAAGCTGAAAAATACCGCCATTTAGTACAGTTAAAGCAAATTTACTAATGGGCGAGGTAAGCCGATGAATTGTGCAGCAGCGTATTCTGTCACGCGCGCCGATGAATAGGAAATTATTAAATTTTTTTAATTGCTCACCTGACGTAAGGAGGATCGCGCACCGGTAAGCGGCGGTTTATTTTCAGAATATCCGCGCGCGCCCGATCGCATTATTTCCCCAAAGCGGCACGCCTTTTGCTTCGATTTGCCTAAAACACGCGACCCGACACCCGAGGTGACCTCTATGACCGACGCGCTGGCGTATCTCCAGGCATCGCGCGACAGCGACATCGCCAGCCTGCAACGGCTGCTGCATACCGGCCAGCTGATTGCGGCGCTGAGCGAGCTTATTCATCAGCTACAGCGCGAGCGCGGCGCCAGCAATATCTGGATCTGCTCGCAGGGGCGACTGTTCGCCCGTGAGCGGCTGGCGCGTGAGCAGGATGTCAGCGCTGCGACGCAGCGCGTCGCCCAGGCGCTGCCGCCCGCCGTCGCGCATCCCGGCGACAGCCGCTTCTGCAACCTTATCGCCGCCGCGCTGCAGGCGCTGGCGGCGCTCCCCGCCTTGCGCGCGCAGATGCTGGCGGGCGAGCGCGATCAGGCGCAGGCGATGCAGGCGTTCAACGCGGTGATCCGCACGCTGTTGAATCTGGTGTTCGAAGCGGCCGACACCGCCAGCCATCCCGATATCTCGCGCGCGCTGATCGCACTGTTCAGCTTTATGCAGGGCAAAGAGCTGGCGGGGCAGGAGCGCGCCACCGGCTCGGCGGGTTTTGCCGCCGGACGCTTCAGCGACGCCCAGCGGCAGCGCATGGTGGCGCTGATCGCGGCGCAGGAGCAGAGTTTCGCCACCTTCAGCCAGTTCGCCGACGCCGAGGCGCTGGCGCGCTGGCGTCCGCTCGCCTCCGCCAGCCGCGAGGTCGAGCGACTGCGGCGCATCGCCTGCACCTTCGATCAGGCCGAGGAGTCGGGCACGCTGCGCTGGTTTTCCCTGCTCAGCGCCCGCATCGACCAGATGAAAAGCCTGGAGGATCACCTGACCGCCACGCTGATGGCGCGCTGTCGTCAGGCGATTGAGACGGCGCACAGCGAGGCGTCGCCGCCGGTGCCAGCGGCGGACAACAGCTTTAGCCTCTACGTTGGCGGCGCCGACTGGCTGCCGCAGGCGGAGACCCGGCTGCACAGCGACGGGCTGGCGCCGCAGCTTGGCCGCTCGGTGCTGTCGCTGGTGCGCGAGCAGGCGCAGCGCCTGCAGCGGCAGGCGGATGAGCTGGCGACAATGCGCGCCACGCTGGACGAGCGTCGAATCATCGATCAGGCCAAAGCCTGGCTGATGCAGCAGCATCGCTACAGCGAGCAGGACGCCTGGCAGGCGCTGCGCAAAAGCGCCATGAATCAGAACAAACGCGTGATCGATATCGCCCAGGCGGTGCTGGCGGTGGCGGCGATGGCCCAGCCGCCCGCGTCGCCCTGACTACCTCGTGAGAGGTAGATGCACAACCGCTGTGCGCTGAGCGCCTTAGCAAAGTGCATCCGTCAGGCTTAGCCACGCGCCGCGCCGCGTCCGCGCGGCTTCTCCGACCTGGCACGCCTCTTGCTGTGCTTAAAGTGAATTCGCACTTCTTTCGCCAACGGCGGTGAAAAGAGTGCTTTGGATAAAGGCGTCCATCCGCATGCGCAGGCATGTCGGCGGGACGCCTTTTTTTATTCTCTTTTTTCAGGAAGCGAGCGATGAGTCAGACCCCATTTTCCGCCTCACGGCGTAAGTTGTTACTCGCCAGCGCCGCGGCTGGCGGCGCATACCTGCTGCCAGGGCTGCGCAACGCGGTCTGGGCCGCGGGTTCGGACGCGCCGGAAAAGACGAGCCTGCGCGTCGGCTTTATCCCGCTGACCGACTGCGCGCCGGTGGTGATGGCGGCGGTAAAGGGTTTCGATAAGAAGTACGGCCTGACGCTGCAGCCGAGCAAAGAGGCGAGCTGGGCGGCGGTGCGCGACAAGCTCACCTCCGGCGAGCTGGATGCCGCCCATGCGCTTTACGGCATGATCTACGGGCTGCAGCTGGGCGTCGCCGGGCCGCAGCACAACATGGCCAACCTGATGACCCTCAACAATAACGGCCAGGCGATCACGCTCTCCAGCCAGCTACAGGCGCAGGTCGTCACCGACGGTGCCAGCCTGAAGCGGGCGGTGGCGGCGCAGCCGAAAGGCGCTTTCACCTTCGCTCACACCTTTCCCACCAGCACCCACGCCATGTGGCTCTACTACTGGCTGGCCAACGCTGGCATCCATCCCTTCGACGACGTGCGCACGGTCGTGGTGCCGCCGCCGCAGATGGTGATGAACATGAAGATCGGCAATATGAGCGGCTTTTGCGTCGGCGAGCCGTGGAACCAGCGCGCCATCAGCGACCACATCGGCTTCACCGCCGCCACCTCGCAGCAGATCTGGCCGGATCATCCGGAAAAGATCCTCGCCACCCGCGCCGAGTGGGTCGCGGCCAACCCCAACAGCGCCCGCGCGCTCACCGCCGCGGTGCTGGAGGCGGCGCGCTGGATCGACGCCTCGGACGACAACCGACGCGAAACCGCCGCAGTGCTGGCGCAGCGCGCCTGGATCAACACCAAAGTCGACACGCTGGAAGGGCGCATGCTCGGCCAGTACCAGAACGGCCTCGGCAAAAGCTGGCAGGACGCGCACCCGATGCGCTTCTTCCGCGACGGCGCGGTGAGCTTTCCCTGGCTCTCCGACGGCATGTGGTTTCTGACGCAGATGAAACGCTGGGGCATGCTCAGCGCCGAGCCGGACTATCTGGCGGTGGCGCGGCAGATCAACCGTATCGACATCTATAAACAGGCGGCGTCCGCCATCGGTAACGTCGCGCTGCCGCAAAGCGAACTGCGCAGCAGCACCCTGATCGACGGCAACGTCTGGGACGGCAGCAATCCTGCCGCCTACGCCGCCGGTTTCGCCCTGAAACGATAAGCGAGGCAAACATGAAAAAAACCGCTCAGATCATCGCGCCCGCGGCCAGCGCGCCGGCGACCGTCGTCACCCTTAATATTACGCCGAAGCCCGCGCCGCGCCCGGCGCGCCTGCGTCCGCTGATTCAGCGGCTGATCCCGGCGCTGTGCGGCGGGCTGCTGATGCTGCTGGTGTGGCAGATCGCCGCGCTCTGGAGCAGCGGCTTTCCGACGCCCTACGCCACCTGGCAGGCGGCGCAGGTGCTGTTCGCCGATCCCTTCTATAACGCCGGTCCGAACGATCAGGGCATCGGCTGGAACGTGCTCGCCTCGCTGCAGCGCGTCGCCGTCGGCTTTGGCCTGGCGGCGCTGGTGGGAATTCCCGCCGGTTTTTTGCTCGGGCGCTTCACCTTTGTGGCGCGCATGTTCAACCCGATTATCGCGCTGCTGCGCCCGGTCAGCCCGCTCGCCTGGCTGCCTATTGGCCTGCTGCTGTTTCAGCGCGCCGAACCCGCCTCGAGCTGGACCATTTTTATCTGCTCGATCTGGCCGATGGTGATCAACACCGCCGAAGGGGTGCAGCGCATTCCGCAGGACTACCTCAACGTAGCGCGCGTGCTGCAGCTGTCGGAGTGGACGGTGATGCGCCGCATCCTGTTTCCCGCCGTGCTGCCGGCGGTGCTGACCGGCGTGCGGCTGTCGATCGGCATCGCCTGGCTGGTGATCGTCGCCGCCGAAATGCTCACCGGCGGCCTCGGCATCGGCTTCTGGATCTGGAATGAGTGGAACAACCTCAATGTGGAAAACATCCTCATCGCCATCCTGATTATCGGCGTGGTGGGGCTGTTGCTGGAGCAGGGCCTGATGCTGCTGGCCCGCCGTTTTGCCTGGGATAAATAAGGAGCCGCTATGTCACCGATTATTCGCGTTCAGCAGGTCAGCCAGCGTTTCACCACCGCGGGCGGCGACTTTATCGCCCTCGACAACGTCTCGTTCGATATCCATGAGGGAGAGACCCTCAGCCTGATCGGCCACTCTGGCTGCGGCAAATCAACGCTGCTTAATCTGATCGCCGGGCTGACCGCGCCGAGCAGCGGCGTGCTGCTGTGCGACAACCGCGAAATCGCCGGGCCAGGGCCGGCGCGCGCGGTGGTGTTTCAGAACCACTCGCTGCTGCCCTGGCTCACCGCCTGGCAGAACGTCGAGCTGGCGGTGGATCAGGTGTTTCAGCAGAGCATGAGCAAGGCGGAAAGAGCGGAGTGGATCGAGCACAACCTCAATCAGGTGCAGATGAGCCACGCGATGCACAAGCGGCCCGGCGAGATCTCCGGCGGCATGAAGCAGCGCGTCGGCATTGCGCGCGCGCTGGCGATGAAACCGCGCGTGCTGCTGCTCGACGAGCCGTTCGGCGCGCTCGACGCCCTGACGCGCGCCCATCTGCAGGAGAGCGTGATGCGCATCCAGCAGGCGCTTAACACCACCATCGTGCTGATCACCCACGACGTCGACGAGGCGGTGCTGCTCTCCGATCGGGTGCTGATGATGACCAACGGCCCGGCGGCGAAGGTGGGCGAGATCCTGAACGTCGATCTCCCGAGGCCGCGCTCACGCGTGGCGCTGGCGGACGAGCCGCGCTACCACCAGCTGCGCCAGCAGGTGCTGCATTTTCTGTATGAAAAACAGACCGCAGCCTGAGGAGCGGCAGATGAAGCAACGGCTGCTGGTGGTGGGCAACGGCATGGCGGGGATGCGCATGGTCGAGCGCCTGCTGCATCTCGCGCCGCATCGCTACGCCATCACGGTGATCGGGCGCGAGCCGCACGGCAACTACAACCGCGTGCTGCTGTCGCCGGTGCTGGCGGGCGAGAAGGCTTTCGAGGAGACGCTGATCCATCCGCGCGACTGGTACACGGCCAACGGCGTCACGCTGCTGGCGGGCGAAACGGCGCAGCGCGTCGATCTGGCGGCGCGTCGGCTCGACACCGACCGGCGCGCGCTCGGCTGGGATCGGCTGGTATTCGCCACCGGATCGCGGCCGCGGCTGCCCGCCATTCCCGGCATTGAGCGGCCGCAGGTGAGAGGCTTTCGCAGCAAAGCGGACGTCGACGCGCTGCTGGCGGGCGCAGGGCCGGTGGTGGTGCTGGGCGGCGGCTTTCTCGGCATCGAAGCGGCCGCCGCGCTGCAGGCTCAGAGGCGCGACGTCACGCTGCTGCACCACAAGGCCTGGCTGCTGGATCGCCAGCTCGACGCCCATGCGGGCGCGCTGCTCCTCGCGCAGCTCCGCGCGCGCGGTCTGCACGTGGCGCTCAACAGCGGGCTGGCGGCAGTAACGGAAACCGGCGTGCAGCTGACTGACGGCCGCACGCTGCCCGCCGCGCAGGTGGTGATCGCCATCGGCGTCGAGCCGGAGATCGCCGTCGCGGCGGCGGCGGGCGTGCCCTGTCGGCGCGGCATTGTAGTGGACCGCCAGCTGCGCAGCGCGCTGCCCGACGTCTACGCCCTCGGCGAGTGCTGTGAAATCGGCGGCGACACCACAGGCCTGGTAGCGCCCTGTCTGGCGCAGGCAGAGGTGCTGGCGGCGCAGCTGGCCGGCCAGCCGGTGGCGGATTTCCGCTATCAGGAGAGCGGCACCCGGCTCAAGGTGAGCGGCATTTCGCTGTTCAGCGCGGGCGATATCCGCGAGGCGGAGAGCTGCGTCAGCGTCGATCCGCTCTCCGGCGACTATCGCCGCCTGTTTCTGCGCGACGGCCGCCTGCGCGGCATCGTGCTCTACGGCGACTGCCAGCAGGCGGCGCCGCTGCTGGCGAAGCTGCAGGCGGGCGAGCGCGCCGCGCTGCACACCCTTTTTGATAATCAACCTGAACCGCAGCCGCAGGCTGCAGGAAGCCTGATGATGAGTAAACCGGTATTAGCCGTGGTCGGCCACGGCATGGTCAGCCACCACTTTCTCGAACAGCTGGTGGCGCGCGCGCTGCATCGGCGCTATCACATCGTGGTCTACGGCGACGAGCGGCTGCCCGCCTACGACCGCGTGCATCTGTCATCTTACTTTGACGGCAAAAGCGCCGCCGATCTGTCGCTGGTGGGCGATAACTTCTTTGCCGACCACGGCATCGAACTGCGCAGCGACTGCCGCGTGGTCGCCATCGATCGCCAGCGGCGCAGCCTGCGCGACAGCCACGGCAGCGAACTGGCGTGGGACAAGCTGGTGATCGCCACCGGCTCGCGCGCCTTTGTGCCGCCGATCCCCGGCCATGACGACGCCCACTGTTTCGTCTACCGCACGCTGGAGGATCTCGACGCCATCTCCGCGCGCGCGCGCCACAGCCGACGCGGCGTGGTGATCGGCGGCGGCCTGCTGGGGCTGGAGGCGGCCAACGCGCTGCGCCAGCTCGGGCTGGAAACCCACGTGGTAGAGTTCGCGCCGCGCCTGATGGCGGTGCAGCTGGACGGCGGCGGCGCGCAGATGCTGCGGCGCAAAATTGAGGCGCTTGGCGTGCAGGTGCACACCGCGAAGCAGACGCAGACCATCGACCGCGAGGCGGACGGCAGCCTGACGCTGCACTTTGCTGACGGCGAGACGCTGAACAGCGATCTGGTGCTCTTCTCGGCGGGCATTCGCCCGCGCGACGAGCTGGCGCGCGAGGCGGGGCTAACCCTCGGCCCGCGCGGCGGCATTGAGATAAACGACCTGTGCCAGACCAGCGACAGCGAGGTTTACGCCATCGGCGAATGCGCGCTGTGGAACGGGCAGATCTTCGGCCTGGTCGCGCCGGGCTACCAGATGGCGCGCGTGCTGGCCGGACACCTCGCCGACGAGGCGAGCGCCTTTCGCGGCGCGGATATGAGCACCCGGCTCAAGCTGCTCGGCGTCGAGGTCGCCTCGTTCGGCGACGCGCACGGCCGCACGGCGGGCAGCCAGAGCCTCTACTGGACCGACGAACCCAAAGGCGTCTACAAAAAAATCGTGGTGTGCGCCGAGGGCAAAGCCCTGCTGGGCGGCGTGCTGGTGGGCGACAGCGGCGACTACAGCACGCTGCTGCAGATGATGCTTAACCAGATGGCGCTGCCCGCCGCGCCGGAGAGCCTGATCCTGCCCGCGCTGTCGGACGCGCCGTCAACGGGGCTGGGCGTGGCGGCGCTGCCTGACAGCGCGCAGCTCTGCTCCTGCCACAACGTCAGCAAGGGCGACATCTGCGCGGCGGTGCAGGGCGGCTGTAGCGATATGGCGGCGGTGAAGCAGTGCACCCGCGCGGCCACCGGCTGCGGCGGCTGCGCGGCGCTGGTGAAGCAGGTGATGGAGCATCAGCTGGCGACCCTCGGCGTCGAGGTGAAGAAAGATATCTGCGAACATTTTGCCTTTTCACGTCAGGAGCTGTACCACCTGATGCGCGTCGGCGAGCTGAAAAGCTGGGAGGCGCTGCTGGCGGCGCACGGGCGCGGCCACGGCTGCGAGGTCTGCAAGCCGCTGGCGGCGTCGCTGCTCGCCTCCTGCTGGAACAACTATCTGCTGAAACCGGCGCACCTGCCGCTGCAGGATACCAACGATCGCTACTTCGCCAATATCCAGAAAGATGGCAGCTACTCCGTGGTGCCGCGCGTGCCGGGCGGCGAGATCACGCCGCAGGGGCTGATCGCCATCGGCGAGGTGGCGGCGCGCTACGATCTCTACACCAAAATCACCGGCGGCCAGCGTATCGACCTTTTCGGCGCGCGGCTCGATCAGCTGCCCGCCATCTGGGAGGCGCTGCTGGCGGCGGGCTTTGAGACCGGGCACGCCTACGGCAAATCGCTGCGCACGGTGAAATCGTGCGTTGGCTCCAGCTGGTGCCGCTACGGCGTGCAGGACTCCACCGCCTTCGCCATCGCGCTGGAGCAGCGCTACAAGGGGCTGCGCGCGCCGCACAAGATCAAGATGGCGGTGTCGGGCTGCACCCGCGAATGCGCCGAGGCGCAGAGCAAGGATATCGGCGTCATCGCCACCGACAAAGGCTGGAACCTCTACGTCTGCGGCAACGGCGGCATGAAGCCGCGCCACGCCGATCTCTTCGCCAGCGACCTCGACGACGAGACGCTGATGCGCTACGTCGACCGCCTGCTGATGTTCTACGTGCGCACCGCCGACCGGCTGCAGCGCACCAGCGTCTGGCTGGATAACCTCGAGGGCGGGCTGGATTACCTGCGTCAGGTGGTGATTGACGACAGCCTTGGCATAGCAGCGACGCTGGAGGCGGAGATGCAGCAGGTGGTCGCCAGCTACCAGTGCGAATGGCGAACTACGCTGGCGGATCCGTCGCGTCGCGCGCTGTTTACCGCCGCGCTCAACGGAGAGGGGGCGGAGGAGTCGCTGCCTTACCATCGCGTGCGCGACCAGCGTCAGCCCGCCGCCCAGCCGCATATCCCGCTGCGGCAGCTGCCCGCCGAGCCCTGGAGCGCGCTGTGCGATCTTGAAGCAGTGCCGCCGCAGGCGGGCATCGGCGCGCGCCTCGGCAGCGAGCGCATCGCGCTGTTCCGCTTCGGCGACGATCTCTACGCGCTGGAGGATCGCGAACCCGGCAGCGAGGTCAGCGTGCTGTCGCGCGGCATCCTCGGCGACGTGGCGGGCGAGCCGGTGGTGATTTCGCCGCTCTATAAGCAGCGCGTGCGGCTGCGCGACGGCCAGAGCCTCGACAATCCGCAGCACCAGCTGCGCTGCTGGCCGGTGAAGCTGGAAGCGGGGCGCATCTGGGTGGCGAACCGCCCCCTTAACCTGATGGCGGAAGCGTCATGAACACCACCTGTCCCTACTGCGGCGTCGGCTGCGGCGTCAGCGTGCGCGACGACGGCAGCGTCGCGGGCGACGTCAGCCATCCGGCCAACCTTGGCCGCCTGTGCGTCAAAGGCGCGGCGCTGGGCGAAACCCTGAACGCCAGCGGGCGGCTGCTTTGGGCGCAGGTGGATGGCGCGCGCGCGCCGCTGGAAACGGCACTGGAGAGCGCCGCCGCGCGGCTGCGCGCCATTATCGACCAGCACGGCCCTGACGCGGTGGCGATCTACGCTTCAGGGCAGCTGCTCACCGAGGATTACTACGTCGCCAACAAGCTGATGAAGGGCTATATCGGCGCGGCCAACATCGACACCAACTCGCGGCTCTGCATGGCCTCGGCGGTGGTGGGCTACAAGCGCGCCTTCGGCGCAGACGCGGTGCCCTGCTGCTATGAGGATTTCGCCGCGGCGGATCTGGTGGTGCTGGTCGGCTCCAACGCCGCCTGGACCCATCCGGTGGCCTATCAGCGGCTGGTGCAGGCGAAGCAGCAGCGTCCGGCGCTGCGCGTGGTGGTGATCGATCCACGCCGCACCGCCAGCGCCGATCTGGCGGATCGTTATCTGCCGCTGCGGCCGGGCAGCGACGGCGCGCTGTTCAGCGGCCTGCTCCACTGGCTGGCGCAGCATGACGGCATCGACAGCAGCATGCTGCCGCACCTGAACGGGGTGGCGGAGACGCTTGAGGCGGCGCAGCCCTGGACGCTGGCGCGCGTCGCCGCGGTGTGCGAGCTGGAGGAGGCGGCGCTGGCGGACTTCTACCGGCTGTTTACCCGCTGCGAGCGCGTGCTGACGCTCTGGTGCATGGGCGTCAACCAGTCGGCGACCGGCAGCGACACCAACAACGCCATCCTTAACGTGCATCTGCTGAGCGGCAAGCTGGGCCGCGCGGGCTGCGGGCCCTTTTCGCTGACCGGTCAGCCCAACGCCATGGGCGGCCGCGAAGTGGGCGGGCTGGCGAACCAGCTGGCGGCGCATATGGGCTTTAGCGACGCGGAGTGCGACCGGCTGCAGCGCTTCTGGCGCAGCCCGACGGTGGCGCGGCGGCCCGGCCTGACCGCCGTTGCGCTGTTTGAGGCGGTGGCGCGCGGCGAGGTCAAAGCGGTATGGATCCTCGGCACCAATCCGGCGGTATCGATGCCGGAGGGCAACCGCGTGGCGCAGGCGCTGGCCGCCTGTCCACTGGTGATCGTCTCCGACGTCATGGCGCACACCGACACCACCGCCTTCGCCGATATTCTGCTGCCCGCGCTCGGCTGGGGCGAGAAAAACGGCACCGTCACCAACTCCGAGCGGCGCCTGTCGCGCCAGCGCGCCTTTGTGCCGCCGCCCGGTGAGGCGAAGCCGGACTGGTGGCTGCTGGCGCAGGTGGCGCAGCGGCTCGGCTTCGGCGACGCCTTTGGCTGGACCCATCCGGCGCAGATATTTCGCGAACACGCCGCGCTCTCCGGCTTTGAAAATCATGGACAGCGCGCCTTCGACATCAGCGGGCTGGCGCAGCTCAGCGACGCGCAGTGGGATCGGCTGCAGCCGGTGCAGTGGCCGGTCAACGCGCGCTTTCCCGACGGCTGCGCCCGGCTGTTCGGCGATCGGCATTTTTACCATAGCGACGGCAAAGCGCGGCTGCTGCCCTGCGCCGCGCCCGCCGCGACGCCGGTCAGCGCGGCGCTGCCGCTGCTGATGAACAGCGGGCGCATTCGCGATCAGTGGCACACCATGACGCGCACCGGCGCGGTGGCGCGACTGATGCAGCATATCGACGAGCCCTTTATCGCCCTGCATCCGGCGACGGCGCAGCGCTGGGGCCTCGCCAGCGGCGACCTGGCGCGCGTGCAGTCGGCGCACGGCTGGATGGCGGCGCGTGTACGCCTCGACAGCGGCATGCGGCTCAACGAGCTCTTTGCGCCGATGCACTGGAACCGTCAGTTCGCGCTGCAGAGCAGCGTCGACGCGCTGGTGGCGGCGCGCGGCTGTCCCCATTCGGGACAGCCCGCCTTCAAACAGACGGCGGTGCGCCTGGCGCCGCTGCGCGCCGACTGGCAGGGCTGGCTGTGGCAGCGCGACATCGCCGCGCCCGACGGCGTGCGCTACTGGGCGCGCGCGCCGCAGGCAGGCGCGCAGCGACTGACGCTGGCGGGCGACGGCACCGCGCATGACTGGGCGCAGGCGCAGCTGGCGACCCAGGGAATGAAGCTGCAGCAGGCCGTGGGGGCCGCCGGAGAGTACCGGCTGCTGGCGTGGCGCGACGGCGCGTTACAGCTGGCGTTCTACGCCGCGCCGCGTTTGCCGACCCTCGATCAGGATCTGATCGCCGCCGCCTTCCGCGCGCCGCCTGGCGACGCCGCCGGGCGTTTTGCGCTGCTGGCGGGCCGCGCGGCGCAGAGCAGCGGCACAGGCCGCATCATCTGCAGCTGCTTCGGCGTCGGCGAAAACGCTATCCGCCAGGCGATCGCGCAGGGCTGCGACTCCCCGGCGGCGCTGGGCACCACGCTAAAGTGCGGCACCAACTGCGGCTCCTGCCTGCCTGAACTGAAACAACTGTTAGTCACGCCGGCCACGGCGTAACGGAGAAGCTAATGACCTGTGCAATCGAAACACTGAATACACTGCTGGCGAACGGTCAGGGAGAGGGGCGCGTCTGGCTGGTGGGCGCCGGTCCGGGCGACGTCGAGCTGCTGACGGTAAAAGCGCTACGGCTGCTACACCAGGCGGAGGTGGTGGTCTATGACCGGCTGGTGAGCGAGGCGGTGATGGCGGAGGTGCCGGCCTCGGCGATCTGCATCGACGTCGGCAAGCAGCCGGGCCGTCACGGGCTGAAGCAGGGCGAGATCAATCAGCTGCTGGCGGATCTGGCGCGCGGCGGCCGCGAGGTGGTGCGCCTGAAAGGGGGCGATCCCTTTATCTTCGGGCGCGGCGGCGAGGAGCTGGCGTTTCTGCAGCAGGCGCAGGTGCGCTGCGAGGTGGTGCCGGGCATTACCGCCGCGGTTGGCTGCGCCGCCGCCAGCACTATCCCGCTGACGCACCGCGACTGCGCCCAGTCGCTGCGCTTGATCACCGGCCACGGCAAACTCGGCGAGCCGCGGCTGGCGGAGCAGGCGCTGAGCGACCCGCGCGAGACGCTGGTGTTCTATATGGGGCTGCGCTGGAGCGCGTCGATCGCCGAACAGCTACAGCGCCAGGGGCGCGCGGGCGAGACGCCGGTGGCCATTATCGAGAACGGCACGCGTGCGGATCAGCGGGTGCTGATCACCACGCTGGCGGCGCTGGCAGAGACGGTGGCGCAGCAGCAGCCGGTGTCACCGTCGCTGCTGATCGTCGGCGAGGTGGTGCGCTACGCCGCCGCCGCGCAGCCCGCCGCGGCCGCCGCACAGGCCTAAACCGCGCGCCGCTGCGCCTGCGGCAGCGACGCCACCAGCACGTTGACGCCAAGCGCCTCGAAGGCGGCGATCTGCGCCGCGCTGATGCCGTCATCGGTGATCAGATAGTGGATATGGCTCCAGTCGCAGGGCAGCGCGAACATCGACACCTTGTCGATTTTGCTGGAGTCCGCCACCACGTAGACCTGGCTGGCGGATTTAATCATCGCCATTTTTACTTTGATGTCGGTCTCGCTGGGAAAGCTGAGGCCGAGGCGCGGCGAGATGCAGGCGGTGGCGAGAAACAGCTTTTCCGCCAGCACGTTTTCAAAAAAATTCGCCGCCTTTTCGCCGGAGGTGGACAGCGTTGGGAACTTAAAGGTGCCGCCGGTCAGCAGGATGTTGATGCCTGGCTCGCCGCCCAGCTTGAGGGCGATATTCACCGCCGTGGTGACCACTGACAGGCGGCGAATATGGCCAATCGCTTCGGCAATGGCGGTGGTGGTGGTGCCCGAATCGAAAATCACCGTGTCGCCGTTTTCGATATGCTGCGCCGCCAGCCGGCCAATCGCCTCTTTCTCCTCCAGATGGGTCTGCCGCTCCAGCAGCAGCGCCCCGGTATTCTGCTTGCCGGTCATCAGGGTGGCGCCGCCGTGATAGCGCTGCACAAACCCCTGCTTTTGCAGCATTCTCAGGTCGGTGCGGATGGTGGCCTCCGTCAGGCCGAACGCCTCCGTCAGCGCCTTCACCGTCACCGTGCCGTCTTCGCGGATCATCTCCAGGATCTTTTCGCGGCGCTGCTGCATATCGGCAAGCTGCTCAGTTTTGCTTTTCAATCGAAATGCTCCCTCTTTTCAACCACGGTCGTTTCTGGCGAACAGGCGCCTGTCGCTGAGTTTACCCCGCACTTTTGGCGATTGCGAGACGGCTCGGTGGTGCTTTTATTTTCGAACGAAAATGATATATGCGCATGTTGTTGAATGTGCTGGGTTCGCGCAGCGCCTTTATCCATGCGGCTTGTTAGCATTACCGCTGATTGCACGGCAAAACAAGGGGATAAAATTTATTTTTGCGAGGTGTATGAAATTTGATCTCACCCACATACCGTATCGATTCGATAGCATATATTTTTGTTCGAAAATGAATGATTCCTTTGCGGCCAGTAAAAAATCACGGTTATCGGGCGCGGCCGCCCGGCACCACTCAGGAGAAACACAGATGAGCAGCGAATATGACGTAAACCTGCGCTACGGCGTCGACAGCAGCCTGGATCTCGGCGGCAAAGTGGCGGTGGTCACCGGCGGACTGGGCGGCATCGCCATGGCGAGCAACGAGATGCTGCTGGCGAAAGGGGCGCGTCTGGCGCTGCTCTATCCCCCTTTTGAGGCGGAGAAAGTCGCCAGCCTGCGCGACGGCTTCGACGCCGATAAGGTGCAGTTCGTCGAGTGCGACGTCACCGATCCCGCCTCGGTGGAAAGGGCGTTCAACGCGGTGGCGCAGCACTACGGGCAGATCGACATTCTGGTCAACTGCGCCGGCTACGTGATGCTGCAGCCGGTGCTGGAGACCGACTTCGCCGAATGGCAGAAGCAGATCGCCGTCAACCTCACCGGGCCGTTTCTCTGCGCCCAGGCGGCGGGCAAACGCATGGTGGCAGCGGGCAACGGCGGCAAGATTATCAACATCGCCTCGCAGGCCGCCTCTATCGCCATCGACAACCACGTCGCCTACACCTCGGCGAAGGCGGGCCTGCTCGGCATGACCAAAGTGATGGCGAAAGAGTTTGCCCCGCACCGCATCAACGTCAACACCCTGTCGCCCACCGTGGTGCTGACGCCGATGGGCGAAAAAGCCTGGCGCGGCGAGAAGGGCGAACAGATGAAAAAGCTGATCCCGCTAGGACGCTTCGCCTACACCGACGAAATCGCCGCCGCCGTGCTGTTTTTCGCCAGCAACGGCAGCGACATGATTACCGGCGCCGATCTGATGATCGATGGCGGTTTTACCATCTGGTAATGCAGCACCACACCCGTACAGCGTCACAACCCTACACATAGAAGAGAGAACCTCACCATGACAATCCGCTCCCTGTTGTGCACCGCGATCGCCGCCAGCCTCTTCTCTAGCGCCGGCTTCGCGGCGGAGAAAGGCACCATCATGATCCTCGTTAACTCGCTGGATAATCCCTATTACGCCTCGGAAGCCAAAGGCGCCAACCTCAAGGCGCAGGCGCTGGGCTACAAAACCTCGGTGCTGTCGCACGGCGAAGACGTCAAGAAGCAGAGCGAGCTGATCGACGCCGCCATCGGCAAAAAGGTGCAGGGCATTATTCTCGACAACGCCGACTCTACCGCCAGCGTGGCGGCGATCAAAAAAGCCAAAGCGGCCGGCATCCCGGTGGTGCTGATCAACCGCGAGATCCCGGTGGATGACGTGGCGCTGGAGCAGATCACCCATAACAACTTCCAGGCCGGCTCCGACGTCGCCACCGTGTTCGTTGAGAAGATGGGCGAGAAGGGCAAATACGCCGAGCTGACCTGCAACCTGGCGGATAACAACTGCGTCACGCGTTCGAAATCCTTCCATCAGGTGCTGGATCAGTATCCCGATATGCAGAGCGTGGCGCGTCAGGACGCGAAAGGCACCCTGATCGACGGCAAGCGCATTATGGACAGCATCCTGCAGGCGCACCCCGATGTGAAAGGGGTGATCTGCGGCAACGGGCCAGTGGCGCTGGGCGCTATTGCCGCGCTGAAGGCGGCGGGGCGCGACGACGTTACCGTGGTGGGCATCGACGGCAGCAACGACGAGCGCGACGCGGTGAAAGCCGGCACGCTGAAAGCCACGGTGATGCTGCAGGCGCAGGCCATCGCCGCCCAGGGCGTTACCGATCTGGACAACTTCATTCAGAAAGGCACTAAACCGGCGAAGCAGCGCGTGATGTTCCGCGGCATCCTGATCACGCCGGACAACGCCAGCGGCGTGCAGGACTTCAACTTTAAGTCGTAATCACTCGCAGCGGCGCCCGTGCTCGACGGGCGTCAGGAGAATCGAATGGACAGACGACTCTGGCTTCTGCTGCCGATGATGGTGCTCGGCGGTTGCCGCATTGTGTCGCAGCAGGAGCTGGCGGATCTGAAAAATCCGCCCAACCCGAAAATGGCGAATATCGCCCAGACCTGGCGCGAGCAGCTGGTGCCGCAGGTGCAGCACGACGCGAAACCGGCGGCAGCGCTGCTGCAGGCGCTGCAGGCAGAGAAAGATTTCGACGCCGCCTGCCGCACGCTGGGCTACCGCAGTCAGGCGGAAAATCCCTGCATCTTTAGCGTCAGCGTCAGCGGTGAGGTGACGGCGCTCAACACCACCTCGCGCAACGGCCGCATGACGGTGAAAACCGCCGCCGGCGACAGCGTAACGGTGCAGACCGGCCCGATTATCCCCGGCACCGCGCTGCGCGACGCCTACAAGGGTGCCAGCTATCAGGACTTCAACGATCAGGTGCTGTTCGGCGACTACGGCCGCGCCATCAATCAGCAGGCCGCCGATATGATGGCGGCGTTCAAACCGAAGGTCGGCGACAGGGTTCAGCTGATGGGCGTGTTCAGCAGCTGGGACGTGCCGCAGCAGATCCCGAACGTGACGCCCGTCGCCATCGCGCGGCAGTAAGGAGCGGCTATGCATAATCCACAAGCGGACGCGGTCAGCGAGGTGATCATCGAGACGCGCAACTTGTCGCGCATCTATCCCGGCGTCACCGCGCTCGATCAGGTCAACTACCGCGTCTACCGCAACAAGGTCAACGTGCTGATCGGCGAAAACGGCGCGGGCAAATCCACCATGATGAAGATGCTGGCCGGCGTGGAGACGCCCTCCAGCGGCGAGATCCTGCTCGACGGCCAGCCGGTGACGCTCGCCTCGACCCATCAGGCGGAAAAACAGGGCATTAGCATTATCTTTCAGGAGCTGAACCTGTTCCCCAATATGAACGTGATGGACAACATCTTTATCGCCAACGAGTTCTTCCAGCGCGGCACCATCAACGAGAAGTATCAGTATGCGCTGGCGAAGTCGCTGCTGGAGCGGCTGGAGCTGGATGTCGACCCCTACGCGCCGCTCGGCGAACTGGGCATCGGCCATCAGCAGCTGGTGGAGATCGCGCGCGCGCTCTCGAAAGATACGCGCGTGCTGATTATGGACGAGCCGACCAGCGCGCTCAGCCAGTCAGAGGTGCGGGTGCTGTTCAATGTGATCGACCAGCTGAAGCGGCGCGGCGTCACCATTATCTATATCTCCCACCGGCTGGAGGAGCTGATGGAGATCGGCGACCACATCACCATCTTCCGCGACGGCCGCTTTATCAGCGAGCGCGAGGTGCGCGACGCCAGCGTGCCCTGGATTATTGAGCAGATGGTTGGCGACAAGAAAAAGCACTTCGACTATCAGGCGGCGCCGCAGGGGGAGACGGTGCTGGAGGTGAGCGGCCTGACCGCGCTGCACCAGAACGGCGGCTACCGCCTCAACGACGTCAGCTTCTCGCTGCGCAAAGGGGAAGTGATCGGCATTTACGGCCTGCTGGGCGCCGGGCGCACCGAGCTGTTCAAGGGGCTGATCGGGTTGATGCACTGTCAGTCGGGCAAGGTGCGGCTGGCGGGCAGCGCGCTGGAGCGCAGCAGCTTTCAGCAGCGGCTGAAGCGCGGCATCGCGCTGGTGCCGGAGGATCGCCAGGGCGAAGGGGTGGTGCAGCTGATGTCGATCACCGCCAATATGACCCTGACCGACCTCAGCCTGCGCGGCTTTCGCCGCGCGCTGCGGCTGCTGCGTCCGGCGCAGGAGAAGCGGCGCGTGGACGAAATGATCGGGCACCTGGCGATCAAGGTCAGCGATCCCGAACTGCCGATCACCTCGCTGAGCGGCGGCAACCAGCAGAAGGTGGTGCTGGGCAAGGCGCTGATGACCGGGCCGCAGGTGGTGCTGCTGGATGAGCCGACGCGCGGCATCGACGTTGGCGCAAAAACCGACGTTTATCACCTGATCGGCACGCTGGCGCAGCAGGGGCTGGCGGTGATGTTCTCTTCGTCCGAGCTGGATGAGGTAATGGCGCTGGCGGACCGCGTGCTGGTGATGGCCGACGGACGCATTACCGCCGATTTATCCCGCGCCGACGCCACGCGCGAGAAACTGATTACGGCCTCGACGCCGCATGACTAAGCCGCCGGTTTCACAGGCATGACGGGCGATCGCCTGCTGGAGAAATGATGAACCAAAAATACCTGCTCTATATGTACCTGCTGAAAGCGCGCACCTTTATCGCGCTGCTGATTGTCATCGGCTTTTTCAGCGTGATGGTGCCGAACTTCCTTACCCCGTCGAACCTGCTGATTATGACCCAGCACGTCGCCATTACCGGGCTGCTGGCCATCGGCATGACGCTGGTGATCCTCACCGGCGGCATCGATCTCTCGGTCGGCGCGGTGGCGGGCATCTGCGGCATGGTGGCGGGCGCGCTGCTCACCAGCGGCGTGCCGCTGTGGGGCGGCAACACCCTGTTCCTTAACGTGCCGGAGGTGATCCTCGCGGTAGCAGTGTTTGGCGTGATTATCGGGCTGGTGAACGGCGCGGTGATCACCCGGCTCGGCGTTGCGCCCTTTATTTGCACCCTCGGTATGATGTACGTGGCGCGCGGCGCGGCGCTGCTGTTCAACGACGGCAGCACCTACGCCAACCTGGTGGGCCTGCCGGCGCTCGGCAACACCGGCTTCGCCTTTCTCGGCTCCGGCACGCTGCTCGGCGTCTACTTGCCGATCTGGCTGATGGTGGGCTTTCTGCTGCTCGGCCTCTACCTGACGCGCAAAACCCCGCTGGGACGCTATATCTACGCCACCGGCGGCAACGAGTCGGCCGCGCGGCTGGCGGGCGTGCCGATCGTCAAGGTGAAGATTTTCGTCTACGCCTTCTCCGGCCTCTGCGCCGGGCTGGTGGGGCTGGTGGTGGCGTCGCAGCTGCAAACTGCCCATCCAATGACCGGCAATATGTTCGAGATGGACGCCATCGGCGCCACGGTGCTGGGCGGCACGGCGCTGGCGGGCGGACGCGGCCGCGTCTCTGGCTCGATTATCGGCGCCTTCGTCATCGTCTTTCTCGCCGACGGCATGGTGATGATGGGCGTCAGCGATTTCTGGCAGATGGTGATCAAAGGGCTGGTGATCGTCACCGCCGTGGTGATCGACCAGTTCCAGCAACGGTTGCAAAGCAAAGTGGTGCTGCTGCGTCGCCATGAAAAAAAGCAGCAGTCGACACCCCTGTCTAAAGTGAGTCATGGATAAGCGGAGGGCAACATGACGCGTAATTTTCAAGGACAAACCGTAGTGATTACCGGCGCCTGTCGCGGCATCGGCGCCGGCATCGCCGAGCGCTTCGCACGCGACGGCGCAAACCTGGTGATGGTCTCCAACGCCGAGCGGGTGTTTGCCACCGCCGAGACGCTGGCGGCGCGCTACGGCAGCGAGATCCTGGCGCTGCAGGCGGACGTCACCGATGAAGAGGCGGTGCGCCAGCTTTACCAGCAGGCGTTTGACCGCTTTGGCCGCATCGACGTCTCAATTCAGAACGCGGGGGTGATCACCATCGATCGCTTCGACGCGATGCCGAAAGCGGACTTTGAGAAAGTGCTGGCGGTCAACACCACCGGCGTCTGGCTCTGCTGTCGCGAAGCGGCGAAATATATGGTGCAGCAGAATCGCGGCAGTTTAATCAATACCTCGTCGGGCCAGGGCCGTCAGGGCTTTATCTATACGCCGCACTACGCGGCGAGCAAGATGGGGGTGATCGGTATCACCCAGAGCCTGGCACTCGAGCTGGCGCCCTGGCATATCACCGTCAACGCCTTCTGTCCCGGTATTATCGAAAGCGAGATGTGGGACTATAACGATCGCGTCTGGGGCGAGATCCTCAGCAGCGAGAAGAAAACCTATGGCAAGGGCGAGCTGATGGCGGAGTGGGTCGAAAACATTCCGCTGAAGCGCGCCGGTCAGCCCGAGGATGTTGCCGGACTGGTGGCGTTCCTCGCCTCGGAGGACGCGCGCTATATTACCGGCCAGACCATCAACGTCGACGGCGGCCTGATTTTCTCCTGACGTATCCGCTGGGTAAACAGCCTGTTTACCCAGCGTTTCCCCGCTTTTTTTGCCCGCTTTTCCCACTATATTGCCGCTTCGGCCTGCATAATAATGACGATGTGTTAAAGTTACGCTATTGGTTTTGTGAGCAAGGTCTCGTTAATACGCTGAAAAACAGATTGTGCCTCTGATGCTTTTTTATCCTTTTCTTCTCTGGCCTGGTAGAGGGTTACGGGTCGCTGCGGCGGCGCTTATTAGCGTGCCCGCCGCGCAGGCCTTCACCGAAACCCCTTCTGTCGCGCAGGCGCCCTTCGACGATCCGGCGCGCTTTCAGCAGCAGCTGGCGGCGCTGCCCGCGCTGGGCAACGCCAGCAGCGACGATGAGTGGAATAAGCGGCTCGCCACCATCGCGAAAAGCATCGGCGAAGCGAGTCAGAACGGCGACAGCGACACCACGTTCGGCCAGCAGGCGGGCGTTTGGGCCTTTAACCACTTCCGCGACGAGGTAGCGAACCGCGTCGAGAGCGAAGGGAAGTCGCTGCTCTCGCCCTACGGCAACGCCCAGCTCGATCTGATGGTGGATATGCAGGGCAGCTTTACCGGCACCGGCGGCGATCTCTTTACCGCGCTGTCGGACCAGCGCAGCCATCTTACCTTTAGCCAGGTCGGGCTGCGCGACACCAGCGACGGGCTGGTGGGCAACGTCGGGCTGGGCCAGCGCTGGGTGACGCCGAACTGGCTGCTTGGCTACAACGCCTTTCTCGACCGCAGCGTCGATATCGGTCAGCAGCGCGCCTCGCTCGGCACCGAAGCCTGGAACGAAAATCTGCGCCTCTCTGCCAACTACTATCATCCGTTGGGGAGCTGGAAGAACAGCGGCGAGACGCAGCAGCAGCGCATGGCGCGCGGCTATGACATCACCACCCAGAGCTATCTGCCGTTCTACCGCCAGCTCGGCGTGTCGCTGAGCTGGGAGCAGTATCTCGGCGACAACGTCGATCTGTTTCACAGCGGTAACCGCTATCACAATCCCTCCGCGCTGGCGCTCGGCCTCTCCTATACGCCGGTGCCGCTGGTAACGCTGTCGGCCAGCCATAAAACCAGCAGCGCGGGGGAAACCCAGGATCAGCTCGGCCTGAAGCTCAACTACCGCTTCGGCGTGGCGCTGAGCAAGCAGCTGGAAGCGAGCAATGTCGCTGAGGCGCGCTCGCTACGCGGCAGCCGCTACGACCGCGTTACCCGCTCAGACACGCCGGTGCTCGATTTCCGCCAGCGTAAAACCCTGTCGGTGTTTCTCGCCACGCCGCCGTGGCAGCTGACGCCGGGCGAAAGCCTGCCGCTGAAGCTGCAGATCCGCCACAGCAACCCGATCAAGGCGGTGAGCTGGCAGGGCGACACCCAGGCGCTGAGCCTGACGCCGCCGGCGGATAACAGCCAGCCGCAGGGCTGGAGCCTGATTGTGCCCGCGTGGGACGACTCCCCAGGCGCCAGCAACGAGTACCGTCTGTCGGTGACGCTGGAGGATGATAAGCAGCAGCGCGTCACCTCCAACTGGATCACCCTGACGGTGCAGTCGCCGATGCGGGTCGATAACGGGCAGGAAGGGGATCGCTTCGATATTATGGCGCCCTGAGGCGTTGTTGAGGCGAGCGTGACGCAGCGTGCGCTAGAGTCACCTTTTTACGCTTAACGCCTTAAAGGGGGATATCATGAAAGCACTCTCTCTCGCCTTTGTCGCCTGCCTGCTCAGCGGCTGCGTCGATCTGGGGCATGTGTCGGCCCATCCTGAAACCACCGTCGGCTACTTTTCCGGCCATCGCGCCGGCGTTGAGGCGTGTCTGGCCAGAGAGGCGCGCCACCAGCGCCTGCGCCTGCAAGCCGACGATCCTCTGCCGGGCGGCGTCGACCGATTCAACCTGCTGGATGCGCATGACGAGGCGGTGGCCTGGATTGAGGTGGCGACAGCCAGCCGCCGTGAAACCAGCGCTCAGTTCTATTACGCGCCGGATGAGCCTGACGCCGCGCGCGCCGTGGCGGCGATGCTTGCCCGCTGCGGCAGTATCAGCGCGTAACCTGTCTGCCTGGTCAGCGATTAATTGTGACAATTGTCACAATTTTCCGCTGGTCAGGCGCGCGGGAAAGTCGCAGAATCGCCGCAAAATCCCTTTTCATCTGCCTATCATGATCGTTCGTCCCCATCGCCACTGGTTCGTTCGTTTGTTCGCCTGGCACGGCTCAGTGCTGCCTGATATTTCGTTTCGTCTGTTTCTCAATTTGCTGATGTCGCTGCTGGCGCTCTGGCTGCTCAACTGGTACGAGACGCTCGGCATCCGGCTGACGCTGGCGCCGTTTAGCCTGCTCGGCGTCTCTATCGCGGTGTTTCTCGGCTTTCGCAACAGCGTCTGCTTTGCACGCTTTAGCGAGGCGCGCCACTTTTTCGGCGCGCTGCTCATTGCCTGCCGCACGCTGCAGCGTCAGGTGCTGGCGCTGTTTCCCAACGATGCGCCGCGCATCCAGGCGCTGCTGCTGGCGTTCTGCTACAGCCTGAAGCATCAGCTGCGGCGCAGCGATGCGCGCGCCGATCTGCAGCGTCTGCTGGGCGAAGAGGCCGAATGGGTGCTGTCGCGCCGTTCGCCGACCAATATGCTGCATCTGCAGTTGTCGCACTGGCTGGCGGATCAGCGCCGTCAGGGCAACATCAGCGATCTGGTGTGGAGCAACATTGACGAGAGCCTGAATCAGCTGGCGGCAGTGCTCGGCGGCTGCGAGCGGCTGGCGAGCATGCCGGTGCCGTTCGCCTACGGGCTGCTGCTGCACCGCACCGTCTACCTGTTTTGCACGCTGCTGCCGTTCGCGCTGGCGCCCGATCTGCACTACATGACGCCGCTGGTGTCGATGTTTATCTCCTATACCTTTTTGTCGCTTGATACGCTGGCGGAGGAGCTGGAGATGCCGTTCGGCTATCAGAACAACCATCTGCCGATGGATGCGATCTGCGCCAATATCGAGATCAGCCTGCGCGAAATGGCGGGAGAAGAGGAGACGCTGCCGACGCCGCTGCGGCCCGACGTGCGCTACCGGCTGACGTAACGCGATAAAAAAAGGCCGCTTGCGCGGCCTTTGCGCGCCCGACTGACACAAACCGGGCGCCTGTGAGGGTAAAGCGACTCAGAACTGGTAGATCAGACCGACGGCGGTGATATCGTCGGTTTTCAGGCCGAGCGGGTTATTGTCGTCAAGCAGGTTGATCTTGTACTCCACATAGGTGGACATGTTCTTGTTGAAGTAGTAGGTGACGCCAGCAGAGACATATTTGAAGATGTCGGCGTCGCCGATATTTTCAATCTCTTTGCCCTTCGATGAGACATAGGCCAGCGACGGACGGATACCGTTCAGGAACTGGTACTGCGCCACCGCTTCAAAGTTTTGCGCCTTGTTGGCGAAGCCGCCGCTGATCGGCGTGGCGTTCAGGGTTTCGCCATACATCGCCGCCAGGTAGATCTGGTTGGCGTCATATTTCACCGCCGTCGCCCAGTTCTGCGCTTTGTCGCCGTCACCGCGCGCCGCCGCGTTCTGCGCCTCGGTGCGATCCAGGCTGGCGTAAGCGCCGCTGATGCTCAGGCCGAAATCAGTATCGTAGCTGGCAGAGAGCGCATAGCCGTCGCCGTTAGAGCGGCGTACGCCGTCGGTGTTAGCGGCGCGATCGTTTTTGCCTTCATACTGCGCCGCCAGGTTCAGACCCTTCAGCAGCCCAAAGAAATCTTTATTGCGCCAGGTCAGCACGCCGGTAGAGCGGCCCGCGAGGAAGCCGTCGGTGTAGCCTGAGTCGCCGCCGAAGAAGGGCAGCATATCGGTGTAGGCCAGTGAATCGTAGACCAGACCGTAGTTGCGGCCGTAGTCCAGCGAGCCCGCCTTGCCGAACTTCAGGCCGGCGTAGCCCAGGCGAGTGCGGTTGCCGGTCTGGGCGTCGCTGCCTTCAGAGTTGCGCAGGCTGTACTGATACTGCCAGAAGCCGTAGCCGGTGAGCTGGTCGGTGATTTTCGTCTCGCCCTTAAAGCCCAGACGGGCATAAGAGGAGGTATCACCGTCATTGTTGCTGTCGTCTGAAAACAGGTGCGAGACGTTAATTTTCCCGACTAAATCGAGCTTGTTGCCATCTTTATTATAAATTTCTGCTGCCTGACCGGCAGATATTCCGAGCATGGACGACACCACCGTCGCCAGTAAAGCGCGCTTCATCATTTATATTTACCCTGTCTTTGTAAGTTATTATTCCCCGCTATCTGGGGTGAAAGAAAAATGACACAAAAGGATAAATTGACCTAGTGCAATAAGTGTAACTAAATATTTCTATGCAGGTTTTCCTCTTTGTGGTGCAATGGTTGTGCATCAGACGGGATTGCGCCAGCTGGTCAGACAGAAATGTTCAGGCAGATTATTTTATTTTAACTTTATGATAATTATCTACTATTATGGGTGGGTCTGGCTTTTATCTTATTGCGCATAACGGCAGGTTATTCGCTAGCTAATCCCGGATGAAAATCAAGCTTAACCAAAAAAGTGCAAAGAAAAATATAAATATAACGCTCTAATAATTAGTCTGCTTACAGTTGTTTCCGATCAGGTGTAGTTTATTTCTGGCCTGATAATAACGTCAGCAATAATTGTGTTGGCGCTCATCATTTATTATCCGTTTCTGTTCAAAAAATAGCCTTTTCTTTTATCGGTTGCTTTATTTGCGCGTGATGAAAAAGGTTGTGCGCATTATTTCTGACGCGGGGCCGCCTTATTTTTTTGCCTGCGCTGCGCGTTAACAGGGCAGCACGCACCGCCAGGGTGCGTAAATTGCCCGAAAGCGGCCATAAAAGTCAGGAGCGATCACAAAAGCAACATTTACTCCGGCGAGTGCATAAATCCGCTGCGCATTGTGCGGCGCAAGCGCGGCGCCAGCAAAATTATTCACTATCTATTCATTTTAAGTGAATAGCGTCGTTGCGTAACCTGTTGATATTCCGTTGCATCGAGGCTTTTATGCATTTCTTCGCTTGGCTGGCACGTTAGCTGCAATCTAGAGTAGGGCTGCGTTTACCCCGATTTCACAAATTTAAAACATTCGCTTTACTCACCGGCGCGCCGGGCGGGAAGGCAGGAGAAACAGTTATGTCACTGCAGGTTTCGCGTCACGATTTCGATCAATGGATGGTGCCGGTCTATGCGCCAGCGAACTTTGTCCCGGTACGCGCTGCGGGATCGACGCTCTGGGATCAGAACGGCAAGGAGTATATCGACTTTGCCGGCGGCATCGCCGTTAACGCGCTGGGCCATGCGCATCCGGCGCTGCAGCAGGCGCTGACCGAACAGGCGGCGCGCCTGTGGCATACCGGCAACGGCTACACCAACGAGCCGATTTTGCGCCTGGCGAAGCAGCTGATCGACGCCACCTTCGCTGACCGCGTCTTCTTCTGCAACTCCGGCGCCGAAGCCAACGAGGCGGCGCTTAAGCTGGCGCGCAAAACCGCGCACGATCGTTACGGCGCGCAGAAAAGCACCATTGTCGCCTTTAATAACGCCTTCCATGGCCGCACGCTGTTTACCGTGTCCGCCGGCGGCCAGCCCGCCTACTCAAAAGATTTCGCCCCGCTGCCGCCCGATATTCGCCATACCCCGTTTAACGACCTGGAGGCGGCGGCGCAGCTGATTGACGACAATACCTGCGCGGTGATTGTCGAACCGATTCAGGGGGAAGGCGGCGTGCTGCCCGCCGATCCCGCCTTTTTGCGCGGCCTGCGCGAACTCTGCGATCGACACCAGGCGCTGCTGATTTTTGACGAAGTGCAGAGCGGGGTGGGCCGCACCGGGTCGCTTTACGCCTATATGCACTACGGCGTCACCCCGGACGTGCTGACCACCGCCAAAGCGTTAGGCGGCGGTTTTCCCATCGGCGCAATGCTGACCCGCGAGGATCTGGCGCAGGTGATGAACGTCGGCACCCACGGCACCACCTACGGCGGCAATCCGCTGGCGGGCGCGGTGGCGGGCAAGGTGCTGGAGCTGATCAACCAGCCCGTCACGCTGGCGGGCGTAATGGAGCGCCATCGCTGGATCGTCGAGGCGCTGGAGGAGATCAACCAGCGGCTGCATCTGTTTAAAGAGGTGCGCGGCCTTGGTCTGCTGATCGGCGCGGTGCTGAATGATGACTACGCCGGCAAGGCGAAGCAGTTTAACCTGGCCGCCGCCGAGCAGGGCGTAATGGTGCTAATCGCCGGCGCGAACGTGGTGCGCTTCGCGCCCGCGTTAAATATCAGTGAAGAAGAGGTGAAAACCGGCATGGCGCGCTTTGCCGTCGCCTGCGAACACCTGGCGCGAGGATCGACATCATGATGGTAATACGCCCGGTTGAACATGACGATCTGGCGCAGCTGCTGGCGCTGGCGGCGAAAACCGGCGGCGGCCTGACCTCGCTGCCGGTGGACAGTCCAACTCTACAGGCGCGCATCGAGCGATCGCTGCAAACCTGGCAGGATGCGCTGCCGCGCGCCGAACAGGGCTACGTCTTTGTGCTGGCGGACAGCGAAGATAACCGCGCCGTAGGCATCTGCGCCATTGAGGTGGCGGTCGGGCTGCAGGAGCCCTGGTACAATTTTCGCGTCGGCACCCAGGTGCACGCCTCGAAAGAGCTAAACGTCTACGCGGCGCTGCCGACGCTGTCGCTGAGCAACGACCACACCGGCAGCAGCGAACTCTGCACCCTGTTTCTCGATCCCGACTACCGCGACGGTAAAAACGGCTATCTGCTGTCGAAGTCGCGCTTTTTGTTTATGGCCAATTTTCGCCAGCTGTTTATGGATCGCGTGGTGGCGGAGATGCGCGGCGTCAGCGACGACGAAGGGCATTCGCCGTTCTGGGAGAGCGTCGGCAGCCGCTTTTTCTCAATGGAGTTTCGCAAGGCGGACTTTCTCAGCGGCACCGGCCAGAAGGCGTTTATCGCCGAACTGATGCCGAAGCATCCGCTCTATATTGACTATCTCTCGCCCGAGGCGAAGGCGGTGATTGGCCAGGTGCATGAGAAAACCGCGCCCGCGCGCGCGGTGCTGGAGGCAGAAGGCTTCCGCTACCGCAACTATATCGACATCTTTGACGGCGGCCCGACGCTGGAGTGCGAAATCGACGACATTCGCGCCATTCGCAAAAGCCACGTGCGCAGCGCGGCGCTCGGCGAGCCGGACCCTTATGCGCCGCTCTGTCTGGTGGCGAATCTGGACTACCACCATTTCCGCGTCGCGCTGCTGCCGGCGCGTATTGAGCAGCACGACGTGGTGCTGAATGAGCATCAGCTCAGGGCACTGCGCGTGCAGTCAGGCGACAGCCTGCGCGTGGTGACGCTGGGCGGCGAGGAGAAAAGAGCATGACGCAGATGATTAACGGCGAATGGCTGCCGGGCCAGGGCGACCCCCTGCATAAAATCGATCCGGTTTCCGGCGACACCCTGTGGCAGGGCAACGCCGCCACGGCAGAGCAGATTGCGCAGGCCGCCGCCGCCGCCCGCGAGGCGTTTCCCGCGTGGGCGCGGCGGCCCTTCGCCGAGCGCCAGGCGCTGGCGGAGCGGTTCGCCGCGCGGCTGGAAAGCAGTAAAACCGAGCTGGCGGAAACCATCGCCGCCGAAACCGGCAAGCCGCGCTGGGAGGCGCTGACCGAAGTGCAGGCGATGATCAATAAGGTCGCTATCTCGGTAAAGGCTTTCCACACGCGCACCGGCGAACAGCACGAAGGCGAAAGTTCGCTGCGCCATCGGCCGCACGGCGTGCTGGCGGTGTTCGGCCCCTATAACTTTCCCGGTCATCTACCTAACGGCCATATCGTGCCGGCGCTGCTGGCGGGCAACTGCGTACTGTTCAAGCCGAGCGAGCTGACGCCACTGACGGCGGAAAAAACCGTGCGGCTCTGGCTGGAGGCGGGACTGCCGCGCGGCGTGCTGGCCCTGCTGCAGGGGGCGCGCGCCACCGGCCAGGCGCTGGCGGCAGAGGCGCAGATCGACGGCGTGCTCTTTACCGGCAGCGCGGGCACCGGCTATCAGCTGCATCGCCAGTTCGCCGGACAGCCAGAGAAGATGCTGGCGCTGGAAATGGGCGGCAACAACGCGCTGATTGTCGAGGATCCCGCTGATATCGACGCGGCGGTGCATATCGCCATTCAGTCCGCGTTTATTACCGCCGGGCAGCGCTGCACCTGCGCGCGCCGTCTGCTGGTGAGGCGCGGCGCGGCGGGCGACGCCTTTCTGCAGCGGCTGGTGGACGTGAGCGCGCGGCTGCAGCCTGACGCGTGGAACGCCGACCCGCAGCCCTTTATGGGCAGCGTGATCTCTGTCGAGGCGGCGGAAAAAATTTATCAGGCGTGGCAGCAGCGCGTCGCGCTCGGCGGCAGGCCGCTGCTGGAGATGCGCTGGCCGCGACGCGGCGCGGCGCTGCTGACGCCGGGCATTATTGACGTTACCCAGGTAAGCGGGCTGCCGGACGAAGAGGTGTTCGGCCCGCTGCTGAACGTCATCCGCTACGATCGCTTTGATGAGGCGATCCGCCTCGCCAATGACACGCGCTACGGCCTCTCATGCGGCCTGATCTCACCCTCACGCGCTCAGTTCGACCAGCTGCTGCTGGAGGCGCGCGCCGGCATCGTCAACTGGAATAAACCGCTGACCGGCGCGGCAAGCAGCGCGCCGTTCGGCGGCATCGGCGCCTCCGGCAACCATCGCGCCAGCGCCTGGTATGCAGCGGACTACTGCGCCTGGCCGATGGCGTCGCTGGAGACGCCTGACCTGACGCTGCCCGCCGCGCTCTCGCCGGGGCTCGATTTCTCGGCGCGCGAGGAGCAGGCATGAAAACAGTTGAAGCGAACTTCGACGGGCTGGTGGGCCTGACGCACCACTACGCCGGATTATCGTTCGGCAATGAAGCCTCGACGCGCCACCAGCATCAGCCGTCGAATCCGCGGCTGGCAGCGAAGCAGGGGCTGCTGAAGATGAAAGCGCTGGCAGATCGCGGCTTTTTGCAGGGGGTGATCCCGCCGCATGAGCGGCCCAATCTGCCGCTGCTGCGCCAGCTCGGCTTTAGCGGCAGCGATGCGCAGGTGCTGGCGCAGGCGGCGAAACGCTCGCCAGGGCTGCTGTCGGCGGTGAGTTCCGCCTCGGCGATGTGGGTCGCCAACGCGGCGACGGTGTCGCCCTCGGCCGACAGCGCCGACGGACGGCTGCACTTCACCGTGGCGAACCTGAATAACAAATTCCATCGCGCCATGGAGGCGCCGCAGACCGCCCGGCTGCTGCGCGCTATCTTTCGCGATCCGCAGCGCTTCGCCGTGCACGACGCGCTGCCGCAGTCGGCGCTGTTCGGCGACGAAGGGGCCGCCAACCATAACCGCCTCGGCACGGCGTATGGCGAACGCAGCCTGCAGCTGTTCGTTTACGGGCGCGACGATAACGGCGGCAGCGCGCCGGGACGCTATCCCGCGCGGCAGACGCTGCAGGCGAGCCAGGCGGTCGCCCGACTGCATCAGCTGGACGAGCGCCACACGCTCTTTGCCCAGCAGAATCCGCAGGTGATCGATCAGGGCGTGTTTCACAATGACGTTATCGCGGTGAGCAACCGTGAGGTGCTGTTCTGCCATCAGCAGGCGTTTGTCGATCAGCCGGCGCTGCTGGCGACGCTGCAGCAGCGCGTGCCGGGCTTTACCGCTATCGAAGTGCCCGCCAGCCGCGTCTCGGTGGCGGACGCGGTCAGCACCTATCTGTTTAACAGCCAGCTGCTGACGCGCGAAGATGGCGCGATGCTGCTGGTGCTGCCAGAGGAGTCGCGCCAGCATGGGGGCGTCTGGGATTACCTGAACGAACAGCTGGAGCAGGGCGGACCGCTGCGCGAGCTGCTCAGCTTCGATCTGCGCGAAAGCATGCACAACGGCGGCGGCCCCGCCTGTCTGCGGCTGCGCGTGGTGCTGACGCCGCAGGAGCAGCAGGCGCTGAACCCGGCGGTAATGATGGACGATCGCCTGTTCGCCACGCTCAACGGCTGGGTGGATCGCCACTACCGCGACCGCCTGACGCAGGCAGATCTGGCGGATCCGCAGCTGCTGATCGAGGGGCGCGACGCGCTGGACGAGCTGACGCGGCTGCTGGACTTAGGCAGCGTATATGCGTTTCAGCAGTAGCGGGAACGGCGCTTTTCATCGCAGACAGGAGTAGCTATGCACGATTTTCTTCAGCAAACGCTGTCAGGGGAGGCGCCGCGTCAGCGATGCGGCGAGACGCCCTGGTTGCGCTGGCAGTGGCACGATCACGGTATTCTTCAGCTCGATCCCCTCAGCGACCCGCGGCAGGCGCTGGTGCTGTCGGCGGGTATTCACGGCAACGAGACCGCGCCGGTTGAGATCATGAACAGCCTTATCGGCGCGCTGCTGCGCGGCGAAATGGCGCTGCGCCATCGCGTGCTGGCGATCCTCGGCAACCCTGCCGCGCTGCGCGCCAACAAGCGCTACCTGCGCCATGACGTCAATCGCCTGTTCGGCGGACGCTGGCAGCAGATTGACGACTGTGACGAGGCGCGGCGCGCGCTGCGCCTGGAGCAGGCGATAGAAGCCTTCTGGCTGCAGGGATGCAAAGAGGATCAGCCGCGCTGGCATCTCGATCTGCATACCGCCATTCGCGGCTCCTGGCATACGCGCTTTGGCGTGCTGCCGCTTAATCCCCAGCCCTGGCCGGACGCCTTTCTTCACTGGCTCGCGGCGGCGGGGCTGGAGGCGCTGGTGTACCACACCGCGCCCGGCGGCACCTTCACCCACTTTAGCTGCGCCACCTTTAACGCCGCCAGCTGCACGCTGGAGCTGGGCAAAGCGCTGCCGTTCGGCGCCAACGACCTGACCCAGTTCGCCGCCGCGCAGCAGGCGCTGACCGCGTTGCTGAGCGGCGCGCCGCTGCCGGCGCCGCAGCAGACGCCGCGCCGCTACCGGGTGGTGCAGCAGATCACCCGACTCAGCGAGCGGTTCAAACTGCATATGGACGCAGAGACGCGCAACTTCACCGCCTTTCCCCAGGGCACGCTGCTGGCGGAGGATGGCGAGACGCAATACGTGGTGCAGCAGGCGCGCGAGTGTGTGCTGTTTCCCAATCCTGGCGTGGCGCTGGGGCTGCGCGCCGGGCTAATGCTGGTGGAGGAGGGCGCGCCAGCCGAGGCGCTGCCGCGCTGACGAAAAAAACGGCGGCAGGTGCGGGATTTTCCTTCCGCTTTGCTGCCGTAACCCTTACACTCCTCCACTATTCCTGCCATATTCGCTTTAAATTCATACTCTTTTGCAATTCCTCACGCAATTCTTCTCATTCTCTCCATGATTGGCCGAATGTTGTCTTTTATGCTTTCACGGCTTTACTCACTCTCTGAGTGATTGACATTCAGCAGCGTAATCTTGTTCTCGAAGACGCGACAGGCTGCTGTCGTCATTAACTGAATGATAAGGACACTATTATGCGTAAACTGACTTCCCTGATTCTGGCTTCTACTCTGGCATTCGGTGCGGCAAGCGCGGTGCACGCAGCGGCCGACAACCTGACGCCGCCGCCGGCCGGCAGCGAAAAGCCGATGCATAAGCCACCGATGCACCACGGCATGATGATGTTCAAAGGCCTCAACCTGACTGACGCGCAGAAGACCCAGATCCGCGACATCATGAAAGAGAGCCATAAAGAGTTTAAACGTCCGTCGCTGGAAGAGCGCCGCGCCGGCCACGCGATTATCGCCTCTGACAGCTTCGACCGCGCCAAAGCGGAAGCGCAGGCAGAGAAAATGACCGCAGACGCGAAAGAGCGCGCGGTGGCGATGATGGAAACCCAGAACAAGCTCTATAACGTGCTGACGCCGGAGCAGAAAAAGCAGTACAACGCCAATTTTGAAAAGCGTCTGACCGAGAAAGGCCCGCGTGACGGCAAAATGGCACCGCCGCCGGCTGAATAATCCGCTGAATTAAGGCAGTGAGACCGCCGACGTTGTCCAGCTACCAAAAGAGACTGGGCAGCGTCGGCGGTTTTTTTATAAGGGCTCGATGGGATAGTGGCCGGAGAGCAGCGGCCGACACAAAATTTTATAGCCGTCGTGATCGAAGCCGCTCGGCGCGCGCTTCAGCCGGCGCGCCTCTTCCATACTGTTAACCGACCCCAGATAGAACCAGTGATCGATAACGTGGATCTGCGTCATTAGCTTGCCTTCCTCGATCAGCGCCACCGGACCCTGCCACGGCCAGCAGATTACCCGCACGCTTTCCAGCGCCTCCAGCAGGCGCGCCTGATGGTCGTCCAGCGTCTCGCGGCCGCAGCAGGCGCCGGCGCAGCGGCGCAGCGCGGCGCGGAAACAGGCGCGGTTGGCGCTCAGCTTCTCCAGCCCGAGCAGCCCGTGACAGAGCTGATGCTCGTCGGCGAGATATTTCAGCGTCTCCAGCGCCTTATGGCGGCTGCGGTAGAGGCCGAACAAATTGGGCGAGTGGGAAAAGTCGACGTCGCGCGCGTAAACCACTTCGGGCTTGCCCTCGGCGATCTGAATCGAGCAGAGCTGGCGATTTTTGCGCAGGCGCTTGTTGAACAGCGGCTGCTGCGTTTTGATCATCTGCGCTTCCAGCAGCAGCGCGCCGAGATCGCCGGCGGTGGGGATCCAGCTGACGCGCCGCGCCTGGCGCAGCATACGCGCCTCTTCCGGCGTGCGAAAATGGGACATCACCCGCGATCGCAGATTAATGCTTTTCCCGATATAGAGCGGCAGCGTCTCGCTGTCGCCGTGAAAGGTGTAGACGCCCGGCTGATTGGGCAAACCGTCCAGCCATTCGCGCAGGTGTTCGGGATATTCGTAGATGGCAGCCGCGTCGAACTCGAGGCGGTGCGTGGCGGCACGTCGAACCAAGACAGACTCCTGTAACTGTGTATTCATACAGCATATCAGTCTGTTCAGGCTTTCGCCAGCGGGTTAATCGGTGAACATTCAGGCGGGAAAACATTTCCCCTGCCGGTAAGCAGGGGAAAAGGGCGTTATTTCCAGAAATCGTCGAACACCGTAATCGGTGGGCGACGTTTGTGCTCGGTTTTCTGATACCAGTTTTCGATGATTTTCGCCGTTTCCGGCGCGACGCTTTTGCCTTCCAGATAGTCGTCAATCATCTCATAGGTGACGCCGAGCGCGACTTCATCCTCCAGGCCAGGACGATCGTCTTCCAGATCCGCCGTCGGACGTTTCAGGTAGAGATGCTCCGGGCAGCCGAGGGTTTTCAGCAGCAGCTTGCCCTGGCGCTTATTCAGACGGAACAGTGGGTTGATGTCGGTGCCGCCGTCGCCATATTTGGTGAAGAAGCCGGTCACCGCTTCCGCCGCATGGTCGGTGCCCACCACCAGGCCTTTGCTCATGCCGGCAATGCTGTACTGCGCCTTCATACGCTCGCGCGCTTTTTCATTGCCGCGCACAAAGTCAGAGAGTTCAATGCCCGCCTCGCGCAGCGCGCGTTCGCTGGCCAGCACCGACTCTTTGATATTGACCACCAGCGAGCGATCCGGCTGGATAAACGCCAGCGCGTCCTGACAGTCCTGCTCATCCGCCTGCACGCCATAGGGCAGACGCACGGCGATAAAGGCATAGGCGCTGTCGCCGCTCTCTTCGCGCAGTTCGCTAATGGCGAGCTGTGACAGCTTGCCCGCCAGCGTCGAGTCCTGGCCGCCGCTAATGCCCAGCACCAGCGTTTTCAAAAACGGATTGCGCTTCAGATAGCTTTTGAGGAAATCGACGCTGCGGCGAATTTCCTGCTGCGCGTCGATTTCAGGGCTAACGCCGAGTGCGGTAATGATTTCCTGCTGCAGTGACATGAATCTCTCCTCGAGTCAGAGGCCTGTCGGCCCGTGCGAACCTTTTATTAAAGCTAACGTGCATCGCCGAAAACAACAAGCCAAAGCGCCGGTTGTTTCCGGTTAACCATTGCCATATCAGGCAGTTTATCCGCGCGGCGCCGGTTTCTGCGCCAGGAAAATAAACATCAGGATCGCCAGCATAAAGCAGCCGAAGATGGTGCCGGTCATGCTGAGCAGCGAGGTGCCGCCCAGCCCGGTCACGGGCACGGCGATGGCGCCGAGCGAGAACATGCAGACGCCGATCACCGCCGAGGCGCTGCCGGCGCGATGGCCCTGGCTCTGCATCGCCAGCGAGGAGGCGGTGGTGGCGATCACCCCGTTGCTGGCGATAGTGAAGAAGAGCGCGACCAGCACCAGCGGCAGCGGCGCGCCGGTGATACCCGCCAGCAGCAGCAGGCTGGAGGCGACGAACGCCAGCGTCAGGCCGCCTTTCAGCACGCGATACTCGCCCCAGAGCGGGCAGAGGCGCGCGCTGGTCTGCGAAGCGATCACCAGGCCGACACCGTTCGCGGCGAAGCAGAAGCTAAACGCCTGCGGCGACAGGCCATAAATCTGCTGCAGCACGAACGGCGAGGCGCCGATATAGGCGAACATGCCCGACATCATAAACGCCTGCGTCAAACAGAAGCCCATAAAGGGACGATGGACGATCACCTGGCCCAGCGCCGCCCAGGCGGAAAAGACCGAGCCCTGGCTGCGGCGTTCAGGCGGCAGGGTTTCATGCAGCTTCCAGCGCGCCAGCAGGATCAGCAGCAGCGCCGTCGCGCCCAGCACCGCGAAGATGCCGCGCCAGTTAAGCACCGTCATCAGCACGCCGCCCAGCACCGGCGCGCCAATCGGCGCCAGGCCGTTGACCAGCATCAGCAGGGCGAAAAAGCGCGTCAGCTCATGCCCGCTGTACATATCACGCGCCACCGCGCGCGACAGCACCGCGCCGCCCGCGCCCGCCAGGCCTTCAAACAGGCGCGCCAACAGCAGCTGGTGGATATCCTGCGCCAGCGCGCAGCCGATGGAGGCGATAAACAGCAGGATCAGCGAGAGCGTTAGCGGGCGCAGACGGCCGAACTTATCGCTCATCGGCCCGAACAGCAGCTGCCCCGCGCCCAGCCCGAGCAGGCCGGCGGTCAGGCTCAGCTGCGCGGTGGCGGTCGAGGTATGGAGATCGCGCGCCAGCTCAGGCAGCGCGGGAAGGTAGAGATCGATGCAGAGCGGGCCGAGCGCCGCCAGCAGGCCTAGCGTGATGGCATAGACCAGTCGGTTATTTAGTGCAGGTGTCATTTGTCCTCTGAGGGCTTAACTAAGTCGTGGATCATCTGTTTGTAGAGGGTATGAAGCAGGTCCGCTGACGCTTTCTGCGTCGTCAGGCGGCGAAACGCGGTGCCTTCCACCAGCACTGCCAGCACTTCAACGCAGGCGGCGCGCTGCGCGTCGCTGAGGTGCGGATAGTCGACGCGCATTTTTTCACAGGCGTTGTGAAACAGCCGCGTTTCGGCGGTTTGCAGGATCTCGGCGACGCGCGGATTGCGGCTCGCTTCGGCGGCCACCTCCAGCATCAGCATCTCATCCTCTTCGTTCAGGGTGTCGCGACGGGCAATCATATCGGCGAGATGGCTGGCGTCGGTCTGTTCGCTCATCGCCGCCACGCGGCTGTCGACGATACGCGTGACCATCTCTTCGATCAGCGCGTCTTTACTGGGAAAGTAGCGGTAGATCTGCCCGACGCTCAGGCTGGCGGCGCTGGCGAGCTGCGCCATGCTGGCGGCGTGAAAGCCCGACTGACGAAAACAGCGGCGCGCCGCCGCGATGATTTCATCCTGGCGGGTACGATGTCGCGCATCGCGCGCTTCACGCTGTTTGTTCATCTCGCCTCCGAAACTAGTTTTGAGAGTGCTTATTCTCGCGCCGGATTATACGGGTCGATCGCCATAAGAACAGCTTTTTTACGCTAACCTGACGTTTCAGACTCAACTTAAAAACGCGCCATAAAGTTGATTAATCTGCTTTTATGTTCCAGGCTTATGCTCACATGGACTATACAATGAGGAACAACAAGATGAAAAAAGCAATGGGATGTATCGCTGCGGCGCTGGCGCTGGCCGCACTGTCTGGTTGTACGGCTTACGATCGTGCTGAGAGCTACGTCAGCAAGCCGGTAGTTAAGGATGTGAAAAAAGGCATGACGCGCGATCAGGTGCGCCAGATTGCGGGACCGGCTTCCACGGAAATCACCATGGTCCACGCGCGCGGCACCTGCCAGACCTATGTACTGGGCGAGCGTGACGGCAAACCGCAGACCTACTTCGTCAGCTACAGCGACACCGGTCGCGTGATGAACTACGGCTTCCAGAGCTGTAAAGATTACGACACCGATCCGCAGGCTGCGCAGTAAGCCGCGACCCCACAGAATAGCAAACGGCCCGTCATTGACGGGCCGTTTTTCGTTAGGCGGTTTTTACAGGCCGGCGGGACGCGGCACTTCGATATATTCGCCGTTAATGTCGCGCTGATAGTAGTGGCCTTCCTGCACGTAGAAGCGACGGCCGTTAAAGTCCAGCACGCGCATTGCGCTGCCCGGCTCCGCTGGCGGTTGCACCACCACGTAGTTTTCGCCCTGACGCTGATAGTAGGCGCCGTTGAGCATATAGTAGGTCAGACCGCCGATCAGCACCGCGGTGGCCGCTTCAGGCAGGAAGCGCAGCGGGCCGGGACCACCCCAGCCGCGACCGGGACCGCCCCAGTGCGGGCCAGGGCCGGGACCCCAACCGCCGGGATGAGCAGAGACAATGGCTGGCGACAACAGCGTTAACGCCAGCAGTGAGGCGATAACTTTTTTCATGGGTTTTCTCCTGCGATAACTGCCAGCAGCATTCGCTTTTTCCGTCGAAAAAACAAGCGCAGAGGCGCGACTTTTTCCTCTCTTTACCACGCTTAACGCTTTCTTAACGGGGCCGCCATAAAGGGGGGCGGATTGTGAAGTGCGGGCATAAAAAAACCGGGCGCAGCGGCCCGGTTTCAGTTGGCGAAGCGAGCGCTTAGCGGTGCGCCAGCTCGGCCTGTTCGTCACTCTCCAGCACCGCTTTGTCGGTCAGACCGAGCCAGCGGCTGGTGAGCGAGCCGGCGGTCATCGCGCCGTTGACGTTAAGCGCAGTGCGGCCCATATCGATCAGCGGTTCGATAGAGATCAGCAGGGCGACCAGCGTCACCGGCAGGCCCATGGCCGGCAGCACGATCAGCGCGGCAAAGGTCGCGCCGCCGCCGACGCCTGCGACGCCCGCCGAACTCAGGGTAACGATGCCGACCAGCGTGGCGATCCAGACCGGATCGAACGGGTTAATGCCGACCGTCGGCGCGACCATCACCGCCAGCATCGTCGGATAGAGGCCGGCGCAGCCGTTCTGACCAATAGTGGCGCCAAAAGAGGCGGAGAAGCTGGCGATAGACTCCGGCACGCCCAGGCGACGCGTCTGGGTTTCCACATTCAGCGGAATGCTCGCGGCGCTGGAGCGGCTGGTAAAGGCGAAGGTGATCACCGGCCACACCTTGCGGAAGAAGCGCAGCGGATTGATGCCGTTGACCGACAGCAGCAGCGCATGCACGCCGAACATAATCGCCAGCCCCAGATAGGAGGCGACGACAAAGCCGCCGAGCTTGATGATGTCCTGCAGATTCGAGCCGGCGACCACTTTGGTCATCAGCGCCAGCACGCCGTAGGGGGTCAGCTTCATGATCAGGCGCACCAGCTTCATCACCCAGGACTGCAGGGTGTCGATCGCCACCAGCACGCGCTCGCCTTTGGCGGCGTCATCATTCAGCAGCTGCAGCGCCGCGACGCCGAGGAAGGCGGCGAAGATCACCACGCTGATGATCGAGGTCGGGCTGGCGCCGGTCAGATCGGCGAACGGGTTTTTCGGCACAAACGAGAGCAGCAGCTGAGGAACGGTCAGATCCGCCACTTTGCCCGCATAGTTGCTCTGGATGGCGGCCAGACGCGCGCTCTCCTGCGCGCCCTGTACCAGACCCTCGGCGCTGAGATGGAACAGGCCGGTGACGAAAACGCCGACCAACGCCGAGATAGCCGTGGTCACCAGCAGCACGCCGATGGTCAGCAGGCTGATTTTGCCCAGCGACGAGGCGTTATGCAGACGCGCCACCGCGCTGAGGATCGAGGCGAACACCAGCGGCATGACAATCATCTGCAGCAGCTGCACGTAGCCGTTGCCGACAATATTGAACCAGCTAATAGAGGTTTTCAGCACCTCGCTCTGCTGACCGTAAATCGCCTGCAGCGCCAGTCCGAACAGTACGCCGATCACCAGGCCGACCAGCACCTTTTTCGACAGGCTCCAGCCTTGACGGCCAAGGCGCGACAGCAGCAGCAGCAGCGCGACGAAGGCCACGAGATTAAGTATCAGAGGTAGATCCATATTGGCTCCAGAGAGAACGTCCGGCTGCGCACGCCGCGCCGGCACGCCAGATAATGTGACGCACGAATTAAGTGCCGGTATGTTACCAGCTCGCCTGCGCGCTCACTTATATCCAAATGGAATGGCTTATAACCAGACAGCGCTTTCTGCTGCTTTAATGCGCTTTTTGCGTGGAAATCAGTCGGGAAACGCCGTTTTGCAACGTATCGAAGAGCTGCGACGGCCACCCTTGCGCACCAAAAGAGGGCGCGCCCGGCGGAAACCAGAGCGCGTAGCCCACCAGCGCCAGGCAGAGCGTGCGCTCCAGCTGGTTGCCTTTCTGGCTTCTGAGAATAGGCAGGCGAAAGCGCCAGCGGCACGGCCACAGCAGCGGCACGCCGGCGGGCGTCAGCATATCCGCCACGATATGGCTGAGATAGCCAAGCGTCATGCCCTGCAGCACATCCGCAGGCAGCAGCCAGTCGTCCGGCACGTTAATCTGAAACAGCCACAGGCTGGCCGCTACCGCCAGCAGGCTATGGGTAAAGCCGCGATGGCCAAAGGCGCGCGCGATAGGATAAGAGAGCCACTTCAGCCGCTGGCCGAGCAGCGACTTAGGGTGATCGATATCAGGCAGCAGGCAGGTGAGCAGCGAGGCGGAGATAAGGTGCCACCAGTCAGCCTGCGCCAGCACGGGCGTCAGCTCCGCGCGCTTGGCAAAAATAGCGGTGGCAATAGCGAAAATTACGTGGCCTTCGCCCGTCATGATAAAACCTGGCTGCAAACTGTCGATGCATCCAGTATAGGGATTTATCCAGTAAATGAGAAGTTGTGACGCTGTAACGAGGCGTGAATTTTTTCACGACACAGCGGCAGGACGCCGCCGTGTCGTCAGGCAAGAAAGGCTTAGCGCGCCAGCCAGCCGCCGTCGACGGCCAGCGTATAGCCGTTAACATAGTCAGAGGCGGCGGACGCCAGGAACACCACCGGCCCCATCATATCCTCCGGCACGCCCCAGCGGGCGGCGGGAATACGCCCCAGAATCTCCGCGCTGCGGCCTTCGTCGCTGCGCAGCTGCTCGGTATTGTTGGTGGCCATATAGCCCGGCGCAATAGCGTTAACATTGATGCCGTGTTTCGCCCACTCGTTTGCCATCAGGCGCGTCAGCCCCATTACCGCGCTTTTCGACGCGGTGTACGAGGGCACGCGGATGCCGCCCTGGAACGACAGCATAGAGGCGATATTGATGATCTTGCCGCCGCTGCCCTGAGCGATAAACTGGCGCGCAACCTGCTGCGACAGGAAGAAAACGCTTTTGCTGTTGATGTTCATCACATCATCCCAGTCCTGCTCGCTGAAATTGAGCGCGTCTTCGCGGCGGATGATCCCGGCGTTATTGACCAGAATATCGATTCTGCCGGCGGCGGCCACCGCCTGCTCGACCACGCCTGGCACCTGTTCCGTCTGGATCAGATCCGCCTGAAGCGACCAGAAGCGACGGCCCAGCGCCTCGACGCGCTGCTGCGTTTCCGTAGGATCGTCGCGGTTGACCCCGACGATATCGCAGCCGGCCTGCGCCAGCCCCAGCGCCATACCCTGGCCGAGACCGGTGTTGCAGCCGGTGACCAGCGCGATTTTTCCTTCCAGATTAAATGCGTTAAGTATCATGAGAGCGCCTCCTTTATTAGCGCAGATCGCGGATGTTGACATGATCCATGTCGTCGAATACCTGATTCTCGCCGACCATGCCCCAGATAAAGGTGTAACGTTCGGTGCCGACGCCAGCGTGAATCGACCAGCTGGGGGAGATCACCGCCTGCTCGTTATGCACCAGCAGATGACGTGTCTCCTGTGGCTGGCCCATCATATGAAACACCGCGCTTTCCGGGTTCATATCGAAGTAGAAATAGACTTCCATGCGGCGCTCGTGGGTGTGGCAGGGCATGGTGTTCCAGAGGTTGCCATTCTCGAGGCGGGTCAGGCCCATGGTGAGCTGACAGGTGGGCAGCACGTCCGGCACCAGGTATTTGTTGATGGTGCGTCGGTTTGAGGTCGCCGCATCGCCGAGCGTGGTGCGCACCGCCTCCTCTTTGCCGATTTTTTTATCGGGAAAGCGGCTGTGCGCCGGGGCGCTGTTGAAATAGAACTTGGCCGGACGGCTGGCGTCGTGGCTGCGGAAGCTCAGGGTTTCGGCGCCTTTGCCCACATAGAGCGCCTCTTCGCTGCCAATCTCCCACACCTTGCCGTCTACCTCGACGCTGCCTGGGCCGCCGATATTGATCATGCCCAGCTCCCGCCGCTCCAGGAAGTAGCTCACGCCGAGCTGTTTGCCCATCTCATTGCCGAAGGCGACGCTGCCGGCAACCGGCATCACGCCGCCGATAATAATGCGGTCGATATGGCTGTAGGTCAGGGTATAGCGGTCGGCTTCAAAGATTTTCTCAATCAGAAATTCGCGGCGCAGCCCGGCGGTGTCGAGCTGCCTGGCGTGCTCACTATGAATGCTTTGACGTACGTCCATCTTAATCCTCTCTGGCGAAGTCAGGTACGCGTGCCCCACAGGGCGTCTGAAGGGCATCTTAAGAGGAGTGGGCGCGCAATTCAATAAAAATGAAACGATGTTTTATTTTTTGAGAGGGCGATCATGCCGCAACAAAAAACCCGCCGCTGGCGGGTTTCTGCGATAAACAGCCTGCATCAGCTGTGCGTATCGCCCAGCAGATGCGCGGCGGTGAGCTGGGTCAGATCGTCCAGCCTGACGTCTGCCAGCGACCAGCGCGCATCGTCGCGCAGCGCTGCGGGCGGTACCACCACAGAGCGCATGCGCGCCGCTTTGGTGGCGATCATGCCGTTAACCGAGTCCTCTAGCGTCACGCAGTGCAGCGGATCGACGTTGAGCCGCGCCGCGGCGTCGAGATAGACCTGCGGATGGGGCTTGCTGTAGGGCAGCGCCTCGGCGGAGACCAGCACGTCGAAATCGCCGCGCAAATCGAACAGCGCCAGCACCCGCTCCAGCATCATCAGAGGCGAGGCGGAAACCAGCCCCGTTTTTAGCCCACGCTCGCGGCACAGCTGCAGCGCCTGTTTCACGCCTGGCAGCAGCGGCCGCTTCTCCTCTATTAGCGCCAGCGCGCGGGCGATAATGCGCGCGGTCACCTCCTGCTGATCCGGGCCGGACCAGGGCAGGGTTTCATACCACATGCGCACCACCTGGTCGATGCGCAGGCCCAGCGTGTCCGGCAGTTCGGCGCGGCGCGACAGATCGACGCCCAGCGAGGCGAAAATATCGAGTTCGGCCCGATCCCACAGCGGTTCGGAGTCGATAATCAGGCCATCCATATCAAACAGGGCGGCGTAAACAGGGCGGGTATAGGGCATCGGCTGGCTCCTTGTAGAATTTGCGCTACCTTATCATGGGCTGAGGCGCGCGGCGAAAGCGGCGCAGGTGACGCTTTTTTCAGGAAATAAAACTGACAGGCAGGTAGACTGACTGCAAACGGGAATTCGGGTACAGGAGATACCATGACATATCAACAGGCTGGCCGCATCGCCATCCTTAAGCGAGTGGCTGGCTGGGCAATTTTTTTGCTCGCGCTGCTGTCGACCATGATTTCAGTGCTGAGCTTTATGTTCAGGCACAGCGAAAAACAGCCGGGCATCGATGCCGTGATGCTCGACTTCGTGCATGTGATCGTCGATATGATCCGCTTCAACACGCCGTTCCTCGGCTTTTTCTGGCGTAATTCGCCGGTGCCGGAGTTTCACGGTCAGATGAATATCGGCTTCTGGATTATCTATATCCTGATTTTCGTCGGTCTGGCGCTGGAGGCGTCGGGGTCGCGCATGGGTCGTCAGGCGAAGCACATCAAAGAGGGGATTGAAGATCAGCTGATCCTGGAGCAGGCGAGAGGCAGCGAGGCCCGCACGCGACAGCAGCTGGAGGAGAAAATCCGCGTGCCGCACCACACGATTTTTCTGCAGATTTTTCCGCTCTATATCCTGCCGGTCGCAATCGCCGTCGCGGGCTATTTCGTGCTGTCGCTGCTCGGGTTTCTGTAAGGCGTCAGGCCGGTCTGGCCTGACGCTGCGCCAGCGCGTCTTCGTCGAGCAGGCGCGCGATGGCGAACTGCGCCTCGCTTACCCAGCTGCCGCCGAAGACGTTGGCGCGATTAAGCAGATAGTAGAGCTGATAGACCGGCTGGCGCTGTGAGAAACCGTCCGGCAGCGGCCAGACGCTTTGATAGCCTTCATAAATCTCTCGCGGCATGGCGGGAAACCAGCTCAGCATCGCCAGATCGCACTCGCGATCGCCCCAGTAGCAGGCGGGATCGAAAATCCAGGGGCCGCCTGCGCTGCCGGCGCAATTGGCGGGCCAGAGATCGCCATGCAGCAGCGAAGGCTGTGGGTGATGCGAGGCGAGGGCGCGCTGCACGCAGTTGACGATCGCTTCGGTATTGCCGTAGGTGACGCCTTTCTCTTCGGCCAGCTGCAGCTGCCAGCCGATACGCTGTTCCGCGAAAAACACCGACCAGCGTCGCAGCCAGCTGTTGGGCTGCGGCGTAGTGGTGATGTTATTGTCGAAGTCGAGGCCAAACTGCGCCTGCTCGCTCCACTGGTGCAGACGCGCCAGCTGCTGCCCCAGCGCAAAGGCGTTCTCTCCCTCCAGCGGCTCAGGGGCAATATACTCCAGCAGCAGAAAGCTCTGGTCGCGGTGGTGGCCAACGCCGTAGACCGCCGGCACGCGAACGCTCTGCGTGCGCGCCAGCAGCGACAGCTGATCCGCCTCCCAGGTGAACAGGGTCAGCATCTCCCGATGATTGCACTTCATAAAGACGTCGTGCTCGCCATAGCGAATACGCCAGGCGGGATGGACGTCGCCGCCGGGAAGCTCATGGCGTTCGGTAATCTCGGCATGGCCAAACTGTTCGCTTAACAGACGACTAATAGCGTTCCACATTGGGCGATCCTCTTTTTAACCTGTCAGGCTGCAAAGTCGGTCAGGGTTCTCTCCTGCACCGCGGCGATTATATCGCGTGAAAACAGGCGAAAACCCGCGCTTGCGCACAGCTTACCGGAACGGATGGCGCGCGTGTTTACAAATGGGCGTCGCGTAAGAACGCGTCCAGCGTCGTCACGCTGACGTCGGGCTTTTGATGCAGCACGCTTTCCCCGGCGGCAACGGCCTGCTGCTGCAGATCGTCCGGCGAGAGCGCGCTGATGAGCCCAAAGCTGTTGGTGCCCAGCTCGTGCGGTTTGCCTTCATCGTCGTTGAGCGTGGTGGTGAAGCCGGCGGCGACCATCGCGCTGTTAAGCGCCTGAATGTCGCCGAGTCCCGATTCCTGATAGCGAAAGGTGACAATGTAACGCTTAAGTTCGTCGTTCATCTTCTACCTCTGTGCGGCATGACTGTGCTCAGCGTAGACCATGGTGAAAAAATGCGCGAATAATGAACGGGATAAAGCGTGCGGTTTGTTACAAGCACAAAAGTAAAGCTGGGTAAAGGCAGGGAAACCGTCGGGTGAAAAATCTTGTCGCAACTCAGCTGTTTTTTTCCTGCCCGATCACTATAATGCGCGCCGTTAATGAGAAAAGTCCCAATAATCAAGCGGGATTGCGCGTATGCGGCGTCTTTCTGGCGAGTTAATACTTATTTACAATACTTACCGTAAATTGCATTGATTGGCCCGCAAAACTCTTCACACTCACTGTTTTTTAAACTGTCGTACGGGTCACAATAAATGAAAGTGCTTAACAAGCTCTCTGCCGTTCTTTTGCTCTCCGCCGGCGCGTTTTGCCACCAGGCATTGGCGGACAACACCGTTTTCACCGCGATGGACGATCCCTCAACGGCGAAGAAGCCGTTCGACGGCAGCGCGTCTGCTGGTTACCTGGCGCAAACGGGTAACACCACCAGCTCCTCGCTGACCGCGCAAACTAATATGACGTGGTACCAGAGCTCGATGGCGTACAGCCTGTGGGGCAACGCGTCGAACACCTCGTCCAACGATGAGCGCTCGTCGGAAACCTACAGCATCGGCGGCCGTTCGCGCTACAACCTCAACAGCTTCGACTACCTGTTTGGCCAGGCGAGCTGGCTGAGCGACCGTTTCAACGGCTACGACTCACGCGACGTGCTGACCGCCGGTTACGGTCGTCAGATCCTGAACGGCCCGATCCATTCGCTGCGTGCGGAATTTGGTCCGGGCGTGCGCTATGACGATTTCCACGACGGCGGCAGCGAAACCAAAGCGCTGGGCTACGGCGCGCTGAGCTATCAGTGGCAGCTCACCGACAACACCAAATTTATTCAGGGCGTCTCGGTGCTGAGCAGCTTCGGCGAAGACACCACCGTGAACTCGGAAACCGGTCTGCAGGTCGGCATCAACGATCACTTCGCGCTGAAGCTGGCGTATAACGTCACCTGGAACAACAATCCGCCGGAATCTGCGCCCGATCGCACCGACACCAAAACCAGCATTATGCTGACCTACGCGATGTAACCTCGCCGCGTAAACCACTTACTGACCGCAGCCCTGGCTGCGGTTTTTTTTCGTCGCTTCCTCGACTTAGCGAGTCGTGCACGGGTTTTGCTGGCCGTTCAAAGCTGTTATCATCAGCGGCGCACTACAATCCTGGCGTCATTCCGACAACGTGGGTCTGACATCACGCCGGGCAACGACTCTTACTCAATGTTGTATGTAAGCTTTCGTGTGGCTTACCACTGCAATTAAGGATATGAAATGCCTGTAATTACTCTTCCTGATGGCAGCCAGCGCAGCTACGATCGCGCGGTGAGCGTGATGGATATCGCGCTGGATATCGGTCCTGGCCTGGCGAAAGCCTGTATTGCCGGACGCGTTAACGGGCAGCTGGTGGATGCGGTCGATCCCATCACCGAGGACGCCTCTGTCGCCATCATTACCGCAAAAGATGAAGCGGGTCTGGAGATCATTCGCCACTCTTGCGCGCATCTGCTGGGACACGCCATCAAACAGCTGTGGCCCAACACCAAAATGGCGATCGGTCCGGTTATCGACAACGGCTTCTACTATGATGTCGACCTCGATCATACCCTGACGCAGGAAGATATCGACGCGCTGGAAAAACGCATGCACCAGCTGGCCGAAACCAACTACGACGTGGTGAAGAAAGTCGTCAGCTGGCAGCAGGCGCGCGACGTGTTCGCCGAGCGCGGCGAGAGCTATAAAATCACCATTCTGGATGAGAATATCAGCCACGACGACCATCCTGGCCTCTATCATCACGAAGAATATGTCGACATGTGCCGCGGTCCGCACGTGCCGAACATGCGTTTCTGTCACCACTTTAAGCTGCAGAAAATCGCGGGCGCCTACTGGCGCGGCGACAGCAACAATAAAATGCTGCAGCGTATTTACGGCACCGCCTGGGCGGATAAGAAGCAGCTCAACGCCTATCTGCAGCGTCTGGAAGAGGCGGCGAAGCGCGATCACCGTAAAATCGGCAAGCAGCTCGACCTCTACCATATGCAGGAAGAGGCGCCGGGCATGGTTTTCTGGCATAATGACGGCTGGACCATCTTCCGCGAACTGGAAGTGTTCGTGCGCAGCAAGCTGAAAGAGTACCAGTACCAGGAAGTGAAAGGTCCGTTTATGATGGACCGCGTGCTGTGGGAAAAAACCGGGCACTGGGAAAACTACAAAGAGGCGATGTTCACCACCTCTTCTGAGAACCGTGAATACTGCATCAAACCGATGAACTGTCCGGGCCACGTGCAGATCTTCAATCAGGGGCTGAAATCCTACCGCGATCTGCCGCTGCGCATGGCGGAGTTCGGCAGCTGTCACCGCAACGAGCCGTCAGGCGCGCTGCATGGCCTGATGCGCGTCCGCGGCTTCACCCAGGATGACGCCCACGTCTTCTGTACTGAAGATCAGGTGCGCGACGAAGTGAACAGCTGTATTCGCATGGTGTATGACATGTACAGCACCTTCGGCTTTGAAAAGATCGTGGTGAAGCTCTCCACGCGTCCTGAGAAGCGCATCGGCACCGATGAGATGTGGGACCGCGCGGAAGAAGATTTAGCCGCCGCGTTGAATGAAAACGAAATTCCGTTTGAATTTCAGCCCGGAGAAGGTGCATTCTACGGTCCGAAAATTGAATTTACCCTGTATGACTGTCTCGATCGCGCCTGGCAGTGCGGCACAGTTCAGCTAGACTTTTCCCTGCCAAAACGTCTGGACGCCACCTATGTGGGCGAAAACAACGATCGGCAGACGCCGGTGATGATTCACCGCGCCATTCTCGGTTCGATGGAGCGCTTTATCGGCATCCTGACCGAAGAGTTTGCCGGTTTCTTCCCGACGTGGCTGGCGCCGATGCAGGCGGTAGTGATGAATATTACCGATGCGCAGGCAGAATATGTCGACATGTTGACACGCAAATTGCAGAATGCTGGCATTCGTGTGAAAGCAGACTTGAGAAACGAGAAGATAGGCTTTAAAATCCGCGAGCACACATTACGTCGCGTCCCTTATATGCTGGTCTGCGGTGACAAAGAGGTGGAAGCTGGCAAAGTGGCCGTTCGCACCCGCCGTGGTAAAGACCTCGGGACGATGGACATCGATGTGTTTGTTGAGAAGCTGCAACAAGAGATTCGCAGCCGCAATCTTCACCAATTAGAGGAATAAGGTTATTAAAGGCGGAAAACGAGTACAACCGACGCGTCCGAATCGAATCAACGGTGAAATCCGTGCCACTGAAGTACGCTTGACTGGCGTGGATGGCGAACAGATTGGTATTGTCAGCCTTCGCGAAGCTATTGAAAAAGCTGAGGAAGCAGGTGTTGATTTAGTAGAAATCAGCCCAAACGCCGAACCGCCGGTGTGCCGTATTATGGACTACGGCAAGTTCCTTTATGAAAAAAGCAAATCTTCTAAGGAACAGAAGAAGAAGCAAAAAGTTATCCAGGTTAAGGAAATTAAATTCCGTCCTGGTACCGATGAAGGCGACTATCAGGTAAAACTCCGCAGCCTGATTCGTTTTCTGGAAGAAGGCGATAAAGCCAAGATCACGCTGCGTTTCCGCGGTCGTGAGATGGCGCACCAACAGATCGGTATTGAAGTGCTTAACCGCGTGAAAGAAGATCTGGTTGAACTGGCAGTGGTCGAATCCTTCCCATCGAAGATCGAAGGCCGCCAGATGATTATGGTGCTCGCTCCCAAGAAGAAACAGTAGGCTTTCAAGTAACACTGACCGCGCAGCGTTCGCGCTGTGCGGTTCTTTGTTCGCCTGTCTGATTCGTTTTATTAACAATGCGAAGTGGATATTTTTAAAATGCCAAAGATTAAAACTGTACGTGGCGCGGCTAAGCGCTTCAAGAAGACCGCTTCTGGCGGCTTCAAGCGTAAGCACGCAAACCTGCGTCATATTCTGACTAAAAAATCAACTAAGCGTAAACGTCACCTGCGTCCGAAAGGCCTGGTGTCTAAAGGCGATCTGGGTCTGGTTGTTGCCTGCCTGCCGTACGCATAAGTTAACTTTTTTATAAATCTGCCCCAGGCCTTTGCGATAAGCAGAGGAGTAAGGGCATCACAGAATATTGATACAGGAGAGCTCACATGGCTCGCGTAAAACGTGGTGTAATTGCTCGCGCACGTCACAAAAAAATCTTAAAACAAGCTAAAGGCTACTACGGTGCACGTTCACGTGTATACCGCGTTGCCTTCCAGGCTGTTATCAAAGCTGGTCAGTACGCTTACCGTGACCGTCGTCAGCGTAAGCGTCAGTTCCGTCAACTGTGGATTGCGCGTATCAACGCCGCAGCGCGTCAGAACGGCATCTCTTACAGCCGTTTCATCAATGGCCTGAAAAAAGCGTCCATTGAAATTGACCGTAAGATCCTGGCTGACATCGCTGTATTCGACAAAGTGGCGTTCACCGCACTGGTCGAAAAAGCAAAATCAGCTCTGGCGTAAGTCAGATGAAAAAGGGAGCTTGCTCCCTTTTTTATTGCCTGTAACTCAAGCAAAAGATTGACATTTTCACCGCAGGGCTTTTCAATAGTGCCCTCAGAATCACAGCAAGGTAACGCAAGCATGCATGCTGCTATTTTCCGTTTCTTTTTTTACTTTAGCGCCTGACACTCAGGGGCTTTTGCGCATAGAAAAGAAACGAAAAATCGCGCCGAAAGCCTCCCTCGTGGAGGCTTTCGTGTTTCTGGCGAAGCATATTGGACGGATACGTCCCAACGAGAACTGACCAGCCCGGCTGGAAGAAGAGGAAACCATGTCCCAACTCGCAGAACTGGTGGCCCGCGCCACGGCCGCTATCGACGAGGCGACGGATATCGCCACCCTTGACGCGGTGCGCGTCGAATATACCGGCAAAAAAGGCCACCTGACGCAGCTGATGACCACGCTGCGCGAGCTGCCGCCGGAAGAGCGTCCGGCCGCTGGCGCGGTGATCAACGAGGCGAAGCAGCAGGTGCAGGAGCGTCTTAACGCGCGCAAAGAGACGCTGGAGTCCGCCGCGCTCAACGCGCGCCTTGCCGCCGAAACCATCGACGTCTCCCTGCCGGGTCGCCGCACGGAAAACGGTGGGCTGCATCCGGTGACGCGCACCATCGATCGCATCGAAAACTTCTTCGGCGAGCTGGGTTTCGCGGTGGTGACCGGTCCGGAAATCGAAGATGACTACCATAACTTCGACGCGCTCAATATTCCGGGCCATCATCCGGCGCGCGCCGATCACGACACCTTCTGGTTCGACGCCACGCGTCTGCTGCGCACTCAGACCTCTGGCGTGCAGATCCGCACCATGAAAAATCAGCAGCCGCCGATCCGCATCATCGCGCCGGGCCGCGTTTACCGTAACGATTACGATCAGACCCATACCCCGATGTTCCACCAGATGGAAGGGCTGATTGTCGACAAGAACATCAGCTTCACCAATCTGAAAGGCACCCTGCACGACTTCCTGCGCAACTTCTTTGAAGAAGATTTGCAGATCCGTTTCCGTCCATCCTACTTCCCGTTTACTGAACCCTCAGCGGAAGTGGACGTGATGGGTAAAAACGGCAAGTGGCTGGAAGTGCTGGGCTGCGGCATGGTGCATCCGAACGTATTGCGCAACGTCGGCATCGATCCGGAAATTTACTCCGGCTTCGCCTTCGGTATGGGCATGGAGCGTCTCACCATGCTGCGCTACGGCGTGAGCGACCTGCGCGCCTTCTTCGAAAATGATTTACGTTTCCTCAAACAATTTAAATAAGGGCAGGTTATCCAATGAAATTCAGTGAACTCTGGTTACGCGAATGGGTAAACCCGGCTCTGGACAGCGCTGCGCTCTCTGAACAGATCACCATGGCCGGTCTGGAAGTGGACGGCGTGGAGCCGGTTGCCGGCGCGTTTCATGGCGTAGTGGTCGGTGAAGTGGTGGAGTGCGGCCAGCACCCGAACGCGGATAAGCTGCGCGTCACCAAAATCAACGTCGGCGGCGATCGCCTGCTCGATATCGTCTGCGGCGCGCCGAACTGCCGTCAGGGTCTCAAGGTCGCCGTCGCCACCGTTGGCGCCGTGCTGCCGGGCGATTTTAAAATCAAAGCGGCGAAGCTGCGCGGCGAGCCGTCGGAAGGGATGCTCTGCTCCTTCTCCGAGTTGGGCATTTCCGACGATCACAGCGGCATTATCGAACTGCCGGCCGATGCGCCGATTGGCGCGGATATCCGCGACTACCTGAAGCTCGATGACAACACCATCGAGATCAGCGTCACACCGAACCGCGCCGACTGCCTCGGTATTATCGGCGTGGCGCGCGACGTGGCGGTGCTGAACGGCCTGCCGCTTACCGCACCGGCCATCGAGCCAGTGCCCGCCGCGATCGGCGACACCTTCCCGATCCGCGTCGACGCCACTGACGCCTGCCCGCGCTACCTGGGCCGGGTGGTGAAAGGTATCAACGTTAAAGCCGCAACACCGCTCTGGATGCGCGAAAAGCTGCGCCGCTGCGGCATCCGCTCTATCGATCCGGTGGTGGATATCACCAACTACGTACTGCTTGAGCTGGGCCAGCCGATGCACGCCTTCGACCTCGACCGCATCGACGGCGGCATCGTGGTGCGCATGGCGAAAGAGGGCGAAGCCCTGACGCTGCTCGACGGCAGCGAAGCGACGCTCAGCAGCGACACGCTGGTGATCGCCGATCATCATAAGGCGCTGGCGATGGGCGGCATCTTTGGCGGCGAGCACTCTGGCGTCAATGAAGAGACGCGGAACATCCTGTTCGAGTGCGCTTATTTTGACCCGCTGGCGATCACCGGTCGCGCGCGCCGTCACGGCCTGCACACCGACGCCTCGCACCGCTACGAGCGCGGCGTCGATCCGGCGCTGCAGCACAAAGCTATCGAGCGCGCCACGCAGCTGCTGCTGGATATCTGCGGCGGCCAGGCCGGTCCGGTTATCGATCAGACGCACGCGGCCACGCTGCCGGCGCGCACCACTATCACGCTGCGCCGCGAGAAGCTGGATCGCCTGATTGGCCATGTGGTGGCCGACGAGCAGGTGACCGACATTCTGACGCGCCTCGGCTGCGAGGTGACGCCGGGCCAGGGCGAGTGGAAAGCGGTGGCACCGAGCTGGCGCTTCGACATGGCGATTGAAGAGGATCTGATTGAAGAGGTCGCGCGCGTCTACGGCTATAACAATATCCCGGACGTGCCGGTGCAGGCAGGACTGGTGATGACCCAGCACCGCGAAGCGGATCTCTCGCTGAAGCGCGCCAAAACCCTGCTGGTGGATAAAGGCTATCAGGAAGCGATCACCTACAGCTTCGTCGACCCGAAGATTCAGCAGCTGCTGCATCCGGGCGAAGAGGCGCTGATCCTGCCGAGCCCGATCTCCAGCGAGATGTCGGCGATGCGCCTGTCGCTGTGGACCGGCCTGCTGAGCGCCGTGGTCTACAACCAGAACCGCCAGCAGAGCCGCGTGCGCCTGTTTGAGAGCGGTCTGCGCTTTGTGCCTGATACCCAGGCGGATTTGGGTATCCGTCAGGATCTTATGCTGGCGGGCGTGCTGAGCGGCAACCGCAGTGAAGAGCACTGGGATCTGGCGCGTCAGGCGGTTGACTTCTATGATTTAAAAGGCGATTTAGAATCGCTGCTCGATTTAACCGGCAAACTGGACGATATCCGTTTCCGTGCCGAAGCCAATCCGGCGCTGCATCCGGGGCAAAGCGCGGCAATTTATTTGCAGGACGAGCGAATCGGATTTATCGGGGTGGTTCATCCTGAGCTGGAACGTAAGCTGGATCTCAACGGTCGCACCTTAGTCTTTGAACTGCTTTGGAATAAGGTCGCAGACCGCGTCCTGCCTGATGCGCGCGAGATTTCACGCTTCCCGGCGAACCGTCGTGATATCGCCGTTGTGGTGGCGGAAAACGTCCCCGCAGCAGATATCATCGCCGAGTGTAAGAAAGTTGGCGTAAATCAGGTAGTTGGCGTAAACTTGTTTGACGTGTACCGCGGTAAGGGTGTTGAAGAGGGTTTCAAGAGCCTCGCCATCAGCCTGATTTTGCAGGATACCAGCCGGACACTCGAAGAAGAGGAGATTGCCGCGACCGTTGGCAAATGCGTTGCGGCATTAAAAGAGCGATTCCAGGCAACCTTGAGGGATTGAACCTATGGCGCTTACAAAAGCTGAAATGTCAGAGTACCTGTTTGAGAAGCTTGGGCTGAGCAAACGCGACGCGAAAGAGCTGGTGGAGCTGTTTTTTGAAGAGGTTCGCCGCGCTCTGGAGAATGGCGAGCAGGTAAAACTGTCTGGGTTTGGTAATTTCGACCTGCGCGATAAAAATCAGCGTCCAGGCAGAAATCCAAAAACGGGGGAAGATATTCCAATCACCGCGCGCCGCGTGGTGACGTTCCGCCCGGGTCAGAAGCTGAAAAGCCGCGTCGAAAACGCTTCTCCGAAAGATAACGACTGACCGATTTCAGTGTTCTAAAAAGGCCGCTTATGCGGCCTTTTTCATTGGCGCGCGCGGACGCGTTTTTCGCCGTTCTCCCCGTTCTCTCCACAGTGTCAGCATTTCGTAAGCATCTGGAAAAAGAGCTGAAAATCGGCACGCGCCGATAGTGACGCGCGCAACGCTTTTGTTATAACTGCGCCGACAGATAACAAGAGGTGACTCAAATGAAAAAAACTGCACTGCTTTTAAGCGTCCTGTTAGGGATGCCGCTGCTGGCGAGCGCCAATGCGCCGCATCACGACAACGCACCGGGCGTCAGCGTCCATATTGGCGACCGCGATCATCGCGGCTACTACTGGGACGGCTTTGACTGGCGCGCGCCGACCTGGTGGAAAGCGCACCATGGCCGCAACGTCGGGCTGAAAGGGCCGCACGGCTACTGGAACGGTAACGGCTGGCAGGCGCAGCGCCCGGGCCACGACAAGCCCGCAGCGAAGCGCGACAGTGCGCCGCGTCACGACGCCCAGGCGCATAACGATCGCGAGCCGGTGCCGCCGCGTCCTGACCACGGTTGATCTCCTGTGCGGCGCCTCTCGGCGCCGCCTACGCCAGCCTTTCTTTTTTCGCCAATCTCTCTACAATCAAATCTCTGTTTTCTCAGCGAATCCTCAATTATGTCCTTGCTGGAGCAGCTCGCTCATCAGGCGGATCGTCGCAGCCAACGCGCGATAGCGGCGTTGAGCCTTCTCTTGCTGGCCCTGATTATTCTCAGCCTGTGCGCGGGCGATAGCTGGATTGCGCCGTCGCGGTGGCTCAGCGACAGCGGCCAGCTCTTCGTCTGGCAGCTGCGCCTGCCGCGCACGCTGGCGGTGGTGCTGGTCGGCGCGGCACTGGCGGTGTGCGGCGTGGTCATGCAGGCCTTGTTTACCAATCCGCTGGCGGAACCCGGTCTGCTCGGCGTTTCTAACGGCGCGGGCGTCGGGCTGGTGCTGGGCGTGCTCTTCGGCAGCGGCTCGCTCTGGAGTCTGAGCCTGGCGGCGATGGCCGGCGCGCTGCTGATTACCCTGATCCTGCTCTATTTTGCGCACCGTCAGCTCTCGGTCACGCGCCTGCTGCTGACCGGCGTGGCGCTGGGCATTATCTGCAGCGCTATCATGACCTGGGCGGTTTACTTCAGCACCAGCCTCGATCTGCGCCAGCTGATGTACTGGATGATGGGCGGCTTTAGCGGCATCGACTGGCGCTACGGCTGGATGATGCTGGCGCTGCTGCCCGTAACCGGCGGGCTGATCGCCACCGCACGCGTGCTGAACCTGCTGGCGCTGGGCGAAACCTCGGCGCGGCAGCTCGGCCTGCCGCTTTTTTTCTGGCGCAATATTCTGGTGCTGGCGATGGGCTGGCTGGTGGGCGTTAGCGTCGCCATGGCGGGCGCCATCGGCTTTGTTGGCCTGGTGATCCCGCACCTGCTGCGGCTGAGCGGCATCAGCGACCACCGCTATCTGCTGCCCGCCTCGGCGCTGGCTGGTGCCGGCGTGCTGCTGGCGGCCGACATCCTTGCGCGCCTGGCGCTGACCGCGGCGGAACTGCCCATTGGCGTGGTGACCGCCACGCTGGGCGCGCCGCTGTTTATTGCGCTGTTAGTTAAATCAACGCGCTAGCTGCGGCTGGCGTATCTGCATCCACAACAGGAGAGTGCTATGAGCCTTTATCAAACCGAACTGACCACCATCGACGGTGAAAAAACCACGCTGGAAGCGTGGCAGGGCAAGGTGCTGCTGGTGGTGAACGTCGCCTCAAAGTGCGGCCTGACGCCGCAGTATGAGCAGCTGGAGGCGCTGCAGCAGCGCTATCAGGCGCAGGGTTTCAGCGTGCTGGGCTTTCCCTGCAACCAGTTCCTCGAGCAGGAGCCCGGCAGCAATGACGAAATCAAAACCTTTTGCAGCACTACCTACGGCGTCTCGTTTCCGCTGCTGGCCAAAGGGGACGTCAACGGTGAGGCGCGCCATCCGCTCTATGCCCAGCTGATCGCGGCGCAGCCGGAGGCGCTGCGTCCGGAAGGCAGCGGCTTCTATGAGCGCATGGCAAGCAAAGGCCGCGCGCCGAAAGCGCCAGGCGATATCCTGTGGAACTTCGAGAAGTTCCTTATCGATCGTCAGGGCAACGTGGTGCAACGCTTTGCGCCCGATATGACGCCGGACGACGCCCTGATCCAGCAGAGCATTGAGCAGGCGCTGGCGCAGTAAAGGATGCTGAGCCTTAAGGACGCCGCCGTTCCGGGACGGCTGGCGTCATTCTCCGCCGAGGTGGCCACCGGCACGCTGCTGCATCTGGTCGGGCCGAATGGCGCAGGCAAAAGCAGCCTGCTGGCTCTGATGGCGGGCCTGCTGCCGGGCGAAGGGGAGATCCGTCTGTGCGCGCGTCCGCTGAGCGCCTGGCGTGCTCCGGCGCTGGCGCGGGCGCGCGCCTGGCTGCCGCAGCAGGTCGCGCCGGGCTTTATGCCGGTCTATCACTACCTGCGTCTGCATCTGGGTGACGCGCCGCCGGACGCGTCGGTGGCCGCGCTGCTTGAGCAACTGCAGCTGCAGGACAAACTGGCACGTCCGCTGACCCAGCTGTCGGGCGGCGAATGGCAGCGCGTCAGGCTGGCGGCGGTGCTGGCCCAGATCGATCCGTCGCGTAATCCCGACGCCCGCGTGCTGCTGCTGGACGAACCGATGACGGGGCTGGATATCGCGCAGCAGCAGGCGGTTCACTCTCTGATCGTCGAACGCTGTCGCGCCGGGATTGCCGTAATCGCCAGCAGCCACGATCTTAACCACACGCTGCGCCACGCCGACAGCGTCTGGCTGATGGCGCAGGGCAGGGTCGTCGCGCAGGGCGCGGCAGAGGCGATCATGACGCCAGCGCGCCTCAGCGACCTCTACGCCATTCCTTTCCGCCAGCTGGAGCTGGATGGCCGACCGCTGCTGACCGCGCAGCCCTGACGGGCGCCGCTTGCCAGGCCGCGCGCCTGACGCTAGAGTGTGGCCGTTGCGACTAACGGAGAGTGTGCGCGAATGCGGATGGGCGTGTTATTACTGGTGCTAATACTGGCAGGATGCAGCAGCCATCGCGCGCCGCCGGTGAACGGGCGGCTGTCGGACAGCATTATGGTCGTGGCGCAGCTCAACGAGCAGCTGGGCCAGTGGCGCGGCACGCCCTATCGCTACGGCGGCATGAGCCGCGGCGGCGTCGACTGCTCCGGCTTCGTCTATCTCACCATGCGCGACAAATTCGACCTGCAGCTGCCGCGCAGCACGCGGGCGCAAAGCGACATCGGCACGCGCATCAGCAAGGCAGATCTGCAGCCGGGCGATCTGGTATTTTTCAAAACCGGCGCGGGGGAAAACGGCCTGCACGTCGGCATCTACGACAGCGACAACGCCTTTATTCACGCCTCGACCAGCCAGGGCGTCATACGCTCCTCGCTGGACAATCAGTACTGGCGCAAAGCGTTCTGGCAGGCGCGCCGTATTTAAGCCAAATGCGCGCGCGGCCCTGACGCCGGCGGGAAAATAAAGGCGCAAAAAATGCGCCGCAGGATAACTCTTATTTAAAATGGCACTTTACGCTGCTGAAAAATAATTATATCAATAGGGCGAGTCGTTAATATCAAGGTAAACGCTATTTCACGGCATCGTTATTTGGCTTAGGGATCTAAGGCAGCGGCCAAAGCGCAATTTAACGGCAAAGATGTCCATCTCTTCCCGCGTTTGGTGCTATTGCCTGCCCGATTTCGATGATATACGATGCGCCAGTCGCCACTTTATCTGGCTGTAAAAATGAAAGTTCATATATCGGCCGACTATCAGTCGGAAATTTGGTTTTATCCCGCCTGCACAATAAGCGGGCAGCTGGTGGCCGTAGAGCTGGTCAGCCAGTTTGTGCACGACACGGCGCCAGTGACCCTGCCGCAGGACTTGCTGTTGCCGCAGCTCAATGAAACGCAGAGGCTGCGTCTGCTGCAGCGCCAGATTGCCTTACTGGAACAGCATTACGCCTTTTTTGATCAGAACCAGGTTCTGGCTTTTATGCGCATTGACGAACATCTGGCGCAAACGCTGCTGGCAAGCGAATTACTGATACGCAAAATTAAGCAGCTACCATTTTTATTACTCGATCTCAGCGAAACGTTTCCGCAGCTTTTAAACGGCGTAAATGACCCGCTAATATCCGCGCTAAAACAACAGTTCCGTTTATCATTATCGCATTTCGGCGCGGGCAAATCCTCGACCCGCGCGGTCTACGATAATCTGTTTGACTGCATTAAACTGGATAAAACCTTTATTCAGGCGCTGGCGAAACGCGCCTCTTTCCAGCCCTTTATTCAAAGCATCGTCGATAACTTTCGCAGCCATACGCAGCTGATGATTATTTGCGGCATTGACGACCGCAATCTGCTGGATAAAATCGCCACGCTGCCGGACGCCGTGATGCAGGGCGCGCTTTTTCCGCCGGTCAAAGCCGAGGCGCTCAACCGCCTGATCGCGCGCGAATGCTGCGCGCCTGACTAAGCCCGCCTGTTGTAATCGCCTGCCCGCCACTATACTTGGCGCTATCCCGCCGTAGCGCGTCTGCGCGGGACGATCCCTGTCCTGTTTTCACAACGACGACGGCCCTGAACGCCACTGGCCGCCGCTCGGGAGAGTCTATGCTGTTTGATAATAGCTGGCAGCGCGAGCTGCCGGGTTGCTATACCCCTCAGTCGCCGACCGCGCTTCAGGGCGGACGCCTGTTCTACCACAACGTGCCGCTGGCGCAGGCCCTGAACCTTGATGCAGCACTGTTTGCCGGCGACGGTCACGGCGTCTGGCACGGCGCCGCGCTGCTGCCCGGCATGCAGCCGCTGGCGCAGGTTTACAGCGGACATCAGTTCGGCGTCTGGGCCGGCCAGCTGGGCGACGGCCGCGGCATTTTGCTCGGTGAACAGCGTCTCTCTGCCAGCCGCAAGGTGGACTGGCACCTCAAAGGCGCAGGGCTGACCCCTTACTCGCGCATGGGCGACGGACGCGCGGTGGTGCGCTCTACGGTGCGGGAATTTCTCGCCTCGGAGGCGCTGCATCATCTTGGCATTCCCACGACGCGTGCCCTCGCCATCGCCATCGGCGACGAGCCGGTCTATCGCGAAACCCCGGAGCGCGGTGCCACCCTGATGCGCATCGCTGAAAGCCATCTGCGCTTCGGCCATTTCGAGCATTTTTTCTATAACCAGCAGCAGGAAAAGGTCACGCAGCTGGCGGACTATGCGCTGCGCCATCACTGGCCGCAGCTGGTCGACGAGGCGGATAAATATCTTTTATGGTTTACCGACGTGGTGGAGCGCACCGCGCGTCTGATTGCCCAGTGGCAGAGCGTTGGCTTCGCGCACGGCGTGATGAATACCGATAACATGTCGCTGCTGGGACTCACCATCGACTACGGCCCTTACGGCTTCATCGACGACTATCAGCCCGGCTTTATCTGCAACCACAGCGACTATCAGGGACGCTATAGCTTCGAAAATCAGCCGATGATCGGTTTGTGGAATTTGAACCGGCTGGCGCATGCGCTCTCCGGCCTGCTGAGCGTCGATCAGCTCAAACAGGCGCTGAGCCACTATGAGCCGGCGTTGATGCAGGAGTGGGGCGAGCGGATGCGGGCGAAGCTGGGCTTCACCCAGGCGGACAGCGGCGATAACGCACTGCTGGTGGATCTGCTGGCGCTGATGGCGCAGGAGCGCAGCGACTATACCCTGACGTTCCGCCTGCTGAGCGAGACGCAGCAGGCAGAGGCGCGTTCGCCGCTGCGCGACGAATTTATCGATCGCAACGCGTTTGACGGCTGGTATCAGCGCTATCGTGCGCGATTGCAGCATGAGGGCATCAGTGACGCGGCGCGGCAGCAGGCGATGAAGGCAGTCAATCCGGCGCTGGTGCTGCGTAACTATCTGGCGCAGCAGGCGATCGACGGCGCGGAGCAAGGGGAAAGCGGGGCGCTGGCGAGGCTACATCAGGCGCTGCAGCAGCCGTTTAGCGACGAAACGGCCGCTGAGTATCGTCAGCGGCCGCCGGACTGGGGAAAAACGCTGGAGGTGAGCTGCTCCAGCTAGCGGCTCAGAAACGGCTATTTACCGCCTCGGCCAGCAGCGCCAGCACCGCTTCGCTGTCCTGCCAGCCGAGGCAGGGATCGGTAATCGACTGGCCGTAAACCAGCGACTCTCCCGCAACCACCTTCTGATTACCCTCTTCGATAAAGCTTTCGATCATCACCCCCGCCACCGCGCGTGAGCCGGCGCGGATCTGCTGCGCCACCTCTGCCGCCACCTCTTTCTGACGACGATGCTGCTTCAGGCAGTTGCCGTGGCTGAAGTCGATCACCAGCTGTTCCGGCAGGCTGAACTCGCGCAGGCTGGCGCCGGCGGCGGCCACGTCGTCGGCGTGATAGTTCGGCGCTTTGCCGCCGCGCAGAATAACGTGACCGTGCGGGTTGCCGCTGGTCTGATAGATGGTCATCTGACCGGTTTTGTCCGGCGAGAGAAACATATGGCTGGCGCGCGCGGCGCGGATCGCATCCACCGCAATGCGCACGTTGCCGTCGGTGCCGTTTTTAAAGCCCACCGGACAGGAGAGCGCAGAGGCCATCTCGCGGTGGATCTGGCTCTCGGTGGTGCGCGCGCCAATGGCGCCCCAGCTGATCAGGTCGGCGATAAACTGGCCGGTGACCATATCGAGGAATTCCGTCGCGGTGGGCAGCCCAAGGCGGTTGATGTCGAGCAGGATCTGGCGCGCCAGGCCGATGCCGCGGTTGACGTTAAAGCTGCCGTCCAGATCGGGATCGGAGATCAGGCCTTTCCAGCCCACGACGGTGCGCGGCTTCTCAAAATAGGTGCGCATCACGATTTCCAGGCGGTCGGCGTAGCGTTCGCGCAGCGCGTTGAGCCGCTGCGCGTAGTCCAGCGCCGCGCGCGGGTCGTGCAGCGAGCAGGGACCGATAATGACCAGCAGACGCGCGTCTTCGCCGGTCAAAATGCGGGCGATGCGCTGACGCGCCCGGGTAACGTTCTCCGCCACGTCGGCGGAAAGGGGATGTTCAGCGGCTAACGCGGCAGGCGTGATCAGGCTGCCGATGCGTGCCGTACGCAGTTCATCAGTTTTGTTCATGAGGATCTCGAAAGCTTTTCTTCGCAGCGGTGACATACCGGGAAGTGATGGTGATCACAATAAATTATTAGCCTGCGAATGCAACCCTATAAACTGAAATGGATTTTTAGCGGACGGCAGCGGCGGTTTACAACGCGCTGCCGTCGGCGGCTCAGTACATGCGGCGCGTCAGGCCCATAATGTCGAGTATCTTGGTGGCGATCTCCTCCACCGAATAGTTGGTGCTGTTGAGATAGCGGATCTGATGGGTGCGAAACAGCGCTTCAACCTCGCCGACCTCAAGCCGACACTGGCGCATCGAGGCGTAGCGGGTATTTTCCGCCCGCTCCTGACGAATGGCGGCGAGCCGTTCCGGATCGATGGTCAGCCCGAACAGCTTGTTCTGAAACGGACGCAGCGCGGCGGGCAGCTTCAGGTTGTCCATATCGTCGGCGATAAAGGGGTAGTTGGCGGCGCGAATGCCGAACTGCATCGCCAGGTAGAGGCTGGTGGGGGTTTTGCCGCAGCGCGATACCCCCAGCAGGATCACCTGCGCATCCTCCAGCCCGCGCAGCGAGATGCCGTCGTCGTGCGCCAGGGTGTAGTCGATGGCGGCGATGCGCGCGTCATACTTGCCCAGATTACTGGCGTCCAGCCCGTGGGTGCGGTGCGCGACCGGTGCCGGCGCCATGCCCAGCTCCTCCTGCAGCGGCGCCACCAGCGCCTGGACGATATCCTGACAAAACCCTTCGCTCTGCATAATGATGTCGCGCACTTCCGGCGTTACGATGGAGAAAAACACCAGCGGCCGCACGCCGCTTTTCTGGTAGAGCGCGTTAATTTGCGCTTTCACCGCCTGAGCGCGCTGCACGTTCTCGACAAAGGGCAGCGTCAGGCTGTTAAATCCCACCGGAAACTGCGACAGCACGGCGTGGCCCAGCACTTCGGCCGTGATGGCGGTGCCGTCTGAAATATAAAAAACGCTTCTTTCGCTGCTCATGGCGTTATCCTGTTGCGGAAGAGGAGATCGATTACGTTAGCAGTTTTAGCCGATTGGCTTAAACAAAATAAAAAATCCATAGGTGACTTTTATGAATTTTTTGTTTTTTCGTGATTAACCTCGCGTATAAGAGCGGCGTTAAATAGTGAAATGGTGTTTTATTTCCTCTTTTTTCCGGCCGGGTTTGTCGGGAACGGGAAATAAGCCCGCGTGGCGTTGCGCAACAAAAAAAGCGCGTTAAGCTGATGAAATATAGACTAAACCAATAACATCATGCAGTTAGCGTAAAATAGCCGCTTTGCGCAACAGGCAAAATTTATCGGAATAATTCCTAATTTGTCTGTTCTTCTCCGCTTTAACGATTCAACACTTAGTCTTTAATTGCGCGTTGTGCCAGGCTGATTTTGCGAATAGCAAAATGTTCCATGTGCCCATTCATTCTTAAAAGGATAATCTCGATGTCCATTACAGGCGAACAGCCGTTAGTGCTCTGGTATAACCAGCTTGGCATGCATGATGTCGATCGCGTGGGGGGAAAAAATGCCTCTCTCGGTGAAATGATTACGAATTTGTCGTCGCTGGGCGTCTCTGTGCCCAACGGATATGCGACCACATCTTACGCCTTTAATCAGTTCCTCGATCAGAGCGGCCTGAACCAGCGCATTTACGATTTACTGGACAAAACCGACATTGACGATGTGGATCAGCTGGCGAAAGCCGGTAAGCAGATCCGTCAGTGGGTGGTGGATACTCCGTTCCAGCCCGAGCTGGAAACGGCTATTCGCGAGGCTTACGCGCAGCTCTCCTCTGATGATGCGGAGGCGTCGTTCGCCGTGCGCTCCTCCGCCACGGCGGAAGATATGCCGGACGCCTCTTTCGCCGGTCAGCAGGAGACGTTCCTGAACGTGCAGGGCTTTGACGCGGTGATGATCGCCGTGAAGCACGTTTACGCCTCGCTGTTTAACGATCGCGCTATCTCCTATCGCGTGCACCAGGGTTACGACCATCGTGGCGTGGCGCTGTCGGCGGGCATTCAGCGTATGGTGCGTTCCGATCTCGCCTCGTCAGGCGTGATGTTTACTATTGATACCGAATCGGGCTTCGATCAGGTGGTGTTTATCACCTCCGCCTTCGGCCTCGGCGAAATGGTGGTGCAGGGCGCGGTCAACCCGGACGAGTTTTACGTGCACAAGCCAACGCTGGCCGCCGATCGTCCCGCTATCGTGCGCCGCAATATGGGCTCGAAAAAGGTGCGCATGGTTTACGCCGACTCCCAGTCGCACGGCGAACAGGTGCGTATTGAAGACGTGCCGGACGTCGAGCGCGACCGCTTCTCCCTGAGCGATGAAGAAGTAGAGGCGCTGGCGCGCCAGGCGGTGCTGATCGAGCAGCACTACCAGCGCCCGATGGATATCGAATGGGCCAAAGATGGCCATACCGGCAAGCTGTTTATCGTTCAGGCGCGTCCGGAAACCGTGCGCTCCAACGGCCAGGTGATGGAGCGCTACAACCTGCAGGGCAAAGGCAGCGTGGTAGTGGAAGGCCGCGCCATCGGCCACCGCATCGGCGCCGGCGAAGTGAAGGTGATCCACGACATCAGCGAGATGAACCGCATTGAGAAAGGCGACGTGCTGGTGACCGACATGACCGACCCGGACTGGGAGCCGATCATGAAGAAAGCGTCGGCGATCGTCACCAACCGCGGCGGACGCACCTGCCACGCGGCGATTATCGCGCGAGAGCTGGGCATTCCAGCGGTGGTCGGCTGCGGCGACGCCACCGACCGCCTGAAAGACGGCAATAAAGTCACCGTCTCCTGCGCCGAAGGCGATACCGGCTATGTCTATAACGATCTGCTCGACTTTGAAGTGACCAGCTCGCAGGTAGATGAAATGCCGGCGCTGCCGCTGAAGATTATGATGAACGTCGGCAACCCGGACCGCGCGTTCGACTTCGCCTGCCTGCCGAACGAGGGCGTTGGCCTGGCGCGTCTGGAGTTCATTATCAACCGCATGATCGGCGTGCACCCGAAAGCGCTGCTGGAGTTTGATCAACAGACGCCAGAGCTGCAGCAGCAGATCCGCGCCATGATGAAAGGCTTCGACGATCCGGTTGAGTTCTATATCGCGCGCCTGACTGAAGGGATCGCCACGCTGGGCGCCGCCTTTGCGCCGAAGCGGGTAATTGTGCGCCTGTCGGACTTCAAATCGAACGAGTACGCCAATTTAGTCGGTGGCGAGCGCTATGAGCCGGAAGAAGAGAACCCGATGCTCGGCTTCCGCGGCGCGGGCCGCTATGTGGCAGACAGCTTCCGCGACTGTTTCGCGCTGGAGTGCGCCGCGGTGAAGCGCGTGCGTAACGAGATGGGGCTGACCAACGTTGAAATCATGGTTCCCTTTGTGCGCACCGTGGACCAGGCGCAAGCCGTGGTCGAGGAGCTGGCGCGTCAGGGGCTGAAGCGCGGCGAGAATGGGCTGAAGATCATCATGATGTGCGAAATTCCTTCGAACGCCCTGCTGGCCGAGCAGTTCCTTGAGCACTTCGACGGCTTCTCTATCGGCTCGAACGATATGACGCAGCTGGCGCTGGGGCTGGATCGCGACTCCGGCGTGGTGTCGGCGCTGTTCGACGAACGCAACGAGGCGGTGAAGGCGCTGCTGTCGATGGCGATTCAGGCGGCGAAGAAACAGGGCAAATATGTCGGCATTTGCGGCCAGGGGCCGTCCGACCATCAGGATTTCGCTGCCTGGCTGATGGAGCAGGGCATCGACAGCCTGTCGCTGAACCCCGATACCGTGGTGGAAACCTGGCTGTCGCTGGCGGAAATCAGCTAGCGCGCCAGCCGCATTGAGTCATGCCACTAATAAAAGGCCAGCGCTGCTGGCCTTTTTACATTAATTCGGCCAAAAAAAAAGCCCATCACAGGGGATGGGCAAAGACTACACACAGCAATTCTTTACTTTACTCAGGGGAAAAAGGTTGTTTAAAAATCAGTAGGTTGATTTCAAACATAGGCATCATGTTATTCACCGCGCCGCCCTGAGTCTTTAAGAATCCTCTTATTAGTTTAAAGCCAGTAAACTTTTGTCACCTCTTTTACGCGAAAAGTCGGGTAAAACAGTGCGAAAAATAAACTATTCGCCGCTGATATGCGGCCTCATGGCCGAAAACTGCGTTTTTTCTTAAAAAGCGCTAATGGAAAAAAATATTACCGTGACGCAAATGCATCGGGGCGGTTAACCGCCCCGACGCTGGTTCAGGAAGGGAGATGCTCTTCATCGTGATCGGACAAAATCTCCACCACGCTGGCAAGATCGCCCTCAGGCGGCGGCGGGGTTTCATGCATCCAGACGGAGACCAGACGATAGGAGACCGCCAGCACCACCGGCCCGATAAACAGACCAATCAGGCCGAACGCTACCAGCCCACCGATGACGCCGGAGAGGATAAGGATCATCGGCAGATCCGCGCCCATGCGGATCAGCATCGGGCGCAGCACGTTATCCAGCGTGCCGACCACGCAGCTCCAGATCAACAGCACCGTGCCCCAGGTGGTGTCGCCGCTCCAGTAAAGCCAGATAATGGCGGGCACCAGCACGATCAGCGGCCCAATCTGCACCAGGCAGCAGAGGATCATCAGCACGGTGAGCAGCGTGGCGTAGGGGATGCCGGAGAGCGCCAGCCCAATGCCGCCCAGCACGCCCTGCACCAGCGCGGTCACCACCACGCCGAGCGCCACGGCGCGGATCGCCTGACCGGCCAGCAGCACCGTCGCGTCGCCGCGGCGCCCCGCCATGCGAAAGGCGAAGTGGCGGATGCCCTGCGCCGCCTGTTCACCGCGCCAGAACAGCAGGGCGCTAAACAGCAGCATGACGCCGAGGTGGATCATCAGCCGGCCGAAGTGGCCCGCCTGAGCGACGAAAAACCCGGTGGTGCGGCCGACGTAGGGCTGCAGCTTCGCCATAATGGCGGAGCCGCCGCCCGCGATCAGCTTATGGTAGCTGGAGAAGAGCTTGTCGCCGATGGCCGGAATATCATTCAGCCACAGCAGCGAGGGCATCTCCATATGGCCCTGAGTCGCCCAGGCGATAACGGGGGCGCTGTTGTCGATCAGGCTGTTGACCAGCAGCGCAATAGGAATAATAAACAGCAGCAGCAGCAGCAGGGTCATTACCACCACCGCCAGCGAGCGACGGTTCCACAGCAGCCGCTGCACGCGCAGCATCAGCGGCCAGGTCGCGATCACCACCATGCTCGCCCAGGCGAAGCCCAGAATAAAAGGTTGAACAATCCAGATACAGGCGACGATCATCAGCAGGATAAACATCAGCGTAAAGAGCATCTGCGGCATATCCGTGGAGCGGTGCAGGTTTTTCATAACAGAGAACGACCTCTAATAATCCTTCATTAAGGGGCAATCAGGCCCGGTTTAATGATGAGCTATTTTGTCCGCTTTAAACAGAGGCGAAAGAGGCGCTTTTTCCCTTTCCTGAAAAAACAGCGAGCGTGAAAAAAATGTGTTAAAACGGAACGTTCAGACAAAACAAGCAACGCAAACGTTTACAACATCCTGGTCTCTCAATAATGATCCCACAGATTTCTCAGGCGCCCGGCCTCGTTCAACGGGTGCTGACATTCCTCGAGGCGCTCAAGGCGCAGGGTTTCACCGGCGATACCGCCACCAGCTATGCCGACCGCCTGCTGATGTCCACCGATAACAGCATCTATCAGCTGCTGCCGGACGCGGTGCTCTTTCCGCGCTCCACCGCCGACGTGGCGCTGATCGCGCGCGTGGCGGGTGAGGCGCGCTTTAATGAACTGGTTTTCACGCCGCGCGGCGGCGGCACCGGCACCAACGGCCAGTCGCTGAATCAGGGCATTGTGGTGGATATGTCGCGCTACATGAACCGCATTCTGGAGATTAATCCGGAGCAGGGCTGGGTGCGCGTCGAAGCGGGCGTGGTCAAAGATCAGCTCAACGCCTGGCTGAAGCCCTACGGCTTGTTCTTCTCGCCGGAACTCTCTACCAGCAACCGCGCCACGCTGGGCGGCATGATCAATACCGACGCCTCTGGCCAGGGATCGCTGGTTTACGGTAAAACCTCCGATCACGTGCTGGGGCTGCGCGCGGTGCTGCTGGGCGGCGATATTCTCGATACCCGGCCGATGGCCGCCGCGCTGGCAGAGACGCTGGCGCAGAGCGCGACGCCGGAGGGGCGTATTTATCAGCAGGTATTGACGCGCTGCCGCGAGCAGCGCGCGCTGATCCTGGAGAAATTCCCCAGGCTCAACCGCTTCCTGACCGGCTACGACCTGCGCCACGTCTTTAGCGACGATATGCAGACCTTCGATCTGACGCGCATTCTGTGCGGCGCGGAAGGTACGCTGGCCTTTATCACCGAGGCGCGGCTCGATATCACCCCGATCCCGAAAGTACGTCGCCTGGTGAACATCAAATATGACTCGTTCGACTCTGCGCTGCGCAACGCGCCCTTTATGGTGGAGGCGCAGGCGCTGTCGGTTGAAACGGTCGACTCGAAGGTGCTTAACCTGGCGCGGGAAGATATCGTCTGGCATTCGGTGCGCGAGCTGATCGCCGACGTGCCGGATAAAGAGATGCTTGGCCTGAACATCGTCGAGTTTGCCGGCGACGACGGCGCGCTAATCGAACAGCAGGTCTCCTCGCTCTGCGCGCGGCTTGAGGCGCTGATGGCGCAGCGTCAGGGCGGCGTGATCGGCTACCAGCTCTGCGACGACCTCGACGGCATCGAGCGTATCTATAACATGCGCAAAAAAGCGGTGGGCCTGCTGGGCAACGCTAAGGGCCGCGCCAAGCCGATCCCTTTCGTCGAGGACACCGCCGTGCCGCCGGAGCACCTTGCCGACTATATCGTCGATTTTCGCGCGCTGCTCGACAGCCACGGCCTGAGCTATGGCATGTTCGGTCACGTCGACGCGGGGGTGCTGCACGTGCGCCCGGCGCTGGATATGTGCGATCCGCAGCAGGAGATGCTGATGAAAACCCTGTCGGATGAGGTAGTGGCGCTGACCGCCCGCTACGGCGGGCTGCTGTGGGGCGAGCACGGCAAAGGCTTCCGCGCGCAGTACAGCCCGGCCTTTTTCGGCGAAACCCTGTTCAATGAGCTGCGCCGCATCAAGGCGGCGTTCGATCCCGACAACCGCATGAACCCCGGCAAGATCTGCACGCCGCTCGGCAGCAACGAGCCGATGATGCAGATAGACGCGGTGAAGCGCGGCAGCTATGACCGCCAGATCCCGCTGACGGTGCGCAGCGACTGGCGCGGGGCGATGGAGTGCAACGGCAACGGCCTCTGCTTTAACTTTGATGCGCGCAGCCCGATGTGCCCGTCGATGAAGATCACCCGCAACCGCATTCATTCGCCGAAAGGGCGCGCCACCCTGACGCGCGAATGGCTGCGCCTGCTGGCGGAGCAGGGCGTCGATCCGCAGCAGCTGGAGAAGCAGCTGCCGGAAAACAGCCTGTCGCTGCGGGCGCTGATTGGCCGGGTGCGCAACAGCTGGCACGCCAGCAAAGGGGAGTATGACTTCTCTCATGAGGTGCATGAGGCGATGTCCGGCTGTCTCGCCTGTAAGGCCTGCTCAACGCAGTGCCCGATCAAAATCGACGTGCCGGACTTTCGCGCGCGCTTTTTACAGCTCTACCACACGCGCTACCTGCGTCCAGTAAGCGACCATCTGGTGGCGGCGGTGGAGAGCTACGCGCCGCTGATGGCAAAGGCGCCAAAGACCTTTAACTTCTTCCTGAAGCAGCCGTGGATGCGCGAGCTGAGCAAGAACCATATCGGCATGGTCGATCTGCCGCTGCTGTCGTCGCCGTCGCTGAGAAGGACGCTGAGCGGCCATCCGGCGATGAACATGACGCTGGAGCAACTGGAGGCGCTAAGCATCGAGGCGCGCGCCGACACGGTGCTGGTGGTGCAGGATCCTTTCACCAGCTTCTACGAGGCGCAGCTGATCGCCGATTTTATCCGCCTGATTGAAAAGCTCGGCCTGCGGCCGGTGCTGCTGCCCTTTATGCCCAACGGCAAGGCGCAGCACGTGAAAGGCTTTCTGCAGCGCTTTGCGCGCACCGCCGGCAAAACCGCGGACTTCCTTAATCGCGTGGCGAAACTCGGCATGCCGATGGTCGGCGTCGATCCGGCGACGGTGCTCTGCTATCGCGACGAATATAAGCAGACGCTTGGCGATAAGCGCGGCGATTTTCATGTGCAGCTGGTGCATGAGTGGCTGCGCGACGTGCTGAGCGCGCGCGCCGCGCAGCCGGTGAGCGGGGAGAGCTGGTATCTTTTCGCGCACTGCACCGAGGTGACGGCGCTGCCGAACACCCCGAATCAGTGGCAGGAGATCTTCGCCCGCTTCGGCGCGAAGCTGGAAAACATCAACGTCGGCTGCTGCGGCATGGCGGGCACCTACGGCCATGAAAGCAAGAATCTCGACAATTCGCTGGGTATTTATGGGCTGTCATGGCATCCACAGCTGCAGAAGCTGCCGCGTCAGCGCTGCCTCGCGACGGGCTTCTCCTGCCGTAGCCAGGTGAAAAGGCTGGAGGGCAATGGCATGCGTCATCCGCTGCAGGCGCTGCTGGCATTAATGTAACGAAATTGTGCGCGACGTCACGACGCGGCTGGATTAGAATATCCAGCCCGCGTGACGCACGAAGTCGCTCTGCAGCGCGGTGGCTTTGTCCCACTCCCCGACCAGCGCCAGCTGATGGCACAGGCGGGTGAGCGAGAGGCGCGCCAGCTGATAGGCCTGAATGCGGAACAGCCGATCGCGTTCGCTATTGCCCATCTCCTGCACCAGACGATGATGCAGTTTGCCCATGGCGTGCAGGTAGCTTTGATCGTCTCCGTTGATCTGGCAGATTTCCGCCATATCCAGACAGGTGTCGTTAAACTGACGCAGCTGATGAATGGTGCAGTCGGCCCGGTTGAGCTTTGCCTGCGCCATATAGAAATCAACGGTAAGATCGCGCACCGAGAATTTATAGTCGTCGATTTTGTGCTGTAACCAGGCGGAGACGGAAAGCGTCATGGCGCCACCTCAAATGGTTAATGATAATAATTATCATATTCAACTGGATGAGGATTGCAATTGCGCAGGGCGAAAAATTTAATGATTTACTTAGCCTGTTAATAAAATCGGCAACAACAATCCCCAAAGGTTTCATAAAGGCGTAACCTATCAATAAGAATTTATTAATAACTGGCTGAAAATTTTTTTACGTAAATTTAACAGGTTAGGCCATCGATTTGCGCGTGCGCTGTCTCGCCGCAAAGGGCTGCGAAGCAGCTATGCTTAATAAAGCAGCGATTAAAAACAGCACAAGATGATTATCCCTGCAAAACAAGAGGTTGAAGTGATCGCCCAGATCCTTACCATAGGGGGATAGCCTGAAAAGGTCCGGACTTACGAGGTATCAACATGGCATCTGTAAATGCAGCAACTTTCTCTCCCGACGATTTTGTCTGGAAAGGGGTCACGCTCACTGATTCCGCCGCGAAGCAAATTCTTAACCTGGTGGCGCAAGATCCTGAAGTTAAAGGCTTGCACCTGGGCGTGAAGCAATCCGGCTGCGCCGGTTTCGGTTACGTCATGGATCTGGTGAAAACGCCCGCCGACGACGATCTGCAGTTTACCCATAACGGCGCATCGCTCTATGTGCCGCTTCAGGCAATGCCGTTTATCGACGGCACCGAAGTGGATTACGTCCGCGAAGGCCTGAATCAGATTTTTAAATTCAATAACCCTAAAGCTCAACACGCCTGCGGGTGCGGTGAAAGCTTTGGCGTCGAGTAAGTGAAATATGTCACGACACAGCGAAACATCTGACGATGTACAAATGTGGGAAGGCAAGCTCAACTACAAAGAGGGCTTCTTTACCCAGTTGCAAACCGACGAAATGGCGCACGGCATCAATGAGGATGTGGTGCGCGCGATCTCGGCTAAACGTAACGAGCCAGAGTGGATGCTGGAGTTTCGTCTTAAAGCCTTTCGCGCCTGGCTCGAAATGGAAGAGCCGCACTGGCTGAAAGCGCATTACGACAAGCTCGATTACCAGGATTACAGCTATTACTCGGCGCCCTCCTGCGGCAACTGCGACGACAGCTGCGCCTCAGAGCCGGGCGCGCTGCAGTCGTCAGGCATCGAAGAGACCAACAACTACCTGACGCAGGAAGTTGAGAAGGCGTTCGATCAGCTCGGCGTGCCGGTGCGCGAAGGGCGCGAAGTGGCGGTCGACGCAATTTTCGACTCCGTTTCCGTCGCCACGACCTATCGCGGCAAGCTGGCTGAGCAGGGCATTATCTTCTGCTCCTTTGGCGAAGCGATTCAGGAACACCCTGAGCTGGTGCAGAAGTATCTCGGCACCGTGGTGCCGGCCAACGACAACTTCTTCGCCGCGCTGAACTCGGCGGTCGCCTCTGACGGCACCTTCGTTTATATCCCGAAAGGGGTGCGCTGTCCGATGGAGCTGTCGACCTATTTCCGCATCAACGCGGCGAAAACCGGTCAGTTTGAGCGCACCATCCTGATTGCGGATGAAGACAGCTACGTCAGCTACATTGAAGGCTGTTCGGCACCGGTGCGCGACACCTATCAGCTGCACGCGGCGGTAGTGGAAGTGATCATCCACAAAAACGCGGAAGTGAAATACTCCACCGTGCAGAACTGGTTCCCTGGCGGCGAAGGCGAAGGCGGTATCCTGAACTTCGTGACCAAGCGTGCGCTGTGCGAAGGCGAGAACAGCAAAATGTCCTGGACGCAGTCCGAGACCGGCTCCGCCATTACCTGGAAATACCCGAGCTGCATTCTGCGCGGCGACAACTCCATCGGCGAATTCTATTCGGTGGCGCTGACCAGCGGACGCCAGCAGGCAGATACCGGCACCAAGATGATCCACATTGGTAAAAACACCAAATCGACCATCATCTCCAAGGGTATCTCCGCCGGTAAGAGCCAGAATACCTATCGCGGCCTGGTGAAAATTATGCCGACCGCGACTAACGCGCGTAACTTTACCCAGTGCGACTCGATGCTGATCGGCCCTGATTGCGGCGCGCATACCTTCCCGTATGTGGAAACCCGCAACAACACCGCTCAGCTCGAGCATGAGGCAACCACCTCGCGCATCGGCGAAGATCAGCTGTTTTACTGCCTGCAGCGCGGTATCAGCGAAGAAGATGCGATCTCCATGATCGTTAACGGCTTCTGTAAAGACGTTTTCTCTGAGCTGCCACTGGAGTTCGCCGTGGAAGCGCAAAAACTGTTAGCCATCAGCCTTGAGCACAGTGTGGGCTGATGCCGTCACACGCGTTGCCGGAAGCAATGTGAAGGAATAAGTATGTTAAGCATTAAAGATTTACAGGTTAGCGTTGAAGACAAAGAGATCCTGCGCGGTCTTAACCTCGAAGTGAAACCGGGCGAAGTGCACGCCATTATGGGCCCGAACGGCTCAGGCAAAAGCACGCTCTCTGCCACGCTGGCTGGCCGTGAAGATTACGAAATCACCGGCGGTTCCGTGAGCTTCAAAGGCAAAGATCTGCTGGAGCTTGACCCAGAAGATCGCGCGGGCGAAGGCATCTTTATGGCGTTTCAGTATCCGGTGGAGATCCCAGGCGTCAGCAACCAGTTCTTCCTGCAGACCGCGGTCAACGCGGTGCGTAAATATCGCGGCAACGAAGAGCTGGATCGCTTCGACTTCCAGGACTTTATCGAAGACAAGATCCACCTGCTGAAGATGCCGGAAGATCTGCTGACCCGTTCCGTTAACGTCGGCTTCTCCGGCGGCGAAAAGAAACGCAACGACATTCTGCAGATGGCGGCGCTGGAGCCTGAGCTGTGCATCCTCGATGAAACCGACTCCGGCCTCGATATCGATGCGCTGAAAATCGTCGCCGAAGGCGTTAACAGCCTGCGCGACGAGAAGCGCGCCTTTATTATCGTGACCCACTACCAGCGTATTCTGGACTACATCAAGCCAGACTTCGTGCACGTGCTGTACAAAGGCAAGATCGTCAAATCTGGCGACTTTACTCTGGTGAAACAGCTGGAGGAGCAAGGCTATGGCTGGCTTACCGACGAAGAGTGATAACGCCCTGCAGCAGTGGCACCATCTGTTTGAATCGCGCGGCGAGTCACGCTCGCTGCAGGCTCAGCAGCACTGGCAGCAGCTGATGCGTGTCGGGCTGCCGACGCGTAAGCATGAAAACTGGAAATACACCGCGCTGGACGGCCTGCTGGCCCACCAGTTCGTGCTGCCGCAGGCGAACAGCCTGAGTCAGGCGCAGGTTGACGCACTGGCGCTGCCGCTCGACGCCATTCGTCTGGTGTTCGTCGACGGCCAGTTTCAGCCGTCGCTGAGCGCGGGCGACACCGAGCTGTTCACCGTGCAGCACAGCCGCGCCGCCGAGCGTCGTCCGCTGCCAGCACCGGTGCAGCCAGAGGTGTTTCTGCACCTGACCGAAAGCCTGGCGGAAGAGGTAACCTCGATTCGCCTGGCGCGCGGTAAAGCGGCGGCGCGTCCGCTCTATCTGCTGCATATCACCAGCGGTCAGTCTGATGCGCTCAACACCGTGCATCATCGCCACCACTTCGAGCTGGAAGAGAGCGCGCAGGCGCAGGTCATCGAGCACTACGTGACGCTGAACGGCACGCAGCACTTTACCGGCGCGCGCTTCACCTTCGCGGTGGGCGACAACGCCCAGCTGACGCATATTAAGCTGGCGTTTGAAGAGAGCAGCAGCTACCACTTCGCCCATAACGATATCGTTATTGGCCGTGATGCGCAGGTCAGCAGCACCAGCTTCCTGCTGGGCGCCGGTCTCTCGCGCCACAACACCAGCGTGCAGCTCAACGGTGAAAACACCCAGCTGTCGCTTAACAGCCTGGTGCTGCCGATGAATGCGGAAGTGGCGGATACGCGCAGCTATCTGGAGCACAACAAAGGCTACTGCCTGAGTCGTCAGCTGCACAAAACCATTTCGCGCGACAAAGGCCGCGCGGTGTTCAACGGCCACATTAAAGTGGCGCAGCACGCGCTGAAAACCGACGGACAGATGACCAACAACAACCTGTTGCTGGGCCGTCTGGCGGAAGTGGACACCAAGCCGCAGCTGGAAATCTACGCCGACGACGTGAAGTGCAGCCACGGCGCGACCATCGGCCGCATCGATGACGAACAGATGTTCTACCTGCGCTCGCGCGGTATTGCAGAAGAGGCGGCGCAGCAGATGATTATTCACGCTTTCGCCGCTGAGCTGACCGAAGCGCTGGATGATGAGACGCTGCGTCAGGCGGTTCTGCAACGCATTGCGGCGCGTTTCCCTGGAGATGCCTCATGATGAACTTCGATCTCGAACGTATCAGGGCCGACTTCCCGATCCTGAAGCGTGAGGTCAACGGTCATCCGCTGGCCTACCTTGACAGCGCGGCCAGCGCCCAGCGTCCGCTGGCGGTGATTAACGCCGAAAGCCATTTCTATCAGCACGGCTATGCGGCCGTGCATCGTGGCATTCACAGCCTGAGCGCGCAGGCCACCACCGATATGGAAAACGTCCGCCTGCAGGCGGCGCGTTTCCTTAACGCCTCTTCGCCGGAAGAGATCGTGTTTGTCAAAGGCACCACCGAGGGGATCAACCTGGTGGCGAACAGCTGGGGCGCAAGCCAGCTCAAAGCCGGCGACAACCTGATCATCACCGAGATGGAGCACCACGCCAATATCGTGCCGTGGCAGATGGTGGCGCAGCGCACCGGCGCGGAAATCCGCGTGCTGCCGCTGAACGACAACGGCGAGCTGGCGCTCGAGGCGCTGGCGGAGCTGATCGACAGCCGCACGCGACTGCTGGCGGTGACGCACGTCTCCAACGTGCTCGGCACCGTTAACCCGGTCAAGGCGCTGGTGGCGCAGGCGAAAGCCGCGGGTCTGGTGACGCTGGTGGACGGCGCGCAGGCGGTGATGCACGGCAAGGTCGACGTGCAGGATATCGACTGCGACTTCTACGTCTTCTCCAGCCACAAAATTTACGGCCCTAACGGCGTCGGCATTCTCTACGGGCGCAAAGCGCTGCTCGACGAGATGCCGCCGTGGGAAGGGGGCGGCTCGATGATCGATCAGGTCCTGCTGCCGACCGGCACCACCTGGAACAAGGCGCCGTGGCGTTTTGAAGCGGGCACGCCTAACACCGGCGGCATCATCGGCTTTGGCGCGGCGCTGAACTATGTGGAATCGATTGGTCTGGACGCTATCCAGCAGCGCGAACAGGCGCTGATGCGCTATGCGCTCGACAAGCTCGCCTCGGTGCCCGATCTGGTGATTTACGGCCCGCAGGATCGCGCAGGCGTCATCGCCTTTAATCTGGGCAAGCATCACGCCTATGACGTCGGCAGCTTCCTCGATCAGTACGGTATCGCCATCCGCACCGGCCATCACTGCGCTATGCCGCTGATGCGTCGCTTTGCGGTTCCCGCCATGTGCCGCGCCTCGTTCGCCTTCTACAACAGCGAAGAAGAGGCCGATCGTCTGGCGGCCGGTTTGACCCGTATTCATCGTCTGCTGGGCGGTTGAGCAGAGTTCAGGAGTAAGTGATGGCTACGTTGCCAGAAAAAGAGAAACTGGTGCGCAACTTTAACCGTTGCGCAAACTGGGAAGAGAAGTACCTCTACATCATCGAGCTGGGCGCGAAACTTCCAGAATCATCCGAAAGCCTGCATCAGCCGGAAAATGTCATCTCTGGCTGCCAGAGCCAGGTCTGGATCAAGATGCATCCGCAGAGCGACGGCACCATCGCCTTTGAAGGCGACAGCGACGCCGCTATCGTTAAGGGATTGATTGCGGTGGTGTTTAGCCTCTATCAAAACCTGACGCCGGCGGATATCGTCGCGCTGGACGTGCGTCACTGGTTCGAAGAGCTGGCGCTGACGCAGCATCTGACGCCTTCACGGTCGCAGGGCCTTGAGGCAATGATTCGGGCAATTCGCCATAACGCTCAAAATCTCCTCTGAGTTAAACTAGCAGACGCCAACAGGCGTCTGTTTTTTTATCTGAAAGAGAAGATTGCATGAAATCAGCCTTACGTTTCGCCGGTGCGCTGCTGCTAAGCGTTGGACTCAACGCACCGGCTTTTTCCACGGACTATCCGCTTCCTCCCGCTGACAGCCGTCTTATCGGCGAAAACCAGTTAACCACCGTTCCCGACGACAAACGTCCCCTTGAAGCGATTGCGGCGAAGTATCAGATCGGGCTGCTGAGCATGCTGGAGGCGAATCCGGGCACCGATCCCTGGCTTCCCAAAGCGGGCACGCAGCTCGTGGTGCCGCAGCAGATGCTGCTGCCGGATACGCCGCGCGAGGGGATTGTGGTCAACCTGGCCGAACTGCGCCTCTATTACTATCCGAAAGGCGAGGACAAGGTCATCGTCTATCCTATCGGCATCGGCCAGCTCGGCGCCGCGACGCCGGTGATGGTCACCAGCATCAGCCAGAAAATCCCTAACCCCACCTGGACGCCTACCGTCAACATACGCAAGCGCTACGCCAAAGAGGGCGTGACGCTGCCGGCTGTGGTGCCTGCAGGCCCGGAGAACCCGATGGGGCTGTTTGCGCTGCGTCTGGCGCGCGGCAGCGGCAACTACCTGATCCACGGCACCAACGCGGACTTCGGCATCGGCATGCGCGTCAGCTCCGGCTGCATTCGTCTGCGCCCGCAGGATATCGAGGCGCTGTTCAACAGCGTACCGAAGGGGACGCGCGTGCAGGTGATTAACCAGCCGGTGAAATATGCCGTCGAGCCGGACGGAAAACGCTACGTCGAGGTGCATCAGCCGCTGTCGCACAGCGACAAAGACGATCCGCAGACCATGCCGCTCGCGCTCAGCCCGGCGCTGAAGAAGTTTATCAAGAGTCCGCACAGCGACAGCGCGCTGATTAAAGCGGCGCTGGAGCGTCGTTCCGGTATGCCGGTGCTGGTGTCGGCTGGCGAGGCGGTGGATGCGCAGACGCGCGATGAGGGGCAGAAGAGCGCGCAGGCCGCGCCGGTAGATCAAACGGCGGCAGCGACGCCCTGAGGGCGAGAAAAGCAGGGCAAAAAAAATGGCGCCACATGGGCGCCATTTTTCAAACCAGAACTCTTACTTACGGTAAGAGTGAGCCTGGTTGTCCAGACGCTGGTTAGCACGAGCTGCGTCATCTTTAGCAGCCTGCACGTCAGAACGGATTGCGTTCACGTCGTTGCTCAGCTGGTCAACTTTCGCGTTCAGAGTCTGAACGTCTGAAGACAGCTGGTCGATTTTAGCGTTGCTTGAGCAACCAGCCAGCAGAGTTGAACCCAGGATTACCGCGCCCAGTACCAGTTTAGTACGATTCATTATTTATACCCTCTAGATTGAGTTAATCTCCATGTAGCGTTACAAGTATTACACAAAGCTTTTTAAGTTGAGAATAAATTTTTGATGAGAAGATGCTTAAACTTGATCGTTCGCTCAAAGAAGCAGCGCTTCGCCGCATATGATAAAAATATTTAGCGAAAACAGAGAGATTTAATCGGATTAACCTTAATTTAGGAGGATATTGAATAGTTATTATCGATTGGAAATTTTTGGGTTTTGTATTAGTGGCGGAATAAAAAAAGCGCCCCGAAAGGCGCTCTTAAATTAAATTTCAGGGTAATTAAATCACGTGTACTGACGCGGTATTTGTGGTACCGCTTGGTACTAATGCGCCAGAGACCATGACCACCACGTCGCCTTTCTGCGCGTAGCCGCTTTCCAGCGCCATCTCTTTGCCGATGCGGTAGAAATCGTCGGTAGAGGCGATCTCAGTCACCAGACGCGTTTCCACGCCTTTGCTCAGGATCAGCTGACGCGCGGTGGTCGCGTTGGTGGTCAGCGCCAGAATGGTGGCGTCCGGGAAGTATTTACGCACCGACTTGGCGGATTTGCCGCCTTCGGTCGCCACCACGATCAGCGGCGCTTCCAGTTTTTCCGCGGTTTCCACCGCGCCACGGCACACCGCCTCGGTGATGCGCAGCTTGCGGGAATCTTCCAGCGTGTCGATACGCGACTTCATCACGCGGTCAGTGCGCTCGCAGATGGTGGCCATAATAGTCACCGACTCCAGCGGGTATTTGCCTTTGGCGCTCTCGCCTGACAGCATCACCGCATCGGTGCCGTCAAGGATGGCGTTGGCCACGTCGCCCGCTTCCGCGCGGGTAGGGCGCGGGTTTTTGATCATTGAGTCGAGCATCTGGGTGGCGGTGATCACCACTTTACGCGCCTTGTTGCACTTTTTGATCATCATCTTCTGCGCGAAAATCACCTCTTCAACCGGGATTTCCACGCCGAGATCGCCGCGCGCCACCATGATGCCGTCAGAGGCGTCAAGGATCTCGTCGAAGTTGTTCAGGCCTTCCTGGTTTTCAATCTTGGAGATGATCTGAATATGCTCGCCGCCGTGCGCTTTCAGGTGCTCACGGATTTCCAGCACGTCGGAACGTTTGCGAATAAACGACGCCGCCACGAAGTCGACACCCTGCTCGCAGCCGAAGATCAGGTCGCGCTTGTCTTTTTCCGCCAGCGCAGGCAGCTGAATGGAGACGCCCGGCAGGTTAACGCCTTTGTTCTCGCCCAGGTCACCGTTGTTCAGCACGGTACACACCACGGCATTCTCGGTGACTTCGGTCACTTCCATGCCGATCAGGCCGTCATCCACCAGCACGGTGTTGCCGATTTTCAGATCTTCGGTGAAGCCAGCATAGGTGACGGCAACGCGTTCGCTGTTGCCGATCACGCTCTGATCGGTGGTAAAGGTAAAGGTCTGACCCGCTTTCAGCGACACGTCCTGACCGCCTTCCAGCTTCATGGTACGGATTTCCGGACCTTTGGTGTCAAGCAGAATGCCAGCCTGGCGACCGGTTTTCTGCATCACCGCACGCATATTGGCGATGCGCTGGCCATGTTCGGCGTAGTCACCGTGCGAGAAATTGAGGCGCATAACGTTCATGCCGGCTTCAAGCAGCTGGGTCAGCATCTCTTCCGATTCGGTTTTCGGACCGATAGTACAAACGATCTTGGTCTTTTTCATGACAGGTTATCTGTAAGTTGTGATGGATGATAAAGGTTGGGATTCGACGACGACGCATCGAAATGAAAATTCTGGTTGATATCGAAACGGACGGTACAGAGTAAGAATAGGTGACGCAGGCGGAGCGTGCAGGGAAGTTGTGCGGTTACGTCTGGAAACCGACAAACGCGTGTTGCGCAAAGAGTATGAGTTATCGCCATAGGCACGCCGCGCTGAAACCTTTCAAGTGGAACAACGCGGCATAGTATAGACGCTAAGTATCCGAAAACCAATTAAAAAGCAGAGAAGGAAACGACGGAGATCAAGAAAAGGTGAAGTTGCGAAAGGGAGATAAACAGCAAAAGTGGTGCGTTCTAATGGACTCGAACCATCGACCCCCACCATGTCAAGGTGGTGCTCTAACCAACTGAGCTAAGAACGCATTTAAGAAATGGTGCGTCCGAGTGGACTCGAACCACCGACCCCCACCATGTCAAGGTGGTGCTCTAACCAACTGAGCTACGGACGCACTTGGTGCGCTCTAATGGACTCGAACCATCGACCCCCACCATGTCAAGGTGGTGCTCTAACCAACTGAGCTAAGAGCGCAACACGCTGTCAGGGCGACAGCGGGGACGAATATTAACGACAGGCCGTCACGCTGGCAAGCGGAAAAACGCTTTTTTCACGCTGACTGACCAGCAACTGTGCTATGCGTCGTTTTTTTAGGCGTCACGGGCCTTTTCCGGCCCGTTCAGCCACTTAGCGCGCCGCGCGCGCCAGGATCACCTGCGCAGGCAGCTGCTGCAGGCGACGAATGCGCCACAGCATCATGATCGCCGCCGAGGTGAGGCCGATAATAAAGCCGCACCAGAAACCGGCCGGGCCGAGACGCGGCACCACCCAGTCGGTCATCGCCAGCGTATAGCCGCTGGGCAGCCCCAGCAGCCAGTAGGCGATAAAGGTAATAAAGAAGATGGAGCGCGTATCTTTATAGCCGCGCAGAATGCCGCTGCCGATAACCTGGATCGAATCGGAGAACTGGTAAATTGCCGCCAGCAGCATCAGCTGCGCCGCCAGCGCCACCACCTCGGGATTATCGTTGTAGAGCAGGGCGATCTGATGACGGAAGGTGACGGTAAACAAGGCGGTCACCGCCACCATGCAGACGCCGACGGCCTGCGCGGTCCAGGCCGCGACGCGCGCCTGCTCGGCCGAGCCCTGACCGAGCCGGTAACCAACGCGAATGGTGGTGGCGACGCCCAGCGAGAGCGGCAGCACGAACATCAGCGAGCTAAAGTTGAGCGCGATCTGATGTCCCGCCACGTCGACAATGCCGAGCGGCGACACCATCAGCGCCACCACGGCGAACAGGGTCACTTCAAAGAAAAGCGCCAGCGCCACCGGCAGACCAAGGGAGACCAGCCGCTGCAGAACGGCGCGCGACGGCGGCGACCAGCGAGTGTGCATGCGGACGTCGCGCATGCTGCCCATGCGGCGCACCCAGAGGCGCATGACGAGGAACATCACCCAGTAAACCGATCCGGTCGCCACGCCGCAGCCGACGCCACCCAGCGCCGGCATGCCGAAATGGCCGTAGATAAAGATCCAGTTCAGCGGGATATTGACCAGCAGGCCGATAAACCCCATCACCATGCCAGGCTTGGTTTTCGACAGCCCTTCGCACTGGTTGCGCATCACCTGAAAGAAGAGGTAGCCGGGCGCGCCCCACAGCAGCGCGTGCAGATAGCCCTCTGCCTTGAGAGCTAGCTGCTCGTCGATATCGTGCATCGCGCGGATAACGTAACCGGCATTCCACAGCAGCACCATAATCAGGATAGCGACGAAAAACGCCAGCCAGTAAGCCTGCCGAACCTGTTCGGCAATGCGTTCGCGGCGGCCGGAGCCGTTGAGTTGCGCAACGGTTGGCGTCAATGCAAGCAGAAGACCGTGGCCAAACAAGATGGCCGGAAGCCAGATAGAGGTGCCGACTGCGACGGCGGCCATATCCGTGGCGCTTACCGCGCCGGCCATAATGGTATCCACAAATCCCATTGCGGTCTGCGCCACCTGAGCAAGGATGACCGGGATCGCAAGGGCAAGCAATTGACGCGCTTCTGTTAAATACTTCTGCACGTTAACACCTGTTAAAAAAAGAAAGGGGAGTGAACCTTAAGAAATGCGCGCTCAGTGTAGCGGGATTAACCCGATTCACCAAGCTTTGTCACGCCGTGCGTTATATTGCCGCCGTCATGCGCACGCGACGCGGAAATAATATCCGCGCGCTAAGCTGTGATAAGCTAGGGCAAAATTCGAGGAGGCCAAAACTATGTTTACCGGAATTGTGCAGGGCACCGCAAAGATTGTGTCCATTGAAGAGAAAGAGCTATTTCGCACCCATATCGCCGAGCTGCCGGAAGAGCTGCTGCCGGGGCTGGCGCTGGGCGCGTCGGTGGCCCACAACGGCTGCTGCTTAACCGTGACAGCCATTGACGGCAATCGCGTCAGTTTCGACCTGATCAAAGAAACCCTGCGCGTCACCAATTTAGGCGATCTGCAGCAGGGCGACGTGGTGAATATTGAGCGTGCGGCAAAATTCAGCGATGAGATTGGCGGTCATCTGATGTCTGGCCATATTATGACCACTGCGGAAATCTGCAAAATTATCCAGTCGGAAAATAACCGTGAGATCTGGTTTAAAATCCAGGATCCGGCACAGATGAAATATATTCTGCATAAAGGTTTCGTCGGCATCGACGGCATTAGTCTCACCGTGGGCGACGTCACGAAAAGCAAATTTTGCGTCTACCTTATTCCGGAAACCCTGGAGCGCACCACGCTCGGGGCGAAAAAGCTCGGCCATCGCGTCAACATCGAGATCGATCCGCACACCCAGGCGATCGTCGACACCGTAGAGCGCGTGCTGGCGCAGCGTGAAGCCGCCGCCGCCGCTATGCTCGACAGCGATACGCAACAGGCATAAAAAAAGGCGCTCAGGGCGCCTCCTCTTGTCGTGCGGTTTAGCGCGCCACGCGCAAACCGCCTTCTGCTCCACGGCTAAAGAGCACCTGCCACAGCTGAATATCGCGCGCGCGAAACGCACCCGCGCAGGCGTTGAGGTAGTAGCTGAACATCCGTTTAAAACGCTCGCCATACTTCTCCGACAGCTGCGGCCAGGCCTGCAGAAACCGTTCATACCAGGCCATCAGCGTGGTGTCGTAGTCGGCGCCGAAATTGTGCCAGTCTTCGAGAATAAAGTGGGGTTCGCTGGCGTCCGCGATATGGCGCACCGACGGCAGGCAGCCGTTGGGAAAAATATATTTATCGATCCAGGGATCGACATTCATATCGGTGCGGATGGCGCCGATGGTGTGCAGCAAAAAGAGGCCGTCCGGCTTCAGATTGCGGTCCACCACGTCGAAGTAGGTGGCGTAGTTTTTCGGGCCGACATGCTCGAACATGCCGACCGACACGATACGGTCAAACTGCCGATCAAGATCGCGGTAGTCCTGCAGCAGAATGGTGACGTCGAGCCCTTCGCAGCGCTGCTGCGCCAGCTTCTGCTGTTCCGCCGAAATGGTGACGCCGTGCACGACCGCGCCGTAGTGGCGCGCAGCGTAGGCCGCCAGCCCGCCCCAGCCGCAGCCGATATCCAGCAGCGTCATGCCTGGCTCAAGCTGCAGCTTGCGGCAGATCATATCGAGCTTCGCTTCCTGCGCCTGCTCCAGGGTGTCAGCCTCTTTCCAGTAGCCGCAGGAGTACTGCATATAGGGATCAAGCATCAGCGAGAACAGGTCGTTGCCGAGATCGTAATGCTCTTTGCCCACGATCCAGGCGCGCTTTTTCGACTGCAGGTTGGTCAGACGCGCCGCGGCGACGCGCAGCGTATCTTTGAAGTGGTGCGGCAGCTGCTGATCCAGCTTGTGCTTCAGCACGCGGTGAAAAAACATATCGAGCCGCTCGCACTCCCACCAGCCATCCATATAGGACTCACCCAGACCGAGTGACCCTTCCTGAATGACGCGCTTGAAAAAGTCAGGATGCTTAACCTGGATATCCCAGGGACGACTGCCGTTGATGGCGATATCCGCTTTTTCCAGCATTTCATGGACGATGCGATACCAGTGGTTCTCTTCAAGGCTCACTTCTTCTATACACGATGAACTCATAGCTTCTCCATCACCTGTCCGCTTGAACCTGAGAAAAGAATAGCCAATTTCCCAGGCGTTGTGAGAAAAGTCACGGATCGCTCCGTGCGCCTGATATCCGACGTTTTACAGAGGATTGAATCTGAAAATCTTTGTCTGACACAACAGGGAGGTAATCGTGCAGACACCATCCGGGCGAAAAGGATCGCCTAAGAATAAAACTATTATGTTATTGATTTGTTGCAGATTTATTGACCTGGTCGAGTATAAGCTCAACCAGGTCAATATTCAACGACTTATTGTTAGGCGGCTAACTATAAAAGTTGCCTTAGTGATTATCCTGGCAGGGTGCGGGCGCGTGGACAATATCCGTTTGTGCGCTGGCGCGTCGCTGCCAGGCATAGCCCGCTGCCGCCAGGAGAATCGTCGTTACCATAATCAGCGTAGTCATCAGCAGCGGTTGTTGTAAACCTGCTGAGACCGCGAGGCTGGCAAGAAAGCAGAGGCCGAGCTGCAGCGTGTTCTGCAGCGCGGCGGCTTTACCGGTCGCGTGCGGAAAGGGCAGCAGCGCGTTCGACACCACGATGGGGTAAATTGCGCCGTTCGCCAGCGCCATGCCGCAAAAAGGCGCCAGCAGGGCGACCAGACTATGGCTGCCGGTCAACGCCACGGCGAACAGGGTCGCCACGCTCAGGCTGTAAAGAGCCAGCAGCCAGGGCAGCAGCTGTGCGCCGGCGAAGCGATTAAGCAGCGCGCGGCAGCCGAACCCGCCTAGTAAAAAGGCGATGGTTTGCGGGATATAGCTCAGGCCAATATCGGCTGGCGTCAGGCCCGCATCGGCGAGAATAAACGGCGAGCCGGTGAGCCAGGCGAAAAAGCTGGCGGAGCAGGCGGCGTAGATCAGCACGTTGCCGCCATAGACGCCCGAGCGCAGCAGGGCGAAAAAGCCCGGCTGATCGACGGCGGTTTTCGGCGCGGGCGGGCGAGCAGGCAGGCGCAGCGTCACCAGCATCAGCGCGACGCCGGTGAGCGTCAGCACCAGAAAAATCGAACGCCAGTGAAAATGGCTTATCAGCCAGGCGCCGAGCAGCGGCGCCAGCGCAGGCGAGAGCGCCACCAGCGGCATAATGGTGGCAAACACCTTATTGGCGCGCGCGCGCGGATAGCGATCCACCACCAGCGCCTGCCAGCTCACGGCTGCGGCGCAGACGCCGATCGCCTGCAGAAAGCGCAGCGCCAGCATCAGCGCGACATTGTCCACCCACAGCATGCCGGCGCAGCCGAGCGCGAACAGCGCCAGTCCCATCAGCAGCACCGGCTTGCGGCCGATGCGATCGGAAAGTGGTCCCCAGAACAGCTGGCCGACGGCGAAGCCCGCCAGGAACAGGCTCATGCTGGCGCTAATCACGCCGGGAGAAGTGTTAAAGCTGAGCTGCATCGCGCCAAAAGCGGGCAGATACATATCGGTCGCCAGAAAACCCAGCATGCTGAGCAGGGCGAGATAGGGCATAAATCCTTTTGATAACGGCATGGTTTTACTCATTCTCATCATTAGTCAGGCAGGTTAAACGCGGCAAAGTGTAAAAGGGTGCGCCCGCCGCTGTGAAACGCTAATATTTGCCGAGTGCTGTGAAAAAATTTGAAAGGAAAAAGCATGTGGTCTGAATACGCCCTGGAGGTGGTTGACGCGGTGGCGCGCACCGGCAGCTTTAGTGCGGCCGCCGAAGAGCTGCACCGCGTGCCCTCTGCCGTCAGCTATACGGTGCGTCAGCTGGAAACCTGGCTGGCGGTGCCGCTGTTCGAACGTCAGCATCGCAACGTGGCGTTGACCGCCGCCGGCGAACATTTTGTGCGCGAAGGGCGCGAGGTTATCAAAAAAATGCTTGCCACGCGCCGCCAGTGCCAGCAGCTGGCGAACGGCTGGCGCGGGCAGTTGAGCATCGCGGTGGATCGCATCGTCAAGCTACCGCGCAGCCGTCAGCTGGTCACCGACTTCTACCGTCACTTCCCCGACATGGAATTGCACATTAGCTACGAAGTCTTTAACGGCGTCTGGGATGCGCTGGCTGACGGACGCGTCGACGTCGCTATCGGCGCAACGCAGGCGATCCCGGTCGGCGGACGCTTCTCCTTTCGCGATATGGGCGCGCTCAACTGGCGCTGCGTGGTGGCGCGCCAGCATCCGCTCACCCAGCAGCCGCGGCTCGATGACGACGCGCTGCGCGCCTGGCCGTCGCTGGTGCTGGAGGATACCGCGCGCGCGCTGCCGCGCCGCATGACCTGGACGCTCGACAATCAGCGACGGCTGGTGGTGCCGGACTGGCAGGCGGGGCTGGCGTGCGTGCTGGAGGGATTATGCGTGGCGATGATGCCGGGCCATCTGGCGCGCCCGCTGCTGGATAAAGGCGATCTGGCGGAGCTGGCGCTGCCGGCGCCTTTTCCCGAGAGTCCCTGCTGCGTCAGCTGGTCGGAAGCGGGCGCATCGCCCGCGCTAGGCTGGCTGCTTAGCTATCTGGGCGATGCGCAAACCCTTAATCAGGAGTGGCTGAGCGAGGATTAACGGCGGTAGTCGCGGAACGGGCCGTCGCCGACCGAGCGGCGCTCGATCAGGGTCGGATGCACCTCAATGGTCTGCGACTCTTCGCGTTTGCTGGTGATGCGGTCCAGCAGCATCTCCAGCGCTTTCTCGCCCAGCTGCGCTTTCGGCTGATGCACGGTGGTCAGCGCTGGCGTAAAGTAGCGCGCGTTGCGCACGTTGTCATAGCCGATCACCGAAATATCCTGCGGCACGCGCAGTCCCATCTCGTCGGCGGCGCAGATAGCGCCCATCGCCATGATATCGCCGCCGCAAAAGATCGCCGTTGGACGCTGCTTCTGCTGCAGGATCTGCTGCATCGCCTGGTAGCCCGACTCCGGCTCGAAATCACCCTGTACGATCCACTCCGCGCGCACCGCGATGCCTGCTTCCTCCAGCGCTTTTAAAAAGCCCGCGTGGCGTCCGCCGCCGGTGTTGCGCTCCAGCTGGCCGGGAATGGCGCCGATATCGCGGTGACCGCGTTCAATCAGATAGCGTCCCGCCAGATAGCCGCCCTGGAAAGCGTTATCCAGCACGGTATCGGTAAAGTCGGCGCGCGATTCGCCCCAGTCCATGACCACCATGGGAATATTGCGGTTCTCTTCCAGCATCTTCAGCAGGTCGTCAGGATACTCAGAGCACATCACCAGCAGACCATCGACGCGCTTTTGCGCCATCATCGACAGGTAGGCGCGCTGCTTCTGCAGATCGTTGTGGGCATTGCCGAGGATCAGGGTATAGCCGCGCTCAAAGCAGTGATGCTCGACCGCCTCAATGATTTCGGCGAAATAGGGTGCCTCGCTGGAGGTGGCGAGCAGCCCCAGCGTTTTCGTGTGATTAACCTTCAGGCTACGCGCGACGGCGCTGGGCGAATAGTGCAGTTCCTGAATCGCCTGCCAGACGGCGTTGCGCGTCTCTTCCGCGACAAAGCGCGTTTTATTGATAACGTGAGAAACGGTGGTTGTGGAGACACCGGCGCGCTTCGCGACATCTTTGATTGTTGCCATTAAAAAGAGACTCCAGAACTTATCAGTAAGCCGCTGATAAGCATAATGTTAATCGTTTGCGTCCGCCAGGATGGTTTTCTGTTAATTCGCTACAGTTTTTTGTCGGTGAAACACGCACTGGGCAGGACAAAACAGGGGCTGTTGCGTGCGAACGGCACGGGCGTTGCGTCAGTTGCGCAACAAAGGCGGGGATTCTAGCAAGGCTTGCGGGATAAAACGAGATTTTTACCGGCGACTATGGGAAAATCCGCAAGACCCTGACAATTGTGTGGATAAGGAGTAGCAATGAGCACAGATTTAAAACTGGCGCTGATGACCACCGGCGCGGCGCTGCTGATGATCGTGGCCTTTAGCTTTACCGCCGTGATGCACTAACAGCAGCAATAAAAAAACCGGGGACATCCCCGGTTTTCTTTTTTCTTAGCGAATGGTTTTCGGCGTCATCATACGGCGCGCGCCGATATAGTGGCGCTGCCAGTAATCTTCCGACAGCGCGCTAATCTGAATATCTTTCCCGGTGCGCGGCGACTGAATGAACTTGCCGTTGCCGAGGTAAACCCCAACGTGATCCGCCGTGCCGCGGCCATTGATGCGGAAGAAGACCAGATCGCCTTTCTCCAGCGACTCGCGCTTCACCTCTGCGGCGTCGCGCAGGTGGTACATCTCATTGGCGGTGCGCGGGATGCGGAATTTTACTAAGTCCTTATAGGCGTACCAGACCAGGCCGCTGCAGTCGAAACCGGTATGCGGCGAGGTGCCGCCCCACTGATAAGGCTTGCCCAGCTGACCCATCAGCTTGGTCATCGCGGTTTCGCGCGCTTTTTGATAGCGCAGGCGATGGGACTTGCTCATTTTAATGGTGGTAGGATCGTCCGCTTCCAGCAGCCCGGCGCCCGCGGTTTTAGCCGTGCTTAACGGGCGCTGATGACCATAGCGCTTACGGGTGTTTTTAGCGGATTTTTTCTTGTCGCTGGCGGGATGAGAGAGGGCGGCCGTGTCGAGTTTCTGCTGTTTTTTCAGTTTGAGTTTTTGCGCAGTCGAGGGGCGAGATTTTTTGGCGCTGGTTTTCACCGGACGGCGTTTGCGCCGCTCATCTTCACGCGCGCTCTTTTTTTCCGCTTTATGCAGACTGGCGTTAACCGGCGTTTGCGGCGAAGCCGACGCAATGTTCAGAAACAGCTGCGCGAAAGCTAAGATAAAAAGCGTAATCAGTAATCGCATCGTCCGGTTTCAGGGTTAGCGGTTACGACAACAGGCCGTAACGAGGTTAGAAAAATCTGATCGGTGATCAGCGCCGGGGCCATTCTAAGCCAGGTTTTTTTCAAAAGTTAAGCCATTTTTCTATTAAACTGTTACAGGGTTGCAACTGTCTCTTAAATGAGCAATTTCAGCAGGTTATAGCAGCAAAATTATTACCAGTTATGAATAGCTTAGGTTTTGATTATCGTCAGGAAAAAGCAGATCTTTAGTTGAGAACTTAACAAACATGGCGGTTTCACCTGACAAGCGAGAAATTGTCGTTTTCAGTGATGGGGCGAAGTCGCTACAATAAACAAACACGAAGTAGGGAATTAAGGAAGGCAATTATGAGTACTGTAGAAAAAATTCAGCGCCAGATCGCAGAAAACCCGGTCCTGCTGTACATGAAAGGTTCGCCGAAGCTGCCAAGCTGCGGTTTCTCCTCGCAGGCGGTGCAGGCGCTTTCCGCCTGCGGCGAGCGCTTTGCCTACGTGGATATTCTGCAGAACCCTGATATTCGCGCCGAGCTGCCGAAATACGCCAACTGGCCGACCTTCCCGCAGCTGTGGGTTGACGGCGAGCTGGTAGGCGGCTGCGACATTATCGTGGAGATGTTTCAGCGCGGCGAACTGCAGTCGCTGATCAAAGAGACCGCGGAAAAGCACAAAGAAGCGGAATAAATAAAAGAGCCGACGCCAGTCGGCTTTTTTTATGCTCAGGCCGATGCGGCCTGCTGCTCGTCGTCGCCTTCTGCCATCGGCAGCGGCCAGCCGCCCAGGCGTTTCCAGCGGTTCACCAGCTCGCAAAACAGCGTCGCCGTCTGCTCGGTGTCGTAGAGCGCGGAGTGCGCCTGCGTGCTGTCAAAATCCATGCCCGCCGCCTTGCAGGCTTTCGCCAGTACCGTCTGCCCCAGCACCAGCCCGCTCAGCGCCGCGGTGTCGAAGGTGGCGAACGGGTGAAAAGGGTTACGCTTGAGCGCGGCGCGCCCGGCGGCGGCCATCATAAAGTTCAGATCGAACGTCGCGTTATGCGCCACCATAATGGCGCGATTGCAGTGGTGATCCTTGATGCCTTTGCGCACCATCTTAAAGATGGCGTGCAGCGCCTCATATTCGCTGACCGCGCCGCGCAGGGGATTGCTGGGATCGATGCCGGTAAACGCCAGCGCTTCCGGATGAAGCAGCGACCCTTCAAAGGGTTCAACGTGAAAATGCAGCGTCTGGTCGCGATGCAGCCAGCCGTCCTCATCCATTTTCAGCGTGGTGGCGGCGATCTCCAGCAGCGCATCGGTCTGCGCGTTAAAGCCCGCGGTCTCGACATCGATCACCACAGGATAAAAGCCTCGGAAACGTTGATTTAGCGCGTTCAGGGAGTTCGTTTCAGACATCAGCATCTCATAGCAGGAATTGGGCAGCGCGCATTATGGCAAAAAAAAAGAGAGGGTGCAGCAGCAGGGAAGGCTTCAGCCCGCCGCAGAGAGCAGGCTGAAGCGGCAAACTTAGTTGCCCAGACCGTGACCGGCGTGTTTATTTTCGATCAGTTCGATCTTGTATCCGTCTGGATCTTCGACGAAGGCAATAATGGTCGAGCCGCCTTTCACCGGACCCGCTTCACGCGTTACGTTGCCGCCCGCGTTGCGAATGCGGTCGCAGGTCGCCGCCACGTCATCCACGCCCAGCGCGATATGACCGTAGGCGTTGCCGAGATCGTAGCTCTCGACGCCCCAGTTGTAGGTCAGTTCGATCACCGCGCCTTCGCTCTCTTCGGTGTAGCCCACGAATGCCAGCGTGTATTTGTATTCAGTGTTTTCGCTCTGACGCAGCACGCGCATGCCCAGCACGCGGGTGTAGAAATCGATGGAACGTTGCAGATCGCCAACGCGTAACATGGTGTGAAGTAAACGCATAACATCCTCTTTTATTGAATCGCCATCTTCCGATGGCGCAAACGCTAAGTATAGCGGTGAAAATAGCAAAAAACGGACGCTGACGTAACCGTTGTCGCGCCAGCGTCGCGCTTAAAGCGTGGGGTAGTCGGTGTAGCCTTCCGCGCCGCCGCCGTAGAAACTTTCCGGGCGCTGCGGGTTGAGGGGGGCGTCCTGCTGCAGGCGCGCCACCAGATCGGGGTTGGCGATAAAGTCGCGGCCAAAGGCCACGGCGTCGATCAGGCCGCGCGCGATCAGGTTGTCCGCTTTCTCGACGCTGTAGGCGCCGGCGCCGATAATCACGCCAGGGAACAGCGCGCGCACTTTTTCGCGGAAGGCGTCGGTGTAAGGCTTACCGCCCGCCCAGTCCGGTTCGGAGAGGTGCAGATAGGCGATATTGCGCTTCGCCAGCTCGCCGATATACCACAGCGCCGCCTCTTCCTCATCAGGGCCGTTATCCAGATTCTGGAAACTGCCGATAGGCGAGACGCGAATGCCGATACGGTCGGCGGACCAGTTGGCAATAGCGGCGTCTACCACTTCCAGCGCGAAACGGCCGCGCTTCTCGATGCTGCCGCCATACTCATCGGTGCGGCGGTTGGAATCAGGTGCCAGGAACTGGTGCATCAGGTAGCCGTGTGCCGAATGCAGCTCCAGCAGATCGAAATCCGCCTCGCGCGCGTTGGCGGCGGCCTGGCCGAAGTCCGCCACAATCTGCCTGATTTCGGCGACGGTCAGGGCGCGCGGCGTAGAGGTCTCTTCGCGATAAACGCTGCCATCTTCCGCGCGCAGCGAGGTGCGAGTGCCAGCGGCCAAAGCAGATGGCGCGACAGGCGCATTGCCTTCCGGCTGGACGCTGTAATGGGAAATACGGCCGGTATGCCACAGCTGAACGGCGCTGTGGCCGCCTGCCTCATGAATGCCGGCGTTGATCGCTTTCCACGCGGCGATCTGCTGCTGGGTGTGCAGGCCCGGCGCGCCGGCATAGCCTTTCGCCTGGAAGGAGACCTGCGTCGCCTCAGTGATGATTAGACCGGCGCTGGCGCGCTGGCGATAATATTCGCCCATCAGCGGAGTCGGTACGTCGCCGGGTTCGATGCTGCGCAGGCGCGTCAGCGGCGCCATAAATACGCGGTTGGGTACGGTGATCGCGCCCACTTTAAGCGGGCTAAACAGCCGGGAACTTGCCATAACATCTCCTGTAGTAGACCGGTCAACTATCAATCAAGGTTTTTTAAATCAGGGCGTGCTCAGCCACTGTTCGAGAGTTCTTAGCGCCAGACGCAGCGGCTGCGCTTCACGAGAAAGCTTGCTCTGCAGGCTCGCGCCCAGCCATAAAATATAGATCAGCTGCGCCATCTCGCGCGGCGCGTAAGGCAACGGCTCATCCGCCTCGAGCGTCTGCGCGTAAAGCGCAATGATGCGGCTGGCGCCATGCTGCAGCGCGTCGCGCATCGGCTCGGAGAGATCGCACACTTCGGCAGAGAGCTTCACCGCCAGGCAGCCGACGAGCTGTCCCCGTTCGCTGAACAGCTGTTCCGCCTGACGAAAGTGGTGCAACAGCCGCTGGCGCGGCGGCGCCTCGCCCTGGCGCAGCTGCGCCTCGAGCTGCTGATAAAGCGCGTGAAAGTAGCGCTCCAGCAGCGCCACGCCGAACGCCTCTTTCGAGCGGAAGTAGTAATAAAAAGAGCCTTTCGGCACCTCTGCCCGCGCCAGCAGCTCGCTCAGCCCCATGCCGGTAAAGCCCCGCTGCAGGCAGAGCTGCTCGCCGGTGGCGAGCAGATGTTCACGGGTGTCGGTACGGGGTAGCGTCTTGTTCATGGCGGTTAAGGTAGTAGACCGATCGGTCAGATGCAACGCTTAACCCGCTTTTCGGCACGTTCTGATCATGTCGAGCTGCGGCTGATATTCGCCGGTCTGTACATCAAACATCCCCAGCAGCGTATGGAACAGGTTGTCCTGCGACACCTCCGCCGTGGGCGCCTGACGGCGCAAACAGGCTTCATCAATCTGGTAAGCGCGGGCATAGCCGTCTGACATCCACATCAGCAGCGGGATATGGGTCTGCTGTGACGGCGCAAACAGGTAGGGCGTGCCGTGCAGATACATGCCGTGCTCGCCGAGGGATTCGCCGTGATCGGAGAGATAGACCAGCGCCACGTTAAAGCGGTCGCTGAGCGCTTTTAGCGAATCGATGGTGCGGCTCAGCATATCGTCGCTGTAGAGCAGCGTATTGTCGTAGGTGTTCATCAGCGCCTGATGATCGCAGTCCTGGATCTGATTGCTGTCGCAGGTCGGCGTAAACTGGCGAAACTGCGGTGGATAGCGGCGGTAGTAGGCGGGGCCGTGGCTGCCCATTTGATGCAGCACGATGATGCCGTCGTTATGCAGGCTCTCAGTGTAGTTATCCAGCCGGTGCAGCAGAACGTCGTCCAGGCAGGAGCCATCCTTGCACCAGTTATCAAGCTTCCACAGGGTCATATCGGTATGCGGCACGCGATCGCAGGCGCCTTTGCAGCCACCGTCGTTTTCGCGCCACAGTACGCTAATGCCTGCGTGCGCCAGAATATCCAGCACGCCATCCTGATGGTGCGCCAGATTGGCGTCGTAATGGGCGCGCGGCATGTTGGAGAACATGCAGGGCACCGAGATCGCCGTTTCCGTGCCGCAGGAGGTCGCCTGCGGATAGTAGATAACGTTTTGTTTTTTCAGCTGCGGATTGGTTTCGCGCCCGTAGCCGCCCAGCGAAAAATTCTCCGCGCGCGCGGTTTCGCCAACCACCAGCACCACCAGCGTTTTTTTCTGCTCAGCCTGGATAACCGGCCCTTTGTGCGCGTCCTGGCCGATATGCACCCAGGCCTGACTCCCTTTCATCCAGCGGTTATTCACGTAGTGGCCGGTGCCGCTGATGATATTGGCGGGCGTCACCATTTTCACCAGCCCTTTATTGTTGCGGATCAGCGACGCGTAATCTTTGTAAAACAGCAGCGCCATCAGCACGATCACGCCGAGCGCGGCCGCCATCGACAGCGCGCGCCACGCCAGGTTCATCCACCAGCTGTCGCGCCGTTTAAAGCGTACGGAAACCATCAGGAGGGTCGGCACTACGCCCATCAGCCCGACCCACAGCAGGGCGTTGCGGCTCAGCAGCGCCACGGACTCCTGCACATCGGTTTCAAACACGTTTTGCACCATATTGGTGTCGATAACGGTGCCGAAGCTGAACATAAAATAGTTCGCTGCCGCGCTGGCGAGGATCAGCACCGCCAGCAGCGGCTTACGCAGATAAGGCCAGGCAACGAGGTTAAAAATCAGGGTGAACGCCGCGGTCAGCACCACGGGAAGGCTGACGGCGAAGGCGTAATCGTGCAGCGAGGTGTAGGGGATCCGCTCCCACGCCCGAAACAAGAAGAGACCGTTTAGCGCCAGCGCAAAGAAGAGAGCAACAACGATATTAAAGGTGCTTTCGTGACAGCGTAACTTATTTAACAGCATGAGTATCCAGTTAAAAATCAAAGGTCGCTTAAAGAGCATAAGGGGAAAAAATGAGGAGAACCTTAACGAAAGCTCAACACTATGCCGTGAGTTTTAAGATTAGCCAAACTAAATAGTTACATTTAGTGACAAGCACCGCTTCTCGTTAGCAGAAAGGCGCAGGCAATAGGCTATCTTTAAAGGAGTTATCGATTGAAACGAGGACGTTGTGGCGGAGCAACTAGAGTTTTTCCCGGTACCCAGCCCCTGTCGCGGCATCTGCCAGACGGATGCGCGCGGCTACTGCATCGGCTGCCTGCGCAGCCGTGACGAACGCTTTAACTGGATGCACTTCAGCGACGCGCAAAAACGCGACGTGCTGCGCCTGTGCCATCTGCGGCGCCTGCGCCTGCAGCGCCAGCAAAAGCCGAACGACGATCCAGAACCGCAGCAGCCATCCCTGTTTTGACCGCTTTTCGCTATACTGCCTGTCAGCGCTTTTCCGGACAAACACAGGGATATCATCATGCTACAACCGCAACCGATTTCACCGCAGGGTCCCGCTTTTTCGCCGTTGATTATGGGCTACTGGCGCCTGATGGCGTGGGAGATGACGCCGCAGCAGCGCGTCAGCTTTATTGAACACCACCTTTCTCTTGGCATCACCACGGTGGATCACGCCGATATCTACGGCGACTACCGCTGCGAAGCCGCCTTTGGCGAGGCGCTGAAGCTGGCGCCCGATTTGCGCGACCGTCTGCAAATTGTCACCAAATGCGGCATCGCTACCCGCGCGAAGCCCGAGCACCAGATCGGCCACTACAACACCGATAAAGCGCACATCCTGCAGAGCGCAGAAAATTCGCTGCGCCATTTCGCCACCGACCGGCTGGATCTGCTGCTGATCCACCGTCCCGATCCGCTGATGAACGCCGACGCGGTGGCCGAGGCGTTTCTGGAACTGCATCAGAGCGGCAAGGTGCTGCACTTCGGCGTGTCGAACTTTACGCCTGCGCAGTTTGCGCTGCTGCAGTCGCGCCTGCCGTTTACCCTGGTGACCAACCAGGTGGAAATTTCGCCGATCCAGCAGAATGTGATGCTGGATGGCACCCTCGACCATTGTCAGCAGCTGCGCCTGCGTCCAATGGCGTGGTCCTGCCTCGGCGGCGGCGAGCTGTTCCACGACCCGCACTATCAGCCGCTGCGCGAGGAGCTGGAAAAGGTGCGCCTCGAAACCGGCGCCGCCAGCCTGGCGCAGGTGGTCTACGCCTGGGTGCTGGCGCTGCCGAGCCAGCCGCTGCCGATTATCGGCTCCGGTAATGTCGACCGTGTCAGCGAAGCGGTCGCGGCGCTGCGCATTCAGCTTGATCGTCAGCAGTGGTTCCGCATTCGCAAAGCGGCGCTCGGCTACGATGTCCCCTGAAGCGTAAAACTGTGTCAAAGAGCGGCAGAGAGCGGAAATAGCGGCCAGGCTTATCTCACCTTTGGGAAAGATAAGAGGCAATAATGAAAAAGTCGTTATTAGCAGGATTACTCCTGATGAGCAGCGCCATGGCCGGCGGCGCGCTGGCGCAGCAGGTGACGCTGCATAAGGTCAGCGCCGAAGGCATCGGCGAGGCGATCGGCACGGTCGAAATCGAACAGACGACATACGGCCTGCAGTTTACGCCCGCGCTTAAGGGGTTGACCCCAGGCGTGCACGGTTTCCATGTGCACGCCAACGGCAGCTGCGAGCCTGGCGTCTCGGAAGGGAAAACGGTGGCGGCGGGTGCGGCGGGCGGTCATCTCGACCCGCAAAAAACCGGCAAACACCTTGGGCCCTACGCAGGGGGCCACCTCGGCGACCTGCCGGCGCTCTATGTCGACGAAAAAGGCCGCGCCGACTACCCGGTGCTGGCGCCGCGTCTCACCTCGCTCGACGCGATTAAGGGCAAGGCGCTGATGGTGCATATCGGCGGCGACAACCACGCCGATCATCCGCAGCCGCTTGGCGGCGGCGGCGGGCGTTACGCCTGCGGCGTAATCTGAATGTTGACGCGCTAACGGCTCCTGCGGGAGCCGTTTTATTATCATTTAGTTTACTCTCTGGCTATATTCTCCTGATGATTTACCGCCTATGATACTGATTCTGGACACTTTCATCTGGTGCGGTCAAAGGAGAAATGGAATGAGAAAAACGGGCGCGCTGCTGTTCTGCCTGCTGCTGGCGGGCTGCGATCAACCCAATGAGACCCAGCTCATGACCGAAACCGGACGTCAGCTGCAGCGCACCATCGACGTCAGTCCGGCGCGCGGCGAGTGTGAAGATATTGCAAAGGGGCGTGAGTGGCTCAGCCACGGCGCGCGGAAGCGTCTCGAAGAGAAGGGCTGTCAGTTCGTGCTGCGCAGCGCCACCGAAACCAACTTCGAACAGGCGGCCATCTATCGCACCAGCATGACCATGGTGTGCGGCAGCATTGTCGGCAAGAGCTTCACCGGCAGCGAAATCCGGCGGCGTTTTATCTACTCGCCGGAGGAGCGGGAGCTGGTGATTGAGCCGATGTCGCCCAATGATAAAACCCGCTTCGAACAGCGAAAAACCCTGGCGCAGCTACAGGCAGATTTCGAACGCCAGCAGCTGCAATACTGTAAATAGCTATTCGGGAACCGCCTGTTTGAGCTGCGCCAGCGAGCAGCGCAGACGCCACAGGATGCCCGCCAGGCTAATCGCCTCAGACTCGCCGTCAGCCACCAGCTGACGGATCATCTCATCCAGTTTGGTCAGCGTCTGATCGAGCGACGTATGCCGCACGCCGCGTGCGCCTGTAATCCGCTGCAAATCCTGCAGGCTCGCCTCGCGCATCTTGGCCAGCGCGGGCGAAGTGGGCTGCCAGTCGCGCAGCTGCCAGACAATATGCGAACAGTTCAACAGCACCACGCCCCAGCGCAGCAGCCAGACGCGCGCCTGTTCGTCACGGCTGCTGCTCAGCTGGCTGATGCGATGATAAATCTGCGACTCGAAGCGGGTTTCGCTCAGGCGCGGACGGCGGCGTAGCTGATCGAGAAAGGCGAGGCGCAGCGCGCGGATATGACGACGGCTGCGGCGCGCGTCGGAGCTGGGACGCAGTATCTGAAACGCCAGCCAGGCGAGCAGCACGCCGCATACCTTGGCGATATTGTCATTGAGAAAGTCGGCGTAATCCCAGCTCGGCGGATTGGTCACCGCGATAAACGAGCCCATAAAGACGATAAACTGCCCCCAGAGCGCGGCGCGCTGTTTCTGCTGCAGCTTAAACAGCTGCAGGGTCAGCAGCAGCGGAAACAGAACCAGCAGAAACTGCCACAGCTGGGAGATCTGCACCATCAGGCCGAACTTCATCACAAAGCTGAACAGCGACAGCCAGAGCAAAGTTTTCAGCAGCAGCGAGACGCTGCCGCTGGGCGAGGGCGCGGACGAGTAGAGCACGCAGGCGATGGCGGTCAGGGTCAGCGCCGCCGCGCCGGCCGACCACTGGGTGGCGATCCAGAAGGCGCAGCCCGCCACGACGGCGCAAAAGGTGCGCAGGGCGCTCCAGCCCGCCTCGGCGCTGTCGCTCTCGCGCGCCAGCGAGGGCACGCGCGGCGGCTGAAAGCGGGTATCGGCGTCGGCGCGGGTCAGCAGGCGGATCCAGCGGCTGACATTAAGGTACATCCAGCAGAAATAGCGCAGACGCTGGCAAAAGGCGCGCTGGCGATAGTCACCGTCAGCGGCGGGGGTCACGCTGCGCAGGATCTGCGCCAGCCGGTATTTGTCGCACTGCGCGCGGGCCAGCTCCTGCATCAGCGCGTCGATAGCCTGGTAGAGCACTGGCGGCGCGTCGGGCCAGTTAAGCAGCATGCGGCGCAGGCTGGAGAGCACGCTGGTCAGCCGTAGCTGCTGGTGCAGCACATAGTTGAGCACGTTGTTTTGGCGACGAAAGCGGTAGTGGCTCCAGAACGCCTGAATGCGCAGCAGGTTCATGGTGAGGATCTGGCTGATCACCGCCTCATGCGCGGCGCGCACGTTGTCGCCGGCGCCGGGCTTTAGCAGCAGCGCGGCATGTTCCAGCAGCCGCGCATGCATTTTTTGCAGCGACGTCATCAGCGCGTCGCCGTCCGAGGTGCTCGGCAGCACCATCATCATAAAACCGGCGCAGAGAATGCCTGAGATCACCTCGCACACCCGCGCCTGGGTCAGGGTCCAGAGATCGGTGGCATCGGTCAGATCGACGCTGCTGAAGACGATAATCGCCGCGGTGTAGCCCGCCAGCGAAAAGGCGTAGGCGACGTTATTTTGATAGTGGTTGGCGATGCCGGTGCAGAGCGCCAGCCAGCCGGCGATAAAAAAGGTAAACAGCCAGGGTTCGTTGAGGGTGTGGCCGGCGATCAGCAGGGCGGCACCTGCGCCCATCAGGCTGCCGACAATGCGCCCAAGGCTTTTGCTGATGGCGCCGCCGACGGTGGGAAAGCTGATCACCGCCGCCGAGGTCATCGCCCAGTAGGGCTCATCCAGATCGAGCGCATAGGCGATGCTGAGCGCCAGACACATGGCAATGGCGTTGCGCAGGGCGTAGCGCCACTGGCTGGCATTCGCCTTGACCCACGGCAGCCGATCCCACGCCAGCCACTGCAGGTTCATTGCGCCTGCGGCTCGACAGAAATGGTGCAGGTGGTGCCCGCCACCATCGGCACGTTATCCGGGATGTGGGCCAGGCGAATGCGTACCGGCACGCGCTGCGCCAGCCGCACCCAGGGCACGTTCGGTTTGATATCCGGCACCAGTCCGCTGTCGCTGTCGACGCTCTGGTCGTAGATGGCGCGGCCGATGCTCTCAACCTCGCCCTGCAGCCGCGCGCCGTTGCTGTAGAGCACAATGTTCGCCGGCGCGCCGGGACGAATATGGCGCAGCTTGGTCTCTTCGAAGTAGCCCATCACATAGTAAGAGTGGCTGTCCACCAGCGCGAAGAGCGGCGTGCCGGCGGTGGCGTAATCGCCGACGCGCAGCGTCAGGTTGCTGACCCAGCCGTCGGCGGGTGCGATTACGGTGGTTTGCTGCAGGTTCCAGCGCGCCTGGTCCAGCGCCGCCTGCGCCGCTTTGGCGCTGGCCGCCATCGAGGCGGCGTTAAGCTGCGCGGCATCAAGATCTTCGGCGGAGATAACGTTGCGCGGCAGGCTGGCGCGACGTCGCGCTTCATGCTGGGCCTTCGCCAGATCGGCCTGCGCTTTCGCCAGCTGCGCCTCGGCGTTGTCCAGTGCGATCTGCCAGGGCACGCGATCCAGCGTCAGCAGGGTCTGGCCCCGATGCACAAACTGATTATCCTTTACCGTCAGGCTGACGATGCGCGCCGAGATCTGCGGGGTGATCTGCACCAGCTCCGCCCGCACCTTGCCGTCGCGCGTCCAGGGCGACTGCATGTAGTAGTTCCACATCCAGCCGCCCGCCAGCAGGGCGGCCGCGAAGACGATCAGCGTCGAAAAGTACTTTATCGGGTTAAATCTCATGACGAATATCCCTGCCCCATCAGAAAAAGCGCGGCGGCGACGCAGAGCACGAACAGCGAGAGATCGAGCAGCGTGGGATGCCAGACGTCGCCCGAGTAGATCCAGCCGCGCAGCAGCGGGTGCACGATCAGCCAGAAAAAGAAACCCAGCAGGACCGCTTTAAACAGCGGCGGAAAAAACAGCGAGGCGCCGAACACCAGGTCCGTCAGGGGGTCGGCTGCAAGAAAGGGGGAGATGGCCACGTATCATCCTTCTGAAATCACCCTGGCATCGGTCTCAAAAAGCGGTGATGAACCGGTGCGGCTTCGCCTGGGGTTTGTAATTTGTCCTTTAAACTCGCAGAATAGTGTAAAATCTGGCTTGATAGCTAGCAAGCTAATTATAAGGAGATGAAATGGATACGCCCCTTGGAACGGACTTGTCTCGGCTGGTGCGCATCTGGCGCGCGTTGATCGATCAGCGCCTGAAGCCGCTTGAGCTGACGCAGACGCACTGGGTCACGCTGCACAATATCCATCAGCTGCCGCCGGAACAGTCGCAGATTCAGCTGGCGAAGGCCATCGGCATCGAGCAGCCGTCGCTGGTGCGCACGCTGGATCAGCTGGAAGAAAAAGGGCTGATCACCCGCTCTACCTGCGCCAACGATCGCCGCGCGAAACGCATTAAGCTGACGCGCCAGGCGGAGCCGATCATCGAACAGGTCGAGAGCGTCATCGACGCGACGCGCGACGATATTCTCGCTGGCATCAGCCGTGAGGAGATCAACCAGATGGTGACGCTTATCGCCCGTCTGGAGAAAAACATCCTCGAGCTACAGCAGCGCGAGAAATAAAAAAACCGACGCAGCGGCGTCGGTTTTTTTTTGCTCACAGAGTTAGCGCGGAGAGACGGTAATCTGGCTGCCGTTGGACGCCAGCGCCACGCGCTGACCGACCGAGTAGCGGCTGGCCGCCTGCTTCTGCACCACCATGATGGTATTGCCGTCATCCTTACGAATTTCCAGCTCCACGCCGTCGGCTTTATTGATCGCGCCCTGCACGCCCTGGCCCGCCAGGCCGCCGGCAATTGCGCCGCCTGCGGTGGCCAGGCTGCGTCCGGTGCCGCCGCCGATGGTGTTGCCGAGGAAACCGCCCAGCACCGCGCCGCCGATAGCGCCGATCACGTTGTTATCATCGCCGCCCTGAATTTTTACCGGACGGACCGACACCAGCGTGCCGTAAGAGACGCTCTGAACCTGTTTGGCCTCACTGGCACTGTAGGTATCGCCGGAGAGCGTGCTGGTATTTGAGCAGCCGGCCAGCGTAATGCCAGCCAGTGCGACCGCAACGAAACGCTTGATCATCTGTAACTCCTTTCTTAAGCAATGCGCCATGTGTATCGCGAAATCCTGCAAACAGTATAAGACACAAAGCAAATTAATCTTAGTCTGAGTAAAACAGGGTAGAGCCAAGCATAGACTATCGGCGGTTAACAATAATTCAACCGCAGCGCAAAAAAAGCGGGCGCAACGCCGTTTGTCGCACAAAGTTGCGAGAAAACCTGAGGTAAACGTCGAATCGGACGCGGGAATTTGCCAGACTGATCGCAGTTGAATCGCACTTCCGCCAGGGAGTAAGGAGCAGGAATGAAATCAGGACGTTATATCGGCGTGATGTCGGGTACCAGCCTCGATGGCGTCGACGTGGTGCTGGCCGCCATCGATGACAATATGGTGGCGCAGCAGGCCAGCTACTGCCATCCGATGCCGGGCGATCTGCGTCAGCAGATCCTGGCGATTTGCCAGGGGCAGACGCTGACGCTCTCGCAGCTCGGCCAGCTCGATACCCGGCTCGGCCAGCTTTTCGCCGAGGCGGTCAATACGCTGATGCGGCGCGAGGCGCTGGAGCCGAGCGATATCGTCGCCATCGGCTGTCATGGACAGACCGTCTGGCATGAGCCGCAGAGCGACGCGCCCAATACGCTGCAAATCGGCGACAACAATCAGCTGGTGGCGGCGACCGGCATTACCGTGGTGGGCGATTTTCGCCGGCGCGATATGGCGCTGGGCGGACAGGGCGCGCCGCTGGTGCCCGCCTTTCACCAGGCGCTGCTGATGGATGCGGTCGAGCGCCGCATGGTGCTCAACATCGGCGGCATCGCCAATCTTTCGCTGCTGCTGCCTGGCCAGCCGGTGCGCGGCTTCGATACCGGACCCGGCAATATGCTGATCGACGCCTGGATCTGGCGTCATCAGGGCAAGCCTTTCGACCAGGACGGCGCCTGGGCGCGCAGCGGCAAGGTGGCGCCCGCGCTGCTGGAGCAGATGCTGGGCGACCCCTGGTTCGCGCTGCCGCCGCCGAAAAGCACCGGGCGCGAGCATTTCAATCTGGGCTGGGTCGAGCGCCAGCTGCAAACCTTCCCCGGCCTGGCGCCGCAGGATGTGCAGGCGACGCTGACCGAGCTGAGCGCCGTGACCATCGCGCAGCAGGTGCAGCTGAATGACGGCTGCGATCGGTTGCTGGTGTGCGGCGGCGGCGGGCGTAATCCGCTGCTGATGGCGCGTCTGGCCGCGCTGCTGCCCGGCACCGAAGTCGCCGCCACCGACAGCGCGGGCATCCGCGGCGACGACATGGAGGCGCTGGCGTTCGCCTGGCTGGCCTGCCGCACGCTTTCTGGCCTGCCGGGTAACCTGCCCGCCGTCACTGGCGCGCGCGCAAAGAGCGTGCTCGGCGCCATCTACCCGGCGAATCCGTTCTACTGACAGTAAGGAAAATAACGATGAAACAGGGGTTAACCTTGGCCGCCGCGCTGCTGCTGGCGGGATGCGGACTGATGAACAAGCAGCCCGAGGCGCCGCAGACGCTGCACTACCGCTGCGGCACGCTGCCGCTGACGGTCACGCTCGACAACGCCAGCGAGCAGGTGAGCTTTATTATGGATGGCCAGCCGCTGACGCTGAAACGCGCGATCTCTGCCTCAGGCGCGCGCTACAGCGACGGAAAATATGTATTCTGGAGCAAAGGCGAGACCGCCTTTATCGAGCGTGACGACAAAATCGTCGTGAATGACTGTGAACTGCAGCCTGCCAGCCAGACTGCTCATTTTGAGTAACCCGTATGAGCACGAATTTCACACTGCAAGATATCGCCAGCCTGCGCCGCGAGTATACGCGCGGCGGGCTGCGCCGTAAGGATCTGCCTGAGCAGCCGCTGGCGCTGTTCGAAACCTGGCTACGCCAGGCGTGCGACGCGCAGCTGCCCGATCCCACCGCCATGACCGTGGCGACGGTGGATGAGCAGGGCCAGCCTTACCAGCGCATCGTGCTGCTAAAGCACTATGACGACAGCGGCCTGGTGTTCTACACCAACCTCGGCAGCCGCAAGGCGCAGCAGCTGGCGAACAATCCGCGCATTTCGCTGCATTTTCCCTGGCACTTCCTCGAGCGTCAGGTGATGGTGCTGGGCGAAGTGGAAAAACTCTCGCCGCTGGAGGTGCTGAAATATTTCCACAGCCGTCCACGCGACAGTCAGATCGGCGCCTGGGTGTCGCGTCAGTCGAGCCGCATCTCGGCGCGCGGCGTGCTGGAGGGAAAATTCCTCGAGCTGAAGCAGAAGTTTCAGCAGGGCGAGGTGCCGCTGCCGAGCTTCTGGGGCGGATACCGGGTTAAATTTTATACCATGGAGTTCTGGCAGGGCGGCGAGCATCGCCTGCACGACCGTTTCCTCTACCAGCGCAGCGACAACGGCTGGAAAATCGACCGCTTAGCCCCGTAAAACAGCGTTTTTCTCCGCTCTCAGCGCTGGCAAGGAAGTCGCCAGCGCTTTATGCTATAGCCCTCATTTTTTTCTTCCGCACTCAGCGGAAAGCTGTGTACCAGCATAGGTGCAGTCTGATCAATTTGGAGTCAGTGATGACCAGCAGTAACCTGATACAACAATTGCAGGAACGGGGCTTAATCGCCCAGGTAACGGACGAGGAAGCGTTAGCAGAGCGACTGGCGCAAGGGCCGATCGCCCTCTATTGCGGCTTCGATCCGACCGCTGACAGCTTGCATTTGGGCCATCTGGTGCCGCTGCTCTGCCTGAAACGTTTTCAGGATGCCGGACACAAGCCGGTCGCGCTGGTGGGTGGTGCCACCGGTCTGATTGGCGATCCCAGCTTTAAAGCAGCAGAACGTAAACTCAATACCAGCGAAACCGTCGGCGAATGGGTTGAGAAGATCCGCCGTCAGGTGGCGCCGTTCCTCGATTTCGACTGCGGCGACAACAGCGCTATCGCCGCCAACAACTACGACTGGTTCGGCGGCATGAACGTGCTGACCTTCCTGCGCGATATCGGCAAGCACTTCTCTGTGAATCAGATGATCAACAAAGAAGCGGTGAAACAGCGCCTGAACCGCGACGACCAGGGGATCTCCTTTACCGAGTTCTCCTACAACCTGCTGCAGGGCTATGACTTCGCCGAGCTGAACAAGCGTCACGGCGTCGCGCTGCAGATTGGTGGATCCGATCAGTGGGGCAATATCACCTCCGGCATCGATCTGACGCGTCGTCTCTATCAGAACCAGGTCTTCGGCCTGACGGTGCCGCTGATCACCAAATCAGACGGCACCAAGTTTGGTAAAACCGAAGGCGGTGCGGTGTGGCTCGATGCGAAGAAAACCAGCCCCTATAAGTTCTACCAGTTCTGGATCAACACCGCGGACGCCGACGTCTACCGCTTCCTGAAGTTCTTCACCTTCCTTAGCCTTGACGAGATCAACGCGCTGGAAGAAGAGGACAAAAACAGCGGCAAGGCGCCGCGCGCGCAGTACGTGCTGGCCGAGAACGTCACGCGCCTGGTGCATGGCGAGGCGGGCCTGGCGGCGGCGAAACGTATCACCGACAGCCTCTTCTCCGGCGCGCTGAGCGAGATGACCGAAGCGGACTTCGAACAGCTGGCGCAGGACGGTATGCCGACCGTGCAGCTCGGCGCGGAAGACGATCTGCAGCAGGCGCTGGTCAAGGCCGAACTGGTGCCGTCACGCGGCCAGGCGCGCACCATGATCGGCTCCAACGCCGTCACCCTGAACGGCGAGAAGCAGTCGGACGCGGAGTATCGCTTCAGCGACAGCGACAAGCTGTTCGGTCGCTACACGCTGCTGCGTCGCGGCAAAAAACACTACTGCCTGATCGTCTGGCAGTAAGCGCTTCAGGGCCGGTTTCCGGCCCTTTTTTTATGGCAGGCAAGGGCAAGACAGCAACAGCATAATGAAAAATATTCTCGCAATTCAGTCGCACGTCGTCTTCGGTCACGCCGGCAATGCCGCCGCCGAATTTCCGATGCGGCGCATGGGGGCCAACGTCTGGCCGCTGAACACCGTACAGTTCTCCAACCACACGCAGTACGGCCACTGGACCGGCACCGTGATGCCCGCCACGCATCTGACCGATATCGTTAAGGGCATCAGCGATATCGATCGGCTGAAAACCTGCGACGCGGTGCTGAGCGGCTATCTCGGCTCCGCCGAGCAGGGCGAGCAGATCCTCGAGATCGTGCGCATGGTGAAGGCCGCCAATCCCGACGCCTGGTTCTTTTGCGATCCGGTGATGGGACATCCTGAAAAAGGCTGCATCGTGGCGCCTGGCGTGGCGGAGTACCACTGCAAATATGCCATGCCCGCCAGCGATATTATCGCGCCCAACCTGCTGGAGCTGGAGATGCTCAGCGAGCGCAGCGTTGCCAGCGTGGAAGAGGCGATTGCCGCGGCGCGTGCGCTGATTGCGCAGGGGCCGCGCGTGGTGCTGGTGAAACACCTGGCGCGCGCCGGACGCCGCAGCGATCGCTTCGAGATGCTGCTGGTCACGGCGGAAGAGGCCTGGCACATCAGCCGGCCGCTGGTCGATTTCGGCGTGCGTCAGCCGGTCGGCGTCGGCGACCTCACCAGCGGCCTGCTGCTGGTCAACCTGCTGCACGGCAAGGATCTGCGCAGCGCGCTGGAGCACGTCACCGCCGCGGTCTATGAGGTGATGCTGACCACGCACGCCATGGGCGAGTATGAGCTGCAGCTGGTGGCCGCTCAGGACGCCATCGCGCAGCCGACCCAGCACTTTGCCGCTGAGCGACTGTAATCTCTGTCAGGGCCGACCGCGCGTCGGCCCCGTTTCCTGAGCCAGACCTTCCGCCTTGAGCGCCGCCTGCACCGCAGGCCGCTGCGACGTCCGCTGAAACCAGGCCTCCAGCGCCGTTAAGCCATCCAGCTCTAGCTTCAGCGCGTGCGCCCAGCGCACCATCACATAAAGATAAGCGTCCGCCACGCTAAAGCGCAGCCCCATTAGCCACTGCTTATCCTGCAGCGCCTTGTCGACGAAGCGAAACTGCTGCTCCAGCCGGGCGCGCAGCAGCGGCTTATAGCTGTCGGGCGTGTCGGGTTTAAACAGCGGCGTAAAGGTTTTATGCAGCTCGCTGCTGATAAAGCTGAGCCACTCCAGCGTATGGTAGCGCGTCAGGCTGCCAACCGGCGCCAGCAGCTGGCGATCGGGCTTCAGGTCCGCCAGATACTGTACGATCGCTACCCCTTCGGTCAGCAGGGTGCCGTCATCCAGCTCCAGCGCCGGCACCTGGCCTTTGGGATTGATTTGCCAGTAATCTTCGCTGCATTCGGTGACTTTCTTCACCAGATCGACGCTTACCTGGGTGAAGTCGAGCCCGCACTCGCGCAGCACGATATGCGGCGAAAGCGAGCAGGCTCCCGCCTTACAGAACAGTTTCATCACGGACCTCCGGGTTTCGACAGGATCATTGCAGCTTAATGCGTTGCCGCCGATTTGCCAGTGACCGCGATCAAGCGCCGCCGCTGGCCCGGAAAAAGAGAAAAAAAAGCCGGGCGCATGGCCCGGCAGCAGGAGGCGTGAAGCATCAGGCCTGCGCTTTTTTCAGCTCTGCCTGCGGCGACTGCGCCATGCGGTTCAGCAGCGGCGCGGTCAGCAGCATCAGCACGGCGATCACGCCGGTGACGATGCCAATCTGCTGGAAGACGCTGCTGTAGACGTTCAGCGACGCCAGCGGATCGGTGACGTTTTCCGGCACCGCCATCAGGCCCGCCACTTTACCGGCGATCATCGCCGCGCCAGCGGTGGTCAGGAACCAGGAGCCCATGATAAAGCCCATCAGACGCTGCGGCACCAGCTGTGCCACCATCGCCAGACCCAGGCCGGAGATCATCAGCTCGCCGATGCTCTGCAGCGCATAGCTCAGGATCAGCCAGTTCACCGAAACGATACCCGCATCAGAAGCGAACTTCGCGCCGAGCGGCAGCACCAGGAAGGCGGCGGAGCAGAGCACCATACCGATAGCGAACTTAAACGGCATCGGCAGCTTATCACCCAGCTTGTTGTAGACCGCCGCCAGCAGCGGGCTGGCCAGCATGATCCAGAACGGGTTAAGCGCCTGGAACTGCTCCGGCTCGAAGGTGATGCCCAGAATGGTGTGCTCAACGTTGCGGATGGCGAAGAAGTTAAGCGAGGTCGGCATCTGCATATAGAGCACGAAGAAAACGATCGCCTCTACCATCAGCAGAAAGGCCACGATCATTTTGCGACGCGCCGCGCCGTGCAGCGAGAAGGCCTCTTTGGCGAAGATCAGGATAATGCCCAGCGCCACCACGCCCAGCGTAATGCGCGCGATGGTCTGGTTATGCAGTAGCCAGGTGGCGATAGCGACCAGCACCACTACGCCAACCAGCGTCATCAGCAGCTTGCTGACGTTGAGCGGGGCGAAGTCCGGCTTTGAACCGTAGTTTTTCACCAGGCCTTTACAGAACAGGAAATTGAGCAGGGTGATCACCAGGCCAACGACCGACAGTGAAAAGGCAACGCTCCAGCCATATTTCGCCGCCAGCCACGGGGTCAGCATCATCGAGAAGAGCGAACCGACGTTGATGGACATGTAGAACATGGTGAAGGCGCCGTCGAGGCGCGGATCGTCTTTTTCGTAGCAGGTAGAAAGCAGCGAAGACGGGTTGGCTTTAAACAGGCCGCTGCCGACCGCAATGGTCGCCATGCCGACATAGACCATGCCGACGTCGTGCCCGGAGAAGGCAACCAGCGCATAACCGAGCGCCAGCACGATAACGCCCAGCACGATAACGCGTTTGGTGCCCAGCACCTTATCGCCCAGCCAGCCGCCAATCGCCACCAGGCCGTAGACCAGCGCGCTGAATGAAGCAAAAAGGGTAATAGACGCCGCTTCCGACATGCCGAGCTGCTTAACCAGGTAAACAGCCATGATGGCCTGCAGGCCGTAAAAGCCAAAACGTTCCCACAACTCAATCGAGAAGATCAGGTAGAACGCCTTCGGCTGTTTGAACGCATTGAGGCTGACCGCCTCATCAGTGTGTTTGTTTGCAGTTGACACGTGTACCTCAGTTTTTCTCGTACCCTGTTTTACGACAGGAAATAAGTCCGCGTCATGTCAGGATTCCATGCGCGACATTGTTATTAGTAGGGAAAAGCGGCGCCTAATGTGGCTGATTAAGCGCATCAGGGCAAGAATTTTTTGAATGCTGAAAACCCCTGGCGAGGTAAGGTTTAAAAACTTAACCGCGCCTGGGAATCGGATTTAAATTTCAGTGAGGAAGATTATATCAGAACAAACGTTTGTTTTTCACGCGTGAAGGGCGATATAAACAAGATAAGCTGCTTTTGCGGTGATCGGCAGATTATGGTGTCAATGATTGATAATTAATCAGCTTTTTGTTCGGCATTTATGGCGTTTATTAGCCAGTTTGCATAAGGATCAAACAGATTGTCTTCCGGAAAGGGGGGTGGTGCGGTAAAAGTTGATCTCTCGCACAAAATTTGCAATTAATTCATGAAGTAAAAGAAGAAAGCGTTTGCGCAGGCCTAAAAGGCGGGAAAAAAGCGGCGATAAGGCAAAACGGAAGGGGAAAAAAACAGATCGCTTCGCGGGCCAGGCAGCGGCTTTTTCGGCGCCTGAACGCGGCAACGTTGTCAGATAAAGATTGCGATTTTTACCGTATCGACAACAAATTAACGATCCGGTAACCTCGAAATTTCCCCTTACAGGACGTAATCATGGCAGCTTCTTTAAACCTGGCGCTGGTGGGCGATTATCGCGCCAGCGCCGTTGCACATCAGGCTATTCCTCTGGCTATCGAGCGCGCCGCCCAGCACCTCGGCGCATCTGTCTCTTTCAACTGGCTGGCAACCGACGAGGCAGGCGTGGTCGACGCCGCGCGCCGCAGCGATGCCCTCTGGGTGGTGCCGGGCAGCCCCTATAAAAACGATGACGCCGTGTTTGAAATTATTCGCTGGGCGCGCGAGCATCGCCATCCGTTTCTTGGATCCTGCGGCGGCTTTCAGTATGCAGTGATTGAATATGCGCGCAACGCGCTGGGCTGGCAGGATGCGAATCACGCCGAAACCGACGAAGGCGGCCGTATGGTGATTGCGCCCCTGAGCTGTTCGCTGGTAGAGCAGCGAGGCGAGGTGAGGTTCGCGCCGGGATCGCGCATCGCCGAGGCCTATGGCGCGCAGTCGAGTGATGAGGGCTACCACTGTAATTTTGGCGTCAATCCCGCCTTTAGCGAGGCGCTGGAGGGGGAGAATCTGCGCATTACCTCATGGGACGCTGCAGGAGACGTGCGCGGCATTGAGCTGATCGATCACCCTTACTTTGTCGCCACGCTATTTCAGTCGGAGCGGGCGGCGCTGCAGGATAAAGCGTCGCCGCTGGTTATCGCCTGGCTGCAGGCGGCGCTGGCGCGCGGCTGACGCGTAACGGGCGTCGCGACGCCCGTTAAATCTCGGTCTTGTCGGGAAACTCGCACAGATCTTCGATCAGGCAGGCGCCACAGCGCGGCTTGCGCGCCACGCAGGTGTAGCGGCCATGCAAGATCAACCAGTGATGGCAGTCGACCTTAAACTCTTTTGGCACCACCTTCAGCAGCTTCGCCTCAACTTCCTCGACGTTTTTCCCCGGCGCAAAGCGGGTGCGGTTGCTGACGCGGAAAATGTGGGTGTCGACCGCGATGGTCGGCCAGCCGAAAGCGGTATTCAGCACCACGTTGGCGGTTTTGCGGCCGACGCCAGGCAGCGCCTCCAGCGCGGCGCGATCTTCTGGCACCTCGCCGCCGTGCTGCTCCAGCAGGATGCGACAGGTCTTGATAACGTTTTCCGCTTTACTGTTGAACAGGCCGATGGTTTTGATATGTTCCTTGACCCCATCGACGCCCAGCGCCAGCATCGCGGCGGGGGTATTCGCTATCGGATACAGCTTCGCCGTGGCTTTATTGACGCTAACGTCGGTAGCCTGCGCCGACAGCAAAACGGCGATCAGCAGTTCAAACGGCGAGGAGAAGTTAAGCTCGGTGGTGGGATGCGGGTTACTGGCCCGCAGCCGGCTAAGAATTTCTACGCGTTTGCTCTGATTCACACCGCTTTCCCGGCAGGCGCGTGCGGTTCGGCCGCTGCGGCTTCAGCGTCGCGGCGTGCGGCGCGCTGTTTCATCTTCTGATCGATAAGGTACTTCGCCGCCAGCAGCATGCCGAGTCCGATAAAGGCGCCCGGCGGCAGCATCGCCAGCAGCATCGGCGAGTCGAAATGCACCACCTCGATGCGCAGCGCCTTCGCCCACGGACCCAGCAGCTGATCCGCGCCGTTAAACAGCGTGCCGCTGCCGATCAGCTCGCGAATCGAGCCAAGCGTCACCATGGCGCAGGTGGCGCCCATGCCGATAGCAAAGCCATCCAGCGCGGCAAGGGGAATGCTGCTCTTCGAGGCGACCGCTTCGGCACGGCCCACCACGATGCAGTTGGTGACGATCAGCGGAATAAAGATGCCGAGTGACTGATAAAGACCATAGGCGTAAGCGTTGATCAGCATCTGTACGCAGCTCACCACCGAGGCGATGATCATCACATAGATCGGAATGCGAATTTCCGACGGCACCCAGCGGCGCGAGGCGGAAATGGCGCTGTTGGTGATGGTCAACACCAGCGTGGTCGCCAGCCCCAGGCCCAGCGCGTTGGTGGCCGTCGAGGTGACCGCCAGCAGTGGACAGAGCCCCAGCAGCTGCACCAGCGCCGAGTTGTTTTTCCACAGGCCGCCAACCAGTAAATTCTTAGCTTCACTCATTTGCGTCTCCACATTCAGGCAGCGACGAGAGCCTGCCGCTCAAAGATTCAATCAGAAGCGCGGTTCGTTTGGTGGCGTTGACCACGGCGCGCGGGGTAATGGTGGCGCCGGTAAACTGGTCGAATTCGCCGCCGTCTTTCTTCACCGCAAAGGCTTTATCGTCGGCGCCGTGCACCACTTTGCCGTTGAAGCTGTTGATCCAGTCAGAGATGCGCAGCTCGATTTTGTCACCGAGTCCGGGCGTTTCGTGATGTTCGATGACGCGCACGCCCAGCACTTTGCCATGAAAATCGGCGCCGACCAGCATCTGGATGGCACCAGAATAGCCATCCGGCGCGGTGGTCTCAAGCGCGGCGGCAACCGGCGTATCGCCTTTGCGCGCCAGATAGAGATGATGCGGCGCGGCGTTGCCCAGCGCGGCGTCGGTGACAAGGTAACATTCGCGCTGGATCTGATTATCGTACAGATCCACCGGCACCACCTGATCCAGCAGGTTTTTCTGGTTGAGCGCCGTCTGATGCGCGATGGTTGGTTTGGTCACGTAGTTCACCACCGCAGTCAAACCGGTGGTGAAGACGGCGAACAGCGCCAGGGTGACGGCGTTTTTACGGATAGTCTCAAGCATCGATCACTCCTTGCGATGGCCGTAAACGCGCGGCTGCGTGTAGTAATCGATCAGCGGCACGCAAATATTCGCCAGCAGCACGGCAAAGGCGACGCCGTCCGGATAGCCGCCGAAACTGCGGATCAGCCACACCAGCAGACCGATCAGCGCGCCGTAAATCAGACGCCCGCGGTTGGTGGTGGAGGCGGTCACCGGATCGGTGGCGATAAAAAACGCGCCGAGCATGGTGGCGCCGGAAAAGAGGTGGATCAGCGGCGTGTTCAGGCTCTCGGGCGAAATCAGCCAGCCCAGCGTGGCGCAGAGGGCCAGCGACAGCAGCATCGCGGCGGGAATATGCCAGCGAATGGCGTTCTTCCACAGCAGGAACAGGCCGCCCGCCAGATAGCCGACGTTAATCCACTGCCAGCCGAGACCGGCCAGCACGCCGGTGTAAATCGGCTGCGCCAGCAGCTGCTCCGCGCTGTGGCCGGCGCGCAGGCCGGTTTTGAAGGTATCCAGCGGCGTTGCCTGGCTGACGCCGTCGACGCCGAGCTGCAACTGCTGCATGGTGTCGCCCGCCAGCGTATGGCCGGTGAAGATCATGCTCAGCGAGTCGAGCAGGCCGGGCTTCACCGCCTGCAGCGCGTCGGGCGGCAGCCAGCTGGTCATCTGTACCGGGAAGGAGATCAGCAGCACCACATAGCCGACCATTGCCGGGTTGAAGGGGTTCTGGCCCAGCCCGCCGTAGAGCTGCTTGGCAATGACGATAGCGAACAGGGTGCCAATCACCACCAGCCACCAGGGCGCGAGCGGCGGCAGGCTAATGCCGATCAGCACGGCGGTGAGCAGCGCGGAGTTATCCGCGAGGCTGGGGACGATCGGCGCCTTGCGCAGGCGCAGAATGGCCGCTTCCGCCAGCCAGGCGGTCAGGACCGCCAGCAGCAGCTGAAACAGGCTGCCGTAGCCAAAGAAATAGCATTGCGCGGCAAAGCCGGGCACGGCCGCCAGCGCCACCAGCAGCATGATATTGCCGGTGCTGCGGCGGTTGTGGGTATAGGGAGAACTTGCGATACGAAAAGCCATTTATTCCTCAAACGTCGACGGCGTCTGCGCTTTACGCGCTTTGGCCCGGGCGATAGCGGCAGCGACGGCTGCCTTGCGCGCGTCTTGCGACGGATGCGCATCACTGTTTTCAACGTCGGGGGTCACGACGTCCTTTTCTGACTGCTGCGCGGCGGCGGCTTTTTTCGCCTTCGCACGCGCGATAGCGGCTTCCACCGCCGCCTTACGCGGATCCACCGGCGGCACATCCTCAACCGGCAATACCTCTTCGGTCAGGGTGCCAGCGGCAGCCTGCGCCGCTTCGGCTTTCTTCGCTTTGGCGCGGGCAATGGCGGCTTCTACCGCTGCCTTGCGCGGATCGACCGCTTCGGCTGCGGCGTCCGGCTGCGGCGCCTCGGCCTGCGCGGCTTTTTTCGCTTTGGCGCGGGCAATAGCCGCTTCCACCGCTGCCTTGCGTGGATCGACCGCTTCGACTGCGGCGTCCGGCTGCGGCGCCTCGGCCTGCGCGGCTTTTTTCGCTTTGGCGCGGGCAATGGCGGCTTCTACCGCCGCCTTGCGCGGGTCCTCTGCTGGTTCAGCAGCCTCTGGCTGCGCGACCTTCTTCGCCTTCGCACGGGCGATAGCGACCTCGACCGCCGCTTTACGCGGATCGGCCGTCTGACGGGTTACTGGCTGGGTTTCCGCCTGCGCTTCAGCCTGACGCAGATGCGCCTGCGCATGGCGCGCCTGACGCTGCGCCTCTTCCACCGCCGGATCGACTTCGCCCGCGGCCTGACGCTTCGCCATCACGCGTTCGCGCGCGGCCGCCAGCTCGCCTTCGTCGCTGCGCGCTACGCGCTGCTTCGCCTGCTCATGCTTCGCTTCGCGCGCCAGCTTCTCGCGTTCCAGACGTGCCTGGCGCGCCTCGAAGCGCGCTTTCGCCTCTGCGGTGCGCTTCGCCTCAAGGTCAATGGCGCGTAGCTCCGCCTTCTCCTGGCGGTAATACTGCACCAGCGGGATATTGCTCGGGCAGACATAGGCGCAGGCGCCGCACTCAATGCAGTCGTCGATATGGTGGGCACGCGCTTTATCGTGATCGCCGCCCTGGCTGTACCAGTAGAGCTGCTGCGGCAGCAGCTTAGCTGGACAGGCGTCAGCGCAGGCGGAGCAGCGAATACAGGACTGCTCCTCGTCGTTGTTGCCCATCTCGCTGGCGGAGGGCGCCAGAATACAGTTGGTGATCTTCACCACCGGCACATCCAGCGACGGCAGGGTAAAGCCCATCAGCGGACCGCCCATAATCACCATCTGGCGCGGCGCGGGGGTAAAGCCGACCTGATGCAGCAGATGGCTGATCGGCGTGCCGATGCGGCTCCAGACGTTGCGCGGCTGCGCTATCGCCTCGCCGGTCAGCGTCACCACGCGTTCGGTCAGCGGCTCGCCGTCGACCACCGCGCGCTTCACCGCCCAGGCGGTGCCGACGTTCTGCATCAGCACGCCGATATCGGTGGAGCGGCCGCCGTGCGGCACTTCCAGCCCGGTAAGAATTTTGGTCAGCTGCTTCGCGCCGCCGGAGGGATATTTGGTCGGAATGACGCGGATCTGCAGATCGCGCTCGCCGCCCAGCGCCCGTTTCAGCGCGGCAATCGCCTCCGGCTTGTTGTCTTCAATGCCGATCAACACGCGCTCAGCCTGCAACACCCAGGCGAGAATGCGGCTGCCTTCCAGCACTTCGGCGGCACAGTCCTGCATCAGACGGTCGTCGGCGGTGATATAGGGTTCGCATTCGGCGGCGTTGATAATCAGCGTTTTCACGCCGCGCAGCCCGCCGCGCAGCTTAGTGCCGGTCGGGAAGCCCGCGCCGCCGAGGCCGGCGACGCCCGCGTCGTGAATGCGCTGCACGATATCGGCGCGTGCGCGCTGGCGATAGTCCGCCAGCGGTTCAAGGGTCGTCCAGCGATCCTCGCCGTCCGGCGACATAAAAATGCAGAGTTCCGACAGCCCGGAAGGGTGCGCGGTCATATGCTGCGCAATGGCGTCGACGGTGCCGGAGGTGGGCGCATGGACCGGCAGCATACGGCCGTTGCCGAACGTCAGCGGCTGACCGCGCAGCACGCGATCGCCCGGCGCCACGCAGATCTCGCCTTCATGGCCGATATGCTGCTTCAGGGGAATAATAAAACGGTCCGGCAGCGGCAGCTGGCTCAGCGGCGTGCCGTTCGACTGGGTTTTCATTTCCGGCGGATGAATGCCGCCTTCGAAATCCCACAGTTTCTCTTTACGAAAGATATTCAACAGATTAAGCATGGCTTTCTACCGGGATCACCCGTACAGGAATGGTTTCAAGATCCCACTTCCAGTTAGCGGTCGTGGTCGCCACGGGACGCATCTCGATGCAGTCGGTAGGACAGGGCGCGACGCAGAGATCGCAGCCGGTGCAGACATCGCTGAGTACGGTGTGCATGGCGCGCGTCGCGCCGACGATGGCGTCGACCGGACAGGCCTGAATGCATTTGGTGCAGCCGATGCAGTTGGCTTCATCGATCCAGGCCACGGTGCGCACCGGCTCTTTTGCCGTCTCGTCGCCGTCAATCGGCTGAGGATCGACGTTGAGCAGCGCCGCCAGCTTAAGCATGGTCTGCTCGCCGCCCGGCGCGCATTTGTTGATCGCCTCGCCGTTGTTGCCCACCGCGTCCGCATAGGGACGGCAGCCAGGATAGCCGCACTGGCCGCACTGGCTCTGCGGCAGCAGCTCGTCGATCTGCTCAACGATGGGATCTTCTTCCACTTCAAAGCGGCGCGAGGCGTAGCCCAGCAGGGCGCCGAACACCAGGCTCAGCGCGCTCAGAACGATAATGGCAATCCAGATCGCGCTCATCAGAATTTCACCAGACCGGTAAAGCCCATAAACGCCAGCGCCATCAGGCCGGCGGTCACCAGCGCGATAGAGGAGCCTTTAAAGGGCGCGGGCACGTTAGCCAGCACCAGACGCTCGCGCATGCCGGCAAACAGCACCATCACCAGCGAAAAGCCGAGCGAGGCGCTGAACCCGTAAAGAGCCGCCTGTAAAAAGGTGTGGTTAAGGTTGACGCTCAACAGCGGCACGCCGAGCACCGCGCAGTTGGTGGTGATCAGCGGCAGAAAGATGCCCAGCAGGCGGTAGAGCGACGGGCTGGTTTTACGCACCACCATCTCGGTGAACTGCACCACCACCGCGATCACCAGGATATAGGCCATGGTGCGCAGGTAGACGAGGTCGAGCGGCACCAGAATCAGGTGGTTCACCAGCCAGGCGCAGATTGACGCCAGGGTGATCACGAAAGTGGTAGCGAGACCCATGCCAATCGCCGTTTCCAGTTTTTTGGAAACGCCCATAAAGGGACAAAGGCCGAGAAACTTCACCAGCACGAAGTTATTCACCAGCACAGTGCCTACAAACAGCAAGAGATAATCGGTCATTTTTTCGCCATTGATTCGGAAAGCGGCCTATTATCTGTGATCTGTGACGCTATCTCAACCACTGTGCGAGGCGCAGCGGACGCTATCGCACTCAGAATTAAATTCCTGACTAAACTCGCGGCGTTACGGCTGAATAAAGGTGCTTTTGACCCGCTGAGAACGTTTGAAATAGGGCACGAAAACCGCCGCGGCGAGCAGCGCCAGCAGCAGCGTCTGCGCAGCCTTGCCGTCGGAGACCGGCGTAAAGGCGAAGGTTTTCAGCGCCAGCAGCAGGGTCACCAGCAGCCAGATAATGTAGTGACGCGGCAGGCGACGCGAACGCTTACAAAAAATCCAGCAGACCCACAGGCTGTAGAGCCAGACCGCCAGCGCGGTGAGCAGCGAAACCGCCCAGTTAGTGACCAGCATGCCGTCGTGCGAAAACAGCGTGACGCGCCATACCGGATTAAACAGCGGGCTGAGGTACATCGCCAGCACCATGGCGCTGGTCAGCATCATCATAATCAGCCAGGCGAGCGGGAGAAGCAGCCAGCCCCCAAGACGCGGCGCGGTTACCGATTCATTCATTGAGACGATCCTGTTGCGGCGAGAAAAGCGGGGAGAATATCACGTTCCGGGCGGGCCTGCCTGCGCGCAGTCCAGACCCAAACCTGGCGGCTCAGACGACGTAGTGCCATACCGTTTTCGGCACGCGGCCCAAATCGTAAAGGCGTCCGCCCGATGCCAGCTCGGCGCGTCGATGATCCGCCGCGCGATACATATTGATAATCTCTTTATCATCGGTAAGCGAGTAGTTGAGATGATCGTAGAGTTTTTCCAGACTTTCCAGATTATTCACTTTGCGGAATTTGAGCAGGTAATCTTGCGCGGTCATGATTGCCATAATAGAGAGAACAGAGAAGCGCCCAGTATAGGGGGCCGCCGTCTGCTGTCCAGCGCCTTATGCTAAAAAAGGCATAAATGATTTATGTGCGCTAATCAATAAGTCAAAAACGCCACTTTTTATCAGGCGCGCCCGCCTGCTCAATGCGGAATAACGCCGCCAGCCGCGGCGGCAGACCCGACTCGCCGCTCTTTCTCTGCTAACGCAGCGGCAATATTAATGACGCTAATAGCAGCCAAAAGTCGCCTTGCTTAGGGCTATAAACTGCTATTTATTACGCTTAGCCGCCTGGCTGGCGCAAAACAGGTAAAGAACTCCTTACTGAGTTGAGTGCGGATTTATTGTTTTCTGCATAAGCCGCTCTGCTTACGACCATTTAGCCGCGCGACTGTGCGGATAATCACAAATTTGTTATTTCGTCTGGAGAGAAGAGTAATGACCAAAGTTTACGTATTGTTGTAATCGCTTTCAGAACTCATTTTCATAAGCGATTCTGTTTATTACATTTATTTAACCGGCATTTTCAGAAAACACAGTTAATTTGTCCATGCTCCGTTAGGCGAAACTTCGTGTTACCTGCACGTAACCCCTTTAATTTGCACTGTTTTGTGAGGCGCGTCGCCCTTATTTCGCCTGTTTTACGCCAGGCTAAACGGGCTCTTTACCCTTACTCGCAAAAGCCCTTCAGAGGAATGCAAACTATGTGGAAACGTTTACTTTTGACCGGCCTGGTCAGCGCCGCATTAACCGCGCAGGTCTCGGCGGCTGACCTGACGGTCGGCTTCTCTCAGGTCGGCTCCGAATCCGGCTGGCGTTCAGCGGAAACCAACGTGGCGAAAAGTGAAGCGGCGAAGCGCGGCATCACGCTGAAAATCGCAGACGGTCAGCAGAAGCAGGAGAACCAAATCAAGGCGGTGCGCTCGTTTATCGCCCAGGGTGTGGACGCTATCTTCATCGCGCCGGTGGTGCAGACCGGCTGGGAGCCGGTGCTGGAAGAAGCTAAAGATGCCAAAATCCCGGTCTTCCTGCTGGATCGCGCCATCGTGGTAAAAGACAAATCGCTCTATATGACGGTGGTCACCGCCGACAACGTGCTGGAAGGCAAGCTGATCGGCGACTGGCTGGTGAAAACCGTTGGCGACAAGCCGTGCAACGTCGTCGAGCTGCAGGGCACCGTCGGCGCCAGCGTGGCCATCGACCGTAAGAAAGGCTTTGCCGAGGCGATCGCCGGCCACTCCAATATCAAACTGGTGCGCTCGCAGTCGGGCGACTTTACCCGCAGCAAGGGCAAAGAGGTGATGGAGAGCTTTATCAAAGCGGAGAACAACGGCAAGAACATCTGCATGGTCTACGCGCACAACGACGATATGGCTATTGGCGCCATCCAGGCGATTAAAGAGGCGGGCCTGAAGCCGGGCAAAGATATCCTCACCGGCTCGATCGACGGCGTGCCCGATATCTATAAGGCGATGCTGGCGGGCGAAGCCAACGCCAACGTCGAGCTGACGCCCAATATGGCGGGTCCGGCTTTCGACGCGCTGGAGAAATTCAAGAAAGACGGCACGCTGCCGCCGAAAATCACCAAAACTGAATCCCGCCTCTATCTGCCAGCCGACGCCCAGGCGCAGCTGGACACCAAAAAAGGCATGGGTTACTGAGCCGCGCGCCGCTCTGCGGAGCGGCTTTTTATCTGTTGAGGCGGAGCTGACAAGATGATTAGGCACAATGACGATGCGCTGCTCACCATCAGCGGCGTCAGTAAGGGCTTTCCCGGCGTGAAGGCGCTGGATAACGTGTCGTTTAGCGTGCGCAAAGGCGAGATCATGGCGCTGCTGGGCGAGAATGGCGCGGGCAAGTCGACCCTGATTAAGGTGTTGACCGGGGTTTACAGCCGCGACGCCGGCACGCTGACGCTGAACGGGCAGACCATTGCGCCGCGCAGCACCGCCGATGCGCAGAAGATGGGTATCGGCACGGTTTATCAGGAAGTGAATATGCTGCCGAACATGTCGGTGGCCGACAACCTGTTTATCGGCCGCGAGCCGCGCCGCTTCGGCATGGTGGATCGTCGCCGCATGGTGCGCGACGCCGACGCGCTGATGCGCAACTACGGTTTTGTTCTCGACGTGACCCGTCCGCTGGGGCACTTTTCGGTGGCGATGCAGCAGATTATCGCCATCTGTCGCGCCGTCGACCTGTCGGCGCAGGTGTTGATCCTCGACGAGCCGACCGCCAGCCTTGACGCCAGCGAAGTGGAGATGCTGTTTACCCTGATGGCGCAGCTGAAAGCCAAAGGCATGAGCCTGATCTTCGTGACGCACTTTCTCGATCAGGTCTACCGCATTACCGACCGGATTACGGTGCTGCGCAACGGCCAGTTTATCGCCACGCGCGACACCGCGACGCTGCCGCAGCTTGAGCTGATCAAGCTGATGCTGGGGCGCGAGCTGCTGGAGACTGCGCTGCAGCGTCAGGGCAGCACGCTGCGCAGCAACCAGCCGGTGGCGTCGTTTCGCGACTACGGCAAGAAGGGCACCATCGAGCCGTTCGACCTGGAGGTGCGCCCAGGAGAAGTGGTCGGGCTGGCCGGGCTGCTCGGCTCTGGCCGCACCGAGACCGCTGAGGTGCTGTTCGGCATTCGTCGTCCCGATCGCGGCACGGCGACCATCAAAGGTAAACCCCAGACCATCCGCTCGCCGGCTAAAGCATCGCGCCTTGGCATCGGCTTTTGTCCCGAAGATCGCAAGACCGACGGCATTATCGGCGCCGCCTCGGTGCGCGAGAATATTATCCTCGCGCTGCAGGCGCAGCGCGGCTGGCTGCGGCCAATCAAGCGGCGCGAGCAGCAGGCGATCGCCGAGCGTTTTATCAAAAGCCTCGGCATTCGCACGCCGCACGCCGAGCAGTCGGTGGAGCTGCTCTCCGGCGGCAATCAGCAGAAGGTGCTGCTGTCGCGCTGGCTGGTGACTAAACCGCAGTTTCTGATCCTCGACGAGCCGACGCGCGGCATTGACGTCGGCGCGCACGCCGAGATTATTCGCCTGATCGAGTCCCTGTGCGCCGATGGTCTGGCGCTGCTGGTGATCTCGTCTGAGCTGGAGGAGCTGGTGGGCTACGCCGATCGCGTGGTGATTATGCGCGACCTGAAGCAGGTGGCGGAGATCCCGCTGGAGCAGCTGTCAGTGGCGTCGATCGTGAACGCCATCGCCGACGGAGGGGCACAACATGCTTGAATCCCATATGACGAAACCTGAACGCCGTAAATTTCGCCTGCCGCCGGGCCTGCCGCAGATTGCCGCGCTGGCGCTGGTGCTGCTGGTAGACAGTCTGGTGGCGAATAATTTTTTCGCCGTGCATCTGCAGGATGGCCGCCTGTTTGGCAGCCCAATCGATATTCTCAACCGCGCCGCGCCGGTGGCGCTGCTGGCGATCGGCATGACGCTGGTGATCGCCACCGGCGGCATCGATTTGTCCGTCGGCGCGGTGATGGCCATCGCCGGCGCCACCGCGGCGACCTTAACCGTGTCGGGGCACAGTCTGGCGGTGGTGATTTTTTCCGCGCTGGGCGCGGGGCTACTGTGCGGCCTGTGGAACGGCGTGCTGGTGGCGCTGCTGCGCATTCAGCCATTTGTCGCCACGCTGATCCTGATGGTGGCGGGGCGCGGCGTGGCGCAGCTGATTACCCAGGGGCAAATTGTGACTTTTGACAGCGCGACGCTGGCCTGGCTGGGCAGCGGCTCGCTGTGGCTGCTGCCGGTGCCGGTGTGGATTACCCTGGCGGCGGCGCTGCTGGTCTGGCTGCTGACGCGCAAAACCGCGCTCGGGCTGTTTATCGAGGCGGTCGGCATTAATCTGCGCGCGGCGCGCAATGCGGGCGTCAACGGCTGGCTGGTGGTGATGTCCACCTATGTGATGAGCGGGCTGTGCGCGGCGGTGGCCGGGCTAATCGTCACCGCCGATATTCGCGGCGCGGACGCTAATAACGCCGGGCTTTGGCTCGAGCTGGACGCCATCCTCGCCGTGGTGATCGGCGGCGCCTCGCTGATGGGCGGTCGGTTTAATCTGGCGCTGTCGCTGGTGGGCGCGCTGATTATTCAGGCGATGAATACCGGCATTTTGCTGTCGGGCTTTCCGCCGGAGCTGAATCAGGTGGTGAAGGCGGTGGTAGTGATGTGCGTGCTGCTGCTGCAGTCGCCGCGCTTTCTGGCGATGTTGAAACGGAGACGTCCCCAATGATTAAACGTCATCTTCCCCTGATGATTACGCTGCTGGTGTTTGTCGCGGGCTATCTTTTTTGTCTGAGTCAGTTTCCCGGCTTCGCCTCGACGCGGGTGATTTGCAATATTCTCACCGATAACGCCTTTCTCGGCATTATCGCCGTCGGCATGACGTTTGTGATTTTGTCTGGCGGCATCGATCTGTCGGTCGGCGCGGTGATCGCCTTTACCGGCGTGTTTCTGGCGCGCGCTATCGGCGATTTGCATATTCATCCGCTGCTGGCGTTCGCTATTATTCTGGCAGCGGGCGCGCTGTTCGGCGCCATGATGGGCTGGCTGATCGACGCGCTGAAGATCCCGGCGTTTATTATTACGCTGGCGGGGATGTTTTTTCTGCGCGGCTGTAGCTATCTGGTGTCGGAGAATTCGATTCCCATCGATCATCCGCTGTACGCCACGCTTTCCAGTCTGGCGTGGAAGGTGCCGGGCGGCGGTCGCCTGAGTTTGCTGGCGCTGGTGATGCTGCTGGTGGTGGCGGGCGGGATTCTGCTGGCGCACCGTACGCGCTTCGGCAATCAGGTTTACGCTATTGGCGGCAGCGTGACCTCGGCGCAGCTGATGGGGATCTCTACCCGCGCCACCACTATCCGTATTTATATGCTTTCCACCACGCTGGCGACGCTGGCCGGTATCGTGTTTTCAATTTACACCTCGGCGGGCTACGCGCTGGCGGGGCTGGGCGTCGAGCTGGACGCGATCGCCTCGGTGGTGATCGGCGGCACGCTGTTGTCCGGCGGCGTCGGCACCGTGCTCGGCACGCTGTTCGGGGTACTGATTCAGGGGCTGATCCAGACCTGGATTAATTTTGACGGCACGCTGAGTTCCTGGTGGACCAAGATCGCCATCGGCATTTTGCTGTTTGCCTTTATTGCGCTGCAGCGCCTGTTGACGGTGATGTGGGATCGGCAGAAGAATGCGCCGGTGAAGCGAATAGCGAGTTGACCAGTCGGATGCGAGTGAAGCCGCCTAAGGGCGGCTTTTTGTTTTGGTATTGCTGCCAGAACATGCGGCGTGGTGGCGTAGCGGTGAGAATGTGCGACGTGAAAGGGGGTTCTGCCCGATCGCAAAGAATGCCCGCATCCATGCGGATCGGCCTCGCCATCCTGGCTCGGACGCTTTGCTCTTCGGGCAGAACCCCCTTCCACGGTTGAGCATTTTTATGGCTGTTAGACAAACCGCACAGAGGTTGATAAAGGAGGGCAGATGGGCAGTGGAGTGAAGCGTCCGAGCCATGGACAAAAACGCCGGGAGCGTTTTTGAATAACGCGTAGCGTTGGCCCGCTTGCGGGCGAGCCCCAGGGATGGGGCGAGTAAGGCGAGGCCGAGGCTCCAGGGATGGATTTACGCCGACTTCACGGAACTGCCCATCTTCCCGACTGAGCAGCTCGGTTTTTCTTAAACAAAAACGCCGACTTTAAAAGTCGGCGCTAATTTTTTGTAACCCTTAACCTAGCGTTTCGAGCGGTAATAAACCTCATTCCAGCGCAGCGCATCTTTAAACGCCGGCAGCCGCGTGTGCTCGTCAATCACCAGCACTTCAATGTCGTTCATCTCGCCGTACAGATACATATCCTCCAGCGTCAGCGCCTGGCTGAACACCGTATGGTGCGCGCCGCCCGCCAGAATCCAGGCCTCCGACGCGGTGGCCAGCGACGGCTGGGCGCGCCACAGCGCGCGCGCCACCGGCAGCTTCGGCAGCGGCTTCGGCTGCTCAATCGCATCCACCACGTTCACCAGCAGGCGGAAACGGTCGCCCATATCGATCACGCTGGCGTTCACCGCGCGTCCGGCCGGGGTGGAGAAAATCAGGCGCGCCGGATCGGCTTTGCCGCCGATGCCGAGGAACTGCACGTCGATCAGCGGCTTCTCTTCTTTGGCGATGGAGGGGCAGACCTCCAGCATATGCGACCCTAACACCAGGTCGTTGCCTGGGGAGAAGTGATAGGTGTAATCCTCCATAAAGGAGGTGCCGCCCGGACGGTCGCCCGCCAGCACTTTAAAAATGCGCAGCAGCGCGGCGGTTTTCCAGTCGCCTTCGCCGGCGAAACCGTAGCCCTGGCCCATCAGGCGCTGCACCGCCAGTCCGGGAAGCTGCGTCATGCCATGCAGCGTCTGGAAGTTGGTGGTAAAGGCTTTGCAGCCCTCGCTGTCGAGGAAGCGCTTGATGCCGATCTCGATACGCGCCGCATCCAGCACGTTCTGGCGCTTCTCGCCGCCGCTCGCCGCCACCTCGCTAAAGCGATAGAGGCTTTCATACTCATCGATCAGCGCGTTGACCTCGCCGTCGCCGACCTGATTAATCACCTCGACCAGATCGCCGACGCCCCAGCCGTTGACCGAATAGCCAAACTGGATCTGCGCCGCGACTTTATCCCCTTCGGTCACCGCTACTTCGCGCATATTGTCGCCAAAGCGCGCCACTTTCAGCTGCTGACTGGCCTGCTTCGCGAACGCGGCGCGCATCCAGTTGCCGATGCGCTGCTGGCTGGCCGGATCCTGCCAGTGGCCGGTCACCACGCTGTGCTGCAGCCCCATGCGCGCGCCGATAAAGCCGAACTCGCGGCCGCCGTGCGCGGTCTGGTTCAGGTTCATAAAGTCCATATCCATGCTGTCCCACGGGATCTCCGCGTTGAACTGGGTATGGAACTGCAGCAGCGGCTTGTTCAGCACGTTCAGCCCGCCGATCCACATTTTGGCGGGCGAGAAGGTGTGCAGCCAGGTGATGATGCCGACGCAGCTATCGTCATGACTGGCGTCGCGGCAGAGCGCCAGCGCTTCATCCGGCGACTTCACCAGCGGCTTGACGATAAGCTTTAACGGCAAGGCGGAAGAGGCGTTCAGGCCTTCCACTACCTGGCGGGCGTGATCTTCCACCTGACGCAGGGTTTCCGCGCCGTAAAGATGCTGGGTGCCAATCACAAACCATACGCTGTGCGCGTTGTACTGATCCATAAACCTGCTCCTTAATGAGTGTTGGCGGGGCGCGACGCATACTGCGGCTCGGCCGCCGCGCACCAGAGTTGATAACGTTCGTAAAGCTGCTGATAGCGTGCGACGCGCGCGGCGTCAGGCTGTAGCGTGACGGCGACCGGACTGGCCATGGCTTTTTGCGCCTCGGGCACCGAGGCGTAGACGCCGGCGGCGACGGCGGCGAAGATCGCCGCGCCCAGCGCGCAGCACTCGTCAGAGGCGACGATATCGAGCGGGCGGTTCATCACGTCGCAGCACGCCTGCATGATGGCAGGGGATTTGCGCGCGATGCCGCCCAGCGTCAGGATGTTCTCCACCGGGATTTGCTGCTGTTCGAAGCACTCCATAATGGCGCGCGCGCCAAAGGCGGTGGCGGCGATCAGACCGCCGAACAGCGCCGGGGCGTCGGTGCCGAGATTAAGGTCGGTGATCACCCCCTTCAGGCGCTGGTTGGCGTTAGGGGTGCGGCGGCCGTTAAACCAGTCGAGCACCACCGGCAGATGATCGAGCTGCGGATCGGCGGCCCAGGCCTCGGTCAGCTGACGCAGCAGGTTACGCTGCATCTCCGCCAGTTGCGGCTGAAGCTCCGGATGCTGCGCCGCCGCCTGCTGCAGCGGCCAGCCGAGCAGGCGGCTAAACCAGGCGTAGATATCGCCGAACGCCGACTGGCCCGCTTCGCAGCCAATCGCGCCCGGCATCACGCTGCCGTCGACCTGGCCGCAGATGCCGCTGATGGCGCGATCGCCCACGCGCTGCGCGTCGGCAATCAGGATGTCGCAGGTCGAGGTGCCGATCACTTTGACCAGCGTATAGGGCTGCGCGCCAGCGCCCACCGCGCCCATATGGCAGTCGAACGCGCCGCCGGCGATAGTGACGCTCTGCGTCAGGCCGAGCCGCTGCGCCCATTCCGCGCTCAGGGTGCCGACCGGGATATCGGCGGTCCAGGTGTCGTGGAACAGCGGCGAGTCGAGCTGCTGGGTCAGCAGCGGGTCGAGCGCGTTGAGGAAATCGATATCGGGCAGACCCTGCCATTCAGGGTGCCAGAGCGCCTTATGGCCCGCGGCGCAGCGGCTGCGGCGCAGGCTGGCGGGCGCGGTGGTGCCGCTCAGCAGCGCCGGCACCCAGTCGCACAGCTCCACCCAGGAGACGGCGGCGTCGCGCACCGCGGCGTCGGCGCGGGAAACGTGCAGAATTTTGGCCCAGAACCACTCAGACGAGTAGATGCCGCCGATATAGCGGCTGTAGTCGGTAAAGCGGCCGCTGCGGCAGAGCTGATTAATCGCCTCAGCCTCTTCGATCGCGGTGTGATCCTTCCACAGCACGAACATGGCGTTGGGGTTGTCGGCAAAGTCGGGACGCAGCGCCAGCACGTTGCCGTCGCGGTCGATGGGCGCGGGCGTAGAGCCGGTGGTATCGACGCCGATTCCCGTGACGCTGTCACGTTGTTCCGGCGTCAGCGCGTCAAGTACGCCCAGCAGTGCCTTTTCCATCGCCTCAATATAGTCGAGCGGATGGTGGCGAAAACGGTTGGCGTGGGGATCGCTGTACAAACCCTGCTGCCAGCGCGAGTAGTTCACCACGGCGGTTTGCAGCTCGCTGCCGCTGTCGCAGTCCACCGCCAGCGCACGCACCGAATCACTGCCAAAGTCGAGGCCCAGAGTGATGGCTCCAGCACGCATCAGAAATCTCCTGTTATCAATAATCGTCCTTCCATCCTGTGGCGACGGCGGCGGAAACGTTAATCACCGATGGCTGAGAATATGCACTTTTCTGCCATCAGCAGCGATTTTGTGATCGCCGACAAAAGTTGCCGGTCGGTTAAAATTGCTGAATATATGGAACATTTTGCCGTGATTTCAGGGTGTGATACCGCTCTACATTTTTCATCTGCTTTCCCGCTACAACTAGCCCAGCGTTTGCACAGGCTTTACTCATTCGCCGGTCTAACGCGCTGATTTTCATCTGTACCCAAAAAAGAAAATTAACTGGTAGCGTTTACACCGATTCGTTAACAGCAGGGAAAAACACCCTGGCTCCGGAGAGCATCATGCATAAATTCACTAAAGCGTTCGCGGCCATCGGCCTGGCAGCGGTTATGTCACATTCCGCTATCGCCGACACCATGAAGCTGGGATTTCTCGTCAAGCAGCCTGAAGAACCCTGGTTCCAGACCGAGTGGAAATTCGCGGACAAGGCCGGCAAGGATTTAGGCTTTGAAGTGATCAAAATCGCCATTCCCGACGGCGAGAAAACCCTTAACGCCATCGACAGCCTGGCCGCCAGCGGCGCGAAGGGCTTCGTGATCTGCACCCCCGATCCTAAACTCGGCTCCGCTATCGTCGCCAAGGCGCGCGGCTACGACCTGAAGGTGATCGCCGTCGACGACCAGTTCGTTAACGCCAAAGGCAAACCGATGGAGAGCGTGCCGCTGGTGATGATGGCCGCCACTAAAATCGGCGAGCGTCAGGGGCAGGAACTCTATAAAGAGATGCAGAAGCGCGGCTGGAACGCTAAAGAGACCGGCGTGATGGCGATTACCGCCAACGAGCTGGATACCGCGCGCCGCCGCACCGGCGGCTCGATGGAGGCGCTGAAAGCGGCCGGCTTCCCGGCGGCGCAGATCTATCAGGTGCCGACCAAATCTAACGATATCCCCGGCGCGTTTGACGCCGGCAACTCGCTGCTGGTACAGCATCCGGAAGTGAAACACTGGCTGATCGTCGGCATGAATGACAACACCGTGCTGGGCGGCGTGCGCGCCACCGAAGGCCAGGGCTTTAAGGCGGCGGACGTGATCGGCATCGGCATCAACGGCGTCGACGCCATCAGCGAACTGTCAAAGGACAAGGCGACCGGCTTCTACGGATCGCTGCTGCCGAGCCCGGACGTGCACGGCTACAAGAGCAGCCAGATGCTCTACGAATGGGTGAGCAAAGGGGCTGAGCCGCCGAAATTCACCGAAGTCACCGACGTGGTGCTGATTACCCGCGATAACTTCAAAACCGAACTGGCGAAGAAAGGGTTGATGTAAACCCGCGTACCGTGCCGCCGCCTGCGCGGCGGCACCTTTACGGTAAACCAGAGGAGTTACCATGAATAGCGAGCCAACCTTTCTGTCGTTTCATGGCATCAGCAAAACCTTTCCCGGCGTCAAGGCGCTGCAGGATATCTCATTCGACTGCCGCGGTGGTGAAGTGCACGCCCTGATGGGCGAGAACGGCGCGGGCAAATCGACGCTGCTGAAAATTCTCAGCGGCAGCTATCAGCCGAGCGGCGGCGAAATCCGCATCAAAGGCGAGCCGGTGAGCTTTCAGCATACCGGCGAGGCGCTGGACGCCGGTGTCGCCATCATCTACCAGGAGCTGCATCTGGTGCCGGAGATGAGCGTGGCGGAGAACATCTACCTCGGCCAGATCCCGCACCGGCGCGGGCTGGTGAACCGCAAGCTGCTGCGCTACGAAGCGGGGCTGCAGCTGAAAAATCTCGGCATGGATATCGATCCCGATATGCCGCTGAAATATCTCTCTCTTGGCCAGTGGCAGATGGTGGAGATCGCCAAGGCGCTGGCGCGCAACGCGCGCATTATCGCCTTCGACGAGCCGACCAGCTCGCTGTCGGCGCGTGAAATCGAGAACCTGTTCCGCGTCATCCGCCAGCTGCGCGCAGAGGGACGCGTGGTGCTCTACGTCTCGCACCGCATGGAGGAGATCTTCGCCCTGAGCGACGCCATTACCGTATTCAAGGATGGCCGCTACGTGCGCACCTTTACCGATATGGCCAATACCCATCACGACGATCTGGTGCAGGCGATGGTGGGACGCAACCTCGGCGACATCTACGGCTATGCGCCGCGTCCGCACGGGCCGGTGCGTCTGGTGCTGGAGAAGGTGGAGGCGAAGGGCGTGCGCGAGCCGATTTCGCTTGAGGTGCGCGCCGGGGAAATTGTCGGCCTGTTCGGGCTGGTGGGCGCCGGGCGCAGCGAGCTGATGAAAGGGGTGTTTGGCGCCACGCGACTGCGCGGCGGCCGCATTCTGCTGGATGGTGAGGTGCTAAAGCTGCGCGAGCCGATCGACGCCATCCGCGCCGGCGTGATGCTCTGCCCGGAAGATCGTAAAGCCGAAGGGATCATCCCGGTGCACTCGGTGCGCGACAATATCAACATCAGCGCGCGGCGTCACAACCTCACTGCCGGCTGCCTGATCAAAAATCAGTGGGAAACGCGCAACGCCGACAGCCATATTCGCTCACTCAATATCAAAACGCCGCACGCCGAGCAGCTGATCATGAATCTCTCCGGCGGCAACCAGCAGAAGGCGATTCTCGGCCGCTGGCTGTCGGAAGAGATGAAGGTGATCCTGCTGGATGAACCGACGCGCGGCATCGACGTCGGCGCGAAGCATGAAATCTACAACCTGATCTATCAGCTGGCGAGCAAAGGCATCGCGGTGCTGTTCGCCTCCAGCGATCTGCCGGAGGTGATGGGCCTGGCCGACCGCATCGTGGTGATGCGCGAAGGCGCCATCGCCGGCGAACTGCTGCATGACGACGCCACGGAGCAGCAGACGCTGAGCCTGGCGATGCCTAAAACCACCCAAGCGGCCGCTGTGGCCTGACAGAGGAAAATATTATGTCTTCATCCACAACTTCAGGTACGCCGCCGGTGCAGCAGCGCAGCGGGCTGCGCTTTGGGCGCATCTGGGACAATTTCGGCATGCTGGTGGTGTTCGCGCTGCTGTTTGTCGCCTGCGCCGTGTTCGTGCCTAACTTCGGCTCCTTTATCAATATGAAAGGGCTGGGCCTGGCGATGTCGATGTCGGGCATGGTGGCGTGCGGCATGCTGTTCTGCCTCGCCTCCGGCGATTTCGACCTTTCGGTCGCCTCGGTGATTGCCTGCGCCGGCGTGGTCGCCGCGGTGGTAATCAATATGACCGAAAGCCTGTGGATCGGCGTCTTCGCCGGCCTGCTGATCGGTGTCGCCACCGGCTTCGTCAACGGCTTTGTCATCGCGCGGCTGAAAATCAACGCGCTGATCACCACGCTGGCGACGATGCAGATCGTGCGCGGCCTGGCCTATATCTTCTCCGACGGCAAGGCGGTCGGCATTGAAGATGAGCGCTTCTTTACCCTCGGCTTCGCCAACTGGCTCGGCGTGCCCGCGCCTATCTGGCTCACTATTGCCACCATGCTGATCTTCGGCTTCCTGCTGAATAAAACCACCTTTGGCCGCAACACGCTGGCGATCGGCGGCAATGAAGAGGCGGCGCGGCTGGCGGGCGTGCCGGTGGTGCGCACCCGCATCATTATCTTTATTCTCTCCGGGCTGGTGTCGGCGGCGGCGGGCATTATTCTCGCCTCGCGCATGACCAGCGGTCAGCCGATGACCTCACTGGGCTATGAGCTGGTGGTGATCTCCGCCTGCGTGCTGGGCGGCGTCTCGCTGAAGGGCGGTATCGGCAAAATTTCCTACGTGGTCGCAGGGGTGCTGATCCTCGGCACCGTTGAAAATGCGATGAATTTACTGAATATCTCGCCATTCTCACAGTACGTGGTGCGTGGTCTGATACTGTTAGCGGCGGTGATTTTCGACCGCTACAAACAGAAGCATAAAGCCTGACGGCAAAAAGAGGCGGCGCTCAGGCGCCGCGCTCTGCTAAATCCTGACTAAGTGAGGACGTTATGTACCACCGTGAATCCACAGCGGCGCAGCAAAATCCTCTGTTGCCTGGTTATCCCTTTAACGCCTGGCTGGTCGCCGGGCTGACCCCTGTGACGGCCGATGGGCCGCTCGACTTCTTTATCGACCGTCCCCACGGCATGAAAGGCTTTATTCTTAACCTCACCATTAAAGGCAAAGGGCGCGTGTTCGACGGCGAAAACGGCTTCGACTGCCTGCCGGGCGATATGCTGCTGTTTCAGCCGAAAACGCCGCACTACTATGGACGCGCGTCGGACAGCCCCGAATGGCATCACCGCTGGGTTTACTTCCGGCCGCGCGCCTACTGGAACGACTGGCTGCAGTGGCAGGACGCGCGCGAGGGCGTAGGCCGGCTGCATCTCAACGAGACGCTGCGCGCCGAGTTCGACCGGCTGTTCGCCAGCATCGAGCAGACCCACAATTCGGGTCGCCGCTTCGCCGAGGAGCTGGCGATGAACCTGCTGGAGCGTCTGCTGCTGCGCGCGGTAGAGGAAGATCCGCGCAGCCATCAGCAGGTGCGCGATCCGCGCATTATCGAAGCTTGTCAGTACGTCACCAATCATCTCGCCAGCGAGGTGAAAATCGAAGAGGTGGCGCGCCACGTCTGTTTGTCACCGTCGCGGCTGGCGCACCTGTTTCGCGAACAGATGGGAGTGAATCTGCTGCGCTGGCGCGAAGACCAGCGCGTGATCCGCGCCAAGCTGCTGCTGCAAACCACCCAGGAGCCGATCGCCAGCGTCGGACGCGAAGTCGGCTACGACGACCAGCTCTACTTTTCGCGCGTGTTCCGCAAGCGCGTCGGCGTCAGCCCCAGCGATTTCCGCCGCCGCAACCAGGATGCGCAGGACAGCCTGATCGCCGAAACGCCCTGGCCAATGGCGCAGAGTGCTATCTCCTGATTTTTCGGGGGATTCCCGCTTGTTCTAACCGACGCAATGGTCTTAAATCAGTCGGGTATGCGAATAAGAGGAGTGATAATGAGCGACAAACTTCGTGTTGGATTGATAGGGTATGGCTTCGCCAGTAAGACGTTTCACGCGCCGCTGATTGCGGGCACGCCCGATGTCGAGCTGGCCGCTATCTCCAGTAGCGACGAAGCGAAAGTGCACGCCGACTGGCCACAGGTCAAGGTGGTGGCCGACCCGCAGGCGCTGCTGGACGATCCCTCTCTGCAGCTGATCGTCATCCCGACGCCGAACGATACCCATTTCCCGCTGGCCAAGGCGGCACTGAATGCCGGTAAACACGTGGTGGTGGACAAACCGTTTACCGTGACGTTGTCACAGGCACGGGAGCTGGAGGCGCTGGCGAAAGCCAAAGGTCTGCTGCTTTCCGTGTTCCATAACCGCCGCTGGGACAGCGACTTCCTGACCCTCAAGCAGCTGCTGAACGACGGCACGCTGGGCGAGGTGCGCTATTTCGAATCTCATTTCGACCGTTTCCGTCCCGAGGTGCGTCAGCGCTGGCGCGAAATGAAGGGCGCAGGCAGCGGCATCTGGTACGATCTGGGGCCGCATCTGCTCGACCAGGCGCTGCAGCTGTTTGGCGCGCCGGTGGCCATCAACGTCGATATGGCGGAGATGCGTCCGGGCGCGCAGACCACCGACTACTTTCACGCCACGCTGACCTATCCGCAGCGCCGCGTGGTGCTGCACGCCAGCATGCTGGTGGCCGCCGAGTCGCCGCGCTACGTGGTGCACGGCACGCGCGGCAGCTACGTCAAGTACGGTCTGGATCCGCAGGAGGATCGGCTGAAAGCGGGCGATTTCCCGCCGGGCGAAGAGTGGGGCTATGACATGCGCGACGGCGTGCTGACGCTGGCGGAAGGCGACGGTGTAAAAGAAGAGACGCTGATGACGCAGCCAGGCAACTATCCCGCCTACTATGCGGCGGTGCGCGACGCCATTAGCGGACGCGGCAGCAATCCGGTCACGGCGCAAGAGGCGATTCAGGTGATGGAGCTGATTGAGCTGGGGCTGCAGTCGGCGGAGAAACGCCAGACGCTGTCGCTGAAGTAACACACGAAAGGCCAGCGCGATGCTGGCCTTGAGGTAGTGAGGCCGCCTGCGCGGCCTTTTTTTACGCCTGTACTTTATTGCGGATGGCGATTTTCTCGGCGTCGCTCAGGAAGGCGATAGTCAGGCCGTTCTCCTGCGCCTGGCGCATCTGCGCGGCGCTCAGCCCGGCGGCAGGCGCGGCGTGCTGATACTCGTGCGCCAGCTCAATGCCCTGAACCGCCGGATCGTCGGTATTGATGGTGGCGAGGATGCCGTGCTCCAGGAACTGTTTCAGCGGATGGTGCGCCAGCGAAGAGACGGTGCTGGTCTGGATATTGGAGGTCAGACAGGATTCGATGCCGATGCGGTGCTCGGCCAGAAAATCCATCAGCGCGCGGTCTTCAATCGCCTTCACGCCGTGGCCGATACGCTCGGCGCCCAGCTCGCGGATCGCCTGCCAGATGCTCTCCGGACCGGCCGCTTCGCCGGCATGCACCGTCACGCGGAACCCGGCGTCGCGCGCCTGGGTAAAGTGGCTGAGGAACTCGCTGCCGGGGAAGCCTAACTCGTCGCCCGCCAGATCGACGGCGGTAATATGATCGCGGTGCGCCAGCAGGCCTTCCAGCTCGCGCAGGCAGGCTTCGTCGCCGAAGGTGCGGCTCATGATGCCGATCAGACGCACGTCAACGTTATATTTCTGGCAGCCCGCTTTGATCCCGTCGATGACCGCTTCGACTACGCCCGCCACCGGCAGGTTGTGATTCATCGCCATATAGCCCGGCGAAAAGCGCAGCTCGGCGTAGTGAATGCCGGCGCGTGCCGCATCCTCTACGTTTTCCAGCGCGATGCGGCGACAGGCGTCGAGATCCCCCAGCACTTTGACGCCCCAGTCGAGCTTATTCAGGAAGCTCACCAGGTCGGGCTGGTTTTCCACCACCTGAACGTGCGGGCGCAGCGATTCCAGCGTAGCGGCGGGCAGGGCGAGGTTAAACTGGCGGCCTAAATCCAGAATGGTTTGCGCGCGAATGTTGCCGTCAAGATGGCGATGAATATCGGTAACGGGAAGGCTGGGATCGAACATGCTGCACTCTCTGACAGGGATAAAAGTGCAGACCATTATAGAAACATCTTGCGCAACATAGCGAGTCCTTTGCGCAACCTGCGGCGCATCTGCTGGCATAGTAAGCGAAAGGGCGGCTGCTCAGCCGCCCGTTTCACACCCCGAGCGCGTGCAGCGCTGCGATCAGACGATGCACGCCATCCTCCAGCTTGCTGCGCGGACAGCCGGCGTTCAGGCGCAAAAATCCCCGGCTCGCGTCGCCATAGGTTGAGCCGGGCATCATCGCCACTTTCTGCTGGCGGATAAGCTGCTGCTGCAGCGCCGTCTCGTCGACGCCGAGCGGGTTAAGATCGAGCCACGCCAGATAGGTCGCCTGCGGCGGCTGCCAGTCGAGTGCCGGAAAGGCGGCGTTTAGCCGCTGGGCGATAAAGTGCATATTCGCCTGCAGGTAGGCGCGCAGGGCGTCGAGCCAGGGCGCGCCGTCGCGGTAGGCGGCGATATGCGCCGCCACGGCGAGTACCGCCGGCGACGAGAGGCCGTTCGCCTTCATCTGCCTCAAAAAGGCGTGGCGATCCTCTCTATGTGGGATAATCCCCCATGCCCCGGTCAGCGCGGGGATATTAAAGCTCTTGGACGCGGAGGTGAACAGCGCCCAGTCGGCGCGTGCCACCTCGCTCCAGGGCACATGCACAACCTGGTTCATCACCATATCCATATGGATCTCATCGCTGATTACCCGCACCTGATAACGCTCGCACAGCGCCGCCATCTGCGTCAGTTCGTCGCGCGTCCAGACTTTGCCCGTGGGATTATGCGGGCTGCAGAGCAGCATCACTTTGCAGCCAGGCCGGGCAAGCTGGTGTTCCAGCGCCTGCATATCGCAGCGCCAGCCGTGAGTATCGCGCTGCAGCGGCTGCGGTAAAATGTGCCGTTGACTGGATGTCAACAAGGTGTAAAACGCATCATAGGCGGGCGTATGGATCACTACCTCGTCCCCGGGTTCGGTCCAGCGATACACCATCTGCGCCACCATAGCGATCACGGACGGCGCGTACACCAGCGTGTTCTCATCCAGCGTGGCGTTAAAACGCGTCTGCATCCAGTAGCAGATTGCCGAGAGAAAGTCGCTATGCTGCCAGCGGCTGTAGCCGAACACGCCGTGGTCGATGCGCTGCTGCAGCGCCGCGCGAATGGCGGGTGCCACGGCGAAATCCATATCTGAAATGGTAAAGGGCAGCAGATCGGGCACGCCAAAGCGATCGGCGACAAAATCCCACTGAGTGCAGTAGCTGCCGCGGCGGTCGATAACCTGGTCAAAATCAAAAGGTTTCGTCATATTCGTTACACCGTCACATTCATCAGCGACGCCAGCTCTTCTTTAACGGACTGCACCTGCGGTCCAATCACCACCTGCAGCGTCACCGGGCTAAGGTGCACCACGCCGATGGCGCCGTTGGCCTTCAGCGCGGCGTCATTGACCTTGCTCATATCAACGATGCGCAGACGCAGGCGGGTCAGGCAGTTATCCAGCGAACTGATATTCTCTACGCCGCCCAGCGCGTCGAGGATAGCGGGCGCGTTATAGCCCGATTTGCCCGCGCCGGCGCGGCTCACCTGTCGCTCCACGCCGCTCTCTTGCTCGCGCCCTGGCGTGGCGATATTGAAGCGGACAATGGCGAAGCGAAACAGCGCATAGTAACCGGCAAACCAGATCGCGGCGGCGACGGGCACCCAGTACCATTTGGTCGCCAGGCCGTGCAGCATGCCAAACACCACAAAATCGATAATGTTACCGTCGGTGTTGCCGATGGTGACGCCCAGCACTGCCATCAGCGTAAAGCCCAGCCCGGTGAGCAGCGCATGCAGTAGATAGAGCACGGGCGCCACGAACAGGAACAGGAATTCAATCGGTTCGGTGGTGCCGCCCACCACGCAGGCCACCACGCCGGAAATCAGCAGGCCTTTAATCTTGTGGCGATTCTCCGGCCTGGCGCAGTGATAGATTGCCAGCGCCGCGCCAGGCAGACCGCCGAGAAACGCGGGCATTTTTCCCTGGGAGAGAAAGCGGGTGGCGCTCTCCGAGAAGCCCTGAACCTCCGGGCAGGCGAGCTGCGCCTGGAAAATGGTCAGCGCGCCGCTGACCGTTTTACCGCACACTTCCATCGTGCCACCCGCATCGGTGAAGCGAATAATCGCCACCAGAATATGCTGCAGTCCAAAGGGCAGCAGCAAACGTTCGCCGGTGCCGAACAGCATCGGGCCGAGGTCGCCCGCGCCGTTGATCATCCAGCCGAGGCCCGCAATGCCGCGCGCGAAAAAAGGCCAGATCAGCGGCACCGCGAGGCCGAGCAGCCCGGTGACCAGCAGGGTAATAATAGGGACAAAGCGCGTGCCACCGAAAAACGCCAGCGCGTCCGGCAGCCGAATAGTGTGAAAGCGCTCATGCAGCCAGAACACCACCACGCCGACAATCACGGCGCCAAGAATACCGGTGTCGATCGCCTGAATGCCCAGCACCGACTGCACATTGTTCGCCTTCAGCAGTGCGGCGTCACCGGTGGGCAAAATCCCCTTCATGGTTAACCAGAAGTTGCTGCTGAGGTTCATCACCGTATAGCCGACGAAACCGGCAAAGGCGGCGACGCCTTTATTCTCGCGCGCCATGCCGAGGGGAATGGCGATAGCGAACATCACCGGCAGAAAGCGAAAGGCGAAGGCGCCGGTGGCCGCCATCCAGGTAAACAGATGCTGCAACAGCGGCTGATCCAGCAGCGGGATCAGCGTCAGCACGTCGCGGCTGCTGAGCGAGCTGCCGATGCCGAGCATAATGCCGCAAAAAGAGAGCAGAGCGACGGGCAGCATAAAGGTCTTGCCCAGGCTCTGAAAAAACTCCCAGAGCGACAGGCGAGGAAGCGGAGCAGACATATTTTCTCCTGAAAAGGAAGTAGGCGGTTTAGCAGGTGAAAAGATGATAAAACGTTTTATCACTCGATATTGCGTGGTTCGTCACAAGCCAGTGTCGTCTGGTGAAGTTAAGTTTATTCAGCAGGTGAAACGTTTTACTTATATGATAGGGGCATTCTCTTTTGTTCCGCAGGCGCCTGTTATGACGCAGCAAAAAATCACCATTAACGACGTCGCCGAAGCGGCGGGCGTCTCCGTCACCACCGTGTCGCTGGTGCTCTCCGGCAAGGGGCGCATCTCGCCCGCCACGGCGGCGCGCGTGAACCAGGCTATCGAGCAGTCAGGCTATGTGCGCAACCGCACGGCGGCCGCGCTGCGTGGCGGCAGCAGCGGCGTCATCGGCTTAATTGTGCGGGATCTGAGCCAGCGGTTTTACGCCGAGATGACCGCCGGGCTCAGCGAGGCGCTGGAGGCACAGGATAAGATGCTGGTGCTGGCTCAGAGCGGCGCGCAGGGACAGCATCTGACGCGCTGCTTTGAGTCGCTGGTGGCGCAGGGCGTCGACGGCGTGGTGCTGGGCGGCGACGCCGGCAATGGCGCCGCGCTGGCGTCGCGCGCCGCCGAGCTCGGGCTACCGCTGATCTGCGCCTCGCGCGCCAGCTATCTGGAGGGCAGCGACAGTCTGCGGCCGGACAATGCGCTGGGCGCCCGGATGGCAACGGAATACCTTATCCGCCAGGGCCATCAGCATATCGCCTGGCTGGGCGGCAGCGGCGCCTCACTGACGCGCGCCGAGCGCATCGGCGGCTACTGCGCCACGCTGCTGCAGTACGGTTTGCCGTTTAAGCCGGAGTGGATTATTGAGTGCGACGAGAGCCAGCAGGCGGCGGCCGAGGCGACCACGCGACTGCTGCAGCGCTTTCCCCGGCTGACGGCGATTATCGCCAGCAACGCCGCCACCGCGCTGGGCAGCTACTTCGCGCTGCTGCGCAGCGGCCGCACGCTGGGCAAGGGCGCGGTTGACAGCTACTACGCGCAGCAGACGGCGCTGGTGGGATTTAGCGATGAGCTGCAGGCGAATCTGAGCGATCCGCCGCTGACCTTTATCTGCAGCCCGGCGCGTGAGATGGGGCGCGCCGCGGCGGCGCGCATGCTGCTGCGGCTTAGCGCGCCGGAAACGGCCAGCCAGCATATGATTATTACGCCGACGCTGATCGCCGGCGACGGGCCATAAAAAAAGCGACCCGAAGGTCGCTTTTTATCGCCATACCGCTTACTGCGGCATGCCCTCGCTGGTGGGCAGGCCGAGCATATAGCGCGACATAAACTGCTCCAGCGTCATCGTATCGCCGTTCATATTCACCTGGCCGTTGGTGTACTGCAGGCTGGTGACAATATTGTTGTCCTGCTGCTGGGTCAGACGGAACATCTGGCCCATCGCCGCCAGGCCTTTCACCTGCTGATCCGCCAGCTTCTGCGCGTCGTCGCCGGTATAGCCTTCGGCGAGGCCAACGTTGCGCATCACTTCGGTCGCCATCGGCATATTGATCACCAGCTTGCCCGACAGATTCTTCAGCACGCGATCCACCATGCCGGCCAGGTTTTGCGGCTGACCGGTGACGGTGGCCGGATCGTTAAAGTTCACCGTCAGGTTGAAGGTGCTCTCGCCTTTGCCGTTCTTCCAGCTCAGCGGTGCGATGCTCACTGACGGCGCGCCTTTCAGCAGCGTCGGCAGGTTGTTCATCAGGATGGTGTTAACCCCGGCCTGATAGCGGATCGGATCGTTGGCCAGACCCTGCTGGTTCATTAAATCCTGCATCTGGGCGTTGTAGTTATCGGAGAACGCCTTCACCGCCTGGGCGTCGAACTGCGCCAGCTTCATGCTCAGCTTCGCTTCGCCGAAATCGTTATTCTGCAGGTGGACGTTATCGACGTGGTAGTCGATATCGCCGCTGATCTTGCCCGCCTTGTTATCGAACGACGAGGTGCCGTTGAGCTTCTGCAGCGTTAACGCCTCTTTGCCGTTGACGCTGGCGTTAAGTTTTTCCAGCTCAACTTTCTGATCGCCTATGCGCACGCCTTCCGGCGTCAGATGCGTATTACCGCTCAGCTTCACGCCATTGGCGGTAAAGAGCACCGGCATGCCCATCTCGTTTTTGCTGGTTACGGCGATGCTGCCGATATCGCTGTCGAGAGAGACTTTATCGCCCTTGCTGTCGGCGCTGACGTTCAGGGTGCCGCCGTTGGTGGCGACGCGCTGGCCGCTCTGCGCATTCTGGTAATCCAGCGGTAAAAAGCGCAGGGCGGTGTCGGTGGCGCCGCTATAGCCGATGCGGGTGTCCGCGTCGATCGGCGATTTGTTGTCGGTCAGGGCGAACAGGGTTTTCAGCGCATCGGTGTTTTCCAGCTCGCTATGCACCGACGCCATGCTCGGGATCAGGGTGAAGCGGCGCAGCTGCGCGAACGGGAAAGGACCATGATCGATGGTTTCGTTGAAGACGATGCTCTGGCCCGGCTTCAGCAGCGCGTTATCTTCGGTCTGCGAGCTGGCCTGCAGCACCAGCTTCGCCTTGCTGCTGAACACGCCGCGCTGATAATCCTGATAGCTCACTTTAAGGCGGCTGTTGGGCGCCCAGGCGTTGAGCTGCGTATTGGCGTTCTGCACCAGTTCATCCATATGGCTTTCCAGCTGCTTACCGGTAAACCATGCCGCGCCGGTCCAGATTACGCCCAGGGCGATAATCACACCTACGGCAACGTTGGTCTTTTTCATTGCTGAGTCGTCCTTATCCTTGTGTCCGCTTACGCCGCTGTCCGACGCCCGGCGAGGAGAGAAAAACGCCCGCAGGCGTTTTTTATCTAATAGATTGAAATAATAGCAGTTAGGTCCAGATTCGTCAGCCGCTTCAGCGCAACGCGTTAAAAACGCGCGCCAGACGACCGCGTCCGGTGGCCTTCAGCGCGCCGTCGCTGGCGGGTACGAAGCAGGATTCGCCAGGCGCCAGCGTCAGCTGCTGCTCGCCCAGCGTCAGCGTCGCCTCGCCTTCGATGCAGAACAGGATCGCCGCGCTCTCCTGAGAGAGCAGCTGGGGTTCGTTGTCCAGCGCGTGAATGGCGAACGCGAAATCCTCCACCGGAATGGGGAAGTTCAGGGCGCGATCCTGCTGTTGCGGCTGGGTAAGCAGCTGCGACGCCGGTTTTGACTGAAACTTCAGGTTGGCGAGCAGCTCGGGAATGTCGATATATTTTGGCGTCAGGCCCGCACGCAGCACGTTGTCCGAGTTGGCCATCACCTCCAGCGCGACGCCATTCAGGTAGGCGTGCGGGGTTTCGGCATAGAGAAACATCGCCTCGCCCGGCTGCAGGGTGATAACGTTCAGCAGCAGCGGCGAGAACAGCCCGCTGTCGTCCGGATACTCCACCGCGATCGCCCGGATGGTTTCCCACGGCTGGCCTTCGCGCGCGTTAAGCGCGGCTTTCAGCACGCCCAGCGCCAGCGACTTCGCTTCGCCCTGCAGCGACAGCAGCGTAGCAAACAGCGTCGCCAGATTCTTTTCGTCTGGCTGCTGCAGGAAATGGGCGATCTGCGGATGCGCGCCCGCGACCGGCTGCAGCAGCGAGGCGATGTCGCTCAGCTCGCGAAAGCCGTTCATCGCCTGAAAGGGCGTCAGGGCATAGACCAGTTCAGGTTTATGGTTGGCGTCTTTGTAATTGCGCTCCGGCGCGTTAAGCGGAATACCCGCTGCATTTTCGCGCGCAAAACCCTCTTCGGCGGCGCTTTTGCTGGGATGGACCTGAATCGACAGCGGCCGATCGGCGCACAGCACCTTAAACAGGAAAGGCAGCTCGCCAAAGCGCTTCGCCACCGCATAGCCCAGCGTCGCTTCGGGATCGGCGTCGATGATATCGCGCAGCGAGCGGCGCTCGCCCTTGACCTCAATCTGCGACGGGCTTTTGGGGTGCGCGCCCATCCACAGCTCCGCCATGGGCGCATGGCGGGGATTGGTAACGCCATAGAGTTCCGTTAAGGCGGTTTTGCTGCCCCATGCGTAATTTTGCAGCGAATTGACCATTTTTTGCATGATTAACCCTTAATCACGGGAAGTTATTGCGACTATTAAAGCAGAAAATGGTGCTGATAATACATATCAAGTGCAAACAGCGCGACAGACTCGCATAATGTTAAATTCTTGTATGTAAGCATTCTGCGCGTCCAGCCTTTTCGCGCTGGGCGACCAATCACCACAACCTGTGCTAAAGGAGACGTAGACATGGCAGCCACGCGCATTGAAAAAGATTCAATGGGGCCCATTGATGTACCCGAAGACAAGTTATGGGGCGCGCAAACGCAGCGCTCGCTGGAACACTTCCGTATCTCGACAGAAAAAATGCCTACCGAGCTGGTCTATGCATTAGCGCAGACCAAGCGCGCCGCCGCCACCGTTAACCGCGATCTGGGCCTGCTGCCGGCCGAACGTGCGGACGCCATTGTTAAAGCCGCCGATGAGGTGCTGGCGGACCAGCACAGCGGTGAGTTCCCGCTGGCGATCTGGCAAACCGGCTCCGGCACCCAGACCAATATGAACATGAACGAGGTGCTGGCCAACCGCGCCAGCGAACTGCTCGGCGGCGAGCGCGGCATGTCGCGTCTGGTGCATCCCAATGACGATGTGAATAAAAGCCAGAGTTCCAACGACGTCTTCCCGACGGCGATGCACGTCGCGGCGGTGATCGCGCTGCGCGAGAAGCTGATCCCGCAGATTGAGGTGCTGAAAAACACCCTGAGCGAGAAGTCCAGCGCCTTTAAAGATATCGTCAAGATTGGCCGTACCCATCTGCAGGATGCGACGCCGCTGACCCTGGGCCAGGAGATCTCCGGCTGGGTGGCGATGCTGGAGCATAATCTTAAGCATATCGAGCAGAGCATTCCTCACGTCGCCGAACTGGCGCTGGGCGGCACCGCCGTCGGCACCGGGCTGAATACCCATCCCGAATATGCGGTGCGCGTGGCGAAAGCACTGGCCGAGCTGACCGGACAGCCGTTCGTCACCGCGCCGAACAAGTTCGAGGCGCTGGCGACCACCGATGCGCTGGTGCACGCGCACGGCGCGCTGAAAGGGCTGGCGGCGTCGCTGATGAAGATCGCCAACGACGTGCGCTGGCTGGCGTCAGGCCCGCGCTGCGGCATCGGCGAACTCTCTATTCCAGAGAACGAGCCGGGCAGCTCTATCATGCCGGGCAAGGTGAATCCGACCCAGTGCGAAGCGCTGACCATGCTCTGCTGTCAGGTGATGGGCAACGACGTGGCGATCAACATCGGCGGCGCGTCGGGCAACTTCGAGCTGAACGTTTTCCGGCCGATGGTGATCCACAACTTCCTGCAGTCGGTGCGTCTGCTGGCTGACGGCATGGACAGCTTTAACCACCACTGCGCCGTCGGCATTGAACCAAACCGCGATCGCATTTCGCAGCTGCTGAATGAGTCGCTGATGCTGGTCACCGCGCTGAATACCCATATCGGCTATGACAAAGCGGCTGAAATCGCGAAAAAAGCGCATAAAGAGGGGCTGACGCTGAAAGGCTCGGCGCTGAAGCTCGGCTATCTCACCGAAGAGGAGTTTGACGCCTGGGTGCGTCCGGAAGAGATGGTCGGCAGCATGAAGGCGTAATCCAGCCAACAACAAAAGGCCAGCTTTGCTGGCCTTTTTACGTTATATCGGACAGTCAACCCACAGATGCAGCCGCGGGATCAGCAGGTTTAGCGGCTCCGCCGCCGGCTTATAGCGATGCTGCACGTTATCGGCGTTGTAGTTCAGCAGCTCTCCCAGCACCGGCACCTGCGTGCGGTCGCGGCACAGCACCACGATCGGCGACGGGCAGGCGAGCTGGGTCTGCTTTTTCTCCTCGGCGCGCCAGACGCGCGCGATAGGCTGCACCTTCACCGGCCGCTTGATCTTCAGCCGCGCGGTGGCGGGCAGGGCGCGCACGCTCTCCAGCTCATCCTGCACCTTCTCCGCCCACTGTTCGCGCGTCCAGGGCGCCTGCGCGCGATTGGCGCTCAGGCTGCGCTCCAGCTGCGCGACGATCTCTTCACGCTTGACGTTTTTGATGACGTGCTTGTTGGCCCAGCCGAAGCGCAGGCTGTCCGGCGCCTGCAGCAGGGTGATGGTGCGGTAGGCGTTGAGCGTGATCAGGCCGCGCAGGTGCTGGTGCACGAACTCAAAGCGCGCCTCGCTCGGCAGCCCCGATTCCACGGTAATGATCTGCTCCAGCCGCGCTTTGTACTGATTCACCTGGGCGATCTGCGCGGTGAGGGCGGCGGCGCGTTCGTCGTCAGCTTCGATGCAGATCGCGCCGGGCAGACGTACGGCCGCTTTGGTGCTGAGCTTCTCGGACTGATGCTGCATAAAGAGGCGACAGAAGTGCGCCAGCGCCATGTCGCGCGCGGTGGTGCCCAGATGCTGTTCCACGGCGATTTCCGTCACCGCGTCGTGCTCGTGGCCTTTCTCCACCGGTGGCAGGGAAAAGACGCGCGCAATCAGCAGCGGCTGCGCCATGATCATCTCGCGCAGCTCGCCGAGCGACTGTTCCAGGCTGTTTGCGCACTCATGCAGGTCGGATATCAGGTCATAACGCATTTTTGCTCTCCCTAGTTACAACATACCTTACTCTGGCAGAGAGTGTTGCTGTGTGCAATCTGTTCTAATAGTTACAACATACATATCAATCCCATAATTCAAACCGTGCAGCCAGCAGGCCAAGCAGTAAAAGCAGGGCAGCTCGCGCCATTTCGGTTTTTTGCTTATGGCATAACATGTTATAAAAGTCGTTACCTGTAAAAAGCGGTGACGGATGTGGATCAACAGAATAAACCGGGCGTGCTGGCGGTCGTGGTGCTGGGCCTGGTGCAGATACTCTCATGGGGCGGTTCATTTTATCTGATGGCCGTCATGGCAAACCCTATTGTCGCGGAAACCGGCTGGTCGCAGCAGTGGGTTTACGGCGCGCTCTCGACCGGCATTCTGGTTTCTGGTCTGCTGGCGCCGCTTAGCGGACGCATTATCGCACGCACCGGCGGCCGGCTGCTGCTGGCGCTGAGCGGGGCGGTGATGGCGATCGGGCTGGTTATCATGGGGCTAAGCCATTCGCTGCTGCTCTTTATGGGCGCCTGGGCGATTATCGGCGTCGGCATGGCGATGGGGCTCTACGATGCGCTGTTTGCCACGCTGGGCACACGCTACGGCGGACAGGCGCGCGGCGCCATTACCAGCATCACCCTGATTTCCGGCTTTTGCACCACGCTGGTCTGGCCCGGCACCGCCTTGCTGATCCATCTGCTAACGTGGCGCGGCGCCTGTTTCGCCATTGCCGCCATGCTGCTGCTGGTATTACCTGCCTATTTCTACGCGCTGCCGAACCGGTCGCTGGCGCTTAAGCCGACAGCGCAGGCCGCGAGCGCGCCGCAGCAGGATATCGCGCCGTCGCTGTTCTGGCTGCTGTGCGCCATCTTTACCCTGGCCTCGGTGATTATGACGGCAATCTCGGTGCAGCTGATATCGCTGCTGCAGGCGAGCGGCTACACGCTGGCCTCTGCGCTGGGGATCAGCGCCATCCTTGGCCCTTGCCAGGTGGGCTCGCGCATCGTCGATATTTTATTTAAGCGCGGTCATCCCATCTGGACCGCTTTTTTCTCGGTGGGGCTAGTGGCACTGGGCCTGCTGCTGCTGGCGCTGTTTCCGCAGCTGGCGCTGCTCAGTATGGTGCTTTACGGCGCGGGAAACGGCCTGCGTGCGATTGTCAGGGGAACTTTACCGCTGGCGATGGTCAAACCAGAAGCTTATGCCGTCGTGGTGGGCCGCATGGCGCGTCCGGCGCTGATCGGACAGGCGCTGACGCCGCTGGCGGGCGGCTATGTCTTTGAAACCTTTGGCGCCTCCGCAACCATGGGGTTGCTTTGCGCGCTGGCATTGCTTAACGTGGCGCTGGTAATGGTGCTGAAACAGCGGCTGCCGGCGAGACCGGCGTCAGTGCCGTAGCAGCGGGGCGGAAGCCGCAGCGCCACTGGGCTGAACAGCTTGTGCTGTCGATGGCGATGTTTTAATGAATACGTGCCCTGGCGCAGCAGCCTTGCTTCTAAAAAGCAACAGTGTTTGTTATATTTATTGCTCACTGAATGTTCACTTACGCGGCAATAAAACAATAAGATGCACCGCAACTCAGGAAAATGAAATGCTTGATTACCGCTTCCCGACAGCTTTGCAAATGGTTCTTAGCGTAGCGATGGCGGAGCAAATGGGTAAACGCTCGACCAGCGCCATTCTGGCATACGGTCTTGAAGCGAACCCCAGTTTCATCCGCAAGCTAATGGTTCCGCTGACGCGCGACGGCATTATCGTCTCGACGCTGGGGCGTACCGGTTCGATCCATCTGGGGCGTCCGGCCAGCGAAATCACGCTGCGCGATATCTACACCTCAGTGATTGAAGACAAAAAGCTCTGGGCGTCGCGTCCTGACGTCGCGCCGCGCTGCCTGGTCAGCGCCAACCTCTGCTGGTACTTCAAATCGATTGCCGACGAAGCCGAGCAGGCCTCGCTGGACGTGCTGGCAAAACGCACCGTCGCCGACGCCCTCGAAGAGCTGAAAAAAGGCAACGAAACCGAGTGCGCCCCGGTGCTGGAACCGGATGCTATCGAAGACCTGTGCAAAAAAAGCCGCTAACCGCGGCTTTTTTTATGCCCGGCAACGTCGGAGTTCAATAGCCAGGATTAATCAATAACAGACTAAAGCAAAAAAAAACGCCCAAATGGCGGTTTTTTTATTCGATTGATTTTTCAGGATAATAGTATTTTATCTGCTGTTTATTTTTATCTAAGGAGAGAGAAGTGGCATTAATCAATTGTCCGGAATGTAAAGCGGCAATCAGCGATTCAGCATTTAAATGTCCTTCATGCGGGCATCAGGTAAAAAAACCAAAGCGAACGCTGTTTGGAAAAATTGTGAAGATCGTATTTATCCTGTTTAACCTGTTAATGATCTATTCTATTTTCGCCGGTATGGGCGCGAGCGGAGACGTGATCAATAACGCGGCTTCCGATGCAGAACGAGCTGGCGCGGCGTTAGGCGCGGGCATGGGTGCGATGATGCTAGGGATTCTCTGGGTCGTAGGGGATATCATTATCGGCACGCTGGTTTTTCTGACGCGCCCCAAAGCCTGATCATACCTCCCGTAAAGCAGGTACATGCGTGTGAACATAAAAAGCCGCTGATGCGGCTTTTGATAGTCAGGTTTGACGTCATATTTTTCATCCATGAAAAAGAAAGGCGGTTACGCAGTTTTCACATTCTGTTTCCATCATCTGAATAAAAGAAAGGGCGGTCACCGACCGCCCTTATTATTTACGCTGTCTGCAGCGCCTCTTTCGGTGCTTTGCGCGTCACCAGCTTACGCAGCGTGACGTAAAACACCGGCGTCAGGAACAGGCCGAACAGCGTCACGCCCAGCATCCCGGCGAACACGGTAATGCCGGTCACGCCGCGCACTTCCGCGCCCGCGCCTTCGCCGAGAATCAACGGTACGGTGCCGGCGATAAAGGCGATAGAGGTCATCACAATCGGCCGCAGACGCAGGCGACAGGCTTCCAGCGCCGCCTCCACGATGCCTTTGCCCTGCATCTCCAGCTCGCGCGCGAACTCCACGATAAGAATAGCGTTCTTACACGCCAGCCCCATCAGCACCACCAGACCGACCTGCACGAAGACGTTGTTATCGCCGCCCGTCAGCCAGACGCCGACCAGCGCCGACAGCATGGTTACCGGCACGATCAGGATCACCGCCAGCGGCAGCGTCCAGCTCTCATAGAGCGCGGCCAGCACCAGGAACGCCAGCAGCACCGCCACCGGGAAGACGATAAAGGCGGTATTGCCCTGGGTTGCCTGCTGATAGCTCAGATCGGTCCACTCGATATTCATGCCGTTCGGCAGCAGCTGACCGGACATCGCTTCCAGCTGAGTCATCGCCTGGGCGGAAGAGAGCACGCGTGGATCGGCGTCGCCAATCAGGTCCGCCGCCGGGTAGCCGTTATAGCGGATCACCGGATCGGGGCCGTAGGTGGTGGTGATATGCACCATGCTGCCGATGGGCACCATCTCACCGCGATCGTTGCGGGTGCGCAGGTTGGCGATATCCTCCACGCTGTCGCGAAACTCGCCGTCCGCCTGCGCCATCACGCGCCAGGTGCGGCCGAAACGGTTGAAGTCGTTAACATACGACGAGCCGAGATAGATCTGCAGCGTGCTGAAGAGATCGGTCAGCGACACGCCCTGCGCCTTGGCTTTATCGCGGTCGACCTGCACGTCAAGCTGCGGCACGTTCGCCTGATAAGAGGAGATGGGATAGTGCATGCCTGGGGTCTGCATTACCGCGCCGGAGAGGGTGTTGATCGCCGTCTGTAGCGCGCCGTAGCCTAGCCCTGCGCGGTCCTGCACGTACAGCGAATAGCCCGACCCCTGGCCGAGGCCGAGGATTGGCGGCGGCATAATCGAGAAGCCGAAGCCCTGCTGCAGCTGGGCGATCTTCGCGTTGATTTCTGCGTTGATCTCCGCTGCGCTGTGGGTGCGCTCGCTGAACGGCTTCAGGCCGAAGAACACCGTGCCGGTATTCGGCGTGTTGGTGAACTGCAGTGCATTCAGACCGGGGAAGGCGACAGAGTAGGCGACGCCTTCGGTGTTCATGCCGATTTCGCTCATCTTGCGGATCATCTCGTCGGTGCGCTCCAGCGACGAGCCTTCCGGCATCTTCACGCCGCCGATCAGGTAGAGCTTATCCTGCGTCGGAATAAAACCGCCCGGCACCGCGTGGAACATAAAGCCCGCGCCCGCCAGCAGCAGCACATAGACGCCGAACACCGCGCCGCGTCGGCGCAGCGTTTTGCCGACCAGCCCTTCATAGCCGTGCGCGCTGCGGTTAAAAAAGCGGTTGAACGGACGGAACAGCCAGCCAAGCAGGCGATCGATAATGCGCGTCGGAATATCTTTCGGCGCATGGTGATCTTTCAGCAGCTTCGCCGCCAGCGCTGGAGAGAGCGTCAGCGAATTGATGGCGGAGATCACCGTGGAGATGGCGATAGTCACCGCGAACTGCTTGTAGAACTGGCCGGTCACGCCGGAGAGAAACGCCATCGGCACAAACACGGCGCACAGCACCAGCGCGATGGCGACAATCGGCCCGGAGACCTCGCGCATCGCCTGATGCGCCGCCGCCTGCGGCGACAGGCCCAGCGCGATATTACGCTCAACGTTTTCCACCACCACGATGGCGTCATCCACCACGATGCCGATCGCCAGCACCAGCCCGAACAGGCTCAGGGTGTTGAGCGAGAAGCCGAGCAGGTAGAGCACGCTAAAGGTCCCGACCACCGACACCGGCACCGCCAGCAGCGGAATAATCGAGGCGCGCCAGGTCTGCAGGAACAGGATCACCACCAGTACCACCAGGGCGACCGCTTCCAGCAGCGTATGCACTACCGCGCTGATCGAGTCGCGCACGAACACGGTAGGGTCGTAGGGCGCGGCCCACTGCACGTCGTCCGGGAAGCGCGTCGCCAGCTCGTTCATTTTGGCGCGCACCGCGTTAGAGAGATCGATGGCGTTGGCGCCAGGTGCCTGGAAAATACCGATGCCGACCGCGTCTTTGTTGTTGAGCTGCGAGCGCAGCGCGTAGCTGCCAGAACCCATTTCAATACGCGCCACATCGCGCAGCCGCACCAGCGAGCCGTCGTCGGAGGTTTTCAGGATGATATTGCCGAACTGCTGCTCGTTTTCGAGGCGGCCGGCGGTGTTGATGGACAACAGAAAGTCAGACTGCTTCTTCAGCGGCTCGGCGCCGAGCTGGCCGGCCGACACCTGCACGTTCTGCTCCTGCATCGCCGTCACCACGTCGGCGGCGGTCAGGCCGCGTGCGGCCACCTTGTTGGGATCGAGCCAGACGCGCATCGCATACTCGCCCGCGCCGAAGATCTGGATCTGGCCAACGCCCGGCAGGCGCGCCAGCTCATCTTTCACCTTCAGCGTGGCGTAGTTGCGCAGGTAGAGCGAGTCGTACTTGCCGTGCGGCGAGAACATATGCACCACCAGCGTCAGCGTCGGCGACATCTTCTGGGTGGTGATGCCGAGGCGGCGCACATCTTCCGGCAGACGCGCCTCCGCCTGGGCGACGCGGTTCTGCACCTGAACCTGCGCCTGATCGGGATCGGTGCCCGGGCGGAAGGTGACGGTGGTCACCAGCACGCCGTCGGAGCCGGCCACCGACTTCATATACATCATGTTCTCAACGCCGTTGATCGCCTCTTCCAGCGGCGTCGCCACCGAGTCGGCAATCACCTTTGGGTTAGCGCCGGGATATTCGGCGCGCACCTGCACGCTGGGCGGCACCACGTCGGGATACTCGCTGATCGGCAGCAGCGGAATGGCGATGAGCCCGGTCACGAAAATCAAAATCGACAAAACGGCGGCGAAGATCGGCCGGTCGATAAAAAAGCGGGAAAAGTCCATAGCGGCAGTAGCCTCAGTTAGTTGGCGTGAGCCGCGCGCATCGCGACCTGCTGGGCCGTGACCGGCATGCCGGGCATAAACACTTTCTGCAGGCCGTCGACGATCACCCGATCGCCCGGCTGCAGGCCGTTTTTCACAATGCGCAGGCCCTCGGCCATCTCGCCGGGCTGAATATCGCGGCGCTGCGCTTTGCCGTCTTTATCCACTACATAGACATATTTGCGATCCTGATCGGTGAGCACCGCCTTGTCGTCGATCAGCAGCGCCTGAAACTCCGCGCTGCCCGGCAGACGCACGCGCGAGAAGAGGCCCGGCGTAAACTGACGCTGCTGGTTGTCGAGCTGGGCGCGCATGCGGATGGTGCCGGTGCTGGCGGTCAGCTGGTTGTCAGTGAAGTCGACCACGCCACGGTGCGGATAGCCGTTTTCGCCGGCCAGGCCGATCTCGACCGGCAGCGAGCCGCGCTGCTGGCCCTGGCGCGCCATCGCCTGGTAGTGCAGAAAGGTGGTTTCATCGACGTCGAAGTAGACATACATGCGGTCCTGCGACACCAGCGAGGTGAGCACGCTGGCGCTGTCGCCGGCGGTCACCAGGTTGCCGGTAGTGATCATGGCGCGGCTGGCGCGTCCGTCGATCGGCGCGGTGACGCGGGTAAAGTCGAGATTAAGCTGCGCCATATCCACCGCCGCCTCGGCGGAAAGCACGTCAGCCTGCGCCTGGCTGGCGGCGGAGCGGCGCTGCTCCCACTGCTCGCGCGAAATCGCCTGGCTGCCGATCAGCTTCTCGGTGCGCGCCGATTCGCTGCGCGCCAGCGCGGCCTGACTACGCGCGCGCGCCAGTTCGGCCTTCGCCTGCTCCAGCGCGGCACGGTAGGTGCGATCGTCGATGGTGAACAGCACCTGGCCTTTTTTCACCTCGTCGCCTTCGCGGTAGTTCACCGCGTCGATATAGCCGGAGACGCGCGGGCGCAGCTGCACGCTCTGCACCGCTTCGATGCGCCCGTTAAAGCTGTCCCACTGGCTGACCGGTTTCTGCACCACATCGGCGACGCTGACCTGAGGCGGTGGCGGCGGGGCGTTTTGCGCCACGCCTTTGTCACATCCGCTGAGTATGCTGGCCAGCAGCGCCGCGCCCAGAAGGGTTGAACCCTGACGAACCCACTTCGTTTGTCTGTTCATTATTGTTATTCCGCATAGCGTTAAAAAAGAGCCCACACGCGCGAGCCAATATTTGCAACTTTTAAGATTGCAATTAATCGCGAGGAGTGTAGGCTCGTGCATCAGGCAACTGCAAGAATATCTGATACACTTTATGTGCGGTTTTGACTGAGACGAAACGCCGACAGCGCGGGGGAAGAGAATGACCTTACGGCGAGTGCGGCATTTAATGTATCAATCCAACTTGCATTAAATGGCAAAGTCAGTCACCCTTAAAGTGTAATTGCAACTGATACTGATACTGTTCGCAACGGCGACGGGAGAAAATGGGATGATGAGCGACGCATTTATTCACGATCTTATCGACTGGATCGACAACAACATCGAAGCACGTCTGGATCTGGACACCGTATCGGAGCGCGCAGGCTACTCCAAGTGGCACCTGCAGCGTATGTTCAAAGAGCATACCGGTTATCCGCTGGGCGAATATATCCGCATGAAGAAACTGAAAAAATCAGCGGATCGTCTGACCACCACCAACGAACCGATCCTCAACGTGGCGATTTCGCTGGGCTTCGACTCGCAGCAATCCTTCAACCGCAGTTTTAAACGCCAGTATGGCGTCGCGCCTGGCGCATGGCGTCGTCACGGTGCCCAGATGCAAGTGATGCAGTGATCCCCGCAGGGCCAGCTATGCTGGCCCGCGCTGTATCTGACAAGTAAAGCTGGTATCATCTGCGTCCTGTTGTCTGGGATGCCATCATGTCGAAAAAACTCTGGATCGCACTGATTATCGTGCTTGCGGCCGCCTGGGCCGGTCTTAAACCCCATCTGAACGCTCTGCCTTCGTCCGACGCCCGCGATATCAGTTCGCTGACCGATGCGCGTACCGTGGCGCGTTACCTGCTGCAACATCAGCAGCTGCCGGACTACTACATCAGCAAAAATGACGCGCGCCGTCTCGGCTGGGATCCTGCCAGAGGCAATCTGTGCGACGCGCTGCCGGGCAAAGCGATCGGTGGCGACCGCTTCGGCAACCGCGAAAAGCGCCTGCCGCAGCGCAGCGGGCGCCTGTGGTATGAGGCGGACGTCAACTACCGCTGCGGCCACCGTGAGGCGGATCGGCTGGTTTACTCCTCTGACGGCCTGGTCTATATCACCACCGATCACTACCGCAGCTTTAAGCAGGTGCCGTAACCATGCTGACCATCACGCTCGATTTCCGTCATCTTCACGATCGCGACGCGCTCTATCGGGCGCTGGCGCAGCAGAGCCACTGTCCGTTCACCTTCGGCAATAATCTGGACGCGCTGTGGGACTGGATCACCGGCGGCATGGCGCTGCCGGCGCGCATTCACCTGCGCCATGCGGCGGGGCTGGAGAACAGCGAAACGTTCGGCGCCGTGCTGTCGCTGCTGGAAGAGGCGGCGCAGGCGCTGGAGGGCGACCTGCGCCTGAAGCGCGATTAACTGCGCAGCGAGGCGAGGATTGCCGCCAGCGCGTGGCGCGCGGCGGGCGTGAGATCGCGACCGCCGGCGTAGCCGTTGTTTTCAAGGATCACCGCGTTCAGCCCCACCAGCCAGTCATAGATATAGTAGGCGGTATGGTTAGCGGGCGCGGCGGAGAGCCGCGTCAGGCGCTGCCCGGCGGAGAAATTGACGCTCGGCGCCGGCGGGCGGGCGAAAATCGGCTGGCCGCGATTGACGCGGCTCGGCGGACGCGCCGCCTCGTCGCGCTGCAAAAAGCCGAGCCAGGCGACAAAATCTCCCAGCACCGTCATCGCCCGCGAAACCTGACGATCGGCGCGTGACTCGTGCGTCACCGCCTGATTTTCCGGCTCGTGCAGCGCCTGCTCCAGCCTGGAGAGAATATCAAGGCGGAAGCTGGCGACGATCAGCTCCTCTACCAGCCACTCCAGCGTCACGCGATCCACATTCAGCAGCGTCAGCAGGCTGCGGTTTTCCGGCAGCTCGCGCAGATGATCGAGCCACAGCGCCATCACCTGACGCGCGAAGCTCTGGCCTGCGGCGCTGACCGGCTGCTGTCCCGCCGCCGGATCGGCCAGCGGCGCGTCGCTGAAAAGATCGAATTCGAAACCGACGCCGAAGTGCTGCGCGGGCGCGTCGGTGCGGATCGCCGCGGCGCTGGGCGCGTCATGCTGGCTCAGCCAGAGCTGACGCAGGGTGTCGCGCGGCGGCTGCAGCCGCTCCAGCAGCTCGCCGTGCAGGCCGGTGCGGTGCTGCAAACACTTCAGCAGTGTATCGGCGATGGTTTGCTTGCGCGCGGCCTGCTCTGGGCTGGCCTCGGCGTCGGTCCAGGGCAGTAGCCGACGCTCCAGCACGCTGTGCTGCAGGTCGCGCAGCTCCGCCACCAGCCGCTCGCGGCGCGCATCGGGCTGCATCTCCTCCTGAAGCCACTCCGCCATGCGGTCGACGCCGGCGCGATCGAGCGCCAGCATCGAGCCCCAGCGCTGGCCGGGCTGGCCAATCTGACGCTGCACCGCTTCATCGACGTTGATCTGCTGATGGCGCGCGTCGTAAGGGGTGATGGCCCAAATCAGGCGCGGCTTCTCGCCGCTCTCACGCAGCGGCTGATGCAGCTGCCATTCACGCAGGGCGCGGCTGGCGAGATCGACATCCTGACGCTGGCTGGCGGCGGTGCAGATCAGCATCAGATCGATGCCCTGACGGCCGGCGTAGAGGCCAGGCAGCAGGGCGCGTTTCTGCTCCAGCGCCAGGGCAAGCAGCGGATCCTGCTGCGCCAGGCGCTGGCGCTCGTCACGCGCTGCCGCGTCGGCGGGCTCACCAGGCGCGGGCAGATCCAGCATATCGGCGTCGTCATACAGGGCGGTGCGCGGCGTCGAACTCAGCGGCATCACCAGCTCCAGCGTCAGCAGCGCCAGCCAGCCGAGCGGCACCTGCTGCGGCTTGCCGATGCGGTTGCCGTTGAGCGGGCAGACTTCCACCTTCATCTGCCGATCCTGCTCGCTGGCGTGGGCGATCAGCTGTTCGCTCGGCAGCAGGGCGTGATCCACCAGCAGACTGAGCGGCGCGAGCACGCGGCTGGCACTGCGCAGCTGATGACGCAGATGCAGCAGATGGCGCAGCATCTCGCTCAGCGCCGGCTGCGTCGGCCAGAGCAGCGCGAAGAGCTGCACCCGGTCGTCGACGCTGAGGGCGGGAGCCAGTTCGACCGCCTGCGGCCAGAAGTGACGGTCGAGCCGCGCCTCGTGCAGACGGTGACGGCGGCTCCAGGCCCAGAGCGTCACCAGCGCGTCGCCGTCGAGCCCGCCGACGGGCGCGTTGAGCCGCTGGCGCTGCAGACGCTGCAGCTGCTGGTCAAGCTGCGCGCTTTCCGGCTGCGGCGCCTCGGCGCGGCAGCTCAGCACCAGGCGTAAAATTTCCGCCTCGCTCATCAGCGCCAGCTCAACCGGCCACTCGCCGGAGAGGGGCTCGCGCTGATGGCAGTAGCGCGTCGCAGCGGCGAAGTCGAGGTTGCCGGGGTTGATCTGCTGGAACACGTTGAGGGTTTTCTCGCCGAGGCGCGCCAGCATCTGGCCCTGCGCGTCGGCGACCATTTCGCTCAGCAGCCAGGCTTTGCCCGCCTGCGACTGGCCGAACAGCGCCAGCGTCACCGGGCGCGCCACCTGCTGCGCCAGGGCGTCGCTCTGCGCGCGGGCGCGGCGCAGCTGACGCGTGACGGTCTCCGCCTCCAGCGCCAGGCGCGGCGCGGCGTCACGGTGTTCGGCAATCCAGCCGAGGCTGGCGTTGAGCGCCTCCTGCAGCAGGCTAAGACGTTTTGCCAGCGTCTGCGGCTGGCGCGGTTTTACAGTTCTCATCGTTTACACAGGCTTCCGCTGTCGATCCAGTACTGGGCATGGGCGTTGCCCGTCGGCGAGAGGGTATTGAGTTTCAGGCTCAGCTGCTCAAGGGGCACGCGCGTGCCGTCGTCGAGGCGCGCGTCGCTCAGCACCAGCCGCTCCGGTCCCGGCAGCACCGGGCCGGGCGCGACCGCCAGCTTCACGCGCAGCACGCTCTCGCCGGCGACCTTACGCGCCAGCTGGGCGTCGTTCAGCGTCAGGCTGTAGAGCGGCGAGGCGGGCCAGCGGTCGTTGTCGAGCTGGCGAAAGCCGAGGCAGACGTTGCCGCGAATGCGAAAGCTGCTTTTACGATCGAGCGCGAAGCTGCCATCGTCGAGATTGATATCGCTGTAGCAGAGATTATCGTCGGTCAGCGCCTGGTTTTCGTCGAGCACGCCGAGGTAGCGGATCGTCGAGTAAGGTTCGAAATCGCCCGCGCGGAACCAGAAGCTGTTCAGACGCAGATCCAGCGCCAGCAGGCAGAGCATGGCGCCCACCGCCGCAGTGGATTTCGGGTTGTCGATACGCCCATGCTTATTAAAAGGATACCAGTCGCTGGTGTGGTAGCCCTCCAGCGAAAGAATGCGGCTGCCCGGCAGCGGCTGCAGATGACGCACCAGCGCCTGAATGCCGGGGAAGCGCGACGGCCGACCGGTGAGCAGCAGCACGTCGCACTGATAGAGCGATACCACTTCGCACATCGAGCGCAGCGCCGGAATGATCGCCATGCGGTGCTGCATAAACTCGGCGTGCAGCTGCGCCAGGCTGACGATCAGCGGCACCTGCAGCAGATCGAACGCGCTCTCGGCGCCCAGCGCACGCTGGATTTCGCCGTTGATAAAGGCGAGCACGGCGTCGGCGGGACGCTGTTCGACCAGCTCGCCGAACAGGGCGTTGATCTCCGCGTGGCTCTCCAGCGGATCCCAGTTCTCATAGCGCTCCAGCACCGCCTGCGCCAGCGGAATAAAGAGCTGCAGCGTCGCCTGCTGGCGCTGCGTGGCCTGGCCGTCGAGGCGGCCGTCGTGGCCGAACAGCTTGTTCAGCAGCGGCTCGGCCAGCGCGAGACCCGCTTTTTGCAGGCTCTGCTGCAGTGCAGGCAGGATCCAGAGCTGGATCACATCCAGCAGAATATCGTCGCCCGCGACCTTGAAGCCTTCGCGGAACAGCAGGCGCGGGGTGATCTTGACGTTATTGCCCTGGCCGTCGTCGAGACGGTAGTGGGTAATCGCCAGATCGGTGGTGCCGCCGCCGATATCGATCGAGGCGATGCGCAGGCTTTTTCCCGCTACCTCGTCCGCTTCGCGCGGCCGATCCGGGCGCGCGGTGCTGCTGAAGAAATCCTGCGCGCGACCGGCGAAGTTGACCTGGGTTTCGTTGAACAGCCAGACCATCTGGCCGCAGGTGGCTTCATCCCACTCCATCTGCACGTCGGGCACCGGCTTGCGGCAGACCGGCGGCGCGGCGGCGTCGAACGGCTCGTCGCCGGCGTGCCAGCCTTCCGCTTTCCACACCAGGGCGATCGCCTGCTGCATGCGGCGACGGAAAATCTCGCGCTCTGGCTTCGGCATCGCCGACGGCAGCGTCAGGATGACGTGGCGCAGCTGACGCGGCGCGTGACTCTGCGGCATGCGCTGACGCTGCGCGGCGCTGTTCATCTGCATCAGCGCCTGCGCCAGCAGCTCGCACAGCATAAAGGTCATCAGCGAGCTGCGGCTGTAGTGGGCGGAAAAAACCGGCAGGCGATCGTCGGCGGCGAGGGCGTGCAGCGGCTCGCCTTCGTCATTGAGCAGAAAAGTGAAGGGCGCGGCGTTGGCCTGCGGCTCGTTCGCGCCCTGCGGCTGGTTAAAACGCCAGCCTGGCTGATAGCGCGCCTCGTCCCACAGGTAGCGGCGCGGGCTGGAGATGCCGGTGCTGCCTTCCAGGCCGGCGCGCTGCAGCGCCAGACGGCTCGCTTCGCGGCCAACACGCGTCAGCGACGGCCACATAAAGGCGTTTTCGCGGCCACTCTGCAGGGAAAAGTTCGCCTTGCCGAAGTGCGTTTCAGCGAACTCCAGCCGGCTGTCGAACAGTTCGTTATAGACCTGATGCGGCTGCGACAGGTCGCGCAGCTGCAGTTCATAGGTTTGCTTCAGGCCGTTGCTCTCTTCGGGATGATCCTCCACCAGAATGCCGCAGGTGTGCGAGTTGCCGACGTCGAGAATAATGTCGACGTTGACGGCGGGCGTCTGCTGGCTGGTGGCCTGAATATGGATATCGCTGAGGTTGAGCTGCTCGCCGAGCAGTTCGAGCAGATTAAGGTAGTGCGCCTGATATTCGAACTCGCGCAGCGCCTGGGCGATCGCCTGCTCGCGGCGGTCGCCGACGCGATCGCTGAAGGATTCGCGCAGCCAGCCGTCAACCCAGGGGTGATCGAGAAACTCGCCCAGCTCATAGTTGTGCCAGGCAAGGGAAAAGGTGACGCCGTTTTGCGCGTCGGCGGGCGTCAGGCCGAGCGGCTCGCCGCCCTCCGCCTCCGCCACGAGGCGGGTATCGAACGCCAGAGTGGCGCGATGGGTGTTGCCCGCCGCGTCCGGCTGCGCCAGCGCGGTCAGACGCAGACGCGCCCAGTTTTCCGGGCCACCGATAAAGCGCCGGCCGCTGGCGCAGCGCAGCATCGGCAGCGGCAGCCAGCAGTCCGCCAGCAGCGCCAGCGAGTCGACCAGCGCCACGTCCGATTCAGGCCGCACCACTTCCGGCGCGCCGCCGTCCTCGGGATAGAGCAGAAACTTGCCGCTGTTGCCGTCAACGTTGAGGCGCAGCAGCGGACCGTTCGCCGTCTGACGCACAAACTGGCGTCGCGCCTGGCCGGCGGCGATGCGCAGGCCGAAGTCGAGAAACTGCACGCCGCTCTCTTCGATCAGCGTGATTTTTTGTTTGTCATCGATCAGGGGAGCCAACATGGTTACTTACTCTCGCGCGTAATCGTCATCGGGAAGGATTTGTTGTCGCTGAACAGCGCTTCGCACACGGCGGCGCCATCTCCCGGTTTACACATCAGCTGCGGCATGCGGTAGCGCGAGCCGTCGCTGCATTTGGCGGTGTAGCGGCTGCGGATCGAGAGCTGGCCGCTGCCGAGCATCGCGGCGGAAACCTCGTCGGCGCTGCAGCGCAGGTTATTGCCCTGGGTGACCGTGGCGCTGCCTTTGCCCGCGCTGAGTTCATAGCGCAGCACCGGAGAGGCGCCGCCCGGCAGGGAGTTTTGCATCACCACGCGCCAGCGGCCGTCGACCACGCTAATCGCGCCGTTGCGGACGTCCTCTACGCTCATTTTCAGCGCGGCGTCGGCGGTGGGCACGGCGGGCGTCACCACGCTGGCGAGCGTAGCGGAAGGCGCAGCCGGCTCGGCGGGCGCGGCGACGCTGGCCGGCGCCTGCGGCAGGGTGGTCGCCAGCTTCTGCGCGGCAATCAGCGCGGCAGGCGGCGCGACAGTGGCGGCCACCGGGGCGCCTGGCTGCGGTGCGGCGACCGGCGTCGGCTGATGCAGCCAGAACGCGGCGGCGGCGGCCACCGCCAGCGCCAGCGGCGCGAGCATCCAGACGCGCATGGCGCGGCGCGGCGCGACAGCGGGCGTCATCACCGGCGCAGCTTCAGGCAGGGGTTCAGGTTCAGACAGCGGCTCTGGCTCAGGGATGATTTCCGGCATCGCAGGCGGCGGCGCGGCGATGACCGGCTCCGGCAGCAGCGGCGGCAGCGCCTCTTCCAGCGTTTCGCGCAGGCAGGCGAGCGCGTCGTCGCGCGTGCGCGCCTGCGCGTCAACAAAGCCCCAGAAGGTGATCACCGGCTTGCCGTCCACCAGATAGACATACTGCTGATCGGGAAACTGCAGCGCTTTGGCCAGCAGCGCGCCGAACAGGCGCATCGCCGGATTGTCGGCTTCACGCGCGCGCGCGCTAAGCGCCTGCATCTCCTGCTGGGTCGTCGTGAGCTGATCCAGCGCCTGACGGCGCTCATAATCGCTGGCGCCCAGCCAGGATTTCACCTTGCCGCTGAACGGCGCGTACCAGTCGAGGCGGTCGCCGCGCGCGTTGGGCTGAGGAATGGCGAGGCAGTTTGCCAGCGCGGTCTGACGACGCAGCCGCAGGGTTTCACGTATTTGCAGGGCGGATGCGTAGACCGGCTGGCCGTTTTCACCCAGCGCCAGCACCGCGTCGAGATTGCCGCTGCGCAGAAAAGTTTTTGCCACCTGTTGGGCCCTTATCGGTCGAATTCTGAGGCAGAAAATCGTGTGTTATCGGCGATTGGGGTGATTTTACGTCGATCAACAGCAAATCAAACGGCGGAAAAAACGGTGATTAAGGGCGTTTTTCGCGCGCTGCGAGAAAAATGTGCAGCGCGCGTAAGCGGTTATGCGGCGTGCGGCTTCAGCACCGCGTGCGCCGCCAGGCCGCCGACCAGCCCCCAGAACGCGGCGCCGACACCAAGCAGCGAGAGGCCAGAGGCGGTGATCAAAAAGGTGATGGCAGCGGTGTCGCGCGTACTGGGATCCGCCAGCGCGCGCGTCAGGCTGCCGCTCAAGGTCGACAGCAGCGCCAGACCGGCGAGGGTGGCGATTAGCGGCGAGGGCAGCGCCACAAACAGCGCGGCGATCAGCGCGCCGGAGAGCCCGGCCAGCAGATAAAAGCCGCCGGCCAGCGCGGCGGCCATCCAGCGGCGACGCGGATCGGCGTCGACCTCGTCGCCCATACAGATGGCGGCGGTGATCGCGGCGATGCAGACGGAAAAGCCGCCAAACGGTGACAGCAGCAGGGCGGCCAGCCCGGTCCAGCCGATCAGCGCCGAAACCGGCGGCTGATAGCCGTGCGCCTGCAGCGTGGCAATGCCCGGCGCATTTTGCGACACCATGGTGACGAAGAAAAAAGGCAGGCCGACACCCAGCAGCGCGGTGAGGCTAAAATGCGGCATGATGCCCTGCGGCAGAGCAAAGCTGGCCGTCTGCGCCGGAAAATGGATTGTCTGCCGGGCCAGCGCCACCGCGACGCCGGCGGCCAGCGCGGCGAGAATGGCGTAGCGCGCCAGCCAGCGCCGCGCCAGCAGCCAGGCGAGACACATGGCGCCGCACAGCGCAAAATCGTGCTGCAGTCCGGTAAACGCCTCCAGACCGAAGCGCAGCAGGATCCCGGCGAGCATCGCCGAAGCGATCGCGGGCGGGATAATGCGCATCAGACGCGCGAACAGCCCGGTGACGCCGCTCAGCACGATCAGCGCGTTGGCGAAGATAAACACGCCCACCGCTTCATTGAGGGTCAGCCCCTGCAGGCTGGTGGCCAGCAGCGCCGCGCCGGGCGTCGACCAGGCGCACAGGATCGGCATGCGCGTCCAGAGTGACAGGCCCAGCGAGCAGAGGCCCATGGCGATACCCAGCATCGACAGCCAGCCGCCGATCTGCACCGAGGAGGCGCCGGCCGCCTGCGCCGCCTGAAAAATAATGGCCGCAGAGCTGCTGTAGCCGACCAGCACGGCGACAAACCCCGACACCAGCAGGGGAAAAGAGAAGGCGGATCGCGCCGTGATGCTCTGCATAAAACCTCCGTCGTGCGTTATAGCGCACATCGTAGCAGTGTGCGCTATAGCGCTCAAGTGCTACACTGCCGCCACGATTTCAGGAGAAGCCTATGGAAAATCTGCATCAGCATCTCAGCGAGGCGCTGAAACAGCTGCGTCAGGCGAACGGCTGGAGCCTGACGCTGGCCGCGGAGCGCACCGGCGTCAGCAAAGCGATGCTCGGCCAGATCGAGCGCGGCGAGTCCAGCCCGACGGTGGCGACGCTGTGGAAAATCGCCACCGGTTTTAACGTGCCGTTTTCCTTTTTTATTCACGGCAACGGGCTGCCGCCAGGGGAAAGCGCGCGCTTCAGCCAGCCTAATGCGCAGATGACGGTGCGGCCGCTGCTGCCCTGGGACGCGCAGCTGCGCTTCGATCTGCTGGCGGTGGAGCTGGCGGCCGGCGCGCAGAGCGACTCCTCGCCACACGAAAAAGGCTGCGTCGAGCAGGTGGTGGTGATCGAGGGCGAGCTGCTGCTCGGCACCGGCGGCGTCTGGCGGCGGCTGCAGGCGGGCGAGGCGTGGCAGTTCGCCGCCGACGTGGCGCACAGCTACCGCAATCCGCTCGCCACGCCGCTGCGCTTTCACAGCCTGATCCACTACCTGCAGCACCCCTGACCTTACAAATTGATACGAAGGTAAACTACACAGTTTACCTTCGTATCTCTATACTGCGATGAACGTAAGGAGAAGAGCGATGAGCGAACTGACTGAATCGGCCGCAACGCTGCGCAGGCTGATCGGCAAGCTGAGTCGTCGACTGCGCGAATCCGCGCCGCCGGGCGATCTCACCTGGTCGCAGGTTTCGGTGCTGGGCTATCTGGTACGCGACGGCGCGATGACCGTCACCGAACTGGCTGCGGCGGAAGGGGTGCGCACCCAGTCGATGGGCGCCACCGTTGCCAGCCTGCTGGCGGTGGGCATGGTGCAGGGCGAAGCGGATCCTCATGACGGACGCAAAACCCGCTATCTGCCGACGCCAGCCGCCCGCGCGCTGATCGCCGCCAACCGCGCCCTGCGCGACGACTGGCTGGTGCGCGTCATCGACACGCAGCTTAGCCCCGACGAACAGCAACTGCTGCGCGCCGCTATTCCCTTACTGCAACGACTCGCCGACAACGCATCCTGAGAGGATTTTCCATGGCTCTGACCACCCTTGATACCCAAACCGCCCTGATTATTATTGACCTGCAGCACGGCATCGTGCGTCTGCCGCTGGTGCACCAGCCGCAGCCGGTGATCGACCTCTGCGCGCAGCTTGCCGACGGATTTCGTGCGCATCAGCTGCCGGTGGCGCTGGTGAACGTCGCCGGCGGCGCGCCGGGCCGCAACGAGCAGGCGCGTCACAGCGGCGACCTGCCGGCCGACTGGGCGACGCTGGTGCCGGAAATGGCGCCGCAGCCGGGCGATATCACCGTGACCAAGAAAACCTGGGGCGCGTTTCATCAGACCGATCTGCATGCCGAGCTGCAGCAGCGCGGCGTGACCCAGGTGGTGGTGTGCGGCATCGCCACCAGCATCGGCGTGGAGTCCACCGCGCGTCAGGCGTATGAACTAGGTTACAACGTCACCTTAGCCACCGACGCCATGACCGATCTCAATCTCGACACCCATCACAACAGCGTCGAGCTGATTTTCCCGCGCCTCGGCGAAACCGGCTCTACCGCCGACGTGCTGGCACTACTTAGCGCGCGCTAAGATGACGATGGCACAGGCGGGTCTGACGCGCTGGGCCGGGCTGATTGCCGGCTCGGCGGCGCTGGTCGTGGCGCTGGAGTGGCTGCATATTCCGGCCGCGCTGCTGCTCGGCCCGATGTTCGCCGCCATCGGCTTTGCCGCATCCGGCCGCGCGCTGAAAATATCGCGGCCGCTGTTCAACTGCGCTCAGGCAACGGTGGGCGCGATGATCGCCGCGGCGATCCCTGCCACCATCTTTCATGAGATCGCCGATGACTGGCCGCTGTTTGTGCTGTGCGTCGGCTCGGTGATCGTCGCCAGCCTGGTGCTGGGCGGGCTGCTGGCGCGCTTTCGCGTGCTGCCCGGCTCGACGGCCATCTGGGGATCCTCGCCCGGCGCGGCCACCGCCATGACGCTGATGGCAGAGAGCTTCGGCGCCGACGTGCGTCTTGTCGCCTTTATGCAATATCTGCGCGTGATGATGGTGGCGCTGGTGGCAACGCTGGTGACGCGCTTCTGGGCAGGCGGCGACGGCGGGGCGCCGGCAACATCGCCCGCGCTTAACCTCTTCGCGCCGTTCGCGCCGCTCTCGTTCCTGTTTACGCTGCTCACCATCGCCGCCGGCGTGCTGGCGGCGCGGCTGCTGCGCATTCCCGCCGGTCCGATGCTGATGACGCTGATCGTCGCCTCGGTGGTGCAGGATGTGGGCTGGGTCGAGATCACCCTGCCGAAATGGCTGCTGGCGCTCGCCTACGCCTTTGTCGGCTGGGGCATCGGCCTGCGCTTTAGCGCGGAGATCCTGCGCTACGCGGCGCACGCCTTTCCGCGCGTGCTGCTGTCGGTGCTGACGCTGATCGCCATCTGCGGCCTGTTCGCCTTTTTACTGGTGAAATTTGCCGGCATCGATCCGCTCACCGCCTATCTGGCGACCAGCCCCGGCGGCGCGGATTCGGTGGCGATTATCGCGGCGTCAAGCAACGTCAATATGCCCTTTGTGATGGCGATGCAGACCGGGCGCTTTATCGTGGTGATGTTCACCGGCCCGATTTTATCGCGCTGGATCGCCAACTGGATGGTACGACGCGCGTTCTGAAAAACGCCCCGGCGTCTGGCCGGGGCGATAAGGTTTACTGAAAGGCGTAGCTCAGCGTCAGCCCGACGCTGTAATTCCGTCCCGGCGCCGGTTCGAAATAGCGCCCATTCCCCTCGTTAACGATAACGGAACCGACATAGTTGCGGTCGAACAGGTTATCGACGCGGCCAAAGAGATCCAGCGTCCAGTTCTGCACCAGCCACTTATAGCCACTGTTAAGCGCCGCCACGGTATAGGAGGGCGCCTTAACGTCGTTAGCGTCGTTGGCGGCGATATTGCTCATATAGCGCAATTCTGCACCGGCGTAAAAGCCCTGTTCCGGCGCGTACTCGACGCCGGTGTAAAGCATATTGCGCGCGATGCCGGGGATGCGGTTGCCGTTGCAGCTCTCGTCGCCGCAGGCGTTGCTGTGATAGCGCGCGTCTAGCAGCGTCCAGGCCGCCTTGACCCGCCAGTCAGCGGCGAACTGCTGATCCACCCCTAGCTCCAGCCCGCGCCGACGGGTTTCGCCGGCGTTTTTATAGGTGGTGCGGCCGCCGAGGCTGGTGTCGGTGACGATTTCGTTTTTGGTGTCGGTCTGGAACAGCGCGGCGGTGATCAGACCGTTGCCGATGCGTTTTTTCGTGCCGAGCTCCACCGTGTCGCTGGTCGCCGGTTTTAAGCCGGTATTCAGGCCGGTTTCTCCGTCGGCGCGATAGGAAAGCTCGTTGATGGTTGGCGTCTCAAAACCGCGTCCGGCTGAGAGATAGGCGTTCCAGCTGCTGTCGATCGCATACTTAAGGGACGCGGCGGGCAGCCATTTGTGGTAGCGCGCATCGCCGCTGTCGTCGCCGTTGCGAGCGGTGACGTAATAGTCGTTAGAGTCGAAATTAACCGTGCTGAAGCGTAGCCCGGCGTCCAGCGACCACTTGTCGCTCAGCTGCCAGGCGGTTTGCAGATAGGGATCGAGGTTCCACATCAGGTTGCGTTCGTTGCGGCGGATATCGCCCTTGACGCCGTAATCGCTGCCGCTGAAGTTCTCGAAGCCTTTGCGGCGCTCGGTCATGGTTTCATAGTCGAGCCCGCCGGTCAGCGTGACCGGCATGCTGAACAGGGTGTCGCGATGGGTCCAGCGGGTGTCGATGCCCTGATAGTGGCGCGTCAGGTCGATCACCCCGCCCGGATGGGTCGGGTTGCTCTGGGTCGCTTTAGGGATCGACTGATACTGGGTGGTTTCACGGATCCCGGCGTACATCATCACGCTGAGATCGTCATTCTCGCTCATCTGACGCTGATAGCGCAGCCCGCCCTGGGTCTGATCCACGGTTTTGCGCGTGTTGTAGAGCGTGACGTTGCTTACCACCTGGCGCGGATTGTCGCGCCACTGATCGGGCGTCAGGCCGCCGGGATCCTGCGCCTCGATATGCACGCTGTTGAACAGCAGCGTCAGGGTGCTGACATCGTCGATGCGCACGCCGAGCTTCGCGTTGCCGAGATTCTTCTGCGCCTCGCTGTGGTCACGGTAGCCGTGCGTAGTGAAGCGCGAGGCGGAAACCGTGTAGTTGACATCGCCCGCGTGCGTGCCGTCGCCGGTGGCGCCGCTGGCCTTAACGCTGTTGCGCCAGCTGCCGTAGCTGCCGTACCAGCTGCCGACTTCCAGCGTGATCGGCTGCTGGCCGGTCTGGGTATCAACGTTGATAACGCCGCCGGAGGCGTTGCCGTAGAGTGCGGAAAAGGGGCCGCGCAGCACGTCAATATGGTCAATGGAGCCGATATCGATATTGGAGGTTTGCCCCTGGCCGTCGGGCATGGTGCCGGGAATGCCGTCGACGTAGAGGCGCAGCCCGCGCACGCCGTAGGTTGAACGCGCGCCAAAGCCGCGCACCGAGAGCTGCAGATCCTGCGCGTAGTTCTGGCGGTTCTGAATTTGCAGGCCCGGCACGCTGCCGAGATTTTCCGACAGGTTGACGCGCGGCGCGGCCTGGCGCATATCCTCGCCGTTCACCACGCTGACGGCGGCGGGCGTATCGAGTTCGGACAGGCCGGCTGGCGCCGGCGCGGCGCTGACCACCATGGTGTTGCTGCCGGTGTTGTCCGCCGCCAGCAGCGGCAGCGGCAGCAGAGCGGGCAGCAGCACGCTGGCCTGACGCAGGGAGACATTTTTCATGGATGAAAGACCGTTGTAAAAGAGACGAAAATGAACCAGCTGGAACAATGTGCGCGTATGTTAAGGTTTTTTACGATTATTTGAAAAGCGTAAATAATAAGGACGTTTTATGCGAAATTCAGCGTCAAAAAATGTTTTCCCAGGCTGGCTTTTTGCCGACTTTCCCTTCAGTGTTAGCTGTTTAGTGGATGGACAACAGGAAGAATGAGTATGAGTCAACAACCCGCAGTCGCCGTACTGGGTTTAGGCGCGATGGGACACGCCTTCGCCGCCAACCTGCTGAAAAAAGGCTTTAAGGTCTATGGCTGGAACCGCACCCGCGCGCGCGGCGAGGATCTGGTCGCGGCCGGCCTGACGCTGAGCGACAGCCCGCAAGAGGCGGTGCGCGACGCCGACGTAGTGATTGCCATGCTCGCCGACGGAGAAACCACGGAGCAGACGCTGCATCAGGTCAGGGATGCGCTGAAGCAGGGCGCAACCCTTGCGCAGATGGGCACCATCGGCGTCGAGAAAACCGACGCGCTGATCGCCTGGTTCGCCGGAGAGCGTCCGGACGTGCTGTTTATCGACGCGCCGGTTTCCGGCACCAAAGCGCCTGCTGAAAACGCGCAGATCCTGGTGATGGCCAGCGGCGACCAGACGCGCGCTCAGGCGGCGGAAACGGTGTTCGCCGCCATCGGCAAAGGCACCCAGTGGCTGGGCGAGGCGGGCAAATCGTCGCGCATGAAGCTGGTGGTCAACAGCTGGCTGATCGGCCTGATGCAGAGCCTCGCCGAGAGCACGCGACTGGCGGAGTCGTTCGGCTTCAGCACCGACGATCTCTGGCAGGTGCTGGAAGGCGGCCCGCTGGCGGCGCCCTACGCCAAAGTGAAGCTCGCCATGATCGCCAGCGACGATTACACGCCGCAGATGCATCTGGTGTGGGCGCTGAAAGACGCGAAGCTGGCACTGGAAGCGAAGGGCGAGGCGAAGCTGCCGGCGCTGGAGAATATCGCCGAACTCTGGCAGCAGGCGGTCGACGCCGGCTACGGTGAACAGGATCTGGCGTCGATCTATCGCTTTCTGCAGGCGTAAGGCGTGACGGCGCGGCTGGCGTTCGATTTTACCGCGCGGCCGCTGGTGCCCTATGCGCACGACTATGCGCACGGCGACAGCGAACCCTGGCATCACCACAGCTGCGCGCAGCTGATCCACACGCTCAGCGGCGTGGTGCGCGTCGACATTGAGCAGGGCAGCTGGGTGGTGCCACCAGGGCGCGGCGTCTGGCTGCCCGCCTTCACCCGCCACGCGCTGCAGATCACCGGCAGCGTCGCGGCGCGCACGCTGTTCGTCGATCCGCTGGCGCGCGCGGATCTTCCCGCCAGCTGTCAGGTGGTGCAGATATCGCCGCTGCTGCGCGAGCTGATCGTCAGCGCGCTGCCGCTGCCGGAAACCTATGCGCCCGGCAGCCGCAGCGAGCGTATCTATGAGCTGATCCTCGATGAGCTGCGCGGGCTGGACGTGCTGCCGTTTCATCTGCCGCAGCCGCAGAGCGCTCGCCTGCAGCGCCTGTGCCGCGACATTCAGCAGGCGCCGGGGGAGTGCTGGACGCTGGAGGGCGCGGCGCGGCAGCTGAATCTCTCCGGGCGCACCCTGGCGCGCCATTTTCTGCGCGAGACGGGGCTTCAGTTCAGCGACTGGGTGCGGCGCGCGCGTCTCGCTATCGCCCTGACGCGTCTGGCGCAGGGCGAGTCGGTGCTGCGCGTGGCGCTCGATCTCGGCTACGAGAGCCCCAGCGCCTTTAGCGCGATGTTTCGCCGTCTGTTGGGCGTCACGCCCGCCGCGTATTTTCCGCAGGCAGCGCGGCCGCCGCCGCGTTAAGCAACGCCTGCAGCGAGGCGCGAGCGATATCGCTGTCGATGGCGACGCCCCAGGCGCGCTCGCCCTGGTTGTTCAGGCAGCAGACGTAGGCGGCCGAACGGCTGTCGCTGCGCTTGCCCAGCGTATGCTCGTGGTAATCCGCGATGGTCAGCGTAAGCCCCAGCGCGCGCCGCAGCGCATCGGTTGCCGCAGAGAGCAGCCCGTTGCCGCGGCCCTGCAGGCGCTGCACGGCGCCGTCCACCCTCAGGCTCGCCTCCAGCCGGGTAATGTCGCCGTCGCTGCGACTCTCTGCTTCCAGCAGTTTCAGCGTCGGCTGCTCGACGCCGTAATGCAGACAGAAACAGCGCCAGACGGCGCGCTGCGTCATCTCTTTACCGTGACGATCCGTTTCCTGCTGCACCCGATGGCTGAAATCCTGCATCAGCGCGCGCGGCAGCCTCAGCCCGTGATTTTGCTCCAGCAGCCAGGCGGTGCCGCTCTTGCCCGACTGGCTGTTAACACGGATCACCGCTTCGTAGCTGCAGCCGATATCGGCGGGATCGAGCGGCAGATAGGGCATCTGCCAGATGCTTTCCTGGCGCTGCTCGCGGATGGCGAAGCCTTTGCGGATCGCATCCTGATGCGAGCCGGAAAAGGCGGTGAACACCAGCTCGCCCGCATAGGGATGGCGCGGATGCACCGGCAGCTGGTTGCAGCGGGTCACCACCTCAACCACCTTCGCGATATCGCTGAAGTCGAGACGCGGCGCGACGCCCTGACTGTAGAGATTGAGCGCCAGCGTGACGATATCGACGTTGCCGGTGCGCTCGCCGTTGCCGAACAAACAGCCCTCGACCCGATCGGCGCCCGCCAGCAGCGCCAGCTCAGCGCAGGCGGTGCCGGTGCCGCGATCGTTATGCGGATGCACACTAATGCAGACGGCATCGCGACGGCTAAAGTGGCGGCAAAAATATTCGATCTGATCGGCGTAGACGTTGGGGGTGTTGACCTCGACGGTGGCGGGCAGGTTGATAATCATCGGGCGTTCGGCGCACGGCTGCCAGACATCGGCGACCGCCTCGCAGATCGCCAGCGCGAACGCCGGCTCGGTAAAGCAGAAGGTTTCCGGCGAATATTCAAAGGTCCAGTGCGTTTCGGGCCGCGCCTCGCAGCCCGCGCGGATCTGGCGCGCGCCCGCGCAGGCCAGCGCGACGATCTCCGCCTGGCTCTGGCCGAACACCCGTTCGCGAAACAGCGGCGCGGTCGCGTTGTAGAGGTGCAGGATGGCGCGCGGCGCGCCCTGCAGCGCCTCGAAGGTGCGGGCGATCAGCGCGTCGCGCGCCTGGGTCAGCACCTGAATGGTGACGTCGTCGGGAATGCGGCGCTGTTCGATCAGCTCGCGCACAAACTGAAAATCGGTCTGCGACGCGGCGGGAAAGGCGACTTCGATCTCCTTAAAGCCGCAGGCCAGCAGCAGCTGCCAGAACGCCAGCTTGCGTTCGGCGTCCATCGGCTCCGCCAGCGCCTGGTTGCCGTCGCGTAAATCGGTAGAGAGCCAGCGCGGCGCGCTGGTCAGCTGGCGATCGGGCCACTGGCGATCGGGCAGGGCGAGAACGGGAAAAGCACGGTACTTCTCTGCGGGTTGCGTCAACATACTACCTCCTGGTTGGGTCAGCTCAGTCTGCCGTGACGCGCAGCTTCTCGGCGCGCGCAAAAATGACAACCCATCGCGCAAACGCGACAGCGTTATGCGCCGTCCGGTTAACCTCATGCGGAATCGGCATCGGCGCTTTTCAACGTCTGGTTTACTCTGGCTTTTTTGCGCAAAGAGGAGGCTGAATGAAATATCACGTTATTGGTATGGCGCTGGCGCTGGCGGGGGCGACGTCCGCGCAGGCCGTTACGCTGCGCATCGCCGATCAGAAGGGCAATATGCGCGCCGAGATGACGGCGGCGCATCAGCTCGACGGGCTGGATTACCGCATCGAGTGGGCGGAGTTTCCCGCCGCCGCGCCGCTGGCGGAGGCGCTCAACGCTGGCGCAGTGGACGCCGGCATCATCGGCGACGCGCCGCTGCTCTTTTCGCTCGCCGCCGGTTCACAGGTTAAAGCGGTGGCGGTCAGCAAATCGGTGCCCGCCGGGCTGGCGGTGCTGGTGCGTCCCGACTCGCCGATTAAAACCGCCGCCGACCTCAAGGGGAAAAGCATCGCCACCGGCCGCGGCTCTATCGGCCATTTTCAGGCGCTGAAAACCCTGGAGCAGGCGGGCCTGAGCGATAAAGATGTTACCTGGCGCTTTCTGCAGCCTGCCGACGCCCGCATCGCCCTGACCAACGGCTCGGTAGACGCCTGGGCGACCTGGGATCCCTATACCGCGCTGGCGGAAGTGACGCAGACCGGCCGCGTGCTGGTGAACGGGGTGGGGCTCTCTACCGGCAACAGCTTCCTGGCCGCCACCGACGCCGCGCTTAATGACCGCGAAAAACGCGCCGCGCTGCAGGATTACGTCAACCGGCTGGCGGCGGCGGATCGCTGGGCTAACAGCCACGTCAGCGATTACGCCCAGACGCTGGCGAAGATCATCGGTTTCCCGCCCGAGGCGGCGGAAAAAGCGTTCTCGCGCCGCCAGTCGCACTGGCAGAGCATTGATGACAACACGGTGCGGCAGCAGCAGGAGACCGCCGACTTCTATCAAAAGTACGGTCTGATCCAGAAAACGCTTGATGTGCAGCCGACCTTTTATCGCGGACTTTCGGTGGCGCAGGACGGTTAACGCAGGATGCGGTTGCGCGCCGGCGCAAAAAGGCATAGAAAGCGAGCAGAGCATGTTCGCTGCGCCTGGCGTTTACTCACCAGAGCGCAACCGCATACCGTGAGGAGGAACGATGAACAGGCTAAAAATCCTGATGGGCAAGTGATTCGCCGAACCCGATCAGTTTATGCGCGGCTTAACCAATGAAGATCTGCGCTATTCCGATCGCGACACACTGATCCTCGACGTCAACGGCACTGCCCGGCTAAACATGAATAACCCCGACGTCGGCAGAGCGATGCGCGCCCGCATGAAAGAGCTGGCGCAAAAACGTTAAGTACGCGCGATGGAACATTTCCTGGCTGACCGATACCACGCTGATGAACTATCCGCTCTTTTTTGAGCTGGGCTGGCGCTTAGCTACAAAATCTTTGACCAGTTTTCCACGCCGACCCCGTCAGAGTGACCATTCGTGCCCTCTTGTTTGGCGTTTGTCACGCCTGCGCGTAACATAGCGCGATGTTGAGTTATTTAAGCGCTTATTTCCCCGATGTTAACCTTTGATGGTCATAACGATCTGCTGCTGAATCTCTGGCTGCACCATCGTGACGCGCCGGTCGACGCCTTCTTTAACGGCATTGAACGCGGCCACCTCGATTTCCCGCGCATGCAGCAGGGCGGTTTTGCCGGCGGCCTGTTCGCGATTTTTGTGCCGCCGCAGGCCTATATCGCCCAGACAACGCCGCATTATGCCGATACGCCTTATCAGCCGCTGGAAATTATGTGGCAGCAGCTGGCTATCCTGAAGCAGATTGCCGCGCAGTCGCAGGGTCGGGCGCGCCTGTGCTGCAGCGCCGCTGAAATCGCCGCCTGCCGCGACGAGGGCGTGCTGGCGCTGGTGGCGCACATTGAGGGCGCCGATGCGCTGGATGAGCACGGCGAGCAGCTGCAGGCGTTTTACGATGCCGGCGTGCGCAGCATTGGGCCTTTCTGGAATTTGCCTAACCGCTTCGGCGTCGGCGTCACCGGTGGCTTCCCCGGTTCGCCGGACAGCGGCCCCGGCCTGACCGACGCCGGCCTCGCGCTGATTGAGCAGGCCAGCGCGCTGAATATGCTGATCGACGTGTCGCATATGAACGAAAAAGCGTTCTGGGACACCGCCGCGCGCGCCGCGTCGCCGCTGGTCGCCACCCACTCCAACGCCCATGCGCTCTGCGCCCAGCCGCGTAATCTCACCGACGCGCAGCTTATCGCCATTCGCGACAGCGGCGGCATGGTGGGCATTAACTTCGGCAATGCGTTCCTGCGCGCCGACGGCAAACGCGACAGCGACACGCCGCTGAGCGAAATTGTTAAGCATTGTGAACGGCTCATAATGGTAATGGGCGACGATCATGTGGGATTTGGCTCCGATTTTGACGGCATCTCCACGCCAGAGGCGTTAAAAGACGTGGCGGGTTTGCCGCGGCTATTCGCCGCATTACGTGAGGCGGGCTATGATCAGGATCGGCTGGAAAAACTGGCCTGGCGCAACTGGCAACGGGTGCTGCAGAAAATCTGGCAGGGCTGATTCATTTCCTTAACATTTGCGGGTTGATCTCGCTGCGCGGTTAGCGCACCATCAGCCGGCTCAAAATTGCGTGCATAATCACTGGATTGTTTACGTAATGATACCTGACGGGTATCGCTTTGTTCATTCACCTTAGAGGAAGACTATTATGTGGAAAAAACCTGAATTTGTTGATTTACGTCTCGGTCTGGAAGTGACGCTGTACATCTCCAACCGTTAATATTCATGCCCGCCTGCTGTGCGGGCATTTTGTTTCAACGCCGGGTTTCCCCTATGTTCATCAAAGTCCTTGGATCCGCCGCTGGCGGCGGTTTTCCTCAGTGGAACTGTAACTGCGCCAACTGTCAGGGCGTGCGTGACGGCACTATCCAGGCCAGCGCTCGCACGCAGTCCTCTATTATTCTCAGCGACGACGGCGAAAACTGGGTGTTATGCAACGCCTCGCCGGATATCAGCCAGCAGATCGCCCATACCCCAGAACTGATAAAAAAAGGCGTGCTGCGCGGCACCGCCATCGGCGCCATTATTCTCACCGACAGCCAGATCGACCACACCACCGGCCTGCTAAGCCTGCGCGAAGGCTGCCCGCATCAGGTGTGGTGTACGCCGGAAGTGCACGACGATCTCACCAGCGGTTTTCCCGTTTTCACCATGCTGAAACACTGGAACGGCGGGTTACAGCATCGTCCCATCGCGCCGCTGGCACCGTTCAGCGTCGATGTCTGCCCGAATCTGCGCTTTACCGCCATCCCGATCCTCAGCAACGCGCCGCCTTATTCGCCCTGGCGCGACCGGCCGCTGCCGGGACACAACGTGGCGCTGTTTATCGAAAACCTCGCCAGCAAACAGACGCTGCTCTATGCGCCGGGCCTCGGCGAGCCGGACGCGGTGATCATGCCCTGGCTGCAGAAGGCGGACTGCCTGCTGATCGACGGCACCGTCTGGAAAGATGACGAGCTGCAGGCAACCGGCGTCGGCACCAACACCGGCAGGGCGATGGGCCATCTGGCGCTCTCTGAAGAGCAGGGGCTAATGGCGCTGCTGGCGTCGTTGCCGGCGAAGCGCAAAATCCTTATTCACATCAACAACACCAATCCGATCCTCAACGAGCAGTCGCCGCAGCGTCAGTTTCTGACGCAGCAGGGCATTGAAGTGAGCTGGGACGGCATGGCGATTCATCTCCAGGAGTGAGTGATGCAAATCACCGAGACGCTGACGCCACAGGCGTTTGAACAGGCGCTGCGCGACAAAGGCGCGTACTACCATATTCATCATCCTTACCATATCGCGATGCACAGCGGCGAGGCGACGCGCGAGCAGATCCAGGGCTGGGTCGCGAACCGTTTCTACTACCAGACCAGCATTCCGCTGAAAGACGCGGCGATCATGGCGAACTGCCCGGATCCTGCCACGCGCCGCAAGTGGGTGCAGCGCATTCTCGATCACGACGGCAGCAACGGTCACGACGGCGGCATCGAGGCCTGGCTGCAGCTGGGCGAGGCGGTGGGGTTGACGCGCGAGGCGCTGCTGTCCGAGCAGCATGTGCTGCCGGGCGTGCGCTTTGCCGTCGACGCCTATGTCAACTTCGCGCGCCGCGCCAACTGGCAGGAAGCGGCCTGCAGCTCGCTGACCGAACTCTTCGCGCCGCAGATCCACCAGTCGCGCCTCGACAGCTGGCCGCAGCACTATCCCTGGATCAAGGAAGAGGGTTACTTTTACTTCCGTAGCCGCCTGAGCCAGGCGAACCGCGACGTCGAGCATGGCCTGGCGCTGGCGCTGGAGTTCTGCAACACGGTCGAGAAACAGAACCGCATGCTGGAGATCCTGCAGTTTAAGCTCGATATTCTCTGGACGATGCTCGACGCCATGACCATGGCCTACGCGCTGCAGCGCCCGCCTTACCATACGGTCACCGACAAGGCGGCCTGGCACACCACACGACTGGTATAACATGATGAATGAACACGCTATTCCCGCCTTTCGCCGCGGCTATCGCATGCAGTGGGAAGCCGCGCAGGAGAGCCACGTGGTGCTCTATCCGGAAGGCATGGCGAAGCTGAATGAAACCGCCGCCGCCATTCTCGAACAGGTAGACGGCAAGGCGAGCGTGGCAGCGATTATCGCCATCCTCGACGCGCGCTTCCCGGAAGCGGGCGGCGTCGGCGAAGACGTTAAAGAGTTTCTGCGCGCGGCGTATGAACAAAAGTGGATAATGTTTCGTGACCCAGAATAAACCCGCCGTCAATCCGCCGCTCTGGCTGCTGGCGGAGCTGACCTATCGCTGCCCGCTGCAGTGCCCGTACTGCTCAAACCCGCTCGACTTCGCGCAGCAGGAGAAAGAGCTGACCACGGAGCAGTGGATTGAGGTATTCCGTCAGGCGCGCGCCATGGGCAGCGTCCAGCTCGGCTTCTCGGGCGGCGAACCCCTGACGCGCAAAGATCTGCCGGAGCTGATCCGCGCCGCGCGCGATCTCGGCTTCTACACCAACCTGATCACCTCCGGCATCGGCCTCACCGAGAAGAAGCTCGACGCCTTCGCCGACGCGGGCCTGGACCATATCCAGATCAGCTTCCAGGCGAGCGACGAGACGCTGAACGCCGCGCTGGCTGGCTCGAAAAAAGCCTTCCAGCAGAAGCTGGAGATGGCGCGCGCGGTGAAGAAGCACGGCTATCCGATGGTGCTGAACTTCGTGTTACACCGTCACAATATCGATCAGATCGACAAGATTATCGACCTCTGCATTGAGCTGGAAGCGGACGATGTCGAGCTGGCCACCTGCCAGTTCTACGGCTGGGCGCAGCTCAACCGCCAGGGCCTGCTGCCGACGCGCGAGCAGATTGCGCAGGCGGAGGCGGTGGTCAGCCGCTATCGCGAGCGCATGAGCACCAGCGGCAACCTGACCAATCTGCTGTTTGTGACGCCGGATTACTATGAAGAGCGTCCCAAGCCCTGCATGGGCGGCTGGGGCGCGATCTTCCTCAGCGTGACGCCGGAGGGCACCGCGCTGCCGTGCCACAGCGCGCGCCAGCTGCCGGTGCAATTCCCGTCAGTGCTGGAGCAGCCGCTGGAGGATATCTGGTATCGCTCATTCGGCTTTAACCGCTATCGCGGCTTCGACTGGATGCCGGAACCCTGCCGCTCGTGCGACGAGAAAGAGAAGGACTTTGGCGGCTGTCGCTGTCAGGCCTTTATGCTGACCGGCAACGCCGATAACACCGATCCGGTGTGCAGCAAGTCGCCGCATCATGAGGTGATCCTTGAGGCGAGACGCGAAGCGGCGTGCAGCGACGTGAAAATCGGCCAGCTGCAGTTCCGCAACCGCACCAACTCCCAGCTGATCTACAAAACCCGGACCTTTTAACATGGTCGAGACGCGTCAGCTGCGGCTGCATAAGGGCCTGCGCGTTACGCTGATCCATCAGCCCGACGCGCAGCAGGCCGCCGCGCTGGCGCAGGTGGCGGTGGGTAGCCATGACGAGCCTGACGCCTGGCCTGGGCTGGCGCACCTGCTGGAGCACCTGCTGTTCAGCGACAGCGCCCGGTTTCAGGGCGACGAACGGCTGATGCCCTGGGTGCAGGCCGCCGGCGGGCGGCTCAATGCCACCACGCTGCCGCGCAGCAGCGCCTGGTTTTTCGAAGTGGAGCCTGCGCTGCTGGCTGAGGGCGCGGCGCGGCTGGCGGATATGCTGGCCGCGCCGCAGTTCCCGTCCGAGGCGATCGCCCAGGAAGCAGCGGTGATCGATGCCGAATACCGGCTGATCCAGCAGCACACGCCATCGCGTCGCGAAGCCGCGCTTTATACGCGCGTCAGCGCACCGTCCGCTTTTCAGCGTTTCCACATCGGCAGCCGCGAGGCGTTTGGCGACGATATGGCGGCGCTTAAAGAGGCGCTGCATCAGTTTCACCAGCGTTTCTTTGTCGCCGGCGAGACGCAGCTCCTGCTGCAGGGGCCGCAGTCGCTGGCGGCGCTGGAACAGCTGGCGCACGATTTCGCCGGGCGGCTGCCGTCGGGCAGAGCGGCACCGCGGGCAGAGGAGATTCGTTTTCTCTCGCAGGCGGATATCGCGCTGACGACCCACAGCCCTGGCGCGCTGGGGATCACCTTTTACCTGCACGATTTCACGCATGACGTTCGTGACAACGTCACCTTATTGCGCGAGTTTTTGCAGGATGAGGCGCCAGACGGCGCGATGCATAGCCTGCGCCAGCAGGCGTGGGCGCAGCAGCTGACGTTCAGCTGGCTCAGCCTTGACGCGACGGGCAGCTGGCTGGCGTTGCAGTTCGACACCGAGCAGCCCGACGCGGTCTGCGCCTGGCTTGCTCATGCGCTGCGCGCGCTGGCGCACACCTCATCTGCACAGCGCGCGCACTATCTGCAACTGGCGCAGCAGCGCTTTGCCGCGCTCACGCCGCTCGATCAGCTACGCGAACGGGCGTTCGGCTTCGCGCCGCCCGCGCAGACGACGCATTTTAGCGCGCTGCTGCGTCAGTTAGCCCAGGCGCCGCAGGCGCGGCTGTGGAGCGCCGCCAGCGTGCAGGGCGAGGCGACAGAGACGCAGGGCTTCAGCCTGCAGCTGCAACCCTGGACGCCGGGCCACTTTCACGGGGCGCTGCCGCCGCTGCGTTTCCATCCACTGGCGCACCGGCACGCTGAGCTGACACCGCCCGCCGACCGCGCGCCGCTGATCTCGCTGGCAGGCGACGCTCCGGCGACGCTGCTGCTGCGCCCGCCTTTTTTCACTGCGGTGAGCCCTGCGGACGCCGCCGCAATCGACCGCCGCCTGCGGCCGCTGTTCGCGCTGCTGCGTCATCAGGGCGGCGCGGGAAGCTGGCGCGAGGCGCAGGGCGTCTGGCAGCTTGAGGCGCAGCTGCCGGCAGGCAGCGAAGGCTGGCTGGCGTCGCTGCCGGACGCCCTGCGTCTGGACGGCAGTCCGCCTGCTGAGCCGCCGCCGGACGATGTGGCGATCCGCGAGCTGCTGCGCCAGTTGCCGCAGGCGGTTGCCGCACGCTCTGCCACCGGCCGCTGGCGCGCGGCGCTCTATGGCGGTTCGCCCGAGCAGCAGGCGGTTATCGCGCAGTGGCTGGCGCCGCTGGCCAGAGAGTCTGACGATCCATGCCCGCCGCCCCGAGCTGGCCGGTGTCTGACTGTCGCCCATCCCAGCCGCGATCGTGCGCTGCTGCTGTTCTTGCCTGCGCCGCCTGAGGTCTCGCTGGCCGCGCTGCGCGCGCTGGCGCTGCTGATGGAGCCGCGCTTTTTTCAGCGCATGCGCGTCGAGCAGCAGATTGGTTATGTGGTCAGCTGCCGCTATCAGCGCTGCGCCGACCGCGACGGCATTCTGTTTGCCCTGCAGTCGCCGGATGTCGCGCCCGACGCGCTGCGGGCGCAGTGCGAAACCTTTTTGCAGCAGTTCGCCATCGCTGAGGAGGCGGAGAGGCTGGCGACCCTGCAATCGCGGCTCTGCGCCCAGCTAACGGCCGCGTCGGCCAGGGCGGAGAAGTTACAGCGTGCACTGCGCCAGGCGCACGGCCTGCGCGATCTGGGCCGGGCGTCAGTGGACGCGCTTACGCCGCAGGCGCTGCGTCAGGCGCAGGCGCAGCTGGTTATCGGATGGCCCGGCGCGGTGGCGCTGGAAACGCGTTGCGTCGAAACGCAATAGTCACGCCAGGATATTGCTGAATTTATTTGAAAATTAAGACCAAAACTCTTCACTATATCTGCGCCGGGGTTTCAGAGACACTCAAAAGGATTCGGCTGTTTTAAAAGGAACCTAAAGTGAAAAATAGTAAACGTCTTGCGCTGCCGCTGCTGGCCGCTTTTGCACTCTACGCCCCGCTGTCACAGGCGGCTGCTCAGCACTACGAGCTTAACCCAGAGCATACCTCGGTCATCGTCACCTGGACCCACTTTGGCTTTTCCCATCCCACCGCGGATATTCCTGACAGCAAAGGCACACTGGTCTTCGACAGCGAAAATCCCACCGCCTCGCGCGTTGACGTGACGCTGCCTGTCAGCCAGATCGACAGCCATGTCCCGGCGCTGACCAAAGAGTTTAAAGGCGCTGAGTACTTCGACACCGCTAAATACCCGACCGCCACCTTCCACAGCACCAAAGTGGTAGCGAAGGGCGACAACAAATTTGACGTAGAGGGCAACCTGACGCTGAAAGGCATCACCAAACCGGTTACCCTGCACGCCACGCTGAACAAGCAGGGCGAGCACCCGATGGTGAAGAAGCAGGCGATTGGCTTTGATGCCACCGGCACCATCAAGCGCTCTGACTTCAAACTGGATAAATATGTGCCCGCCGTTGGCGACGACGTAACGCTGACTATTTCCACCGAAGCCTACGCAAAATAAGTTTTTTGCCTCTCTCTCTGACGCTGGAGAGAGAGGTTTTCCCCATCCTTATCCTCGCTATATCTCTTTTAACTGCTGGCGCTAAAACCGGTTAACGCTGACAACCTGTTGCGCAGTAAATCATCACGCCTGAAATAAAAACGCCGCGTTAAATAAGCCTGCGCCCGTTAAAAATGAGGCGATAATCACAAATCCGCACGATCGCTGTTAAGGCGAAATCACCTCCCCGGCTCAGACGAAAATAAACAGGCTTTTTTTATCCAACCAGATGAATATTCATCAAAAAAAGCATTTTTAGCGTGATTTAATATTGTGATGATCCTCTCAAATATTGGTCTTTCAAAGGCCGTGTCAATCTTGCGCCATGCGTAATCTCTCCCTGATTTGTGATATTCGTTGCAAATTTAAAGCCCCTGCGTCGGAACAATAGCCTCAGACCGGATGACCTCAGCGAGGGGGCAGAATGCGCATTGGCATGGTGATAAGCGGCGGCGATGTCGCCGGGATTAATAATTTTATCTTTCAGGTGGCGCGACTGGCGCAGGCGGAGATGGTGTTATTTAACGGAGGCATTCCCGGCCTGCTGGAAAATCGGCATCAGGAGATAGGCTGGCGCGAGTTAATAGATTATTCCGTGGCGTCGATTCCGCTGATGCAGTCGGGCAGAACCGAAAAAAAATTAGCGCGCAGCGACTATGAGCGCATTGCCCGACAGCTTAAGGCGCTGCACGTAGAGATATTAATACTGGCGGGCGGCGATGGCTCGCTGCAATTCCTGCATATCCTGAGCGAATTTGGCGTCAACTGTTTCGGCGTTGGCATGACCATCGACAATGACGTGTTCGGCAGCGACTACACCATCGGCTTCTCCACCGCCTGCGAGCAGGTGCTGAAGGAGGTGGCGAAGCTGCGCAACACCGGCCGCGCGCTGCCGGGACGTGTCTTTATGGCAGAGCTGCTGGGCGGCTTTTGCGGCGAGCTGACGCTGCAGTCGGCGATTAAAAGCAACGCCGACTTCGCGCTGATCCCGGAGAGCCAAATCCCGGTGACGCAGCTGGCCGACCGCATCCGGGCGCGGCTGGAGGTGCAGAACAGCGTGGTGATCCTCTGCTCCGAGGGCTATACGCGCGAATATTCGCCGGGCTTCCAGGGCGCCATCGACACGCTTATCAGGCAGCTGGAGCCGCTGACCGGCGTGCGCATTCGTAAAACCATTATTGGATACGGCCTGCGTAATGGCGATCCCACCTGCGAAGAGATCTATCAGGGCGCCATTATGGCGGCGGAAGTGGTGCGTTGTATTCAGTCGGGCATGCGGAATAAAGCGGTCATTATTAACGGCAGCAATAAACCGATTCCGATTGATTTAATCAGCATGAAAAAACGTCTTGTCGATACCGAAGGGCACTATTACAAACTCGCAAAACAACTGAATATCGTCTGAGGAGAGAGCCATGCTTAAAATTTTATGTGTCTGCGGCTGCGGACTGGGGTCCAGTTTTGCCATCGAAATGAGCGCAAAGGCGGTATTAAAAAAGCTGGAAATTGACGCCGACATCGATCACACCACCATCTCGGAAGCCAACGCTTTTAAGTCCGACATTATTCTGACGCAAAAAGCCTTTGCCGACGTATTAAATGCCGACGCCACGCCGGAAGAGATGAAGCGCGTCATTGTGCTGAACCGTCTTACCGATAAAGGGGAGATTGAAGAGAAGATCCTGGCGTTTTTAAAAGATCGCAACGCAAAGGTTGTTAATCATGAATAGCGTCATTAATTTTCTGGTGAAAGATTTACTGGGGCAGGCTTCGATTCTGATCGCCTTTATTGCGCTGATCGGCCTGCTGCTGCAGCGTAAATCGGCGGGGAAAGTGGTGGAAGGCACCTTTAAAACCCTGCTGGGCTTTTTGATTATGATGGCGGGCATTAATATTATCGTCGGCGCGCTGACTTTCCTGAACACCATATTTACCCACGGCTTTGGCATGCAGGGTTATATTACGGACGTGGCGGCAATCGCCGGGCTGGCCAACCGCGAGCTGGGATCGGAAGTGGCGCTGACCCTGCTGGTGATCTTCATCGTCAATATTATTATCGCACGCGTCACGCCCTTTAAATATATCTTCCTTACCGGCCAGGCGCTGCTGTGGATGGCCACCATCGGCACCGTAATCGGCTATAAGGCGGGGCTGACCGGACTGCCGCTGATCCTGACCGGCGGCATCTTCGGCGGCGTGATGGCCGTGGTGATGCCTGCGCTGGCGCAGCCGATTGTGCGCCGCATTACCGACTCCGACGATATCGCTCTCGGCCATTTCTGCACCATCGGCTATCTGGTGCAGGCGGCGGTGGCAAAGGTGGTCGGCAAAGGCTCCCGCTCGACGGAAGACCTCAAGCTGCCGGACAACTTTAAATTCCTGCAGGACACCTACCTCGCGATGGGCATCGTTATGGTGCCGATGTACCTCATCCCGGCGCTGGCCGCCGGTCCCGCCTTTATTGCCCAGTACAGCAACGGCATGAATTATCTGATGTACGCCTTTATGCAGGCGATGCAGTTTGTCGCCGGGGTCTTCGTGCTCTACAGCGGCGTGCGACTGCTGCTCAATGAGCTGGTGCCGGCGTTTCGCGGCATCGCGATGCGGCTGGTGCCCAACGCCAGACCGGCACTCGACTGCCCGGTGCTGTTTCCCTATGCGCCGAACGCCGTCATCGTCGGCTTTCTCGCCACCACGCTCGGCTCCATCATCGGCATGATCGTCTTTCCCCTGTTCGGTTTGGCGATGATCCTGCCGGGTTTGCTGACTAACTTTTTCGCCGGCGGCGCGGCCGGGGTGTTTGGCAACGCGCTGGGCGGCCGGCGCGGCGCGATGATCGGCGGCGTGGTGCACGGCCTGTTCATTACGCTGCTGCCCGCCATTCTGGTGCCGATGCTGGAAAGCTACGGTTTTACCGGCGTGACCTTCAGCGACGCCGACGTCATCAGCACCGGCCTGGTGCTGGGCCACGCCTTCCAGGGCAACTGGCTGTTCGTCGCGCTGTTCGTGCTCTTTATTACCCTGATCGCCTGGTTTGTTAACGGAAAATCCACTAAGCCCCGTGAGGAAAAACTCCATGAATCTGTATAACTTTACCGATCTGCTGCAGGTGGCTAAACAACGCGAATTCAAAGCGCTTGGCTCCTTTAATTTGCACTGTCTGGAAATGCTGCCCGCTTTTTTTAAGGCGGCGGAAAAGACCAACAGTCCTTTAATGATCCAGATTTCCACCGGCACCGCGAAATACTTAGGCCATCGGCTGCTGGTGGATGCGATTTGTTCGCTCTCGGCGAGTAAAAATGTGCCGACCTGTCTGCATCTCGATCACTGTTCAGATTTAGAGGCGATTCAGACCGCGATCGACGCGGGATTCAGCTCGGTGATGTATGACGGCTCGCATCTGCCGATTGAGGAGAATATCGCCAATACGCGCCGCGTGATTGATATGGCGCGTCCGCACAACGTCTCGGTCGAGGCGGAGCTGGGGGCGATAGGCGGCTCGGAAGATGGCAAGGTGGTGGCGATGGAGGCGATTGCCTTCACCACCGTTGAGGATGCCCGGCGCTTTGTGCATGAAACCGGCGTCGATATGCTGGCGATCTCCATCGGCACGGTTCACGGCCTCTACACCGGCAAGGCGCATATCCAGCATCAGCGGCTGGCGGAGATCACCCGCGCCACCGCCACGCCACTGGTGCTGCACGGCGGCACCGGCGTCAGCGATGAGGATATGCGGCTGGCGGTGCGTAGCGGCATCGAGAAGGTCAATGTCGGCACCGAAATGAACGTGCAGTGGGTGGCGCGCTGTAAACAGACCTTTGAACAGGGCAAGGTCAACGACAGCGTGCGTAATTTTCTGGTGCCGGCCAACGACGCGGTGACCAACGTGCTGGTCGAGAAGATCCAGCTGTTCCGTTAATTCGCCTGATTTCCGATTAAACCAGTAATGACCCGGCGCGAGTCGGGGCAGGAGAGGCTATGTTTGGATTTATGAAAAAGTCAGCCCCCGATAAGGGCGCGGATGAAGCGGACATCGATCGTCAGGCGGCGCAGCTGAGCGCTGAAATAGGCGCGCTGGAGCAGCGGCTGGAGATGAACGCGCGCGACGGCGAGGCGCAGAAGCAACTAATGGTGGCCTATAACCGGGCGCTGAGCCTGTTCGCGAAAAGTCGACGCCATCGCGATGAGATAGATGGCCTGTTCGTCAAAATGGATGCGTTGCGCACGCTGACCCGCAAGTCGATCTGAGGAGACCTGATGAGTATTAAACAGGGTTTACAGGAGGCGGGCGCCATCCAAATCGGCGTCAGGGAAAATGACTGGCGGCAGGTGATCGCACTGGCGGCGCAGCCGCTGATCCGCGGCGGCTATGTAAAGGCCTCCTATCCCGAGGCGGTGATCGCCAATACGCTGACGCACGGCGCCTATTACGTGTTTGAGGAGGGGATCGCTATTCCCCATGCGCGGCCGGAAAGCGGCGTGGTGAAAGACTGCTTTAGCCTGCTGCTGCTGGCGGAGCCGATCTCGTTTGAGGGCAGCGACAAAGCGGACATCGTGATTATGTTCGGCGCGCGCGACAGCAACGCGCACATCGAAGAGGGCATCCGCGCCATTGTGTCGCTGCTGGATAATGAGACGACGCTGGCGCGGCTGCGCCAGGCGAACAGCGTAGCGGAGGTGATCGACATCCTATGACACGCGCGACGTATTCCAGACAGGTGGTGCTGGTGAACGGCATTCCCGCTTCCGGCAAGAGCAGCCTGACGCGCACGCTCGCCGCGCGACTCGCTCTGCCGGTGCTGACGCTCGACAGCATTAAAGAGCCGTTTATGGCGAGCTTCGCGCCGGTCGATCGACAGCGTAATCGTCAGCTGGGCTGCGCAGCCTATCAGGCGATCTGGCAGATTGTCGCCCAGGCGCCGGCTGGCTGCGTCTACCTGATCGACGCCTGGTTCGGTTTTCAGCCGAAAAGCGCGCTGGAGCAGGGGCTGGCAAGCGCAGGCGTCAGTCGGGCGCTGGAGCTGTGGATGGCGATCTCCCCTGATGAGGCGGTCGCACGCTATCAGGCGCGGCTGTCGGACCGCATGCCTGGCCATCCCGGCGCGGAATATCTGCCGGAGCTGAGGCGGCTGGCAGAGCAGGCGCAGCCGATGGGCGCTGGTCCGCTGCTGCGGGTCGACGCCTGTCAGCCGGACACAGAAGGGGCGGAACGCTGGCTGCGGCAGCAATTACTGCCGCCGCGCACCACTTTATTTGCACCCGATAACTCACTGTATCAGCAGGGATAACCCTCAACCGGCCGCCGCGCCGGTTTTTTTATCCCTTGCAATCGCTTGACGTATGAGCAGTTAATGACCGTACTTAATCATTAACCGTCATCAAAAAGGAGAGGATTATGTCACTGCCACCCTTTCTCAAACCGGGCGAAAAAGTCGTGCTCTATGACGGCGTGTGCAAAATCTGCAATGGCTGGGTTAACCTCTTGCTGCGCCTGAAGCTGTCGCGCCGCGTCCGCTTTGCGGCGGTGCAGAGCGAAGAGGGCAAGGCGCTGCTGCGCTTTGCCGGACTGCCTGATGAAAATATTCGCACCATTGTGCTGATCGACGGCGACCGTCACTGGATCCGCGCCGAGGCGATTCTGCGCGTTATGCGGCTGCTGCCTTTTCCCTGGGGTTTGCTGTCGCTGCCGGGCCTGTTTATTCCCCATTTCATCAGCAACTTTTTTTACAACCGCATCGCCCTGAACCGCTACCGGCTGTTTGGCCGCTATGACACGCAGCATCCGGTGACCTCGGATTATCCGGGGCGCTTCCTGCACGCCTGAGGCGCGGCGACTCAGGACAGAAAATCGTCACGCTGCGGGGTAAAGGTATCCAGCAGCGTGCCCGCCTCCAGGCAGAGGCAGCCGTGTACCACGTTCGGTCCCTTATACAGGGTGTCGCCCGCGCCGACTTCCTGCGTCACGCCATCGATGGTAAAGGCGAAACGTCCGCTTAACACATAGGTCAGCTGCTCATGAGGATGATGATGCAGCGGCCCGGCCGCACCTTCTTCAAAGGTGACTTCCACCGCCATCATTGCGCCGCCGTGCGCCAGCACGCGCCGCGTGACGCCGTTACCGGCTGCTTCCTGCTGAGTCTGGTTTCGGTAAACAAACATCTCTGCTCCTCCGCGATAAAAAGCGATGCGCTGTTGTTTTTGTGAAGTGACTCACACCACGGCGCGCGATTAACCCATGCACTTTAGCTGCTTTTGATTAAAATGAAACGGTGTTTCATAAATACTTAAGGGCAGATCATGAAAATCGCATTAATGATGGAAAACAGCCAGGCCGCCAAAAATGCTGTGGTGCGCAAGGAGCTGGAAAACGTGGCGCAGCCGTTAGGCCATCAGGTCTTTAACGTCGGCATGAGCGACGAACAGGATCACCATCTGACCTATATTCATCTCGGCATCATGGCCAGCGTGCTGCTCAACAGCAAGGCGGTCGATTTCGTTATCGCCGGATGCGGCACCGGACAGGGCGCACTGATGTCCCTGAACCTGCATCCAGGCGTGGTCTGCGGCTACTGCATCGATCCGGCGGACGCCTATCTTTTCGCCCAGATCAACAACGGCAACGCGCTGTCGCTGCCGTTCGCCAAAGGCTTCGGCTGGGGTGCGGAGCTGAACCTGCGCTTTATTTTTGAGAAAGCCTTCACCGGCGAAAAAGGGCTGGGCTATCCGCCGGAGCGTAAAGAGCCGCAGGTGCGCAACGCCGGCATCCTCAATCAGGTTAAAGCGGCGATGCTGAAAGAGAACTATCTCGACACGCTGCGCGCGCTGGACCCGGAGCTGGTGCGCACCGCGCTGAGCGGCCCGCGCCTGCAGCACTGTTTGTTCGAGCACGGCCAGGTGCCGGAAATCGCCGACTACGTGCGTCAGATTACCCAGTAACGCTCTCTCTGCGCGCGGCGTCTGCCGCGCGCTTCTCTTTATACCTCTCTTGCCAGCGCCGGATTGTAGTGACGGCTCGCCTCAACCAGCATGCGCGTATAGGGCATCGCCGCGCGGTCGGCCACCAGCGTCGGCACGTCCAGCGTCTCCAGCACGCGCCCCTGCTGCATCACCGCCACGCGATGACAGAGATGCGCCACCACGCCTAAATCATGGGTCACCATCAGGTAGGTGAGATTTGCCTGCTGCTGCAAGTCGCTCAGCAGGTTAAGGATCTCCGCCTGCACCGAGACGTCGAGCGCCGAGGTCGGCTCATCCAGCAGCAGCACGCGCGGCTCGAGGATCAGCGCGCGCGCAATGGCGACGCGCTGGCGCTGACCGCCGGAGAGCTGGTGGGGGTAGCGCGTCTGCCAGGCGCGATTGAGTCCGACCTTCTCCAGCATGGCGACCACGCGCGCCTGGCGCTGGCCGATACCGTGGATCAGCAGCGGCTCCTCCAGAATATCGCCAATGGTGTGGCGCGGATGCAGCGATCCGTAAGGATCCTGAAACACCATCTGCACCCGTCGACAGCGCGCGCGATTGAGGCGGCGCCCCAGCGGCTCGCCGGCGATCGCCAGCTCGCCCTGCCAGTGGGTAAACAGGCCCGCCAGACACTTCAGCACCGTGGTCTTGCCGGAGCCCGATTCGCCCACCAGACCAAAAATTTCCCCTTCGCTGACGCGCAGCGAGACAGCAGACAGCACCTGGGTTTTGGCCGCTGCTTCGCCAAAGCTGAGGTTCAGCCCCTCGACAGTGATCATGCTGCGCTCCTTATTCATATAGCCAGCTCGCCTGGCGCTGCAGCACCGGCAGACGGCTGCGACGGCGATCGATATCCGGCAGCGCCGCCAGCAGGCCCTGGGTATAGGGATGCTGCGCCCGGTCCAGATCCGCCGCCGGCAGTGATTCCACCACGCGGCCGGCGTACATCACCAGCACCCGGTCGCAGAAGCTGCGCACCAGGCTGATGTCGTGGCTGATGAAAATCAGCCCCAGCCCGCGCGCCCTGACCAGCTCATCCAGCAGCGCCAGAATTTGCAGGCGCACCGAAACGTCGAGGGCGGAGGTGGGCTCGTCGGCGATCACCAGCTCCGGCTCGGTGATCAGCATCATGGCGATCATCACGCGCTGCCCCTGGCCGCCGGAGATCTCATGGGGATAGAGCCGATAGACGCGCTCCGGCTCGCGAATGCGCACCACCTCCAGCATTTCCAGCGCGCGCCTTTTCGCCGCGGCCTTCTCGCCGCGATGGTGGCTGCGCCAGGCCTCGGCGATCTGCTCGCCGACCGGCAGCACCGGATTAAGGGAGTATTTCGGGTCCTGCATAATCATCGAGATGCGCCGGCCGCGAACCGCGCGCATCTGCGCCGGGCTGGCGCGCAGCAGATCGAGGTCGCCGAACTGCATGCGCGCCGCCTCGACGCGCGCCTTCGCCGGATGCAGCTGCAGCAGGGCGCGGCCCACGGTGGATTTGCCGGAGCCGGATTCGCCGACGATCGCCAGCTTCTCCCGGCCAAGCTGAAAGGAGACGCCGCGCACCGCCGGGGTACTGTGGCGTCCGTTAACAAAATCGACGCGCAGATCGTGCACGTCCAGCAACGGCGCGCCGTTACTCACTGCGGGGATCGAGCAGGTCACGTAGGCCATCTCCTAAGAAGTTAAACGCCAGGCTGTTGATCAGGATCGCCATGCCCGGCACGGTCACCACCCACCAGCACTCCAGCATATAGGTGCGGCCGCTGGCGATCATCGCGCCCCATTCCGGCGCGGGCGGCTGCGAGCCGAGGCCGAGAAAGCCGAGCCCGGCGGCGGTAAGGATAATGCCCGCCATATTCATGGTGATGCGGATAATCACCGAGGGCAGGCAGAGCGGCACGATATGGCGCCACAGTACGCGCAGCGGCGACGCGCCCTGCAGCCGCACGGCGGAGATAAAGTCCGCCTGACGCAGGGAGAGGGTTTCGGCGCGCGCCAGACGCGCGATGGGCGGCCAGGCGGTGAGTGTAATGGCGATCACCACATGTTCCAGCCCAGGGCCGAGCGCGGCGACGAACGCCAGCGCCAGCACCAGGCTGGGAAACGAGATAAAGATATCGGTGACGCGCATCAGCGCCGCGTCCACCTTGCCGCCGAAATAGCCAGCGGTGACGCCCAGCAGCAGCCCGATTGGGCCAACGGTGACCGACACCAGCAGCACGATATAGAGCGTAATACGCGCGCCCCACACCAGTCGGCTGAAGATATCGCGCCCAAACTCGTCGGTGCCGAACCAGTGCTGCGCGCCGGGCGGACTGAGGGCATTGTCGAGATCCTGCACCAGCGGATGATAAGGGGCGATCCACGGGGCGAACAGCGCTGTCAGGCAGAGCAGCAGCACGATGGTGCCGCCGATGGCGGTCAGCGGATTGCGGGCCATGCGCAGCAGAAAATGGCCGGCGCGCGCGGCGCAGCGCTGACAGCGCGCCAGCCGTTCGCGCGCGCGGCCGGTTGTCGGCGTATCGATCGATAGCGTCATACTTTGGTCCTCGGATCAAACACCTGATAGAGCAGGTCGGAGAGCAGATTGAGCAGCACGAAAATCAGGCCGACCACCAGCACGCAGCCCATCACCGCGTTCATATCCCCCAGCATCAGGCTGCCGGTGAGATAGGAGCCGAAGCCGGGCCAGGAGAAGACCGTCTCGATCAGCACCGCGCCCTCAAGCAGCGAACCGTAGGCGAGCGCCACCACCGTCAGCAGCTGCACCAGGATGTTGCGAAAGGCGTGCTGCCAGATCACCTGCCACTCCGTCAGCCCTTTGACGCGCGCCGTCAGGATGAACTCCTGCGACAGCTGCGCCAGCATAAAGCTGCGCGTCATGCGGCTGATGTAGGCGAGAGAGTGAAAGCCGAGCAGCGAGGCGGGCAGCACCAGATGATTAAGCGCGTTCCAGAACACCGTGCCGTTGCCCGCCAGCAGGGCGTCCACCAGCATCAGGCCGGTGCGGCGCGGCACCACGCCGTCGAGGCTGAAATCGATGCGCCCCGCGCCGCCGACCCAGCCGAGATGCGCATAGAAGAGCAGCAGACCGACCATGCCGACCCAGAAGATCGGTGTCGAGTAGCCCGCCAGGCTGACCACGCGCACCGCATAATCGATCGCGCCGTTGCGCCGCGCCGCGGCGATAACGCCGAGCGGCACGCCGAGCCCGGCGCCGATCACGATCGCCAGCGTCGCCAGCTCCAGCGTGGCGGGGAAGACGCGCAGAATATCCTGACTGACGGGCTGGCCGGTGAGCAGCGCATGGCCGAGATCGCCGTGCAGCAGGCCATTCAGATAGATGCCAAACTGTGCCCACAGCGGCTTGTCGAAGCCGAGCTGATGATAAACCTGCTGATAAGTGGCGTGATCGGCGTCCGGGCCGACGATCGCCAGCACCGGATCGAGCGGCATCACGCGGCCGATAAAAAAGGTGAGCAGCAGCAGGCCGAACAGAGTGATAAAGACCTGGGTGGCGCGCCTGCTGACGCGGCGCAGCTGGGGAAGAGCGGCGATCATGGCGTGCCTCCTGCCAGGCTTTCTGGCGTTTTCCATACGTCGCGCAGGAACGTGGTGGCGGACGGATGCGGCTGATAGGCCTGGACGCGATTGTTGACCACCACGGAGTCGACCATCTGTGAAATCGGCATCAGCGCCGGGATCAGCTGGTCATAGCGCTGCTGGATGGCGAAATAGGCCTGCTGCTGCTTCGCGGCGTCGCGCTCCGTCAGCGCCTGGTCGATCATGCGGTTGAGCTGCGCGTCATAGAAGCTGGTGCGCCAGCCCTGAAAGTTGGTCAGCCGCGCGCTGTCGGCGTTGTCGGGGTTGTAGACCAGCGAGCGCAGGCTGGAGTGGGGATGCGGTTCGACGCCGCTACCGCCGCGCCCCACCAGCAGGCCGAACTGCCGATCGCGCATCGCGCCGTAAATCTGGTTGCCGGTGCCGGTGATAATGCGCGCGCGGATCCCCGCCTGCATCAGCGTCGACTGAATGGCGATGGCGACGTTAAGAAACGGCTGATCCGCCAGCACGCGCAGCGTGGTGTCGAAGCCATCAGGATAGCCCGCCTCCGCCAGCAGCGCGCGGGCGCGTGCAATGTCGAGCCGATAGCCGGGATCGGGCAGCGTCGCCGGCATGCCGGACTGGATAGGACGCTGATGCAGCACGCCGTAGCCCGCCATCAGGGTTTTGTTGATGCCCTGATAGTCCACCAGATAGCGCAGCGCTTCGCGCACCTTCGGGTTGGCGAAATGGGCGTCCTTCATGCTCATCGCCAGGTAGTAGATCGTGCCGCGCTGCACGCTGTCGATGCTCAGGTCGGGATCGTCGCGCAGGGCGCGCACGTCCGGGATCGCCATATTGCTGGCGATATCGAGGTCGCCTTTCTCCATCATCAGGCGCAGGGTCTGTGACTCCTGCAGATGACGGAACACCACGCGTTGCATTTTTGCCGCGCCGCGCCAGTAGTCCGGCGCGCGGCTCATGGTCAGCACATCTTTCGCCTGCCAGCCGTCAAGCCGGAACGGGCCGGAGCCCGCCGCATGGGTGGTGAGCCAGCGGTTGCCCCAGTCGTTGTTGACCGCGTGCGCCTGCACGGTCTTGCTGTCGAGCACCACCATGCTGCCGAGCGCGGCGAGGGAATAGAGCACCAGATGGGGATCGTTGGGCTTCGGCAGGCGGATCACCAGGGTGCGCGCGTCGGGGGCGACGATCGCCTGGTCGACGTTGGCTTTACTGAAGCCGTAGGATTTCCACACCGACGCCTGCGCCAGGTTGAGATGCAGCACGCGACGCATCGACCAGAGCGCGTCGGCGCTGGTCAGCGCGTTGCCGGAGTGAAAGCGCACGCCGTCGCGCAGCCTGAAGGTGAGCGTGCTGTTGTCGGGGCTGATATCCCAGCTCTCCGCCAGCGCAGGCCGCACGTGGGTCAGCTGCTGCGGATCCAGCTCCACCAGCCCGTCGTAGAGATTGACCACCATGCCGACCACCTCGTTGCCGGTCATAGCGGCGGGATCGAGCGTGAGCAGATTATTCATATTCATGCCGACGATCAGCTGGTCGTCAGGCGTATTCGCCTGGAGCGACGCGCTGCTCGCCAGCAGCAGCAGCGTGGCGAGCCACGCGCCGCAGCGGGTGCGGATAGTCATAAAGTAAGTCCAGCAGGTCAGAGGTTTATAGTTGTTTGCTGTACTTCTCTCTCAGCGTTACCAGCGGTTCAGGGTATGGGTCTCAATCCAGCTGAAATTAATGTCTTCGCCGAGGCCGGGTCGCGTCGGCAGCTGCACATAGCCCGCGTCGTCCATCGGATCGATCAGGCTGTTCAGGTAGGCGGGCGGCTGCTCATAGTCGAGGAACGGATGCAGCAGGCCGCGCTCGTACCAGCGGCAGTTGCGGATCGCCCCAACCACCGCCAGGCTGGCCGCGCCGTTGCCATGCACCTCGCAGTCCATGCCGAACGCCTCCGCCAGGCTGGCGACCTTCATGGTGGCGCCGATGCCGCCGACGCCGTTGGCTCCGGCGCGCAGAATGTCACAGGCCCCGGCGCGCACCCAGTCGGCGCGGCTGTGATGTTTGCCGCCGAGACTCTCCGGCCCCAGCACGTCGATGCTGAGGTTCTCCGCCAGCCAGGCATAGGAGGCCATGCTCTCTTCCTCCATCGGCTCTTCGAACCAGCTGAAGTTAAGCTTCTCCAGCGCCTTGCCGATGGTGAGCGCCTCGCTGCGGCTATACCAGTGGTAGCCGTCGAGCATCAGGGCGATATCGGGGCCCACCGCTTCGCGCACCGCGGCGCACGCCTTGATATCCATCTGCGGGCTGGGCGCAAATGCCACCGGCGGCATCCAGGTGTGTAGCTTGATCGCTTTATAGCCGCGCGCCACCAGTTTCTCCGCGAAGCGCGCATAGTCGTCCGGCGTCGACAATCCGCCGGGCAGCTCGTCGCCGCACATGGTGCTGCCGTAGGCGGGCACCCGTTCGCGATAGCCGCCGAGCAGCTTGTGCACCGGCTGCTGCAGCCGACGGCCAATCAGATCCCACAGCGCCTGCTCCACGGCGGACAGGGCGCGCTCGGTGAGCTGATGCGCGCTGCCGCGCTGCCAGTGCGCCAGATCCTGCCACAGCCGCTCGCGATCCATGGCGTTCTGCCCGATCAGCACCTTGCGGAAAAAGGCGTTGACCACATGCGGGCGGATCACCTCCGGCGGCGCAAAGGCGTAACCGCTGTGACCCTCCTCGGTGGTCAGGGTCAGCAGCGCCATCTGCGCCTCGGTTTCGTCGCCGGGATGAGAGTGTCCGGCGCTGTCGGCATGACGTCGGCTGGGATAGGTAAACTGGGTGACCTCAATGGCGCTGATCTTCACGGCACAGGCTCCTTATGCGGCTGCTGCTGCTATTGTGAAATAAAAGTAAAACGGCGTTTCATTTCGTAATCTAGCGTTCACAGATTGTTTACGCATTAGCCAAAGCGGGGTAAATGCAGCCGCATATTTGGGCAGCCGCACAGCCTGATGTGAACAGATTCACGAAGAGTGGTGGATTTGTGAGCGAGGCCGCAGTGAAAAACTTCCCCATTGATTGTGCCGCTCACGCTTGCAGATGCGGCAGGGCTGACCATTATTGGTTACATCACCCGTTCATCATTAACCGGCTCTTTCGCCGCGACGGCGAAAGGCAAGGAGAAGACAATGCGCGTTCATCATCTTAACTGCGGCTGTATGTGTCCCTTCGGCGGCGCGCTCTATGACGGATTCAGCCGCTCGCCGCTGGCGCACCTCAGCTGCCACTGCCTGCTGCTGGAAACCGACGCCCACGGGCTGGTGCTGGTGGATACCGGCATTGGCCTGCAGGATATGGCGCGTCCCGGCCAGCGCCTGTCGGGTTTTTTCCGGCTGTTCAACAATATTCAGTTCGACCGCAGGCTCAGCGCCTGGCAGCAGATCGTCGATCTCGGCTTTAAGCCGGAGGATGTGCGCCATATTATCCTGACGCATCTCGACTTCGATCACGCGGGCGGCATCAGCGACTTTCCTCAGGCGCGCGTGCATCTGCTGCAGCGAGAGCTGGAGACCGCGCCGCAGCGCCAGAGCTGGCTACAGCGGCAGCGTTTTCGTCCCCAGCAGTGGGGCAACCACAGCGGCTGGCGCGGCTACGCCGCCGGCGGGGAGCGCTGGTTCGGCTTTGACGCGGTGCGGGCGCTCGACGATCTCAACGACGAGGTGCTGCTGGTGCCGCTGCCGGGCCATACGCTCGGCCACGCGGGCGTGGCGGTACGGCAGGGCGACGGCTGGCTGCTGCACGGCGGTGACGCCTGGTTTTATCGTGAGGAGATGCGGCAGGCGGAACGCCACTGCACGCCTGGCCTGCGCTTCTACCAGTGGATGATGTGCAGCGATCGCGAGGCCTGGCGCACCAATCAGCAGCGGCTACGCGCGCTCTCGCTGCAGGCCGACGCGAAGGTGACGCTGTTTTGCAGCCACGACCGGCGCGAGCTGGGACTGCTTGACCACCGGTAAAAACATTTTTCGCTGCCTCTTCTCCTTTAACCCATTTTGCGTGATAGTAACGGCGCTTTACATTAATAATTCTCATTATCATTTGTATGGGTTAATTCAATGAAAAAATGGATGTTAGCGCTGGGGTTGCTGTGCATAGCGGGAACGGCTGCGGCCAAAACCATCACCGACGTGGCGGGCCGCCAGGTAGAGGTCGCCGCGGAATCGAAACGCATTATTCTGGGCGAGGGGCGGCAGATCTATCTGCTGGCGGCGTTCGACACCGAGGCGCCGTTTCAGCGCGTGGTGGGCTGGCGCGACGATTTTCACAAAGCGGACTGGGACGGCTATCAGGCTTATGAAAGACGTTATCCGCAGATCAAGACGCTGCCGACCTTCGGCGGCGCCAAAGACGGCACCTTTAACGTCGAGCAGGCGCTGACCCTGAAGCCCGATCTGGTGCTGATGAATCTGGAGTCGAAAGCGGCGACCGACGAAGGCAAGTTGATTGAGAAGCTGCAGGCGGTTGGCATTCCGGTGGTGTTTATTGACTTCCGCGAAGCGCCGATGGTTAACGCGGAAAAAAGCATCCGCATGATGGGCGAGCTGCTGAATAAGCCCGCGCGCGCAGAGGCGATTATCGATTTCCGCCGCCAGCAGATCGCGCGCGTCACCGCGCGGCTAAACGATTTTCACGGTCCGCGCCCGAAGGTGATGATCGACCGCGCTGGCGGCTACACCGATGAGTGCTGCATGTCGTTCGGCAATGAAAACTTCGGTCAGATGGTGGAGATCGCCGGCGGCAGCAACATCGCGAAGGATCTGATCCCTGGCACTTTCGGCACCCTCAACCCGGAGCAGATTATCGCCAGCCAGCCTGATGTGGTGGTGGTGACCGGCGCCAACTGGAAAAACTACAACACCGTGGGCAAGTGGGTCGGCGTCGGGCCTGGCGCCGACGTGAAGCAAGCCGAAGCGCGCCTGAAGCGGCTAATGATGCGCGACGCCTTTAAAACCCTGCCGGTGGCGCACAACGGCCACGCGCACGCCATCTGGCATCAGTTCTACGACAGCCCTTATCAGTTCGTCGCCATTCAGGCGCTGGCGAAGTGGCTGCATCCCGATCTCTTCGCCGATCTCGATCCCGACGCCACCTTCCGTGAATTTCATGAGAAGTTTTTACCGCTGCCTTATCAGCCGGGCTACTGGGTCACCCTGCCGGCGGACAAGGGCTGACGGTCAGGCTGCGGCAGGGACGCCGCATCCTGTGCGGAAACTTTCCGCACATTTTCTTCATATTTACTAATATTTTACAGGCGCGGCGCATTTATGCGCTGAGACGCTCAATAATATGGAGATGATAATGACCAGAACCTCGGGACGATCGGCTTTCGCCGTGGCGCTTTACACGCTGTTTGAACCTGTGCCGCTCGGTTTTTTCGTGGCGGCATGGATCTTCGACATTATTTACCTGAACAGTTTTGTCGTGGAGTGGACGCACGCCGCCAGCTGGCTGATCGCCATCGGGCTGGTTATCGCCATTATTCCGCGTCTTATCGCCCTGATCGCCTTGTTTCGCGGCCCTGACCGCGCAGAGAAGGTGCATTTCTGGCTCACGCTGCTGGCGATCGTGCTGGCGATCCTGAATGCCTTTGTTCACAGCCGCGACGCTTACGCCGTGGTGCCGTCCGGCGTGATCCTGTCGACCATCGTGGTGGTGCTGATGCTGATCGCCAATGTTCAACTCGCGCTGCGTCAGCGCACGGCTTAAGGAGAAGCACCATGAAAAAGCAAACGCTTATTGCCCTGGCGCTGACCGCGCTGCTGGCCGGCTGCGACAGCGGCGCGCAGCTCGACCCGCAGAAGCAGACTGGCCCCAACCCGGAACTGCCGGAAGCGAAAAACTTCTTTATGCCGCCGATGCAGGTGCCAGAAGGGGTGCCGTGGAAGCAGGGCGAGATGCCGAAGGTGGCGCAGGGGCTGAAGATTGAGAAGATCGCCGAGAATCTCAAGCATCCGCGTCAGGTGCTGACGCTGCCGAACGGCGACGTGCTGGTGGCGGAGTCCAACGGCCCGGCCAAGCCCACCACGCGGCCCAAGCAGCTGATTATGGGCATCGTGCAGAAAGCTTCTGGCAAAGGGGGCGAGGGCGGCAACCGCATTACGTTGCTGCGCAACGTCAACGGCAAATGGGAGCAGCACACCTTTATCGAAAACCTCTTTTCCCCCTTCGGCATGCAGCTGATCGGCAATACGCTCTATGTTGCCAACGCCGACAGCCTGGTGAAGTTTCCCTATCAGGAAGGGCAAACCGAGATCCGCACGCCGCCGCAGTGGGTGACCGATCTGCCAGGCGGCCCGATTAACCACCACTGGACCAAATCGCTGGTGGCCAGTCCCGACGGCAGCAAGCTTTATGTCGGCATCGGCTCTAACAGCAATATCACGGAAAACGGCATCGGCGCCGAATACCATCGCGCCGCGGTGCTGGAAGTGGACGCCGCCACCGGCGCGACGCGTCTTTACGCCACCGGTCTGCGCAACCCGACCGGCCTGCAGTTTGAGCCGCAGAGCAACCGGCTGTGGGCCATCGTCAACGAGCGCGACGAGATTGGCTCCGATCTGGTGCCGGACTATATGACCTCGGTGCAGGAGAACGGCTTCTACGGCTGGCCCTATAGCTATTACGGTCAGCATGTGGATACGCGCGCGCAGCCGCAGCGTCCCGATCTGGTCGAGAAGGCGATTAAGCCGGACTACGCCCTCAGCTCGCACGTCGCGCCGCTGGGGCTGCTTTTCTACCAGGCGGAGAATATGCCGCAGTATCGCGGCGGCGCCTTTATCAGCGAGCACGGCAGCTGGAACCGCACGCCGCTTAACGGCTATCAGGTGGTGTGGGTGAAATTTGAGAACGGCAAGCCGGTCGGATTGCCGCAGCCGGTGGTCACGGGATTCCTCACCGACGACCAGAAGCAGGTGCGCGGCTTGCCGGTCGGGCTGGCGGCGGATCGCCAGGGCGCGCTGCTGATTGCGGATGACGCCGGCAACACGGTGTGGCGCGTCAGCGCGCAGTAGCGGATCGCAGGCATAAAAAAAGGATTTGGCGTCATGGCCAAATCCTTTCTTTTTTTGTTCGCTTAACGGCTGGTGACCGCGCCACGAACGAGGTGCTCAGCACTCTCCACATCTGCGATTCTAAATAGCGCGGAGAAATATTTCAAGTTTCGGCAAAATACTGTATGGTTATACAGGTGTTGAGCGCAAAGCTGAGCCGACTTGCTGACTGGCCGCTCCCAGGGGCACGGTTTTGAAAATCCCGGCAGGCATCAGGTGGTGCTGGCCTGTGGCTTTAGCAACGAGTGCCGCTCAGCGCTCTCCACAAGATGTGCTTAGGCGCCCGGCGGGTAGAGTCAAAGCCTCGGTAGCCGAACAGCGCGCTCCTGGTAAAGGAGAAGGAAAGTGATGGAACTGATTAGATTGCTCCTGGATCTCGTCCGGGTCATCTTGCAGATCATCGTTGCCCTTTTGCAACTGACCGGCCAGGATCACTAGCCGGAACTTGAATAAAGGCGGAGCTAACCACTCCGCCTTTTTTCGTGGTCTCGCCCCCTTGCTGTCTTTTGCCTGTCATCTCTGCCCGTTACCGTCAGTGCTGATTCCGGCGCGCCTGATGCGTCGCTTATCCAGATATCCGACCAGACGAGGCCTCTATGTCTTTGCACGCTCTCTCTTCCGCCCCACTGCAGCAGACGGTTATCCACGACATCGAGCGCTTCTGCGAACGCCACGGCTGACTACACTTATTCGGTCACAACCCGAACAGGAGAAGGCTATGTTCACGCTCTACGGCGCGCCGGGATGGGGATCGGCAATTAGCGAACTGATGCTTTGCCTCTGCGATGAACCCTATCGCTGGGTGGATGTCTCTGGCTTCGACCAGCCAGGCGAGGCTCGCGATCGGCTGCTGGCGCTTAATCCGCTGGGCCAGGTGCCGACCCTGCAGCACGAGGATGGCCGAGTGTTAACGGAGAGCGCCGCCATTGCGCTACTGCTGGCGGATCGCCATCCTGCGCTGATCCCGTCGGCTGGCGATCCGCAGCGCGAGCGCTTTTATCACTGGCTGGTCTGGCTGGTGGCGAATATTTATCCCACCTTTACGCTCGGCGACTATCCGCAGCGCTGGACGACCGCCGGTGCGCAGGAGCTGCGCCAGCGCGCCAGCGCCCATCGCGAACAGGGGTATCGCTGGCTCGAATCGCAGATCGGCGATGGCGAGTATCTGCTCGGCGATAACATCACGCTGCTTGATGCTTATCTGCCGGTGCTGGTGCGCTGGCAACCGCGTGAAGCCTGGTTTCAGGTAAATACCCCGAAGCTGTGGGCGATTGCTCAGCGCGTGAAAGCGCGAGAAGCGCTGCAAACCGTGGTGGCGCGCAATGAGCTGTAGGCGCGCGCTGCGGCTACAACGCGCTCTGCGCCACGCCGGACGCGCGCTGCGGCTGCAGACGTTTCTCGGGCTGCAGCAGGGTCATCGCCAGCATACTGCCCAGCGCAATCACGGCGGTGACGGTAAACATCGCGTTGTAGCCGTAATACTCCGCCAGCCAGCCGCACAGCATCGGCGAGATAATCGAGGCGAGATTGGCGATCGCCAGCGTCATGCCGCTAAAGGCGCCTACAGAGGCTTTCGGCGTCACGTCGATCACCACCGACCAGTAAACGTTATTGACCATCGCGTTGAGCGCGTTGCCTAACGTCATCAGCGCAATAATCGCCGCGGCCGATCCAGCGTAGGGGATGGCCATAAAACAGCAGGCGGTGCCGAGCAGCGTCACGGCGGCAAAGCCGTTGCGCGCCACGCGCAGGTTGCTGAAGCGCGCCAGCAGACGATCGGCGATGCGGCCGCCGAGCAGCACGGTAAGACAGGCGCCGCTCCAGGGGATCATCGCCACATACCAGAGTGAATGCAGGTCGTAATGAAAGTTGTCCTGCAGGTATTTCGGCAGCCAGGTCACCAGCGTAAAGGTGATATAGAGGAAGGAGAAGTAGCCCAGCGCGTTGCACACCAGCGTTCTGCTGGTGAAGAAGCGCCACCAGGGCAGCGGCGCCTCGTCGTGCGCCTCCTGCCGCTGCCCGTTGCGGATCAGCGCGCGCTCTGCCGCGTTGGCGGCGGGCTGTTGTTCAGGGAGGTCGCTGAAGCGGCGCGCAAACAGCAGCATCGCCAGTAGCGAGAAACAGCCCAACAGGATAAACATCATGCGCCAGTCATGGGTCAGCAGCAGCAGCCCGACCGCAATCGGCGCAGTCAGCAGCGAGCCGACCTGCGTCGACAGCAGACCAATGCTCAGCGCAAAGCCGCGCTCGCGGTCCGGCGCCCAGTGGGCGATCGCCTTGTTCATCAGCGCGTAGGCCGGGCCTTCAGAGACGCCGAACAGAATGCGCAGAGCAGCGAAGCCCATAATCGCCGAGCCGCCAAACAGCGCGACGCCTAAATCGCCCGCCCAGGCGGTGGCAATCTCCAGTAAAGACCAGAGCACGCCCGCCATCAGCCACACCTTTCGGGTGCCAAGACGATCCGCCAGGAACCCGCCGCACAGCGAACCAAAGAGATAGCCGAAGCCAAAATAGCCCAGCACCGCGCCCAGCTGCACTTTGCTGAAGTGGTACTCCTGCGAGATGGCGTTAGCGGCAAACGACAGCGCGCCGCGATCGATGTAGTTGATCAGCGCGACAAGGAATAACAGTGAAAAAATAACGTAACGATAGCGACTCGGCTGCATACGGCTTCTCCTGCAAGATGATGGTCAGTAACCGAGAAGCAAGAGTGGTGCCAGAAGAGAATAAGGGCGCGTTTAACCGGGCATTGGCCCCACGCGTGGCAGAAATAAGCAGGCTAATGGTTCGCTTGCGCATCATTAAGGTGCAGCGGCGCCGGTGAAAGTGACATAAATGTGGCGTCATTCTCGGCGGCTTGAACAAAAGGTGCGGTAAATCAGCGTGATCTATTAGCTGCGGCCGACCATTGCGCGCCGAAATCTTACTCGATGTCGCGCTGCGCAGAGGATTATCCGCGCTGACACCACCGATATTCGTTAGCCTGGCTAAAGGCTGGATAGATAATGTGTTTTTACGAAAAATTTACCTAAGTTAAAATAACGTTGAAGTTATGTGTATTTATTTTATTTCGTCCCTTGAATGAGGAAGAGAAGGATCATGGTTAACAAGCTAACCAGTATCGTGATGGCGATTGTCGCCGTGGCGATGCTGTATATGGGCGGGAAGCTTCTGCTGCTGGGGGGCAGCGCGTTTTATGCGCTGATGGCCGCAGGCTTATTGCTCACCGCGATACTGCTGTTTCTGAATAAACGCAGCGCCTTAACGCTTTATGCGCTGCTGATGTGGATCACGCTCTTCTGGATAATCTGGGAAGCGGGCTTCGATAAATGGCAGTGGATACCGCGCGGCGACCTGTTTGGTCTGATTGGCGTATGGCTGGCGCTGCCCTGGGTGGTGCGTCCGCTTACCCAGCGTAAGTTTCATCCTTTCCTGGGCTCCACGGTGGTGGTGATGATCGCCCTGGTGATCGGCCTCTGCTTTTACGATCCGCTGCCGCAGCAGGGCACCATCACCAATGCGCGCACGCCGTCCGCCTCAACCGGCGCCGGCAACGACTGGACGGCCTATGGCGGCTCCACTAACGCGCTGCGCTTCTCCTCGCTGAACCAGATCACCAAAGAGAACGTGAAAGATCTTGAGGTGGCCTGGACCTACCACACCGGCGATCTGCGCAAGAGCGACGACGCCACCGAGTATACCTTCGAGGCGACGCCGCTGAAGGCGAACGGCATGCTCTATTTCTGTACGCCGCATAACGAGGTGCACGCGCTCGATCCGGAAACCGGCGCGGTGAAGTGGAAGTACGCGCCGCCGCAGGATCGCTCCTATATGCAGCAGCATCAGACCTGTCGCGGCGTCAGCTTCTATGACGCCAGCAGCGCAGCGGCGGCCAACAGCGCCTCGCAGCCCGCGCTGTGCCGTAAGCGTATCTATAACGCCACGACCGATGCGCAGCTGGTGGCGCTGGATGCCGACAGCGGCAAACCCTGCGCCGATTTCGGCCAGAACGGCGTGGTCGATCTGCATGCCAACATGGGCGAAGTCCGTCCGCACGCGCTGATGCAAACCTCTGCGCCGCTGGTGGCGGGCAATCTGGTAATTGTCGGCGGTTCGGTGATGGATAACGGCTTCAACCGTGGCAACCCGTCAGGCGTGATCCGCGCCTATGACGCCGTGACGGGCCGTCTGGTGTGGAACTTCGATCCCGCTACGCCTGACAACACCCAGCCGATTGCGGCGGATGCGACCTATCCGCAGGATACGCCGGTGGCCTGGGCGACGCTGAGCGCCGACCTGAAAAACGGCCTGGTCTACGTGCCGTTCGGCAACGCCTCGCCGGATGAAGTCGGTATCGAGCGCGATCCCAACAGCAACACGGAGAAATTCCGCGATGCGCTGGTGGCGCTGGATCTGAAAACCGGCGCCTTTAAATGGCGTTATCAGAGCGCCAACCACGATCTGTGGGACCGCGATAACCCGTCTCAGCCGTCGCTGGTGGATATCGACTATCAGGGCAACCCGCAGCCGGCGGTGATCCTGCCGACGAAAACCGGCAACCTGTTTGTGCTTAACCGTCTGACCGGTCAGCCGATCTATCCGGTTAACCAGGTGAAGGTGTCGACCGAAGGCGGCGTTGAGGGCGAGAAATTCGCCGCGACCCAGCCGGTGTCCAGCCTGAACTTTATCCCGCAGCCGCTGACGGAAAAGTCGATGTGGGGCATTTCACCGTTCGATCAGATGAGCTGCCGTATCGGCTTCCGCGAGCTGCGCTACGACGGCAATCCGTGGACGCCGGCGACGGAGAAGGGCTCGCTGATCTTCCCGGGCAATATCGGCGTCTTTAACTGGGGTTCCGTTGCGGTTGATCCCGAGCGTCAGCTGCTGATCGCCGCGCCGGTGCGTCTGGCCTACAAGTACAACCTGATCAAACGTACCCCGACCACCGCGACCGAACGCCTGTTCACTAAGGATGGCTCGCCCTACTGGAATGAAAACTTCCACGGCGACTACGCTATCCATATTCAGCAGTTCGCGTCTGAGCTGGGCATACCCTGCATCGCGCCGCCGTGGGGCCGTATGGTCGGCGTCGATCTGAAAACCGGCAAAACCGAATGGCTGCGCCGCGTCGGCACCACGAAAAACCTCAACACCAGCTTCCTGCCTGGCCGTTTCCCACTCGGTTTCCCGATGGGCATGGTGGCGCACGGCGGTCCGCTGGTCACGGCGGGCGATGTGGTGTTCCACGGCGCGACGGCGGATAACTTCTTCCGCGCCTATGACAGCACCACCGGCGCGCTGCTTTGGCAGACCGAGCTGAGCGCGGGCGCGCAGGCCACGCCGTCGACCTTTATGGGTAAAGATGGCAAGCAGTATGTGGTGATCGCTGCGGGCGGCCACGGCTCGCTCGGCACCAAAAGCGGCGACAGCGTGGTGGCGTTCCGCCTGAAATAACCGCATCAGGGTAAAAAAAAGCGCCTCTCGGGGCGCTTTTTATTTTTCACGCGGCGCTCAGGCCTGCGTCTGCCGTTTCGACCGCGTTTCCAGCACCTTCAGGGCGATTCTGTCGCCCGTTGCCTGATCGATATTGCGCCAGTATTCAAAGGCGCGCGACAGCACCGGCTCCTCTACGCCGTTCAGCAGATGTCCGCTGACGTTCTCTACCAGACGATCGCGCGCCGCGTCATCCATCACTTTATTGATCAGCGTATTGGCCTGACCAAAATCGTCGTCATCTTCACGCAGCGTGTAGGGCGCGCGCACCATCTCGCCGCTGGCCGGCCAGGTCGAGTCGGTGGGATAGCGCTCGCCGTCCGCCGCCGGCCCGCCTTTGCTGTTCGGCGCATAAACCGGGTCGGAAACCGGATGAATGCGCATTGCGCCATCTTTGCTGTAGCTGTTAACCGGCGACTGCGGCGCGTTAACCGGGATCTGCTTGTAGTTGACGCCCAGGCGGTGACGGTGCGCGTCGGCATAGGAGAAGACGCGGCCCAGCAGCATTTTATCGGGACTCAGGCCGATACCCGGCACCAGGTTATTCGGCTCAAACGCCGCCTGTTCGATCTGCGCATGGTTGTCGGTGGGGTTGCGGTTCAGCACCAGCTTGCCCACCTTGATCAGCGGATAGTCGCCGTGCGGCCAGACCTTAGTGAGATCGAACGGGTTATAGCGATAGGTTTCCGCCTCGGCGAACGGCATGATCTGCATGTAGAGCGTCCAGCTGGGGAATTTGCCCTCTTTAATGGAGAAGAAGAGGTCGCGGGTGTGGTGATCGATATCTTTTCCGGCCAGCGCGTCGGCCTCTTCCTGAGTGAGAAACTCGATGCCCTGGTCGGTGTGGAAGTGATACTTCACCCAGAATTTTTCGCCTTCGGCGTTGACCCACATATAGGTATGGCTGGAATAGCCGTTCATATGGCGCCAGGTTTTTGGAATGCCGCGGTCGCCCATCAGCCAGGTGACCTGATGCGACGATTCCGGCGAAAGGGTCCAGAAGTCCCACTGCATGTCGTTATCGCGCAGGTTATTGTCGGCGCGACGCTTTTGCGAGCGGATAAAGTGCTGAAACTTCATCGGGTCGCGGATGAAGAACACCGGCGTGTTGTTGCCCACCATGTCGTAGTTGCCTTCGGTGGTATAGAACTTCAGGGCGAAGCCGCGCGGATCGCGCCAGGTGTCCGGGCTGCCGCGTTCGCCCGCTACGGTAGAGAAGCGCAGCAGCACGTCGGTGCGCGCGCCGGGCTGGAACACGGCGGCTTTGGTGTACTTGCTGACGTCATCGGTGACGTGGAAATAGCCGAACGCGCCGCTGCCTTTGGCGTGCGGCTGCCGCTCCGGGATGCGTTCACGGTTGAAATTTGCCATCTGCTCAATGAGATAGTGGTCGTGCAGTACCAGCGGGCCATCAGGGCCGACCGACAGCGAATGTTCATCGCTGGCGACGGGAATGCCGGCATCGGTTGTCGTCGGTTTACGCTCATCATCGCTCATGGGTTCTCTCCATTTTTGTAGGGGTATAGCAACCATTAAGCGTAGTTAAGAATCCGTCTGCCGTAGCAGCGGGTGGATGATGGCGAAAGGCGGAGAGCAAAAAAGAGAAGGGCGACGCTCAGGCGTTTGCCTGAGCGAGGCGGGAGTTATTTGTCGTTGCCGAAGCCCTGTTTTTTCAGCGCGCCCAGCACGTGCGGGAAGTAGATATTTTGATAATAGCCGCTTACGCTTTCGCTCCAGCTTTCGCCGTCAGAGCGGCCGATGTTCTGCCAGTGCTGCACCATCTCCTGATTGTAGGCGGCAATCTTCTCCTCCAGGCCTGCTGTGCGATAGGCCTCTTCGTGACGGAAGGTCTCCAGCGGCAGGCGCGGTTTCTGGTGCGACGGTTCATCGACATAGCCGATGACCACGCCCGCGACCGGGAAGGTATATTCCGGCAGTTCCAGCAGGCTAATCAGCGCCTCAGGATCGCGGCGGATGCCGCCGATCGGCACGATGCCCAGGCCTTCCGCGCGCGCGGCGGCCATCACCGAGCCCAGCGCAATGCCCACATCGGTCGAACCGGATACGATGCTCTCAATGCTCTGCTGCGCGATCTGCTCGCGGCCGATCGCCTCCATCGCGACGCGGGATTTATGCATATCCAGCACGAAGGTAAGAAACACTGGCGCTTTGGCGATCCATGGCTGACCACCGGCAATCTGGGAGATTTCCTTGCGCTTTGCCGCGTCGCGCGTGACGACGACGGAAACCTGCTGCGAGTTGACTGAGGTCGGGGCGCGATACGCGGTGCTGATAATGCGATCCAGAATCGCGTCGTCAACAGGCTGCTCGGTAAAGCTGCGTTCGCTTTTATGGCTGGTAAAAATATCAATTAGTGAATTCATGGATCCTCCAGATGTGGAGGCTAAGAGTAGCAGGTTCGGGCAGGGCCAGATTTAACCGCATTGGTCATTGCTGATAATCTGATGCAGGTCAGCGCGTTAGCGACGTCTTGCGCAGTGAGCCAGCACGCATTTCTGCACAAATGATAAAAAATAACAACTATGTAACAATATGAATGCGCAGGCATTTTGGGCAACCTCACAACAGGCCTCAGGCAGCCACACATAACCTCGTCGCGTGCGGCCGCGTATACCTGAAGCGACAACACTTAACTTACTGAGGTAACACATGAATAACTCCCTGGCGCTGCGCCAGTCGATTCTCCTGCTCGGCATGGCTTTCAGCGGGTCGCTGCTGGCCCAGACCTTTGTCTACGTTTCGGCGGCGGAGGATGGCACTATCGCGCGCTACGCCTTAAACGACCAGACCGGCGAGTTGAAGCCGCTAGGCGACACGCCGGCGGGTGGCAAGGTGATGCCAATGGCGATCGGCCCCGATAAAAAAACACTCTATGCTGCGGTGCGCAGCCAGCCGATGCGGCTGGTGAGCTGGTCCATCAACGGCAAAACCGGGGCGTTAACGCCGGCGTCGGAGAGCGCGGCCGCCGCAAGCTATCCCTACATTAGCCTGGACAGGCAAGGGCGCTTTTTGCTGGCGGCGTCCTATGACAGCGGTTTGGTGCATGTTTATCGTTTAGGTGCCCACGGAAAAGTAACGACGCCGTTTGTCGAGGAGATACAGGCCGGGCACGCCGCGCACTCGGTGATTGTCGATGCGACGAATCACTCCGCCTATGTCGGCGTGCTGGGCACCGATCGCGTTCTGCAGCTGGCGCTGCATCAGGATGGCCAGCTTACGCCGGTCGGCGACGGTTTCGTTGCGACGGCGGCGAAAAACGGGCCGCGTCACTCGGTGCTGTCACCGGATAACCGCTTCCTTTATAACGTTGGCGAAATGAGCGGCGCCATCGTGCAGTTCGCGCGGCAGCCGGATGGCACGCTGACACAGATCGCTGCCTATCCCAGCGCGGTCGCGCAGAAATATCATCTGCAGCACGGCGTTGAGCGCACCGCCAGCTACAGCGACACCACGCCGCGCATCTGGGCGGCCGATATCAAAATGACGCCTGATGGGCGATTTCTCTATGTGACGGAGCGGACCAGCAGCACGGTTACGGGCTACCGCGTCAGTCAGCAGGATGGAAAACTGCAGCCGATCGGCAGCTGGCCGGTAGAAAAGCAGCCGCGCGGCATCGCGATTACGTCAGACGGGCGCTGGCTAATCGCCAGCGGCGAGAAAAGCGCGGTGATTGGCAGCTACGCCATTGACCGCGAAAGCGGCGAGCTACACAGGGTCGCTGAAGCACCTGTTGGCAAAGATGCAAACTGGGTCACCATTGTTAGCATCGAATAATACTCACTCCCGCTTCGTTCAAAATTTTTGGCTAAGCGCAGCCGGTGTCTTTAGTGATTAAGCGAAATCATTAGCACAACCCTTTAACATAAAGATGCTCTACACTTATTAATCAATCAAAATGTTTGATTGACGAGGCGGCAACATTAATGGCGGCGACAGCAGCGGGTCGCCGCCATTAAACCGATCACTCACAAGAGGAGAACATTATGAAAGCGGTTGTTTACAACGGACCTTTCGATGTGTCAGTAAAAGATGTTCCGGACGCAAAGATTGTTCGTCCAACCGATGTGCTGGTTCGCATTACCACCACCAACATCTGCGGTTCTGACCTGCATATGTACGAAGGCCGCACCAGCTTTGAGCAAGGGCGCATATTCGGTCATGAAAATATGGGGCAGGTCATTGAAATCGGTGGCGCCGTAGAGCGAATCAAAGTGGGTGACTATGTCTGCCTGCCATTCAATGTTGGTTGCGGCTTCTGTGAAAACTGCGAAAAAGGGTTAACTGGCTATTGCCTGACGGCTAACCCAGGAGCGGCTGGCGCCGCCTACGGCTTTGCCGAAATGGGGGAGTGGGATGGCGGACAGGCGGAGCTACTGCGCGTTCCTTATGCCGATTTTAACTGCCTGGTCTTACCGCCGGATGCGGCTGAAAAGGAAGAAGACTACGTCCTCCTGTCTGATATATTTCCCACCGGCTGGCATGCCACCGAACTGGCAGGATTACGGCCAGGGGAAAGCGTCGCTATTTATGGTGCGGGTCCGGTCGGCTTAATGGCAGCGCATTCCGCCATTATCAAAGGCGCATCACAGGTGTTTGTGGTAGATACACATCCCGATCGGCTGGCGTTGGCTGAAAAAATCGGCGCAGTCGCCATTAATGGCGTGGGCGATGATGCGGTGAATAAAATTCTCGAGTTAACCGATGGGCGCGGCACGGATTGCGGTTGCGAATGCGTAGGCTACCAGTGCTGCAATAAACATGGTCACGAGAATAACTCCGCCACGATGAATAGTCTGGTGGCGTCAACTAAAGCGACGGGCGGCATTGGCGCCGTAGGCGTGTTTGTTCCGCAGGATCCCGGCGCGGCAACTGAACTGGCCAAACAGGGCAAGATGCCTTTCGATTTTGGCAACTTCTGGTTTAAAGGTCAGTCGATCAAGACCGGCCAGTGCAACGTAAAGGCTTATAACCGTCAGCTCGCCAGACTTATCCATCACGGCAAGGCGAACCCGGCGCAGATTATCTCACACCGGCTACCGCTGTCAGAAGCCGCAGAGGGTTATAAGCATTTTGACGATCGCGACGAGGGCTGGACCAAAGTCATTCTGAAACCCTGAAGGCTGAGCGCCTAAATTAAAGCCGCATTCAGGCTCGGTACCAGGGAATAGGGTTATCGCTTGTCTGTGGCTTAATGAAAGCAGATAAAAGGGGACGAGAGCAGCAGGCTGAACCACACAAGCGGATGGTTATAAATACCATATTTAACATAATATACATTATATGCACTCATATTATCCTGTTAAACCGGCATCCAGACACCCTGGCATTATCCAGCTCACCACGCAAAAAAACCTGAGTCTGGCCATCGGCATCAATCCTGACACTCACACGTAAAACCATCCGTTCAAAAATGAACGCTGAACTAACAAAAATGGCAGTTCTCAGACAATCCTGTAAGAACCATCATGACTCTCACTACTTCCACGTGGAGTCTGCTATGACTTTATTAACTGTTACGCAACCCGAACCGCGCCGCTGGCTGATGTTCTCTCTCTTACTGGTTGGCGCATTTCTTCCGCCGCTCGATTTTTTTATTGTGAACGTGGCTTTGCCCTCAATCCAGGCCGGACTGGGCGCGTCCTCCTCAGCCGAACAACTGGTTATCTCATCCTATGCTGCCGTCTATGCGGTTATGTTGATGACCGGCGGTCGGCTGGGCGATCTCTATGGCCGGGGAAAAATGTTTTTTCTGGGGTTAATGGGTTTCGCCTGCGCCTCTCTGTTATGCGGCCTGGCGGTTTCTCCCGGGATGCTCATTGCAGGACGCATTCTGCAAGGCGCAACTGCCGCCATTATGGCCCCGCAGGCGCTGGCGTCGGTGCAGGCCCTTTTCCCTGAAAAAGAGAAGCCTTTAGCGCTCAGTTTATATGGCGCAGTGTTTGGTCTGGCCGCGGTTGTCGGTCAGGCGCTGGGCGGCACCCTGATCGCCCTTGACCTCTTTCATCTGGGCTGGCGCGCCATTTTCCTTATTAACCTGCCGGTCGCGCTGTTTGTCATTTTGTTTGGCGTGCGGTTATTAAAAGAAACCCGAGCGAAAAATGCCCGAAAACTCGATCCAGGCGGGATGCTGCTGGTAACGGCCACCCTGAGCGCGCTGATTATTCCTCTGATTGAAGGCCGGGAAACCGGCTGGACCTGGTGGATATGGCTCCTCTTTCTTACCGTTCCCTTGCTGGCCTTTATGACGTGGCGCTATGAAACACGGCTGAGCCAGCAAGGCGGCGCGCCGCTGCTCGATCCTGGCGTGCTGGGCGCGCCGGGAATTGGGCTGGGACTGGTTATCGCGCTGCTATTCTATTCACTCGCGGCCTTCTTTCTCTTGTTTACGGTCTATCTGCAAAAAGCATTACATTTTGACGCGCTCAACGCAGGCCTGGTTTTCCTGCCTTTTGGCGCCGGCTTTCTGACTGGCCCGTTAACCACGCCTTATCTGCGGCGCTTTGCCGGTAATTATCTGTGCAGCACAGGGATGGCATGCGAAGCCGCAGGATTAATCGGGCTGGTCGGGTTAATTAATGCAACCACCGTAGAGGCTATACCGCCGATGGCGCCAGCAGGCGCGCTGCTGTTTATCATTGGGTTTGGTCAGGGTCTGGCGATGCCAACGCTGGTGCGCATGATCACCGGCCGCGTTGCGCCAGAATTTTCAGGCATGATTGCCGGCGTGACGACGTCGACTTTGCAGATCAGCACGGCGCTTGGCGTCGCGGTCATCGGCACCCTTTTCTACAATACATTGGGAACCAGCGACGCCGAAAAGGATATCACCCACGCTTTTGTTATCGCGACGATGGCGATTGCCTGTTGCCTCGCCCTGGGCGCGGGCCTGAGCATCAGGCTGATCCGTCAGCCGTTAGCGTTGAATACGATGGCGAACAGGCTTTAAATCCCTTGACGCTCAGCCGAAAACCGCGCCGGCTGAACGGTTATTCAGCGCCCGTGCCGCGCTGAAGATCAAGCGGCGTATCGATATCCAGCACGCAGCCCTTGTCCGCCAGTTTCACCCTTTGACAGGGCGCGCTGTTAAGCACCGCGCGGGCGCCGGTGTCGCCGCTCAGGCTGATAAGCGCGGGATAGAAGGCGCGCTGAAATCCTACCGGATGCCCCTGCTTGCCCGCGACTTCCGCACGCGCCAGCGGCGCATAATGCAGCGCACTGGCGACGGCCAGCAGACTTTCGCTGGTTAAAAACGGCATATCGCCCAGCGTAATCAGCCAGCCGTCATACGCCGCGCTGGCGCCTACGCCGGCGGCGATAGAGTCGCCGATGCCCTCGCTGCGGCAGATCACCGCGCGGCCTGCGGGGATAAGCGCCCGTATCGGCGCATCTTCAGGGCGCGTCACCACGAAAAAGTCGAGTCCGGTCGCGGCAACGTGCGCCAGCGTGTGCTGCAACACCGGTTTACCGTTCAGTAACGCCAGCAGCTTATGCTCGCCGCCGCCTGCTTTAAAACGCCGGCTAAATCCGGCGGCCATCACCAGAACGGCGATCTTCATATCAGACTTCCCTGCTCCCACGCCTCTGCAAGGGGCGGCGCGACCGCCGTTACGCAGCCGTTTTTGTAGCGCACGATGTCCGCCATTACCGACAGCGCGATCTCGGACGGGGTTTTACTGCCGATATCCAGCCCGACCGGCGCGTGAATGCGGCTCACCTGTTCAGGCTCGAGGTCGCCATACTGGCCCAGCCGCTCTTTTCTTCTGTGGCTGTTCTTTCTCGACCCCATGGCGCCGATATAGAACGCAGGCAGGTTCACCGCCTCCATCATGGTGAGGTCATCAATGCGCGGATCGTGCGTCAGCGACAGGATCGCCGTGCCGGCATGACACCCTTCCCGCTCCAGATAAACGGCGGGAAACTGCTTTATCAGCCTGACGTTGGCGTCCAGCAAGGCGGCCATATTCTCCAGCGCCTCTTCCCGATGCTCGCAAACGATGGTTTCGAAACCGAGCGCGACGGCAAAGTTGGCGCAAAACACCGCCACGCTGGAGAGTCCACCGATCACCAGCCGCGGCGCGGTCGAGAGCGTCAGGGTAATGGCGGCGCCATCGCGGTAGGTGATCGTGCTGTTGGTATAGGCGGCGGGCTCCAGCGCGTGACAGGCATGCGGCAAAATAAGCTTCTTTTTCACCGCCGTGGCGGCGGTCAGCGCATCAATCATTTTTTGCAAATAGGCGCGACTGGTTGCGCCGGGCGACAGCTTCTCCACCAGGATCTCCAGCACGCCGCCGCACGGCAGCGCCCTGTCCGGCTCAAAGCCGCCTTCGCCGTAGCGCACCACCTGGCTGGCGGCGGGAAACGCGTCCTGATCAATGCGTTCGATAAAACTCTCTTCCACGCAGCCGCCTGAAAGCGAGCCGCAGTAGTAACCTTGTTGCCTGATGATCATCATCGCCCCTGGCGGACGTGGCGACGATCCATAGGTCGACAGCACCGTACAGAGCCAGACCTCATGCGTGTCAACCCACTGCAATCCCACGTTCAATACCTGCATATCAAGGTTGTGCATGACCTGATGCCTCCGGCAACGGTTAAGCCAGGGCGTGCCCTGGCGATAATTAAGTTGGCGATGCCTCTGCTGATGCGGCATCGCTGTGAAGATAGCGTCGGCTTGCCAGTACGGCAAACAGCGCCGACAGGAGCAGTAGCGCCAGGCCAAAGGCAAACGGACTCCACCAACCCACGGCGTCGAACAGCTCGCCACCCAGCGCGGCGCCCAGGGTGATCGCCAGCTGGATCACCGCGACCATCAGGCCGCCGCCCGCCTCCGCGCTCTCCGGCAGCGCGCGGCTTAGCCAGAGTCCCCAGGCCACCGGCGCGGGCGTCGACACCAGTCCCCACGCGGCTAACAGCGCGCCGGTGATAAGCAACGAGCGCCCCTGCCAGATCAGCAGCGCCCCGATCGCCGCCATCGCCAGCGGGATCAGGATCAGCCAGCGAAACAGATGGGTTTGCAGCAGCAGGCCGATTGACCAGGTTCCAGCCAGCCCGGCGGCGCCCAACAGCAGCAGAATAAACGAAAGCTCGCTGACGCTGGCGCCGGTTACCGACTCCATAAAGGGCCGCAGATAGGTGAAAATCGCGAACTGCCCCATAAACAGCGCCAGGATCGCCGCCATTCCCGCCGCGACGTGCGACAAGCCCAGCAGACGCAGCGGACTGGCGCGCTGGTTATCGGCCTGCGCCGGCAGCGAAGGAAGCGCGCGCCACTGCCAGATAAACGCGGCGACGGCCAGCGGCACGACGATAAAAAACGCCCCACGCCAGCCGATATACTGACCGAGAAAGCTTCCCAGCGGCGCGGCGATGGTGGCCGCCAGCGCGTTGCCGCCGTTGATCAGCGCCAGCCCTTTCGCCACCGCATGCGGCGGCGCAAGACGCATAATGGTCGCGGTGGACATCGACCAGAATCCGCCAATCGCCACGCCAAGCAGCGCGCGTCCGACAATAAAAATTAGTCCGTCTGGCGCGAATGTGACAGTCAGACCGGAAATTGTCAGCAAAAGCGTAAAGGCGATCAGCACCTTTTTGCGGTCGAAGCGGCCAGTAAGCGGCGTATTCAGCAGGCTGGTCAGCACGGCGAAAAACCCGCTGACGGAGATCGCCTGGCCCGCCTGTCCCTGGCTGATGCCCAGATCCTGCGCCACCGGCGTCAGCAGGCTGACGGGCATAAATTCCGAAGCGATCAGCACCACGACGCCCAGGGCCATCGAGAAGATAGCGCCCCAGGCGGCGTGGTGGCGCGATGCGGTGTGTGTTGAGAAAGTCGTCATAGGTTAATCCATAAGTTTCAGGGCTGTAAGAGGCTACCTGAACTGCGGCCTTGAATTAACCTGGATAAACCGGATGTAATTGTGAATCAAACTCATCAATTGACGACACCTCTCGCTCTGACTCACCGCATCTGCAGAACAATGGGGTTGATGCTGGCGGGATCGGTGTGCTGCCGCATTTCAGCCACCGCTTTCGCCTCCGTCTGCGCGCCGCTGTTGCCCCAGGATGAGCGAATATAGTTGAGCACCTCCGCCGTCTCCTGATCCGAAAGCTGTTTGCGGTATGGCGGCATACGGTAGGCGTCCAGTACGCCGTTGGTGACCACCCTCGCGGAACCGTTCAGCACGATATTGATCGCCGAAGAGGCGTCGACCTGCATCGAGGTGGCGCCGGCCAGTGGCGGGATCCACGGCGCCTGCCCGCGGCCGTCTGCACCATGGCAGCTGCTGCAGCGCGCGATAAAAGTCTGCTCGCCGGGACGGCGGCTTGCGCCCTGACTGCTTTGCTGCACATAACGCCAGGCGTGGCCGCTGTCGTTGCTGCCCGGCGGCAGCGACTTAAGGTAGTGCGCAATGGCGCGCAGATCGTCGTCGCGCATAAACTGGGTGGAGTTATTGAACGCGTCGGTCATCGAGCCGAACACCACGGCGTGCGCGTTGCGCCCGCTTTTCAAAAACGTCACCACGTCATCCTCGCTCCAGCGGCTTATGCCGCTGCCGGCGTCGCCGCGCAGGCTGGGCGCGTACCAGCCATCAAGCAGCGCGCCCGCCAGGTAGTCCGGGCTGCTCGCATCAAGCGCCTTCTCATTAAAGGCCAGCCCGCGCGGCGTATGGCAGCTGCCGCAGTGGCCTGGGCCTTCCACCAGATAAGCGCCCCGGTTCCAGCGCTCGTCGCGGTTCGCCGCTGGCTGCCAGGGCTCACCGCTGGCAAAAGCGGCGCGCCACAGCGCCAGCGGCCAACGCATATTGAGCGGCCAGGGAATGTCCGACGGCTGGTTTTGCCGCGAAGCGGGCTGCACGCCGTGCATCATAAAGGCATAGAGGGCGCGGATATCCTCATCGCTCAGCTTCTGGTAAGAGGGAAACGGCATTGCCGGATAGAGCCGATGCCCGTCCTGCGCCACGCCCTGGCGCACCGCGCGGTCGAAGTCGGCCAGCGAGTAGCGGCCAATACCGCTCGTCCGGTCGGGCGTGATATTGGTGGTGTAGATATTGCCAACCGGCGTCGCCATCGTCAGACCGCCGGAAAACGGTGCGTTCTCCGGCGTGCTGTGGCAGGCGACGCAATCGCTGAGACGCGCGACATATTCGCCGCGCTGGATAAGATCGGGCGAGCTGGAGGCCGCCGCGTTATCGAAAGGCGACGCTGGCGTGCGCAGCATCCACACTAGTGCGCCGGTTACGATAATAAGCGTCGCTATCAGCAGCAAACAGAGCCTTTTCCTGGTCATGATGTTTTCCTTAAGAACCTGCGGCTCAGGTAAAGTTGTAGCGCGACAGCGGCATAGAGCGGATACGCTGCCCGGTCAGCCTGGAGACGGCATTCGCCACCGCTGGTGGCACGGCGGGCAGCGGCGGTTCGCCGATGCCGCCCATTTTTGCCCCGCTTTCGATAATGCGCACCTCAACCTGCGCCATGCGCGACGGCGGCAGAATCGGATAGAGGTCGAAATTGCGCGCGACCGGCTGGCCCTTTTCGAACAGCGCCTCTTCCAGCAGCACCTGCGACAGCCCCAGCGCCACCGCGCCGTTGACCTGCGCCGCGACGATGGCCGGATTGACGATGCTGCCGGGATCGATCGCCTCCCAAACCCGATGCACCCTGACCTGCCCGTTCTCGATCGACACTTCCGCTATCGCGGCCGCCTCGGTGCCGAACGGCGACGCCATCGCCACGCCGCGTGCGCGTCGACTGCCATCCTCGGCGGTATAGGGGCCGGGCTTCCATCCGCCAGAGAGATCGACCACCGCTTCCAGCAGCGTCGTCAGGCGGGCATTTCCCTTCAGCAGACGCAGGCGCAGCGCTAAGGGATCGAGCTTGCCGCTGTCGGCGATCTCGTCGAAAAATGATTCATAGAGAAAGTCGTTCATCGAATTGCCGACCGAGCGCCAGTAGCCGAGCTTTACCGGCCCTTTTTTATAGATCTGCGCAATGCGTACGTGCGGGATGCCGTAGGCTTTGCCGGTGAGGCCTTCGGTCGCGGTGGGATCGAGCTTATCACCCTGCTTGCCGGAGATACCTTCGGTCGGACCTTCGCAGATGCTGATCGCTTCCAGCGCCAGCGGATAGCCCTCGCTATCCAGACCGGCGCGGAAGCGCACCGCCGCCATTGGACGATGGGTGTCGCGCAGAAACTCCTCTTCGCGGCTCCAGATCAACTTGACCGGACGACCGACCGCCTTCGCCAGTTCAACCGCCTGCGGCCAGGCCATCGCGCCGTCGTAGATGAAGTGACGGCCGAAAAAGCCGCCCAGCAGCGGGGAATGAATAAAGATCTTCTCGGCGTCCAGTCCGGTGCGCTTCGCCACCTCGCCCTGAAACATCTCCGGCGCCTGATTGGGGATCCACAGCTCCAGCGTGCCGTCACCGTTGAAGCGCGCCAGCGCCGAAGGCGGTTCCAGCTGGGCGTGGTTAAGGTACTGGCTATGGTAGGTTGCGCTTATCGTACTTCTGGCGGCGGCGAAACCCGCTGCGAAATCGCCTTTTACCTCTGCCTCTTGGCTCTCGCCCGGTTGGTTCGCCAGCGCTTGAGCAAAATCAGCCGAGGAAAAATCGGCTGGCATTAGTTCTGCGTCGGCAGGCGCCAGCCACTCTACCTGTAGCGTCTCGACGGCGCGTTTAGCCTGCCACCAACGCTCGGCGACCACCGCCACCGCGCCCGGCAGGCGGTGCACCGAGTGCACGCCCTTCATCGCCTGCACCTGCGCTTCGTTGCGCAGCGCGCCGGCGGTCATGCCCAGCCGCGGCGCGTGCTGGACCGCCGCGTGCAGCATATTGTCGACGCGGCAGTCGATGGTGTAGATCGCCTGCCCGGTCGATTTCGCCCAGGCGTCGAGACGCTTGACCGGCTTGCCGATCCAGCGGAACTGCGTGGGATCTTTTAAGGCGACCGCATCCGCTGGCGGGATCGGCAGATCGCGCGCGCGGCTCGCCAGATCGCCGTAGCTCAGCGTCCGGCCGGAGGCGTCGTGCACCACCTTTCCCGGTTCGGTGCGCAGCGAGGCGAGCGGCACGTCTAGCGAGGTCGCCGCCGCCTGCAGCAGCATATGGCGCGCCAGCGCGCCGAGGCGACGCATCGTCATGTAGCTGGTGCGCACCGACTGGCTGCCGCCGGTGATGCGCATCCCGCTCTCCATGACCTTGTACTGCTCTCCCGCTGGCGCGTTCTCTACCACGAAGCTGGCGGGATCGGCATCCAGCTCTTCGCCGACGATCTGCGCCATGGCGGTAAAAATACCCTGTCCGCCCTCAATAAACGGCGAGAGAAAGCGCACGCTGCCGTCCGGGCGGATCGCCAGAAAAGCGGGCACGCGCGTGCCGGGCGGCAGCGCCTGCTGCGCCACCTGCGCGCGGGTCTGCTCCACAGGCAGGCCGATCCCCAGCACCAGCGCGCCCGCGACGCCGCCTGTCGCCAGCAGAAAACGGCGGCGCGACAGGTTGGCGGGCTCGTCGCCGGACGTGAATGCAGATGATTGCAGAGATTTTTTCACTGCGCGTCTCCCTGTTCCGCCACCTCGTGGATGGCCGCGCTGATGGCGTTATAGGTGCCGCAGCGGCAGAGATTCACCATCGCCGCCGCGATCTGCTGGTCGGAAGGATGTGCGTTCTGCCTGAGCAGCGCGGTCGCTGCCATCACCTGGCCCGACTGACAGTAGCCGCACTGCGGCACCTGATGCTTCACCCAGGCCGCCACCACGCGTTTGCCCATCTCGTCCTTTTCAATCGCTTCGATGGTGGTGATCTCTTTTCCTGCCACCCTATCCAGCGGCGTCACGCAGGATCGCACCACCTGACCGTCGATCATTACCGAGCAGGCGCCGCACTGCGCCAGACCGCAGCCATATTTGGTGCCGGTCATGCCGAGGTCGTCGCGTATCACCCAGAGTAACGGCGTGTCGCCGTCGGCTTCGACCTCAAGGGTTTGATTGTTTATCTGAATTTCCATGGGGCTCCGGTCTTAATGGCTCGCAATTTCTCCCTATCCTTACAGAGAATAATGGAATGAGTAACCGGCCCGCGCCGCATACGCTGCTGAGCAAAATTCATTAATCCTCGCAAGGGCCGCGGCCGGGCTTTTCTCAGCGGGTCGGCGCTTTTAATCATCTGTGCGATAGCGTAATTGAGGTTGGATCCCCCGGCCTGAATAGGCTAATTTTCCGAATTCTGTGAATTAAAATCAGCAATCAGGCGGGAAAAGATGAATGACATTCAGGCGTTTATTGCGGTGGCCAGAGCGCAGAGCTTTACCCGCGCGGCGGCGGGTCTGGGCGTGAGTCCGTCGGCCCTCAGCCATACCATTCGCAATCTGGAAGAGCGCATCGGCGTGCGCCTGCTGGCGCGCACCACGCGTAACGTCGCCCCGACGGAGGCGGGCGAACGCCTGTTGCAGTCGGTCGCGCCGTTATTCGAACAGATCAACAGCGAAATCGCGCGTATCGGCGAATTACGCGACACCCCGGCCGGCAATATCCGCATCACCTGTTCCGACGACGCCGCCGAGAGCCTGCTGCGCCCTGCGCTGCCCGCTTTTTTCGCGCAATACCCCGATATCAGCGTGGAAATCTGCATCGACTACGGCTTTACCAATATTATCACCGAGCGTTTTGATGCCGGCATTCGGCTGGGTGAATCGATCAGCCGCGATATGATTGCGGTGCGGCTGGGGCCAGACTGGCGGCTGGCAGTGGTCGGCACGCCCGCCTATTTTCAGTCGCATCCCGTTCCCGTGATCCCTCAGGATCTCACGGCGCACCGCTGTATTAATATTCGTCACTCGCCAGGCGGCAGCGTCTACGCGTGGGAATTTGAAAAAGCGGGCCGCAAACTCACTATTCGGGTGAACGGTCCGCTGTTATCCAACAGCATTATTCACGTGATGAACGGCGCGCTGGACGGCATCGGCCTGGCCTGTGTGCCGGAGCATATGGCGCGGCCCCATATCGAGGCGGGCCGCCTGATTGAGGTGTTGGCCGACTGGAGTCCGCTGTTCGAGGGGTTCCACCTCTACTATCCCAACCGACGCAACACCTCTTCCGCTTTTGCCGCCTTTGTCGAGGCGGTTCGATATCGTGGCTAATGCGGCTGCGCGTCCAGCTGCGCCTGGATCCACTGCAGAAAGTAGCTGACGCGTGGAAACTGCGCATAGCCACGCGGATAGACCAGGTGATGGGCGCTGACCGGCAAACTCAGTTCAGCGTCAAACACCTTCACCAGTTTGCCGCTGCGCAGATAATCGGCGGCCAGCAGTTCGCTTTCGAAAATCAGCCCGTGGCCAAGCATCGCCGCTTCCAGGCTCATATAAGAACGGTCAAAGCGAAACAGCCACTCTTGGGTCGGCTGCGACAATTGCTGCATGGCGAACCACTGCGGCCACTGAATTAACGGCGACTCAGAGAGGATCAGCGCGTGATTATTTAGCTCGGCCGGTTCACGCAGCGGATATTTCTCCAGATAAGCTGGCGACGCCAGCACCGACATTTTTTCATGACGGATGGTTTTTATTTCAAACGCTTTCCACTCGGGAAATCCATGGCGCACGGCAATATCGATGTTATCGCGGCTAAAGGATAAATTCTCATAGGAGCAGGAGAGCGTTACCTGTATTTCCGGATGGGCGTCGCGAAATTTATGAATGCGCGGCAGCAGCCACAGCAGTCCAAAGCTGGGCGCGCAGTGAATACGCAGCGCACTGCGATCTTTCTCATCGCGAATACGCGACGTCGCCTGCGTCAGGCCGAGGATCAGCGGGCGGATCTCTTCTAAATAGCGCTCGCCCGCCAAAGTAAGCAGCACCCCTTTCGCTGAACGGTGAAACAAAATGCAGCCCAGCGCTTTTTCCAGTTTCGCCAGCTGGTGGCTCGCCGCTGACGGCGTAATATTTAATTTTTCTGCGGCCCGCGCCACATTTCCAGTTTGCGCCACCTCTTCAAATACGCGCAGCGCTTTTAAAGAAGGCAGTGGACTGACCGGCTTTTCCATACTCTCTCCATTGCTCGTTTTTGTGATTTATATCCGTTTTAACCTGCGGGAAATGTTAACTCCATCAAACCAACAGTTTCATTCAGCATCAAATGAATTTTTTTGCATTGCCACTCTGGCCGGCTTTTCTGATGCTGAGAGGGAACCCTGCCGGTAGCGATACCGAACCCTATAAAAAAAGAATCTGGAGCCACATATGTTGCTGAACGATAAAGTTGCGATTATTACGGGCGCCGCCTCTGAGCGCGGTATCGGACGCGCCACGGCTGCCTGCTTCGCCCATCACGGCGCTCGCGTGGTGGTGCTCGATCTCGATGAGGCAGCGGCACAGCGCAACGCGCTGGCGCTGGGATCTGGCCATCTGGGCCTCGCGGCCAACGTCACCGACGCCGAGGCGATTCAGCGCGCCGTCGCGCAGGTCATGAATGAATATGGCCGTATCGACGTGCTGGTAAATAACGCGGGCATCACGCAGCCGGTTAAAACTCTGGAGATCGCCGCCGAAGATTATAACCGCATCCTCGATGTCAACCTGCGCGGCACGCTGCTGATGTCGCAGGCGGTGATCCCTGTCATGCAGCGTCAGGGCGGCGGCAGCATCGTCTGCCTCTCCTCGGTGTCGGCGCAGCGCGGCGGCGGCATCTTCGGCGGCCCGCACTATAGCGCCGCCAAGGCGGGCGTTCTCGGTCTGACCAAAGCGATGGCGCGCGAGTTCGGCCCGGATCAGATCCGCGTTAACGCGCTGACCCCTGGCCTGATCCAGACCGATATCACCGGCGGGCTGCTGCACGATGAACGGCGCCACGCCATTATCGATTCGATTCCCCTTGGACGCCTCGGCGCGGCTGACGACGTGGCCCACGCCGCGCTGTTTCTTGCCAGCGATCTCTCCAGCTACCTCACCGGCATCACCTTAGACGTGAACGGCGGCATGCTGATCCACTGATCGGCTCCTTTTCTCCAGCAGCCTGGCTGCTGGTTAACTGCAAGGGTGACTATCATGACCACGCTGAATATCAGTGCGGCTGTCGCTGCGCGCGACGGCGCCTATCGCAAAATCGCCTGGCGTCTGATGCCGTTTTTAATGCTGTGCTACCTCTGCGCCTATCTGGATCGCGTTAACGTTGGCTTCGCCAAGCTGCAGATGATGGACGATCTTTCGCTAAGCGAAACCGTCTACGGCCTCGGCGCCGGGATCTTTTTCCTCGGATACTTCTTTTTCGAGGTGCCGAGCAACCTGATCCTGCACCGCGTCGGCGCGCGCCGCTGGATCGCTCGCATTATGATCACCTGGGGGCTGATCTCCGGCGCCTTTGCCTTTGTCGAGAGCGCCTGGCAGTTCTATCTGCTGCGCTTTCTGCTTGGCGTCGCCGAAGCCGGGCTGGCGCCGGGCTTGCTGCTCTATCTCACCTACTGGTTTCCCGCGCATCGCCGGGCGCGCATGACGGTGCTCTGGTTCGTCGCGATTCCGCTCTCCGGCATGATCGGCGGTCCGCTGTCGGGCTGGATTATGGAGACCTTCGCTGGCTGGCACGGCTGGGCCGGCTGGCAGTGGATGTTTATGCTGGAGGCGATCCCGACCCTGGTGATGGGGCTGGTGGTGCTGATGGTGCTGAAGGATCGCGTCGAACAGGCGAGCTGGCTTGATGAAGGCGAAAAACGCATGGTGCGCGCCGATCTGGAAGAGGATAACCAGCAGAAGTCCCATCACGGCACCATCAAAGAGTTTGTGGCGGATAAGCGCCTCTGGACGCTGGCGGCGATCTACTTCTGCGTGGTGATGGGCCAGTACGCCCTGACCTTCTGGCTGCCGACGCTGGTGCGAAACGCCGGCATTCGCGAGCCGCTGCATATCGGCTTGCTCACCAGTCTGCCCTACCTCTGCGCCATCGTCTTTATGCTGATGGCGGGCCGCAGCGGCGATCGTCACCGCGAGCGACGCTGGCACCTGATTGTGCCGATGCTGCTCGGCATGGCGGGCCTGACGCTGGCGACCTCGCTGGGCCACAGCGTGGCGCTGTCGCTGTTCTTTCTTTGCCTCGCGGCGGCGGGCATTCTCTCCGCCTCATCGCTGTTCTGGATGCTGCCGACCAATCTGCTGGGCGGCGTCTCCGCTGCCGCCGGTATCGCGGCGGTCAACTGTATCGCCAATCTCGCCGGTTTCTTTTCGCCCTGGCTTATCGGCTCTATTACCACGCTGACCGGTTCGCCCGCGTCGGGCATGTACTTTATCGCTGCGGTTCTGCTGCTCGGCGCGCTCTGCGTGCTGCGCATCCGGGCGGCGGACGTCAATCGTTAATCAGGAGGTTCTATGCATACCCTTACTTCACCGCCGACGCTGCGCCAGCGCGCCACCCATATTCGCCGCCATGCGCTGCTGATGGGCCAGGTGCAGGGCCAGGGCTATATCGGGCAGGCGCTGGGCGCCGCCGATTTGCTCGCGGTCAGCTATTTCCATGCGCTGAACTATCGCGCAGAGGATCCTGAATGGGAAGGCCGCGATCGTTTCTATCTCTCTATCGGCCACTACGCTATCGCCCTTTACGCGGCGCTGCTGGAGGCGGGTGTCATCCCCGAAGCGGAGCGCGAAACCTACGGCAGCGACGAGAGCCGTTTGCCGATGTCAGGCATGGCGGCCTACACGCCCGGCATGGAGATTACCGGCGGCTCGCTCGGCCACGGCCTCGGCATCGCGGTCGGCGCCTGCCTCGGGCTGAAACGTAAGGGTTCAGCCTCGCGGGTCTACAACCTGTTGTCTGACGGCGAGCTGAACGAAGGCTCTACCTGGGAAGCCGCGATGTCGGCGTCGCACTGGCAGCTGGATAACCTGATCGCCATTATCGACGTCAATAATCAGCAGGCGGACGGCCACAGCAGCGAGATCCTGGCGTTCGAGCCAATAGTTGAGCGCTGGCAGGCCTTCGGCTGGTATGCGCAGCGCGTGGACGGCAACGATATTGCGGCGCTGGTTACCGCCTTTGACGCCGCACGCGACTGGCCGCAGCCGCAGCCGCGCGTGATTATTTGCGACACGCGCATGGGCAAAGGCGTGCCTTTCCTTGAAACCCGGGAAAAGACCCACTTTATTCGCGTCGACGCGGATGAATGGAGCAAAGCCCTTACTGCACTGGAACAGGGAGCATAAGATGAACAGCTCAACGCTAAAAAAACGGTTGACCACTTCGGCAATGATCGCCTCGATTGCCGCCGAGGGACAGCCGACGGAATCCGCGCCCTTTGGCCACGCGCTGGTCGAGCTGGCGCGCCAGCGTCAGGATATCGTCGGCCTGACCGCCGATCTGAGCAAATACACTGATCTGCACCTTTTCGCCGACGCCTTCCCCGAACGTTTCTTTCAGATGGGCATGGCGGAGCAGCTGCTGATGAGCGCCGCCGCCGGCATGGCGCGCGAGGGCTTTACCCCCTTCGTTACCACCTATGCGGTGTTCGCCTCACGCCGCGCCTACGACTTTATCTGCATGGCGATTGCCGAAGAGAACCTCAACGTGAAAATCGCCTGTGCCCTGCCCGGGCTGACCACCGGCTACGGGCCGAGCCATCAGGCGACGGACGATGTGGCGATTTTTCGCGGCATGCCCAACCTGACGATTATCGATCCCTGCGATTCGCGGGAAATCAGCCAGGTGGTGCCGGCTATCGCCGAGCATCAGGGACCGGTCTATATGCGTCTGCTGCGCGGCAAGGTGCCGCTTGTGCTGGATAAGTATGACTACTGCTACCAGCACGGCAAAGCGCAGCGCCTGCGCGCGGGCAAGCATGCGGTGATTATCAGCAGCGGCATAATGACGATGCGCGCGCTGGAGGCGGCGGAACAGCTGGAAAGCCGCGGCATTGAGGTCGGCGTGGTGCACTCGCCGGTGATCAAGCCGCTGGACGAGGCGACGATACTGCGCGAAGCCGGTGAAGCGGTGAGCGCGCAACGGCTGGTGATCACGGCGGAAAACCACTCGATTACTGGCGGACTGGGCGAAGCCATTGCAGCGACGCTGCTGCGCCACGGCGTGGCGCCCCGCTTCCGTCAGATTGCCCTGCCCGACGCCTTTCTCGCCGCAGGCGCGCTGCCGACGCTGCACGACCGCTACGGCATCTCCACGCAGGCGATGGTGACGCAGATTAGCGCGTGGCTGGAGCATGGCGTCTGAGTCGCTAAGCCAGTTGCCTGTTTATCTGCAAAACCTTTGGTTTTCGCGCGGAGCTGATGTGATTTTTTACAACAAGCCCTAAACGTATGATGTAACTAATAGGCATAACGCTGTCATTGTTTGCACCCTTCGCTATATAATCCGCGACATATCGAATTATGGAGTCCGTTATGTCCCGCTTCCTGCGTCATTCTTTTCTCGCTGCTTTGCTGACGCTTAGCGCGTTCAGCAGCCAGGCAAGCCGCGTGGTGATCGACCAGCTCGGCCGCCACGTCACCCTTCCCGACCGGGTCGACCGCGTGGTGGTGCTGCAGCATCAAACCCTGAACTTGCTGGTGCAGCTCAACGCTACCGATAAAATCGCCGGCATCCTCGCCAACTGGAAACAGCAGCTTGGCGACGGCTATGCGCAGCTGGTGCCGGAGCTGACGCAGAAAGCGATGCTCGGCGACCTCACCCACGTCGACACCGAACGTCTGGTGGCGCTTCATCCTCAGGTGGTGTTCGTCACGAACTATGCGCCGCAGGAGATGATCGACAGCATCTCCGCGCTGGGCATTCCGGTGATTGCCATCTCCCTGCGTCATGACGACGCGGGCGAGCAGAATAAAATCAATCCGGGCATGCAGGACGAGGAGCAGGCCTACAACCTCGGGCTGAAAGAAGGCATCACGCTGATTGGCGAGGTGGTAAACCGGCCGCAGCAGGCGAAGGCCCTGATTGACGCCGCCTTCGCCGGACGCAAGCTGGTCAGCGATCGCCTCCGCTCCCTGCCCCAGCAGCAGCGCGTGCGCGCCTATATGGCCAACCCGGCGCTGACCACCTATGGATCCGGCAAATATACCGGTCTGATGATGGCCCACGCTGGCGCGCTCAACGTGGCGGCCGCCAGCGTACAGGGCTTCAGGCAGGTCAGTATGGAGCAGGTTATCGCCTGGAACCCGCAGGTGATATTCGTGCAGGACCGCTATCCCGAGGTGGTGAACGAAATCAAACAGGATGCGCGGTGGCAGCCCATCGACGCGGTAAAAAACCATCGCGTCTGGCTGATGCCGGACTACGCCAAAGCCTGGGGCTATCCGATGCCTGAGGCGATAGGTCTGGGCGAACTGTGGATGGCGAAAAAGCTTTACCCGGAAAAATTCCGCGATATCGATATGCAGCAGCAGGCTGAACGCTGGTATCAACGCTTCTACCGCACTCACTATGTCGACGATGCTGCGCGTTCTGGCAGCCGGTAGCCTGCGGCCGGTCTGGCCTGCGCTGATGGCGGCGTTTAGCGCGCAAGGCGGCGCAGGCGCGGAAACGCGTTTCGGCCCCGCAGGACTGCTGCGCCAGCGTATTGAACAGGGCGAGCCGTGCGCCCTGTTCGCCTCCGCCAGTCAGGCGCACGCCGACGCGCTGGTGCAGCAGGGGCTGGCGAGCGAAAGCGGCGCCTTCGCCGCAAACACGCTCTGCCTGACCGCCAGAGAGGAGATAACAGGCAAAAACGACAGCTGGCTGACGCTGCTGCAGCGCCCGTCGCTGCGGCTGGCGACCTCGACGCCGCGCAGCGATCCCTCGGGCGATTACACCTGGCAGCTGTTTGCCGCGCTGGAGAGACGCTATCCCGGACTGGGCGCCGATCTGCGTCAGCGCGCGCAGAGGCTGGTCGGTGGCGCCGACAGCCTCGCCCTGCCCGACGGCGCGCTGGCGGCGCACTGGCTGCTGAGCAACGGGCACGCCGATCTGTTTATCGGCTACGCCAGCTATGCGCCGCGTCTGACGGCGATCCCCACCCTGAAGGTATTTACCATTCCCGCCGCCGACAACGTGCTGGCTCGCTACGGCTACGCGGTGTGCCAGCCTGCCGCGCAGCCGCTGGCGCGCTTTCTGCGCTCGCCGACGGCGCAGCGGCTGCTGCGCCAGCATGGATTTTTGCTGCCTGTGCCGCAGAGTTGAGCGCTGGGGTTGTGTTTCAGGCGCGGCGCGGCGATGCTGGCCCTCGTTCTATCCACCAGCAGGAGAGAAAATGGACAATCCACTCTGCCGCGCGTTATCTGTTGCCTTTCCTTTGATTCAGGCGCCGATGGCGGGCGTCTCGACCCCTGAACTGGCCGCGGCGGTCAGCAACGCAGGCGCGCTGGGCTCGATTAGCCTCGGCGCGTCAGATCCCACGCAGGCCCGCGCCCTGCTTAGCCGCCTGCGCGAGCTGACCGCCGCGCCGGTGAATATCAATCTTTTCTGCCATGCGCCGCCGTCGCGCGATGCCGAACGCGAGCGCGCCTGGCTGGCGCGCTTTGCGCCGCTGTTCAGACGCTACGGCGCAGCGCCACCGCTGTCGCTAACGGAAATCTACCCCACCTTTGACGACGACTCTCCGCTGCTGCCGCTGATCCTTGACGCGGCGCCCGCCGCGGTCAGCTTTCATTTCGGCCTGCCAGATAAAGCGGTTATCGACCGGCTGAAAGGCCAGGGTATCGTGACGCTGGCGAGCGCGACCTCGGTTGACGAGGCGCGTCAGGTCGCCGCCGCAGGCATCGATTTCGTGGTGGCGCAGGGCATTGAGGCGGGCGGTCATCGCGGCATGTTCGACCCTGAACAGCCGGATGCGCAGATGAGTACTCTGACGCTGGTGCAGGCGATCATCAGGCAGTGCGACTGTCCGGTGATTGCCGCAGGCGGCATAATGGACGGCAGCGGCATCGCCGCTATGATGACGCTGGGCGCGGCGGGCGTGCAGCTGGGCACGGCGTTTCTGCTCTGCCCGGAGTCCGCCGCGAACAGCGCTTATCGCGCGGCACTGAAAAGCGATGCGGCCGCCCACACGGAGCTGACCGCCGCGATTTCCGGACGTCCGGCGCGCGCGCTCAGTAACGCCTTTTGCCATTTCGCGCGCACTATCCCGCAGGAGGCGATCCCTGCCTATCCTCTCGCTTATTCGCTGGGCAAAGCGCTGGCCGCCGCGGCCGCCGCGGCCGCCGCGCATGGCGAAGCGGGTTTTGGCGCGCAGTGGGCGGGCCAGGGCGCAATGCTGGCGCGAGAAATGCCCGCGGCGCAGCTGGTCAGGACGTTAATCAGGGAGTATCACGACGCGCGGCGCGCTTAGCGCGCGGGATCCGCCAGCAGCAGCAGCAGCGGCACCAGCGAGAGCCCGTCGGGCATATCGCCGCTGGCGATCATCTGACGTATCGCGTCCAGCGAAAACCAGCCGGTGTCCATGACCTCATCCTGATCCTCCTCCATGCCGATGAATTCGAGATCGGTGGCCAGAAAGGTGATAAACAGCTGATCGCTGCTGCCGTAGGAGGGATGGTAGCGGATCAGCTCACGCAGGTGCTTCGCCCGATAGCCGCTCTCCTCCACCAGCTCGCGGCGCGCGGCGCAAACCGGCGTTTCGTCGGGATCCACACCGCCCGACGGGATCGCCCAGACCACGCGATCGATCAGATAGCGATACTGTTTGATCAGCAGTATCTTCTCTTCCTGCATAGCGACGATACCGACAGCGGGACGGTCATGATGCACGGCATAGAAGTCGCGGCGCTGCGCTTCCCCCAGATCGATGCTTGCCTTCTGCACGCTGAACCAGGGATTGCGGTAGAGCGTCTGCACCTCATCAATATCTGCTTCTTTAAGCGCTTTTTTCACCTGCTTCTCCCGTTGATAAAGATAAAGGGGTTAGTGTCCTACCGTTTTAGAGAAAAGATTCACCACCAGCACACCGGCAATGATCAAGCCGAGGCCGAGGATAGCAGGCAGATCGAGCTTCTGCTTGAACACCACCCAGCCCACGATGGAGATCAGCACGATCCCCACGCCTGACCAGATAGCGTAGGCGATGCCGGTCGGCATCGTGCGCAGCACCAGCGTCAGAAAGTAGAAGGCGATAACGTACCCGACCACGGTGATCACCGCTGGCCAGAGTCGGGTAAAGGATTCAGACGCCTTGAGGCTGCTGGTGGCGATTACTTCCGCCACAATGGCGATAAACAGATAGAGGTAGCTACTCATAACACCCTTAAGAAACGCGTCACCGTGCCTGGCAGTAAAGCGGGTTTTGGTGAAGGAAAAATGACTATTCTACGTGATGCGGAAAAACAAAGGGAAACGGCGGCGGGTCAATTTGATCTCCATCATTAAACGGCAAACGCCAGGGTTTGCCGTTCTCTGCCTTATCTGCACTGGCTGGCGCAGTTCTGCACGCAAATTTGCGTCTGGCTGCTACAGGAGCCGTTGCCGCGCGTGTTGCAGTGAGAACGCTCTACATAGCAGTTCTGCTGACAGCTGGCGAGATCGCACTTCGCCGCGACCGGCGTCAGCTGGGCGATGGGCGCCCGTCCGCTAAACAGCGCCTGGGATGCAACTGGCTGAGCGAGAGCGCTCTGCCCCAGCAGCAATGCGGTGAGCATCGCTATGATGTAACGCGTTTTCATGTTTACTCTCCCTGGGTTCGACACTGGCTAAGTATGGCTGGCGAACGGGCAAACGTCCTCGCCGCGCGCGTAAAAGCGTTGGGCGGTCACACTTCCGCCGCCGGGCTGAAACGAAAGGTTCAGGCCGCGGGTAAAGCACCAAAACAATGCATTCTCCCGGCTGAATTGCCTGCTGCTGGCGCGCACTCGCCGCGCTTTTTCTCTGAGAGGCGCTTCAGGCGGGCGCTGCGGGGTTGGTACAAAAGTTGCAGCGCTTTGCCTGTCTACAAGGAGACCTGTATGAAAGCGATTGTAATTGGCGGCGGCATTGGCGGCATGAGCGCGGCACTCGCGCTGGAAAAGGCGGGTATCGCCACTGAAGTCTATGAAGCGGTAAAAGAGATGAAGCCGGTGGGCGCGGCAATTTCGGTCTGGCCGAACGGCGTCAAATGCCTGAATGCGCTGGGGCTGAAGGCGCAGCTGCGTGCCCTGAGCGGCAATATGGCCTTTATGGCCTATCAGGATTTTGCCAGCGGCGCCACCCTGACGCGCTTCAGCATGGCGCCGCTGGTGCGCCAGGTGGGAGAATATCCCTCTCCGGTGGCGCGCGCTGAGCTGCAGGCGATGCTCATTGACGCCTATGGCCGTGAACGCGTCAGCTTCGGCAAGCGCGTGACGCAGGTTGAGCAGCATGAGAGTGGCGTTACCGCTCTCTTTGAAGACGGCACCCGCGCGCAGGGCGATCTGCTGATCGCCGCAGACGGCGCGCACTCGGTGATCCGTCACAGCGTGCTGGGGGAAAAGGTCGAGCGCCGCTACGCCGGCTACGTGAACTGGAACGGTCTGGTGGAGACAGATGCATCGCTGGCGCCCGCCGATCAGTGGACCACCTTTGTCGGCGAAGGCAAACGCGTCTCCCTGATGCCGGTAAGCGGCAATCGCTTTTACTTCTTTTTTGATGTCCCTTTGCCGAAAGGGCTGGCGGAAGATCGCAGCAGCGTGAAAGCTGACCTGCGCCGCTACTTTCAGGGCTGGGCGCAGCCGGTGCAGCGGCTGATTGACGCTATCGATCCCGCCACCACCAACCGCGTCGAGATCCACGATATCGATCCCTTTAGCCGTTTCGTCAGCGGCCGCGTTGCGCTGCTGGGAGATGCGGCGCACAGCACCACGCCCGATATTGGTCAGGGCGGCTGCGCGGCGATGGAAGACGCGCTGGTGCTGGCCTCCTCGCTCGCTGCCCATTCGCTGGGTATTGAAGATGCGCTGCTGCGCTATGAAGCGCGGCGCGTCGAACGCACCCGCGATCTGGTGCTGAAAGCGCGTAAGCGCTGCGACGTGACGCACGGCAAAGATCCCGCCGCCACCGCCGCCTGGTATCAGGAACTGCGGCAGGAAACCGGGGAGCGCGTGCTGGCGGGTATGTGCGAAACCATCGAGGGTGGCCCGCTGGGATAAAAAAAGCGGGCATGACGCCCGCTGAGGTTTAATCGGCCAGGCCGCGGTTTTTCAGCATCGGCTCCAGCTGCGGTTCGCCGCCGCGCCAGTTCTCATAGAGCTGCTTCAGGTCGCTGCTGTTGCCGCGCGACAGGATCATCTGCCGGAAGCGGTCGCCGTTCTCGCGTGACAGGCCGCCGTTCTCCACAAACCACTGATAACCGTCGTCCGCCAGCATCTGCGTCCAGATATAGGCGTAGTAGCCTGCCGCATAGCCGCCGCCCCAGATATGCTGGAAATAGCTGGAGCGATAGCGCGGCGGAACGGCGGCCAGCGCCAGATTATCGCTCTGCAGCGCCTGCTGCTCAAAACCCGCTACCGACTGCGGCGTCTCGTCTGCGCCGATGCTGTGCCAGTGCAGATCCAGCAGCGCGGCGGCCAGTAGCTCGCTCATGTCATAGCCTTTGTTAAACCGGCTGGCGCGCACGATTTTCTGATGCAGCGCCTCTGGCATCGCCTCGCCGCTCTGATAGTGGCGCGCGTAGTTGAGGAACACCAGCGGCTCGCTCGCCCAGTGCTCGTTGAACTGCGACGGAAACTCGACGAAGTCGCGCGGCGTGGCGGTGCCGGAAAGGCTCGGATAGCGCTGGGTGGCGAACAGCCCGTGCAGCGTATGGCCGAACTCATGGAACAGGGTGATCACTTCGTCCCAGCTCAGCAGCGCCGGTTCGCCTTCCGGCGGTCGGGTATAGTTGCAGACGTTGTAGATCACCGGACGCGTCGCCAGCAGTCGGGACTGATGAACGAAGTTGCTCATCCACGCGCCGCCGCCTTTGTTGTCGCGCTTGAAATAGTCGGTGTAGAACAGCGCCAGCGGCGCGTCGTCAACGTCGAAGATCTCATACACGCGCACGTCGGGATGGTAAACCGGCAGATCGTGACGCTCGCTGACGCGGATGCCGTAGAGCTGGCTCGCCGCCCAGAACACCCCTTTCTCCAGCACGTTGTTCAGCTCGAAATAGGGACGGATCTCACTTTCGTCGAGATCGTACTGCGCTTTGCGCACCTGCTCGGCGTAGAAGTTCCAGTCCCATGCCGCCAGCGTAAAGTCGCCCTGCTGCCGATCGATGGTCTGCTGAATGGCGGCCGCCTCGCGTTCAGCGCGCGCCCGCGCGGCGGGCACGATATTGCGCATAAAGGCGAAGGCCGCCTGCGGGGTTTTCGCCATCTGATCCTGTAGCTGCCATTCGGCAAAGCTGGCGAAGCCCAGCAGCCGCGCCTGCTGCGCCCGCACCTGCGCCAGTTCCAGCACCAGCGCGCGGGTATCGTTTTCGTCGCCCTTCTCGCTGCGCGTGATCGAGGCGGTGAACAGCGCCTCGCGCGTGGCGCGCGTACGCAGCGCCTGCAGCGCCGGTTGCTGGGTGGTGTTCTGCAGCACCAGCAGCCAGGCCTTCTCCAGCCCGCGCGCCTGCGCTGCCGCCTGGGCCACGGCGAGATCCGCCGGGCTTAGCCCTGCCAGTGCCTCCGCCTCCTCGACCACCAGCCCGCCCGCTTTGGTGGCGGCGAGCAGCTTATTGGTGAAGCGGGTGCTGAGCCGCGCCGCCTGCTGGTTCAGGGTTTTGAGTTGCTGTTTGGCTTCCTCCGCCAGGCTGGCGCCGGAGAGCTGATAGTGCTGCCAGGTCACCTCTACCAGCCGCAGCGATTCGGGGTCGAGCGCCAGCGTCTGACGCTGCTGATAAACCGCATCCAGCCGCGCGAAGAGCGCGCCGTTCAGCACGATCTCGTCGTTGAGCGCGGTCAGCTGCGGCGCGATCTCTTCGTCGATCTGCTGCAGATAGTCGCTGGTATTGGCGGAGGTCATGGCGCCGAACACCAGATTGACGCGCTCCAGCAGCTCTCCGCTGCGCTCCAGCGCCTCAAAGGTATTGGCAAAGGTGGGCGCCTCCGGGTTCTGCGCAATCGCCTGCACCTCCTGACGCTTCTCCTCTATGCCCGCCAGAAGCGCCGGCAGAAAATCCTCTTCCGCGATCTGGTCAAACGGCGGCGCCTGATAAGGCAAGGTACTGGCCTGGAAAAACGGGTTGCTTCTGCTGTTCATGCCTCGCTCCTGATTGCCCATGCAAAAGATTATCCTGGCAGGTTGCCGCCTCCGTCACAACTCAGCGCTGCCAGACCGCGCGTCCGTTGACCCAGGTCTGGGCGATATTGCGATCGTCGCCCAGCGTCATCAGCACAAACAGCCGCTCCCAGATATCTTTACTGTTGTCGATGCGCAGCCGCTGCAGCGGCGAGACGGCGGGATCGAGCACCACGAAGTCCGCCTCTTTGCCCGGCGCGAAATTGCCGATGTGGTGATGCAGATCCAGCGCGTGCGCGCCGCCCAGCGTGGCGTGATAAAACGCCTCCGCCGCGCTGAGCCGATACTGCTGCAGTTGCCCGACTTTGTAGGCCTCTCCCAGCGTCTGCAGCATATTGAAAGTGGTGCCCGCACCGACGTCAGTACCGATGCCGATCCTCACGCCCTGCTGCCAGCTGCGCTTCAGGTTAAAAAGGCCGCTGCCGAGAAACAGATTCGACGTCGGGCAAAAGGCGATGGCGGAGTCAGTATCGTGCAGGCACTGCCACTCTTTCTCCTCCAGGTGAAGGCAATGGGCGAACAGGCTGCGGCGTCCGGTCAGCTGGTGGCGATGGTAAACGTCGAGATAGCCGTCATGCTGTGGGAACAGCGCTTTTACCCAGGCCACCTCTTCCGGGTTTTCGCTCAGGTGGGTATGCAGCCAGACGTCGGGATAGCGCTGCCGCAGCTGCTGCACCTTTTCCAGCAGCGCCGGAGAAGAGGTCGGCGCAAAGCGCGGCGTCAGCGCGTAGCTGAGCCGGCCGCGTCCGTGCCAGCGTTCAATCAGCGCCTGGGTGTCGGCGTAGCTCTGCTCCGGCGTTTCCAGCAGCGCGTCCGGGGCGTGGCGATCCATCATCACCTTGCCGGCGATCAGCCGCATCTCCAGCGCCTCGGCCGCGCTGAACAGCGCCTCCACCGACTGCGGATGCACGGTGCCGAACACCAGCGCGCTGGTGGTGCCGTTCGCCAGCAGCTGCTGCAGAAAGAAGGCGGACATGGCGGCGGCGTGATCCGCGCAGTGATACTGGCTTTCAACCGGAAAGGTGTACTGATCCAGCCACTGCAGCAGCTGCTCGCCGTAGGCGCCGATCATCTCCGTCTGCGGATAGTGGATATGCGTGTCGACAAAGCCTGGCACGATAAGCCTGCCGCGCAGATCGATCACCTCGGCCGGAGGCGACGCCAGCGACGCCCAGGGGTGCAGCGCGACAATGCGTCCCGCCTCCAGCAGCAGCACGCCATCTTCGATATAGCGCGCCTGCGCCATGATGGCCTCAGGCTGATGCGCGATATCGCTAAAATCGAAAAAGCTGGCGCGAATCGCCGTTTGGGTCTGTGACATGGTGTTTCCTTAACGCCGCGCGTGGACGCGGATAACGATCAGAGTGAACAGACAGATTTTGCAACTGCCATGCCATAACAGCGCCACTATTCAATATGTTATGTAAAAACAGCATTACGCCGTAGATGAAAAAAACGGTATCGTATGCGCAACCGGTTGCTCCGCTTTCCGCCTGCAGCGCGCCGAACGCTGCCGCCCAGGCCGCTGCTCCTTGCTGGTGCAGCGTGCGCCACCATCGCGCAACCGGCCGCCTGCAAAATCCCTTTACAGCCTGAGCGCGCTTTTGCCGCGCAGCGGCGCGAATGAAGTGGTATGGTGAGCAAGGTCTAACCTGAAAATCAGTTAAGGAACAGTGAGATGATTATTTTTGTTACCGGCGCCACCGCTGGTTTTGGTCAAAGTATCACCCGCCGATTCATTGAAACAGGTCACAAAGTGATCGCCAGCGGCCGCCGCGCCGAGCGGTTGCAGGCGCTGAAAGAGGAGCTGGGCGACAACCTCTATACCGTTCAGCTCGACGTGCGCAACCGCGCGGCTATTGAAGAGACGATCGCTTCGCTGCCGGCCGAGTGGCGCAATATCGACGTGCTGGTGAATAACGCCGGACTGGCGCTCGGTATCGAGCCGGCGCACCGCGCCAGCGTCGAAGACTGGGAAAACATGATCGACACCAACAATAAGGGTCTGGTCTATATGACGCGCGCCCTGCTGCCGGATATGGTGGAGCGTAACGTCGGCCACATTATCAATATCGGCTCCGTTGCCGGAAGCTGGCCCTATGCAGGCGGCAACGTCTACGGCGCGACGAAAGCCTTTGTGCGTCAGTTCAGCCTGAACCTGCGCACCGACCTGCACGGCACCGCGCTGCGCGTCACCGACATCGAGCCAGGCCTGGTTGGCGGCACCGAGTTCTCCAACGTGCGCTTTAAAGGCGACGACGATAAAGCAGATAAAGTCTATGAAGGCGCGACCGCGCTGACGGCGGAAGATGTGACCGAGGCGGTCTACTGGGTGGCGACGCTGCCGAAGCACGTCAATATTAATACGCTGGAGATGATGCCGGTAAGCCAGACGCAGGCCGGTCTGAAAGTGCATAAGCCCTGATGCAGCAGGCCAGCCCGTCGGGCTGGCTTTCTCAGGCGCGGCCCCAGCCCGCCACGATAATCAGCATGCCGCAAAAGGCCACCAGCGCCCCGCTCCAGTCCCACGCGCTCAGCTTCACGCCATCCACCACGCGCAGCCACAGCAGCGCGGTCACCACATAGACGCCGCCGTAGGCCGCATAGACGCGTCCGCTCGCCGCCGGATGCAGCGTCAGCAGCCAGACGAAGGCCATCAGGCTCAGCGCGGCCGGCAGCAGCAGCCAGGCGGAACCCGCCTTTTTCAGCCACAGCCAGGGCAAAAAACAGCCGACAATCTCCGCGATGGCGGTAAGAAAAAAGAGCAGCGCGGTTTTAAGCAGCATGCAATCCTCTCGCAAAGATAAACAACTCGCCCACGACTGGTGAGCAAAGAAAGCGCGATGATATACTAATCGCCGTCTGCCGCAAGCCGGAACCATCCCCGCGCCAGGCATCAACCGAAGGAAAAGATGATGAAAAAATTGTTTCCGACCCTGCTCGCCGCGCTGCTGGCCGGCAGCACGCTGTTGACCGCCGTCCAGGCCAGCGCCAATACCAGCCGCCTGATTATTGAGGACGGCAGCAGCGCCGCCAGTAATGAAGCGGCGCGCCAGAGCAAAGAGCAGTGGAATGAGACCCAGCAGCTGCGCCATAAGGTGAACAACCGCGTAGAGAAAGAGTTCGACAAAGCGGATCGCGCCTTTGATACGCGCGACGCCTGCGAAAAGAGCTACAACGTCAACGCCTACTGGGAGTCCAACACCCTGCGCTGTCTCGATCGCCGCACCGGCCGACCGGTCACGCCCTGATTTTTTCTGCAGGCTGCTATAGTCAGTAAGGTTTACTACGCAAAAGGAGAAAGTGATGAAGAAACAGACCGGAATGTTAATCGCAACTTTACTGGCGCTGCCCGTGCTGGCGCACGCCTCCTGTGAATCCGTCAAGGCGGATATCAGCCAGAAGATTATTCAGAACGGCGTGCCGGAGTCGGGCTTTACGCTGGATATCGTGCCTAACGATCAGGCCGATCAGGCGGGCGGCCAGGTGGTGGGCCACTGCGAAAATGACTCGCAGAAAATCGTCTATAAGCGCACGGGACGCGGCGACGAAGGCAGCGTGCCCGACAGCGCGGGCAGCTCGCAGGACGCGCCCGCGCAGTAACCTCTGAGGGCGACGTCGTCGCCCTTTCCTATTCCGTCTCCGGCCGCTGTCGCGGCATCATCCACGCCACGCCCAGCGCCAGCAGCGCGATGGCCAGCGCCACTACAAACACCCAGTGCAGCGAGGCGGCGATCGCCATCGTCATATGGCGCAGCGCGTCGCTGCTGAGCGCGTCGCGCGACGGCGCAGACATGATCTGCTGCACCGGATCCTGCGCCTGCGGCAGCCGCTGCGCCAGGTTCAGGTTCAGCACCGCGCCCATCAGCGCGGTGCCGATAGCCGAGCCTATCATACGGCTGAACATGATCGAGGCGGTGCAGATGCCGCGAATATCGTAGTGCGCATGGTTCTGCACCGACACCAGAAAGGTGGTGCTGGTCATCCCCATCCCCGTGCCGATGACAAAAGCGGTGGCCCCCGCCTGCCAGATGGGGCTCTCGGCGCGCAGCAGCAGCAGCAAGGCGCTGCCCGCCACCAGCAGCAGCGCGCCGAGCTGGGCGGTAAAGCGGTATGAGGTGCGCAGCATCAGGCGGCCGCTGAGCGTGCTGGCGAGCGGCCAGCCGATGGACATCATCGCCAGCGCGCTGCCTGCCTGCAGCGGCGTGCCGCCGCTAATCCCCTGGATCCAGGTCGGCAGAAAGGCGCTGATGCCCATCATCGCCGCGCCGATAATCAGGTTGCCGGCATTGCCGGCGATAATCAGGCGGCTGCGCCAGATCTCCAGCGGAAACAGCGGCGCGTCGGCGCGCAGCTCATGCTTTTTCAGCTGCCAGCCGGCAAACAGCGCCAGCAGCAGAAACAGGATCAGCCAGGAGCCGAGCCATTCCGCCTGCAGCAGCGCCATCAGCAGCGCGCTGACGCAGAGCATCAACCAGACGCTGCCGGTGAGGTTAAGCGGCTGCGGCTTGTCTTCGGCGCAGTGTGCGGGCAGAAAGCGCGCCAGCATCGCCATGCTGATCAGCCCTATCGGCACGTTGACCCAGAAAATCAGCGACCAGCTGAAGTGCTGCACCAGCCAGGCGCCGGTGAGCGGACCGACAATCGCCGCCACGCCCCAGACGCTGGAGAGCCAGCCCTGCACGCTGGCACGCTCGCGCGGCGAGTAGATGTCGGCAACGATGGTCGAACTGAGCGGCATAATCGCGCCGGCGCCGAGCCCCTGAAAGGCGCGAAACAGAATCAGCCACAGCATGCTATGGGCGAAGCCGCACAGCACCGAGCCAATCAGAAACAGCGAGGTGCCGATAAAAAACATTTTGCGTCGGCCCCACATATCCGCCAGCCGCCCGTAAAGCGGCACGCTGACCGCCTGGGTGAGCAGATAGACGGAGAAAACCCAGCCGAACTGCGAAAAGCCGCCTAACTCCGCAATGATGGTGGGCATCGCCGTGGCGACGATGGTCACCTCTATGGCAGCCATAAACATCGCCAGCATACAGGCGAAGAGGATCCAGCCGCGATGGCTGACCTGCAGGTGTGCGCTCTCAGTCATACATCTCCCTTTTGTTATCCAGCAAGGCTAGCCTAAATTTGCCGCGTCGGTGTGCCTGACGTGCGCTGTTGTTGTGACGGCGTCACAGGATAGCGCCAAAAATTGACTAAAGGCGTTAATTAGCGGTGGAAACCAGAGGCCATGCGGCTTTTCCCGCTCTGACGTCCATTTCTATCTGTCTGATTTCGCCGATAAAAAGTGGCAGCGCGGCCAGCAGGCTGCTATAGGCTGTATAGCTTTTTATCCATACCTGAAAAATCGGGCGACGCGAAAGCCGCCCTGACAACACACAACAGGGAGAACTCCTCTATGCAAAATGGTTCGCTGATCAGGCGCGCCGGACTCGCGCTGCTGGCCATTGTAGTGGTGCTGGCGCTGCTGGTCTGGGGGCTGGGTCTGGACACGCTGCGCGCGCGCCGGGTCGACCTGATCTATTTGGGGCAACAGCATCTCTTTTTAGTCTTCTGGTCGATGCTGTTTGCACTGCTGGTGGGCATTCCCAGCGGTATCTTGCTGAGTCGCCCTTTTGCGCGCCGCTGGGCTGAGTATGTGATGCAGATTTTCAACGTCGGCAACACGCTGCCGCCGCTGGCGGTGCTGGCGCTGGCGATGGTGGTGATCGGCATCGGCGACAAACCGGCGCTGTTCGCCCTGTTTCTCGCCTCGCTGCTGCCCATCGTGCGCAACACCTTTTCCGGCCTGAGCGCCGTACCGCCCTCACTTATTGAAGCCGCTAACGGCATCGGCATGACGAAATTCCAGCGCCTGCGCCAGGTTGAACTGCCTAACGCCTATCCGGTCATGCTGGCGGGCATTCGCATCGCCACCGCCATTAATGTCGGCACCGCGCCGCTGGCGTTTTTGATCGGCGCCAGCAGCTACGGCGAACTGATCTTCCCCGGCATCTATCTCAACGATTTTCCTACGCTGATCCTCGGCGCGGCCGCCACGGCGCTGTTCGCCCTGCTGCTGGATATGCTACTGGCGGCGCTGGGCCGCATCCTCAGCCCGCACGCGGCTTAATCACAAGGAGAAGCCATGATAATGCTGACGCGCTGGATCACACGCACCGCTCTAACCCTCGCCGCCACGCTGGCGCTGAGCCAGGCTGCCCAGGCGGCTACGCCCATCGTTATGGCGACGAAAAGCTTTACCGAGCAGCATATTCTTTCCGCCATGAGCGTGCTGTGGCTGCAGAAAAAAGGCTTCCAGGTCACCCCGAAACGCAATATCGCCACCACTATCAGCCGCAACGCCATGCTGAATAAGCAGGTGGATATGACCTGGGAATATACCGGCACCTCGCTGATCATCTTTAACCACATCAACAAGCCGATGTCCTCTGACGAGGCGTATCAGACGGTGAAAACGCTCGACGGCAAGCTGGGGCTGATCTGGCTCGACCCGGCGCCGATGAACAACACCTACGCCTTCGCCATGCAGCGTGAACGCGCCGAGCGGGAAGGCATCAGCACCATGTCGCAGCTGGTCGCCAAAATCGAACAGGTGCGCCAGCACGATCCTGACCATAACTGGCGGCTCGGGCTGGACCTGGAATTTTCCGGCCGCTCAGACGGCATGAAGCCGCTGCAGGCAACCTATCAGCTGGCGCTGGATCGGCCGCAGATCCGGCAAATGGATCCGGGGCTGGTCTATAACGCGGTGCGCGACGGCTTTGTCGACGCCGGCCTGATCTACACCACTGACGGTCGGGTGAAAGGCTTCGACCTGAAGGTGCTGGAGGATGACAAGCACTTCTTCCCCAGTTACAACGTCACGCCAGTGGTGCGCAAGGATGTACTCGACAGCCATCCAGGGCTGGCCGAGGCGCTGAATCAGCTCTCACCGCTGATCACCAGCGACGCGATTAGCGAACTTAACAAGCGCGTCGATATCGATCATCAGTCGCCGGAACAGGTTGCGCGCGACTTTCTCACAGCCCACAACATGCTGTAAGGCGGCCCTATGGATACCCTTCACTACATTATTAATAACTGGAGCAGCCTGCTGGCGCTCACCTGGCAGCACACCTGGCTGGTGCTGGTGGCGGTCGGCTGCGCCATCGTCGCCGGCGTGCCGCTCGGCATTCTTATCGTGCGCGTCAGATGGCTGGCCGCGCCGGTGCTCGGCATCGCCACCGTGGTGCTGACCATCCCGACCATCGCCCTGTTCGGCCTGATGATCCCGCTGTTTTCGCTGATCGGTCAGGGTATCGGCGCGCTGCCCGCCATTACCGCGGTGTTTCTCTATTCGCTGCTGCCGATTGTGCGCAACACCCACACCGCGCTGGAAAACCTGCCGGACGGCCTGCGCGAAGCGGGACGCGGCATCGGCATGACCTTCTGGCAGCGTCTGCGCTGGGTGGAAATCCCCATGGCGCTGCCGGTAATTTTTGGCGGCATCCGCACCGCCGTGGTGATGAACGTCGGCGTGATGGCCATCGCCGCCGTGATTGGCGCGGGCGGCCTCGGTCTGCTGCTGCTGGACGGCATCAGCGGTAGCGATATTCGCATGCTGATCGCCGGGGCGCTGATGATCTGCCTGCTGGCTATTTTTCTCGACTGGCTGCTGCATCGTCTGCAGTCGGCGCTGACTCCTAAGGGGATTCGATAATGATAAAACTGGAAAACCTGACGAAAACCTTTACCCAGAAAAACGGCACCACCGTTACCGCCGTCGATAACGTCAGCCTGCATGTGCCACAGGGCGAAATGTGCGTGCTGCTTGGCCCGTCGGGCTGCGGCAAAACCACCACGCTGAAAATGATTAACCGCCTGATCCCCAGCACCAGCGGCAAGATTTTGATTAACGGCGAAGATACCAGCACTCAGGACACCGTGACGCTGCGCCGCAATATCGGCTACGTTATTCAGCAGATTGGTTTGTTTCCCAATATGACCATTGAAGAGAATATTACCGTGGTGCCGCGTATGCTGGGCTGGGACAAAAAACGCTGCCGCGAGCGCGCCACCGAACTGATGAGCATGGTCGCGCTCGATCCTGCTAAATTCCTGCACCGCTATCCGCGCGAAATGTCGGGCGGCCAGCAGCAGCGTATCGGGGTGATCCGCGCGCTGGCGGCGGATCCGCCGGTGCTGCTGATGGATGAGCCGTTCGGCGCCGTCGACCCCATTAACCGCGAAGTGATTCAGAACGAGTTTCTCGATATGCAGCGCCAGCTCAGGAAAACGGTGATGCTGGTGAGCCACGACATCGACGAGGCGTTAAAGCTCGGCGACCGCATCGCGGTGTTCGGTCAGGGGAAAATCGTGCAGTGCGCCAGCCCGGACGAGCTGCTGGCCAGCCCGAAAAACGACTTCGTCGGCTCTTTTGTCGGCCAGGACCGCACCCTGAAGCGTCTGCTGCTGGTGCAGGCGGGCGACGTCACCGATCAGCAGCCGACCATTACCGTTAAGCGCGCCACGCCGCTGGCGGAGGCGTTCGCCCTGATGGACGAAAACGACATGCGCTCGGTGACCGTGGTGGATAACGACGGCAAACCGCTCGGTTTTGTGAAGCGTCGCGAGGCGCGCCACGCCAGCGGCAACTGCGACGCCTTGCTGCACACCTTCCGCGTGACCGGTAAGGCGGAAGAGAATCTGCGCGTGGTGCTCTCTAAGCTCTATGAGCACAACACCGTCTGGATGCCGATCGTTGACGAGGAGGGTCGCTACAGCGGCGAGATTTCGCAGGACTATATCGCCGACTATCTCAGCTCCGGCCGCACGCGCCGTCGCCTGAATCCTTAGGTATCCCGCGCGGCACGGGCCAGCAGCGCCCGTGCCGACTATCTAACCCTTACTGGCCACCCGCGGTCTCGCCCTGTGGCAGCGCCACGGCGCGCGGTTCGCTCGGCAGCACCAGATTGAGCAGGATCGCCAGCACGCCGCCGGTGGTCACCGCATGGCCGAACAGCTGGCTCACCAGCGGCGGGAACTGCTTCAGCACCTCCGGCACCGCTTCGACGCCCAGCCCCAGCCCAAACGACACCGCGACGATCAGCATTTCCCGACGTCCCAGCGGGGTCTGCGTCATCACGCGGATGCCCGCCGCCACCACGCTGCCGAACATTACCAGCGTCGCGCCGCCCAGCACCGGCGCCGGGATCTGCTGCATCACCGCGCCCACGGCGGGAAACAGCCCGAGCAGCGCCAGCATCACGCCCATCACCATGCCCACATAGCGACTCGCCACGCCGGTCATCTGTATTACGCCGTTATTCTGCGCAAAGGTGGTATTGGGAAAGGCGGAAAACATCGCCGCCAGCACGCAGCTGACGCCGTCGGCGCAGATGCCGCCCTGCAGACGACGCTGAAACTGCGGCCCGCTAATCGGCTGCTGCGACAACATGCAGTTTGCGGTCAGGTCGCCTACCGCTTCGATAACGGAAATCACCGAGACCAGCGCAATGGGTAAAAAGATCGTCCAGTCAAAGGCGAAGCCAAAGCGGAAAAAGCCCGGCAGCGCCAGCCAGCCGCTGTCCGGCAGCGGTTTTAGCGTCAGCATGCCGCTCAGCGCCGCGGCGACGCAGCCGACGGCGATACCGGCGATCACCGCCACCAGCCGCGCCCAGCGGTTGCGCATGCGGTTCAGCGCGATAATCACCAGCAGGGTCAGTGCGCCGAGCGCCAGATTGCCGGGCGCGCCGAAGTCGGCGGCGTTATGTCCGCCCGCCCAGTCGGTGATGCTGACTTTGATCAGGCTGATGCCAATCAGCGTGATAACGGTGCCGGTGACCACCGGCGTCAGCACACGACGCAGCTGAGCGACGCAGCGGCTGATCAGCAGCGGGATCAGCGCGGCGACCAGCGTGCAGCCGAAAATCATCGCCAGGATATCCTCCGGCGAGCCGCCGCGGCCTTTGACCATCATGCCGCCGGAAAGGATCACGCCGAGAAAGGCGAAGCTGGTGCCCTGCAGGCAGATCATGCCCGCGCCGATGCCCGCCACACGCCGCGCCTGCAGAAAGGTGCCCAGGCCGGAAACCAGCAGCGACATGCTGATCAGATAGGGGATATACGCCTGCAGCCCCAGCACGGAGCCGATAATCAGCGGCGGCGTGATAATGCCGACGACGCTGGCCAGCACGTGCTGCAGCGCGGCGAAAAAAGCGGGCGCCGGGCGAATGCGCTCCTCCAGCCCGTAGAGTAATGCTTTCTCTTCTGAATGCGACATAATCGTGCTCCGGCAGACCTGTGATTAAGGTTGTTAATGCATTAATCACGCCATGCGCGCGCGCAGCCGGTTCAGAAAAGGGTAATCCATTGTTTTAGCGCAGGATAAAATGGGTAAAGCGCTGCGCCGAACCCTGAAACTATCGGTTCAGCCACAGGCGCTTTGAGGGGAAATGTTTCACCATCAGGCGATCTTTGCACCTGAACTGGGCACGGCGGCTACGCCGAGCGGCGACAGATCGAGGTAGCCGGACAGCTCGCGCTGCTCGGCGCGCGGTAAATAGGGCAGCTCGCCAAGCAGCGGCGCGTCGACGCTGTCGCTCAGCACGGCAATCAGCTCCGCGTAGTGCGCCAGCCCGGGGTTGATGCGATTCGCCACCCAGCCCGCCAGCGGCAGGCCGTCGCGCTTAATGGCTTCGGCGGTCAGCAGCGCATGGCTCAGACAGCCCTGCTTGATACCCACCACCAGCACCACCGGGATCTGATGCTGCGCCACCCAGCCGGAGAGCGGTTTTGCGTCATGCATCAGGCTGCGCCAGCCGCCCGTGCCCTCCACGATAACGCACTCCGCCTGCTGCTCCAGCTGCTGCAGGCCGCGGCTTAGCAGGGCATAGTCCACCGGCTCGCGCGGACGCGTGCTGACCTCGTCCTCTTCATAAATTAACGGATTAATGGCGTCGTAGGGCAAGGCGAGCGTCGAGCTGCTTTGTAACACCAGCGCATCTTTACTGCGCAGGCCTTCCGCGCTCTGCACCGCATTTCTGGCGACCGGTTTGAAACCGACGGCGCTCAGGCCAGCACGAGCGAAATACTGCAGAAGCGCGCGCGAAACCACGGTCTTTCCTACAGCGGTGTCAGTGCCGGTAATAAACAGGTTTTTCACCCCACTCCTCCTTAACGTTACGGTTTTGTTTTACAAAAAAGCAAAACGCATTGTAAGGAATGCAGGAGGCGCGGGGCTTGCGTTAGCGCAAAGTTCAGTCGCACTTAACCTTGCAACAATTTCACTAACAGATAGCCGCTGTAGAGGGCGTCTTTGATCAGCGCCGCCGCGCCCAGGGTGCCGGGCTCGCGAAATTCGGTGGGCGTCAGCTGGATCGCCTCGCTGTAGGCGGGCAGCGCCTGCTGGCGAATGGTGCTGAACACCGCGGGAAAAAGCACGTCAGCGGCGTCGTTAAGCGGCGAACCGATGAGAATATGCTGCGGATTAAAGATGTTGACCATCATCGCCAGCATCCGGCCAACGTGATGCCCAACGCCGGCGATAGCGTCGCGCGCCAGCCGATCGCCCTGCTGCGCCGCCTGACAGAGCGTCTCCAGCGACAGCGGCTGCTGGTGCAGCACGCTTTCCGGCTGCGCGGGCAGACGCTGCGCCGCCAGCGCCAGCAGGCTGCCGGTGCTGGCGACCGTTTCCAGACAGCCGTGATTGCCGCAGTAGCACTGCTGGCCGTAGGGGTCGATCTGGGTGTGGCCGATCTCCACCAGCGCGCGGCCGCTTTTGTGCAGCAGCTGGCCGCCGCTGATCACGCCCGCGCCGACGGTATCGTCGATAACAATCTGGATCACGTTCTGCACGCCGCGCGACGCGCCGAACAGCGACTCTGCCAGCGTCCAGGCGGAGATATCGTGCTGCACGAAAACCGGCACGCCGGTGCGCTGCGCCAGAGTATCACCCAGCGGCATCTCCTGCACGTTATAGCCCGGCAGGCGATGCACCACGCCGGAGGCGGCGTTAATCAGGCCGGGCAAGGTGACAGCGATCGCCGTCAGCCGCTCCAGTTTGCGCTGATGGCGCATAAAAAAGGCGTCGACCTCTTCAATCAGCGAGGTGAGCAGCGGCTGCTGCGCTTCGTCAGGCAGCGGCAACGACTCCTCCACCAGCGCGCGGCTGCTGAGATCGCGCAGCGTGAGGGTTAGCGCGCCGTGATGCAGGCGCACCGCAAGATAGTGCCAGGCCAGGGTGTCGAGTATCAGCCCTATGGCCGGGCGGCCGCGCGATCCCGGCTCCTGAAACTCAGTCTCCTGCACCAGGTGGGCATCCAGCATCTCACGCACGATTTTGGTGATACTGGCGGGTGCCAGCTGCGCCAGTCGGGAAAGTTCGATACGCGACACCGGGCCGTGAAGGTCGATCAGGCGATAAACCACGCCTGCATTAGTCTGTTTGATCTGGTCAATATGGCCAGGCTGACTCTCCAGATTCACGCCCTGCTCCCGGTTATTTTCGCGCTTCTAAATAAACAGCGACTATGGTGAGGCAGAATCTGCGCTGGCGTCAAATATTTGATTTGAAATGTGATTTACAGCACATAAAAACCGGACTTTACCCAGGGTCAGGCGCTTATTTCGCCGCGGCAGGCTGCAGCAGCTGCATCATATTGCGCATCTGCATCGAGGGCTCCCGCTCGCCGGACCAGACCAGCCATACCTCCGACAGCGCATCCTCTTCGCGCAGCGGCAGCCAGACCACATCGGCAAGACGCGCGCGCGCGAAAGAGGCGGGCAAAATCGACACCCCGAGGCCGGTCGCCACCAGGCCGAGAATGGTCATCGCCTCGCCCACTTCCTGCATAATGTAGGGTTGAATATGGTAGCGGCGCAGCAGGCCAAGGATTTCGCCGTGCAGCGCGGTGCCGCCCTGAGGATCGAAGAAGATAAACGGCTCGTTGGCCAGCGCGCTGACCGAAATGGTTTCCGCATCGGCCAACGGATGGGCCCAGTGCACCACCGCGCGCAGCGGTTCGCGCAGCAGCAGCTGATGGCGCAGATCGGCCGGCAGCACGGTGTTGCGCATCACGCCCAGGTCGAGCTGGCCGTCGTGCAGCGGCGCCAGCTGCTGGCGGGTGTTGATCTCCTGCATCTGGATATGCACCTGCGGCCAGCGCTGACGAAACTGATAGAGCGCGTCTGACACCAGCCCGGTAAAAGGGGCGGACGAGGTGAAGCCGATGCGCAGCTCGCCCTCTTCGCCGCGCTGAAGCCGCGCCGCGCGGCTGGCGGCCTGTTCGACCTGCAGCAGAATGGCGCGCGCATCGAGCAGAAACTGATGACCCGCTGGCGTAAGCTGCACGCTGCGGTTGGTGCGCGTCAGCAGCCTTGCGCCGATCTCCTGCTCCAGCTGCATAATCTGCTGACTCAGCGGCGGCTGAGAGATGTTAAGCCGTTGCGCGGCGCGGCCAAAGTGCAGCTCTTCCGCCACCGCCAGAAAGTAACGCAGATGGCGCAGTTCAATATTCATATTCTAAACGTATCAGTTGAGAGGATTAATATATTAGACAACCTATTACCCCTTTCCTAGAGTAAGCCTATTGTTTTCAGGTGAGGAATTACCGTGCGTCGCTCTTCTCACGCCGTTACGCTCGACGATAACGCGTTACCCGACTCTCCCACAGTGGCGACGGCGCCCTCTGCCGTCTGGATTAAGCGCGGCACGCCGCAGTTTATGCGCGTGACGCTGGCGTTGTTCTCTGCCGGTCTGGCCACCTTTGCGCTGCTCTACTGCGTGCAGCCGATTCTGCCGGTGCTGTCGGCGCAGTTCGGCGTTTCGCCCGCCGAGAGCAGCATTTCGCTTTCGGTGGCCACCGGGCTGATGGCGCTAGGCCTGCTGGTGACGGGGCCGCTCTCCGACGCTATCGGCCGCAAAAATGTTATGGTGACGGCGCTGATGCTGGCGGCGCTCTGCACCCTGATCTCCGCCACCATGAACAGCTGGCAGGGGATTTTACTGATGCGCGCCCTGACGGGACTGTCGCTCAGCGGCGTCGCGGCCGTGGGCATGACCTATCTGAGCGAGGAGATCCATCCCAGCGTTATCGCCTTTTCGATGGGGCTCTATATCAGCGGCAACTCAATCGGCGGCATGAGCGGCCGTTTGCTGAGCGGCGTGCTCACCGATTTCTTTTCGTGGCGCGTCGCCATCGCCGCCATCGGCTGCTGCGCCCTCGCCTCGGCACTGATGTTCTGGCGTATCCTGCCGCCTTCGCGACATTTCCGCCCGGCGTCGCTCAGGCCGCGCAGCCTGATGATTAACTTTCGCCTGCACTGGCGCGATGCCGGACTGCCGCTGCTGTTCGCCGAAGGCTTTCTGCTGATGGGCGCCTTTGTCACGCTGTTTAACTATATTGGCTATCGCCTGCTCGGCGCGCCCTACCACCTTAGCCAGGCGATTGTCGGCCTGCTGTCGGTGGTCTATCTGACGGGCTCCTGGAGTTCGCCGAAAGCCGGCGCGCTGACGACGCGTCTGGGACGCGGCCCGGTGCTGCTGGGTGCCACTGCCCTGATGCTGACGGGGCTGCTGATCACCGCTCTCAGCGCGGTGTGGTGGATCTTCCTCGGCATGATGCTGTTCACCGCCGGTTTTTTCGCCGCCCATTCGGTCGCCAGCGGCTGGATAGGCCCGCGCGCGCGTCGCGCCAAAGGCCAGGCGTCGTCGCTCTATCTCTTCAGCTATTATGTCGGCTCCAGCGTGGCCGGCACGCTGGGCGGTCTTTTCTGGCACCGCTTTGGCTGGACGGGCATAACCGCGTTTATCTCGGCGCTTCTGCTTCTCGCCCTGCTGGTGGGATGGCGTTTACAGCAGAAAAAATTGTAGTTCCTCACTCTCCCTGAAGGGCGCCGCGACGCCCTTTTTAGCCTGCTAATCCTGAGCCTGCTTACTAATTAGTACCAGCTAAAACAAAGCCCTCATTCCCCGCTATAATCCCCTTCACTCCAACAATAAATGTACTTTTATTTTCAGCAATGAGGATGTCCCCATGGGCCATTACTATTACGTTTCTAAACACTCAGGCTACAACAATAACCACGTGGTGCATGCCGCAGGCTGCCAGTATCTTCCTCCGCTTGATGCCAGACTGTTTCTTGGCACCTTTTACACCGCCAATGCGGCGATCCAGCAGGCGCGCAAATATTATCCTGGCTCACTCGGATGCGAGGCCTGCTGTCCGTTACCGGTAAAAAAAAACCTGACTCAGCAGAATAGCGTGGCACTAAAGCATATCGCCACACTCTGATTATGCTGGCCTGACGGCGCGAGGAAAATGGGGCCGCCGCCGTTGCGCCAGTTTGTTAAGATTTCGCCCTGTTTTGCGGTAAGGTAGAGGTTTCCTCTCCTGTGCATGAGCAGACTATGCGTGAAAAATATGCCGCTTCCCAAATTACCCTACACTGGCTGACCTTTCTGTTGGTGGCGCTGGCTTACGCCACTATCGAGCTGCGCGGCTTTGCCCAGCGCGGCTCCTGGCAAGGCTACGCCATGATCGTGACGCACTTTAGCGCCGGCTTTAGCGTGCTGATACTGATGCTGGCGCGCCTGTTTTTACGCCAGCGTCATCGCTCACCAGCCATCGTGCCGCCCATCGCGCGCTGGCAGACGGGTCTGGCGCATCTGGTGCACACGCTGATTTACGCCCTGTTTATTACGCTGCCCGTTCTCGGCCTGACCTCGCGCTATCTGCGCGGGCGTGACTGGTGGCTGTTCGGCATTCCCATGCCGGTGGCGAGCGAGCCGAACTTCGATCTCTCTGATACCCTGATTGACTGGCATGAAACCCTGGCGCCGCTGGGCTACTGGCTGATCGGCCTGCATGCCGTAGGCGCGCTGTTTCATCACTACTTTCTTAAGGACAACACCCTCAGACGCATGATGCCCGGTAAATCGCCCCATTGATAACCGCCTTTTATCGCCCGCGGGTCGGGCGATAAAAAATTTTCAGGAATAAAACCGCGTTTCAGCGTTCCCCTTACCGTGCAATTCCCTCACAATAGCTAATAATTTGTGACGCAAGTCACTTTCGTGGGTGTGCTGGTCGCATCCGTTTGCTGTTGCCCGGACTGATTTTATCTACATGCAATCAACTACTGTTTCTCGTAAAACGGCGTGGCTACGCGTGGTGCTGCTGGCCATCGCCGCCTTTGTCTTCAATACCACCGAGTTCGTGCCCGTCGGCCTGCTGTCGGATATCGGCGCCAGCTTCGACATGACCAGCGCAGATGTCGGCATCATGCTCACCATCTACGCCTGGGTGGTGGCGCTGCTTTCGCTGCCGCTGATGCTGCTGACGCGCAATATCGAGCGGCGCATTCTGCTGGCGGTGCTGTTTCTGATCTTTATCGCCAGCCACCTGCTTTCAACCTTCGCCTGGAGTTTTGCCTCGCTGGTGATGTCGCGCATCGGTATTGCGCTGGCGCATGCGGTCTTCTGGTCGATCACCGCGTCGCTGGCGATACGCGTCGCGCCGGCCGGTAAAAAAACTCAGGCGTTAAGCATGCTGGCGACCGGCACCGCGCTGGCGATGGTGCTGGGCGTGCCGATCGGCCGCGTGGTGGGACAATATCTGGGCTGGCGCACCACCTTCGGCATGATCGGCCTCTCCGCGCTGGTGCTGATGGTACTGCTGACGCGCATTCTGCCGCGTCTCCCGAGCGAGCACACCGGCTCGCTCAGCAGCGTGCCGATGCTGTTTCGCCGGCCCGCGCTGGTCAGCATGTATCTGCTGGTGACGGTGGTGGTGACGGCGCACTATACCGCCTACAGCTATATCGAGCCCTTTATGCAGTTCGTGGCGAATGCGGATGAGAACTTCACCACCCTGCTGCTGTTGCTGTTCGGCTCCGCCGGGATTCTGGGCAGCGTACTGTTTAGCTCGCTGGGCAATAAGTTCCCGTCTGCGCTGCTGATCGCCGCTATCGCCATCATCACGCTCTGTATGGGGCTGCTGATTTTCGCCGCGGTGCGTCCGGCCGCGATTGCCACGCTCTGCGTGCTGTGGGGAATGGCGATGATGATGATCGGGCTGGCGATGCAGGTGCGCGTGCTGTCGCTGGCGCCGGATGCCACCGACGTGGCGATGTCGCTGATGTCAGGGATTTATAATATCGGCATTGGCGCAGGTGCGCTGCTCGGCAACCAGGTCAGCAAGCATCTGAGCATGGCGGACGTCGGCAATATCGGCGGGCTGCTGGGGCTGGTCGCGCTGTTCTGGTGTATTGCGATTTTCCGAAAATATCCGCAGCTGCGCAGCAACGGATAAAAAAAAAGGGCTTCAGCATTGCGTTGCTGAAGCCCTTTTCGTTAGTTAAGGCTGGCGGCTGTGCCAGACAGCCCGCTCGCGCCAGAGGTCGAAGTGATGCGGAAAGGCTGGACGCGACTGTTGTCCTGCTTTCCCGCCAGCTGCTGCTCCAGAGAAATAAAGCTGCTGCTGCCGCTGACGTTTACCGCTGCGGCGCTGGTCTGCGCATAAGGCGCGACCTCAATATGCTGCGCCGCCGCGCTGGCCAATGAAGCCGTGCCGAGCAGCGCTGCCAGTACGGCGAATGTGACGCTTTTCATCCTCTCTTCTCCTCTTCTCCGACGCTGCTGACTTACTGGTAAATCACCGCCGTGCCGTGCAGGTTGTTCTGGCCTGAGGTCGAGGTGATGCGGAACGATTTAGCGCCTGCGGCATCCGCTTTCGCGTTGAGCTGCGCTTCGAGTGAATCCAGGTTTGAACCACCCTGTGCAGAGATGGTACCGACTGCAGTCTGGTGCAGCGGATCGCTGGCAACCTGATCGGCGGCCATTGCGCCAAAAGAAAGGGTGGTAAAGGCCAGAGCGGCCAGGGTCAGTTTGGTGGTTTTCATGATATCGGCTCTCATATTCGGTGTTTGTACAGGTGTCGTTAAATTAATTAACGATCGTTAAATTAATGGTAGTGCATTGCGTGCCTGAACGTCAATGTTTATTTATCGATCGTTATTTTAATGCGGAAGTGGCGTGATTATGGGCTTTGCCACCCTTTTTCACTTAACCATTAGGGTGAAAAGCGGCTGCCAGAGCACAAAGTGACAACCCGGCGACGCCAGAGCGCCGGACGGCTTGCATATTTTATTAATGATCGGTAATTTAATGGGGTGTTTTTCAGACGCGAGGTTGTATGAGCCAGCAACATGATGAAGCGGTTAAAAAATGCCGTGGTCGACCAAAAACGTTCGATCGAGACGCGGCGCTGGATAAAGCGCTGACGCTGTTCTGGACCCACGGTTATGAAGGCACTTCCCTTTCCGATCTGGTTGCGGCCACCGGCGCCAAAGCGCCCACACTCTATGCTGAGTTCGTGAATAAGGAAGGTCTGTTCCGCGCGGCGATGGAGCGTTATATCGAGCGTTTCAGCGCTTACCGCAACGCGGCTTTGCATGACGAAAGCAAAACGGTTGCCGACGCGATTGAGGGCTGGTTCCGCGCCACTGCGGCCTGCTTTACCGACTGCGATACGCCGTCTGGCTGCTTTTTTATCTGCACCTCGACCGCGCTCTCATCCTCATCGGGTGAAATCGCCCAGATGCTACATCAGCAGCATGAGGCGCAGCAGCAGACGCTGCTCGACTTTCTCTCCGCGCGTCAGCAGCGCGGGGATATCCCGCAACAGGTGGATATCATCTCCCTGGCACGCTATCTGGCGTGTCTGCTGCAGGGCATGTCGGTGCGCGCGCGTGAAGGTGCGGCGCAGGCGGATCTCGACAATATTATTGATACGCTGATGGCGATGTGGCCGGTACTGACGGGTCACTGTGTGAAGCAGAAATAAATATTTTTGCGCTATGAAGTAAAACCAGGGCGGGAAATATCCCGCCCTGGTTGTTATGGCCGCTTATTCGAGGAAGAAGACTGGCTTTAACGGCTGGCTAATGGGGCTGTTGTCCTGATTACTGGGCATCAGATCTTTCATCGACGCCCACCAGCGCTGGCACACCTCCGTTTGCGCCACGGCGTTCCAGCGCTCTTCCGACTCGATCTCCACGCTGGCAAAGAGTAAATGGCGTTCGGCATCGAGCCAGATGGCGTAGTTATGCGCGCCATGCGCCTTCAACGTTTCCGCCAGTTCCGGCCAGATGGGCGAATGGCGACGCTCATATTCCGCGTGGCACTCCGCATTCACCTGCATGATAAAGGCTTTACGAAGCATTGGCTGGCCCCACGTCCAGCGCCGCCTGCCATGGCGTGACGTTAAAGCGCTTGCCCAGCGCCACCAGCTGCTCGGTAGTAATGCTCTGGCGAATGCCGCCCATCGACAGCACCTTAACGATCACTTCCGACGATTTCTCGGCGGTGTCGATCAGGCCGAAGGTTTCGTCCAGCGTCGGGCCAGCGCCGAAGATGCCGTGGAACGGCCACATCACCAGGCTGTGGGACGCCATCTTATCGGCGGTCGCCTGGCCGATCTCGTCGGTGCCCGGCACCATCCACGGCAGAATGCCGACGCCGTCGGGGAACACCACCAGACACTCGGTGCTGCCTTCCCACAGCAGGCGCGTAAAGCGCGCCGAATCCAGCTCCACCACGTAGCTTAGCGACATAAAGTTGGTGGCATGGCAGTGCATGATCACGCGGTCGACGCCGTTCGACACCTGTTTGCGCACGCTGTGCGACTGGAAATGCGACGCCAGCTCGGAGGTGGGCAGCCCGCCGTTACTCAGTCCCCAGTAAATTTTGTATGACAGCCCTTGCTCATCGACCTTCAGCAGCGCCAGGCTGTCGGCGGGATCGAGCTGCACGTTGCGGAAAAACTTGCCGGATCCGGTGACAAGGAACCAGCAGTTCGCCAGCTGCGGCGCGGGCTGAGTCAGTTCGACGCAGCGCGGCGCGGCGTAAAAATCGCTTGCAAAAGGCTCAACCTCCTCCTCCAGCAGACGCAGCGACACGTTGCCGCCGTTACGTTCGTCCCAGCCCTTCAGCCACATGTCGCTGGTGGCTTTGACCATTCCCTGTACAAACCAGGAAGAAAGAATGCTTTGCATAGTGAACCCTTAACGTTGATTCAGAATTTGTTGTTCGTAATGACGCACATCGCTTAACCAGCTGGCGTCGGCGGGCACGTCGTGGCGCAGGCACCAGGCTTCCCATACCGCCTGCCACGGCAGCGATTTTTGCTCTTCCAGCAGGGCCAGACGCGCGGTGTAATCTCCCGCCGCTTCTGTTTGACGCAGGCGCTCGGTGGGTTCCAGCAGCGCGCGCAGCAGCGCTTTTTTGGTGTTGCGCGTGCCGATCACCCAGGCTGCGATGCGGTTGATAGAGGCGTCGAAGAAGTCGAGCCCGATGTGCACCTTGTCAAACAGCTGGTGGCGCACAATTTCGCTGGCGATCGCCTGGGTTTCATCGTCGAGCAGCACCACATGGTCGCTGTCCCAGCGCACCGGGCGGCTGACGTGTAGCAGCAGACGCGGCACATAGAGCATGGCGGTGGAGATCTTGTCAGAGATCACTTCGGTCGGATGGAAATGGCCAGCGTCAAGGGTCAGCGCGGTCTGGCGGCTGGTGGCGTAACCCATAAAGAATTCGTTGGATCCGACGGTATAACTTTCTGCGCCGATGCCGAACAGCTTGCTCTCTACCGCGTCGATATGGTGCTGCGGATTGAGCTTCTCGGCGATCACCTCATCCAGCGCGCTAAGCAGACGCTGACGCGGCGCGAGACGATCGACGGTGAGATCTTTCATGCCGTCCGGCACCCAGATGTTCATCACGGAAGGCGTGCCGAGCTGTTCGCCAAACCAGGCCGAGACGCGGCGGCTCGCTTTGCAGTGGTCAATCCAGAACTGGCGGATCGCCGGGTCGGCGTGCGACAGGGTAAATCCGTCGGCGCTCAGCGGATGGGAAAAGCAGCTCGGGTTGAAATCCAGGCCCAGTTTTTGCTGCTTCGCCCACTCCACCCAGTTGGCGAAGTGCTTTGGCTCAATGGCGTCGCGATCCACCGGCGACTCGCTTTCCAGATAGATAGCGTGCAGGTTCAGGCGTTTCGGTCCGGGGATCAGCGACATCGCCTTTTCCAGATCGGCGCGCAGCTCCGCTGCGCTGCGCGCTTTGCCCGGGTAGTTGCCGGTCGCCTGGATGCCGCCGGTTAGCGCGCCCTGCGGGTTTTCAAAACCGCGCACGTCGTCACCCTGCCAGCAGTGCATGGAGATGGGCACGCTATCCAGTCGCGCCATCGCCTGGTCGACATCCACGCCGATATCGGCATAACGTTGTTTAGCCAGTTCAAAGGCTTGCTCAATCAGCTTTGTCATATGCGAGTTCCTTAGCAGGCTGACTCAACGCCGCGAAGCGTGCCTCACTGGCACGAAAGGCGCTGTTGTTCAGCGGTTCAAATGTCTTAAGAGGGAAATTGGTTGCGACGCAGCGGCGGAAATCCGCCACGTCGGTGAGTTCACCCAGCGCAATCAGCTGACAGCCGACGTTGCCCAGCGTGGAGGCTTCAACAGGCCCGGCCAGCACCGGGATCTGACAGGCGTCGGCGCAGAGCTGGTTGAGGAATTGATTCTGGCTGCCGCCGCCCACCACGTGCAGCTGGCGAAAGGCGCTGCCGCGCAGCGTCGCAAGATCCTGAATCACCTCGCGATAGAGCAGCGCCAGACTGTCAAAGATGCAGCGCGCTAGCGCGGCGGCCGACTGCGGCACCGGCATATGCTGTTCGGCGCAGGCGTTCTGAATTTCGTTCACCATGCTGTCGGGATTGATAAAGCGCGTGTCGTTGGGGTTGATCAGCGCGCGGCAGGCCGGCTCTTTCTCCGTTTCCGCGATCAGCGCGCAGAGGTCGTCGATGCGTAGCTCGGTGCAGATGCGCTGCAGCAGCCACAGCCCCATGATGTTTTTCAGCACGCGATAGCCTTCCGCGCCGCCCTCGTTGGTGATGTTGGCGCGCAGCGCCTCGGCGGAGGCGTAAGGCAGCAAACTTTCGAAGCCCATTAGCGACCAGGTGCCGGAGCTGAGATAGGCTGCATTCTCCTGCGTCAGCGGCGTGGCGAGCACGGCGCTGGCGGTGTCGTGCGTGGTAACCGCGATAACCGGAATTTCGGCGCCGTTGGCGTTTCGCCAGTGGCCGATCAGATTGCCCGGCGAGGTCGGCTTGCCGAACCACGACGGCGACGCGCCCGCCCAGGCGAGCAGTTCCGCGTCCCACTCGCCGCTTTCAATATTCAGCAGCTGCGTGGTGGTGGCGTTGGTATATTCCCAGTTCAGCTTGCCGGTCAGGCGATAGTGCAGATAGTCAGGGATCATCAGCGCATGGGCGACCTGCGCTTTCCACTCCGGCTGCTGCTGGCTGAGGGCGCGGAACTGATAGAGCGTATTAAAGGGCAGAAACTGAATGCCGGTGCGGGCGTAGATGGTCTCTTTGCCCAGCTCGCGCAGCGCCTGCTCCATCACGCCGTGGGTGCGTTTATCGCGATAGCTCACCGCTTCACCGACCCGGTTGCCTGCCTTGTCCAGCAGCACCATATCGACCCCCCAGGTGTCGATGCCGATGCTGTCCGGCACGATGTTTTCGGCATCCAGCTGCGCCAGCCCGGCGCGGATTTCACGCTCAAGATGATCGAGATCCCAGCAGTCATAGCCCGCCCGACGTTCGCGAAGGCTGGCGAAACGGCGCACCTCGCGCAGGTCGATGTGCTGAGATGCGGCGTCCCACTGGGCGAGCATCACGCGTCCGCTGGATGCGCCCAAATCAACCGCAACGATATTTCGCTTACTCATGGCCCGTTCTTCCTCTGATGTGATGCTGACAGAGTAAAAACGTTACAGGCGCGCCACCTTCCCCGTACTGCCAGCGCCTCTCGCTCGCTGGCAGGTTTGCAAAGATGTTCGTGAGGGAGATCACAGAGGCGTAAGGGCATCGTATGTGAGCTTCGCCGCAAATCTTTTAACTGGTGGGAATATCTTGAATAAAAAGCAAAATTCCTGCGGCTGGCGGTGCAAAATTCAAGGTAAGCCGCCGCGCGGCCAGGTAGACTCGGTTACGTTTTTGTTAAACAGACGAGGCCATCATGACGATTTTACACAGCGCCGACTTCTTTCCTGAGGGCGATTACGCCATCGCTATCGAACCGCGTGTGCCTCAGCCGGCCTTCCCGGAGCACCACCACGATTTCCACGAAATCGTGCTGGTGGAACAGGGGTCGGGCATTCATGTGTTTAACGGCCAGCCGCAAACCCTGTGCGCCGGCTGCGTCTGCTTCGTGCGCGATCACGACCGTCACCTTTATGAGCAGACCGACAATCTCTGCCTCACCAACGTGCTCTACCGCAGCCCGAGCGCCTTTCGCTTTCTCTCTGGGCTGCAGGCGCTGCTGCCGAATGAAAGCGAGGGCCAGTACGCCTCGCACTGGCGCATAAATAACAAAGTCATGACGCAGGCGCTGGATGTGGTGGCGAAGATGCGGCAGGATGACTGCTGGTCGCTGGAGAAACAGGCGCGGCAGGAGCAGCTCTTTTTGCAGCTGCTGGTGCTGCTGCGCGAGGCGTGCCGCAATGAACAGGCGCAGGATCAAGAGGCCAGGCTGCATCGCCTGCTGGACTGGCTCAACGATCACTACAGCGAAGAGATCGTGTGGGAGGCGCTGGCCGACCGTTTCTCGCTGTCGCTGCGCACGCTGCATCGCCAGATGAAGCAGCAAACCGGCAGCACGCCGCAGCGCTATCTCAACCGGCTGCGGCTGCTGCAGGCGCGCCATCTGCTGCGCCACAGCGATTTGCGCATTACCGATATCGCCTTTCAGTGCGGCTTCGGCGACAGCAATCACTTTTCTACCCTGTTTCGGCGTGAATTTGGCTGCGCCCCGCGAGCGGAGCGCCAGCAGATGATGTAAAAGGAGCTATCGATGTCGCTGATCCTGAGTCGGGAGGACTATTTCCCTGCCCCTAACCTGCCGGTCACCGTGGCTGAACGTATGCCGCAGCCCTCTTTTCCCGCGCATCGGCATGAGTTCAGCGAAATTGTTATCGTCTGGCGCGGTAATGGCCTGCATATTCTTAACGATCGCCCCTGGCTGATTACCTGCGGCGACGTCTTCTATATTCGCGATCAGGATTGCCACAGCTACGACAGCGTTAATGACCTGGTGCTCGACAACATCCTCTACTGTCGCGATCGTTTCGGCCTGGGGCTCGACTGGGCGCAGCTGCTGCCGCCGCAGGGCGAAGATGCGCCGGGCTGCTGGCGTCTGACTACGCGCGGCATGGCGCTGGCGCGCGGCGTCATCAGCCAGCTGGAGCGCGAAAGCCATAAGAGCGATCCTCTCTCTATTCAGCTGTCAGAAGCGCTGTTTTTGCAGCTGGCGTTGATCCTGCGCCGCCACGGCTATGCGGCGGACCGGCCCTGGGCGCTGCCCGAAGGCGAACAGCTCGACCTGCTGATGTCGGCGCTGCAGGGCGCGGTGGCGCGCCCCTTCGATCTGGCGACCTTTTGCCAGCAGAACGCGCTGAACGAGCGCGCTCTGAAGCAGCTGTTCCGCCAGCAGACCGGGATGACGGTCGGCCACTATTTGCGTCAGCTGCAGCTCTGTCAGGCAAAGCATCTGCTGCGCACGCAGGATTGTTTGATAGGCGAAGTGGCGGCGCGCTGCGGATTTGACGACAGCAACTATTTCTCAGTGGTGTTTACGCGCGAAACCGGCCTGACGCCCAGCGCCTGGCGGCAACGGTTTGTGCCGCAGCGGTCGGGAAGTGCGGCGCAGGACAGAGCGCCGTCTTAAACCTGCGGCCGCTGGCAGAAAGGTGGCCACAATCCTGCGCAGGTGAGATGGCCCGAAAAGCAAAGCGCCCGTGACAGGCGTGTCGCGGGCGCTTTATCTTACATTTCACGCTGATTACTCTCTGGTATCGGTACTTACGCCGCCAGCCCAAGGCCCACAATGTTAGCGGCAATAATAATCACCACGCAGCCGAGCGAAAGCACGCTGACCGGACGGCGTCCAGCCGATTTCCACTCTTTCATCAGTAGCCCGACCAGGCCACCGCACAGCACGTAGAGGCTCATGTGCAGCATCCAGCTGACGTAGTCATACTGCGGCGGGATTTTGGCGTGACCCCAGGCGTAAAAGAAGAATTGCAGATACCACATGGTGCCGCCCAGCACCGCGAAGGCGATATTGGCAAGCAGCAGCGGCTTCGCCACGGAGAGATCGCGACGCAGCGACAGCTCCGGCTTCATCGCCAGGCGGATAAAACAGAACGCCAGGTTGACCAGCGCCCCGCCGCCCATAATCACCACATAGCTTGGCAGCGCGACGTAGAGCGGATCGATGCCCAGTGCCGCCGCCGCTTCATGCATCGGTTTCGCCGCGTCCATAGCGAACGACATGCCCGCCGAGAAGATACCGCACAGCACCGCCAGCACCAGTCCCTTCTTGAGATTGAACTCTTCCGCGTTGATCCCCAGCGCGCGCTCTTTCAGCAGGCCGGCGCGCGAGACGATCGCAACGCCCACCAGCGCCACGGCGACGCCGAGCAGGGTTAACCGGCCGCCGGTTGAGGCAAACAGCTCGCCGAACCGTCCCTGGATCAGCGGCGTCATCAGGGTGCCGACCACCAGCGTGATGCCGATAGCGATGCCGATGCCCATCGACATGCCAAGATAGCGCATCGTCAGGCCGTAGTTGATGTTGCCGATGCCCCACATCGCGCCGAACAGAAAGACCGGCAGCAGCTGAGAGAAGCTAAAGCTGCTGTAGTAGGCCCAGAAGTTTGGCAGCAGCGCCGCGCTGACCGCCCACGGCAGGATCAGCCAGGACATAAAGCCGCCGACCGACCACATCGTTTCCCATGACCACTTTTTCACCTGTTTAAACGGCGCGTAGAAACACGCGGCACTGGCAGCACCGACGAGATGCCAGAAGATACCTGCAATAATGGCACTGTTCATTGTTATTCCTTGCATAAGGTTGAGGCCTACAGGAAACCCGGTTCCTGGTCAGCAGGCAGTCTACGGTGCGCCTGACGCCTCCAGCCTTTGAATGGCTGCCGATCACAAAGCCGGAATGGCAATATCAGCCGGTTACTCCCTACCGGGATCACAGTTTCGATTTTGTTGGATCTGCAGCGGAGAAATCCCTTAACCTACTCATTATTCAGGTTTTTTTAATAAAATGCTGTGCCGCGCAGCACATTTTCCCGCTGGCTGCCGTTTTTTCAGCGCGCCTGGCAAAAAAACAAAGATGCTTCCCTATTGGCGATTAAGCCCGTATAAAACGATGAAACGCATCCACGGCAGGAAATGAGATGACGGGAAAATGGTTAACGCTGTTTTTATCGCGTGCGGTAAGCCGCGTCATGCTGGATGACCTGCGCGCCATTCTGCCCGCCAGCGCGGTAAAGATTTTTACCAACGAACTGGAAGAGGCGCGCTATGCGACGTTGGAGTGTCAGCAGGCGGAAGAGAGCTGCGCGCTGATCGCCTCGGCGATGGTGGTATGGCGCCAGCTGGGCCATGTTCACCGCATTACGTATAAAAAAGGCGAGGTGGTGCGCGACGTCAGCGACGCCAGCCAGTTTCAGCTTTTCAGCATGCTAAAAACGCACCGCGCGGTGATGCAGGTCGCCTGACAGGAAGATAACGAGGTTTCTATGAGAGTGGGTATTCTGTTTCCGATCGCCATTATCGTGGCGGGCGTCGGTTTTCTGGCATGGTTTATCGGCAGCGGACTCGCCATGCCAGGTTCCTGAGCTAACGCAGCTGGCTGTCTTTGCTGCCGCGTCGGTTATAGAGGGCGCTGCCTTTGAGTTCTTTGTCGTGCGCCTGCTGGCAGGCCAGGCAGAAACGCACGCCGGGCACCGCCTCACGGCGCGCCTGCGGGATTGGCTCGCCGCATTCGTCGCAATACTCCGCGCTTTCGCCCTTGTTCATGCTGCCGCGCACGCGGGCGATTTCATCATTAACGGTACTTTCAATCTGTTCCTGCACGGCGCCATCTGACGCCCATCCGCTCGCCATAACATCCTCCTCATTACTGAAAGTGTTGGCCCAAATTCCGTTTTGCGCAACGTAGAGAAGATATGGGGGTCATGCATACCCAATGCAAGCTTTTGTCGTCGTCAGCGCCCTGTTCTGCGTTTGTTTGCCAGCGCCGCGCTGTAAATGGCAATCAGGCTAAGGTGGCGTCAGGGGTTTTGTTTCACGCTGCATTTATAAAACATTTTATTAACGTACTCGACATCGGAGATGCAGCAGATGACAACAGAACTCAAACATTATATTAACGGTGAATTTGTCGCGCACAGCCGTGACGCGTGGATTGAGGTGATTAATCCCGCCACCGAAACGCTGCTGGCGCGTATCCCCGAAGGCTGCGCACAAGAGGCCAGCCGCGCGATTGACGCCGCCGAAGCCGCCCAGCCCGCCTGGGAGGCGTTGCCCGCCGTCGCGCGCGGCGGCTGGCTGCGCAAGCTGGCGAACGCCATCCGCCAGCGCGAGCCTGAGCTGACCGCCACTATCGTCGCCGAGGGCGGCAAAACGCAAGGCCTGGCGCAGACCGAGGTGCTGTTTACAGCCGACTACCTGGACTATATGGCCGAATGGGCGCGCCGCTATGAAGGCGAGATCGTCAACAGCGATCGTCCCAACGAGAATATCTTCGTATTTAAAAAGGCAATCGGCGTCACCACCGGCATCCTGCCGTGGAACTTCCCCTTCTTTCTAATCGCGCGTAAAGCCGCGCCCGCGCTGATTACCGGCAATACCATCGTCATCAAGCCGAGCGAACTGACGCCGCTTAACGCCGGCATCTTCGCTGAGATCCTGCATCAGATTGGCCTGCCGCAGGGCGTGATTAACATTGTCTACGGCTACGGCCCGGAGATTGGCCAGGAGCTGGCCGCTAATGCGAAAGTGGGTCTGGTGAGCCTGACCGGTAGCGTCGGCGCAGGCGTCGCCACGATGGCGGCCGCGGCGAAGAACGTCACTAAGGTGTCGCTGGAGCTGGGCGGCAAAGCGCCCGCCATCGTGATGAACGATGCCGACGTCGATGTGGCGGTAAAGGCGATTGTCAGCTCGCGCGTGATCAACAGCGGGCAGGTGTGCAACTGCGCAGAGCGCGTTTATGTGCAGGAAGGCATCTACGACCGCTTTATGACGGCGCTGACCGAGGCGTTTAAGCAGGTGAAATTTGGCGATCCGGCGGAGCAGCGCGACATTGATATGGGACCGCTGATCACCGCCGCCGCGCTGGCGCGCGTGGAGAAAAAAGTGGCGGACGCCGTGGCGGCGGGCGGCAAGGTGGTGCTGGGCGGCAAACGCGCCGGCGATAAAGGCTTCTTTTTCGAGCCGACTATTATCGCCGACGTGCGTCAGGATATGGAGATTATGCGCGAGGAGATCTTTGGGCCGGTGCTGCCGGTGATGACCTTTAAGACGCTGGACGAGGCGATTGAGCTGGCCAACGACTGCGAATATGGTCTGACCTCTTCGCTCTACACGCAAGATTTAAACACCACCATGGCGGCGCTGCGCAGGCTGAAGTTTGGCGAAACCTACGTTAACCGCGAGAACTTTGAAGCGATGCAGGGCTTCCACGCCGGCTGGCGTAAATCGGGCATCGGCGGCGCCGACGGGCGTCATGGCCTGGAGGAGTATCTGCAGACGCACGTTGCCTATCTGCAGTTTTCGCTGTAATGAATAAGCCGCCTGTAACAGGCGGCTTTTTTTTACGCGATGCGCGACCGGCTGCGCAGCAGCGCCGCGGCGCTCAGCAGCGACACCGCCATCAGATAGTAACCCGGCGCAAGGCTGGTGCCGGTGGCGTTGATCAACAGCGTGCAGATCAGCGGCGCGAAGCCGCCAAAGATGGTCACCGCGACGTTGTAGCTGATCGCCATACCGCTGGCGCGCGTGCCGAGCGGAAAGAGATCCGCCATTACCGACGGCACGGTAGAGAAGTAGATGGACTTCAGCAGCGCCATCCAGCCCACCAGCAGCATCAACGTCAGCGGCGAGGTGTGATTCACCATATAGCTGAACGCGGGATAGATGGTCACCAGCAGCAGCAGCAGCGATCCCCACATCAGCGGCACCCGCCCTACGCGCTCGGCGCACAGCCCCATCAGCGGCGTCACCACGGTGAGGATCACTCCCGCCAGCAGCGTGGCGCTAAAAGCGACGCTTCCCGGCAGATGCAGCGTTTTCGTGGCGTAGGTCGGCACGTAGTTGAGCATGTAGTTCACCGCTGTCGAAATCACCATCAGGCCGACTGCCAGCAGCATCAGCTCTTTCTGGCGGCCAAACAGCTGTTTCAACGGCGCCGCGCTTTTCTCCTGCTGCGTGAAGCTGGCCGGCTCATGCACGTGGCGGCGAATGTAGATCCCCAGCGGGCCAATCAGCAGACCGAAGGCAAACGGGATGCGCCAGCCCCACGACTGAATCTCCGCCTCGCTGAGGATCTGCGTCAGCCCCAGCCCAAAGGCGGAAGCCATCAGCGTGCTCGCGCCCTGCGTGGCAAACTGCCAGCTGGCGATAAACGCCTTACGCTCGGGAAAGTGCTCCACCAGAAACGCCGTGGAGCTGCCGAACTCGCCGCCCGCCGAAAAGCCCTGGATCAGGCGCGCCAGCATAATCAGCAGCGGCGCGGCCAGCCCAATGGTGCCGTACTCCGGCATAAAGGTGATCATCGCGCCGCCGAGCATCATCAGGTTGATAGAGAGCAGCAGCGCCTTTTTACGGCCGTGGCGATCGGCGTAGTTGCCCAGCACCACCGCACCGAGCGGACGGATCAGGAATGAGACGCCAAAGCTGCCGAAGGTCAGCAGCAGCGAAACCGAGGCGTCGCTGGTGGGAAAGAAGGCGTGCGCGATATAGCTGGCGAAAAAGCCGTAGACCGCAATATCGAACCACTCCAGCGCGTTGCCGATACAGGTGGCGAACAGGGTTTTATGCAGGCTCGGTCTGGGGTGAACCTGCGGCGCCGTTTGCGTCAGGCTGCTCATGCGCGCGCCTCCTGATACGCCTGCTGCCGCGCCAGCAGCGCCTCGCCCTCTTCACCCAGCTGCCAGAGCAGCCGGGTCATGATCTGCAACCCTTCGCGCGCCACGGACTTCAGCATATGCTCGTTGACGCCGTGCTGACCGCAGGCGGGATAGGAGTGCGGCACCCACAGCGTCGGCAGGCCCAGGATGTCGGAAAAGACCTCGTTGGGCAGCGAGCCGCCGAGGTTGGGCAGCAGCGCCGGTTTTTTGTGGCTGCTGACGGCCAGGCTCTCCAGCGCCCAGGCGACCAGCGGGCTTTGCGGGTCGAGGCGCGTGGCCGGGGAGCCGCGCAGGAAGTCGACCTGTACATCATCGAATCCGCTCGCGTGCAAACGCGCCTGCACGTGCGCCACCAGGTTTTCCCAGTCGGTGCCGACCACGAAGCGCAGCTGGCATACGGCGGTCGCCGTGCCGGGGATGGCGTTCATTGGACGCGCTGGGTTGCCGGTTTCGAACGCCAGCACCTCCAGCGTGTTCCAGCCATAGAGGCGTTCCGCCGCCGTCAGGCCTGGTTCGCCCCAGTTAGCGTCGAGCGCCGGATCGCCCGGCATGCCGCCCACCTCAATATCGCTGAGAATGGCGCGCACCGCCGCGCTCAGCGAGTCGGGCTTCAGTGCCTCGACCTGCAGCACGCCCTGCGCGTTGACCAGCGAGGCGATAGCGCTTGCCAGCCGGGTGCCGGGATTGCTCAACAGCCCGCCCCAGTTGCCGGAATGATAGGCGTTATCGCGCGCGTTAATGGTGAGGCGGAAGTTAACCGCGCCGCGCGATCCCAGAAACAGCGTCGGTCGCGGCGCGCTGACGCGCGGGCCGTCAGAGGCGATAAAGAGATCGGCGCGCAGCAGCGCCTGCTGCTGCTGGCAGAGTTCGGCGAGGCCCGGCGAGCTGATCTCTTCGCCCATCTCGAACAAAATTTTGCAGTTAAAGCCAAGGCGGCCGCCGCGCGCGTGGTAGACCTGCTCCAGCGCCGCCAGATTAACGCAGTGCTGGCCCTTGTTGTCGGCGCTGCCGCGGCCATACCAGCGATCGCCCTCTTCGGTCAGCCGCCACGGATCCAGCCCGTCGCGCCAGTTTTCATCATCGCCGAACACCACGTCGCCGTGGCCGTAAACCAGCAGCGTCGGCAGGTTTTCCGCTTCGATACGCGTCGCCACCAGAAACGGGCGCTGCGCCGTCACGGGATTATCGATAAAGTGCAGCCTAAAGCCGAGCGCCGCCAGCTGCGGGCCAATTTCGCCGTGTAAATAGTGCCTCAGCTCGCTGTCGCGATCGCCTCGCTGGCTTTCGGTCACGCACGCGATGCGACGCGCCAGAAGCTGTTGAAATTCCCCGCTGTCGAAGTAGCGCATCGCCTGATCAACTGCCTGTTGTTCCGTCATGTTTGCCCTGTCTTTTTTATTGTGCTGTCACCTATCTTTGCCAGAAGGCCGGCATTGCCACAATTATCAATTTATCGAGCTACCTTTGCTTTTAAAGCAAGGCTACAATGCCCAAAAAAGAAGCACGCCCCGAGGCGGTGCAGAGGCGAAACGATGCAGAGCAGTGAAATCCGCTATTTTCTTGCCGTGGCCAACAGCGGCTCGCTAAGCGCCGCCAGTGAACAGCTGTTTGTGGCGGTCTCCGCCATCAGCCGGCAGATCCAGCGGCTGGAGGCGCAGGTAGGCGCGCCGCTGTTTGAGCGCCACGCGCGCGGCATGGTGCTGAACGAGGCGGGTGAAATCTTTGCCCGTCAGGTGCGGCAAAGCATGCTGGATATGGACTACGCGCTGGCGGAGATCAAAGGACTGAAGGCGATCCGCCGCACGCTGATCCGCATCGCCTGCACCGACGGAATGGCATTCAGCCTGCTGCCCGGTCTGCTGGCGGAATTTCGCGCGCTCAATCCCGGCGTCTACTTCGCGCTGAAGGTAGAGAGCGCGCAGATGGTGGCGGAGCGGGTGCGCGCCGGCGAGTGCGACGTGGCGCTACAGTTCAGCCTGCACCCGGAGCGCGGTGTGGAGGTAATGGGCTCCTGGCCCGCGCCGGTGCTGCTGGCGATGCATCGGGAGCATCCGCTGGCGCAACGTCCGGTGACGCTGGAGGCGCTCTCACACTACCCCATGGCGCTACCGGAGCAGAACACCACGGTGCGGCAGCTGTTTGACCTCGCCTGTCAGATGCGCGGCTGCGTGATTGAGCCGGTGCTGACCTGCGACTATTTCGCCACGCTCTACCAGTTTCTGCTTAATACGCCCGAGGCGATAACCATCAGCAGCGCCTTCACCCTGCTTAACGAAACCCAGAGCCGGGATCTGGTGCTGCGCGAGATGGGTGTCGATCAGCTCAGCCAGCGCACGCTGCAGCTGCAGCGCGTGTCGGGGCGACAGCGCAACGCGGCGCTGTCGCCCTTTCTCGCCTTTCTTCAGCAGCGCCTGAACGCCATCGCCGCCGGTCTGGCGTAGCTACTCTTTGATATCGACCGGATAGAAGATGTGCTTGCCGAACGGATCGATCTGGTAGCCGTCTACCTCTTTACGTACCGGCTCGAAGATGGTCGAGTGCGCGATCATCACCGCTGGCATCTGATCGTGCATGATCTGCTGCGCCTGCAGATAGAGCGCGGTGCGTTTGCCCTGATCCGGCTCGGCGCGCGCCTCGGTGATCAGCTTTTCAAACGGCTGATAGCACCACTTCGACGAGTTTGATCCACCCTGGGTCGATTTACAGCTGTAGAGCGGCCCGAAGAAGTTATCCGGATCGCCGGTGGCGGTGGTCCATCCCATCAGCGCCGCCTGATGTTCGCCGCTGCGCACCCGCTTGAGATATTCGCCCCACTCATAGGTGACGATGGTCGCCTTGATGCCGATTTTCGCCCAGTCCGCCTGGATCATCTCCGCCATGCGGCGCGCGTTGGGGTTATAGGGACGCGACACCGGCATCGCCCAGAGCGCAATTTCGGTGCCGGGCTTGATGCCCGCCTGCTGCAGCAGCGCTTTGGCTTTCTCGGGATCGTAGTCGTAATCTTTCAGGTCTTTGTTTGCGCTCCAGACGCCCGGCGGCAGGATATTCTTCGCCGCGCTGCCGGTGCCTTTAAAGATGGCGTCGATAATGGCGGGCTTGTTAATCGCCATCGCCAGCGCCTGGCGCACCTCGACCTTATCCAGCGGCGCTTTGGTGGTGTTGAACGCCAGGAAGCCGGTATTTAGCCCCGCTTTTTGCATCAGGTTGATCGCCGGGTTGCTGCGCATCTTCTCCAGGTCGGCGGGATTGGGGAACGGCATCACCTGACACTCGCCCTTCTCCAGCTTGGCCAGCCGAACCGAGGCGTCCGGCGTGATGCTGAACACGATGCGATCCAGCTTCGCCTTGCCCGCCCAGTAGTGCGGAAACGCCTTGTAGAGAATGCGCGAGTCTTTCTGATACTGCACCAGCTGGAACGGGCCGGTGCCGATTGGGTCCATATCGACTTTTTCCGGCGTGCCCGCTTTCAGCATTTTGTCGGCGTATTCGGCGGAGTGAATCGAGGCGAAGTACCAGGCAAGATCGGCCAGGAACGGCGACTCCGCGTGGCTCAGGGTAAAGCGTACGGTGTAGTCGTCAACGCGATCGATGCTTTTAATCAGCGTCGCCAGCTCCAGGCTGTCGAAGTTGGCGTAGGTGCCGCCCGAGACGTTGTGATAGGGATTTTTCACATCCATCTGCCGCATAAAAGAGAAAATGACATCGTCGGCGTTAAAATTGCGGCTGGGTTTGAAGGCTTTATTCTCCTGAAAAGCGACGTTTTTACGCAGATGGAAGGTGTAGACCTTGCCGTCCGGGCTGATCTCCCAGCTTTCGGCCAGGCTCGGCACCAGCTCCGTGGTGCCATATTTAAAATCCACCAGCCGGTTGAACACCGGCACCGCGCTGGCGTCCACGCTGGTTCCCGAGGTATAAAGCTGCGGATTGAAGTTCTCCGGCGATCCTTCCGCACAGTAAACCAGCGTCTTCGCGCCGGCGTTATGCGCCAGGGTTGCGGTCAGCAACGCCAGCATCGCTATCTTCACTTTCATCATTTCCTCACTTTTTATTGACTTCCGTTGGTCAGATTCCCTAAATGATCCAGGCGCTTTATGGATACCACGTTTTCGTAACATAGCGAATGCTGCTGTTGGCAGACAAATAAGGATCAGTGATGACAGCCCTTGCAAATCAGTTAACTCAACGTTTTTTCCGCTATCTGGCGGTCAGCAGCCAGAGCGACGCTAAATCCGCTACCTTGCCGAGCACGCCGAGCCAGCACGCCATGGCGCAGCTGCTGGCGCAGGAGCTGACCGCTCTCGGGCTGGATGAGGTGATCATCGACAGCAGCGCCACGGTGACCGCCGTGAAGCGCGGCAGCCGGCAGGATGCGCCGCGCATCGGTTTTATCACCCATATCGACACCGTAGACGTCGGCCTGTCGCCTGACATCCATCCGCAGATCCTCACCTGGCAGGGCGAAGACCTGCTGCTCAACGCGCGCGAAGATATCTGGCTGCGTCGCGACCAACATCCCGAGATCGCGCCCTATCTCGGCGAGGAGATTATCTTTAGCGACGGCACCAGCGTGCTCGGCGCGGATAACAAAGCGGCGGTGACGGTGGTGATGACGCTGATGGAGAATCTACAAGGGGATCACGGCGATATCGTGGTGGCCTTTGTGCCCGACGAAGAGATTGGCCTGCGCGGCGCGAAGGCGCTGGATCTGGAAACGCGCTTCAACGTCGATTTCGCCTGGACCATCGACTGCTGCGAACTGGGCGAAGTGGTGTATGAAAACTTCAACGGCGCGTCGGCGGAAATCACCTTTACCGGCGTGCCGGCGCACCCGATGTCGGCCAAAGGGGTGCTGGTCAACCCGCTGCTGATGGCGCACGACTTTATCAGCCTGTTCGATCGTCAGGCGACGCCGGAGCATACCGAGGGCCGCGAAGGCTATATCTGGTTTAACGAGCTGCAGGCGGGCGCCAGCCAGGCGACGCTGAAGGCCTCGATCCGCGATTTCGATCTGGCGCAGTTTGCGGCGCGCAAAACCCAGCTGCAGCAGGCCGTGACGACCATCGCCCAGCGCTACCCCACCGGCGGCGTCGCTATCAGCATCAGCGACATCTACAGCAATATCAGCAATGCCGTGGGCGGGGATCGCCGCGCGATCGATCTGATCTTCACCGCGCTGGCAGATCTCGATATTGAACCGAAGGTGATCCCGATGCGCGGCGGCACTGACGGCGCGGCGCTGTCGGCGAAGGGGCTGCTGACGCCAAACTTCTTTACCGGCGCGCATAATTTCCACTCACGCTTTGAGTTTCTGCCCATCTCTTCGTTTGTGAAGTCCTATCAGGTGGCGGAGCGGCTCTGTTTGCTGGCGGCGCAGAGCTAACTCAGCTCAGCGCGGTTGATTCCGCCAAAGGTTTTGCGATAGGTGGAGAGTGAAATCCCCGCGGATTTACGAAAGGCGGCGCGAAAACTCTCCATCGATCCAAACCCACAGCGCGTCATGATTTGCTCGTTCAGCAGCTGGTTATTTTCCAGCAGCTCGCGCGCCAGGTTCATTCGCGCCTGCAGCAGCCAGGCTTTGGGCGTGGTGCCTGACGCGTCGCTGAATCGACGCAGGAAGGTGCGCTCTGACATCAACGCCTGCTGCGCCATCTGCCTGACAGAGACATTGCGGTGTAAATTTTGCAGCGCCCACTCCAGCACCGGCGCAATCTCATCCCGCGGCTTTTGCGCCACCGGCGCAGGGATAAACTGCGTTTGCCCGCCGCCGCGCTGGGGAGCGATGACTAACCGTCGGGCGACGATATTAGCAATCTGCGTGCCGTAATCCCGACTCACTAGATGCAAACAGGCATCAATGCCCGCCGCGCTACCCGCTGAAGTGATGATTTGACCGCTGTCGACATAGAGCACGTTCGGGTCCACCTCGATAGCGGGATAGCGGCTCGCCAGCTCATCGGTGTAGCGCCAGTGGGTGGTGGCGCGCAGCCCGTTGAGTAAGCCCGCCGCCGCGAGAACAAACACGCCGGAACAGATCGACACCAGCCGCGCGCCGCGCTGGTGGGCCGCGCACAGCGCGTCCAGCAACGCCTGCGGCGGCCTTTCGTCGCGATTACGCCAGCCGGGGATAATAATGGTTTGCGCCTCGCTGAGGGAGTCCAGCCCAAAGGAGGAGACAATCTGGATCCCTTCCGCTACCTGCATCGGCGACGCGTCGACAGAAACGATCCGGTGCTGATACCAGGGAAAATCAAACTCAGGGCGAGGCAGACCAAAAATCTCGACGGCAATACCAAACTCAAAGGTGCACAGCCCTTCATAGGCCAGAACGGCCACTAACCCTGCTTGATTCAACATTGGCGGAAAACTACCGGTTATTATCGGAGCTGCCACTGTACCAGCTCTCTGACGCTTCACACAATCAGCCGGCATTCAGCCAAAAGAGGGCGTCGTCATGCCGCGTTTAATCAGGTTTACCTGCGAATGCTGACGGGCCGCGGCCCTTTCCAGCCGCGCACACGGAAGCTGGCCAGCAGGCTGGGGCCGCTCAGGGGCGGGCATTTCGCAGCGCTGAACAGAATGAGGCTGCCAGGAGAGCCCGCAGGGAAGCGGGCGAAAGGTGGGGCTGGAACAGGGAGGTTCTTCCATCCCCACCGGTCCGTCAGGCAGGCGAATGGCGTGAAGGTACCGCGTCAGCGGCGCGAGGACCGCCCGCCCCTGAGCGGCCCCAGACTGCGTGATCACCCCGAGCTTAACTGACAAGCATCAGGCTTTCGCCGCCTTTCTTTTATTTCGTCGCGCTTACGTCAATGCCGGGGAAATATTTCGCCGCCAGCTTTTTCACCGTGCCGTCATCCTGAATCTTGGTGATCGCCGCATCCAGCTCCTGCTTCAGCTTCGCGTCGCCCTTGCGCAGACCGAAACCGATGCCGGAGCCGAGGATAGCGTCATCCTCAACCGCTTTGCCGGCGAAGACGAAGCCTTTGCCCTGCGGTTTATCGAGGAAGCCCGACTGACCGGCGGCGGACATCACCAGCGTGCCGTCGAGACGGCCAGCAACCATATCGTTATAGACCTGGTTCTGATCCTGATAGGAGGTGACGGTCACGCCCTGGGTTTCCCAGTGCTTCTTGGCGTAGGTCTCCTGAATCGAGCCCTGCAGCACGCCGATGTTCTTGCCTTTCAGCGCCTCGGCGGTCGGCTGCAGCTTCTCGCCCTCTTTGACAATCAGCATGCTGGGAATGCGGTAGATCGGCTTCGTGAAGTCGATGCTTTTCGCCCGCGCCTCGGTGATGTTCATCGCCGAGTTAATGGCGTCGAACTTCTTCGCCTGCAGCGCCGGGATCAGCGCGTCGAAGCTGCTCTCCACCCACTGACAGCTAAAATTGCCGGTGGCGCAGATCGCCTTGCCCAGCTCGATATCGAATCCTTCCAGCTCGCCCTGCGCGTTGCGGCTCTCAAACGGCGCATACTGCGACTCCAGACCGTAGCGCAGCGTCTCCGCCGCCAGTGCCTGTACCGAACTCATCATGCCCAGAGCAAGAAAGAGCGCATTCAGTTTTTTCATGTTGTTTTCCCCTGAGATTAACCCTTAACCCGACAGAGCGCTTCTGCGCCGCGCTGCAGGGTGGCGTCGTCTTTTGCAAAAGAGAGACGAATCACGTTGTTATCGGTGCCGTCCATATAAAACGCCGAAAGCGGAATGGTGGCCACGCCGTGTTCAACGATAAGACGTTTTACCATCTCGCTGTCAGGTTCGTCACTGAAATGTCTGTAGCGGGCTAAAACAAAAAACGAACCGGCGCACGGCAGAAGTTCAAACGGCGAATCCTGCAGCAGCGTTACCAGACGATCGCGCTTCTGCTGATAGAACGCCGACAGCGAGAGATAGTTTTCCGCCTGCTGCAGATAGTGCGCAAACCCGACCTGCATCGGCGTATCGGCGGCATACATCATAAACTGATGCACCTTCACCAGCTCCGCCATCAGCTCGGCGGGCGCCAGGCAGTAGCCGACGCGCCAGCCGGTGACGTGAAAGGTTTTGCCGAACGACGAGACGATGATGCTGCGCTGCGCCAGCTCAGGATGCGTCGCCATGCCGCAGTGGGCGCGACCGTCGAACACAATATGCTCATAGACTTCGTCGGAGAGCACCACAATGTCGGTGTTGCGCGTCAGCGACGCCAGCTGCGTCAGGTCATCGGGCGTCAGTACCTGCGCGCTCGGGTTGTGCGGCGTGTTGATGATGATCATGCGGGTGCGCGGCGTCAGCGCAGCGCGCAGCGCCGTCCAGTCAATGGCATAGTCCGGGAACGCCAGCTTCAGGCCGATCGGCGTGCCGCCCTGCAGACGCACCACCGGCGCATAGCTGTCGAAGGCGGGTTCGAAGAAGATCACCTCATCGCCGCGGTTCACCAGCGCGGTAATCGCCATATAGATGCCCTGGCTGGCGCTGCCGCTGATCAGCACCTCGCTAGCGGGATCGTAATGCTGCCCGTAGAGCGCCGCGACCTTGGCCGCCAGCGCCTCTCTGAGCGCGGGTAAGCCGGTCATCGGCGCGTACTGATTATGCCCCTCGCGCATGGCGCGGCTCACCGACTCCACCAGCGCCGGATCGCATGGGAAGTTTGGCGCGCCCTGCGACAGGTTAATGGCGTTATGGCGCGCGGAGAGCTGTCCGATTACGCTAAATATCGTGGTGCCGACGTCAGGCAATTTTGACGCGACGTTAACGCTGCTTTTCATGGCGACTGGCTCCTGCACGCGTGCATAAAAATGTAAATTTTGCTGGATTCTATTCAACGACCCTCTGCTTGAGCCGACAAGCGAAATGTTGTCATAATAGCCATGACGAAAATGCATAGCTGGAGTCACGATGTCGCGTACTTTGCCGCTCAACGCCATACACGCCTTTCTGGTGACCGCGCGTCATCTCAACCTGACGCGCGCGGCGGGCGAACTCTGTATTACCCAGGGCGCGGTTAGCCGCAAAATCGCCGCCTTTGAACACTATCTGGGGTTTGCGCTGTTTGAACGGCATGCGCGCGGGCTGCGTCTGACGCCACAGGGCGCCGCGCTGCTGCCGGAGCTGCGGCTCGGGTTTGAGCAGATGATCAGCGCGACGGATAAGGCGTGGCGCCACAACGGCGCGATACGGCTGAAGGCGCCGACCTGCGCGATGCGCTGGCTGGTGCCGCGGCTGGTGGCGCTGGAACAGTGCCAGCCGGAACTGCATGTCGCACTCACCACCACGCTGGAGCATAACACGCAGCTCGAGGGGTTTGATGCCGCCATCGTCTACGGCACGCCGCCCGCCGGCGCGGTGCACCTGTTCGACGAGGCGATTACGCCGGTGATGGCCGCCGGGATGACGCCGCCCGCCGCGCCAGCGGCGCTGGCCGGCATGACTTTTCTGCATCCCACCGCCGACAACCGCGACTGGCTGCTGTGGCTCGGGGCACAAAACAGCACGCTGACGATGGCGCGCAATCAGCATTTCAGCACCATGGATTTGGCAATCAGCGCGGCGATACAGGGGTTTGGCGTGACGGTGGCGGATATTAATCTGGTAGAGAGCGATCTGGCGAACGGCCGCCTGATTGCGCCGTTCGCCAGCCGGGTGAAAACCGGGGCGAGCTACAGTCTGCTGCAGCGTTCGCCGCAGGATGCGCCGCCCTTCCTGCTGGAACTGGCGGCGTGGCTGTCGCGTGACTAAAAGGTGACCCAGTCGCCGCTGCTGTCGGCCGTGCGGCGAGGCGTGCCGCCTGCGGCTGGCGTGGCGGCGGCGCGCGGCGCGCTGTGCGGCGTCTCCTGCGACGACAAACGGAAGCGGGCCACCGACGCCTCCAGCGATTCGGTCTGACGCGCCAGCGCAGCGGCGGCGGCGGAGACCTCTTCCACCAGCGAGGCGTTTTGCTGGGTGACGCTGTCCATTTCTGTTACGGCGACACCCACCTGCGAGATGCCTTTGCTCTGCTCCTCTGACGCCGAGGCGATCTGCTTCATAATGGCGTCGACGTCCTGCACCGACTTCAAAATGTGGTGCATGGTGGTGCCGGTGTTGCTGACCAGCGCCGCGCCTTTATCTACGCGCTGCACCGAATCTTCAATCAGCGCGGCAATCTCTTTCGCGGCGGCCGCGCTGCGCTGCGCCAGGTTGCGCACCTCGCTGGCGACCACGGCGAATCCACGCCCCTGTTCACCGGCGCGCGCCGCCTCGACGGCCGCGTTCAGCGCCAGAATATTGGTCTGGAAGGCGATGCCGTTGATGACGCTGGTGATCTCGGCGATCTTTTTCGAACTGCCGGAGATGCCCTGCATGGTGGTGACGACGTCGCTCACCAGCTGACCGCCCTGCTGCGCGGTTGAGGACGCGGTCTCCGCCAGCTGACTCGCCTGACGCGCGTTGTCGGCGTTCAGCTTCACCGTGGCGGTGAGCTGCTCCATACTGGCGGCGGTCTGCTCCAGCGCCGCCGCCTGCTCTTCGGTGCGCGACGAGAGATCGTTATTGCCTGCTGAAATTTCCGCCGCTCCGCGCGAAATATTCTCGGTGCCGCCGCGAATGGCGCTGACCGCCTCGCGCAGGCTCTCCTGCATGGCGCTCAGCAGCGGCACCAGCTTGCCGACGCAGTTGCGCCCGAAAGGTTCGACCGGCTGGCTGAGATCGCCGGTGGCGATCACGGCGAAATGCGCGCGGATGCGATCCAGCGGCTTCACCAGCATCGTCACCAGATAGCGATCGGTGAACAGCAGGATCAGCAGACCGATCACCACCGCCGCTACCAGCGTGATTTTGGTCAGCGCGGTCAGACGATCGACGTTAACCCGGGTTTGATCCAGCTTGACGGCCGCCGCCTGATTGAAGGTTTCGGCGCTGGCGCCAAAGGCGCGGCTCAGCGCTGGCGTCACGCCGTTGGCATGCTGGCGATAGGCCTCCAGCGTCTCCTGACGCGCTTTCTGCACCTGCGGCGCGACGCCCTCATCCAGCAGCTTTTGCCAGCTGGCGATGGTCTGGTCGACGATCTGCGGGTCCATCGGGCCTGGCGCCATCTGCTTAAACTGCGCCAGCTGCTGCGTCATATTATCCAGCGCCTGCTGCACCGGCTTCCACTCCTGCTCCGCAGGCTGGGCGCCGCTGGCTTTGCTCTCCATAACGCGCGACAGCCGCGTAATGACGCGAAAATATTGATCGTTGCCTTTGCTCAGAATGGTCATCTGCGCGACCAGGTGACGATCGACATCATTGCCCGCGCTGAGGGCGCCGAGCGAATGCACGCTGAACCAGCCCACTGCGCACCACAGCAGGCAAAACAGGCCGAGGATCCACAGCATAACGGCGCGAATCGTAAAATTTTTTAACATACCCATAGCCAAATCCTTGACGGTGAAAACCGAGAGGGGCCCGAAAAAGTCGGGCATACAGGCGTTATCGGCAGGATTTCAGGAAGGTGCAGCGCTTTAGTTAGCAAAAAAATTGCTGAATCCGCACGGGCTGTTTTAGGCCAGGGTGTTCATTTAACGGGATTTCACGCGCTGGCGCGCGTGTGAAATCCCTTCAGCCGCCTTGATAATTAGCTGTCAAAGCTTAACCATGCTTTTCATCATCAGACGAAACAGCCGCAGGCGCGCGCGCATAAAGTTGCGCTTCAGCAGCAATGCCGCTTTGCCGCCGTCGCCGAACGCCAGCGTCATATCCTCTCCAGGATGCCAGGCGGGCCAGCTTACCGCGCCCTCCAGCCGATGGCTGAACTCTCCTGCGTCGCGCGCAAAGGTAAACCAGTAGTCCGCCATGCGCTGCGAAAAGATGTGATCGCCTGCGCTGTAGGGACGATCGCCGTCGCCGGGCTGCATCGTTGCCAGGGTGTTGAAGGCGTAGGGCACCTCGTTGCCGTGCCAGGCGCCGTGCGGATAGAGATCGCGCGACTGCTCGGAAACATAGTCAAACCAGTAGCGCCAGCCGGGCATGCCGACATTGTGCTGGGCGCGCATCAGGATCCACGGCATGACGCTGAACGCCATATCGCGCGCCGCCGCCCGACCCAGCAGACGATCGTCATGAATGTCGTAGAGCCACTTCAGCAGCCGATAGCTGAGAGGCTTGCCTACGCGCAGCTGGCGCATCATCTCGGCCGTATCGACATCAAAGTATGTGAGCACGCTGGCCTCGTCGCTATTGCTGCCCGCCATCAGCGGAATGCGATGCTGGCGCGCCGCCATAAAGGTGGTCAGCATCGGCTGCGGCAACACGGCGTCGCCGGCAATCGGCACCGGCCCTGGCGACAGAGAGCGATCCAGCCGCCAGAACGCCTCGGCAGGCAGCTCGCGCAGCTGCTGTGCGGTGGCGTTGCGCAGTCCAAAGTGGGCGGCGACCTGCTCGCCCTGCTGCAGCGCCGCTTTGCGCGGCTTGTCCGGCAGGCTGTAGGCGCTTTGCACAATGCCTTTGTGAAACAAACCCTCCGCCAGCGGCGAGCAGCAGAGCGACAGCACGCTGCGCGCGCCGGAGGATTCGCCGAATAGCGTGACGTTGTCACGATCGCCGCCAAAGGCGGGAATATTGCGCTGCACCCACTGCAGTGCGGCAATCTGATCGAGCAAGGCGAAGTTATTCACCACGCCGCCGGCGCGATACTCCGCGTCCAGCGCGGGATGCGCAAAGAATCCGAGGTGGCCGAGCCGATAGTTTATCGTCACCACCACCGCGCCGCGCGCCGCCAGCGGCTTGCCGCTATAGGGCGGCAGACCGCCGGAGCCCATGGCGAAGCCGCCGCCGTGCAGCCACACCATTACCGGCAGCGGCCGTGACGGCTCGACGTCGGGTGTCCAGACGTTGAGATAAAGGCAATCTTCGCTGAGCACGCCGGGATCGCCGCCGCCAGCCACGACGCAGAGTTCGCGGTTCTGCCAGCTGGCGGCGCCAAACGCCGTAGCGTCGCGCACGTCCCGCCACGGCGCTACCGGCTGCGGCGCGCGCCAGCGTAGCGCGCCCACCGGCGCGGCGGCATAGGGGATCCCCTTAAACACAAAGAGATCCTCATCCATACTTCCTCTTAGCTCACCTTCCGCAGTCCTGAGGCGCAGAGGTCGTCTGTTTTTCATTACCTGTTCCCTGATAAAGCGTTAAGGCATTATCTACAGGCGGTTAAGATATTGTCCATGTGTCTGGTGCATTTGCAGAATATGCTGAATCGTCGCCGCTATGCCTCGCTGACACCGCAGCGCGCCAGCGACTGCCGCTGACGCGCCTCATACAGCGCCATTTCATCCTGCACCGGTGCGCCCAGCGCCGCTTCAAAATCGGCCCGACTGGCGTTGCCTGCCGAGCGCGCCTGCGCCTTGTCGCCCAGGTTCGACTGGAAAATGCCCGCGGCGCTGACCGGCAAAAAATCTTCATAAATAATCGGATCGGCGATTAGTCGTCCCTGTTCAACCAGCGCACCAGCCGATTCGCCCGACTGCGGCGGCTGCGCCGCGCCCTGTTCGCTCAGGCGATAGCTGAACCAGGCGAGCTGCTGCTCGCGCAGGCTGCGCTCGTCGTCGGGAAAGGCGCGGAACACCTCGCTCAGCCGCCGCTGATGCTGCTGGTTGTCGGTGCCGGTGCCGGCTTCCGCCAGCAAACGATCGTAGAGCGCGCGCCCTTTCGGCGTCAGCGCCGCGCCGCGCTGCTCAATTTCGCCGAAGCGCGCGGTGTGGGTGCCGGTTTCGCCCTGCTGAAAAATCACCGGCTCCTCCAGCGCCTTGAAGCTGGTCTGGCGCAGCAGGATCGGCACCTCGCGCCGCGGCGGCCCCTCAATAACCGCTTTGGGATCGATGCCGTAGTCAGGCATCAGCGCCTGCACGCGGTCGATATCGAGCGTGCGCGGCGTCAGGTGATTGATATGGCAGCCGGGAAAACAGACCACGTCGGCGATCAGGCGATGCTGCTGGCTGAGCGCCTGATAGTCGGCGCTGTCGACGGTGCTCAGGGCGTGCCAGCGAAAGGTCTCCAGCGCCTCGTGAACAAAGGCGTCGGCATCGGCCTCGCTGAGTCCGCCCTGCTGCTGATGCTGCGCCATTAGCGCCCGGCAGCGCGGGGTAAAGATGTCGCGCTGCGCCAGAATCGCCGCCGCTTTTTCACGCAGAGGAATATCGTCGATCAGCTCCAGCCGCAGCAGCGAGGTGAAAATGCGAAAGGGATTACGGCGCAGCGCCTCGTCGCTTACCGGGCGAAAGGCGGTGGAGTGCACCGGCACGCCCGCCTGCGAGAGGTCGTAATAACCCACCGGCGCCATGCCCATCACCGCGAACATCTGCCGCAGCGTCGCCAGCTCCTGCGCGGTGCCAACGCGTATCGCGCCGTGCCGCTCCAGGTTGAGGCGGCTGAGTTCGTCTGCCGCTTCCAGTCGGGCGTGCAGCGCCGGGTTGTCCGCCAGGCAGCGCGCATTGACCTGCTGCACCAGCTCCATCAGCGTACCGTACTGTGGCACCTCCTGCTGATACATAGCGGACATTGCCTGAGAGAAGCGCGTACGAATAGCGTCCGCGCTGAGGAAGTGATCCATGGTGCCTCCTGACATCGTTCGGGTTGCTGCTACTGTAGAGCAACCCGATGTCGGCAGGCGAAAAAGTTATGGATTTGTGATCGGCTTAAAGCCGAAGCGGTTTTTCAGCGCCAGCATCAGGGTGGTGAGCAGCGCCGGTATCGCCAGCAGCACGAAGATCAGGCTAAACGACCAGCCGAGCGACAGCATCTCCGCGCCGACAAAGGCGCTGAGTATCGCGCCAACCCGGCCGACGCCGTGCATCCAGCTGGAGCCGGTCGCGCGCGCGTGGGTAGGATAGTAGCTGGCCGACAGCGCGTTCATCCCGGTATTAGCGCCGTTGAAGCAGAAGCCGCTGCAGAAGGCGATGCCACTCATTATTCCTGCTTCCGCTGGCGAGAAGCCGAGCGCGACGATCGCCAGCCCGCCGCAGAAGTAGATCCCCGCCAGCGCCAGATTGGCGTTAAAGCGATCCATCAGCCAGCCGGCGAACAGCGATCCCAGCGTGCCGCCCGCCTGGTACATGGCGGTAATAATGGCCGCTTCGGTCACCGACATGCCCAGCGTGTTGATCAGCGATGGCAGCCAGCTGCCAATCAGATAGACCAGAAACAGCCCCATAAAATAGCCGCCCCACAGCATCAGGCTGCCAAACAGGTAGCGACGCGACACCACGGTACCGATTGCGCCCTGGGTCGGCGGCAGCGATTCCTGAGCGTGAAAGGCGCTGTCGGGCTGGGTGGCACCGGGCAGCATGCGCTCAAGAATGGCGTGGATGCGCGACGCGGGCGCGCGGCGGCTGATGAGAAAACGCACCGACTCCGGCAGTCCGCGCACCAGCAGCGGTAAAATCACCAGCGGCAGGATGCCGCCCAGCAGCATCACCGCGTGCCAGCCGTAGCGCGGCAGCAGCCAGGAGGCGGCGAAACCGCCGCTGGCGGCGCCGAAGGTGAAGCCGCAGAACACCACGGTGATAATAAAGGCGCGGCGGCGCTCCGGCGCATACTCGGCCACCAGCGTGCCAACATTGGGCATTGCCGCGCCCAGCCCTAGCCCGGTCAGAAAGCGAAACAGCATCATCTGTTCGATGTTGTGCGCCAGCGCGGTGGCAAGGGTCCAGAGGCCGAAAAAGAAGACGCTGAGGATAATCATCATGCGGCGCCCGTAGCGATCCGCCAGCGGCCCCGCCAGCATAGCACCCAGCGCCAGCCCGACCAGCGCGGCGCTGATCACCAGACCCAGCTGATGATTGGTGACGCCCCAGCTCGCCTTGAGGGTCGGCGCGATAAAGCCCATCAGCGCGATATCCATGCCGTCAAGGGCGACCACGATAAAGCAGAGTGCAATCAGCCGCTTTTGCCAACGGCTCAGCTCTGACTGGTTGATTAACTGGCGAACGTCTACCGCCTCGACGCTGGTCACTGCGAACTCCTCACTGCGCTCACCGCATGAGACATCAGTTTTGGTAAAAAAAACGGCAGCTATGATAGCCGATCGTTAACAATAAGAGGGGGAATTTTTATATGATATTGAGAATTATTCAACATCTATTGAGTAACCTTTTGATTTGACGTGGCGGGTTCATCCGCTTGCTGACAGCAACCAAGTCAGGCAAAACGCTTTTTGCTGGATAATCAATAACACCCCTTGCCCGCACCTGTTTGTTAATTATATTTTGCAGCAAAGTTAACAAAACCCAGCTTTACTAGTTGATGACCCTGCCCAAAACTCATTAAGTTTGTGATATGGACAAAAATATCCTTTTCAATCAGCGCATTCGCTTGCGCCATCTTCATACCTTTGTGGCGGTTGCGCAACAGGGTACGCTGGGCCGCGCCGCGGAAACCCTTAGCCTGAGCCAGCCTGCGCTGTCAAAGACCCTTAACGAGCTAGAGGAACTCACCGGCGTGCGGCTGTTCGAGCGCGGTCGGCTGGGCGCGCAGCTGACCACCATGGGCGAGCAGTTTCTCATTCACGCGGTGAAGGTGCTGGATGCGCTGAATCACGCCGGTCAGAGCTTCAACTTACCGGCGTCGACGCGGCCGGCGATTATCCGTCTCGGCGCGCTGACCACGGCGGCAATGGGGATGCTGCCGCACATCCTCGATCGCTTTCATCAGCAGCAGCCGCACACCACCGTTCAGGTCGCCACGCTGCATAACAACGTGCTGCTGGCGGGACTGCGCGCGGGCGAGTTTGAAATCGGCATCGGCCGCATGGCGGACAGCGAAATGATGACGGGCTTAACCTACGAGCTGCTGTTTCTCGAGTCGCTAAAGCTGGTAGTGCGGCCGGAGCATCCACTGCTAAGTGACAACGTCACCCTTTCGCGGGCGATGCAGTGGCCGGTGGTGATTTCCCCTGAAGGCACCGCGCCGCGCCGCATCGCCCAGCAGATGCTGGATGAACAGGGTTGCGCCCTGCCCAGCACCTGCGTCGAAACCTCATCAACCTCGCTGGCGCGTCAGCTGGCGCTGCGCTATGACTATGTCTGGTTTGTGCCTTCCGGCGCGATTAAAGAGGATTTGAGCCATAACGCCCTGTGCGCGCTGCCCATTAGCTCTTCAGGCCCTGGCGAGCCGGTGGGCATTATTACCCGCACCGGCTATCCGCTCAGCCTGAGCGCTGAAATTCTGATGGCGACCATACGTAAATCGCCCGCTTAACGGCTGCGCTTTGCATGCCGCTCACGGTTGTCCAGCCGCGCCTTGTCCGTTTTACGCAGGCCGACATAGAGCGCGCCGGCTCCGCCGTGCTGCGGCTGCGAGGCACAAAAGGTCTGCACATCATCGAACTGACGCAGCCAGCGTGCCAGATAGCTTCGCACGATATTGGCATGGGATTCATCATCACGCCCTTTGCCGTGAATGATAAGCAGGTTGCGCAGCCCGTCCTTGCGCGCCTGCTGCATAAAGCTGAACAACGCCTGACGGCAGGTCTCTACCGGCTGACGCAGCAGATTAAGGCTGGCGTCGAGCTTATATTCCCCTTTGCGCAGCTTATCCAGTACCCCCTGCTGAATGCCGTCAGCTTTATACTCCAGCGGCGTAGTCAGGGGAATAATGTCGAGATAGCCACGCGTCAGAAAGTTCTCTTCGACGGCGTCTGCGTCGGCGCGACGCGGCGCTTTGGTTGAGGGCGATTTCAGCCATAAGGTGCTGGCCGAATCTTTTAATGGTGTGACGTCACCCATGGCATCCCGAAACAGGTCATCATCGTCTAGGTTCATGGACTTTTCTCACGCCAGATAAATAAGGAACAGAGATCATTTTCGTCTCTGTAGAAGCAATAGTAGCAAAGAGAAAAAACCGTGCGCCACTGTTGAATCGTCGCGATAAGCTGGTGAAAAAAACCGCATCCACATCAAAAAAATGGAAAGTTTTCGTGCCAGTTTGCAAAACTGTGACGCGCAGGGCTTGCTACAGCGCGGTTCCGCGCCACGCCTGACATCCCTACACTTTATAGGCCTAAAACTGCTCGGACGAGTTCCCTTCAGCGCGAAAAATGTTAAAATTGACCCCAGTCAATAATCGTCGAGCGTACATTATGATCACTGAAAAACGCACCATTCGCCGTATTCAGTCAGGTGGCTGTGCCATCCACTGTCAGGACTGCAGCATTAGTCAGCTGTGTATTCCGTTCACCCTGAACGAGCATGAGCTGGATCAGCTCGACAACATTATCGAGCGCAAAAAACCGATTCAAAAAGGCCAGACGCTGTTTAAAGCGGGCGACGATCTCAAGTCGCTTTATGCTATCCGCTCCGGCACCATTAAAAGCTACACCATCACCGAACAGGGCGATGAGCAGATCACCGGCTTCCACCTGGCGGGCGATCTGGTAGGCTTCGACGCCATTATGAGCGGCAACCATCCCAGCTTCGCTCAGGCGCTGGAAACGGCGATGGTGTGCGAAATTCCCTTCGAAACGCTGGACGATCTGTCGGGCAAAATGCCGGCGCTGCGTCAGCAGATGATGCGTCTGATGAGCGGCGAAATCAAAGGCGATCAGGATATGATCCTGCTGCTGTCGAAGAAAAACGCCGAAGAGCGGCTGGCCGCTTTTATCTGGAATCTTTCCCGTCGTTTTGGCCAGCGCGGCTTCTCCCAGCGTGAATTCCGTCTCACCATGACGCGCGGCGATATCGGCAACTATCTGGGGCTGACCGTCGAAACCATCAGCCGTCTGCTGGGCCGCTTTCAGAAATCGGGCATGCTGGCGGTGAAAGGCAAATATATCACTATTGAAAATCACGACCTGCTTGCCGAACTGGCGGGCCAGAGCGTTCAGGCTGCTTAATTAATTGGCTGCCTAATGATTAGCGTTGCAGGCATCAGCGTCATGCGCCTGCAACGCTAATTGCGGCTCACTATTTGTTAGTTTATTGATCCCACTGCAACTTTTCCGCTTCTTCCCGCCGTTAAGTTAGGCTATCTTTAAACCAGTTCGCCTAGGTTTAAGGAGTTTTCCGCTATGTCCCGCTACCAAAATATTCTGGTCGCCATTGATGCGCAGCAAGACGATCAACCTGCGCTGCGGCGCGCGGTTTATCTTAATCAGCGTATCGGCGGCAAGATTAAAGCCTTTCTGCCGATCTACGACTTCTCCTATGAGATGACCACGCTGCTGTCGCCTGATGAACGTTCGTCGATGCGCCAGGGGGTGATCAGCCAGCGCACCGAGTGGATCCGCGAGCAGGCGCGCGCCTACCTCGAAGCGGGCGTTGAGATTGAAATCAAAGTGGTGTGGCACAATCGCCCCTATGAGGCGATTATTCAGGAGGTGATGACGCAAGGACACGATCTGGTGCTGAAGATGGCGCATCAGCACGATCGCCTTGAGGCGGTGATTTTCACGCCCACCGACTGGCATCTGCTGCGCAAGTGCCCCTGCGCGGTGTGGATGGTGAAAGATCAGCCTTGGCCGGAAGGCGGTAAAGCCATCGTGGCGGTTAACCTCGCCAGCGAGGAGCCGCATCATGACGAGCTGAACCAAAAGCTGATCCGTGAAACCACCCTGCTGGCGGAAATGGTGAATCATACCGAAGTGCATCTGGTCGGCGCCTATCCGATCACGCCCATCAATATCGCTATTGAGCTGCCCGACTTCGATCCCAGCGTCTACAACGACGCCATCCGCGGCCAGCATCTGGTGGCGATGAAGGCGCTGCGGCAGAAATTCTCTATCCGTGAAGAGTTCACCCACGTCGCTAAAGGGTTGCCTGAAGAGGTGATCCCCGATATCGCCGGCCAGCTGAGCGCCGGTATCGTGGTGTTAGGCACCATTGGCCGCACCGGCCTGTCGGCGGCGTTTCTCGGCAATACGGCGGAACAGGTGATCGATCATCTGCGCTGCGATCTGCTGGCGATTAAGCCTGATGACTTTAAGTCGCCCGTTACGCTGGACGACGACGAAGAGGATGATGACGAATAAGAGTAAGGACGGCCAGTTGGCCGCCCCGATATCGATGACATGTGCTGACGAGGGTGACAAGGCCCGAGCGCAAAGACGCAAAAAGCGTCATCCCTGACAGCTCGGCCCGCGCAGTCCCTTGCGCGGGCCGCTTTGCTCTTCGAGCCATGTCACCCTCGTATTGAGTTCATGAGCAATAAGGGCGGCCAACTGGCTGTCATTCTTGCCAGTTAGGCATGTGGTGATAACGCAGTCTGGGGCCGCTCAGGGGCGGACGGTCCTCGCGCCGCTGACGCGGTACCTTCACATCATTCGTCTGCCTGACGGACCGGTGGGGATGGAACATCCCTGTTCCAGCCCCACCTTTCGCCCGCTTCCCTGCGGGCTCTCCTGGCAGACTCATTCTGTTCAGCGCTGCGAAATGCCCGCCCCTGAG
>NZ_MWUE01000078.1 GCF_002077695.1 Pantoea latae
ACTCCGAAGGAGAGTAGCGTAATATACGCCACCTCGCAGCAGCAGGCTCAGCCGCTGACTGCACCGCTCTTTAACAATTTATCAGACAATCTGTGTGGGCACTCGAGAGCAGATATCAAAGTCTTCGGACTTAAAAAATATCAAGCCTCACGAGTGGACACATAATGACATTCATTATGACGTTTTACAGATGAGCACCGCTTAACTTGTTTAAGCAAATCAAACTTAAATTGAAGAGTTTGATCATGG
>NZ_MWUE01000079.1 GCF_002077695.1 Pantoea latae
CAGCTGGTTAGAGCACATCACTCATAATGATGGGGTCACAGGTTCAAATCCCGTCGTAGCCACCAAATTATTGGGGTATCGCCAAGCGGTAAGGCACCGGATTCTGATTCCGGCATTCCGAGGTTCGAATCCTCGTACCCCAGCCAAACAAAGACAATTTGAAAAGACACTATTGGGGTGTCGCCAAGCGGTAAGGCACCGGATTCTGATTCCGGCATTCCGGGGTTCGAATCCCTGCACCCCAGCCAAATTGACAACAGGCCCGCTTTTGCGGGCTTTGTTGTTTTTGTCGTCTGGCAA
>NZ_MWUE01000080.1 GCF_002077695.1 Pantoea latae
GACGAACATCACAGAAATCTGCCGATTCCCGGTGCTCAAATCAGAAGGGGCGAAACCCGACAGGACTTAAAGATACCGGACGTTTCCCTCCGGTGGCTCCCTCGTGCGCTCTCCTGTTCCCACCTTACAGCTTAGCCCGTGTCTTTCCGCTGTTATGGCCGCGTTTTCTCATACCACGCCTGACACTGGGTGCTGCTTAGGTGGTTCGCTCCAAGCTGGGCTGTATGCACGAACTCCCCGTTCAGCCCGA
>NZ_MWUE01000081.1 GCF_002077695.1 Pantoea latae
TAGCACGTCCTTCATCGCCTCTGACTGCCAGGGCATCCACCGTGTACGCTTAGTCGCTTAACCTCACAACCCACAGGCGTCTTGCGACGTCGCGGATGTGATTATTGAGAGACTCGAACACATCGCCATCTCATTCCTGTTACGGGGAATGAACGCGACATGTCGTTTCAATTTTCAGCTTGTTCCGGATTGTTAAAGAGCAATATCTTAAACATGACTCGCAAGTCATCTTTAAGATACGGGGGTCGGTGACTTTCACTCACGAA
>NZ_MWUE01000082.1 GCF_002077695.1 Pantoea latae
AGACCCCACACTACCATCGGCGCTACGGCGTTTCACTTCTGAGTTCGGCATGGGGTCAGGTGGGACCGCCGCGCTAGTGCCGCCAGGCAAATTCTGTTTTCCGCGCCGCCACAAGGCCACACGGACTATCCGTCACAAGCTGAAAATCTGCGTCTCGCAAAACGCCTCTGGCGTTGTAAGGTTAAGCCTCACGGGTCATTAGTACCGGTTAGCTCAACGCATCGCTGCGCTTACACACCCGGCCTATCAACGTCGTCGTCTTCAACGTC
>NZ_MWUE01000083.1 GCF_002077695.1 Pantoea latae
AGACCCCACACTACCATCGGCGCTACGGCGTTTCACTTCTGAGTTCGGCATGGGGTCAGGTGGGACCGCCGCGCTAGTGCCGCCAGGCAAATTCTGTTTTCCGCGCCGCCATAAGGCCACACGGACTATCCGTCACAAGCTGAAAATCGCGTCTCGCAAAACGCCTCTGGCGTTGTAAGGTTAAGCCTCACGGGTCATTAGTACCGGTTAGCTCAACGCATCGCTGCGCTTACACACCCGGCCTATCAACGTCGTCGTCTTCAACGTC
>NZ_MWUE01000009.1 GCF_002077695.1 Pantoea latae
TGGCGGCACTAGCGCGGCGGTCCCACCTGACCCCATGCCGAACTCAGAAGTGAAACGCCGTAGCGCCGATGGTAGTGTGGGGTCTCCCCATGCGAGAGTAGGGAACTGCCAGGCATCCAATTGCAATAACCCTGACCTCACGGTCAGGGTTTTTTGCGTTTTAGCGCCGAGAATGCGCTGGAAAGCTCAGCGGATTGGTTGCTCTTTACGCCTTCTTCAGCCACGCCGCAATAAAGGCGCTAATCTCTTCAGGACGATTCAGATCCAGCAAGGGCACTCCCACGTCCAGATAACTATCGCTGGCGACCGCAATAACGTGTTCATCGAGCAATAACGAAACCTCTTCTTTTACGCCTGCGCGCCACAGAATGATTTTCGGCACCGGCTCGTCTTTGAATCCTTCCACCAGCACCAGGTCGAGCAACGCCGGATCCATACGGCTGACCAGATAGCGTAAATCAAGCGCGTCGCTTTGCGGCGTCTCGCACATCAGCGCCCAGCGCTGCGAGCTGGCGACGATCACCTGATCCGCGCCCGCCTTTCGCAGCAGATAGCTGTCTTTTCCCGGCGTATCGATCTCCATCTGATGATGCGTATGCTTTATCAGCCCAGGCCGAATGCCGCTCGCTTTCAGCAAGGGGATCACCTGCTGCAACAGCGTCGTTTTCCCGGTTCCGCTCCAGGCGGCAATAGCCAGTAATGGCAACGTCATAGTGGGCTATCCTCAAGATCGTCAGGCGTATTCACATTGCGGAAGGCGGCTTCGCTCTGGCTAAGCATTACCGCATGACCATTCTGTTCCCGCAGAAACTGCATCAGGCGCCGCTCTCCACGCTGCAGATAATCAGCCAGCGGCTTAGCCAGGCTGCGGTGCAATAAGGCCAGCGCAGGATGGTCGCGCTCGGTCGAACGCGCCCAGACGGTTGGTGCTGTCTCTTTTTGCCGCCATAGCTGCGCGACAAAATCAACCGGCACGGAGGGCGTATCGCAGGAGCAGAAGACGACCCAATCCGTTTTCGCGGCAAGCAGGCCGCTCAGCATGCCCGCCAGCGGCCCCGGATAGTCAGGCAAGGTGTCGGCTATCACCGTACAGCCACTTGCCTGATAACGATCAAGGTTACGATTAGCGCTTATCATGACAATGTCGACTTGCGGCCTGAGCCGCTGAAGCACATGCTGATAAAGCGGGATGCCGTTAAGCAGCACCAGACCTTTATCCTGTCCGCCCATACGACGCCCCTGTCCGCCGGCCAGAATAACGCCGGTTAATGCTGTCATGCCGATACCCCTGCCTGAAGGCTTATAACAAACCCGTTATGAGGAAAAAAGATGAAATATCATCGACTGAATGAACTGCTCGACCTGCTGCGGCCCGCCTGGCAACAGGAGCCGGATCTCAACCTGCTGCAATTTTTACAAAAACTGGCGCAGGAATCGGGTTTCAGTGGCCCATTAAGTGAATTAACCGATGACATCTTGATTTACCATCTGAAAATGCGCGATGCCGACAAGTATGCGGAAATTCCCGGCCGACAAAAAGATTATGAAGCAGATTTTAAAACAGCGCTGCTGCGCGCGCGCGGTGTGATTAAGGACGATAACTAATGCTATGCTTGCGGGCTCCTTGTAAAGACAGTAACGGGTAATTCAATGGATGCCGCTTTTAATTTCCAGACGCTGGATCCTGACGCCATCCTCGATGCGCTATGGGAAACGGGTCTTCGGGTCGAGTCTGGATTAACCGCGCTCAACAGCTATGAGAACCGCGTCTATCAGTTCAGCGATGAAGAGCGTCAGCGCTACGTGGTGAAATTCTATCGGCCTCAGCGCTGGAGCGAAGCGCAAATTGAGGAAGAGCATCAGTTCACGCACGATCTGCTGGCCGATGAAGTGCCGGTTGCCGCGCCTCTCATCCTGCAGGGAAAAACGCTGCATCACCACGCAGGCTTCCTGTTCACGGTGTTTCCCAGCCTTGGCGGCCGTCAGTATGAAACGGACAACGACGAGCATCTGGAGTGGGTAGGCCGCTTTTTGGGACGCATCCACCAGACCGGCCGCAAGCAGCGCTTTACGCATCGTCCTACCATAGACTTAGAAGAGTACCTGCATCAGCCGCGCGCCGAGCTGGCGAGCAACCCGCTGGTGCCGGCCGCGCTGAAGCCCACGCTACTGCAGGCAATAGACAAGCTTGGCGTTGCCCTCCAGCAGCGCTGGCATCACAGCTGGCAGCCGTTGCGGCTGCACGGCGACTGCCATCCCGGCAATATCCTGTGGCGTGACGGACCGCTGTTCGTCGATCTCGACGATGCGCGTAACGGGCCGGCGGTGCAGGATCTCTGGATGTTGATCAACGGCGATCTTCAGGAACAGCGCATTCAGTGGGATATTTTGCTGGAGGCGTATACGGAGTTCAGCGATTTTGATATTAACGAATTGTCACTGATTGAACCTTTACGCGCTATGCGCATGGTTTATTATCTGGCCTGGGTGGCGCGCCGCTGGCAGGATCCGGCCTTTCCTCGCGCATTTCCGTGGATGACGGACGAGGATTTCTGGCGCCGACAGATTTCGCAATTTACCGAGCAGGAGAAGCTGTTGCAGCAACCACCGCTACAGCTCACCCCGCAATTTTAAATAGAGAAGTCAGGAGAATTTTTCACAATGAAGAAAATTTGGTTTGCACTGGTTGGTTTAGTGCTGGCGTTCAGCGCCTCTGCTGCCCAGTTTACCGATGGTCAGCAATACGTCAGCCTGCCGAAGCCTGTTGCCGGCGAACCGCAGGTGCTGGAGTTCTTCTCCTTCTTTTGCCCGCACTGCTATCAGTTCGAGCGTCTTTATCACATCAGCGACGCCGTGAAAAAGAATCTGCCTGCCGACACCAAAGTGACTAAATACCACGTCGATTTTCTCGGCGGCGATTTTGGTCCGGTTGTGACGCACGCATGGGCGGTTGCGCTGGCGCTGGGCGTTGAAGATAAAGTCACCGCGCCGATTTTTGACGGTATCCAGAAAACGCAGACCATCACCGATGCCGCGAGCCTGAAGGCGGCCTTTATTAGCGCGGCGGGCATCACGTCCGAGCAGTATGACGCGGCATGGAACAGCTTTGCTGTAAAAGCGTTAGTGGCGCAGCAGGAAAAAGCGGCATCAGACGTGGATCTGCGCGGCGTGCCGGCGATGTTCGTCAACGGCAAATATATGGTTAACAACGGCGGTCTCGACACCAGCTCTATGGATAACTTTGTCGCAGAATATGCCAACGTGGTGAAGTTCCTGGTCAACCAGAAGTAATAAACCATCCGTTCAGCTGAAAACGCCGACATCGTCGGCGTTTTTTTATGATTGAAATTATTTAGCAAAATAGTCCATTCGCAGCCTTTCCTGTTTAATATCCACATATGCCACTGCCTGTGCAGAAAGCGTTGTCCTGTCACAGCAATAAACTAATTAACTGATTTAAATAGACTTTATAAAATCCCGCACCCTTTTATAGCGCAAGCGTTAACGCGTTATGATTTTTGCGCACAAAGTTATCCACAGAAAGATCCTTGCGATCCGCGCCGTAAAACCATGAAAAAATCCGGCTGCAGGCGGCCTGCGTTCAACATTCTGCTCAAGCTGTGGCATCCTTATAGTCCACCCATGGCAACGAAGATTACACAGACTTATGGCGCAAATTGCAGAAAATCCCCTGATTCTGGTTGATGGCTCATCCTACCTTTACCGCGCTTATCATGCGTTTCCGCCGCTCACCAACAGCGCAGGCGAGCCGACCGGCGCGATGTATGGCGTGCTCAACATGTTGAAAAGTCTGTTGGCGCAGTACAATCCAAGCCATGTTGCCGTGGTATTCGACGCTAAAGGCAAAACGTTCAGGGATGAGCTGTTCGAACACTACAAGTCACATCGCCCGCCAATGCCGGACGATCTGCGCGCGCAGACCGCGCCTTTGCATGAGATGGTGAAAGCAATGGGCCTGCCGCTGCTGGCGGTGAGCGGCGTTGAGGCGGACGACGTTATCGGCACGCTGGCGCTGCAGGCGGAGAAAGAGGGCCGCCCGGTGCTGATTAGCACCGGCGACAAAGATATGGCGCAGCTGGTCACGCCGAATATCACCCTGATTAACACCATGACCAATACCATTCTCGGCCCGGAAGAGGTTGAGCATAAATATGGCGTGCCGCCTGGGTTGATCATCGACTTTCTGGCGATGATGGGTGACAGCTCAGATAACATTCCAGGCGTGCCGGGCGTTGGTGAGAAAACCGCGCAGGCGCTGCTGCAGGGATTAGGCGGCATGCGGTCGATTTATGAGAATCTCGATAAGGTCGCCGAACTCTCTTTCCGCGGCGCCAAAACCATGGCGGCGAAGCTGGAGCAGAATCGCGACGTGGCCTTTCTCTCCTACCAGCTGGCCACCATTAAAACCGACGTCGAGCTGGATCTTGGCTGCAGCGAACTCACGGTCGCCGAACCGGACGTCGAGGCACTGCAGGCGCTGTTCAGCCGTTACGAATTCAAACGCTGGCTGGCGGATTTGCAGGACGGCAAGTGGCTGCAGGGTAAAAAGAGCAACCTGAAGGCGCAGCAGGCGCTGCCTGAAGAGCCTGCTGCGAAGCCGGAAGCCACCAGCGTGCTCGCCTCGGACGGCTACGTCACCATCCTCGACCAGGAGACGTTCGACCTCTGGCTGGAGAAGCTGAAGAAAAGCGATCTCTTTGCGTTCGATCTCGAAACCGACTCGCTGGATACCCTGAGCGCCAGTATCGTTGGCATCGCGCTGGCCGTCGCGCCGGGCGAAGCCGCCTATCTGCCGGTAGGCCACGATTATCTTGATGCGCCGGATCAGCTGGATCGCCGCGAGGTGCTGGCGCAGCTGAAGCCGATTCTGGAAGACAGCAACGCCCTGAAGGTGGGGCAGAATCTGAAGTACGATCGCGGCGTTCTGAAAAACTACGACATCGAACTGGCCGGCATTAAGTTCGATACCATGCTGGAGTCCTACATGCTCAACAGCGTGGCAGGCAAACACGATATGGACAGCCTGTCGGCGCGCTGGCTGAATCATAAAACCGTGACCTTCGAAGAGATCGCCGGCAAGGGCAAAAATCAGCTGACCTTTAACCAGATCGCGCTGGAGCAGGCGGCACACTACGCGGCGGAAGACGCCGACGTCACGCTCCAGCTGCACCTGAAAATGTGGGCAGAGCTGGAGCCAGAAGCGGGCCCGAAAAAGGTTTTCGAGCAGATTGAGATGCCGCTGCTGACGGTGATCTCTCGCGTGGAGCGCAACGGCGTGCTGATCGACCAGTCCATTCTGGCGCAGCACTCGAAAGAGCTGACCCTGAGGCTGGCGGAGCTGGAGCAGAAAGCGCATGAGCTGGCGGGTGAGCCTTTTAATCTCTCCTCTACCAAGCAGCTGCAGACCATCCTGTTTGAAAAGCAGGGCATTAAACCGACCAAGAAAACCCCGGGCGGCGCGCCGTCTACCAGCGAAGAGGTGCTGGCGGAGCTGGCGCTCGACTATCCGCTGCCGAAGGTGATTCTGGAACACCGCGGCCTGTCGAAGCTGAAATCGACCTACACCGACAAGCTGCCGCAGATGATCAATCCGCTGACTGGCCGCGTGCATACCTCCTATCATCAGGCGGTCACGGCGACCGGGCGACTCTCCTCGACCGATCCCAACCTGCAGAACATTCCGGTGCGCAACGATGAAGGCCGCCGTATACGTCAGGCCTTTATCGCTGGCAAAGGCAACCGCATCGTTGCGGCGGACTACTCGCAGATTGAGCTGCGCATTATGGCGCACCTGTCGCAGGACAAAGGCCTGCTGGACGCCTTCGCACACGGCGAGGATATTCACCGCGCGACCGCCGCAGAGGTGTTTGGCGTGGCGCTGGACAAGGTCAGCGGCGAACAGCGCCGCAGCGCGAAGGCGATTAACTTCGGCCTGATTTATGGCATGAGCGCGTTCGGTCTGTCGCGCCAGCTCAATATCGGCGCGGGTGAAGCGAAGAAATATATGGATCTCTATTTTGAACGCTATCCCGGCGTGCTGCGCTATATGGAAAACACCCGCCAGCTGGCGGCCAGCAAAGGCTACGTCGAAACCCTGGACGGTCGACGCCTGTGGCTGCCGGACATCAAATCCAGCAACGCCATGCGGCGTAAAGCGGCCGAGCGCGCGGCGATCAACGCCCCGATGCAGGGTACCGCGGCCGATATCATCAAGCGCGCAATGATTGCGGTAGACGACTGGCTGCAGCAGCAAAACGACGGCACGGTGCGCATGATCATGCAGGTGCACGATGAACTGGTGTTTGAAGTGCAGGGCGACGTCGTGGAATCTGCCAGCCAGCAGATCCGCCAGTTAATGGAGGGCAGCATGAAGCTGGATGTGCCGCTTCAGGTTGAGGTTGGCGTGGGTGATAACTGGGATCAGGCGCACTGACGGATGTTGCTCAGGTCGGTGAGGGATTCACATCACCGGCCTGGCTGGCCTATAAGAAAAAAGTCTGTTTAACCGATTCAGCGAATGAGCAAAATTACGTCATTTCTAACTACCTATCGGTTAAGCATTTTTTTGGTAATTAAACTACATCCAGAGGCGATTTTTGTGATGAACGCATGAAAAATCATGCTGTTTAGTGAAAGCAAACTACAAAAAAGCCTTTGTGCGACAGAAAAAATCAGGTAAAGTTCGAGGCGTAGGGTACAGAGGTAAGATGTTCTATCTTTCAGACCTTTTACTTCACGTAATCGGATTTGGCTGAATATTAGCCGCCCCAGTCATTTTATGACTGGGGCGTTTTTTATTGTGCTTTTGCCAGCAAAAGCGTGTTTCGCTGTTACGCTTCAGCCGCGTTATCCTGCGCTGGCGCTAATTCGTTGAACCAGACATCCAGTTTCTGACGCAGCTTGTCGACGCCGATCTTTTTCAGGGAAGAGAACATCTCTACCTGCACATCGCCCATAAAGGCCAGCGCGGCTTCGCGCACCATGTTGAGCTGCGCTTTACGCGCGCCAGAGGCGAGCTTGTCCGCTTTGGTCAGCAGCACCAGCACCGGGATCTGGCTCTCTACCGCCCACTGAATCATCTGCTGATCGAGATCCTTCAGCGGATGGCGAATATCCATCAGCACCACCAGGCCTTTCAGCGCGTCGCGTTTTTGCAGATATTCGCCCAGCGCGCGCTGCCATTTGCGCTTCATCTCTTCCGGCACTTCGGCGTAGCCATAGCCGGGCAGATCCACCAGGCGTTTACCGTCTGTGACCTCGAACAGGTTGATAAGCTGCGTGCGGCCCGGCGTTTTACTGGTGCGCGCCAGGCTTTTCTGGTTGGTGAGGGTGTTCAGCGCGCTCGATTTACCCGCGTTCGAGCGGCCAGCGAAGGCGACTTCAATGCCGGTATCGGCAGGCAGATGGCGGATATCGGGCGCGCTAAGAATGAAGTGGGTAACGTGATAGTTCAGTGCAGACAAAATTTAACTCCAGAGACGAATGCGGTCATTGGCGCTGATTATACGCGTTATGGCGCAAAAGTGCCCGACGGCGTCATCCAGCAGGTTTTTGTAAGATATTCGCTATAAATACTGCCAGTTATGACCGCTTTTTATGAAAAATTTAAAAAATAAAATATATATAAATCAATTATATGTAATGAAATCGCTAAATAAAAAGGTAAAAAGAGCCGTTATTGGGTTGTGGGTTTTACCGGTTGGTCTACATTATTGGGCAGTGCAGGGCAGCACTCATCAGGATGATGTGCTCAGGAGCGTCTGGATGACCACGAGCAGAGGAAGGGAAACGGCCAGGGATTGCAGGCCGGAAAAGGAAAAGGATTCGCTCAGGAGTTGAGCAGGCGCGGGATTGACCGGGACGTTGCGAGCCAAAACGGATTAAAAATATGATTCCTTCTGCGGAAGGTGCGAAATAAGGCGACAGCATAGAGCTGTCGCCTTTTTTCTTTGCCTGCTTTCTGCTAGATTTCGCCGCAATTCTGTACCCTCCGTGAACAGACGAGCTTAAAGAGAGGACGCGTATTTTCTGCTGCGCATCGCCGACAAACAAGCCGCGTCAAGAGTGAGGGGTATATACTGATACTGATTAAAAACAGTGAGACCGAACATCATGAAGCAACCTGTACGCGGCGCGAGCGGCAAACCTGCCACCAGTAAAACAAAGCGTAAATCGCGCGAAGAACTCAATGAGGCCGCACGCGATCGCAAGCGTGATAAAAAGCATCGCGGCAACGCCTCTGGCAGTCGCGCCAATCCTGCCGTTAGCGCGGGAAAATCTGGCCAGGGCAATAAAGCCAAAGACCCGCGTATCGGCAGCAAAAAACCGATTCCGCTGATCGCTGACGGCGCCACGTCCAGCGCGCCGGTGAAAAAGGCGGTGAAACCGCCGGTAGAGAAGAAAGTGCGTCTTAGTCCGGAAGAGGAGCTGGCGCAGCTGGAAAACAGCGAGCGTCTCGACGCGCTGCTGGATCGCATGGAAAATGGCGAAACGCTGTCGGCGGAAGAGCAGGCCTGGCTGGATGAAACCCTGGACCGCATCGATGAACTGATGGAGCAGCTCGGCATCGACATGGATGACGAGGCGGAAGATGAGCAGGCCGAAGAAGATATGTATCGCCTGCTGAAAGGCAACTGAGTTTTGATCGGCATGCGCATCCGCGCATGCCGCGCCAGACAGGTAAATCGTTATGTTTTGGCCTGGATCAATTTTAGCGCTGCTGCTGACATGTTATCTCATCCTGTTATTGGCTAAACTACGACGCCTGTCGCGTCTGAAGTCACGTTTACGTCGGGTTCAGTCCCGCTCACCTTTCCTCTCTTCTGCATCGCGACCTTCTCTGAGACGTCACCGGAAGGAGTAAGCATGTTTCTGCAACCCGTCTCCTGGGATCAGCGGTTAATTGAGAAATACAATTACGCCGGCCCGCGCTATACCTCGTATCCCACTGCGCTGGAGTTTAGCGAGCGCTACGACGCTGCGGCGTTTCAGCGCGCCGTCGCACGCTATCCCGATCGTCCGCTGTCGCTCTACGTGCATATCCCGTTCTGCCATAAGCTCTGCTACTTCTGCGGCTGTAATAAGGTGGTGACGCGCCAGCTGCATAAAGCGGACCGCTATCTGGATGCGCTGGCGCAGGAGATACGTCAGCGCGCGCCGCTGTTTCGCCAGCGCCGCGTGACGCAGCTGCACTGGGGCGGCGGCACGCCGACCTTTCTTAATCACGAGCAGCTTTCCCGGCTGGTGGCGCTGCTGCGAGAAAACTTCAGCCTGGCGGACGATCTGGAGATGTCGATCGAGGTCGACCCGCGCGAAATCGAGCCGGATACCATCACGCACCTGCGTCAGCTCGGCTTTAACCGGCTGAGCATGGGCGTGCAGGACTTCAATAAGGCGGTGCAGGCGCGCGTCAACCGCGTTCAGGACGAAGAGGCGATCTTCGCGCTGATGGCGCGAGCGCGCGAGCAGGGCTTTCACTCCACCAGCATCGATCTTATCTACGGTCTGCCGCTGCAAACGCCAGAAAGCTTCGCTTATACGCTGCAGCGCGTTATCGCGCTCAACCCGGACCGCATGAGCGTGTTCAACTACGCGCATCTGCCGGCGCTGTTTGCGGCGCAGCGTAAAATCAAAGAGCAGGAGCTGCCGTCGGCGCAGAGTAAGCTGGAAATCCTACAGCAGACCATCGCCACGCTGACGCAGCAGGGCTATGACTTTATCGGCATGGATCACTTCGCGAAGCCGCAGGATGAGCTGGCTCAGGCGCAGCGCGCCGGTGTGCTGCACCGTAATTTTCAGGGCTACACCACACAGGGCGACAGCGATCTGCTCGGCCTCGGCGTCTCCGCCATCAGCATGATCGGCGACAGCTATGCGCAGAATGAAAAAGATCTGAATCGCTGGTATGACGCGGTGGCGACGCGCGGCGAGGCGCTGTGGCGCGGCGTGGCGCTGACGGATGACGACTGCCTGCGCCGCGACGTGATCAAAACGCTGATCTGCAACTTCTCGCTCGATTTCCGCGCCATCGAAGCGCAACACGCGATACGCTTCAGCGACTACTTCGCCGAGGACCTGGCGCTGTTGCAGCCGCTAATTGCAGACGGGCTGGTGGAGCGGCGTGACCACGGGCTGCAGGTGACCGGTGCGGGCCGATTGCTGATCCGCAACATCTGCATGTGCTTTGACCTTTATCTGCGGCAAAAGGCGCGTCAGCAACAGTTCTCACGCGTGATTTAGCACAGCAGCGCGCCTGCGCGCATAAGAGTACGCGCAGGCGCGGCGATTACTGAAACAGATTGACCATGATAGCGCACAGCACGGCGGCGACGGCGGCCTGCGGCGAATGGCCGGCGGCGCTGCCGATAACGGCCAGGTTGTGCGATACCATGTGAAGGAAGGATTCAAACATTGCTTCTTCTCCCGATAGCCGCCCGTATGATACTGAACGGCATCGGTGTGTAAAGCGGGTCAAGGCGATAAATCGCGTAAAAAATCGCCTTGTTTTACCCGCATTGTTACTCCATGCCCAGCTCTTTCAGTTTGCGCGTCAGGGTATTGCGTCCCCAGCCCAGCAGCCTGGCCGCTTCCTGCTTGTGGCCCTGCGTATGACGCAGCGCCGTGGTCAGCAGGGTGCGCTCCATTTCCGGCTGCGCTTCAGAGAGCAGGTTTTGATGACCGGAGCGCAGCGCGCGGTCGGCCCACTGCGCCAGCAGCGTTGCCCAGCTGTCGGGCAGCGACTGCACCGGACTCTCCGGCGTGCTGGACTCAAAGAGTTCCGGCGGCAGATCCTGGATCAACACTTCCTGGCCCGCCGCCATCACCGTCAGCCAGCGACAGGTGTTCTCCAGCTGGCGCACGTTACCCGACCAGTGCAGACGCGTCAGCGCCGCCTCGGTTTCCGGGTGGAGAATTTTCGCCTCGACGCCCAGCTCGCGCGCCGCCACCTGCAGGAAATAGCGCGCCAGGCGCGGAATGTCTTCGCGACGTTCGCGCAGCGGCGGCAGATGAACGCGGATAACGTTCAGGCGATGGAAAAGATCCTCACGGAACTTGCCTTCCTGCACCCGGCGCTCCAGGTTCTGATGGGTGGCCGCGATAATGCGCACATCCACCTTCACCGGCGCATAGCCGCCGACGCGGTAAAACTGCCCGTCGGCCAGCACGCGCAGCAGGCGCGTCTGGACGTCGAGCGGCATATCGCCGATCTCATCGAGAAACAGCGTGCCGCCGTCCGCCTGCTCGAAGCGGCCCTGACGGATCTGATTTGCGCCGGTAAACGCCCCTTTCTCATGGCCGAACAGCTCGGACTCAATCAAATCTTTCGGGATCGCCGCCATATTGAGCGCGATAAACGGCGCTTTGGCGCGCGGACTGTGGCGATGCAGCGCGTGCGCCACCAGCTCTTTCCCGGTGCCCGACTCGCCGTTGATCAGCACGCTGATCGACGAGCGCGACAGGCGGCCGATAATGCGGAACACATCCTGCATCGCTGGCGCTTCGCCGATGATGTCGGTGGTAGGGCCGCTGACCGGCTGATTGCGCGGCTGCTGCTGCTCCTGATAGTGGCTGATGGCGCGCTCGACCAGCGCCACGGCCTCGTCGATATCAAAAGGCTTCGGCAGGTAGTCAAACGCCCCTTGCTGATAGGCGCTGACCGCCGCGTCCAGGTCGGAGTGCGCCGTCATAATGATGACCGGCAGCATCGGATGACGCTGCTTGATCTGTTTCAGCAGCGCCAGCCCGTCCATGCCCGGCATGCGAATATCTGACAGTAAAACGTCTGGGGTTTTGGTCGAGAGCGCGTCCAGCACCTCATTGCCGCTATCGAAAGTGGCACAGCTTAAACCGGCTCCAGTGAGCGCGCGTTCAAGCACCCAGCGGATGGAGCTATCGTCATCGACGATCCAGACTATCCCTCGTTGCATAGAAACCTCACTGGCGAATAGGCAGATAAACCGAGAATTCGGTGTGTCCAGGCCAACTGTTAAATTCAATTTTTCCTGAATGTTGATCGATCAGGCTACGGGCGATAGAGAGACCCAGACCGGTACCGCCTTCGCGGCCGCTCACCATCGGGTAAAACAGGGTATCCTGCAGCTGCGCCGGTATGCCCGGGCCGTCGTCTTCCACGTCGATACGCGCCACCAGACGGTAGCGCGTGCCGTGCAGCGTCAGCTGGAAGGCGGTGCGGGTGCGCAGAATAATAGTGCCGCCTTCTTCGCCCAGCGCCTGCAGCGCGTTGCGAACCACGTTAAGCAGCACCTGTTCAATCTGGTCGGGATCGTGCGGCAGCTCCGGCAGGCTGGGATCGTAATCGCGCACCAGCCTGACGTTCTCTGGCAGCTCCATCGACACCAGATTCACCACGCGTTCCGCTACCTGATGAATGCTCTGCGTGATGTGCATGCCGGGCTGTTGCGGGCCGAGCAGGCGGTCGACCAGATTACGCAGACGATCCGCCTGCTCGATAATCACTTTGGTATATTCGTTCAGCGACGGATCGGGCAGCGCGCGCGACAGCAGCTGCGCCGCGCCGCGCAGGCCGCCCAGCGGATTTTTAATCTCGTGAGCGAGGCCGCGCACCAGATCGCGCGCCGCCACCTGCTGCGCATGCTGAAGCTGCTCCTGGCTCAGGCGACGCTGGTTATCCATCGGCGCCATCTCCAGCAGAATAAAGCCGTCCGGCAGCCGCTGCGCCGTGAGTGCCATAACGTGCGCGCGGCCGTCGACCACCAGCGTCACTTCGCTGTCGGTAAACCCCTGGCCAGCCTCAAGACTCTCGCGCATCACCTCGATGTTCAGCGAAAAGTAGCCGGTTAAATCGGGCAGCGGCGTGCCGAACAGTTTGCGTGAGCTTTGCGCCAGTAGCTGCTGTGCCGCCGGATTGGCATAGTGAATAACCAGATCGTCATCCACCAGCAGAATACTGTTGATCAGGGAGTTGAGAATTTGTCCCGCGTCGGGCAGGGTGCCAGTTGCCATACAGCGTTCCTCTGCACTGTTTTAGTGCATTATACTCTTCCGCGTCCGGTTTCAGACGGCTGAACGATGATTTCGCGGCGAAAAAAGCCCATCCGGAGATGGGCTAAAGTTTCCACGGCAACAAAAATCTTCTGTATGTGGCGCGTTGCCGCCTGAAGCCGCGACGCGCCCTGTGCAGAATAAAGATTAAACGCTGTAGTAGAGTTCGAACTCAACCGGGTGCGGCGTCATGCGAATACGGTCGTTCTCAACTTTACGCAGTTCGATATAGGCGTCGATCGCGTCGTCGGTGAAGACGCCGCCGCGCGTCAGGAACTCGCGGTCTTCGTTCAGCGCGATCAGCGCTTCTTCCAGCGAACCTGCAACTTTTGGAATCTCCGCTTCTTCTTCCGGCGGCAGATCGTACAGGTTTTTGTCCATCGCATCGCCCGGGTGGATCTTGTTGATCACGCCGTCCAGGCCAGCCATCAGCAGCGCGGTGAACGCCAGGTACGGGTTAGCAGCCGGATCCGGGAAGCGCGCTTCGATACGACGCGCTTTCGGGCTGGCGACAACCGGAATACGGATAGAGGCGGAGCGGTTACGCGCGGAGTAAGCCAGCATAACCGGCGCTTCGTAGCCAGGCACCAGACGCTTGTAGGAGTTGGTGGTCGGGTTCGCCAGGGCGTTGATCGCTTTCGCGTGCTTGATGATGCCGCCGATGTAGAACAGCGCGGTTTCAGACAGGCCGCCGTATTTATCGCCAGCGAACAGGTTTACGCCGCCTTTAGAGAGCGACATGTGGCAGTGCATGCCAGAACCGTTGTCGCCGAACATCGGCTTCGGCATAAAGGTCGCGGTTTTGCCGTAGGCGTGCGCGACGTTATGCACCACATATTTGTAGATCTGAATTTCGTCCGCTTTCTTGGTCATGGTGTTGAAGCGGGTCGCCACTTCGTTCTGACCGGCAGTCGCCACTTCGTGGTGATGCGCTTCTACTACCAGGCCCATCTGCTCCATGGTCAGACACATGGCTGAACGGATGTCCTGCGCGGAGTCAACCGGCGGAACCGGGAAGTAGCCGCCTTTCAGGCCAGGACGGTGACCTTTGTTGCCGCCTTCGTACTCTTTACCGGTGTTCCAGGCCGCTTCGATGTCGTCGATAGCGACGTGCGAGCCAGAAGTCGACGAGCCGAAACGGATGTCGTCAAACAGGAAGAATTCCGGCTCCGGTCCGAACAGCACGGTGTCGGCGATGCCGGATGAGCGCAGATACTCTTCAGCGCGCTTGGCGATGGAACGCGGATCGCGATCGTAGCCCTGCATGGTGCCTGGCTCGAGGATGTCACAACGGATGATCAGCGTCGGGTCTTCGAAGAACGGATCCAGTACCGCGGTGGTTGCGTCCGGCATCAGCACCATGTCTGATTCGTTAATGCCTTTCCAGCCGCCGATAGAGGAGCCATCAAACATTTTGCCTTCTTCGAAGAAGTCAGCGTTAACCTGGTGAGCAGGGATAGTAACGTGCTGTTCTTTACCTTTGGTGTCGGTAAAACGCAGGTCAACAAACTTAACTTCGTGCTCGTTCATCATCGAGAGAACGTGTTCAGCGGACATACTCAACTCTCCTGGAAAAGGTCATTATCATCGTGGTGAGTGGCTGCGTCGTCTGGAATGAAATGTGTCTGAGCGCCATCCCCAACCAACCGATCTCGTCAAGCTCTGCAACCGTCGTGCAACTGCTGTTTTCGCTTGAAAGAGATAAAGCGAATATTGTGCCAACTTTTTTCAGCACGGCTAAATCGCCTCTGTACGCACTCTTTTGTCGCCTGTGGGCTGCACCAGGCTGGTAAATTTGCACCAAAAGCGTGCTTTTTCGCCAATCCTAAGCACCAAAAGAGTGCATTCCCCCAACTTAGTGCATTAAGTGCACCGCATCCAGCGCAAATTAACGCCACTACAATAAACTTATGGGGAAAAGTGTGATCGTATTCAGTATCCCGCTTAATCCGTGTACAATAGCGCGCTATTTCTAATGCCTGAGGCAAAGTTGTGATCGAAAATTTGCGTAACATCGCCATCATCGCGCACGTCGACCATGGTAAGACCACCCTGGTTGATAAGCTGCTGCAACAGTCCGGTACCTTTGACGCGCGTACCGAAGCGACTGAGCGTGTGATGGACTCCAACGATTTGGAGAAAGAGCGTGGGATTACCATCCTCGCGAAAAACACCGCCATCAAATGGAATGACTACCGTATCAACATCGTTGATACCCCAGGACACGCCGACTTTGGCGGTGAGGTAGAGCGCGTCATGTCCATGGTGGATTCGGTGCTGTTGGTTGTCGATGCGATGGATGGCCCTATGCCGCAAACCCGCTTCGTGACCAAAAAAGCCTTTGCCCATGGTTTGAAGCCGATCGTTGTAATCAACAAGATTGACCGTCCGGGCGCGCGTCCTGACTGGGTTGTGGATCAGGTGTTCGACCTGTTCGTCAACCTGGACGCCACTGACGAGCAGCTTGATTTCCCGATCATTTACGCGTCTGCGCTGCAGGGCATCGCCGGTCTGGATCACACCGACATGGCTGAAGATATGACCCCGCTGTACCAGGCGATCGTCGAGCACGTTTCTCCGCCGCAGGTGGAAGTTGACGCGCCGCTGCAGATGCAGATCTCGCAGCTGGACTACAACAACTACCTGGGCGTGATCGGCATCGGCCGCATCAAGCGCGGTAAAGTTAAGCCGAACCAGCAGGTGACCGTTGTCGACAGCGAAGGCAAAACGCGCAACGGCAAAGTCGGTAAAGTATTGGGCCACCTGGGCCTGGAGCGTATCGACACCGACCTGGCGGAAGCGGGCGACATCATCGCGATCACCGGCCTGGGCGAGCTGAACATCTCCGACACCATCTGCGATCCGCAGAATGTCGAAGCGCTGCCAGCGCTGAGCGTCGACGAGCCGACCGTCACCATGTTCTTCAACGTCAACACCTCGCCGTTCTGCGGTCAGGAAGGCAAGTATGTGACCTCGCGTCAGATCCTTGAGCGCCTGAACAAAGAGCTGGTGCACAACGTTGCGCTGCGCGTGGAAGAGACCGAAGACGCAGACGCGTTCCGCGTATCGGGCCGTGGCGAACTGCACCTGTCGGTGCTGATCGAAAACATGCGTCGTGAAGGTTTCGAGCTGGCGGTATCCCGTCCGAAAGTTATCTTCCGCGAAATCGACGGCCGCAAACAAGAGCCGTTCGAGAACGTGACGCTGGATATCGAAGAGAACAATCAGGGCGCAGTGATGCAAGCCATGGGCGAGCGTAAAGGCGATCTGAAAAACATGGATCCGGATGGCAAAGGCCGCGTGCGTCTTGACTACGTTATCCCGAGCCGTGGTCTGATCGGCTTCCGTAACGAATTCATGACCATGACTTCCGGTACCGGTCTGCTCTATTCGACCTTCAGCCACTATGACGACATCCGTCCGGGCGAAGTCGGCCAGCGCCAGAACGGCGTGCTGATCTCTAACGGCCAGGGTAAAGCGGTTGCCTTCGCCCTGTTCGGTCTGCAGGATCGCGGCAAGCTGTTCCTGGGCCACGGCGCGGAAGTCTATGAAGGCCAGATTATCGGTATTCACAGCCGTTCCAACGACCTGACCGTAAACTGCCTGACCGGTAAGAAGCTGACCAACATGCGTGCTTCCGGTACGGATGAAGCGACCACCCTGGTGCCGCCGGTGAAGATGACCCTCGAGCAGGCCATCGAATTCATCGATGACGACGAGCTGGTGGAAGTAACGCCGCAGTCGGTCCGTATCCGTAAACGTCATCTGACCGAGAACGACCGCAAACGCGCGTCACGCGGTCCGAAAGAGTAAGACGTTTCGCCTGTGAAAAAGCCCCGTTTATCGGGGCTTTTTTTATGCCTGCTGTTATTTGTCCTGCCGCCACGGCGCCCTCTGCGCAACGCCGCCATGTCACAGCTTCCATAACCGACTTTTCTCCAGCCTGTTACCTGTTCAGCCCCTGTTTTTGCCGCTAGAGTGAATGATCCAGGGAATCAGAGGAGTAACGACATGTTGTACATATTTGACTTAGGCAATGTGATTGTTGATATCGACTTTAACCGCGTGCTGGGCGTCTGGAGTGACCTTGGCCGCGTGCCGCTGGCGCTGTTGCAAAGCCGCTTCCAGATAGACGAGGCGTTTGAACAGCATGAACGCGGCGAAATCAGCGACGAGCACTTCGCGGCGGAGCTGTGCGAGCGGCTCGATATCGCGCTGAGCTATGAACAGTTCGTGGCGGGCTGGCAGGCGGTGTTTATGGGCGCGCGCGCCGATGCGCTGGCGCTGATGAACCAGCTGCGCGCCGACGGGCATCGTGTGGTGATCCTCTCCAACACCAACAAGCTGCACACCGAGTTCTGGCCGACGCAGTATCCGGAAGTGCGCGCGGCGGCGGACGTCATTTACCTGTCGCAGGAGCTGGGCATGCGCAAGCCTGAAGCGCGTATTTTCGAGCATGTGCTGCAGCAAGAGGGCTATCGCGCCGATCAGGCGATCTTCTTCGATGACAACGCGGATAATATTGCTGCAGCGAAGGCGCTGGGCATTAAAAGCGTGCTGGTGACGGACAATAAAACCGTGCCGGCCTGGCTGGCAAGCCATCGCTGAATGATCAGGTTACGTCCGTTTGTTTCGAGCTGCCACGCGCTCTGGCTGTGGCTCAAGCTGCTGTGGAAACGCGTCGACGAGGACAGCATGACGACGCAGGCTGGCAACCTGGCCTTTGTCTCGCTGCTGGCGCTGGTGCCGCTGATCGCCGTGGTGTTTGCGCTGTTCTCGGCGTTTCCGGTCTTTTCCGACGTCAGCGTTCAGCTGAAAAACTTTATCTTCACCAACTTCGTTCCGGCGACCGGCAACGTGGTGCAGCGCTATCTCGATCAGTTCGTGGCCAACGTGCACCGCATGACGGCGCTCGGCGCGGTAGGGCTGATCGTCACCGCGCTGCTGCTGATGCACTCGGTCGACACCGCGCTCAACACCATCTGGCGCAGCCATAAAAAGCGCCCGCTGGTTTACTCATTCGCCGTCTACTGGATGATCCTGACGCTGGGGCCGCTGCTGGCGGGCGCCAGCCTGGCGATCAGCTCCTATCTGCTGTCGCTGCGCTGGATCAGCGACAGCGGCGTTTACGGCGTGATCGACCAGGTGCTGCGGGTTTTCCCGCTGCTGCTCTCCTGGCTGGCGTTCTGGCTGCTCTACAGCATCGTGCCGACGCGCAGCGTGCCGCCGCGTGACGCCCTGGTCGGCGCGCTGGTGGCGGGGGCGCTGTTTGAGCTGGGTAAAAAAGGCTTTGCCCTCTATGTTACGATGTTTCCTTCATATCAGCTGATTTACGGCGTGCTGGCGGTGATCCCGATTCTGTTTCTCTGGGTCTACTGGACCTGGTGTATTGTGTTGCTGGGTGCGGAAATCACCGCCACGCTGGATGATTATCGCCAGCTAAAACAGCGGGAAGGCGAACAACAACGAGAGGTTGCATGATTGCGTTGATTCAACGAGTACTCAGCGCCAGCGTGAGCGTGGATCGCGAGGTGGTGGGTGAAATTGGCCCAGGCCTGCTGGTATTGCTGGGCGTAGAAAAAGGGGATGACGAGAAGCGCGCCGAGCGGCTGGCGGAGAAGGTGCTGGGCTACCGCATCTTCAGCGACGAGCAGGGCAAGATGAACCTTAGCGTGCAGCAGGCGGGCGGCAGCGTGCTGGTGGTGTCGCAGTTTACGCTGGCGGCGGACACGCAAAAGGGGATGCGTCCCTCTTTCTCCGGCGGCGCGGCGCCCGATGAGGCAAATCGTCTCTACGGCTACTTCAGCGACTGCTGCCGTGACCGGGGCGTGACCACCGCCAATGGACGCTTTGCCGCTGACATGCAGGTTGCGCTGGTCAATGATGGCCCTGTCACCTTCTGGTTGCAGGTTTGAGGCTGACCGCCGAGCGGCACGGGATCGGCCACGCAGGCTCTGAACGAGAGAACCACTTTATGTATCATCTTCGGGTACCGCAAACCGCGGAAGAGCTGGATATGTACTACCAGTTCCGCTGGGAAATGTTACGCAAGCCGCTGCGCCAGCCGCAGGGATCGGAGCGAGACGGCTGGGACGCGCTGGCGCATCACCAGATGGTAGTGGACGAGCAGGGGCAACCGGTGGCCGCCGGACGGCTCTATATCAACGCCGACAACGAAGCCTCAATCCGCTTTCTCGCCGTGCACCCGTCGGTGCAGGGCAAAGGACTGGGCACGCTGGTGGCGATGACGCTGGAGTCGGTGGCGCGTCAGGAGGGCGTTAAGCGCGTCACCTGCGCCGCGCGCGAAGACGCGGTCGAGTTCTTCGCCAAGCTGGGCTACCTCAATCAGGGCGAGATCACCGCGCCGCAGACCACGCCGGTGCGTCATTTCCTGATGATCAAACCGGTGGTGACGCTGGATGATATTCTGCACCGCGCCGACTGGTGCGGGCAGCTGCAGCAGGCCTGGTATGACAACATTCCGCTCAGCGAGAAGATGGGCGTGCGCATCCTGCAGTTTACCGGCCAGAAATTTATCACCACCATGCCGGAAACCGGCAACCAGAATCCACATCATACGCTGTTCGCCGGCAGCCTCTTCTCGCTGGCGACCTTAACCGGCTGGGGGCTGATCTGGCTGCTGCTGCGCGAGCGCCATCTTGGCGGCACCATTATTCTGGCGGACGCCCATATTCGCTACAGCAAGCCGATCACCGGCCGCCCTGGGGCGATTGCCGATATCGGCTCGATGAGCGGCGATCTCGACCGCCTGGCGCGCGGCCGTAAGGCGCGCGTGCACCTTGAGGTCGAACTCTACGGCAACGAGGAGCTGGGCGCGGTGTTTGAAGGGGTCTATATCGTGCTGCCCGCCGATCCCGACGAGCCGCTGGAAGAGGGCGGCTCCGGCGCGCGCATTAACTGAATAACAAGGGCCGACGTATCGGCCCTTGTTGTTGCGTTATCTGACTTCGCCCGCCTGCATCCGCTGCTCGATCTGCTGCGCATCGGTGCGCAGCGAGAGCGAGCCGTTCGCCGAGGATTTCAGCGGCGCGTTCGCCTTCAGCGAGGCGTCCAGCTGAAGCTGGAAGTTGCTGGCGCCGCTCGCCGGCAGCGCGGGCCAGCCCCAGCTCTGCAATACGCTGGCGGGCACCGCCTGGCCTTTCAGGTTCAGCGTCAGCGGACGATCCGGCTGCTGGCCGACGCTGGCGGAACCTTCCAGCATGCCGCCGCCGCTAAAGGCGCTCAGCTCCGTTACCTGAATCTGCCGCTCGTCAGCGTTGAGCGACAGCGAAGGATGGCGCAGATCGACGCGGTTAAACGTCGCTTCCGCGGCGTTAAGGCTGAGTTTACCTGACCAGATCCCCCACTGATGCTGACGCGCCAGCAGCAGATTTTCTCCGCTGCCGTCCAGCGAGGTCATCTGGAAGGGAAAGGCGGGATTGATATCGATAATCAGGTTGCGGTTAGAGGTGAAGCGGTTGACCGCCACGCTGTCGAGCCACGTCGGCAGCGGTGCCAGCCAGCTGTCGCGCCAGCTCTCCGGCAGGGTGTACTCCAGCCCGGCGATCGCCAGATTGTTCAGCGTCAACCGTTGGTCGCTGCGGCTCCAGGCGCCGTCGGCGCGGATCACGCCGTTGGCCCAGCGCGAGCTGAACTGCGTCAGGGCGATGCCCTGCGGCGACAGATCGAGATTGACGATCGGATCGTTCAGCTCGAAGCGGCCGTTAATAAAGTTGCTGGCGTTAAGCGACAGCGAGCCGTCGTCGCTGCGCCAGCTGTCGCCCTGCCAGGTAAGATTTTTCAACGTCAGGTCGAGGTCGGTGACCGCCCAGTCAGGGCCCTGCAGCCGCGCGTCGGTCATATCGAGCCGGTTAATGGTCACCGAGGGCAGATCCTGAATCGGGCGCAAAAAGTCTGCCAGGCTGTGGACGGTTTGCAGGCGAATATCGTTGAGGCGAAGCTGGCGGATCAGCCAGTTGCCCTGCGCGTCGCGCTCGGCGCTGCCGGTCATCGAACCGCGCGCCAGATCCGCGCCGACATTGCTGAACACCATGCGGCCCTTCGCTACGCTGCCCTGAATCAGCACGTGGGCGCCAGAGACCTGGTTCAGCGTCATTTCACCGGCGCTCATCTGGAACTGCGCATCGCTGCCCAGCATGTTTTTCGCCGTGGGTTTCCACGGCATGATGCCGCCATTCACCTGACGCGCCGACAGCGGCAGCGCCGCGTTCGGGCTGTCGATGCGCATGTTGTTCAGCTGCAGGCGACCAGCCTGGAAGGGCAGCGCGTCGTCAGGCGTCAGGTTGGCCAGATTAACCGTGCCGTCGCGCAGTTCGATGCTGCCAAAATTGAGCGGATCGCTGAACTGCAGCAGCGCGAGGCCGAGATCGACGCGTTTCGCCACCAGCGCGGCGGGCTGGCCGTCATGACCAAAGCTGAAATCGTCGAGAATGATGTGCGAAGGAGAGGAGAAGTTGTGCTCGATTTTGCTCAGCGAGAGATGCCAGGCGGTTTTATCGCTGACATAGCGGCTGAACCCGCCCGCGCCCCACTGCGTCTGCAGCAGAACGTAGATCACCACCAGGCTCAGCACCAGCAGCAGCAGTACCGTAAGAAAAAATTTTCCAAGAAATTTCATCGCTTCCATCCCGCCATCTTTCCGGTCAGTGCTTGTTATGCCTGAATTACCGTTGTAGCTCAACAGCCTGGATGTAAATACAGCTAAATAGAGGAGGCGGGCCGCAGCCCGCCAGAGAAGGTTACTTTTCCTGCGGGAAGATCAGGTTCAGCACAATAGCGGTAATCCCGCCTGCGGCGATACCGGAAGAGAGCAGCGTCTTCAGCCAGTCCGGCGCGAACTGCAGGATCAGCGGCTGCTGCGATACGCCCAGCCCGACCGCCAGCGAGAGCGCGATAATCATAATGGCGCGGCGGTTCAGCGGCTCGCGCGACACGATGCGCACGCCAGAGGCGGCGATGGTGCCGAACATCACAATAGTGGCGCCGCCCAGCACCGGCTCAGGAATATGCTGCACGAAGCCGCTCACCGCCGGAAACAGGCCCAGCAGGATCAGCATCAGCGCCACCACAAAGCCCACGTAGCGGCTGGCGACGCCGGTCAACTGGATCACGCCGTTGTTCTGGCCGAAGCAGGAGTTAGGGAAGGTGTTGAACAGCGCGGAGACGCAGGAGTTCAGCCCGTTCGCCAGCACGCCGCCTTTCAGCCGCTTCATGTAGAGCGGGCCGCTGACCGGCTGCTCCGATACGTCCGACGTGGCGGTGATATCGCCGATGGTTTCCAGCGAGGTCACCATAAACACCAGCATCAGCGGGATCAGCAGATTCCAGTCAAAGCCGAGACCGTAGTAGAGCGGCGTCGGCACGGCGATAAGCGGCTGGCTGACCGGCGCAGCGGACTGCGGCAGCATATCCATCAGCCAGGCGGCGAAATAGCCAATCGCCATAGCGATCACCAGCGAGGCGACGCGCAGGTAAGGATTGCGCTGGCGGTTGAGCACGATAATCACCGCCAGCACCACGCCCGCCAGCAGCAGGTTTTTCGGCGCGCCAAAGCTGTGATCGCTCATCGCGGCGAAGCCGCCGCCGATAGAGGTCAGCCCGACCTGAATCAGCGACAGGCCGATAATCATCACCACCACGCCGGAGACCAGCGGCGTGATAATGCGGCGCGCCAGGTGCAGCACGCGCGACAGCACCATTTCAGTACAGGAGGCGACCATCAGCGTGCCGAACAGCGCCGCCATCATGGTCGGCACGTCGGCGCCGCCGTTTTTCAGCGCCATGCCGCCCATAATCAACGGGGTGACGAAGTTAAAGCTGGTGCCCTGAATCGACAGCAGGCCCGAACCCACCGGCCCCCAGGTTTTAATCTGCAGCACTGACGCCACGCCGGACGCGAACAGCGACATGCTGATAATGTGCTGTGTATCCTGCGCGGGCAGGCCCAGCGCCTGACAGATCAGCAGCGCGGGCGTGATCACCGCGACAAACATCGCCAGCAGATGCTGGCCGGCGGCAAACAGCGTCTGCGGCAGCGGCGGGCGGTCTTCAAGGCGGTAAATCAGTTCGCTCTGGTTTGGCGTCGCGGTAGATAGCGAGGCGTCTGGTTGATTAACGGACATAGCGTGCTTCCCGGTTTTGTGAAGAGGGGGATTTTAAACCGCTGCGGGCTGAAAGCAATCGTTTGCCAGGCTTTATCTTAACCCCCTGCTACGACAGAAGGATAAAAGGGGATCAGACGTTGGTGTAGCGCGCGTTTTCCGGCAGCCAGCGCTCGATCAGCGCCTTTGCCTGTTCAGGATAATGCTGGTGGATATGGCGCGCGACGCGCTGCACTTCCGGCACCATCGCCTGATCGCGCAGCAGATCCGCCACCTTGAATTCGGCGTTACCGGTCTGGCGCGTGCCCAGCAGCTCGCCAGGGCCGCGGATCTCCAGATCGTGCTGGGCGATAACAAAGCCGTCGTTGCTGTCGCGCAGCACCTGCAGGCGCCGCTGCGCGGTTTTGCTCAGCGGCGCTTTGTAGAGCAGCACGCAGTGCGAGGCCACCGCGCCGCGCCCGACGCGTCCGCGCAGCTGGTGCAGCTGCGCCAGGCCCAGTCGTTCCGGATTCTCGATAATCATCAGGCTGGCGTTGGGCACGTCGACACCGACTTCAATCACCGTGGTCGCCACCAGCAGCTGCATCTCGTTGGCCTTAAACGCCGCCATCACCGCCTGTTTCTCCGCCGGCTTCATGCGGCCGTGCACCAGACCGATATTCAGGTCGGGCAGCGCAATTTTCAGGGCTTCCCAGCTCGCTTCGGCCGCCTGCGCTTCCAGCAACTCGGACTCTTCGATCAGGGTGCAGACCCAGTAGGCCTGGCGGCCCTCCTGGCAGGCGTGACGCACGCGCGCAATGATATCGTCGCGGCGGCTGTCCGGGATCGCCACGGTGGTGACCGGCGTACGGCCCGGCGGCAGCTCGTCGATGGTCGAGGTGTCGAGATCGGCGTAGGCGGTCATCGCCAGGGTGCGCGGGATCGGCGTGGCGGTCATGATCAGCTGATGCGGATGGAAGCCCTGCTCTTCGCCTTTCTCCCACAGCGCCAGCCGCTGATGCACGCCGAAGCGGTGCTGTTCATCGATAATCACCAGCGCCAGGCCGTTGAACTGCACCTGCTCCTGGAACAGCGCGTGCGTGCCGACCACCATTGCCACCTGGCCGCTGGCGATCGCCTCCTGCTGCGCCTGGCGCGCTTTGCCTTTCTGCTTGCCCGCCAGCCAGCCGACTTCGATGCCAAGCGGCGCGAACCAGCTGCGGAAGTTGCTGGCGTGCTGCTCCGCCAGCAGCTCGGTGGGCGCCATCAGCGCCACCTGCTTGCCGTGGGCAATCACGTCCAGCGCCGCCAGCGCCGCGACCAGGGTTTTACCGGATCCGACGTCGCCCTGCACCAGACGCATCATCGGGAAATCATTGGCCAGATCGCGCTCAATCTCCTGCACCACGCGTTTTTGCGCGTTAGTGGGAGAGAAGGGGAGCGCCGCCAGCAGCTTGTCGCTCAGGGTATGGCGCGCGGGCATCGGCAGCGCGTAATAGCGCTGCGCCCCGGCGCGTACCGCCAGCATGCTGAGGTTGTGCGCCAGCAGCTCTTCGAGGATCAGACGCCGCTGCGCCGGATGACGGCCGTGCTCCAGCTCGCTCAGGCGCAGATCGGGCGGCGGGCGATGCAGCGTGCGCAGCGCCTCCGGCAGGCTAATCAATCCCTGCGCCAGCTCCTGCGGCAGCAGCTCAGCGATCGGCACGCTCTCCAGCAGCGTCAGCGCCTGATCGGTCAGGCTGCGCAGCGTGGCCTGGCGAATGCCTTCGGTGGTGGGATAGACCGGCGTCAGGGTCTCTTCCAGCGTCACCGGGCTCTGTTCGCCCTGCACGCGATATTCGGGGTGAATAATTTCCGCGCCGCGCTGGCCGCGTTTGATCTCGCCGTAGGCGGTCACGCGACGGCCCGGCGCCAGGCTGTTCTTCATGCCGGCGTTGAAGTTGAAGAAGCGCATGGTCAGGATGCCGCTGCCGTCGCTGATCTGACACACCAGCATGCGGCGTCGGCCAAAAGAGACATCGGACTGCAACACTTCGCCCTCTACCGTGGCCCAGATGCCGGGCAGCAGATCGTTGATGGCGTAGAGTTGAGTGCGGTCTTCGTAGCGTAGCGGGAGATGAAGCAGCAGATCCTGAATGGTGTGCAGGCCGAGCTTAGCCAGTTTCGCCGCCTGGCTGGCGCCGACGCCGGTCAGGGTACTGAGCGGAATGGCATCCAGCAGGCGGCCTTTCATTTCTTTTTCCCCGTCGCCTGCATCAACGCCCACCAGTCAGCGTCGGCGTCGACTTCACCCTGCGCGTTAATGCGCGGATAGGGCAGGCCTTTCTGTTTCGCCACGCGCGCCAGCACCGGATAGCCGCCTTCGAACAGCAGTCGCTGCTGCTCCTCTTCATCCAGCAGGCTGTGCTGACGCTGATAGAGCCCAGCGTTCTGCCGCTGGCGCTGCGCTTCATACAGGATGAGCGCGGAGGCCACGGAGACGTTAAGCGACTGCACCATGCCGACCATGGGAATAATGATCTCTTGATCGGCCAGCGCCAGCGCTTCGGCGGTAATGCCGGTTTTTTCCTGGCCCATCAGAATGCAGGTCGGGCGGGTGTAATCGATGTCGCGAAAGTCGACCGCTTTGGCCGACAGATTGGTCGCCAGCACCTGCATGCCGCGATGTTTCAGATGCGTCACCGCCTCGGCGATATGGCGGTGGGTTTTGACTTTCACCCAGCTGTTGCTGCCGGCGGAAGCGGAAACCATAGTGCGCATGCGTTCGCTCGGCCAGACGGCGTGCACTTCGTGAATGCCTACCGCGTCCGCGGTGCGGATCACCGCCGAGACGTTGTGCGGCTTGTGCACCTGTTCCATACAGACGGTGAGGTCGTGCTGGCGGAGCGCCAGCATCTCCTGAATACGAGCAAAACGTTGGGCGTTCATGCGCTAATTACGGTTTCGATGGACTTTGATCACGTCCGGCATTACGCGGATTTTACGCATAATGTTCGCCAGATGGACGCGATCGCGCGCGGTCAGGCGGATAAAGGCGCTGTAAACGCGGCCGTCACGCTCTTCGGTGTTGAGGCTCTGGATATTGGAGCCTGCGGTATTGATCGCCGCCGTCAGGTTCGCCAGCGCGCCCTGATGGTTAAACATATCGACCTTGATCTCCGCCACGAACTCCTGGTCGGTCACCTTATCCCACTCCACCGGCATGAACTTCTCCGGCTCTTTCTGGTAGCCGCGAATATTGCGGCAGGATTCGTGGTGCACCACCAGCCCCTTGCCGGGACTGACGTGGGCGACAATGGGATCGCCAGGGATAGGGCGACAGCACTTGGCGAAGGTGATCAGCACGCCGTCCGCGCCTTTAATCGGCAGCTTGCCGCGCTTGCTGCTGCTCGGCGGCGTCCCGTTGGTCGACTGCAGCAGGTTCTTCGCCACCACCACGCTCATGGCGTTGCCGAGGCCGATTTCCGCCAGCAGATCGTCCAGCGACGTCAGCTTCATGCGGTCCAGCTCCTGCTTGATATTCTCTTTCGGGATCTCCGCCAGCTTGCGGCTGCCGCCGAGCGCGTGGCTCAGCAGACGGCGACCAAGATTGACGGAGTCTTCGCGCTTGAGGTTTTTCAGCAGCTGACGGATTTTGGCGCGCGCTTTAGAGCTGACGACAAAGTTGAGCCAGGCGGCGTTGGGTCGTGCGCCCGGCGCGGTGATAATTTCCACCGTCTGGCCGCTGGTGAGCGGCTGCGACAGCGGATAGGGCTGGCGATCGACGCGCGCGCCGACGCAGGCGTGGCCGATATCAGTATGCACCGCATAGGCGAAATCGACCGGCGTCGCGCCGGCCGGCAGTTCGACGATGCGCCCTTCCGGCGTAAAGACGTAGATCTCGTCAGGGAAGAGATCGGATTTGACGCTTTCGATAAATTCAAACGAGCTGCCCGCGCTCTGCTGCAGCTCCAGCAGGCTTTGCAGCCAGCGCTGGGCGCGGATCTGCGCGGTGGTGCCGCTTTCGCCCGCCTGTTTGTAAGCCCAGTGCGCGGCGACCCCCATTTCCGCCATCTGATCCATATCTTCGGTACGGATCTGCACCTCGACCGGCACGCCGTGCGGTCCGATCATCGAGGTATGCAGCGACTGATAGCCGTTGGCCTTGGGGATAGCGATATAATCTTTCATGCGGCCTGGACGCGGTTTGTACAGGCTGTGCATCTGACCGAGCACGCGATAGCAGGTGTCCACATCCTTCACGATCACGCGGAACGCGTAGATATCCATGATGGAGTGAAAGCGCTGCTCTTTCAGCGTCATTTTGCGGTAGATCGAGTAGAGATGTTTTTCACGGCCGCTGACGCGACAGGGAATGCCCGCTTCCTGCAGACGTCCGTCGATTTCCGACAGGATCTTCTGAATCATCTCTTTGCGGTTGCCGCGCGCCGCTTTCACCACCTCTTTAATCACGCGGTAGCGATTCGGGTAGAGCGCCTCGAAACCCAGCTCTTCCAGCTCGGTTTTCAGATGATGGATACCCAGGCGATGCGCCAGCGGACTGTAGATCTCCAGGGTTTCCAGCGCGATGCGGCGACGCTTGTCCGGACGCAGCGCGCCCAAGGTGCGCATATTGTGCGTACGGTCGGCCAGCTTGATGAGAATGACGCGGATATCCTGCACCATCGCCATGATCATCTTGCGGAAGTTCTCTGCCTGCGCCTCTTTCTTGTCGCGGAAGGTAAGCTTATCCAGCTTGGATACGCCCTCTACCAGCTCCGCCACGCTTTTGCCGAACAGCTGCTCCATATCCTGATAGGTCGCCGGCGTGTCTTCGATCACGTCATGCAACAGCGCGGCCATGAGGGTTTCATGGTCGAGCTTCATCTCTGCCAGGATACAGGCGACGGCGACTGGATGGGTAATGTAGGGCTCGCCGCTGGAGCGTGTCTGTCCCTCGTGAGCATCACGTGCGACAAGGTACGCTTGCTGGAGGCGCTTGATTTGCTCCTCCGGCAGGTATTTTTCAATCAGCTGATTGAGGCTTTCAAACAGATACAAGGTTGGCCTGCAGGTTGCTGTTAACGACGACCTTCAGCGATAGCGGTAACGGCTTGTAATTCAGCGGCTTCCTGCTCTTGCTGCTCCTGACGATCGCGCACGTCGAGGATCTGGTTGGTGATCAGGCCTTCTTCGATTTCGCGCAGGGCGATAACGGTGGCTTTATCGTTCTCTTCCGGAACCAGCGGATCTTTGCCGCCTACCTGCATCTGACGTGCACGACGTGCAGCGACCAACACCAGGTCAAAACGGTTACCAATTTTTTCTACTGCGTCCTGAACGGTTACGCGTGCCATAGGTGTGCTACTCCACAGATGAAGAAATGACTGGGCATAATACTGAAACTGACTTCAGACTGCCAATAGTTTGCTGATTAAAGCATCATGGCGCGCCTTCTGGCGCCCCATGCGCAGGCGTTCAGCGCGGATAATGGTCTTCAGATCTGACAGCGCCAGATCGAAATCATCATTGATAATTAAATAGTCGTATTCAGCGTAGTGGCTCATCTCAGAGACCGCCTGCGCCATACGGCGGGCAATCACCTCTTCGCTGTCCTGACCGCGACCGCGCAGACGGCGGTCCAGCTCGTCCTGCGACGGCGGCAGCACGAAAATGCTGCGCGCGGCGGGCATTTTGGCGCGGATCTGCTGCGCGCCCTGCCAGTCGATATCGAGAAACACATCGACGCCGGTGGCAAGCACCTGCTCAATCGCTTTACGCGACGTGCCGTAATAGTTGTCGAAGACTTTGGCATGCTCGAGGAAGGCATCTTCCGCGATCATCGCTTCAAATTCCTCTTTCGAGACGAAGTAGTAGTGTTCGCCATGGGCTTCGCCGGGACGCATGCCGCGGGTGGTATGGGAAACAGACACCTGCGTATCGTACAGCGGTTGTGTCTTCAGTAGCGCCTGAATCAGGCTGGATTTACCCGCGCCACTGGGGGCGGAAACAATAAAAAGCGTGCCTTGAGCCATGGTCTTCTTGAATTGAGTAAAGAGCGGAGTCGATTTCCTGCACAGTATACACGGCTTAGGGCCGTCACGCAGCGTTTGCGCGCGGCGCTGCGCTAAATCTTTTGCGGCGCGGCGCGTAAATCGGAGGTCGCCCGCCTGTAAATCACCGCTTTTGTTGCGCGGCCGGTTCCGTTGCGCCGGTTTGCCTGTCGCCTTCGCCTTTTCGCGCCGCTCTAATAGACGAAAGGTTAAGGAGGCCCGCCATGAAAGAGAGCTTACGTCTGCTGCTGTGCCTGCTGCTGCTGGCTGCCGCGCCGGTCAGCGCGCTTTGTCCGGTCTGGACGCCCGCCCGCGCCGCCGATGAAATCGCCCGTCTGCAGCAGCAGCTGCGACGCTGGGATGACGCCTACTACCGCGACGGAAAAACGCTGGTCAGCGATGCGGACTACGACACGCTGCTGCAGCGCCTGAAAAGCTGGCAGAGCTGCTTTACCCCGGGCCGCACGGCCTATGCGCCTCATCTGCCCGCGGGCGGCGCCGTCGCGCATCCCGTTGCCCATACCGGGGTAAAAAAAGTGCGTGACAAGCTGGCGCTGGCGTACTGGATGCAGGGGCGTCGGGATATGTGGGTGCAGCCGAAAATCGACGGCGTCGCGGTGACGCTGCTCTATGAAGCGGGAAAGCTCACCGCGCTGGTGAGCCGCGGTGACGGCCTGCATGGCGAATCATGGCTGGCGAAGGCGCCCTACATCTCCGCTATTCCGTTGACGATTGAGAGCGATGCGCCGCGCGTGGTGCTGCAAGGGGAACTCTTCCTGAAGATGACCGATCATCAGCAGGCGCGCGACGGCGGTCAAAACGCGCGCGCGCAGGTAGCCGGCGCGCTGATGCGCCACGCGCCCAGTCCGCTGTTAGGCCGTATTGGCCTGTTTATCTGGGGCTGGCCAGATGGCCCCGCCGCGATGGAGGCGCGCCTGCAACAGCTTGCCGCCTGGGGATTCGGGCTGGCGCAGGCCTGGAGCCAGCCCGTCAGCGATGAAGAGGCGGTGGCCGTCTGGCGCGATCGCTGGTTCCACGCGCCGCTGCCCTTTGCGACAGACGGCGTGGTGGTGCATCAGGCGACGCGGCCCGCCGGAAAAAGCTGGATGCCCGGCGAAGGCGACTGGGCGGTGGCGTGGAAGTTCAGGCCGCCGGACGTGACCAGCGAGGTGCGCTCGGTCGACTTCAACGTCGGCCGCACCGGCAATATTGCCGTGGTGCTCAATCTCCAGCCGGTGCAGCTTGACGACAAGACCATACGGCGGGTGAGTCTCGGCTCGCTGCGGCGCTGGCGCGCATGGGATGTTATCGCGGGCGATCAGGTGGCGATCAGCCTGGCGGGACAGGGCATCCCGCGCCTGGAAAGGGTGCTCTGGCGCGTGGGTGAACGCCACTACCCGATTCCGCCCGATCCAGGCAGCTTTACGCCACTGAGCTGCCTCTATTTCACACCGGCCTGCCGTCAGCAGATGCTGGCGCGGCTAAGCTGGCTGAGTCAGAAAGCGGTACTGGATATTGCCGGCGCGCAGCGCAGCACCTGGCTGCGCCTGCTGGATACCGGCGCGATGGAGCATCTGTTCTCCTGGCTGACGCTGACTCCAGCGCAACTCATGCAGGCCTCCGGCATCAGTCCGGCGCGTGCGCAGCAGCTCTGGCATCGCTTCAACCTGACGCGACAGCAGCCGCTGCGCCGCTGGCTCAGCGCGCTCGGCATACCCTTGCCGCGCAGCGCATTGAATGCTTTATCAGACAGAACCTGGGAAGAGGTGCAGCAGCGCGATGTGCAACACTGGCAGACGCTGCCGGGCGTCGGTACGACCCTGGCGCAGCGTATTTACGCCATGCTGCAGGATACGCGCATTCAGAGGCTAATCCTCTTTTTGCAGCAGCAGGGCATCCCGCCAGGCCTTAATGTTCCGGATGGGGATAGTTGAAAACAGGCAGGCCCAGTCGAAAGCGCAGCGCCAGCAGACGCGCCAGAAAGCCGAACAGCAGCGTAATGATTACCACGGCCTCGTGCGCCAGCGAGGTTTTTAACAGCAGGATATAGATCCAGCCAGAGGCGAACGCGATGCCGGCGTACAGCTCTTTCTGAAACACCAGCGGAATGCGGTTGCAGAACATATCGCGCAGCACGCCGCCGAATACGCCGGTGATCACCGCGGCGATGGCGGCGATAATCATCGCATGGCCGCTATCCAGCGCCACCTGCGCGCCAATAATCGAGAAAACCACCAGGCCCAGCGCGTCCAGCACCAGGAACACTTTGCGCAGATGGGTCATAAGCGGCGCCAGCCAGGTGGTCAGCACCGCTGCGGCGGCGACGATCATGATGTATTCCGGGTGTTTTACCCATCCCAGCGGATAGTGGCCGAGAAGAATATCGCGCACCGAGCCGCCGCCGATTGCCGTCACTGAAGCGATAATGATGACGCCGAAAAGATCCATTTTGCGCCTTCCGGCCGCCAGCGCGCCTGTCATGGCTTCCGCCGTAATGCCGATGATATAGAGGACGGTTAATAACATAGCAGGCTCCAGTGGGTGGGCGGCAAGGCTACGAGGTTGATAAAATATCCGCTACTGAGAAATTCTCAGGCGATCGCTTCGCATCAGTTTATCTTATGCCGACGCGCGGAAAAACGGGGATGGTGTGAGAAACGCCTGTGTGCTGCGGCGTCTTTGAGATAAGAAAAACGAATCGATGAATGAACAGAGGTGCAAAAGGGGCTAAGAACAGAGGCGACATCGCGTCGCATCAGGAAAAGAGACGATCGGAAAGCGCTACTCGCTGCGAAAATAAAAACCGTAAAAGCGGAAAAGAAAAAAGCGTGCCGTCGCCAGCACGCGAATGCATCTTTTCAGATGCCCAGAGCCCACCATACAGACTTGTTTTTATTATTGAGTTCTTGCACGAATACGGCTGTAATCTTTCAGGTTAAAACGATATTCGGGCTGGAAGCTTGAGCGACCATAAAAGCAATAGATCAGCATACGCACGGAGGCCATTGCCAGATAACCCCAGATGGCGCACAGCACCGACGGCGTCAGCCAGACGGTAAATAACGTGACGCCGAGACCGAAAAGTACCGATACCGTTTCGGTAAAAGCAATGCGCGTGTACTGTTTTTCACGCTGTAAAATAGCGCGGTAATGTTGCCCTTGCGGAATAATAATAAAAATAACCGAGACCATTTCCAGCATAATGGCCAGCTCAGGCTGCTGCAAAAAAGTGCCGATAAGATCGCTGCCGGTAAACAGCACGGCAAAAATCACCAGGCTCAGCAGCATATTTCCCCAGTAAAGCATCGACTGATCGCGTACCGACAGATTGCCGTTGCGGATCAGCGCGTTTGAATAGCCGCGATCGGCGAGAGTGTCGATAATCAGCAGGCCGATAATGGCAATAGCCAGTAAATTCAACTCATTGGCCTGTAGTATTTGCGCCAGTAAAGAGAGCTGAAGCACGCCAATGCCGATAATTTTAATTGACGAAAGAATGGACCACTTTGCGCTCGCAAGACTACTTTCACGTATCGCCATGATATGCTCGTTAGGTACATGTACCGAATAAAGTGTTACGCGTGAAATAGCGGACTATTTCATCCAGATAATTAATGCCATACGCCTGAGCGGAGTCCAGACGCTGTGCGCCAGGCTTCGCCTGTTATTATTGATTCAATGCGATGAATTTCCGAGACGAAAATAATATCCCCGGTATTTTTATTATCCCGGGACAAGGCGCGCTTTTCTGTGCTTAACAGAAAAGCGGCCAGATCCTGGGAAAACCCTGTTATTGTTTTATATTCTCCTGCCAGCATCCTGCCAGCGATCTCAACAAGTTCGTCTTCAGAAAGCAAAGCCATCGTTGAGCATTCCATTTTTTATTTTCCTGGTGTTGTTATTTTAAGTGTTGCTGTGTGTGAATGATTTATACCTCGTTTTTTTTAATTCCACACCATCAGAAAAGTCCGATAAAGCCGCCACAGAAATAAATGGATTCATTTTTTGCATGAGATATTTTTAACCTGGGCCATAAAGCTTTATTAATCGTTGTGCAGTAAAAAGGGCAAACCACAGGGTTAAAAAAAGGGCGATCGCGGCAAAAGCACGCGGGTCAGGCATGTCAGCGAAGCGGCAGGGATCGCCATCCAGGAGTTTTCCCGGATAGCGGGCTTTAATGAAACTGTTGTGAAAGGGGTGCAATGCTTAAGTGGCAGGGAAAAGTGCTAATACATTTTTAGCGCACTTTTTTCACTTTTCTGAGCCGTAAGGCCCAGCCCGAACTAAAGGCTGGCGGCTTTTTAGCCGGTTTTACTGGGTGAGCAGGCGGTTAAGACGGGCTAAATCGCCTCTTACCCATTCAATATCCTGGGAAAACTTCTCATCGGACATCAGCGGCTGGCGATAAACCACCATTACGATTTCTGCGCCCTGTTCATTGGCGACGACGCGCATCGGCATATAAATCTCTTTACCAAAGCCGCTGTCTATCCAGTGATCCATTACGCCAAAGGGATTATGCGGCGTAAAGCGAAGCTTTACTGAGCCTTCGGGTCCACGGGCGCGCCAGTAGTTTCCCTCCTGCTCTAGCGAGCTGCTGCTCAGCCCAGATGCCCATTTCGCAAAGTAGTCGGGTTTCCAGATGGTTTCATATAAATCTAACCAGTTACGCGCAATGGTCTGACTGACAACCTGTGACGACAACATGCTACCTCCGAAACGTGGTTAAAAAGGCATTAAAGCATGGCGAACGCAGAGGGAGAACGTTGCGCCATCAGAAGTGTGGCGCAGACGGGGTTTCGCCCGCGCGGCAGGCCAGACGATCTGCCGCGCTGCGCTCAGATAAACTGTCCGCGCGCGTCGACGGGCTGGGTTTCTGCGCGACCGTCGGCGTAGCGCAGCACATAGCTGTCTGACTGCGCCATCACCGCACAGCTGTGATTAGGGTAGATACGCAGCAGCGCGCCGACGCGAGGCGCTTTTTCCTGCCAGGCGATAAAGCCGTGCTCTTCTGACAGTTTGGCGATCTCATAGCAGATGCCCTGCTCATCAACGGCAATGCCGAAGCCGCTGGCGCTGGTGCCGTGCGGCCCTTTATCGGAACTCAGCATTTTGGAGCCAGCGTCGATAATGGCGAAATGGCGGTTAACCGCGACGACGCGGCTAATCACGCTCAGCGCCAGATCGTCAACGCGGCTCAGGCCGAGACGGCAGGCGGTCAGATCGAGCAGGGCATAATTACCGGGTCTGATTTCATCTGTTCCCTCAGCGACAGGCGCGGCCAGCGCGGTAGGCGTGGCGCCGACGGAGATCGGGCAGGCGGTGAAACCCGCTTCGCGCAGCTGACGTTGCACCTGCTGCATCAGACGCGCTTCTTCCAGCGCAATCTGCGCAATGGCCTCAGGATGACCTGCGCCATAGGCGTGTCCGGCGTGCGACACCAGACCGGCGAAAGGCAGCTGCGCCGCCTGAATAGCCTGCGCCAGCGTAACCGCGTCATTGCCATGGGGATCGACGCCAATACGGTGGAGCCCGACATCGACCTTAATCGCCACCGCGACGTCAGCATCCGGCTGCTGGCGCTGCGCGTCGGCGATTGCGGCGACGCCGTGCTGCGCATCAACAATCAGCGTCACTTTCGCCTCGTGCTGCGCCGCCAGCTTCAGCAGCGTCGCCACGCTTGCCGCGCGGATAACCGGGTAGGCCAGCAGAATGTCGCGTTCGCCGCCGCGGATAAAGACTTCGCCTTCGCTCGGCTTTGAAACGGTAATGCCGCAGGCGCCCAGCGCGCGCTGACGGCGGGCGATAAACAGGCTTTTATGGGTTTTGATATGGGGACGCAGCGTGACGCCAGCGCGGCTCGCTTTTTCCTGCATCGCCTGCAGGTTGCTTTCCAGCCTGGCGACGTCGATTTCAATGTAAGGGGTCAGGCGATCGTCAGGCAGAGGACGCTGCCAGCGTTGATTCATATCCATACGAGGTTCCTGCACAAACAGATGAAACCCCATCATTCAGCAATCGGCCGCTGGATGCCAGCGGCGCAATGCGAAAAACCGCGCCACGAGTGGCGCGGCGGATTAGACGTAGAGCGAGGCTTCGCCTGGCGGGCGGGTTTTGAAGCGGCGATGCAGCCACAGATACTGTTCAGGGGCGCGCAGGATCTGGCTTTCAATCACCTTGTTCATATAGGCAGCGGCAGCGGCCTCATCGGTATGCGGATAGTTTTCCAGCTCAGGATCGATAATCAGCTGATAGCCGTAGTTGTTCGGGTTGCGGATCAGCGCGATGGTCAGCATCGCCGGGTTGGCGAGGCGCGACAGCACGAAGGTGCCGTTGGTGGTCGCGGCCTTCTCAACGGCGAACAGCGGCGCGAAGACGCTGCCTTTCGGACCATAATCCTGATCCGGCGCAAACCAGACCGATTCGCCTTTCTTCAACGCATGCACCATGCCGCGCAGATCGCGACGGTCAATCATCGCCTTGTTAGATCGCATCCGCCCTTTAGTCTGCGCCCACTCCATCGCCCGGTTGTTGTGCGGACGATACATTGCCATCATCGGCTGGCACAAACCGCTGATGCGGCCGCCCAGCTCCAGCGACATAAAGTGCACGCCAATCACCATCACGCCGCGTTTCTGCTCCATGGCGGACTGCAGATGCTGCATGCCTGACACCTCAAACAGCTTTCTCACGGCGCGATCGGACCAGAACCAGGCGATGCCGGTTTCCGCCAGCGCCATACCCAGCGAAGCGAAGTTGCCGGCGATCATGCGTTCGATGTCTCTCTCGGGAATGCCGGGAAAACAGAGTTCGATGTTGCGTCGCGTAATACGCTCGCGGCGCTTAAGAAAATGGCGAGACAGCGTGCCGGCGTTAGCGCCGAGACGCATCAGAAGAGGATAAGGAAGCTGAACCAGCAGCCACAGGATGCCCAGACCTAACCAGGTAAACCAGTAACGCGGATGCAGCATTGAACGGCAGAAAGCTCCGGTCTTTTTCATAGCGCACCTTTATGTGATGAATGTATGTATCGCATAAAGAAGGCTTCCCTAAGTTCCTCAGGCGCTACAGCTAATACGTTATCGGACCGGCACATTAGCAAAAAGTGCCGCGAAGAAAAGCGAAACTGTCGAATCCGGTAGACTGAAATGTTTCATTGAGCAAGTGACCATCTGAAAAAATTATCCGACGGCTTTTTAAATAGGCAGGTCAATCAGCAGGTTATAGCACTGAAAAACAGCGACGTTGTGTAAAATGCACTCAAATTAAGAACGGTCCGGAAATGTTTCCACATGGTTATTTACGCAGCATTTACGCGTGAATGCGCAATTTTTCGCCGTCAGACGCGCAGTAAAAAACGTAACTCTGGAGGTTGATTGGCGCCGTTAAGCTGAGCTGAATGTCGAAGCGAGGCTGTATCAGGAGTAGGTCAGGACGGCAAACCCCGTTTGCGCCAGGATTGCCGCCCATGCTTTCAGGGGCGTTACTCGATGTTCTGAATCTGCTCGCGCATCTGCTCGATCAGCACCTTCAGCTCAATCGCCGACGTCGTCACGTCCGCATTAATCGACTTCGAGCCCAGCGTGTTCGACTCGCGGTTAAACTCCTGCATCATAAAGTCGAGACGGCGGCCGACGGCCTCTTTCTTATTGAGGATGTTATAGGTCTCTTTAACATGCGCGTCGAGGCGATCCAGCTCTTCCGCGACGTCAATGCGCTGCGCCATCATCACCAGCTCCTGCTCGAGACGATTGTTTTCCAGCTGCACCTCTGCCTCTTCCAGCTTCGTCACCAGGCGTTCACGCTGCCATTTCAAAATCTCTGGCATCTGGGCGCGCACTTTCGCCACTTCCTGCTTCACGCCTTCGAGGCGCTGTTCGATCAGCGCCTTCAGCGCGGCGCCTTCGCTTTCGCGCGCCACGATAAAGTCATCCAGCGCGCCGTCCAGCGCGCTCAGCAGCTGCGCGTTAATCGCATCAAGATCCTGTTCCTGGGCAGACATCACGCCAGGCCAGCGCAGGATCTCCATCGGATTGATGGCGCCCTCGTCGCTCTGCATCTTCACCCAGTTGGCGGCCTGCACCAGCTGCTTCGCCAGGGCTTCATTCAGCATCAGCTCACCCTGCGCGCTGGGATCCGCGTCGAAACGCAGGTTGCACTCGATTTTGCCGCGCGTCAGACGCTGACGAATGCGCTCGCGGATCACCGGCTCCAGGCTGCGAAACTGTTCCGGCAGGCGGATGTAGGTTTCAAGGTAACGCTGGTTGACGGAGCGAAGCTCCCAGGCGGCGCTGCCCCAGGAGCCTTTGGCCTCGCGGCGGGCGTAAGCGGTCATACTGCGGATCATAATCGGCTACTCTTTGTCAGAAATAATGCAGCAAGTATAGCGAGAGCGGCCGCAGGCTAACAGGCATAAGCGCATACGCGCGTGGAATAGGGAAAAAGTTCCGCTTTTGCGGACAGCGACTTATGATGGTCGCTGGCCGATTTAATAAGGATAGTGCTGATGTTTCGCTCTGTTGCCCTTTCCCTGGCGCTGACCGCGCTGCTCGCGGGTTGTCAGGCGCCGCGCCCGCCCGCGCCGCCGACCAAACCCATCCCCGTCTGCGCAGGCGGCGAAATGATGATGCAGACCACGCTGTGGTTCGGCCTCAGTAAACCGCAGGGCGGGAGAGTGAGCAGCGCCGACTGGCAGCAGTTCCTCGATAAAGAGGTGACGCCGCGCTTTAAGGCGGGCCTGAGCGTTTATGACGCCAGCGGTCAGTGGCTGGAAAAAAGCGGCAGGCTGGCGCGCGAACCGAGCAAAGCGCTGCTGCTGATCCACGGTGCGGAAAACGGCGTGAACGATAATATCGAAGCGCTGCGCACCATTTACAAGCAGCGCTTTGGTCAGGAATCGGTGATGCGCGTCGATACGCCAGCGTGCGTGGGATTCTGAAGAGAGAGGGCGGCGGCAAAGCCGCCCGGCATGGATCAGATAAACAGGCCGGCAAACGCCGCCGACAGCAGGCTCACCAGCGTTGAGCCGTAGACCAGCTTCCAGCCGAAGCGGGAGACTACGTTGCCCTGCTGCTCGTCCAGCCCCTTGATGGCGCCCGCCACGATGCCGATAGAGGCGACGTTGGCGAACGAGACCAGGAACACAGAGAGAATACCCAGTCCGCGCGGCGTCATGCCCGCCGCCACCTTTTGCAGCTCAATCATCGCTACAAACTCGTTCGCCACCAGCTTGGTCGCCATAATGCTGGCGGCCTGCAGCGCATCGGCGGCGGGAATGCCGATCAGCCAGGCAAAGGGATAGAACAGATAGCCGAGGATCTGCTGAAAGCTTTAGCCGAACAGCGCGCTAAACAGCGCATTGACCGCGGCGATCAACGCGATAAAGCCAATCAGCATCGCCAGAATAATCATCGCCACCTTGAAGCCCGCCAGAATGTATTCGCCGAGCATCTCGAAAAAGCTCTGCTCTTCATGCAGCTTATCGAGCGCGATCGGCTGCGCATCCTGCGGCTGGCTCGGGTTGATGATCGAAAGAATAATAAAGGTGCTGAACATATTGAGCAGCAGCGCGGCGACCACATATTTCGGCTCGATCATCGTCATATAGGCGCCGACGATTGAGAGCGAGACGGTAGACATCGCCGTGGCGGCCATGGTGTAAAGACGCTTCGGCGGGATATCGCCGAGAATGCCTTTATAGGCGATAAAGTTCTCCGACTGACCGAGGATCAGCGTGCTGACGGCGTTAAAGGATTCGAGCTTGCCCATGCCGTTCACTTTCGACAGCAGCGTGCCCACCAGCCGAATCAGCAGCGGCAGAATGCGCCAGTGCTGCAGGATGCCGATCAGCGCTGAGATAAAAATAATCGGGCAGAGCACGCCGAGAAAGATAAAGGCCAGACCCTGTTTGCTCATGTTGCCGAACACAAAGTCGGTGCCCTGCGCGGCGAAGGTCAGCAGCTTCTCAAAAAAGCCGCTAAAGGCGCCGACCGCCGCCTGGCCGCTGGCGGAGTGCAGGAAAAACCACCCCAGCGCGGCTTCCGCCACGATGAGCTGCAGGAGATAACGCAGGCGTATCTGTTTGCGGTCATGACTGACCAGTAGCGCAAGGGCAAAAATCACCGTCAGCGCCAGCAGGAAATGAAGAATTGAGGTCATACTTTTTATTTTCAGTGAGTGAGGAAGGCGCATTTAGCCACAGACCGCGCGGAAATTCATCTGCCGCCGCGCAATCCCGCGTGCAAGACAGGCGGCGAGGAAGTCCGTATAATGCGCAGCCAATTCATTTCAGCCGGAGATTACCATGCGTCCAGCAGGCCGAAGCGCACAGCAGGTGCGTCCCGTCACCCTGACCCGAAACTACACCAAACATGCCGAGGGCTCAGTGTTGGTCGAGTTCGGTGAAACCAAAGTGCTCTGTACGGCTACCGTGGACGAGAGCGTTCCGCGCTTCCTGAAAGGACAGGGACAAGGCTGGGTGACCGCCGAGTATGGCATGCTGCCGCGCTCTACCCACAGCCGCATGGCGCGTGAAGCGGCCAAAGGCAAACAGGGCGGACGGACGCTGGAGATCCAGCGCCTGATCGCGCGCTCGCTGCGCGCGGCGGTCGATCTTAAAGCGCTGGGCGAGTTCACCATCACGCTCGACTGCGACGTGATCCAGGCCGATGGCGGCACGCGCACCGCGGCCATCACCGGCGCCTGCGTGGCGCTGGCCGATGCGCTGAACAAGCTGGTGGCGGACGGCAAGCTGAAGGCCAACCCGATGAAAGGCATGGTGGCGGCGATTTCGGTCGGCATCGTTGAGGGCGAAGCGCGCTGCGATCTGGAGTACGTGGAAGATTCCGCCGCCGAAACCGACATGAACGTGGTCATGCTGGAAGATGGCCGCATGATCGAGGTGCAGGGCACCGCGGAAGGCGAGCCGTTCAGCCATGAAGAGCTGCTGTCGCTGCTCGCGCTGGCGCGCGGCGGCATTGAAGAATTGATTCAGGCGCAGAAAGCGGCGCTGAACAACTGATTGAACAGGCGACCAGAGAGTCGCCTTTTTTTTGCGAGAGGAGTGAGAGATGAAAGCCTGGCAGCGTCAGTTTATTGAATTCGCCCTGAACAAGCAGGTGCTGAAGTTTGGCGAATTTACCCTGAAGTCTGGCCGTAAAAGCCCCTATTTTTTCAATGCCGGCCTGTTTAACAGCGGTCGCGATCTGGCGCTGCTGGGCCGTTTCTACGCGCAGGCGCTGGTCGACGGCGGCGTCGATTTCGATCTGCTGTTCGGTCCCGCCTATAAAGGCATTCCGATTGCCACAACGACTGCGGTGGCGCTGGCCGATCACCATGACCGCGACGTGCCGTACTGCTTTAACCGCAAAGAAGCGAAAGATCACGGCGAAGGTGGCTTGCTGGTCGGCAGTCCGCTGGCGGGCCGCGTGATGCTGGTGGATGACGTGATCACTGCCGGCACGGCGATCCGCGAATCGATGGATATTATTAACGCGCATCAGGCCACGCTGGCGGGCGTACTGATTTCCCTCGATCGCCAGGAGCGCGGACGCGGCGAGATCTCGGCGATTCAGGAAGTCGAGCGCGACTATAAATGTCAGGTCACCGCCATCATTACCCTGACGGATCTGATTAGCTACCTGGAAGAGAAGCCGGAAATGGCCGACCATCTGGCGAAGGTGCGCGCCTATCAGAAAGAGTACGGCATCTAATCGACCCGACTCCCTTTCCCGATGGCGGGAGAGGGAGTCGTTCGTTACACCAGCTGCGCGGCGAGCAGCGGCCAGCGGGTATCGAATTCGGCGGTCGGGCGAAAGCGAAACTCTGAACGCACGTAGCGCGACAGCACCCCTTCGCAGAAGGCCAGCAGCTGGCTCGCCAGCAGCGCTTCGTCTGTTTCGAAGCCTTCGCCTTCACGCATTCTCCGCTCGCGCATGACCTGGCGCAGCTGCACCTCAATCCGTTCAAACAGCTGGTTGATGCGCCCCTGCAGACGATCCTGCTCAAACATCAGCGCATGGCCGGTCAGAATACGCGTCAGCCCCGGATTACGCTCACCAAAACCCAGAATCAATTGCACGATAAGACGCAGGCGCGTCATCGTCTCTTTTTCATCTTTCAGGATCAGATTGATGCGGGTAATCAGGCTGTCTTCGATAAATTCAATCAGGCTGTCGAACATGCGCGTTTTGCTGGGAAAGTGGCGATAGAGCGCCGCTTCAGACACGCCGACGGTGGCGGCCAGCTTGGCGGTGGTAATGCGCTGGCTACCGTCACTGGACTCCAGCATCTGCGCCAACGCCTGCAAAATTTCTTCGCGACGGTTCCGTTTGGCGATTTTTTTCTCTGCCATGACCTTAAAAACCCCTGAAATTCACCTTTAACAGGCACACCTTCTTATCAGCCCTGAGCGCAGGCTCAAGGCTGGTAAGAAATAAACAGATGGTTAAGCAAAAACGGGCGTTACAGACGTCCGGAGTGACCGAAGCCGCCTTCGCCGCGGTCGCTGGCGTCGAAATCTTCCACCAGGTTGAACTCCGCCTGCACCACCGGCACAAAGACCAGCTGGGCCAGGCGATCGCCCGGCTGCAGCGTAAAGCTCTGCTGGCCGCGGTTCCAGACCGATACCATCAGCTGGCCCTGATAGTCCGAGTCGATCAGGCCCACCAGATTGCCCAGCACGATGCCATGCTTATGGCCGAGGCCGGAGCGCGGCAGGATAACCGCCGCCAGCGTCGGATCGCCGATGTGGATCGCCAGGCCGGTCGGCACCAGCGTGGTCATACCTGGGGCGATCTCCAGCGCGCTGTCCAGACAGGCGCGCAGATCGAGCCCGGCGGAGCCAGAGGTGGCGTAGGTGGGCAGGGGAAACTCCGCGCCCACGCGCGCATCAAGAATCTTTACGTCGATTTTTTTCATCATAAAGGCGGACAATCTCGTCTAATAAATGTTGGCCAAGGAGCGTCTTATCGCTGAGCGGTAAGCGTTTTTCTCCCTCCTGCCAAAAAAGGTGAAGCGCGTTGGTATCGCTGTTAAATCCCTGTCCGGCCTGCGCCACGTCGTTGGCGCAAATCAGGTCCAGATTTTTACGTACCCGTTTTTGTCGGGCGTATTCTTCCACATTCTGGGTTTCAGCGGCAAATCCAACCACGTAGGGACGGTTTTGCTGCATGGCGGCGACGCCCGCCACAATATCGGGATTCTTTACCAGCTGTAGCGTGACGGCATCGTCTTCGCTGCCCTGTTTTTTCATCTTTTCCGGCGCGATGGTCGCGGCGCGATAGTCCGCGACGGCGGCGCTGGCGATAAAAATCTGCTGCTGCGCCGCTTCCGCCATCACGGCGGCTTCCATCTCCTGCGCAGAGATAACGTCAACGCGCTTCACCGCAGGCGGCGTCGGCAGGTTAACCGGACCGGTCACCAGCGTCACGCGGGCGCCGCGTCTGGCGGCGGCGGCGGCGATGGCGAAGCCCATCTTGCCGGAGCTGTGGTTACTGATATAGCGCACCGGATCGAGCGCCTCGCGCGTGGGACCGGCGGTGATCATAATGTTGAGATGTTGCAAATCGTTGACGGGCGACGCCCACTGCGCCGCGTGGTCGACAATCGCCAGCGGATCGAGCATCCGGCCCGGTCCGACGTCGCCGCACGCCTGGCTGCCGCTGTCGGGGCCCCAGATCAGCAGGCCGCGCGCCTCAAGCTGCTGCAGGTTGTGCTGCGTCACGGCGGCGCGATACATCTGCTGATTCATCGCCGGCACCACGGCGACGGGTGCGGCGGTGGCAAGGCAGGCGGTGGTAACCAGATCGTTGGCCATGCCGGCGGTCAGACGGGCGATCAAATCGGCCGAAGCGGGCGCCAGCACCACCAGGTCCGCCCATTTTGCCAGCTCGATATGGCCCATCGCCGCTTCGGCGGCGGGATCGAGCAGGTCTTCAAACACCGGATAACCGGAAACGGCCTGCAGGCTGAGCGGCGTAATAAAAGCTTTGGCGGCGGGCGTCATCATCACGCGCACCTCGGCGCCGCGTTCGCGCAGGCGACGCACCAGCTCGGGCGTTTTATAGGCTGCGATGCCGCCGCTCACGCCAAGCAGAATTTTTTTTCCGGCTAATCCCATCATGCTATTGGCCTCATGTGGCTGGATGCCGCGTCAGACGCGGCGAAGTGGCAGGACTCTATCATAAAACCCTCTGCACACCTTTTCACCCCTTGCGTTTGCGAGCCGCCTCGTAATTCTGCCAGAAGATACTGGTTAAGTATACAGTGTCTGGTCATGATGTCGCTAACCGCAGGAGGCAGATATGGAAGCGATGACACCACGGGAAAAATTACGGTCGATGGGCGCGGCGGCGTTGAGCGACGCGGAGCTGCTGGCGATTTTTTTGCGCACCGGCGCGGTGGGGGTGAACGTGCTGACGCTGGCGCAGCAGATGCTGCAGCGTTTCGGCTCGCTTTATCACATCATGACCGCTGAACCGGCGGCGTTCAGCGAGATAAAAGGCGTCGGCGCCGCCAAGCTGGCGCAGCTGCACGCTATTGCGGAACTGGCGCGACGCTTTTTCGCCAGCCAGATGGCGCGGGAAGATGTGATGGCGAACCCGCAGGTGACGCGGCACTATCTGCAGAGCGTGCTGGCGCATCAGGAGCGCGAGGTGTTTATGGCGCTGTTTCTCGACAATCAGCATCGGGTGCTGCAGGCGCAGACGCTCTTTATGGGCTCGATCAACAGCGTCGAGGTGCATCCGCGCGAAATCGTGCGCGAGGCGCTGAAGGTCAACGCCGCGGCGGTGATCCTCGCCCATAATCACCCTTCCGGCATGGCGGAGCCGAGCCGCGCCGATCGGCATATTACCCATAAAGTGAGCGCGGCCTGCACCCTGCTGAATATTCGCCTGCTCGATCATCTGGTGATCGGTCACGGCGAATATGTCTCTTTTGCCGAACGCGGCTGGCTGTAAAAAGCCAGGGCCGCCAGGTGCAGATGGCGGCTTTTTGCGCGATCTTCAGGGATCTTTATCTGTTCGGGACTTGAGCACTTGCGCTGAGCGGCGTATACTACGCCACCTTTGAGAATCTCGGGTTTGGCGTTTGGGCCAGCTTAGCGGGTTCACATGGAACTCGCCTGGCGGGCTATGAGCCTGACGAGGCGGCCAAGACCTAGTTTTTAAAGCTCGAGCTGATTTGATTTTTGGAGAATAGACATGTCACGAGTCTGCCAGGTAACTGGAAAGCGTCCGGTGACCGGTAACAACCGTTCCCACGCAATGAACGCGACGAAACGCCGTTTCCTTCCGAACCTGCACTCACACCGTTTCTGGGTTGAGAGCGAGAAGCGCTTCGTTACTCTTCGTGTATCTGCTAAAGGTATGCGTGTTATTGATAAAAAGGGCATCGATACGGTTCTGGCCGAAATCCGCGCCCGTGGTGAGAAGTACTAAGGAACTGAATCATGGCTAAAGGTATTCGTGAGAAGATCAAGCTGGTTTCCTCTGCTGGTACAGGTCACTTCTATACCACCACGAAGAACAAACGTACTAAACCAGAGAAACTGGAACTGAAAAAGTTCGATCCGGTTGTACGTCAGCACGTGATCTACAAAGAAGCCAAAATTAAATAATTTTGGTGTTCTGTGAAAAACCCGGCTTCGGCCGGGTTTTTTGTTTTTGCCGCTTTTTGAGGAGAGAACATGCCGGAATTACCCGAGGTCGAAACCAGCCGACGCGGCATTGAACCGCATCTGGTGGGCGAAAAGATTTTACATGCCGTGGTGCGCAATTCGCGCCTGCGCTGGCCGGTGTCGCAGGAGATCCATGCGCTCAGCGATCAGCCGGTGCTGAGCGTGCAGCGCCGCGCCAAATATCTGCTGCTGGAGCTGCCGCACGGCTGGATCATCATCCATCTCGGCATGTCCGGCAGCCTGCGCGTGCTGCCGGAAGAGCAGCCCGCCGCGAAGCATGACCATGTCGATTTAGTGATGAGCAACGGCAAGGTGCTGCGCTACACCGATCCGCGCCGCTTTGGCGCCTGGCTGTGGAGCACCGATCCCGAAGGGAGCAATGTGCTGGCGCATCTGGGGCCTGAGCCGCTCAGCGACGCCTTTAGCGGCGACTATCTCTATGAGAAGTCGCGCGGCAAGCGCACGGCGGTGAAGCAGTGGCTGATGGATAACAAAGTGGTGGTGGGCGTCGGCAATATCTACGCCAGCGAATCGCTGTTCACCTCCGGGATCCTGCCCGATCGTCCGGCGATGAGCCTGAGTGACGAAGAGGCGCAGCGGCTGTGTGCCACCATCAAAGCGGTGTTGCTGCGATCGATAGAGCAGGGCGGCACCACGCTGCGCGACTTTTTACAGAGCGACGGCAAACCCGGCTATTTCGCGCAGGAGCTGCAGGTGTATGGCCGCGCCGGCGAGCCTTGTCGCGCCTGCGGCACGCCGATTGTCAGCGGCAAGCACGGGCAGCGCAGCACCTTCTGGTGCCCTAACTGCCAGCACTGATCAGGCCAGCTTTGCCAGCAGCGCCTGGTGCACAGGCGCAGGCAGGAAGGCGCTGACGTCGCCGCCGTGGCGCGCCACCTCTTTCACCAGCGAAGAGGAGACGAACGAAAAGCCTTCTGACGGCATCAGAAACACGCTTTCCAGCGTTGGCAGCAGATGGCGATTCATATGGGCGAGCTGCAGCTCATATTCGAAGTCCGACACCGCGCGCAGGCCGCGCACCAGTACGTTGGCCTGCTGCGCGCGGGCGAAGTTCGCCATCAGATCGCTAAACCCCACCACTTCGACGTTCGGCAAATGCGCCACCGCCTCGCGCGCCAGCTCAATGCGCTCTTCAAGGCTAAACATCGGCTTTTTACTCGGGCTGGCGGCAATGGCCAGCACCATCTCATCGAACATCTGCGCGGCGCGCGTCACGATATCGAGATGACCCAGCGTGATGGGATCGAAGGTTCCGGGATAAATCGCTCTGGTGCTCATAGAGGACCCTTGTCTGCGGCGTGATTCAGCGCCCACAGCGCGGAATATTTGTTGAAGGTGTATTGCGCATTGACCACGGCCAGCACCCAGCCCTGTTTGCCGTCGAGAAAGCCGGCGCGCAGCAAAAGGGTTTTCAGGAAGGCGCCCAGCGCATGGGTGAACACGGAGAAGAGGCCGCAGCGCTTGCCGCGCTGGTGGCGCTCCTGCGCCCAGGCGGCGGCATAGGCCAGCTGCTTCTGCTGAAAAACGATAAGGTCGCGGCAGGTCAGATGCTGCAGATCGCCGCGCAGCCTGACCACCGGCGCGCCCAAGGTGTCGAGCGACTCGTGCACCAGGTTGTCGTTATAGTTCAGCGCGCGCGGATAGAGGCGCATCACGCGATCGGGATACCAGCCGCTGTGACGCATAAAGCGGCCAAGAAACAGGTTGCTGCGATTCAGGCTGTAAACGGTCGAAGAGGGCGGCTGTGCCAGCACCGCCTCTATGCTGGCGCGCAGCGTCGGCGTGACGCGCTCGTCGGCATCGATCATCAAAATCATGTCGCCGCTGGCGTGGCGCTGCGCGCGCTGGCGCTGTTTGCCGAAGCCGGCCCACGCCTCGGCGTGAAAGACCTTTGCGCCCGCCTGACGTGCGATAGCGGCGGTCTCATCCTCACTGCCGGCGTCGAGCAGGATGATCTCATCCGCCCAGCTGACCGACGCGAGGCAGTCGGGCAGCAGCGCCGCTTCATTTTTGGCGATCATCACCACAGAAAGGCGTTGGCGAGCGGTCATTAGTGGGCCCGTGGCGGTAAATGGGGTTCGAGTAACTGTAGCAGACGCTGCAGCGCGCCCTGGTTCTGGTGCAGCACCTCAACCGCATGGCGGCCGTAGTAGAGGCGGTAATCTTCATCCTGCAGCAGATTTGCCACCTCTTTCTCCAGCGACACCACGTCGGTCACGGTAATCAAACCCTGCGCCTCCTGCAGCTTGCCGCAGATATCTTTGAAGTTCCAGGTGTGCGGGCCCATCAGCACCGGAATGGCGTGCGCCGCCGGCTCCAGCGGGTTGTGACCGCCGCGCTCCACCAGGCTGCCGCCGACGAAGGCGAGATCGGCAATGCCATAGAGCAGCATTAGCTCGCCCATGGTGTCGCCAATTACCACCTGCGTCGAGCCAGAGGGAATTTCGCCGCTGCTGCGCAGAATAAAGCTGAAGTTGCGCTTGTGCGTCAGGTCGCGCGCGTCGCTAAAGCGCTCGGGATGGCGCGGCACCAGAATCAACAGCAGATCGGGAAAGGTTTGCAGCAGACGACGATGCGCGTCCAGCACGATCGCCTCTTCCCCTTCATGGGTGCTGGTGGCGATCCAGACCGGACGGCGCGGCGCCCACTGGCGACGCAGCGTGATGGCGCGGGCGGCCAGTTCAGGCGTCACGGAGATATCGAATTTCAGGCTGCCGGTAACCGCCAGCTGCGAGCGCTTCAGCCCCAGCGCCAGGAAGCGATCGCCATCTTCCGCGTTCTGCGCGGCGATCAGGGTGATGCGTTGCAGCAGGTCGCGCATAAAGCCGCCCAGCTTGCGGTAGCCTTTAGCGGACCGTTCCGACAGGCGCGCATTGGCGATCACCAGCGGGATCTGGCGCTGATGCAGGATGCGAATAATATTGGGCCACAGCTCGGTTTCCATAATGATCACCAGGCGCGGATTGACCGTGTCGAGGAACCGGTTGATGGCGCCGGGCAGATCGTAGGGCAGATAGACGTGATGCACATCTTTGCCGAACGCCGACTGCGCCCGCTCGGATCCGGTCGGCGTCATAGTGGTGACGGTGATCGGCAGCGTGGGATAGCGGTGACGCAGCGCGCGCACCAGCGGGATCGCCGCCAGGGTTTCGCCGACGGAAACCGAGTGCAGCACAATGCCGTCCGGCTCCACTTTACCTGTGCAATAGCCGTAGCGTTCCGCCCAGCGTTTACGGTACGCCGGCGCTTTACGGCCGCGCAGCCAGAGGCGCAGCCAGATGAGCGGCTGAATAAGGTAGAGCAGAACGGTATAGAGGGTTGTCATAGTTATCGTTTCGACAGCCTGGCAGAAAAATTATCACGTAAATCAATCTATGTTATCAGAAAGGCCAGACAGGCTCACCACTTTGTCAGCGGCGCGCCAGTACCTGCTGATAAAGCGAAGTCAGCGACTGCGCCAGCCGCTGCGGGCCATAAGGTTCGATTCTGCGCCTTGCGGCTTCGCCTAAACGCGAATCAGCCGAAAGCGCCGGTATCGCCATAATCGCCTGGGTTAACGCCTTGATATCCAACGCATCGCAAACGAAGCCTTCCTGACCAGCGGTAATAAATTCCGCGCCGCCGCAGCCGGTGCTGGTGATCACCGGCAGGCCGCAGGCCATCGCCTCCAGCACCACGTTCGGAAAGGGATCGTAGAGCGTCGGCAGCAGCAGCCCGTCGGCGGCGTGATAAAAGGGCTGCACATCCTGCTGCACGCCGACAAAGCGCAGACGGTCCAGACAGTTCAGCTGATTCGCCAGCTGCTGATAGCGCGACAGCTGCTTGTCCTGGCCGACCACGATCAGGTAGCGATCGCTTTTCGCCAGCGCCTCGATGGCCGCCTTCAGCCCTTTGCGCTCAAAGCCGGAGCCGACGTAAATCAGCACCGTGGCGCTCGCCGGCAGCTGTAGCTGCTGGCGCGTCGCCTGACGGCTCGCCTCGCTGGCGGGCTGGAAGCGCTGGGCGTCAATGGCGTTATGGATAACGTGGATTTTCTCCGCGCTCAGCGAAAAGCAGCGCAGGATATCGCGCTTCACCATCTCTGAATTGCAGATCACCGCTTTTAGCGACGGGGCGTTAAACATCTCCGCCTCCGCCCGCAGCACGTAGCGATGATAGGGGCTGAGCGCGGCGCTCAGGCGCTGCCACGGCGAAACGATACGCGCGCGCTGCTCCAGCCAGACGCGATGCACGCCGTCGCCGGCGCGAAATATGTCGCAGCCGGCGATGCGCTCGTGGCTCTGAACGATATCGAAGCGCTCTTTCTCCCAGCAGGCGCGCGCCGCGCGGGCAAAGCCGCGTTCGCGCGAGATGCGGCCCAGCTTAGGCGGATTGCAGATGTGCAGATGCCAGTCGGGATTCGGCGTGCCCTGCCAGCTGCGCGTAATGATGTTGAGATCGAGCTGCTCGCTGCCGAGCGCCTCCAGCGCGCGTGAGATAAAGCGTTCGGCGCCGCCGTCGGGACGGTATTTTTGCCGGACGATGGCCAGGCGTACTTTAGTCATGTAAGAAATTCCTTGCGGCCTCGACCACATCCTCAACCGGAATGGCGCTGAGATAGCGCTGGTGCGTATTGGTATCGATGGCGTCGGGATCGGGCAGCGGGCCGTAATCGCCCGCCCAAATCACCTGGTTATGATCGCCCCACGGCCGCCAGAACTGCAGTTTAGTCGGTCCGAACAGCGCGATGCAGGGCGTGTCGAGCGCAGCGGCCATATGCATCGGCGCGGAATCCACGCCGATAAAAAGCCGGGCGCGGTCGATCAGCGCCGCCAGCTGCGGCAGAGAAAGCTGACCGGCCAGCGACACCAAATGCGGCGTGGTGCAGAGCGCCTGAATGCGCGCGATCATCGCCATTTCATGCTGGTCGGGCGCGGCAGTCAGCACCACTTTGCGCTCTGCCTGCGCCAGCTGGTCGATGGTCGCAGCGACCTTCTCCTCTTCCCAGCATTTGAAATTCCAGCGCGAGGTGGGCTGCACCACGATAAAAGGCGTGTCAACGCCCTGTTCCGCCAGCAGCGCATCGACTTTCTGCCCGTCGACGGCGCTGTAGTGCATAGAGGCGCGCGCGCCCTGCGGCGCAATGCCGAGCGGCGTCAGCGCCGTCATATTCTGCTCAACGGTATGCAGCTGATTGTGATTGCGGGTTGGTACCAGGCAGTTGTGGCAGAGCCGCCAGAAGGCGTTGTCGCGCTTGTTAAAGGCGAAGCCGATACGCAGCGGCGCGCCGCTAAACAGGGTGATCAGCGCGCTGCGCCACTGATCGGCGAGATTGATCACGATATCGTAACGGCTGGCGCGCACGGCGGCGAACAGGTCGCGCTCGTGGCGCAGCTTGCGCCAGCTTCCTTCCTGCTTCCATTTGCGGTCGATAACGTGCAGCTGGCGGATCGCCGGATGCGCCTCCAGCATCGGCCGCGTCTCTTTGTAGAGCAGCACGTCGATACTGGCCTGCGGATAGCGCTGGCGCAGCGCGTTGATCACCGGCGTGGTCAGCAGCATATCGCCGTGATGGCGCAGCTTAATAAGCAAAATATTGTGTGGGTTAACGTCTGCGTGAGTCGGGTTTGCCATACACAAATGCCTGTAATTTTCAGTGAGGCGATTGTAGGGCAAACCCTTCAGGGGTGAAACCTGCGGCGGCGGTTATTTGTCGCGCCAGCGCCAGAGGCGGCCAAGCCACAGCAGCAACTGATACCACTGTTTGACGCCGCGCGCGTTACGCAGCATACGCAGGTGGGTTTTGCTGGCGAAAATATCGTTGATCATCGCCTGCTTCGCCGCCGGATCGGGCTCGCGGCGCACGCAGTGGCAGACGCTGAGCGCCTCATGGGTGATTTGCGCATGAAAAGTGGGATAAATCGTCACGCTCTTTTTATAGCGCGCGTTGATCTCCTCCAGCATGCGGGCGATTTTTAAGTAATGACGCTGATACTCCACGTTGCGCTGGCCGGTGCGTTTGCGGTTGCTGATCGAGGCGTCGTGCAGGTAGTAGCGATAGAGCACCTGGTCGGTGTAGCGGACGCGCCGCGCGTTGAACATAAACTCGGTGGTCCAGGGAATATCCTGATGATGCAGGCCCGGCTCAAACCAGAGCTGCTTCTGTTCGATCAGCGAGCGGCGATAGATGCCCAGCCAGACCACGTGCAGATAGCGGCGCGTTTTCAGCGCGGTGTTGAGCCACTCTGCGCCGCCCAGCACCGGCGTGCTGCGCAGACGATCCAGCGGGATCATCGGCCTGGTGCGTTGATCGCGCTGAAAGAACCATTCGGCGTTGCACTGCGCGGCGTCGAGATCGTCCTGCTCCGCCATCTCCACCAGCGTCTGGTACATCTCCGGCCGCATGGTGTCGTCTGAGTCCGGGAAAGTGACATATTTGCCACGCGCGATGCGCAGCCCGGCGTTGCGCGCGCGCGACACGCCGCCGTTTTCCTGATGGATGACGGTAATGTGGGGATGCTGCGCCGCATACGCCTCGGCGCGCGCGCCGGAATCGTCGGTCGAGCCGTCGTCGACGATGATGATCTCCAGCGAGGTCAGGGTCTGCGCCAGCAGCGACTGCATAAAGGCATCGAACATCTCGCCCGCGTTGTACATGGGGGAGATGATGCTGAGCAGCGGTGAAGTGGGAGTTGAATGCATAAGCTCTGTTTTTTTAGTTTGTGCTTTCGATAATTCTGACGACATCCTTTAACGTCAGCCGTACCCGCCGCGATGCGAGGTAAAAATTGCCCGGCTAATTATGGGGACTGATATGCTTTTTGTGACGCATTTCATGCGGTTATCGCATCTTATTTCGCTCTGTCAGGCCCGCGCTAGCGTAGCCTGACGCTGGCCTGCCTGCTAGTCGCGGCGCTTTTGCATAAAGCTGGCGTGATATTCCGTCAACGTGCGTCCCTGAAAGCGCGGGCCGACCCAGCTGAATAGCGCCTCCAGATCCGCATACAGCCGCTCGATATCCTGTTCGTTTTTAAACGTCGGGCTGCCATCCGGCATAAATTCTGAAGAGTGCAGCATAAACTCCACATAATCCTGGCCTTCCGCCAGCGATTGTTCAATCACCCGCTTCATGCTCGCCACATTGCCGCCGGAAGGGCGCAGCCAGTAGACCGCCGGGCTACGCTGCTTGCCGCGCAGCTTATAGATGCCCTGCTTAAAGGCGCTCATTAGTGGAGAATATTTATACTGGATGCTCATTGGCACTTCCAGCAGCGGCGATTCGCCGGGGCGAGAGATATCGCTGGGATCGATAAAATAGGCGCTGCGCGGAAAATGGGTGTAGTCCGTGCCGCCGTTGCCCTGCGGCGCGCCGCGGTTGAAGCGCCAGTTTACGCGCGGCGTCACGGAGCAGTCGACCAGATAGCCCAGTTCGGTGAGCGCCGCTGCGTAGCGTTCGTCGAACGCCCAGCGGCCGGCGCGATGGCTGCGCATTTTGGTCTGAAACGTCTCTTCCAGCAGCTGTGTCATAAAGGCGACTTTGGCGCGCAGCACATCGTCAGGGTATTCAATCAGGTAGGGCTGCCAGCGCCAGTCGTCGTCTGTCAGCGGCGCTTCCGGCGGGCTGTTCCAGGCGTGCAGATGCATGCCGACTTCGCCCTGATTGCGCGCGATCACGTCGCGCGCAAATTCGACATAGGCGGGATCGATTGCCATTTCATAGTTGGTCAGCCAGGTTGGCTTCAGGCCAAAGCGTTCGCACAGAGACTGAAAGCGCGGCAGAAACGCCGTATTACGCGTGGTGATGGTGCGATGGTTGCGCCAGAGATTATCGCCTTCAGTGTCGATGGTAATAAGGAATGATGGCTGTGTCATAGTGTCTTCCCGAACGCCCTGAAAAGGCGCAATAGTACGCCGGGCCGTCAGCCCGCGCAAAGGCTTGTATCATCGGCATGCCGCATTTACTGCTTGTCGGCGCTTCCGTACTATAGCTGAGCAAGGAGAGTCCTGATGGCGGGCTTTTCTCTTTCAATAAGGAAATACTTTGGCGAAACGTATCCTGATGGTAATCGACGGCCTGCCCGGCGGCGGCGCGGAAAAAGTGGTCATAACGCTGGTCGCGGGCCTGCTTGCCGCCGGACACCGGGTCTCTCTTTTCTCGCTGCGCAAGGTGTGCGAATACGCGCTGCCAGCGGGCGTGGACTATCAGGTTATCGAGGATCGCTGTCGTCGGCCCTGGCGTAAGCTCACGGAGCTGGGGCGTCGGGCGCGTCAGCTGGACAACGCGGTAGCGACGGCCGAGCGTGCTGGCGGCGCGTTCGATCTCGTGGTCTCGCATCTGCACAAGACCGACCGCATCGTCAGGCGCTGCGCTGCGCTCAAGGCGGACAAAACCTGGTTCTGCCTGCATGGCGTGTTTTCCGCGTCTTATCTGGGCCATCGCCGCGGCGTGTCGCGCTGGCTCAAAGCGCGCAAGATCCAGCGGGTCTACCAGCAGCGCAACGTTATCGCCGTCTCCGCTTATGCGCTGGAAGATCTGAAGCGCGCTTTTGAGGTTAGCCCGCGGCGCGAAGCGGTTATCGCCAATCCTTTCGATATCGACGCTATCCGCTCGCTGGCGCAGGCGCCGCTGACGCCGCCGGCTCCCGAGTTTATTTTGCATGTCGGCCGCTTCCACGAAACCAAACGCCACGATCGTTTGCTGCAGGCCTATGCGCTTACCGATCTCGCTATTCCGCTGGTGCTGCTGGGCAAAGGCAGCGCGGAAAAAACGGCGGCGCTGCGCGCGCAGGCGGCAGCGCTGGGCATCGAGCAGCGCGTGATTTTCCAGGGCTTTTCCGACAACCCTTACGCCTGGATGGCGCGCGCCAGTCTGCTGGTGGTCAGTTCGGATAGTGAGGGTTTCGGCAATGTGCTGATCGAGTCGATGCTGTGCGGCACGCCGGTGGTCAGTACGCGCTGTCCGGGCGGGCCGGCGTCGCTATTACAGGGCGAACTGGCGCGCGGGCTGGCCGATCTTAATCCCGTTTCCCTGGCGAATGCGATGCTGGAAATCTATCGACAGCCGCCGGATTTAACGCAGATCGACTTCTCGGCGTTTGCGACGCCCGCTATCTGCCAGCAGTATCTGGCGCTGCTCGCGCAGGAGCAAATCTGACAAGCGGCTGGCGGGCACGCAGAGGCAACGCGTTCCCGCTTATCCGCGTGTTAATCCCAGCTCAGCACCACCTTCCCGGAGCGCCCGGAGCGCATTTCGTCGAAGCCCTGCTGGAAGTCGTCGATCGCGTAACGGTGGGTGATGACGGGCGTCAGATCGAGCCCTGACTGGATCAGCGCGGCCATCTTGTACCAGGTTTCAAACATCTCGCGGCCATAAATGCCTTTTATAAACAGCCCTTTGAAAATTACCTGATTCCAGTCGATCGCCATCTCGCCCGGCGGAATGCCCAGCAGCGCGATGCGCCCGCCGTGGTTCATCACCTCAAGCAGCGTGCGGAACGCGGGCGGCGCGCCGGACATCTCCAGCCCCACGTCGAAGCCCTCCGTCATGCCCAGCTCTCGCATCACGGCGCGCAGATCGTCATGCGCCACGTTGACCGCGCGCGTCACGCCCATCTTGCGCGCCAGCGCGAGACGATAGTCGTTGATATCGGTGATCACCACGTTGCGCGCGCCGACATGTTTACACACCGCCGCCGCCATTATGCCGATGGGACCTGCGCCGGAGATCAGCACATCTTCGCCTACCAGGTCGAACGACAGCGCAGTGTGTACCGCATTGCCGAAGGGATCAAAAATCGCCGCAAGCTCGTCAGAGATGTTGTCGGGAATGCGGAAGGCGTTAAAGGCCGGGATCACCAGATACTCGGCAAAGCAGCCCTGACGGTTGACGCCGACGCCAATGGTATTGCGGCAGAGATGGGTGCGTCCGGCGCGACAGTTGCGACAGTGGCCGCAGGTGATATGTCCTTCACCAGAGACGCGGTCGCCGATGCTGAAGCCGCGCACCTCCTGGCCAATCGCCACCACTTCGCCGACATATTCATGCCCGACGATCATCGGCACCGGAATGGTTTTACTCGACCAGTCATCCCAGTTGTAGATATGGATATCGGTGCCGCAAATAGCGGTTTTACGGATCTTGATCAGCAAATCGTTGTGGCCGGGCTCCGGGATCGGCGCATCGGTCACCATCCAGATGCCTTCCCGGGCGTGAAGTTTGGCTAACGCTTTCATGTAAGGCTCCTCAGGCGATCGCGCCGAGCTGTTTTCCGATGCGGGTAAAGGCGTCCACCGCGCGCTCCAGCTGCTGCTGGGTATGCGCCGCCGAAATCTGCGTGCGGATGCGCGCCTGACCGCGCGGCACCACGGGATAGAAGAAACCGGTGACGTAAATGCCCTCTTGCTGAAGCAGCCGGGCAAACTCCTGCGCCACGCTGGCTTCACCCAGCATCACGGGGATAATGGCGTGGTCAGCACCCGCCAGCGTGAAACCGGCTGCCGTCATCTGTTCGCGGAAAAAACGCGCGTTGTCCCACAGCCGCTGGCGCAGGCCATCGCCTTCGCTCAGCAGATCGAGCACGCGAAGCGAGGCGGCGACAATGGCGGGCGCCAGGGAATTGGAGAAGAGGTAAGGGCGCGAACGCTGACGCAGCCACTCGACCACCTCCGCGCGGGCGGCGGTATAGCCACCGGAAGCACCGCCCAGCGCTTTGCCCAGCGTGCCGGTGATAATGTCGACGCGGCCCATAACGTCGCAATATTCGTGCGTGCCGCGCCCGGCCGCGCCGACAAAGCCCACCGCATGGGAATCATCCACCATCACCAGCGCATCGAACTCGTCGGCGAGGTCGCAGATGCCGCGCAGGTTGGCGATCACCCCATCCATCGAAAAAACGCCGTCGGTGGCGATAAGCAGATGGCGCGCGCCTTTCTCCCGCGCCTCAACCAGACAGGCGCGCAGCGCCTGCATGTCGTTGTTGGCGTAGCGATAGCGCTGCGCCTTGCAGAGCCGCACGCCGTCGATGATCGAGGCGTGGTTCAGCGCGTCGGAGATAATCGCGTCTTCCGCGTCGAGCAGCGTTTCGAACAGGCCACCATTGGCGTCGAAGCAGGAGGAGTAGAGGATGGCGTCCTCCATGCCGAGAAACGCCGCCAGCTTTTTCTCCAGCTGCTTATGCGTATCCTGAGTACCGCAGATAAAGCGTACCGACGCCATGCCAAAGCCATGCGTCTCCATGCCCGCCTTTGCCGCCTCAATCAGCGCCGGATGGTTAGCCAGCCCCAGATAGTTGTTGGCACAGAAGTTAATCACCTGCTGCTCGCCCACTTCAATAGCGGTTTGCTGAGCGGAGGTAATGATGCGCTCCTGCTTAAACAAGCCTTCCCGGTGCGCCGCATCCAGCTGCTGGTGGATCTGCTGATAAAATTGCGCTGGCATCATTGTTCTCCTCAGATGGCATAAATTCGGCACATCTTACTGAATCGCAAGCAGGCTAACGATAAATCCACCAGGAAAATATCAATTTTGCAGCATAGTTCACGTCAGGGGGCGGGCGGTGGGCGGCGTGTCAGAGTCATCTGGCTGTCTGCACCGTGATGAGATGTTATGATGTGAGGCATTAGCGCGTGAAACCGCCTGTTTCACCCCCCAACTTTTAAGGTAGAGCACATGATTATCGTCACCGGCGGCGCAGGAATGATTGGCAGCAATATCGTCAAGGCGCTCAACGATCGCGGTATTAGCGATATTCTGGTCGTCGACAACCTCAAAGACGGCACCAAATTCGTCAATCTGGCCGATCTGAATATCAGCGACTACATGGATAAAGAGGAATTCCTCACCTATATCGCCGCGGGCGAAGATTTCGGCCCGATTGAAGCGGTGTTTCATGAAGGCGCCTGTTCCGCTACCACCGAGTGGGACGGCAAGTACATGATGGACAACAACTATCAGTACTCCAAAGATCTGCTGCACTACTGCCTGGAGCGCGAAATTCCTTTCCTGTACGCCTCCTCCGCCGCCACCTACGGCGGCCGCAACGACAATTTCATCGAAAAGCGTGAGTACGAGCAGCCGTTAAACGTCTACGGCTACTCTAAGATGCTGTTCGACCACTACGTGCGCCAGATCCTGCCGGAAGCGGACTCGCCGGTTTGCGGCTTCCGCTATTTCAACGTCTACGGCCCGCGCGAAGGGCATAAAGGCAGCATGGCGAGCGTCGCGTTTCACCTCAACACGCAAATCGCCAGCGGCGAAAATCCCAAGCTGTTCGAAGGCAGCGACGGCTTTAAGCGCGATTTTATCCACGTCGACGACGTGGTCGCGGTGAATCTGTGGTGTTGGGAAAATAACATTTCCGGCATCTATAATTGCGGCACCGGTCGCGCAGAATCGTTCCAGGAAGTGGCGGACGCGGTGCTGAAATTCCACCAGCAAGGGCAGATTGAGTACATTCCCTTCCCGGACAAACTGAAAGGCCGCTATCAGGCTTATACCCAGGCGGACCTCACCAACCTGCGCGCGGCCGGTTATGACAAACCGTTTAAAACCGTGGCGCAGGGCGTGGCTGAGTATATGGCCTGGCTGAACCGCAGCGCATAAGGAACGCGTACCGGCGATGAAAATTCTGGTTATTGGCCCGTCGTGGGTCGGCGATATGATGATGTCGCAAAGTCTCTATCGCACCCTCAAGGCTCAGCATCCGGACGCCGTGATCGACGTGATGGCACCTGCGTGGTGCCGTCCACTGCTGTCGCGCATGCCGGAGGTCAACCAGGCGCTGGCGATGCCGCTCGGCCACGGCGCGCTGGCGATTGGCGAGCGCCGCCGCATCGGCAAGACGCTGCGCGCCAGCGGCTACGATCGCGCCTACGTGCTGCCAAACTCCTTTAAATCCGCGCTGGTGCCTTTCTTCGCCGGCATCAAACGCCGTATCGGCTGGCGCGGCGAGATGCGCTATGGCCTGCTCAACGACGTGCGCGTGCTGGACAAGGCGGCGTTTCCCCTTATGGTGGAGCGCTATATCGCCCTGGCTCAGGATACGCCGGTCGCCTCGGCGCAGCAGCTGCCGCAGCCGCTGCTCTGGCCGCAGCTTCAGGTTGAGGATCGGGAAAAAATCGAAACCGCCGCCCAGTTTCAACTGTCGGCGGAACGCCCGCTGATCGGCTTTTGCCCTGGCGCGGAGTTCGGCCCGGCGAAACGCTGGCCGCACTATCACTATGCCGCGCTGGCGCAGCAGCTGATCGCCGAGGGCAAGCAGGTGGTGCTGTTTGGTTCGGCCAAAGATCGCGAATGCGGCGACGAGATTATCGCGGCGCTGCCTGCCGAGGCGCGTCCCTACTGCCGTAATCTGGCGGGCGAGACGCAGCTTGAGCAGGCGGTGATCCTGATTGCGCGCTGCGACGCCGTCGTCAGCAACGACTCCGGGCTGATGCATATCGCCGCCGCGCTCAATCGGCCGCTGGTGGCGCTCTACGGGCCGAGCAGCCCCGACTTCACGCCGCCGCTGTCAAAACAGGTGCGCATTATCCGCCTGATTACCGGCTACCACAAAGTCCGCAAAGGCGAGGCCGAGCAGGGCTATCATCAGAGCCTGATCGACATTCAGCCACAGCGCGTTCATCAGGAACTGAGCGAGCTGCTGGCGCATCCGCAGGAGACGGCATGCAGGTCCTGATCGTCAAAACGTCGTCGATGGGCGATGTGCTTCATACGCTTCCCGCTTTAACCGACGCCATGCAGGCGATCCCCGGCATCCGTTTTGACTGGGTGGTGGAAGAGAATTTCGCGCAAATCCCCGGCTGGCATCCAGCGGTGGATAAAGTGCTGCCGGTGGCGATCCGCCGCTGGCGCAAGCACTGGTTCGGCAGCCAGCAGCGTGAAGAGCGCGTTCTCTTCAAGCGCGAGCTGCAGTCGCGCCAGTATGACGTGGTGATCGACGCGCAGGGGCTGATCAAAAGCGCCGCGCTGGTGACCCGCCTGGCGAGAGGCGTCAAGCACGGTCAGGACAGCCGCAGCGCGCGCGAACCTTTCGCCAGCTGGTGGTACGATCAACGTCATGAAATCGATAAAAAGCAGCATGCGGTAGAGCGCACGCGCGAGCTGTTCGCCAAAAGTCTCGGCTATCAGAAGCCGCAGACCCAGGGCGACTACGCCATCGCCGCGCACTTTCTGCGCGACGTGCCGCAGGATGCCGCGCCTTATCTGGTGTTTCTGCATGCCACCACGCGCGACAACAAACACTGGCCGGAAGGCCACTGGCGCGACCTTATCGCGCTGCTGCAGCCCTCGGGGCTGCGCATCAAGCTGCCCTGGGGCGCCGAGCATGAACATCAGCGCGCGCAGCGGCTGGCGGACGGCTTCGATCACGTCGAGGTGCTGCCGAAGCTAACGCTGGAGGCGGTGGCGCGCGAGCTGGCGGGCGCAAAGGCGGTGGTCTCGGTGGACACCGGTTTAAGCCATCTGACCGCGGCGCTCGATCGTCCCAACATTACCCTGTATGGCCCGACCGATCCGGGATTGATTGGGGGCTACGGGCAGAATCAGCACGCCATCAAAGCCAGCAACGGCGATTTGGCGTCGACCAGCGCCGAAGTGGTCTGGAACAGGCTCAGGGAACTACTTTGAATGGGATCGCTCTGGAAACAGATTTATCGCTATACCCATCCGCGCGACTATCGGCACAGTGAAAACCTGTGGCCCCATGTGAAGATAGCGCGCGCGCCTGAGGGACACATCTGCTCGCTGGTCTGGAAAGGCCGCCAGATCGCCATTGAGGATTTAACGGCGCTGCGCGCCACGCATCGCGATACGCTGGCCATTGTCGCCACCGGACCGTCGGTCAACAGGCTCGACATGCAAAAGCTGGCGCAGTTTAGCGCGCTGGGCGTCAACGGCGCCTACCACCTGCGCGATCGCCTGGCTTTTCACTACTACGTTATTGTCGATCGCGACTTTGTGAAAAGCCGGCAAGAAGTGGTGCGTCAGGTGATTCAGGACCGCGATCTGCTGCTGTTTATTACCGTTCACTGCCTGCACGATATTTTCTGCATGCTGGGCAGCGACGCCGTCAAATGCCGTCTCGCGATTATCGAAGATGTCAGACACAAGGTTTATCAACCCCTGGTGGAGCCATCCGGTTACGCTACTCAAAGCAGACATCTTGCCGGACTGAGCCTTGATGCCGACAGACGTGACATCGGGTTTTGCCGCGATATCCGCTGCGGCGTGGTCGATGCGGGAACGGTCGCCTACTGGGCGCTGCAAATTGCGTTCTATTTAGGCGCGCAGACCGTTCTGCTCGCCGGGGTCGATATGACGAACTTTTCAGCGCCGCGTTTTTATGAAAGCGAGGCGGACGTTATGCCGAGCCAGCTCGAATCTCAATTTATGTCGTTGATTAAACCCTCGTTTGCGCACGCCAGTCGGATAATGAAGGAGGAGAATATCGTGGTATATAATTTATCGCCAGAGAGCGCTCTGGGCAGCGAAATTTTTGAGAAGGTGTCTCTGAATGATCTCTGAGCATAACCGAAAACGCATCGTTACCGTCGCCTCCTGCTCTTTTATGATATTTCTGTTTTTAATGCCGCTGTTCACGTCTCAGGGAAAAGTGAATAATTTTTTCTATCTTTCGCTAATTTTAATGGCAGTGGTTTTTCTGGTCGATCGGCAGCGTTTGCAAAATTTTATTCAAGACGCAAAAACGCCGCTGTTGTTTATTTCCACCTTTCTTTTTTACTTTAGCCTGAGCACCTTCTGGAGCACTGGCGAAGGAACCTTCACCTCGGCGCTGAAACACAGTTTTTATATCCTGTTTTTTATCCTGATGATTAATCATGTTGTTAAGAACTATGGGATATTAAGGCTACACTCGCTGATTTTCGCCGCCGCTTTCACGCTATTGCTCCTGACCTTTATTTTCGTTGATAAAAGCACGCTGCTGACTGGCCGGCTGGAAAACGGCTTCTTTGGCGCGCCGAGCAACGTGATCGATCTGGGCGGCTATTTCGCCGTCGGCATTATCAGCGCCTTTATTATCGCGCGCGAGTCCGGCAGACACTGGATCTACTTCCCCGCGTCGCTGCTGTTTATCGGCCTGCTGCTGACGCAAAGCCGCGGCCCGCTGCTGGCGCTGATCGTCTCCTCTTTCCTGCTGTTCGCCAAATATAAACATATCCATCTGCGGCATATTCTCTCGACCCTGGGCGGTCTGGTGATTATCGGCCTCTTTTTCTACTTTACCGGCTACGGCAGCGAATATTCGCAGCGGCTGATCGACGCCTATCAGCAGAGCTATGTGCGCTTCGGTATCTGGCAGCATACGCTCGAGCTGGTCGAGCAGAGGCCCTGGTTCGGCTGGGGATTCGATAAAACGCTCTCGTTCAGAAACAGTCTGGGCGCCGTTGTCACCACCACGCACAGCGTCTATTTCTCTACGCTGCTCAAAGGCGGCGTGGTGGGGCTGATACTGCTGGCGGGCGTCGTTAGCGCAGGACTGGGCTGCGCCTGGCGACGTTTCCACGAGGCAATGGCGCTGGAAGCGATGCTCTACCTGTTTTCGCTGATGTTCTTTATTACGCAGGGCATGTTCGTTATCGGGTCGCCCAGCGAAGCCTGGATGCTGTTTTGGCTGCCGCTGGCGGTTGCGATGGCCAGCCGGCGCGTTGCGCCGCAGGTTAACGTCCGGGCTGCGTCATTCAGCGATTGAGCAGCGACTGGATCTGAGCAAACACCGATTCAGCACTGATCTTGCGCAGCGGCAACGCTTTGTCATCGCCTGCCTCAGGCTCAATGCGCAGGGTTTTATGCAGATGCGGATCCTGATAAGGGCCCGTGTGACGCGGATTTGCGCCGACGTATAAACTGAGCGTTGGCGTGCGCGCGGTAATGGCAAGGTGCAGCGGGCCGGTGTCGCCGGTGACCAGCAGCGTAAACGTCGTAATCTGCTGGATGAGTTCCGTCAGGCTGGTCTTGCCGATCAGCGAGGTCACCTGAGGATGCAGCGCGTTAGGCAGCAGGGCAAGAAAATCGCGCGCCAGCCCGCTATCCTGGCCGGCGCCGGTCAGCACGATCTCCGTCTGCGGGTCCGCCGCTAAAATAAGGGTCGCCAGCTCGGCGAAATATTCCACCGGCCAGCAGCGATCGGGCTTCGACGCCCCCATCTGAAAACCGATACGGCGCCTGTCCGCTGGTTTCGGCAGCGCCGGGATCGCCAGCGGGAAGGCCATGCTGATATCCGTAGTATCACAGCCCAGACAGGCCAGCGTGTTGAGTTTGCGCTGGATAATATGCGTATCTTCAGAGCGGGAGTAGTGATCCAGCCAGCGGTTAAGGTGGGTGGGATCCTGGGCGAAATTATCCCGCACAATGTAGGTCGAGCCTGAAAGCTTAGCGCACAGCACATCGTAATAAATATTCGCATGCAGGATAAAGGTGATTTCCGGCTTAAACGCCCACAGCTTTTTCAGCAGGCGATGCATATTTTTGACTTTATTATCCCAGACTTCAACCTCGTCAAACCAAGGGCTGCCTTTAACCAGCGCGCTGTTTTTCTGGCTGGTGACAAAGAGTATTTTCGCCTGTGGATAGCGTTTTTTAATCGCTTTTATTGCTGGCGTGTTAAATAAAAGATCGCCCAATGCTGTAGTAGAATAAATAGCGATACGTTTGAACTCAAGATCCTTGCTCAGCGCCGCTTTATTCCGGTGTCCGTTAAACAGCGAATAGAAAGCGATAACAGCATTAATAAAAAATATCTTTTTTTTCGGTTTCATTGAGATTAAACGTCGTGATCTTCACACAAAAAACAGCAAGGAATAGCCTTCCTGGCGCCTGAAATTGCGCATCCATCATAGGGGATGCGCAACGAATAACAAGTCACGCGAGGCGTTTATTACGCTTTCTGGCCGATATCAAAACAGTTGCCTGAGGGTCGTCGCCAGCGCGCCTGACGCCACGCTCTCCCATACCACGCCAAGCGCCTTCATCGCCGGAACCGGTTGCGGCTGCACCTTACACAGGCCCGGCGGCTGGAAGCCCGGCTTCTGCGGACGCGGCTGCGGTTTCGCCGGCGCGGTGGTTGCGCCATGCTGCGGCTCGTTCAGCAGCTGGCTCGGACGCACCAGCGTAATATCCGCAGGCAAGGTTGGCAGCATCTGCTGCAGCACGCGCACCGTGTTGGGATGCGGATGGCCGATGGCGATGGCGTAGCCGTCGCGCTGCGCCAGCTTCACCGCGCGGGCAAACTGCTGGCGAACGGCGTTGATATCCTGGCTATCGTCGAGAAAGACGCGGCGTTTCAGCACCTTCACGCGCGTGCCTTGCGCGGCAGGCACTGACTGGCTGTTGCCGATGGTCATGCTGTCGAGAAAGTAAAAATTGTACTGGTTGAGCGCCTGCATCACTTTCTGCATGCCCGGCAGGCTAGAGGTCATCTTGCTGCCCATATGGTTATTCAGCCCGACGGCATAGGGCACGTTATTGACCGCGCTGCGCAGAATGCGCGCGATCTCTTCGCTGCTCATCTCCGGCGTCAGGGTGTTTTTCTCCAGCGGCTGTTTGCTGAGCGGGGCCATCGGCAGATGGATCAACACTTCGTGACCGCTCTGATGCGCCTTAGTCGCCATTTGACGCGCGCCGGGCGCGTCAGGCAGCACCGCGACGGAGATCGCGGCGGGCATCTGCAGGACCTTGTTCTCTTCAGAAGGACGATAGCCGAAATCGTCGATTACGATGGCGAGCTTGCCCGCATGGGCGGCGCAGCTCAGAAGCAGTCCGCCGATAACGGCGGCGAGAGGGCGACGTTGAAACAACACTTATCTTCCTAACCACGGGAGTGGATTGACGGCCTGTCCCTGACGTCGGATTTCAAAATAGAGCGACGGCGTACCGCGTCCGCCGCTGGTGCCCACCAGCGCGATAGGCTGTCCTGCCTTCACCTGGGCGCCAACGCTTACCAGCGCGCTCTGGTTATAGCCGTAGAGGCTCATATCCCCTTTGCCGTGCTCCAGCACCACCACCAGCCCGTAGCCCTGCAGCCAGTCGGCCATCAGCACGCGGCCGTCGGCGATCGCTTTGACTTCGGCGCCTTCCGGCGCGTCGATCACCAGCCCTTTCCAGCGCAGCTCGCCCTGTAGCTGTTCGCCGAAGCGGTGTTCGATACGTCCGCGCACCGGCCACAGCGCCTGGCCGCCCGCGCGGCCGAGGCCGCCGGTGCGCGCCACCAGTTCGCGTTCGCTCTGCGTTGGCTGGTAGGTCGAGCCTTTGGCTTTGGCCTGCGCCTGACGCTGGCGCACTTTTTCCGCCTCCCGCGCCTCGCGCGCCGCGCGTTCGCGCGCTTCACGCTCGGCCCGGGCGATTTTATCCTGCAGACGGCTTTCGTTCTGGCGCATCTCTACCAGATCGGCCTGATCTTTCTCCAGCGCGTTTTCCAGCGCGCTCAGCGTTTTCTTGCGCGCCGCGCTCGCCTGCTGCAGCTTCTCCTGCTGGCCTTGCTGCTGCGTCAGCAGGTTTTTTTGCTGCTGCTGTTTCTGCTCCAGCGACGTCTTTTGCGCGCTCAGCGTCTGGCGGGTTTTTTGCAGCGCGTCGATGCTCTGCCGACGCGCGTCGTTGAGATAGCCGAAATAGGCGAGAATACGTTCGCTGCGCTGGCTCTCTTCGCCGCCCAGCAGCAGCTGCACGCCGTTATGCTGGCCCTGGCGGAACGCGGCGTCCAGCTGCTGCGCCAGCAGGGCTTCCTGCTGCGTCTGCTGTTTTTCAAGCCGCGCGATAGACGCGGTGAGCTGGCTGATTTCGCCGTTAAGCGCGTTCAGGCTGTTGCGGGTTTCGCGCAGCTGACGGCTCGCCTGGGCGATCACCTTCTCCTGGCTCTGCAGCTGATCGAGCAGTTTGCTGCGCGCAAGCTTTTGCGCCTTAACGCTTTTCTCTTTTTCGGCGATATTTTGCTGAATGGATTTGAGCTGTGACTTGCTGTCGTCGGCGCTGCGCGCGGCGGCGGGCAACAACAGAACGCCCGCGCAGAGCAGGCTGAAGGAGAGAATGGACAGGCGTGCAGGCAACGGGCGTTTCTTTCCGCTGTGACGGGTCCTTGTGGCTAAAAAAGTCGCTTTTCCCTTCATAGGCCAGTGATTATTCCACGTTGAACAGCCGCTTACCAGCGCAACGCCACGGGATTTCCTTTTCCAAAGATGTCCGCATTTATCTCGATCTCGCATAAGCGTTACGCCATTTTTGCGATACGGCAATTTTTTTTGGAAAATGACGCACAAATCGTAACTCTGGCCGCTTAGCGTCTGTACATGAGAAGTGGCGCAGGTATACTCAGAACCCTTGTTTTTAGCTTAATTAGCCCGGTCTGGAGTCGTTACCCCTCATGCAAGAAATTATGCAGTTTGCAAGCAATCACACCATCCTCAGTCTGGCATGGGTCGTTTTACTGGTTCTGGTGATTGTGACCACCTTTAAAGGAATGTTTTCTAAGGTGAAAGTTATCAGCCGCGGCGAAGCGACCCGCCTGATTAACAAAGAAGAGGCGGTAGTGGTGGACGTGCGGTCGCGTGATGATTACCGCAAAGGACATATTTCCGGCGCGCTGAACGTTGCGGCGGCGGATATCAAAAAAGGCAGCTTCGGCGAGCTGGAAAAGCATAAAGCCCAGCCCATAATTGTGGTGTGCGCCACTGGCCAGAGCGCCAGCGAACCGGCTGAAAAGCTGAGCGCCGCCGGCTTTAGCCAGGTGACCGTGCTGAAAGACGGCATCAGCGGCTGGAGCGGAGACAATCTTCCGCTGGTGCGCGGAAAATAACTTCTACTGAGGAACGCAACATGGCCAATGTCGAGATTTACACCAAAGCGACCTGTCCTTTCTGCCACCGGGCGAAGGCGCTGCTGAGTCAAAAAGGCGTGGCGTTTCAGGAGATCCCTATTGATGGGGACGCGGCGAAACGCGAAGAGATGATCAAACGCAGCGGCCGTACCACGGTTCCTCAGATTTTCATTGATGCGCAGCACATTGGCGGCTGCGACGATCTTTACGCGCTGGACGGGCGTGAAGGTTTAGATCCGTTACTGCAGGCGTAAAAGGCGCGGGATTTTTCAACTCACAGGACTTAGTCAGATGTCAGAACATAACACCAACGAAATGCAATTCCAGATTCAACGCGTTTACACCAAAGACGTTTCCTTCGAAGCGCCGAACGCGCCGCAGGTTTTCCAGAAAGAGTGGGAGCCGGAAGTGAAGCTGGATCTGGATACTGCGTCATCACAGCTGGCTGACGAAGTGTTTGAAGTAGTGCTGCGCGTAACCGTGACCGCCAGCGTCGGCGAAGAGACCGCTTTCCTGTGCGAAGTTCAGCAGGCGGGCATCTTTACCATCAGCGGCATCGAAGGCTCGCAGATGGCGCACTGCCTGGGCGCTTACTGCCCGAACATCCTGTTCCCGTATGCGCGCGAATGCATCACCAGCCTGGTGTCGCGCGGTACCTTCCCGCAGCTTAACCTGGCGCCGGTAAACTTCGACGCGCTGTTCATGAACTACCTGCAGCAGCAAGGCGAAGGTGCCGAACCACATCAGGATGCCTGATGACTACACACGCTTCGATTAGCGTCATCGGTGCCGGCTCGTACGGCACCGCTCTGGCCATTACCCTTGCCCGCAATGGCAATCCCGTGCTGCTGTGGGGACATAATCCTGCTCATCTTGCGCAGCTGCAGGCCGACCGTAGTAACAGCGCCTTTCTCCCTGACGTGCCCTTTCCCGACAACCTTGAGCTTGAGCCCGATCTTGCCCGCGCCATTGCGGCCAGCCGCGATCTGCTGGTGGTGGTGCCGAGCCACGTTTTTGGCGAGGTGCTGACGCAGATTAAACCGCATCTGCGCCCCGAATCGCGCATCGTCTGGGCGACCAAAGGGCTGGAGCGAGAGACCGGCCGGCTGCTGCAGGATGTGGCACGCGACATCCTCGGTGACGCTACGCCGCTCGCAGTCATCTCCGGGCCGACGTTTGCCAAAGAGCTGGCGGCGGGCCTGCCGACCGCGATTGCGCTGGCGGCGACCGACGCGACCTTCGCCGATGATCTGCAGCAGAAGCTGCACTGCGGCAAAAGCTTCCGCGTTTACAACAATCCTGATTTTGTCGGCGTTCAGCTCGGCGGCGCGGTGAAAAACGTTATCGCCATCGGCGCGGGCATCTCCGATGGCATCGGCTTCGGCGCCAACGCGCGCACCGCGCTGATCACCCGCGGGCTGGCGGAGATGAGCCGACTTGGCGCGGCGCTGGGCGCCGATGCCACCACCTTTATGGGCATGGCCGGTTTAGGCGATCTGGTGCTGACCTGTACCGACAACCAGTCGCGCAACCGCCGCTTTGGCCTGATGCTGGGCCAGGGCGAATCGGTCGACCACGCGCAGCGCATTATCGGACAAGTTGTAGAAGGCTATCGAAACACTAAAGAAGTCAAGGCGTTGGCGGAGCGTGTCGGCGTCGAAATGCCTATTACCGAGCAAATCTACCAGGTGCTCTATTGCGGAAAACCGGCGCGAGAGGCAGCATTGAGCCTGTTAGGCCGTACAAGGAAGGACGAAAACAGCACAAGCTGACGCAGGACGCGCAGCATCGTCACCTGTAGCGCCATCCAGGCGCTTTTTTTATCGGGAGAAAAAGGCAATGTCGTCTGATGAGTTAGAACTGGTCTGGAACAACATCAAAGCGGAAGCGCGCGCGCTGGCCGATTGCGAGCCGATGCTGGCCAGCTTTTATCATGCGACGTTGTTGAAGCACGAAAATCTCGGCAGCGCCCTGAGCTATATGCTGGCCAACAAGCTCGCCAATCCCATTATGCCCGCTATCGCCATTCGCGAAATCGTCGAAGAGGCCTATCGTCAGGATCCTTCGATGATCGCCTCGGCCGCGCTCGACATCCAGGCGGTGCGCCAGCGCGACCCGGCGGTGGACAAATACTCCACGCCGCTGCTCTATCTGAAAGGCTTTCACGCGCTGCAGGCGTATCGCATCGGCCACTGGCTGTGGAACGAAGGGCGCCGCGCCTTAGCGGTCTATCTGCAAAACGAAATTTCCGTCTCTTTCGCCGTTGATATCCATCCGGCGGCGAACATCGGCCACGGCATTATGCTCGACCACGCCACCGGCATCGTGATCGGCGAAACGGCGGTGGTAGAGAACGACGTCTCTATTCTGCAGTCGGTGACGCTTGGCGGCACCGGTAAAACCAGCGGCGATCGCCATCCGAAAATCCGCGAAGGGGTGATGATCGGCGCGGGCGCGAAAATACTCGGCAATATCGAAGTGGGGCGCGGCGCGAAGATCGGCGCCGGCTCGGTGGTTTTGCAGCCAGTGCCGCCGCACACCACCGCAGCAGGCGTCCCGGCGCGCATCGTCGGCAAGCCGGCGAGCGACAAGCCCTCAATGGATATGGATCAGCACTTCAACGGCACCGTGCCGGGCTTCGAGTTCGGCGACGGCATCTAATCGCGACGGGCGCCGGCGTAATCCAGCTGGCGCCAGGCTTCGTACACCACCACCGATACCGCATTCGACAGGTTCATGCTGCGGCTCTCTGCGCGCATCGGGATGCGGATTTTTTGCTGCGCCGGCAGCGCATCCAGGATCTCGGCGGGCAGCCCGCGGCTCTCCGGTCCAAACAGCAGATAGTCGCCCGGCTGGTAGCTAACGGCACTGTGCGCCGGCGTGCCTTTGGTGGTGAGCGCAAAGAGTCGCGTCGGCTGCTCGTCGCGCAGAAACGCGGCGTAGCTCTCATGCTTCTGAATGGCGGTGAATTCGTGATAGTCGAGGCCGGCGCGGCGCAGCCGCTTGTCGTCCCAGGCGAAGCCGAGCGGCTCAATCAGATGCAGCTGAAAGCCGGTGTTGGCGCAGAGGCGGATAATATTGCCGGTGTTCGGCGGGATTTCTGGTTCAAATAAGACGATGTTAAGCATAAGGCCCCCGATAACAGGGGCCGAAGCATAGCAAATTATTGGCGGCTGGAGGAGTAGAGCGGCAGCCAGAGCGTCAGGCGCAAGCCGCCGAGCGGGCTGTCGTCCGCTTTTACCCAGCCGCGATGCTGCTGTATCGCGGTTTCGACAATCGCCAGCCCCAGTCCGGTGCCGCCAGATTCGCGATCGCGCGCCTCATCGGTGCGATAAAACGGACGGAAAATCTGTTCGCGATCTTCCGGGCTGACGCCTGGGCCGTCATCGTCGACGTGCACCGTCAGCCCGCTGATATCCACCGAGAAGCTGACGCTGATATGCGAGTGCGAGTAGCGCAGCGCGTTGCGTACGATGTTCTCCAGCGCGCTCTCCAGCGCATGCGGGTTGCCGTAGAGCGGCCAGGGGCCGGGCGGATAGGGCACGTCGAGCTGCTTGCCCATCTGCTCGGCTTCAAACTTCGCATCTTCCAGCACGCCGTTCCAGAGCTGGTTCGCCTTCATCGCCTCGCTCACCAGCGCATTCTTGTGCTGGGTGCGCGACAGCACCAGCAGATCGTTAATCATGCCGTCCAGACGCTGGGCTTCGGTTTCAATGCGCTGCAGCTCTTTGCCTTCGCCCTGACGGCGGCGCAGCAGCGCGGTAGCCAGCTGCAGTCGCGTCAGCGGCGTGCGCAGCTCGTGGCTGATATCGGAGAGCAGGCGCTGCTGCGACGTCATCATGCGCTCCAGCGCGCTCACCATCTGGTTGAAGCTCGAACCAGCGGCGAGGAACTCCTGCGGGCCAGACTCCAGTTCCGGATGCTGGCGCAGGTTGCCGCTGGCGACTTCGTCCGCCGCGTGTTTCAGCTTGCGCGCCGGCCGCGCCAGGCTCCACGCCAGCCACAGCAGCAGCGGCGAGCTGATCAGCATGGTGACGATCAGCAGCAGCAGCGGGCGGTCAAACAGCAGGTTAACGAAATCGAGCTGCGAGCTGGTCGCCGGCCGAATCAGGTAGAGCTGATAGTTGTCTTCCCCGTCACGCACGGCGAAAGGGCCGACCATTTCAATGCGGCCATACTTCTTTTTCTGCGGATGATCGGCGTTGTCGGACTGGCCGATAAAGTTACGGATCACCTGCATCTCATTGTGCTGCGCGCCGATCACGCGGCCTTCGCTGGTCACCAGCAGCAGGCGCTGGCCTGGCGGCGCCCACTTGTCAATGGCGCGGAACAGGCGCCGCCACCACATTAAATCGTTGGGCGGATCCTGCGACAGCTCGGCTTCCACGTGCTGTTCAATCATGGTGCCCTGACGCTGCTCGCTATCGAGCAGCGCGGTCATCTGGCGGGAATCCAGTTTGGGCACCATCAACACCAGCATCAACACCAGCGCCAGGGTTAACCAGAAGATAGCGAAGATGCGTGTGGTGAGGCTGCCGATCATGACGCCGAGACCATCAGATAGCCGCGTCCGCGCAGGGTTTTAAACCACGGATGGCCATCACGACGCTCGGGCAGCTTGCGGCGCAGATTGGAGATATGCATATCGATGGCGCGGTCAAACGGCGTAAGGCGCTTGCCAAGCACCTCCTGACTCAGGTGCTCGCGTGAGACCACCTGGCCGAGATGCTGCGCCAGCAGGTAGAGCAGGGTGAACTCGGTGCCGGTAAGATCCAGCGTCTGGTTGTCGAAGCTCGCCTCCTGACGACCCGGATTAAGCCGCAGGCAGTCCACTTCCAGCGTCGGCGAGCTGTTGTCGTGCTGCTGCTGCTGCTCGCTCCAGTTAGAACGGCGCAGAATCGCGCGTATGCGCGCCACCAGCTCGCGATCGTTGAACGGCTTAGGCAGATAGTCGTCCGCGCCCAGTTCGAGCCCCAGCACGCGATCCAGCTCGCTGCCGCGCGCGGTTAACATAATGACAGGCGTCTGATGCTGCTGGCGTAGCTCTTTCAGCGTGTCGATGCCGTTCTTTTTCGGCATCATCACATCGAGTAAAAGTAGATCAATAGAGGTGTCCAGCAGGCTTAACGCCTGTTCGCCGTCGCTGGCGACCACCACTTCAAACCCTTCCATTTCTAACAGTTCTTTAAGCAGCGAAGTCAATTCGCGGTCATCGTCAACCAACAGGATTTTATTCATTTTTTATTGCCCTCCGCAGGCAAAATACCGTGTTCCTGACTTGTCAATCCAACGCTTTACGTAGTTTTACACCCCCTGACGGATGTTTGCAGCTATCGCCGTACACTGGCTCTCGTTGAATCGCAAAACGGAACGAACTGGAGTAAACGATGCGCACAGTAACCGCCGTCGTCCTTGCCTCAGCGATGGTTCTCAATCACGCCAGCGCAGGAGCAGCAGACACGACGACGATTGACGAAATGCATCACGGCGGATTGACGACAGGCAGTATGACGCAAAATCCGCAAAGCCACATGTTCGACGGCATTGAGTTGACGGAAGAGCAGCGTCAACAGATGCGTGACCTGATGCAGCAAGCGCGACATGAACGCGCCCCGGTCAGCATCAACGATATCGAAAACATGCATGGCTTGATTACGGCAGAGACATTCAACGAAGCGGCCATTCGTGCCCAGGCTGAAAAGATCGCCCAGGCGCAGATCGAACAACATGTCGAAATGGCGCGCATTCGCAACCAGATGTACCACCTGCTAACGCCGGCCCAGCAGGCCACGTTGCAAAAGAATTACGAGCGGCGTCTCTCCGAGTTACGCAAGCTCTCAAATTTGCAGTCAGCGTCATCGCTGCAAGCAGTGAGTAGTACCAGCAGTAACCAGTAACATAGTATCCCTGTTTTCCTTGCCATAGACACCATCCCTGTCTTCCCCGCCATGATGGCGGGGTTTTTTTTGCCCTTTTTGCGCGCGCTGGACGCTGGTGTCAACCCTGGCCGCCGGATAGCGCGTCGGCATTAACACTTCATTTAAGAAGGGTACTAACCCCTTAAAACCGCAGTGAATTAACAAAATATTTATTTTCAACGTCTCGGTTATTTTAGCAGTGGCATATCTTATGCCGGCTTAATATATGCGTAAGCGAATCGGTTAAAAATATTTAAAGCGAGGCGATGAGCTATTTAAATATATGATAATAAGCAAACAAATATTGCTGACATATATTAATTACAATAAAAATCATATACTTATTATTTTATATCTTTTCTTGAATTCCCTGCGGTTGCTTCTACAATTACTTCTGTCGCAGCAAGGAAAGCGCACATCCCGGGAATTTAAATGGAGTGCATTAACCACATTACGTAAATCAATCTGAATATATTAACGGAGTAAGTTATGGCAGAACATCGTGGTGGTTCAGGCAATTTCGCAGACAACCCGCAGAAAGCCTCTGAAGCCGGTAAAAAAGGCGGACAGAACAGCGGCGGTAACTTCAAAAATGACCGTGAAAAAGCCTCTGAAGCAGGCAAAAAAGGCGGTCAGAACAGCCACGGCGGCGGCCGCAGCTCTTCCTGACAGTTTTAGAGCTAAGCTGTAATCGTGCGTTTCCCAACCGGGAAACGATACCCCGTCCTCTTTGAGGGCGGGGTTTGTTTTTTCAGGGTTTTAATCCGCTTTTCTCTTCTGGTGACGCAGGGTTTATGCGCAGCGACGCGCGGGATGTTAAACTTTAGCCATTCCTTTGTTTTGCGTGCATGCCAGCAATGGCACAGGGAGCCCATTATGCAGCCCACCTATGCTCGTCTGGTTAAACGCGCTGCGCTGGCGGCAACTGCCCTGGCAACCTGCCTGCTGATCGTGAAGATTTTCGCCTGGTGGTACACCGGATCGGTGAGCCTGCTGGCGGGTCTGGTCGACTCGCTGGTGGATATCGCCGCCTCGCTGACCAATCTGCTGGTGGTGCGCTACGCGCTGCAGCCTGCTGACGCCGATCATACTTTTGGCCACGGCAAAGCGGAATCGCTGGCGGCGCTGGCGCAAAGCATGTTTATCTCCGGCTCGGCGCTGTTCCTGTTCTTAACCGGCATTCAGCATCTCGCCTCGCCCAATACGCTGCGCGCGCCGCTGGTCGGCGTGGTGGTAACCGTGGTCGCGCTCTTTTCGACGCTGCTGCTGGTGGCGTTTCAGCGCTGGGTGGTGCGCCATACGCACAGCCAGGCGATCCGCGCCGATATGCTGCACTACCAGTCCGATGTGGTGATGAACGGCGCTATCCTGATTGCGCTTGCCCTGAGCAGCTACGGCTTCGCCCGCGCTGATGCGCTTTTCGCGTTAGGCATCGGCGTTTATATCCTCTATAGCGCGCTGCGTATGGGCTACGACGCCGTGCAGTCGCTGCTGGACCGCGCGCTGCCTGAGGAAGAGCACGCTATCATTCTGGAGCTGGCTCTGAACTGGCCTGGGGTAGAGGGCGTGCACGACGTGCGCACGCGCCAGTCAGGGCCGACTAAATTTATTCAGCTGCATCTGGAGCTGGACGATAATTTGCCGCTGGTGCAGGCGCATCGCGTGGCGGATCAGGTAGAAAAGGCGCTGCTGCAACGTTTTCCCGGATCGGACGTGATTATTCATCAGGATCCCTGCTCGGTGGTGCCGCTCGAACAGCAAAACTCACCCGGCTTTTAACCGGATTGAATCAGTTTCAACTATTTAAAATGACGAAGCGCTAACATTCCTGCAAAAAAATTAGTGAAAACTTGTCTGACCTGAATCAATTCAGCAGCAAGCCTTTGATATACTATCTGCCATCACGGGTCGCGCATAACGATATGCCGCTAAGCGGCGCACGACAGGCAGGATTAACTTACGTATTCACAATCCAGAGGTTGTCATGATCAAAAAAATTGGTGTATTGACCAGCGGCGGCGACGCCCCAGGCATGAACGCAGCCATTCGCGGTGTTGTGCGATCAGCGCTGAGCGAAGGACTGGAAGTTTTTGGTATCTATGACGGCTATCTGGGACTGTATGAAGACCGGATGATCAATCTCGACCGCTACAGCGTGTCGGATATGATTAACCGCGGCGGCACCTTCCTTGGCTCAGCGCGTTTTCCAGAGTTCCGCAATGACGAAGTGCGTCAGGTGGCCATCGAGAATATGAAAAAGCGTGGCATCGACGCGCTGGTGGTTATCGGCGGCGACGGCTCCTATATGGGCGCCAAGCGTCTGACCGAAATGGGCTTTCCCTGCATCGGCCTGCCGGGCACCATCGATAACGACGTGGCGGGCACCGACTACACCATCGGCTACTTTACCGCGCTGGAAACCGTGGTCGAGGCGATCGACCGCCTGCGCGACACCTCTTCCTCGCACCAGCGTATCTCGATTGTTGAAGTGATGGGGCGCTACTGCGGCGATCTGACGCTGGCGGCGGCGATTGCAGGCGGCTGTGAATTTATCGTTCTGCCGGAAATCCCTTACACCCGCGAAGAGCTGGTGATGGAGATCAAAGCCGGCATCGCCAAAGGCAAAAAGCACGCTATCGTGGCGATCACCGAGCATATCTGTGATATCGACGATCTGGCGAAGTACATCGAAGCGGAAACCAAACGCGAAACGCGCGCCACGGTGCTGGGCCATATCCAGCGTGGCGGCGCGCCCTGCGCCTACGACCGCATTCTGGCGTCGCGCATGGGCGCCTACGCGATTGAGCTGCTGCTGCAGGGCTACGGCGGCCGCTGCGTCGGCATTCAGAACGAGAAGATGGTGCATCACGACATCATCGACGCCATTGAAAATATGAAGCGTCCGTTTAAACGCGACTGGCTGGAAACCGCGAAAAAACTCTACTGATCCCCGGTCTTATTGCGACGCGCCTGAACGGCGCGTCTGCTTTCCGCTGTCTATATTCCACGCGGTTATAAATCCTTATTTTTAATTCTTTTAGCTCTAAAATGGTTTATGTCACCCTACCGGCCTGATGACTTTGGGAGAGTGCATAATGAACAAGTGGAGTATCGGTATTACCCTTCTGCTGGCCTCTGCCAGCGTTTTGGCAAAGGATTACCAGCTGCTGAACGTCTCTTACGATCCGACGCGCGAGCTGTATGAGCAGTACAACAAGGCTTTCGCGGCGCACTACAAGCAGGAAACCGGCGATAACGTGGTCATCCGTCAGTCGCACGGCGGCTCAGGCAAGCAGGCGACCTCGGTGATTAACGGCATTCGCGCCGACGTGGTGACCCTGGCGTTACAGTCCGATGTCGATGCCATCGCCGAGCGCGGCCGCATCGATAAGAACTGGCAGAAGCGTCTGCCGGACAACTCCGCGCCCTATACCTCCACCATTGTCTTCCTGGTGCGTAAAGGCAACCCGAAAGGCATTCACGACTGGCCGGATCTGATCAAGCCAGGCGTATCGGTCATCACCCCGAATCCAAAAACCTCAGGCGGCGCGCGCTGGAACTATCTGGCCGCATGGGGCTGGGCGCTGGATCAAAACAACGGCGACCAGGCAAAGGCCCAGGCCTACGTCAAAGCGCTGTTCAAAAACGTCGAAGTGCAGGACTCCGGCGCGCGCGGCGCAACCAACACCTTTGTTGAGCGCGGTATCGGCGACGTGCTGATCGCCTGGGAAAACGAAGCCTATCTGGCGGTCGACAAGCTGGGTAAAGACAAATTTGAAATCGTCACGCCGAGCGAATCGATTCTGGCGGAGCCGACCGTTGCCGTGGTGGATAAAGTGGCGGACGCACAGGGCACGCGTAGCGTGGCCGACGCCTATCTGAAGTACCTCTACTCGCCGGAAGGCCAGACTATCGCGGCACAGAACTTCTATCGTCCACGCGATGCAGAGGTGGCGAAGAAATTCGCCAGCACCTTTGCGCCGGTGAAGCTGTTTACCATCGACAATAAGTTCGGCGGCTGGACGCAGGCGCAGAAAACGCACTTTGCTGATGGCGGCACCTACGATCAGGTGATGAAGCCTTAATCGTTCGCCAGAGAGCAGACGGCCAGCCAGCGCGCTGGCCGTTTTTATTTGTGCGTGACATTGCGCAGCCGCCAGGCGAGGATGCGCAAAAAGCCGAAGAGAAATTCTGCTATGCCTGGAAGCCGTCGTGCGCTGCGTCTGATAGCGCTTTCTCTGCTGCTGCTGATCGGCGGCCTGACGATCGCCGCTTTCCACCTGCATAAAAACAGCGATGCGCTGTGGCAAATCGTCAGCGAAAAGTGCGAGCCGAATCAGCGCGCAAGCGGTTCGCCTGCACCCTGCCAGCGCGTCGCGCTTGATCAAGGCTATGCGCTGCTTAAAGATCTCAACGGGCCGCTGCAGTATCTGCTGATTCCGCTGGCGAAAATCACCGGCATGGAAAGCCCGGCGCTGCTGGAGCCCGCCACGCCCAACTTTTTCGCCTTCGCCTGGCAGGCGCGCACGCAGCTGGCGGTACGGCGCGGCGCGCCCATCGCCGACAGCGCGCTGTCGCTGGCGATCAACGCCGAGTATGGCCGCACCCAGAATCAGCTGCATATTCACATCTCCTGCCTGCGGCCCGACGTGCGCCACGCGCTGGACCGCCTCGCGCCTGGTCTCTCCAGCCGCTGGCAGAAGGCCACGCTGCTGCGCCACGCCTACCAGATACGCACGCTCACGCTGCCGGAGCTGACGCAGCAGAGCCCGTTTATCCGCATGGCGCAGGAGATCCCTGACGCGCGTGGCGAAATGGGCAGCTATGGCGTGGCGCTGGCGGCGCTGCCGGACGGGCGTCTGGCGCTGATGGCGCTGGCGCGCAACTGGCTGCTGCTCAATCGCGGATCGGCGGAGGAGATTCAGGACCACCGCTGTGAGATTTTGCAGCCATAAAAAAAGCGGCCTGAAGGCCGCTTTTTTTCGTCTGACGGGGATTAGGCTTTTTTCGCTTCCGCCGCCGCTTTCACGATGACCGCGAAGGCGTCAGCTTTCAGCGAGGCGCCACCGACCAGCGCGCCGTCGATATCCGGCTGGGTAAAGAGTTCAGCCGCGTTTTTATCGTTAACGGAACCGCCGTACTGAATAATGACCTGCTCAGCGACCGCCGCGTCTTTCTTCGCGATGTGCTGGCGAATAAATTTGTGCACCGCCTGCGCCTGCGCCGGGGTGGCAGATTTGCCGGTACCGATCGCCCAGACCGGTTCGTAGGCGATAACCACGCCGTTAAAGGCTTCTGCGCCCTGGGTTTCCAGCACGGCGTCGATCTGACGCGCGCACACTTCTTCCGTCTGGCCCGCTTCGTTTTCCGCTTCGGTTTCGCCAATGCACAGCACCGGCACCAGGCCAGCCGCTTTCAGCACGGCGAATTTCTTCGCGATAAACTCGTCGCTCTCTTTGTGGTAGGTGCGACGTTCAGAGTGGCCGATAATGATATATTTCGCGCCGATGTCTTTCAGCATCTCTGCGGAGGTTTCGCCAGTAAACGCGCCAGACAGATTAACGTCGACGTTCTGCGCGCCCAGGGCGATATGGCTGCCGGAGACGGCGTGCTTCGCCTGGTCGAGATAGATAGCGGGCGGGGCGATAGCGACGCCGCAACCGTCGACGCCGGAAAGCGCTTTGCGCAGGCCTTCGATCAGCTCGCTCGTCATCTGCTTGCTGCCATTCAGTTTCCAGTTACCCATAACCAATGGATGTCGCATTCTATCCTCCGCGTTACGCGATTCATTAAATTGCACTGCCGTCAGGCAGCGTAGACTGCCAGACAGTATAGAGATCTCTCTGGTCAATGGCTTTGCTTTTCGTCATTTTTGCCGTCCTGATCGGTGGGCGGCAGCGTCAGTTTTAACGGCTCGATAGCGAAGGTCAGCCCCTTGTCGCCGTTGTCCGCCACCACGAAACGCAGCGCGCCTTCGTTGCGGGAAAAATAGCGTGCGCCTTTGCCCTCGCTGAGCAGCGCGTTGAGCTTTTGCCGCGCCTCATCCGGCGTTAAGCCCGAGACGAAAAAGCGCAGCAGCGCCGTCATATAGGCCATCGCTTTCTCCTGCGACGCCTTTTCATCCGGACCCGGCACCGGCAGCCAGGTAAGCTGGAGCGTTTTCACCTTGCCGGTTCCCTGCTCGAGCGCGGTAGAGGCGTAGAGCGTTTCGCTGATTTTGCTCGCCGCGCGGGTCAGGCGGCTGCTGTCATTCTTGCTATCGATGGCGCGATACTCCATCAGCGGCAGGTCGGCATTCGCGGCGTTGTATTGCTCGCGGAACTGGCCGATGGTCATATCAAACGTCGGCGCGCCCGCCAGCAAATAGGGCGCGGCAGGCACGGATTCGCTGCGCTCGCGCGGCGGGAGATCGGCGGCAAATGCCGGAGCCGTCAGCGCAAGGCTCAGCAGCAGCGCGCCAGGCAAATTCTTCATTTTGTAGGCTCTGACCAGTAATTTCTGCGCTAAATTAGAACGGTTTTTACCGGTGAAAGTCAAAAGCGCGACGGGCAAAATGTTTGTCGGGCTAAGAATTATCGTCGCGCAGCGCGGCTTACCAGTAGTGCTCGCTGGTGATATGGCCGGGTTTGCGCTTCAGATGTTTGCGCATGTCGCGCGTCTCTTTCAGCAGCTGCTGGGTGTCGCGTACCATCTGCGGGTTGCCGCACAGCATAATATGGCCCGATTCCGCCTCTATCGGTAGGCCCACCGCACGCTCCAGCTCGCCGCTCTCAATCAGCGCCGGCACGCGTCCGGTCAGCGAGCCGGCGGCGGTTTCGCGGCTCACCACCGTCTGGATACGCAGTTTGCCGTTGTAGATTTGCTGCAGCGACTGCATTAGCGGCAGGTAGCTCAGATCGGCGGCGTAGCGCACCGCGTGCACCAGCACGATATGCTCGAAGCGGTCGAGGCCTTCGCCCTGTTGCAGAATAGATAAGTAGGGGCCAATCGCCGTGCCGGTCGCCAGCATCCACAGGGTGTTGCACGGTGGGATCTCATCCAGCACAAAAAAACCGGCGGCCTCTTTGGTGACCATCACGCTGTCGCCGGGCTTAAGCGCCTGCAGACGCGGGCTGAGTTTGCCCTCCGGTACCGTCACCAGATAGAACTCCAGCAGCGGATCGCTGGGTGCGTTGACGTAGGAGTAGGCGCGCTGCACCCGTTCGCCGTCAATCTCCAGCGCCAGCTTGGCGAACTGTCCGGCGGTAAACGCGTCGATCGGCGCATGCACCCGCAGGCTGAACAGCGCGTCCGTCCAGTTTTTCACTTCCTTTACTTGCGCATTGACCCATTCGGCCATGGTTACTCTCCCGGTCGTTGATTTTTCAGGCACAAGGATATCATCGCGGCTGCACGGCGGATTTTCCACCCGGCCACCGGTTTTTAGGCTCTAATCGACAAACGTGCCGCACGCCGCGTCACGCGTTGCGCGCTGTTGACAAGGTGGTACGAAAACTTGACGCCGCCGCGCCGACAGCTTTGGCGCTGCCTCTCGATTTGTCACGGATTCCTGATATTTTTCCCGCCATTATCCCGACGCAGCACGTTTTGCTGCTGAATTAACGTTATTTCCCAGACTGAGATGTCGATGAAGAAGATGGAAAATCAGCCGCTGCTGCTGATGTTGATTTTAATGCTGGCGGTAGGGCAGATGGCGCAGACAATCTACGTGCCGGCGATGGCTGCGATGGCGGACGCGCTTAACGTGCATGACGGCACGCTGCAGCGCGTGATGGCGGCCTATCTGATGACCTATGGCGGATCCCAGCTGATCTATGGTCCGCTCTCCGACAGCGTCGGGCGTCGTCCGGTGATCCTCGCCGGGATGACGATCTTTATGATCGGCGCCGTTACCTCAATGCTGGCGCCCTCGCTGAACGTGCTGGTGCTGGGCAGCGCCATTCAGGGGTTAGGCACTGGCGTAGCGGGCGTGATGGCGCGCACCATGCCGCGCGACCTCTACGCGGGCGTGGCGCTGCGTCAGGCCAACAGCCTGCTGAATATGGGATTGCTGGTGAGCCCGCTGCTGGCGCCGGTGATCGGCGCGCTGCTGACGAAGCTGTTCGGCTGGCACGCCTGTTTCGCCTTCCTGCTGCTGCTCTGCGTCGCAGTGACCGGCGCGATGGCGCGCTGGCTGCCGGAGACGCGCCCGCAGGGTGGCGAGGTAACGCCTTTTTTCCGGCGCTATCAGCGCCTGCTGAGCGACGCCAGCTTTGTGCGTTTTATCGTGCTGCTGATCGGCGCGCTGGCGGGCATCGCGGTGTTTGAAGCGAGCTGCGGCGTGCTGCTGGGCGGCGTGCTCGGGCTGGATGCGTTCACCGTGAGCATTCTGTTTATTCTGCCGATCCCCGCCGCCTTTTTCGGCGCGTGGTTCGCCGGCCGCGAAACGCGCTCGTGGCACAGCCTGATGTGGACCGGCGTTAACAGCTGCCTGCTGGCGGGCGCGCTGATGTGGCTCCCGGCGTGGTTCGGCGTGATGAACATCTGGACGCTGCTGGTGCCCGCCGCGCTCTTCTTCTTCGGCGCGGGCATGCTGTTTCCGCTGGCGACCTCAGGCGCGATGGAGCCTTACGCCTGGCTGGCAGGCAGCGCCGGCGCGCTGATTGGCGGATTGCAGAATCTGGGATCGGGCGTGGTCGCCTGGGCGTCCGCGCTGCTGCCGCAGCGCGATCAGTTCAGCCTGGGGATGCTGATGTTCGCCACCGCACTGGTGATGCTGCTCTGCTGGCTGCCGCTGTCGCGCCAGCCAGAGGAGCAAAACGGCACGGTTACAGGATAAACGGATGCAGCGCCGCGTCTTTGCGATCCAGATAGTGGATCGACTGGATACGGCGAATGGTGCGTGACTTGCCGCGGATCAGCAGGGTTTCGCTGGTGGCGATATTGCCCTGACGCGTAATGCCCTTTAGCAAATCGCCGCTGGTGATGCCGGTGGCGGCGAAAATCACGTTGTCGTTGCGCGCCATACGCGCCAGCGGCAGCACCTCGCCCGCGTTAATGCCCATCTCGTGGCAGCGCGCCAGCTCCTGCTCGCCGATGCGGCGATTCTCTTCGCTCTCGCCTTTGACTTCGTGACGCGGCAGCAGACGGCCCTGCATATCGCCGTCCAGCGCGCGGATCACCGCCGCCGACACCACGCCTTCCGGCGCGCCGCCGATGCCGTAGAGCACGTCGACTTCGCTGTCGGGCATACAGGTAAGGATAGAGGCCGCCACGTCGCCGTCGGGGAAGGCGAAGACGCGCACGCCAAGCTGCTGCAGCTGCGCAATAACGGCGTCGTGGCGCGGTTTCGCCAGAATAGAGACCGTCAGCTGCGTCAGCGGTTTATTCAGCGCCGCGGCGATATTACGCAGGTTAGTTTCCAGCGGCAGGTTGAGATCGATATGCCCGCGCGCCGCCGGACCGACAATCAGCTTCTCCATATACATATCCGGCGCGTGCAGAAAGCTGCCCTTGTCGCCGACCGCCAGCACCGCCAGCGCGTTGGCCTGGCCCATGGCGGTCATGCGCGTGCCCTCGATCGGATCGACCGCGATATCGACCGCGTCGCCGCGACCGCTGCCGACCTTTTCGCCGATATAGAGCATCGGCGCCTCATCGATCTCCCCTTCGCCAATCACAATCTGGCCGTCGATATCGATGGTGTTAAGGACGTGTCGCATGGCGTGGACGGCGGCGCCGTCGGCGCTGTTCTTGTCGCCGCGACCCAGCCAGCGATAGCCAGCTAAGGCTGCCGCCTCGGTCACGCGGGAAAATTCTATGGCGAGTTCTCGTTTCATGGCCTGCACCTGATGCAAAAAGGGCAGTGTAGCACAGCGGGGAAGGGCAAAAAAAAGCCCGCGACAGGGTCGCGGGCGCAGAGAAGAGAGACAAGGTCCCGCGCCGGTGGGCGCGGGAGAAGCCATTACTCGTCGTGATCTTCCCATGCCTGCGCGCGCGCCACCGCTTTGCGCCAGCCGGCGTAGCGAACGTTGCGCTCGGTGGTTTCGATGCTCGGACGGAATTCACGCTCGATTACCGCCTTGGCGCGCACCTCTTCCAGATCGTTCCAGAAGCCGACCGCCAGACCCGCCAGATAGGCGGCGCCCAGCGCGGTCACTTCGCGCACTTCCGGACGCTCAACGCGCGTGCCGAGAATGTCAGACTGGAACTGCATCAGGAAGTTGTTCGCCACCGCGCCGCCATCCACGCGCAGCGACTGCAGACGGGTATCAGCGTCGTTCTGCATCGCTTCCAGCACGTCGCGCGTCTGGTAGGCGATAGACTCCAGCGTAGCGCGAATAATGTGGTTGGCGTTGGCGCCGCGCGTCAGGCCGAAAATCGCGCCGCGCGCATAGGGATCCCAGTAGGGCGCGCCCAGGCCGGTAAAGGCCGGAACCATATAGACGCCGTTGGTATCTTTCACCTTAAGCGCGAAGTATTCCGAGTCGGTGGAGTCGCTGATCAGCTTCATCTCGTCGCGCAGCCACTGAATAGAGGCGCCGCCGATAAACACCGCGCCTTCCAGCGCGTAGTTCACTTCGCCGCGCGGGCCGCAGGCGATGGTGGTCAGCAGGCCGTGCGACGACGTCACCGCTTCGGTGCCGGTGTTCATCAGCATAAAGCAGCCGGTGCCGTAGGTGTTTTTCGCCATGCCCGGCTGCACGCAGAGCTGGCCGTAGAGCGCCGCCTGCTGGTCGCCTGCGATACCGGCGATAGGAATACGGGTGCCGCCTTTACCGCCGATGTTGGTCTGGCCGTAAATCTCAGAAGAGCCTTTCACTTCCGGCAGCATTTCACGCGGAATGTCGAGGATCTCCAGCATACGCTGATCCCATTCCAGCTTGTGAATGTTGTACATCATGGTGCGCGAGGCGTTGGTGTGGTCGGTCACGTGCACGCGGCCCTGGGTCATTTTCCAGATTAGCCAGGTGTCCACGGTGCCGAACAGCAGCTCGCCGCGCTTCGCGCGTTCGCGCGCCCCTTCTACATGGTCGAGGATCCACTTCACCTTGGTGCCGGAGAAGTAGGGGTTAATCACCAGGCCGGTGGTGTGCTGGATGTACTCTTCCAGCCCCTCTTTTTTCAGCTTGTTACAGTAGTCAGCGGTGCGCGGATCCTGCCAGACAATAGCGTTGTAGATCGGCTTGCCGCTCTCTTTGTCCCAGACAATCGCGGTTTCGCGCTGGTTGGTGATGCCGATGGCGGCAATTTCGTCAGAGCGGATGTCGGCGTGCGCCAGCACTTCGACCAGCGTCGAGCTTTGCGATGCCCAGATATCCATCGGGTCGTGCTCTACCCAGCCCGCTTTCGGGTAGATCTGGGTGAATTCGCGCTGTGATACCGCAACGATGTTGGCGTCGTGATCCAGCACAACGGCGCGCGAGCTGGTGGTGCCCTGGTCGAGCGCAACAATATATTTTTTATCAGTGGTAGTCGTCATAATGCATTCCCGATGAAAAAGTGAAACTTACGCTTTACGCTGCTCAGCGCGTGCGACCGGTTTTTCTGTTTTGCTGCTGGCCAGTACGGCGCCCGGCAGGTGGCGACCAATCAGCGCACGATAGCCGAAGGCGCCCAGACAGGCTCCCACTAACGGGCCAAAGATCGGTACCAGGAAGTAAGGGATATCTTTACCACCCGTGAAGGCAACGTTACCCCAGCCGGCAAAGAAGGCGAATAGCTTAGGTCCGAAATCACGCGCCGGATTGAGGGCGAAGCCGGTCAGCGGGCCCATAGAGCCGCCGATCACCGCCACCAGCAGGCCGATCAGCAGCGGCGCCAGCGGGCCGCGCGGCACGCCGTTGCCATCGTCGGTCAGCGCCATGATCACCGCCATCAACACCGCAGTAATCACCATCTCCACCAGGAACGCCTGTCCCACGCTGATGTGCGGGTTAGGGTAGGTTGAGAAGATACCGGCGAGGTCCAGGCTTTGCACCGTGCCGCGCACCATCTGATGGCTTTGCTCGTAATCGAAGAACAGATTGTAATAAAGGCCGTAAACCAGCGCGGCGGCGCAGAACGCACCGGCAACCTGCGCCAGCACGTACGGCAACACCTTGCGCCCTTCAAAGTTGGCGAACAGGCAGAGCGCCACCGTGACGGCAGGGTTAAGGTGAGCGCCAGAAACGCCGGCGGTGAGATAGACGGCCATGGAGACGGCAAGTCCCCAGATAATGCAGATTTCCCATTGACCGAAGGCGGCACCAGCCACTTTCAGCGCGGCCACACAGCCGGCGCCAAAAAAGATAATTAAGCCGGTGCCGATGAATTCGGCGATGCACTGACCTTTCAGTGTGTTCGATGTCTGACTCATAATGGTATTCCTGAAGCGAGGTTAAATTTTATCAGTTTTTGTTCTCATTCCATGAGTCACCCAGCTCTCTTGTAGGGCTGGTGTAAATTTATCGTTAACGAGCATAAACGAGAAATAGCGAAATCGAAATCTGTGTGCTGAGTCAAATAAATGCGCGTTTTCGCGCCTTTTGGCTTTCATGAAACATCATGCGCCTCGCTTCGCCGCCTCGTTTTTCGCCTGAGCCGCCTCAGGCGTCGAGGCGCCAGGCATAAGCCGAAAAGTGTTACAGACTGCGCCCGCAAGGCCCGCGTCGCTGGACTTGCGCTATCAGGCTACATACAATCGGAAACATTGTTGCTGGCCTGGCTGATACAGGGCGTCACGCGCTAAGGCTGGCATCATCAACGCCCTGCGAGAATTTAGGAGAGGTCAGAAAGATGTCATTTGAAGTATTCGAGAAACTGGAAGCGAAAGTACAGCAGGCGATTGATACCATCACCCTGCTGCAGATGGAAATCGAAGAGCTGAAAGAGCAGAACAATTCGCTGAAAAACGACGCGCAGCAGGCTGCGGGCAACCACGAGTCGCTGGTGCGTGAAAATCAGCAGTTAAAGGAAGAGCAGCATCTGTGGCAGGATCGCCTGCGTGCACTGCTGGGAAAAATGGAAGAGGTGTAACAGCCTCAGCCGAATAGCAAACGGGAGCGGCGTGCTCCCGTTTTCGTTTCTGGCGCTACTCGATATCGAGCGGATCTTCAGAGAGGATAATGCCGGTATTATCGGCGTAGAGATGGTCGCCGGAGAAGAAGGTGACGCCACCGAAGTTAACGCGCACGTCGCTTTCGCCGATGCCTTCGCCCGCCGCGCCAACCGGAATGGCGGCAATGGCCTGGATGCCGATCTCCAGCTCCTCCAGATCGTCTACCTGACGCACGGAGCCGTACACCACCAGCCCTTCCCATTCGTTATCCATCGCCAGGCGAGCCAGCTGCGCGTCAACCAGCGCGCGCCGCACCGAACCGCCGCCGTCGATCACCAGCACGCGACCCCGACCGTTCTCTTCCAGCAGATCGTAGAGCAGGCCGTTGTCTTCAAAACATTTCACTGTGGTTATCTGACCACCAAATGAGGTGCGGCCGCCGAAGTTGGAAAAAAGCGGTTCAACAACGTTCACTTCTTCATGGTAGATGTCGCAGAGTTCAGAAGTATCGTATTTCATGGTGGGTCCATCTGTTTGCCACAGGAGCGGTAAGTATACCGCCAGAAACGGATTGTTGGCAAAATCATCAGCGGAAAAAAAGGCGCTGCATCAGCAGCATGCAGATAAAAAAAGCCCGGCGCAGTGGCCGGGCTTTGCGCAAGCGCATAGAAAAATGGAATTACAGAATAAAGCGGCTGAGATCTTCGTCCGCCACCAGTTCATCCAGATGCTTGCTGACATACTCCGCATCAATGGTGACGGAGTCGCCGTGGCGATCGCTGGCGTCATAGGAGATATCTTCCATCAGACGCTCCAGCACGGTATGCAGACGACGCGCGCCGATATTCTCGGTGGTTTCATTCACCTGCCACGCCGCTTCGGCGATACGACGGATGCCGTCGTCGGTAAACTCGACGTTCACGCCTTCGGTGCCCATCAGCGCCTTGTACTGCACGGTCACCGACGCGTTCGGCTCGGTGAGAATGCGCTCGAAATCGTTGACGGTCAGCGCCTGCAGTTCGACGCGGATCGGCAGACGGCCCTGCAGTTCCGGGATCAGATCTGACGGGCTGGCGACCTGGAACGCGCCAGAGGCGATAAACAGAATGTGATCGGTTTTCACCATGCCGTGCTTGGTTGAGACGGTGCAGCCCTCTACCAGCGGCAGCAGATCGCGCTGGACGCCTTCGCGCGAGACGTCCGGACCGGATGACTGGCCGCGCTTACAGATTTTGTCGATTTCGTCGATAAACACGATGCCGTGTTGTTCTACCGCTTCGATCGCATCCTGCTTCAGCTCTTCCGGGTTCACCAGCTTGGCCGCTTCTTCTTCAATCAGCAGCTTCATCGCGTCTTTGATCTTCAGCTTGCGCGGCTTTTGCTTCTGACCGCCCAGGTTCTGGAACATCGACTGCAGCTGGTTGGTCATCTCTTCCATGCCCGGAGGCGCCATGATTTCGACGCCGGCCGGCGCGGCGGCGAGGTCGATTTCGATCTCTTTATCGTCCAGCTGGCCTTCGCGCAGCTTCTTACGGAACGACTGGCGCGCGGCGGAAGGCTCGCTGCTCTGCTCCGGCTGGCCCCAGTTGTTCTTGGCTGGCGGGATCAGCACGTCGAGGATGCGCTCTTCCGCCATCTCTTCGGCGCGGTATTTGTTCTTTTCGATCGCCTGGCTGCGCACCATTTTCACGGCGGCGTCGGTCAGGTCGCGAATGATGGAGTCCACCTCTTTACCGACGTAGCCCACTTCGGTGAATTTGGTCGCTTCCACCTTGATGAACGGCGCGTTGGCGAGCTTCGCCAGACGACGGGCGATTTCGGTTTTACCGACGCCGGTCGGGCCGATCATCAGAATGTTTTTCGGCGTCACCTCGTGGCGCAGCTCTTCGTCGAGCTGCATACGACGCCAGCGGTTACGCAGCGCGATGGCGACGGCTTTTTTTGCGCCGTCCTGGCCAATGATAAAGCGATTCAGTTCGCTGACGATTTCGCGGGGGGTCATCTCAGACATGTTTGATCCTTACGCCCTGGACGGCAGTTCTTCGAAGTTAACATTGTGGTTGGTGTAGATGCAGATGTCGCCCGCGATATTCAGGGATTTCGCGACGATCTCATGCGCGCCCAGCTCAGTGTTTTCCAGCAGCGCACGCGCCGCCGCCTGAGCGAAGGGGCCACCCGAACCAATGGCGATCAGATCGTTTTCCGGCTGGATGACATCGCCGTTGCCGCTGATGATCAGCGAGGCGTTTTCGTCCGCGACCGCCAGCAGCGCTTCAAGACGACGCAGCATACGATCGGTGCGCCAGTCTTTCGCCAGCTCGACGGCGGCTTTCACCAGGTGGCCTTGGTGCATTTCCAGTTTACGTTCGAAGAGTTCAAACAGGGTGAAGGCATCTGCAGTGCCGCCAGCGAAACCGGCAATTACCTTATCGTTGTAAAGACGACGTACTTTTTTTACGTTGCCCTTCATCACGGTATTGCCGAGAGTTGCCTGGCCATCACCGCCGATAACGACTCGTCCGTTGCGTCGTACGCTTACTATTGTTGTCACGGGCAGACCCCTTGTTGCAGTAGAAAAAAAGCGCCGCGCGGCAAGGCGCGGCGCATCATGCAACCAGATATGGGGCAGGTTTGTCGGGTTTCAACCCCCGACGGCGAGCGGAATACAGTTTGAATGGCCGTTGCCGCGCAGCCGCTTCAGGGTGCTGTCGGCGCTGCTGCGATCCTTATAGGGACCGATCACCACGCGATTCCAGCCGCCGCCGGTGGTGATGCGGCTTTCGAATCCTTCGAACGCCAGACCGGCGCGCACGGACTCCGCCTGGTCGGTGCCTTTGAACGATCCGCACTGCACCATCCAGCGCTGGGAAGAGGCCGGTTTTTCCGCCGGTTTCTTCGCCGTTTCCTGCGCGGGTTCACGCGTGACGGGCGCAGGCTGCTGCGTCTGCCGCGGCTGCGGCGCCGGACGCGCGCTCGGCTGCGTCTGGTGCGCCGGCTGGCTCGGCTGCGTCGGCTGACGCGCCGGGGCGCTTTGCTGCGTCTGCTGGCGCGACTGCATCTGCAGCTGCTGCTGTTGCTGCTGGCGCTGTTGCTGCTGCTGGCGCTGCAGCTGCAGCGTCTGCTGACGCTGCGCCGGGGTCTGTTCGTTCCACGGCACTTCATTCAGCTGGGTCGGCGACTGACGCATATCCGCCTGCATCTGCTCCAGCAGCTGACGCTGTTCGTCGGTGAGCTGCGTGTGCGACTGCACCTCGCCGCCCGCCGAAGGTTCGGTTGGCGTCGGCACCGTCACCTGACGGTTTTCCAGCTCTTTGATGTACTTCCAGCGCTCTTCAGGCTTCGGCGGCAAACCGTTGCCGTTGGCTTTATGATCCGGGATCACCGGCACATCGTCTTTTTTATGATGCGCAAGGAACCATAAACCACCGGCAAAGGTCACCAGCACCGCAACGGCCAGTCCGATCATCAGTTTGGAGACACCGGAGCCGCCTTTGCTTTTTTTTCCACGGCTGGTGCTGCTTTTTTTGCGACGCGTCCCTGTTGAACGCCCGCGGCCTACATAATCTCTCTGTGCCACTCTCGTTCTGATACCCTTCAAAAAATCGTGCCAACGGGGCGAAAACGCCTGGAAAGACCGCCCGGCAAGGAGTCCGCCATGTTACTTAAGGGTTGGAACTTTGACCAGCAGTGTTCGCCTTAAGAATCTACTGAAAATAACCGAAAAGAGCGGTTATTTCTCGCGCTTCTTCTCTGGCGCCGTGCTGCCGCGCACGGTGAGTTCCGCGTCGAGCAGGCGCGAACCGTTATTGACGCGCTTGCCCTGCAGCTCATCCAGCAACAGCAGCATCGCCTCGCGGCCAATCTGATAGCGCGGCTGCGTCACGGTGGTGAGCGGCGGTTCGCAATAGCGGGCAAGTTCGATATCGTCGAAGCCGACAATCGACAGATCCTGCGGCACGCGCAGGCCGAGGCGTTTGGCCTGATTCATCGCGCCGAGCGCCAGCATATCGCTGTGGCAGAACAGGGCGCGCGGCGGCTGCGGCAGGGCCATCAGCTGCTTCAACGCCTGCGCGCCCGCTTCGAAACTGAAGTCGCCGCGCACGATATAGGTGGGATCGACGGCGATATTGCTGCGGCGCAGCGCCTGAATATAGCCCTGGGTGCGGTACTGGCACAGCGGCATCTCTTCCGGCCCGCCGATGCAGGCGATCTGGCGATGACCAAGCTGCAGCAGGTGATTCACCGCCTCGAAGGCGGCGGTAAGGTTGTCGATATGCACGGTAGGCAGCGACATCTCCGGCGCGAACTCATTCGCCATCACCATCGGCGGCAGATTACGCTGCTCGTCGTTTGCCGGATCGAAGGGGATCTGCGAGCCGAGCAGCACCATGCCGTCGATCTGGCGCGTCAGCAGCAGATCCAGAAAGGTCTTCTCCTGCTGATTCTGGTGCGCGCAGTCGCCAATCAGCACCAGATAACCCTCGTGCGCCGCCGTCACCTCAACGCCGCGGATGATTTCGCTAAAAAAGGGATCGCAGATGTCGGGCACAACCACCAGAATGGTTTGCGTCTCGCCGCGTCGCGCGTTGCGCGTCAGGCCGTGCGGCGCGTAGCCGACGGCAATCACCGCCTGTTCAACTTTCTGCCGCGTCGCCGCCGAGACCTTTTCAGGATTCATCAGCGCGCGTGAAACGGTTGCGGTTGAGACGCCTGCCTTTTCAGCCACATCTTTCATGGTGGCGGCGGGCGCCTGGTGATTCTGCTCCAACACTCTACTCCTGACGCATTGCTGAGATAGTTGTGGCGAAAAAAGCCACGCCGCGCACATTGTTAACGATTGCGCGGCTGGGTTGTTACTTAATTTGCATAAAAATTGTGACTTGTGCGACTTTTTTCGATCTGGCTCGCAGGCTCAGCTCTCGGTGGGGTCGATATCGAGCGTCCATTTGACTTTGCGCGCGGCGGGCAGCGTGGCGATCAGCGGCAGCGAGCCGTCGAGCAGCTGCTGCAGGCGTTTGCGCGAGGCGTGCTGCACCAGCAGCTGCCAGCGCCAGCGTCCGCCGCGCTTCGGCTGCAGTGCCGGAACCGGCCCCATCAGCCACATGGCGCTGTCTTTGAGCGGGCTGGCGTCCAGCAGATTGCGCAGCTGCTGCAAAAATTCAGCCGCCTGCTGGTTGTCGTGATCCTCAGCGCGAAACAGCGCGTGGCTGGTCCAGGGCGGCAGCATCACCGACTGGCGCTCCAGCAGTGTCTGCTGAGCGAAGGCGAAATAGCCCTGATGCAGCAGCGTCTGCAGCAGCGGATGCTCGGGATGATGGGTCTGTAACAGCACTTCGCCCTGCTTGCCGGCGCGGCCGGCGCGGCCGGCGACCTGGGTATAGAGCTGCGCGAAGCGCTCGGCGGCGCGGAAATCGGCGGAAAAGAGCGCGCCGTCCACATCCAGCAGCGACACCAGCGTCACGTCCGGGAAGTGATGGCCTTTCGCCAGCATCTGCGTGCCCACCAGAATGCGCGCGCCGCCGCGATGCACATCAGCCAGATGCTGCTCCAGCGCGCCCTTGCGGCTGGTGGTGTCGCGGTCGATACGCGACACCGGCACGCCAGGGAACAGCGTGCCGAGCTGCTGCTCCAGCTGTTCGGTGCCGACGCCCACCGGCAGCAGATGCGTCGAGCCGCACTGCGGGCACTGGTTAGGCAGCGGGCGCTGGCTGTCGCAGTGGTGGCAGCGCAGCTGGCGCTGCTGCTGATGCAGCGTGTAGTAGCGCTCGCAGCGCTGGCATTCGGCAATCCAGCCGCAGTCGTGGCAGAGCAGCGCGGGGGAATAGCCGCGGCGGTTAAGGAACAGCAGCACCTGATTGTCCGCCTGCAGATGCTGGCGCATTTTGCCAATCAGCGCGGGCGCCAGTCCGCCGATCAGCTGCTGGCCTTTGAGATCCGCCAGCTGCTGCAGCGCCGGCTTCGCGTTGCCGGCGCGCTTGGTCAGATCGAGCTGGCGATATTTGCCGCTGCGCACGTTGTGCAGCGTCTCCAGCGCTGGCGTCGCCGAGCCCATCACGATGGGGATATTCTCTTCGCGCGCGCGAAACACCGCCAGGTCGCGCGCCTGATAGCGCCAGCCTTCCTGCTGTTTATAGGAGCTGTCGTGCTCTTCATCGATAATGATCACGCCAGGGCGCGCCAGCGGCGTAAACAGCGCCGAGCGCGTGCCGATGATAATGGCGTTTTCGCCCTGACGCGCGCGCAGCCAGACGGCGAGCCGCTCGCTGTCGTTAAGGGCAGAGTGCAGCACGTCGACGGGCGCGTCGAAGCGTTCGCGGAAGCGGGCGATGGTTTGCGGCGTCAGGCCGATCTCCGGCACCAGCACCAGCGCCTGCTTGCCGCGCGCCAGCACGTTCTCCAGTACGCTGAGATAGACCTCGGTTTTGCCAGAGCCAGTGATGCCCGCCAGCAGCCAGGCGGCATAGTGCTCATCCTCGCTGCGGATGGCGCCGACCGCCATCGCCTGATCGGTATTGAGGCGCAGGCGCTCGCCTTTCACCGCATAGCGTTCGCGCCAGTCCCGCCGCTGCGGCTGATGTTCGCGCAGGTCGCACAGGCCCTTCGCACGCAGCGCCTGAAACGCCGTCTCGGTGAGATCCTGCTCGGCGACCTGATGGCGATAGAGCGGCTGATGACGCAGCGCCGCCAGCGCCTGCTGCTGTTTCGGCGCGCGCTTCAGGCTTTCCGGCGTAGTCGCCTGGCCCTGTTCGGTAATCACCCACTGCCACAGCGGCGCCTCTTGCGCCGGTTTGCCCTGGCGCAGCAGCACCGGTAGCGCATGGCTTAAGACTTCGCCGACGGGAGAGTGATAGTAGCCCGCCGCCCAGTTAAGCAGGCGCCAGAGCGAGGGGGGATAGAGCGACGCGTTGTCCAGCACCTCGGCGACGCGCTTAAGCTGCGCTTCCGGCAGGTCGCTCTGTTCGCGGAAGCCCACCACGACGCCGACCATTTTGCGGTTGCCGAACGGCACGCTGACGCGTCCGCCCAGCACCGGCTGCGCGCCGTGCGGCGGCAGATAGTCAAACAGACGGGGGAGCGGAACGGGCAGGGCAACCTGAACAACGGGCATGGCAATCTCTTTCCGGTTCAACGATTCATCGCGGGAGAGGTAGTGTATCAGCTGGCGCGAGCAGCGGGTATCTTGCAGAAGATTTGCTAAAAGCGGTTATTTTCTGTATAGTATGCCGCCTTTGGTGAGAAAGCTCTCGCCAGAGCCTAAACATTAATGTTCAACCGCGTGTGGTGCTGTGCAGGTTTTTTCCCTGGCACGGAGAGCGACACGGCCTTTTATGAGGTTTCCCATGAAACAAGGTATTCACCCGAAATACGAAGCTGTGACCATCACTTGCACCTGCGGTAACGTGATCCACACTCGCTCTACTATGTCTCACGATCTGAACCTGGACGTGTGTGGTAAATGCCACCCGTTCTACACCGGTAAGCAGCGTGAAGTTGCAACTGGTGGCCGTGTTGACCGCTTTAACAAGCGTTTCAGCGTGCCAGGCGCGAAAAAATAAGATTAAAAAGGCATTCGACCCTCTCGGGTTCGACGGCAAGAAAAAACCCAGCCAAGGCTGGGTTTTTTTATGTCTGATGGATCAGTATTCCCAGGTGTCGGGATCGATGCCCATCTCGCGCATAATTTTCTTCGCTTCTTCCGGGATCTCGTCGCTGCGCTCTTTACGCAGGTCGACATCATCCGGCAGCGGCTGTCCGGTAAAGGCGTGTAAAAAGGCTTCGCACAGCAGTTCGCTATTTGTGGCGTGACGCAGGTTGTTCACCTGTCGACGGGTACGCTCATCCGTTAAAATCTTCAGCACGCTCAACGGGATAGAAACTGTGATTTTCTTAACCTGCTCACTCTTCTTACCGTGTTCAGCGTAGGGGCTGATATATTCGCCGTTCCATTCAGCCATGGGTTACCTTAATCAATAAAAGTTAAAAGTGGGGAAATCCGTGGATTATGCCCGATTTTACCGTGCCTGACCTCTTGAACTGCGGGGTTTCTTCATCCTGGCCGCCGGTGCGGACGCAAAACGCAGGCAATGAGGGGTAATTTTAGCGGGTTATGGCATTCCGCTCAATCTATACGCAAAGACATTTAGATGTCCAGATGTATTGACGTCCAATCGTGGAATGTTATCCTGTTGCCTCTTTATTACTCTCTTCAGGAACAAAGAGCACCATGACGCGTAAACAGGCAACCATCGCAGTCCGCAGCGGTTTGAATGATGACGAGCAATATGGCTGCGTTGTCCCACCGATCCACCTCTCCAGCACCTATAACTTTCTCGATTTCAATGAGCCGCGCGCCCATGACTACTCGCGTCGCGGCAACCCGACGCGCGACGTGGTGCAGCGCGCGCTGGCAGAGCTGGAAGGCGGCGCGGGCGCGGTGCTGACCAATACCGGCATGTCCGCGATCCATCTGGTGACCACGGTGTTCCTGAAGCCAGGCGATCTGCTGGTCGCGCCGCACGACTGCTACGGCGGCAGCTATCGCCTGTTCGACAGCATGGCGAAGCGCGGCGCGTATCGCGTGAAGTTCGTCGATCAGGGCGACCGCGCGGCGCTGGATGCAGCGCTGGCGGAAAAACCGAAGCTGGTGCTGGTGGAAAGCCCGAGCAATCCGCTGCTGCGCGTGGTGGATATCGCCGCCATCTGCGGGGCGGCGCGGGAAGCAGGTGCCGTTAGCGTGGTCGACAACACGTTCCTGAGTCCGGCGCTGCAAAACCCGCTGGCGCTGGGCGCGGATCTGGTGATCCACTCCTGCACCAAATACCTCAACGGCCACTCCGACGTGGTGGCGGGCGCGGTGATTGCCAACGATCCGGCGTTAGTGACCGAGCTAGCCTGGTGGGCGAACAATATCGGCGTCACCGGCGCGGCCTTCGACAGCTACCTGCTGCTGCGCGGTCTGCGCACCCTGGCGCCGCGCATGGCCGCGGCGCAGCGCAACGCGCTGGCGATTGTGAGCTATCTGCAACAGCAGCCGCTGGTGAAAAAGTTGTATCATCCTTCGCTGCCGGAAAACGCCGGGCACGAATACGCGGCGCGTCAACAGCGCGGCTTCGGCGCGATGCTGAGTTTCGAGCTGGACGGCGACGAAGCGCTACTGCGCCGTTTCCTCAAGGCGCTGCAGCTGTTTACGCTGGCGGAGTCGCTGGGCGGCGTCGAGAGCCTGATTTCCCACACCGCGACCATGACGCACGCTGGCATGTCGGCGGAAGCGCGCGCGGCGGCGGGCATTTCGGAAACCTTGCTCCGCGTCTCTGTGGGCATTGAGGATCATGAAGATTTAATCGCCGATCTGGATAATGCGTTCCGGACGGCGTCTGAGGGTTAAAAATGACGATTTCAGCCGGCGCGGCAACGCCGAATATCAAGCAGTTGCATAAATTTGGCGGCAGCAGCCTGGCCGATGCGCGCTGTTACCAGCGCGTCGCCAGCATCATGGCGGATTACAGTCAGCCGGGCGATTTGATGGTGGTGTCGGCGGCGGGCTCGACCACCAACCAGCTGATTAGCTGGCTGAAACTCAGCCAGAGCGATCGCCTGGCCGCGCATCAGGTGCAACAGGCTTTACGGCGTTATCACAGCGAACTGATCGCTGGGCTGCTGCCTGCTGAGTATGCCGAACCGCTCAGCGCCAGCTTTATCCGCGATCTGGAAAAGCTCGCCGCGCTGCTGGATGGTGCGATCACTGACGCGGTCTACGCCGAAGTGGTCGGCCATGGCGAAGTGTGGTCGGCGCGGCTGATGGCCGCGGTGCTGAGCCAGCGCGACATTGACGCCTGCTGGCTCGACGCGCGCGATTTTCTGCGCGCCGAGCGCGCCGCCCAGCCGCAGGTAGACGAAGGCAAATCCTGGCCGCTGCTGCAAACGCTGCTGGCGCAGCATCCGCATCAGCGCATCGTGGTGACCGGATTTATCAGCCGCAACGACGCTGGCGAAACCGTGCTGCTGGGCCGTAACGGCTCAGACTACTCCGCCACGCAGATCGGCGCGCTAGCGGGCGTCAATCGCGTCACTATCTGGAGCGACGTCGCCGGGGTCTACAGCGCCGATCCGCGCAAAGTCTCCGACGCCTGCCTGCTGCCGCTGCTGCGCCTCGACGAAGCCAGCGAACTGGCGCGCCTCGCCGCGCCGGTGCTGCATACCCGCACGCTGCAGCCGGTTTCCGGCAGCGATATCGACCTTCAGCTGCGCTGCAGCTATCAGCCGGAGCAGGGCTCGACGCGCATCGAGCGCGTGCTCGCCTCCGGCACCGGCGCGCGCATCGTCACCAGCCATGACGACGTCTGTTTGATTGACGTTCAGGTGCCGGATGAGCACGACTTCGCGGCGCTGCATAAAGAGGTAGAGCTGCACCTCAAGCGCGCGCAGCTGCGCCCGCTGGCGACCGGCGTCCATCCGGATCGCCAGCTGCTGCAGCTTTGCTATACCGCGGAAGTGGTCAACAGCGTCTTCCAGCTGCTGCAGGATGCGGGACTGCCCGCCCATCTGCAGCTGCGCGAAGGGCTGGCGCTGGTGGCGCTGGTCGGCGCGGGCGTCACGCGCAATCCGCTGCACAGCCACCGCTTCTGGCAGGAGATTCAGGATCAGCCGGTCGAGTTCGTCTGGCAGTCGGAAGATCACATTAGCCTGGTGGCGGTGCTGCGCGTCGGCCCGACGCAGTCGCTGATCCAGGGGCTGCATCAGTCGCTGTTTCGCGCCGAAAAGCGTATCGGCCTGATGCTGTTCGGCAAAGGCAATATCGGTTCGCGCTGGCTGGAGCTGTTCGCGCGCGAGCAGGAAGCGCTCTCGGCGCGCACCGGTTTTGAATATGTGCTGGCGGGCGTGGCGGACAGCCAGCGCAGCCTGCTGAGCTATGAAGGTCTTGACGCCAGCCGCGCGCTCGCCTTCTTTGACGATGAAGCGGAAGCGCGCGACGAAGAGTCGCTGTTTCTGTGGATGCGCGCGCATCCGTTCGACGATCTGGTGGTGCTCGACGTCACCGCCAGCACGCCGCTGGCGCAGCAGTATCTCGACTTCGCCAGCCACGGTTTCCACGTGATCAGCGCCAATAAAGTGGCGGGCGCCTCTGACAGCCAGACCTGGCGTCAGATCCGCGACGCCTTCGCCAAAACCGGCCGACACTGGCTCTATAACGCCACGGTGGGCGCCGGGCTGCCGATTAACCACACGGTGCGCGATCTGCGCGACAGCGGCGACACCATTCTGGCGATCAGCGGCATCTTCTCCGGCACGCTGTCGTGGCTGTTCCTGCAGTTTGACGGCACGGTGCCCTTTACCGAGCTGGTGGACCAGGCGTGGCAGCAGGGCTTAACCGAGCCAGATCCGCGCGTCGACCTCTCGGGTCAGGACGTGAAGCGCAAGCTGGTGATCCTCGCGCGCGAGGCGGGCTACAACATCGAGCCGGATCAGGTGCGCGTCGAGTCGCTGGTGCCCGCGAACTGCGAGGCGGGATCGATTGACGACTTCTTCGAGCATGGCGAGGCGCTTAACGAGCAGATGCTGCAGCGTTTTGAGGCCGCGCAGGAGATGGGGCTGGTGCTGCGCTACGTGGCGCGTTTCGACGCCAGCGGCAAAGCGCGCGTCGGCGTTGAAGCGGTACGGCCAGAGCATCCGCTGGCGTCGCTGCTGCCGTGCGATAACGTCTTCGCCATCGAAAGCCGCTGGTATCGCGATAATCCGCTGGTGATCCGCGGTCCGGGCGCCGGGCGCGACGTCACGGCGGGCGCCATTCAGTCCGATATTCATCGACTTGCCCAACTGCTGTAATTTTCAGGCGCCTGTCCTGCGACAGGCGCCTGTCACCCCCGCGTGAAATTCCCTCAACCTGCCTGAATTTTTGTCACACCTGTTTATTACTTTTCTGTTGACGCCTCTGCTGGATTGGTTCATTTTGTGCATCTGGACGTCTAAACGTATGGATGTTCGCAGGCAAAAAATTAACCCGACGTTTTTGATGAGGTAAGCAGGATGAGTTTCTTTCATGCCAACCAGCGCGAAGCGCTGAATCAGAGCCTGGCAGAGCTGAACGGGCGCATTAACGTCTCATTCGAATTTTTTCCGCCCCGCACCAGCGAAATGGAAGAGACCCTGTGGCACTCCATCGATCGTCTCAGCAGCCTGAAGCCGAAGTTCGTCTCCGTCACCTACGGCGCCAACTCCGGCGAGCGCGACCGCACCCACAGCATCATCAAAGGCATTAAGGATCGCACCGGTCTGGAAGCGGCGCCGCATCTGACCTGCATCGACGCCTCACGCGACGAGCTGCGCGCCATTGCCCAGGATTACTGGAACAGCGGCATTCGGCATATCGTGGCGCTGCGCGGCGATCTGCCGGCCAACAGCGGCAAACCCGAGATGTTCGCCTGCGATCTGGTTTCTCTGCTGAAAGAGGTGGGCGATTTCGACGTCTCTGTCGCCGCCTATCCCGAGGTGCATCCGGAAGCGAAAAGCGCGCAGGCGGATCTGATTAACCTGAAGCGCAAAATCGACGCGGGCGCCAGCCGCGCCATCACCCAGTTCTTCTTTGATGTGGAAAGCTACCTGCGCTTCCGCGACCGCTGCGTCGCCACCGGCATCGACGTCGAGATCGTGCCGGGCATCTTGCCGGTGTCGAACTTTAAACAGCTGACGCGCTTCGCCACCATGACCAACGTGCGCGTGCCGGGCTGGATGAACGCCATGTTCGCCGGGCTGGACGATGATGCTGAGACGCGCAAAATGGTTGGCGCCAATATCGCCATGGATATGGTGAAAATCCTGTCGCGCGAAGGGGTGAAGGATTTCCACTTCTATACCCTGAACCGCGCGGAAATGAGCTACGCCATCTGCCATACGCTGGGCGTGCGGCCGGTTATCGCCGCCTGATGCGGTTTGCCAGGCGGCCTGGTTTTCGCTAGAACACCACCGCCTGACCATCCTTGCGGCTCTCGGTCGCCGCGATGTAAAACCCCTGCGGATCGCGCACAATCGCCTGCGCGCCGCCGAAGTGATAGCCCTGTAGCGGATCCTCCAGCGTGACCTGATGGCCCAGCCGGCGCAGCGCCGCCAGCGTGTTGCGGTCAAGCGCGGCTTCGAACACCACCTGTCGGCCCTGTTCAACACGCCAGCGCGGCGCGTCGATCGCCGCCTGCGGGTTCTGTTTGTGCAGCATAATCCGCAGCGCCAGCTGCAGATGGCCCTGCGCCTGCATCGGCCCGCCCATCACGCCGAACGACATCAGCGGCGCGCCCTGCGCGTCGAGCGCGAACGCGGGAATAATGGTGTGGAACGGACGCTTGCCGCCCGCTACCACGTTGGGATGCGACGGGTCGAGCGAAAAGCCCGCGCCGCGATTCTGTAAACTGATGCCGGTGTCAGGCACCACCACGCCGGAACCAAAACCCATAAAGTTCGACTGAATAAATGAGACCATCATGCCGCTGGCGTCTGCGGTGCTGAGATAGACGGTGCCGCTCTGCTGCGGCGCGCCGAAGGTGAAGTCGCCTGCGCGCTCAGGATCGATCAGCGCCGCGCGCTGGCGCAGATAGGGCTCGCTCAGCAGCCGCTGCGCCGGGAACTCCAGATGATCCTCATCGCTGACGTAGCGCTCAAGATCCACCAGCGCCAGCTTCATCGCCTCGATAGAGAGGTGCAGCCAGGGCACGGAATCGGGCGCATAGCGGCCGATATCGAGCTGCTCGAGAATGCCCAGCGCAATCAGCGTGGCGATCCCCTGGCCGTTAGGCGGCAGCTCCTGCACCGAACCCCCGGCAAACGGCTGCGACAGCACGCTAACCCAGTCGGCGCGGTGGTTGTTGAGATCGGCCAGCGTCAGGGCGGCGTTGTGCTGGCGCGCGCAGGCGGCGATTTTCTCCGCCAGTTCGCCGCGATAAAAACTCTCGCCGTTGCTTTCGGCAATCTTCTGCAGCGTGTCGGCCTGCGCCGGGTTGCGGAACAGCTCGCCAACGCGCGGCGGACGGCCATCAGGCGCAAAGCACTGGCGAAAGCCGGGCTGATGCTGAAGCTTATCGAAGCCGCGCTGCCAGAGTTCGCCAATCAGCGGCGAAACCGGAAAGCCGTGGCGCGCGTAGTCGATGGCGGGCTGCGCCAGCGTGGTCAGCGGCAGCGTGCCGAAGCGCGCCGCCAGCGCCACCCAGGCCGACACCGCGCCCGGCACGGTCACCGCTTCCCAGCCGATCTCCGGCATGCGGCTGCGGCCGACGAAGCGCTCTGGCGTCCAGGCTGCCGGCGCGCGGCCCGAGGCGTTCAGGCCATGCAGCTGGCTGCCGTCCCAGACAAGGGCAAAGGCGTCGCTGCCGATGCCGTTGCCGGTCGGCTCCAGCACCGTCAGCGCCATAGCGCTGGCGATCGCCGCGTCTACCGCGTTGCCGCCCTGCTGGATGATGCGCAGACCAGCCTGTGCCGCCAGCGGCTGCGAGGTGGCGACGGCGTTGCGGCCCATCATCGGCACGCGATGCGACGCATAGCTGGCGTGAAAATCGAACCGTGAATCCATTTCCGTTTCCTTAACAGGGTGCAGCTGCGCCAGAGAGGGGCATCGCCGCGGTGCAGAGTTCATTCTGTCGTCATCTGAACAGGGTATGAAATATGAAAAAATCACAGGCTTTGCATTGTGGCGCGATTTTTGCCTGATTTTTAGGCAGAAAGGCTTACAGTAGCAGTGTAAACGTTGCGCATTTTTTGCATTTTTTGCGCTTTTTTTAAGCGAGGCGCGGCGGGTTTGCCTTTTGTGATCAAGGGCTTGATTTGCATATAGCAAAAAGGACAGGTTTAGCTAAAAAAATAATCAATATTCACGCAGCAAATCGTCAGGTCTCTATCCATACTTAGAATCCCGACGAGATGACGCAGTGTTCGGCTGCTTTTTCAGTCGCTGCGCATCAGGCTGTGTCCCGTAAGGGTTTCACTAACAAAAATGATAAACCCTTGCGGGATACAGCCTGCAACAATCGGTGTGTGAACCATTTGGTTTTTACCCTACTTTCACGTGATTCATAGTGAGTTTTAAGGAGTTCTCTATGGAAGTAAAAGATCCTGTTTTTGAATTGCTCAGCAGCCTTGAGCAGATTGTACTGACACGTGATGCAACACCTGCCACAACTGAAATTCAGCTTCAGCCCGCTATGCCAGAGCCGCAACGCCTGCGTGAATTAACCGGTATGAAAGTAGATGAATTTGCCAAAGTGATGGGCGTCAGCGTCTCCTCGGTTAAAAGCTGGGAAGCGCGACGGACGCGTCCTTCTGCCACGGCGCAGAAACTGATGAAATTGCTGCATGCCAACCCCTATCTGGGACGGCAGTTACTGGACTAAAAAGAAGAAAAAAAGAGAACCCGCCAGAGGCGGGTTTTTTTTTAGCTCAGGCGACTGTATTTTGCCGCCTGCCTGTCGAACCAGCTTTGCGGCACGTTGTAGGGCGGGGCGCCCAGCTGCGCGATGCCCTGTTCGATGCTGGCGCTGGCCTGGCGCCATAGCTGCGCGTCTCCCTGCTTCAGCAGGTCAATCTGAATACGTTTCTCTACCAGATAGACCCGCGCGAAGTGGGGATCGAAGCGCACGATAGCGCGCGTGTTGTCGATGATATCGGCCAGCTTGATGGTTTGCGCCTCAGGCGAGGCCTCTGCGGTGTGGCGAAAATGCGCCAGCTTGCGCGCCGCGCGGTTTTTCGCCTGCGGCTGGGCGCTGTCGGTGAGCATCTCTACCAGCTGCGCCACGCGCGGGCCAAAATGGGCCGCAATGTCCGCCAGCGTGGTGTCGGTGTCCTCTACCGTATCGTGCAGCCAGGCCGCCGCCAGCAGCGCCTCGTCCGCGCTGACGCTGCGCACCAGCTCAACCACAGCGGCGGGATGAACGATATAAGGCTCGTCGGTATATTTGCGCCGTTGACCGGCTTCAGCATGGGCGCGTGTCGCATAGCGTCGCGCCTGCTCTTCCAGAGATTCCAGCATGCAAAAGCCCTCGTGATAAAAAGTTGCTTGCAATTATCTAGCGCGCTATTTATATTTACTGCCATGAACAGTAACCAAAATGACAAAAAAGCGAAGCCAGCGCCACTGTTGGTCAATCAACAGCTCTGTTTCGCGCTCTATTCCGCCAATCTGGCGATGAATAAAGTCTATCGGCAACTGCTGTCGCAGCTCGATCTCACCTATCCGCAGTATCTGGTGATGCTGGTGCTGTGGGCGCAGGACGATCTCACCGTGTCGGAGATTGGGGAGCAGCTGTTTCTCGACTCCGCCACGCTGACGCCGCTGCTGAAGCGGCTGGAGAGCGCCGGGCTGATTAACCGCCAGCGTTCGCGCCAGGATGAGCGTCAGGTGGTGGTCACGCTGACGGAGCAGGGCCGGGCGCTGCAAAGCCAGGCGAGCGCCATTCCGGAGACGGTACAGTGCGCGACGGCCTGCGACGACGCCACGCTGCTGGCGCTGAAGAACGAACTCGATTTACTGCGCGACAATCTGAACCGGTCGCGTTGAGGATTTACCGGGCGCTCGCGCCCGCTAAAACAGCTGCTACACTTATATTAATCGCGTGCGATTAAATCGTTTAAAACAGAGAGGAAGTTATGTCTTTAGAGAAAGTTGTTTATACCGCAAAAGCCAAAGCCACCGGCGGCCGTGATGGTCGTGCAACCTCTTCTGACGGCGTGCTGGATGTGAAGCTGGGCGTGCCGAAAGAGATGGGCGGCGCAGGCGGCGAAGTCACCAACCCGGAGCAGCTGTTCGCGGCTGGTTACTCTGCCTGCTTCCTCGGCGCCATGAAGTTTGTGGCGGGCCGCGATAAAATCGCGATGCCGAAAGATGCGTGGATCGAAGGCGAAGTCGGCATCGGCCCGATCCCAGACGGTTTCGGCATCGAAGCCAAACTGAATATTCACCTGCCGGAGATGGATGAAGCGGAAGCGCAGAAGCTAGTGGACGCGGCGCATATCGTTTGTCCGTACTCCAACGCCACGCGCAACAACATCGACGTGACGCTGAATATCATTCGCTAAGTTTGTACGGGCCCCGATGCGGGCCCGCTCCTGTTTCCTGCGCTCTCTCCCTCTTTTCTGGCCTGTCTGGTTAATTTGTGTTCTACTGAGCCGCCTCGTGAAAGAGCCGTCCGATCCCGTTCAGATTCTTCCTGTTCGTCAAGAAATCGTCATGTCTCTGCGCTAATTAAGCGAACTCTTCTGCGTTGCGGTAGTCACAATAGCGTTCAACATCGTGCTCCAGCCCCGGGAAAACCCTTTAAGATGAATTACATAAAGACCATAACCCAGCAAAAGCTGTCGCTGCTGCTGGCGTTATACATCGGCATTTTGCTTAACCTGCCGATTTTTTACCGTCGCTTTGACGGCTTTTTAACCAAATCGACCGTGACCAACTGGCTGACCGCAGTGACCGAAGTGATGGCCATTGTGGTGCTGACCTTTTTCCTGATGCGTTTGCTGTCGCTGGGTGGCAAACGTTTGTATCGTGTGCTGGCGACGCTGCTGGTGCTGATTTCCGTCGCTGCTGCCTACTACATGGCCTTTTTCAATGTGGTGATCGGCTACGGCATCGTCGCGTCGGTGATGACCACCGACGTCGATTTGTCGAAAGAGGTGGTCGGCCTGCATTTTGTGCTGTGGATGGTCGCCGTCAGCGCGCTGCCGCTGCTGATGATCTGGCGTAACAATCTCAGCCAGACGCTGATTGAGCAGCTGCGTACGCCCGGCCAGCGTCTTAAGCCAGCGCTGATGATGCTGCTTTGCGTGGCGCTGGTGTGGCTGCCGATCCGCTATTTCGACAAGCTGCAAAAAGCCAACGAAGAGATCACCAATATCGATCTGCCGAGCTACGGCGGCGTGGTGGCGCACTCTTATCTGCCGTCGAACTGGCTGGCGGCGGTAGGGCTGTTTGCCTGGACGCGTATCGACGAGACGCTGGATAGTCAGGAGCTGCTCGATCCGGCGAAGAAATTTACCTATGTCGCGCCGCCGGGCATCGACGACACCTACGTGGTGTTCGTCATCGGCGAGACCACGCGCTGGGATCATATGGGCATGCTGGGCTACGGCCGCGATACCACGCCGAAGCTGTCGAAAGAGAAGAATCTGGTGGCGTTCCGCGGCGAGTCGTGCGACACCGCCACCAAGCTGTCGCTGCGCTGTATGTTTGTGCGCGAGGGCGGCACCGAGGAGAGTCCGGGCCGCACGCTGAAAGAGAAGAATATTTTCGCCGTGATGAAGGAGCTGGGCTTTTCGTCCGAGCTGTTCGCCATGCAGAGCGAGGTGTGGTTTTACGATAACGCGGAAGTGAATAACTTTGCCTTCCGCGAGCAGATTGGCTCGGAGCCGCACAACGCAGGCAAGTCGGTGGACGATATGCTGCTGGTGCCGGAGCTGAAGGCGTCGCTGGATCGTTATCCGCACGGCAAGCATCTGGTGGTGCTGCATACCAAAGGCTCGCACTATCTCTATTCGCAGCGCTATCCGCGCAGTTTCGCGCGCTATCAGCCGGAGTGTATGGGCGTGGATGAGACCTGCAGTAAGGCGCAGCTGATCAACGCCTACGATAACTCGATTCTCTATGTCGACACCATGCTGGACAGCGTGCTGGATCAGCTGCGCGACAAGAAAGCGATTGTGTTTTACGCCGCCGACCACGGTGAGTCGATCAGCGAGAATACCCATCTGCACGGCACGCCGCGCGAGCTGGCGCCGCCGGAGCAGTTCCGCGTGCCGATGATGGTGTGGGCGTCGGATAAGTATCTGGCTGATGCCAACAACCGCGCGAATTTCGAGCGTTTACAGGCGCAGCAGCGCGTCGGCAAGACGCATCGTCACGTTGAGCTGTTCGATACCATTCTCGGTTGTCTGGGGTATACCTCGCCGAACGGCGGCATTAAGGCGGCGAATAACTGGTGTCAGGCGCCGGTTTCGTCGCACAGCGACGCGCGGGATGTGACTGAGAAGCACCAGAATTTTGGCGGGCAGGCTGCTTTCCAGGCGAACGCGGCTAAACCGCTAAAAAGCGGTTGACGCTGAAAGGTGGGCGCAGTAACATGCGCCCCCATCGGTGAGTGGCGCAGCCTGGTAGCGCACTTCGTTCGGGACGAAGGGGTCGGAGGTTCGAATCCTCTCTCACCGACCAGATTTAAGAAACCTGCTTGAAAAAGCAGGTTTTTTTTCGTCTGTAGCAAAAGAGGGCTGCGAGCTGTGTGCCGACGCGCATGACATGAGCGGATCGCAAAGTCGCTGTACGCATCCCTGCGCGCTCGGCCCGCGACATCCTTGTCGCGGGACGCTTTGCTCTTCCGCCCATATCATTCGCGTTTTAGCTAAAGAGCTGCCTGTTTGAATGACGGCGCTGGAGATGCGTTCTTTCGCTTTGTCGCGGGACGCTTTGCTCTTCCGTCCATGCCATCCGCGTTTAAGCTCCGGTGCGGCCTGTTTGAATTACTGCTGCAGCATCTATCCGTGTTATCTATATTTGCCCTTGTTCCACGTTTTCTCGCCCGGCATTAATTTACTGCTAGACAAAAACTGTTGCGGCCAAAAGCGTCATTCGCATAAGTTTTTATGAGGCATTAACAGCGAGTATCGAACCATTCCGTTACCTCTTTTTCGACAAAATATCGTCGGTGATAATTTCTGCTTTTCTCTGCCGTTTTATGAGAAACCCAACGAAATCCCTCTTTGCCGCCGCCTGAGCGCGTTTCCTTCGATTATTCCCCTTTTTCGCGCGCTATCACGCGCTGCATCAGGCCCAGACGCTTATTTCGCATCACGTTTTTCTTATGACCTTTTTTATCGTCATGCTGATTGCTTATGCCTGTATCCCAGCATTTTCCACTGCCTGGACGCGATAACGCACGCTAAATCGTTCAGTTATTCAACATTTATCGGGTAAGCGCCGCTGTTTTTTAGCGGTGAGAATCACTGTCAATTATCCCCTGGGTTAGTGGGATATCTGGTTTGCCGGCGAAAAGCGCTGTGCAATATCCGGCAATTAAGCGTAAAGGCTTTTTTTTACCGTTGCTTGCTATTCCTCACACTCTGTGTAAATAACTCGCGGCTGTATTGACGTTCATTGCAACTGTTGACAAATTGATGCGTCAATAAAGTTGCAGAAGCGGCGTGATCCGGCAGTTTCCACGGCGTCGGAAAAACACAACAAGAACGCTCCGCACTTTCGACCATGTCAGTGGTCTGCCTGAACCGCATAAAAAAAACAGAGGTCGGGCAATACACACAACAACACATCACAATGGAGCAAAAGCATGATCAACTCCCTGGCCAAATCCAGGATGCTGAAGGTCGGTCTGAGCCTGATTGCTATGACCGTCGCCGCAGGTGTTCAGGCAAAAACCCTCGTTTACTGTTCAGAAGGCTCGCCGGAAGGCTTCAACCCGCAGCTGTTCACCTCTGGCACCACCTATGACGCCAGCTCTGTGCCGATCTATAACCGTCTGGTTGAGTTCAAAATCGGCACCACCGAGCTGCAGCCTGGCCTGGCGGAAAAATGGGACGTCAGCGCAGACGGCAAAACCTATACGTTCCACCTGCGTCAGGGCGTGAAGTGGCAGACCACCAAAGATTTCAAACCGACGCGTGAGTTCAACGCCGACGACGTGGTGTTCTCTTTCGAGCGTCAGCTGGATAAAAACAACAGCTATCACGGCGTCTCTGGCGGCAGCTACGAATACTTCGAAGGCATGGACATGCCGAAGCTGATCGGCAAGGTCGAAAAAGTTGACGACCATACCGTACGCTTTACGCTGACACGCCCGGAAGCGCCGTTCCTCGCCGACCTCGGTATGGACTTCGCGTCGATCCTGTCGAAAGAGTATGCGGACAACATGCAGAAAGCCGGCACGCCGGAGAAGCTGGATCTGAACCCGGTCGGCACCGGTCCGTTCGTGCTGCAGCAGTATCAGAAAGACTCCCGCATTCTGTATAAGGCCAACCCGGATTTCTGGGGCACTAAGCCAAAAATCGATCGTCTGGTCTTCTCTATTACCCCAGATGCCTCTGTGCGCTACGCCAAGCTGCAGAAAGGCGAGTGCCAGGTGATGCCGTATCCAAACCCGGCCGACATCGCCAGCATGAAGAAAGACACCAAAATCAACCTGATGGAACAGCCTGGCCTGAACGTCGGCTACCTCTCGTTCAACACCGAGAAGAAGCCGATGGATAACGTCAAGGTGCGTCAGGCGCTGACCATGGCGGTGAACAAGCAGGCGATTATCGACGCCGTCTATCAGGGCGCAGGCCAGGCCGCGAAAAACCTGATCCCGCCGACCATGTGGGGCTACAACGACGCGATCCAGGACTACGCCTACGATCCGGAAAAAGCCAAAGCGCTGCTGAAAGAAGCAGGCCTGCCGGACGGCTTCTCTATCGACCTGTGGGCGATGCCGGTTCAGCGTCCTTACAACCCGAACGCGCGCCGCATGGCGGAGATGGTTCAGGCTGACTGGGCGAAGATCGGCGTGAAAGCCAAAATCGTCACCTACGAGTGGGGTGAATACCTGAAGCGCGCCAAAGCGGGCGAGCATCAGTCGGTGATGATGGGCTGGACCGGCGACAACGGGGATCCGGACAACTTCTTCGCCACGCTGTTTAGCTGCGCGGCGGCAAAAGATGGCTCCAACTACTCTCGCTGGTGCTACAAGCCGTTTGAAGATCTGATCCAGCCGGCGCGCGCCGAAGCGGACCACAATAAACGTATCGAGCTTTATAAGCAGGCGCAGGTGGTGATGCATGACCAGGCGCCGGCGCTGATTATCGCGCACTCCACCGTCTTTGAGCCGGTGAGCAAAAAAGTCTCTGGCTACGTGGTCGATCCGTTAGGCAAACACCACTTCGAAAACGTCGATATCCAGGAATAATTCCTGCGTCAGGGGCCGGCCCGTTCGGCCCCTGAGCGGGCGCTGGCCCGCTCAGACGACGCGCTTGTTCGGCTAACTTCTTCGAATAAACCCAACATCTTCGCGCTGCAGGAAAGCGGCGAGCCAACTCCTCTTCGCCGTTTGCGGCTGCAAGCGTCGGGTGGAGGTCGCCGCGCCTGTACCGTGAAAGATGACGGTGAAACGCACTTTGCGTCGCGTCCAGGCGCTTGCCTGAACGCGAGTTGTGAGCAATAGATCCCGCGCCTCGTTGCGGCGGGAAACGACTGAGAATCCGGCTTATGCTGCAGTTCATACTCCGACGTCTGGGACTTGTCATCCCGACATTTATCGGTATCACCCTGTTGACCTTCGCGTTCGTGCATATGATCCCCGGCGATCCGGTGTTGATCATGGCGGGCGAACGCGGGATCTCCCCGGAACGTCACGCCCAGCTGATGGCGGCCTTCGGCCTCGACCAGCCGCTGTGGAAACAGTACGTTCACTACATTTACGGCGTGCTGCATGGCGATCTGGGCATTTCGCTCAAGAGCCGCATCCCGGTATGGGATGAGTTCGTGCCGCGCTTTAAAGCCACGCTGGAGTTGGGCATCTGCGCCATGATTTTCGCCGTCGCCGTCGGTATTCCGGTCGGTGTGATCGCGGCGGTGAAGCGCGGTTCGATCTTCGACCACACCGCGGTCGGCATCTCCCTGACCGGCTATTCGATGCCGATTTTCTGGTGGGGCATCATGCTGATTATGCTGGTGTCGGTGCAGCTTAACCTGACGCCGGTTTCCGGCCGCGTCAGCGACACCGTGTTCCTCGACGACAGCAATCCGCTCACCGGCTTTATGCTGATCGACACCCTCTTCTGGGGCGAAGCGGGCGACTTTAAAGACGCGGTGATGCATATGATCCTGCCGGCCATCGTGCTCGGCACCATTCCGCTGGCGGTGATTGTGCGTATGACGCGCTCGGCGATGCTGGAGGTGCTGGGCGAGGATTATATCCGCACCGCGCGCGCCAAAGGGCTGACGCGCATGCGCGTTATCGTGGTTCATGCGCTGCGCAACGCCATGCTGCCGGTGGTCACGGTGATTGGTTTGCAGGTCGGCACGCTGCTGGCGGGCGCCATCCTGACGGAAACCATCTTCTCCTGGCCGGGCCTCGGCCGCTGGCTGATTGAAGCGCTGCAGCGCCGCGACTATCCGGTGGTGCAGGGCGGCGTGCTGCTGACTGCGGTGCTGATTATCCTGGTCAACCTGCTGGTTGATCTGCTGTACGGCGTGGTCAATCCGCGCATACGACACAAGAAATAAGGGGGCGTCATGTCTGTTGTTGATCCCGCAAGCGTACCCGCTGCACCCAAGCCGATGACCCCCATCCAGGAGTTCTGGCACTATTTTAAACGTAACAAAGGCGCGGTCGTTGGTCTGGTCTATGTGGTGCTGATGCTGCTGATCGCCATCTTCGCCGGCGCGCTGGCGCCGCACGCGCCCGCAGAGCAGTTCCGCGACGCGCTGCTGCATCCGCCGGTCTGGCAGGAAGGCGGCAGCTGGAGCTATATCCTCGGCACCGACGACGTGGGCCGCGACGTGCTGTCGCGCCTGATGTACGGCGCGCGCCTGTCGCTGCTGGTGGGCTGTATGGTGGTGGTGCTGTCGCTGATCCTCGGCGTGGTATTCGGCCTGCTGGCGGGCTACCTCGGCGGCGTGGTGGACGCCACCATTATGCGCGTGGTGGATATTATGCTGGCGCTGCCGAGCCTGCTGCTGGCGCTGGTGCTGGTGGCGATATTCGGGCCGTCGATCGTGAACGCCTCTATCGCGCTGACCTTTGTCGCGCTGCCGCACTATATCCGTCTCACCCGCGCCGCGGTGCTGGTCGAGGTCAACCGCGACTACGTTACCGCGTCCAGCGTGGCGGGCGCGGGCATGCTGCGTCAGATGTTCGTCAATATTCTGCCTAACTGTCTGGCACCGCTGATCGTACAGGCGTCGCTGGGCTTCTCCAACGCCATTCTCGATATGGCGGCGTTGGGCTTTCTCGGTATGGGTGCGCAGCCGCCGACGCCGGAGTGGGGCACCATGCTCTCCGACGTGTTGCAGTATGCGCAAAGCGCCTGGTGGGTGGTGACCTTTCCCGGTCTGACTATTCTGCTCACCGTGCTGGCGTTTAACCTGATGGGCGACGGCTTGCGCGACGCCCTCGACCCGAAACTCAAGCAGTAAGAGGCACCGAGATGGCGTTATTAAATGTAGATAAATTATCGGTGCATTTCGGCGACGATAAGGCACCGTTCCGCGCGGTCGACCGCATCAGCTATCAGGTTGAGCAGGGGCAAGTCGTGGGGATCGTCGGCGAGTCCGGCTCGGGCAAATCGGTCAGCTCGCTGGCGATTATGGGCCTGATCGATTTTCCTGGCAAAGTGATGGCGGAGAAGCTGGAGTTCAACCAGCGCGACCTGAAGCGCATCTCTGAAAAAGAGCGCCGCCAGCTGGTGGGTGCGGAAGTGGCGATGATTTTCCAGGATCCCATGACCAGCCTGAACCCCTGCTACACCGTCGGCTACCAGATTATGGAAGCGATTAAGGTGCATCAGGGCGGCAACCGGCGCACGCGCCGTCAACGCGCTATCGATCTGCTGACGCAGGTAGGCATTCCCGACCCGGCGTCGCGTCTCGATGTCTATCCGCACCAGCTGTCGGGCGGCATGAGCCAGCGCGTGATGATCGCCATGGCGATCGCCTGTCGGCCTAAGCTGCTGATCGCCGATGAGCCGACTACGGCGCTCGACGTGACCATTCAGGCGCAGATTATCGAGCTGCTGCTGGAGCTGCAGCAGCAGGAGAATATGGCGCTGATCCTGATTACGCACGATCTGGCGCTGGTGGCGGAAGCCGCGCATCACATCATCGTGATGTATGCCGGTCAGGTAGTGGAGAGCGGTAAGGCGGGCGATATTTTCAAAGCGCCGCGCCATCCCTACACCCAGGCGCTGCTGCGCGCGCTGCCGGAATTTGCCGCCGACAAAGCGCGTCTGGCGTCGCTGCCGGGCGTGGTGCCGGGCAAGTATGACCGCCCGATCGGCTGCCTGCTGAATCCGCGCTGTCCGTACGCCACCGATCGCTGCCGCAAAGAAGAACCTGCCTTACGCGACATTCCGGGGCGTCAGTCCAAATGTCACTATCCGCTGGATGATGCCGGGAGACCGACCTATGAGTCTTGATAATACCAGGCAGGATTACCTGCTGCAGGCGATTGACCTGAAAAAACACTACCCGGTGAAGAAGGGGATGTTCGGCCAGCAGCGTCTGGTGAAAGCGCTGGACGGCGTCTCCTTTAATCTGGAGCGCGGCAAAACCCTGGCGGTGGTGGGCGAGTCCGGCTGCGGCAAATCGACGCTTGGCCGCCTGCTGACCATGATCGAAACGCCGACCGAAGGGCAGCTTTACTGGCACGGTCAGGATCTGCTGAAGCACGATCCGCAGGCGCAGAAGCTGCGCCGTCAGAAAATCCAGATTGTGTTTCAGAACCCCTACGGCTCGCTCAATCCGCGCAAGAAAGTCAGCCAGATCCTCGAAGAGCCGCTGCTGATCAACACCGCGCTGAGCAAGGCGGAGCGTAAAGAGAAGACGCTGGAGATGATGGCGAAGGTTGGCCTGAAAACCGAGCATTACGATCGCTATCCGCACATGTTCTCCGGCGGCCAGCGGCAGCGCATCGCCATCGCGCGCGGGCTGATGCTCGAACCCGATGTGCTGATCGCCGACGAACCGGTTTCGGCGCTCGACGTTTCGGTGCGCGCCCAGGTGCTGAACCTGATGATGGATCTGCAGCAGGAGATGGGCCTCTCCTACGTCTTTATCTCGCACGACCTCTCAGTGGTGGAGCACATTGCGGACGAGGTGATGGTGATGTATCTGGGCCGCTGCGTGGAGAAGGGCAGCAAAGAGGCGATTTTTAACAATCCGCGCCATCCCTATACGCAGGCGCTGCTGTCGGCCACGCCGCGCCTCAACCCGGACGACCGCCGCGAGCGCATCAAGCTGACCGGCGAGCTGCCGAGCCCGCTGAATCCGCCGCCGGGCTGCGCCTTTAACGCGCGCTGCCGCCGCCGCTTCGGCACCTGCGTCCAGCTCCAGCCGAAGCTAAAACGCTATGGCGACCAGCAGATCGCCTGCTTCGCCGTCGACCAGGATGAAAATCAGCCGGTCGGAGAAGCGGAAGGAATACGCTAACGTATAAAGGCTCCGTCAGGAGCCTTTTTATGCGACACTCTTTACCTCGTCTGAACCATTCCGCACCGCTGCTAAAAAATCCGCCGCAATAGATTATCGCCGCTGACGTAAGCGATCGCCGTCACGCTTTCATTAATGTGTAAATCTCCCGTCAGCCTGGTGTTAAGAAAAAACGCATAAAAGCATTTAGCCATAACTGGCTGTGCCATCAGCGATTAAACCAGGCGTAGCGCGTAAAGCTATTAATTGACGCCTTAACTATTTTACTTAAGACCAATTAATTAATTTATCGATAAAACCGGCAAAAAAGGCTTATGAAGGCTTTAAATGAATCTTAAAGATAAAACTCTTTTGTTGAATGTGCGTTTTTTATAATCAGATTTTTCTCACCGGGCCTAAATGGATGTGATATATTTCCGGCAAATTTATCCCTGAATGCAGACCACGGCCCGATGAAAAACTATGACGATTTGCAGCGTTTTAAGGAAAAAACGCAAACGCTCGATATCGCCTTTAAAGATATGTCAGGCCAGCTGCAGGAACCTGCCGAAAATAGCCAGTGGACGCTGATCCGCCAGCTGGCGAATAACGAAGAGACGTCGACGCCCTTCAGCGGCAGCCAGCGAATAGATCTGCCGCAGCCGCAGCCTTTGCGCGGCGATGAATTCCACGCGCGCGCCGCCGCGCCGGCGCTGCGTCAGCCGCTCGCCGTGGCGCCGGCCGCCGCGCGCAGCACCCTGCTTGACAGCCTGACAGGGAGCGCACCTGCGGCGGCGGCACCTGCTCGCCCGTCGCTCTTCCCGCCGCCGCCTGAACCCATGCTAGCGCCAGTCGAACCGGCGCCCGCTTCCGCCTTGCCCGCTCCGGCCGTCAGCGCGCCTTCCTCCGCGTCCGCGCCGCGCGCCGCGCCCGAACGCCGCTTCAGTGGCCTGTTCCGCGCGCGCCACAGCGAACCGGCCAGCCTGCCGAAAGAAACCTTACTCAAACCGTTACTGGAGAAGATCGCGTTATGCCGTTAGTTTGTGTGTGCTCGCCGAAAGGGGGAGTCGGAAAGACCACGCTGGCGGCCAATCTGGCCTGGAGTCTGGCGCGGGCGGGCAGCAAGGTATTAGCGATCGACTTTGACGTGCAGAACGCGCTGCGTCTCCATTTCGGCGTGCCGTTGAACGATGGACGCGGCTTTGTCGCGCGCTCGGAAGAGCAGGCGGACTGGAGCCAGTCGATCCTCACCACCGGCGGCAATATCTTCGTGCTGCCCTACGGCGAGGTGAGCGAACCGCAGCGCGAGCGCTTCGAAGAGAATCTGGCGAAAGATCCCCACTTCCTGCGGCGCGGGCTGGACACGGTGCTGAACTATCCCGGCCTGGTGATCGTCGCGGACTTTCCCCCCGGCCCAGGTCCGGCGCTGAAGGCGATGAGTGCGCTGGCGGAAATGCACCTGGTGGTGATGCTGGCCGACACCGCCTCGGTCTCACTGCTGCCGCAAATTGAAAATAACCGCATGATTGGCCAGCCGCTCAACCATCAGCTTGGGCACTATTTTGTGCTGAATCAGAGCGATAACCGCCGCAATATCAGCCGCGACGTCACCGCCTTTATGCAGCAGCGTCTGGGCGATAGCCTGCTGGGCGTGGTGCATCGCGACGAAAGCGTGGCCGAAGCCAACGCCTCACAGCAGTCCGTTTATGATTTCAGCCCAGCGTCCGCTGCCGCGTTCGATATTGAGCTGATTGCGAAACGCGTGGCGAATATCCTGAATATTTCCGTCGGCAATGGCGAAGTTCAGGCGCCGATCCGCAGCGGCCATTATTAATTGCCTGGCGTGGCCAGGCTATAAAAACAGAGCGTTTCCCAGGGTGAATCATGAATAAAATCGGGTTTTACCTGCTGCTGCTGGTGCTTGCGCCCGTCGCGGCGGTGATCGTCATTACGCCGATGGACAGCCAGAAACAATATATATTTGGCTTAATCAGTATTTTGATGATGTTTTTACTGGGCTTCAGTAAAAGCCGCAAAATAACAGTGGTGATGGTTATTCTCTCCGCGCTGATGTCCACCCGATATATCTGGTGGCGCACCACTGAAACGCTGCATTTTAATTCCGAAACAGAGGCGATCCTTGGCATCGGCTTATATCTGGCCGAGCTTTATGTCTGGCTGATTTTAATTCTCGGCTTTTTGCAGACCACCTGGCCGTTAAAGCGCACTATCGAACCGCTGCCGGACGACGTCAGCCTGTGGCCGACCGTCGACGTCTATGTGCCGACTTATAATGAAAGCCTCGATGTGGTACGCGACACGGTGCTGGCGGCGCAGTGCATCGACTACCCGCGCGACAAGCTGAAGGTCTATCTGCTGGATGATGGCAAGCGCCCGGAATTCGCGGTGTTCGCCGCCGACGTCGGCGTCGGCTACATCACGCGCGACGACAACAGTCACGCCAAGGCGGGCAACCTCAACCACGCCATGAAAATCACCAAAGGCGAGCTGATCTGCGTATTCGACTGCGATCACGTGGCGACACGCACCTTTTTGCAGGCCACCGTCGGCCCGTTCCTCACGGATCCGAAGCTGGCGCTGCTGCAAACCCCACACTACTTCTATTCGCCCGATCCCTTTGAGCGCAACCTGCGCGCGGCGCGCAGCATCCCCAACGAAGGCGCGCTGTTCTACGGCCCGGTTCAGCAGGGCAACGACAACTGGAACGCGACCTTTTTCTGCGGCTCCTGCGCGGTGATCCGCCGCGCGGCGCTGGAGGAGATCGGCGGCTTTGCGGTAGAGACAGTGACGGAAGACGCCCACACCGCGCTGAAAATGCAGCGTCGCGGCTGGGGCTCGGCGTTTCTGGCGATCCCGCTGGCGGCCGGGCTGGCGACGGAACGTCTCGGCCTGCATGTGGTGCAGCGTACCCGCTGGGCGCGCGGCATGACGCAGATCTTCCGCGTCGACAATCCGCTGCTGGGGCGCGGCCTGAAGTGGCAGCAGCGCCTCTGCTACCTTAACGCCATGCTGCACTTCCAGTTCGGCCTGCCGCGCGTGGTGTTCCTGACCGCGCCGCTCGCCTATCTGCTGTTTAACCTGAATATTATTCACTCCTCGGCGTCGCTGATCTTCGCCTATGTGCTGCCGCATCTGGTGATGTCGCTCTACGTCAACTCACGCATGAACGGCCGCTTCCGCTACACCTTCTGGGGCGAAATCTACGAAACCGTGATGTGCTTCCATCTGGTGATCCCGACGCTGCTGACCATGCTGTCGCCGAAGCACGGCAAATTTAACGTCACCGACAAGGGCGGCCTGCTCGACCAGGGCTTTTTCGACTTTCACATCGTGCGTCCGCACGTCATCGTCGCGGCGCTGCTGGGCATTGGCATCGCCGCCGGCGTGGTGCGCGCGGTGATGCACGACTACTTCGGCGTCGACCCTTACGTTATCGCCCTGAACGTCGGCTGGGCCATCTTCAGCCTGATTATCCTGATGGCGGCGATTGCCGTCGCGCGTGAAACCCGTCAGGTGCGCAAAACCATCCGTATTGAGGTGCAGATCCCGGCGATTATCCACTACGCCAGCGGCATCTCGTCGCGCACCCGCACCAGCGACCTTTCGATGGGAGGCGCGCAGCTGGATGCGCCGGACAACCGCCATGAAAGCGACGAGATTGAAGAGATCGATCTGCTGCTGCAGTCAGGCGCCATTACCATTCCGGTGAGCAAAATTTCCGGCGATGACCAGTCGATTCGCCTGCGCTTCGCCGCGATGCCGCTGGCGCGCCGCCGCGAGCTGGTGCGCGTGGTGCTGGCGCGCGCCGACGCCTGGATCCAGCCGGAGTATAAAAAAGACAACGCGCTGCTGTCGCTGGGCACCATTATCCGCACCGTTTTCGAGCTGTTCTGGCTGAGCTGGAAAGATCGTCGCGCCAAAGGCAAGGACGCCGCGCCTGCGGCGGCAAAAGAGGACAGCGCCGCATGAAAATCCTGAAACATTCGCTGCTGGCGTCGTCGCTGGCGGCGGCGCTGTGGCTGAGCGCCGGCTGGGCGGAAATGTCTCCTGATGCGCCGATCAACAGCGCTGCACCCGCCGCGCCGGAGCAGAGCGCGCCGGTCGCTGAAGAGAACAGCGCGCTGTCGGACCTGCCGCCGCCGGCCGGTCTGGAGCAGGCCGATCCCGCGCTCTCGTCGGCGGCCTCCGCCGCGCCCTTCGTGCCGGGCCAGCCGGTCGCCGCGCCGGTCGCGGCGCTGAATCAGCCGATCAGCAGCACTATCTCCGTGGCGCAGATGGGCCAGCCGCAGGGCATTACCCTGACCGGCGGCCAGCTGCAGTCCGGCATCGTCTTCACCCTGCCGGGCGACGAGGTGATCACCAACGCGCATCTCAACCTGTCGCTGCGCGTTTCGCCGGCGCTGGCGGCGCGCAACACCTCGCTGCAGCTGATGCTCAACGGCCAGCCGCTCGGCACGCTGCCGCTCGGTGCCAGCGACAGCGACGTCAGCGACTATCAGCTGGAGATCCCCGCCGCGATGGTGGTCGCCAGCAATAACCTCAGCTTCAAAATTAACGATGCCGATAAGCTGCTGTGCGAGAAAGAGAGCGCGCAGAATTATCAGGTCACTATCCTGCCGAAAACTACCCTCGGGCTCGAAGGACAGCAGCTGAACATCGGCACGCGTCTGCGCAATTTCCCACGGCCTTTTATCGATCCGCTGCGCATGACGCCCGCGTCGGTGGCGATGGGCTTCGCCAGCAACGTCACCCCGGACGCCGTTACCGCCGCCGCGCTGGTCGCCTCGTGGCTCGGCATTCAGAGCGACTACCGCACCATTCGCTTCCCGGTGACGCGCGGCGCGCTGCCTGAGCAAAACGGCATTCTGTTCGGCCATCCGGGCGAGCGCATCGGCACGCTGACGCTGCCGCAGGCCAGCGGTCCGCAGCTGACGCTGGTAGATAACCCGAATAACCCGGTCTACAAGCTGCTGCTGGTGACGGGCGAAGATGAAGCCCAGCTGCGTCAGGCGGCGCTGCGCCTCACCACCCAGCCGCTGAATACCGACGCCAGCAGCCTCGCCGTGCAGCCGCAGCCGCTGGCGAGCCGCAAGCCCTATGACGCGCCGCGCTGGATCAACACCAACCGTCCGGTGCGCCTGAGCGAGCTGCTGGATCCCAACCAGACGCTGACCTCAACCGGCATCTGGCACGACGCGCTGCGCGTCAACTTCCGCGCCGCGCCGGATCTCTTTCTCTGGGACGGCGACGCCGTGCCGGTGAACCTGCACTATCGCTTCCCGTCGGAAAGCTGGATCGACGAAAACAGCTCCTTCCTCAACGTAATGCTCAACGGCACCTTCCTGCGCAACCTGTCGGTGAACAAAGTGGGCCTGCTGGAGCAGGCCTGGCACCGTCTGGGCGGCGACGCGCGTCAGGAGCAGTATCAGCTGCATCTCGATCCCTGGCTGATTTACGGCGACAACCAGCTGTCGCTCTATTTCAATATCCGGCCGAAAGCGGACGCGCCCTGCGGCGTGCTGCTGAACAACAACATCAAGAGCCGCATTGAAGAGGAGTCGTGGATCGATCTGAGCCACACGCGCCACTTCACGCTGCTGCCGAACCTCTCCTACTTCGTCGGCGCGTCGTTTCCCTTCTCGCGCCTGGCGGACTTCAGCCAGACCACGCTGCTGATGCCGGAAAAACCCGACGACGCCGAGATCGCCACGCTGCTCGATCTGGCGGCGCGCGCCGGCAACGCCACCGGCGCGGCGCTGACGCAGAACCAGGTGATGTTCGGCCTGCCGAACGGCGGCGCCCATCTGGCGCGGCTGGCGAAGAGCGACGTGCTGGCTATCAGCACCACCGGCGACAACCGCTTTAACCAGCAGATGCTGGCGCATTCGCCCTTCGAGTCCAACGGCAGCACCTTCGGCGTGAAGAGCCTGACCACGCTGGACAAAGCGCGCAGCTGGCTGACCGGCGACTGGTCTCGTCAGCCGCTCGACGCCGATCGCTACTTCTCTTCGAACGAGGCGTGGCGCGGCTTTATCAGCTACCGCTCGCCCTGGAATTCCGACCGCACCGTGGTGATGACCGTGGCCACCAGCGACGAGCAGCTGCTGCGGCTGCACGGCGATTTGAACTCGCCGCGCATCAACGCGGCGATCCGCGGCGATACCGCGATCATCACCGATGAAAACGGCATTCGCAGCTTCCGCGTCGGTCCGCAGTTCCCGAGCGGCGAAATGCCCTGGTACATGATGGTGGTGTGGTACGCCAACCAGCACTCGGTGCTGATGGCGCTGGCGGCGCTGCTGCTGGCGGCGCTGGCGGGTGTAGCAACCTTCGCCATGCTGCAGCGTCACGCGCGACGTCGGCTCGATCCGCAAAACCTGCGCGATGCCGGTAACCAGTCAGGACGAAAATAATGAAAACAAAATTAACCACCGGTATCCGTCGCGCGCTGCTGCTGGGCGGCGCGCTGAGCTGCTCGCTGCCGCTGCTGGCGGCGGAGAGCGCCAATCCCGCGCTGCAGGCGCTGTTCGATCAGGCCGCCTACTGGCATCAAAAAGCGCACGACGATTTAGCAAAATCCGCGCTGCAAAAAGTGCTGATGGTCGAGCCGGACAACACCCAGGCGCTCTATCTGCTGGCGCTCTACTCGCAGCAGAGCGGCGACAACGACGGCGCGGCGCGCTATCGCCAGCAGCTGAGCCGCGTCTCGCCGCAGGATGCCCGCCTGAGCGAGCTGGACAACGCGCGCCAGCTGCAGACCATTCCGCAGGCGCAGCTCTCGCTGGCGCGTCAGCAGGCGCGCAGCGGCAATATCGCCGCCTCGCTGCAGACGTGGCGCAACACCTTCAACGGCACCGAACCGCCCGCCAGCGTGGCGGCGGAGTACTATCTGACGATGGCGGGCGACCGCACGCTGCTGCCGCAGGCGGTCGAGGCGCTGCGTCAGTTCTCCGCCGCTCACCCGCAGGACACCGGCGCGAAGCTGGCGCTGGGCAAAGCGCTGACCTATCAGGATGCGACGCGCCGCGAAGGCATCGATCTGCTCGGCACGCTGGCGGACGGCAGCCAGGAGGCGGACCGCTCGCTGCGTCAGGCACTGCTGTGGCTGGGGCCGCAGGTGTCGGACGCGGCCCGCTATCAGACCTGGCAGCAGCGGCATCCGCAGGACGCAGCGGTGATGGACTACTACCGCAAAAACGTCGGCGGCGCCGAGAAGGGCGCGGGCTTTAGCGCGCTTAACAGCGGCGACGTCAGCGGCGCACAAAACAATTTTGAGAAAGTGCTCAGCGCCAACCCGCAGGACGCCGACGCGCTGGCGGGCATGGGCTACGTCGCGCAGCGCGGCGGCCACTACAGCGAAGCGGCGGACTATCTGCAGCGCGCCGCGCAGCTCGGCGGCGATCGGGGCGCGGAACGGCAGCAACAGGCCAGCGACGCGCGCTTCTATGCGCAGCTGGCGGCGGCGCAGGAGGCGCTGAAAAACGGCGACAGCGCGCAGGCGCTCGCGCTCAGCGCGCCGCTCACCCAGGCGGAAGGCGAGAAGGGCGCAGCGGCGAAGCTGTTTCGCGCCGACGTGCTGCGGCGCAGCAATCAGTTCAGCGAGGCGGAGCAGGCCTACCGCGCCATTCTGCAAAGCGACGCGGACAACCGCAGCGCGAAAGAGGGGCTGTTCTATGTGCTGCGCCAGCAGAACCGCAGCGCCGAGGCCAATACGCTGCTGTCGTCATTGCCTGACAGCGTGCGGCAGAGCGTGGCGCCGCGCGGCAGCAGCAGCGACCCGATTCGTCAGCAGGCGAAGCGCGAGCAGCAGGCGGGCAACACCGGCGCGGCGATCGCCACGCTGCAGCAGGGCATTCAGCGCTATCCCAGTGACGGCTGGCTGCGTCTCGATCTGGCGCGCCTTTACCGCGCGCAGGGCGACACGCTGCAGGCCGCCAGCATCATGCAGCCGTCGATGCGCAGCGGCGCAGGCGTCAGCGAGCTTTACGCCGCCGCCATCAACGCCAGCGAAAGCAGCGGCTGGCAGCAGGCGAGTTCGCTGCTGGCGCGTATTCCCGCCAGCGCGCAGACGCGCGAGATGCGCGAGCTGGCCCAGCGCGTCAATTTCAATTTGCAGATGGCGACCGCCGATCGCTATCTGGCGCAGGGCGCGAACGCCGCCGCCGCCAACACGCTGAAAGCGCTGGCCCAGACGCCGCCGACTAACCCGGTGGATGCGGGCAACCTGGCGCAGAAGCTCGCCAGCGCGGGCGACGTTGCCACCGCCGTCGCTATCGTGCGCGGCAATATGCAGCGCGGCGTGCAGGGCAACGCGGGCGACTACGCAGCGCAGGTCGCGGTGCTGAACCAGGCGGGGCTCGGCAGCGAAGCGCAGCGCTTTCTGGCCGCGCCCGAGCTGCAGGCGCGCAGCACGCCGACGCAGCTGGCGGGCATTCGCAACGGCTACGTGATTAACGAAGTGGATCGCCTGCGCGAGCAGAAGCAGTACGCCGCTGCCTATGACAAGCTGATCGGCGCGCTGCAGCAGGATCCGCAGAACCGCGATCTGATGTTCGCCATGGCTCGTCTCTATCAGGACGGCAAGATGAACAAAGAAGCGGGCGTGGTGTACGACTACCTGATGACGCAGGATACCGCGACGCAGGACGCGCGCGTCGGCGCGATCGACGTGGCGCTGGCGCAGAACAACCTGCAGCGTGCCAACGATTTGTCGCGCGGGCTGCAGCCGCAGCAGACGCCGGATCGTCTGCTGCTGATGGCGCGCGTCGCTGACGCCAACGGCGATCGCGTCCAGGCGATGCGCTATCTGCGCAGCGCGCGCGGCCAGCTGATCGGTTTGCAGGGCGCGCAGAGCGGCGAGACGCCGACCGTCGGCGGTCTGGCGCTGGCCGACAACCCCTTTATCAATCGCAGCACGTCGCCGGTGGGGCGTTCGCCTTCCGGCTACGGCACAGTGCTGCCGTGGCAGAGCGCGCCGGCTGACGTCGCCAGCCGCGTCGAGGGCGTCACCCTGGCAGGCGGCGATACGCTGCCGCTGCAGCAGGCGCGCACCCTGCATCAGATCGACAGCATGATGGAAGGGCTGCAGGAGAAAACCGGCAGCTGGGCGCAGGGCGAGGTACAGGTGCGCGGGCGCGACGGCGAGTCGGGCCTGAGCAAGCTGACCGAAGCGAAAGCGCCGCTGACGTTCTCTACCGTGCCCTTTGGCGAGTCGCGCTTCGATTTCACCATGACGCCGGTTTCGCTGACGGCGGGCAGCGCGGCGGGCGACGCCTGGCGTCGCTTCGGCAGCAACGCCCTTGAACAGGCGAAGGTGGTTGCCGCAGGCAGTGCGAAGGTCACCGACGTGCCGAGCGCCTCGACCGATTCGCAGAGCGCCTCCGGCGTCGAGCTGAATCTGGCGCTGAAAGGCGACAGCTACAAAATCGATCTCGGCAGCACGCCGCTGGGCCAGGATCTCAGCACGCTGGTGGGCGGCGTTCAGTGGTCGCCGAAGCTCACCGACTTCCTGACGCTGATCCTCACCGGGGAACGTCGCGCCATGACCGACAGCCTGCTCTCTTATGTCGGCGTGCAGGACAAATCGAGCGGCAAAAGCTGGGGACGCGTCACCAAAAACGGCGGCAACGCGCTGTTGAGCTATGACAACGGCGACGCGGGCTTCTACGTCGGCGGCGGCGCCTACAGCTATATCGGCGAGAACGTGGCGAGCAACAACAGCCTCAACGCCACGGCGGGCGCCTACGTGCGGCCTTTCCACAGCGATGACCGCGAGCTGAAGGTGGGCATGAGCCTGTCGTGGATGGACTTCTCGAAAAACCTCAGCTATTTCAGCTACGGCCAGGGCGGCTATTTCAGCCCGCAGAACTACGCCGCCGTGTCGTTCCCGATAGACTTCACGCGTAAGTTCGACGATCTGAGCGTGAAAATCGGCGGTTCGGTCGGCTATCAGTCCTACAGTCAGGATCGCAGCGCTTACTTCCCGAACGATCCTTCGCTGCAGTCGCAGCTCGAATCCTACGCCGCCAGCGGCGCGGTGCAGAGCGCTTACTACAGCGGCGACAGCAAAAACGGCATCGGTTATAACCTGCACGCCGGCGCGGACTATAAAGTGAATAAAGAGGTCACCATCGGCGGCCAGCTTGGCTATGACACCTTTGGCGACTACAACGAAAGTACGGCGCAGCTCTACTTCCGCTATCTGTTTGGAGACAACTAATGAGTGAGCATACCGGCGCGGTCAGCCACGGGCATCAGCCCGGCTGGTTCGACCTGGTCAGCGTGATGATTGAGGGGATGATCGCCAACGCGGGCAAAGAGGAGGCGGAAGCCTTTCTCGGCAGCATGGGCGATTCGCTGGCGGCGCGCTATCCTTTGCCTGACGCGCGCACCGTGCAGGATCTGGAGCGCGAGATGAATCTGCAGCTGGCCCGCTTTCACTGGGGGTTTGTGCAGCTTCAGCCGCAGGAAGCGGCGATTCTGCTGAAGCATCACGCGCTGCCCGCGGGCGACAGCACGCTGGATGCAGAGAGCTGGCAGTCGGCGCTGGCCGCCGTGCTGGCGGGACTTTACGGCGGCTGGCTGCGCGCCCAGGGCGGCGGCGCGGCGGTTAGCGTGACGCTGGAGCTGAACGACGGCCAGACCCTGCACTATCGGTACTAACGGAGCGACGACATGACAAAGCCAGCCTGGCTGCGATGGACAATTTTTTTGGTGGTGATGATGGTGAGCGCGCAGGCGTCGGCTGATGGCTGGAGCACCTTCAAGAGCCGTTTTCTCACCCCGGAAGGACGGATTGTTGATAACGCCAATAACAACGTCAGCCATACCGAAGGGCAGGGCTACGGCATGCTGCTGGCGGTGGCGAACGACGATCGCGCCACCTTCGACCAGCTGTGGAGCTGGACGCGCCAGCATCTGCTGAATACGCAAAACGACCTGTTCTACTGGCGTTATACGCCGGACGCCGCCGAACCGGTGGCGGACAAAAACAACGCCTCCGACGGCGACGTGCTGATTGCCTGGGCGCTGCAGCGCGCGGCCGATAAGTGGTCGTCGCAGAGCTATCAGCAGGCGTCAGATCGCATTCAGCGCGCCATCGTGAAGCACAACGTGGTGACCTTCGCGGGCCGCACGGTGATGCTGCCGGGCGCGCAGGGGTTCAATAAGACCAGCTACGTGGTGCTTAATCCTTCCTACTTCCTGTTTGAAGCCTGGAAGCGCTTTGCCGAGCATAGCCATCTCAAGGTCTGGAACGCGTTGATCAATGACGGGATGGATCTGCTGGGCGCGATGCACTTCGGCAAAACGGGCCTGCCGCTCGACTGGGTGGCGCTCAATGCCGACGGGTCGGTGGCGCCGGCGGTGGGTTACTCTAACCGCTTCAGCTACGATGCGGTTCGCGTGCCGCTCAATATCTGGTGGTACGACCCGCAGAGCCTGCGTCTGGTGCCGTTCCAGAACGTCTGGCAGCGCTACGGCCGCCTGACGACGCCCGCCTGGTTCGACGTGCTGGGCAACAGCAACGCGCCTTACAATCTCGACGGCGGCTTGCTGGCGATCCGTGATTTGACGCTGAACGAGACGGGATATATCAGCGACCGGCTGGCGCCGGACCAGAATTACTTCTCCGCCAGTTTACAGTTGCTGGTGTGGCTGGCGCTTCAGGAGAAGCGCTGACGGCGTGCGGCCGTCAGGGCCGCTTTCTGTCCGCTGCGCGGACTGGCTCTATGTTCGCTACGCGAACCGGCTATGAGCGGGTTCCGCCCGCTGGCAGGTTTGCCTGCTGCG
>NZ_MWUE01000010.1 GCF_002077695.1 Pantoea latae
GAGAACCTCCGAAGGAGGTTTGCGCCGAGCGTAGCGAGACAACGTTGCGCAGCAACGGCCCGAAGGGCGCTTATCGAAGATAAGCGTAATCCTCTCTCGCCGACCATTTTATAAACCTGCTTGAAAAAGCAGGTTTTTTTCGTCTGTAGAAAATAGGGCCGTGGGCTGTGAGCTTTGTGCCGACGCGCATGACATGGACGGATCGCAAAGTCGCTGTACGCATCCCTGCGCGCTCGGCCCGCGTATTACGCACCTCATCCCTGAGGTGCGCCCTAAACGGGCCAACGCTGCGCGTTGTTCAAAAACGCTCCCGGCGTTTTTGGCTTTGTCGCGGGACGCTTTGCTCTTCCGTCCATGCCATTCGCGTTTTAGCTGAAGCGCTGCCGGTTTGTCGTTTTATAGAGACAATTAAAGGGTTGATTTGAATGCTTTTATAAGCAATAGATTTTGGCTGTCTCAAAATTGAGACAGCCAATCGATCGTTTGTCGTCTGTCCCCGACAATTTAAACGATGTCGCGCAGGCTAAGTAATTTCATGCTATTGAAAATAAAGGCTTTACTATATTTTCAGCAACCTGGCACGCCTTGTGCAATAATTATAGCGTAGATGCTCATTCCACCTCTTATGTCTGCTGATGCTGCATAAACCTGGGAATGACGCAGAGCCACTTTTGGGTACCCGTTGTCTGCCTGCCTGTATCGCTCTCGCCTTACAGGATCAACAGACATACCGTTGAGTCGGGTACCTCAGGGTTGTCTTACCGACCTGATCTTACACCTGCTTCTGGCAGGTGTTTTTTTTTGCGCCAGATAATGGGCAAAAAAAAGCCGGGCAAGCCCGGCGTAAACAAGTAACAACAACATTAAGCATTCGGGTTGTTTTTCAGCGTCAGCAGTAAGCCTTCGCGGCGCATTTTCGCCGCTTCTTCCGGACGATGCATACGGTCGTAGACATCCGCCAGCCACGCATAGTCGAACGCGTCGGGACGCTGCGCCAGCGCCTGCTGGAACGCCTCGGCGGCCTGCTGCCATTCGCCGTGGCGCATCAGCAGCTGGCCCAGCGTGCTGTGCAGCAGCGGCGTCGCGCCGTGCTGCTTGATCTGCTGGCGCAGCGCTTTCTCCAGCGCTTCCGGATTGCTGCTCTTAATGCGCGGCATCAGCAGCACCAGACGATCGTCATAGTGGCGCTTCAGGCCGTCGAGAACGATCTCCTGCGCGGTCTGGTGATCGTCGCACTCAATCAAATGATCCGCCATCGCCACCTGCAGCGCCGTTTGCTGACGCGTTTTACGGCTGAGATTCGACCACCAGCGCTTCAGGCCATCGCTGCCCTGATCGGCCATCGCCTGATTCATCAGACCCAGCCACGCCTGCTGCTGTAGATCGGCGCGATGCTGCTCATCGCCCACCTGCGACTTTTCCATCGCCGGCAGAATGTCGATCAGGGAACTCCAGGCGCCGGTACGCAGGTAAGCCTGCTCCGCCAGACGCAGCACTTCCGGGTGACGCGGCGCGACTTCCAGCAGGCGATCGATGCCGTGACGCGCGGCGTGATCTTCATTACGCGCCAGCAGAATGCGCGCGCGGGTGATTTCAACCGGGATCACGTCGTTGTCCGACAGCTCGGCGGCGCGTTCAAGATGCTGGTTAGCGCGGATTTCATCGCCGCGCTGCTGCGCCGCCTCGGCCGCCAGCAGGTAGTTGGCCACCGGCACGTCGGCGTGATCGGCGTCTTTCGACAGCAGCTTCTCAACCTGGCGATGATCGCCTTCGGCGAGCTTCATCAGCGCGGTCTGGGTGTGGCGCTGCGCGCGGCGACGCTTACGGCCGGTAAACCAGCCGCGGGTGCGCGCGCCGGTGCGAAACAGGCGGCGCAGCAGCCACTCCACGCCAAGAATGATCAGCAGGCTGATAATCAGAATGATCGCCAGGCCCGTGACGCTGGTTTCCACATTCCAGTTGTCGGTCTGAATCAGCACATAGCCCTGATGGCCGGCGATCATCGGACCGACCACGATGCCGGCGATCAGCAGAACGAACAGGATAAATACCTTAAGCATGCGCTTAGCCTCCTTGCGGCTGGTCAGCTGCGACGGAAGGCTGCGCAATCAGATTGCGCACGCGCGTCTGCATCAGCTTATCGATAAGCGGCTGACTTTCCAGATTGTCCGGCAGGTTCATATTAATGCTCTGCTGGCTCAGTTCATCCAGCTGCGCCAGAAAGGCTTTGGTCGCCGGATCGTTGGTGTCATACCAGGCGCGCACCCAACTGGAGACGGTGTCGATCGACTGTTTATAGATCTCATCCTGGTGACGCGGCACCGCCTGGGCGGCGATCAGCAGACGCGAGCGAATATTTTCGCGCAGATAAACGTCCTGGTTCGGTGCCAGCAGCGGCTGCGCCGTGTTGTCGCGACGGCGAATGGTGATGAAGTCATCCATAAAGTTATGCCAGCTTTTCACCAGATTCTGACGCCATTCGCGCAGTGAAGAGGTCAGCTCGCCGCCATCGCTGTCCATCGGCGCGTCGTCGCTGTCGTTGTCAGCCAGGCGCAGGTTGTCGACGCCATTCGACAGCTGGTTCAGCTTGAGAATGATGCCGTCGTAATCGATCTGGTCGATGGCCGAAAGCGTGCTGATATCCTGCGTCAGCGCGCGGCGCACGCTCGTGACGCTGGGATCGTTCATATCGGCCAGGCTGGCGTCGGCGCTTTTCAGCAATGCGGCGGCGGTGGTGACGTCCTGATCGCTCCAGAGCTTGCGGCCCGCCAGTTTCACCAGGTAGTCCGCCTGCGATACCAGCCAGGCGTGCACGTCATTCCCGGAGATCGTGGCGACCTTTTCGCGCAGGGTTTCCAGCTCTTTCGCCGTCGCGGCCTGCTGAGTGCGCGCGTCGTTCAGCGCGTTTTGCGCGCTGCTCAGCTGCTGCGCCAGCTGCTGTTTGTCGCTGCCCGCTTGCTGCTGCAAAGCGTTCAGCTTATCGCTCAGGCTTTGATTCGCCTGCGCCTGAAGTTCAGCCTGATGTTTTCCGTTAAGGTATAAACCCGCGCCGGTCGCCAGCGCGATAATAATCGCCACCGCGCCCAGCACCATGCCGCCGCTCTTTTTGTCGCGCGGCGGTTGCGGGCGGGAAGAGGGCGAAGTGTCTGCCGCTGGCGTCGTCTCTTCAACCGTGGCGGAGGTCGCTTTTTGTTCCGTCATCTGTGGCACATCCCATGATTAAGTTCAGCGTAACGCGCGCAGCAGCGCGTCGTTATCGGCCCCATCAGCTACCTGAATATCCTGCCAGCCCAGTTCACTGGCCAGCGTAGCCAAACGTTCGCTGACGACAATCAGTCGACAGCGCAATAACCATTCCTCGCGATCGACCGCGGGGAACAGAGAAAACAGCTGTTGTAACATTTCGCCGCTGCTGACCACCAGCGTTGTGATGCCGCGGTTGCGCCAGCGTCGACCTTCAATAGCGCCGTCGTAGTGTTTGTGACAGCGCTGATAGCACTGGCTAAACGTGACCTCGGCGCCGCGCGCGGAAAGCGTTTCCGCCAGCAGTTCGCGCCCAGGATTTCCCCTTAAAATCAGCGCTTTCTTACCAGAAACCCGCTGCAAGGCCGCCAGGTTGATCAGCGCTTCGCTGGTTTCCTGCGCGTGCGGATAGTCGACGTGTCGACCGCTGGCGGTGTGAAACGCCAGCGCGGTGCTGCGACCAATTGCATAATAGTCTACGTCTGCGGGCCACGCTGCGTTGTGACGCGCCAGCGCGGGCTGCGCATGGCGGATCACCTGCTGCGAGAGCAGAAACACCAGGTCGCCGGCGCGCAGCGCGGCCAGCTGCTGCGGCAGGCGATCAAGATCACTGCCCGGCGCAAACTCGATCAGCGGCAGCGTCCACGCCTCGCGGCCGAGGCTGCGCAGGCGGGTCGCCAGCTCGCTGGCGGCGGGTTCCGGGCGCGTGACCAGGATAGTCATGCAGGCGGCTGCCCTTGATAAACCTCGCGCAGAATATCGCGTGCGCCGTTGCCGAGCAGCTCTTCGGCGAGCGAAACGCCCATCGCTTCCGCCTCGGCGCGCGGGCCGCGACGTTCGCCGCGCACCATGACGCTGCCGTCCGGCGCGCCAACCAGGCCACGCAGCCAGAGCTGGTCGCCTTCCAGCAGCGCAAAGCTGCCGATCGGTACCTGACAGCCCCCTTCCAGCCGCGTGTTCATGGCGCGCTCCGCCTTCACGCAGATGGCGGTGTCGTCATGATTGAGCGCCTGCAGCAGGCCGATCAGCTCGCTGTCGTCGAGACGGCACTCAATGCCGACCGCGCCCTGGCCCACGGCGGGCAAGGAGATTTCCGGCGGCAGCGACTGGCGGATGCGTGATTCAAGATCCAGGCGCTTCAGTCCGGCGGTCGCCAGGATAATGGCGTCATAGTCGCCCGCGTCGAGTTTCGACAGGCGGGTGCCGACGTTGCCGCGCAGCGAACGGATCACCAGATCCGGTCGGCGCTCGCTAATCTGGCTCTGGCGACGCAGGCTGGAGGTGCCGACCACCGCGCCCTGCGGCAGGGCGTCCAGCGAGTCGTAGTGGTTTGAGACGAAGGCGTCGCGCGGATCTTCGCGCTCGCAAATCGTGACCAGCCCTAATCCCTCAGGGAACGCGACCGGCACATCCTTCATTGAATGCACCGCGAGATCGGCGCGATTTTCCAGCATCGCCAGCTCAAGCTCTTTGACAAACAATCCCTTGCCGCCCACTTTCGCCAGCGGTGTATCAAGAATAATGTCGCCTTTGGTCACCATCGGCACCAGCTCTACGCGCAGGCCCGGATGCGCGGCCATCAGGCGCCGCTGGACATAATGTGCCTGCCAGAGCGCAAGGGGACTTTGTCTTGTAGCAATTCTGAAAATTTTGTCTAACATGCTGTTAACCATTTTGATCGTTCACCGAATATCCTATCATTGTCGGCTGATGGCTGACAGTTTCAACGGATTATTTGACCGGGATAGCGGCAACAGGCACCCGGCAGAAGAGGATAACGCGGCAAGCGGCGTCCGAAAGCGCAGGACGCGAACAGGAACGTGCTAAACTGTTAAGTAGCGCAACTTTCTTTACGGTCAATCTGCCAGGTGTTAGATTGATCACGTTTCCAGCAATAATCTGCCCAACTTTTTCGATTACAAAGCGGCAGGTTTCGGAAACAGGTTGCTTAAACACTGGGACAATCAGGCGAAACGTCTTGTACCTCTACATTGAGACACTGAAACAGAGACTGGATGCCATTAATCAGCTGCGCGTCGATCGCGCGCTGGCTGCGATGGGACCTGCTTTCCAGCACGTATACAGTCTGCTGCCGACCTTACTACATTATCATCACCCGCTGATGCCAGGTTACTTTGACGGTAACGTTCCCCGAGGCATCAGCTTCTTCACGCCTGAAGAAAATCAGCTGGCGCTGATGCGCGAGCTGGCGGGCAGCCATGAGCTGACGCTGGACGTGTCGCGCAGCGGCGAAATGCCAATCACCGCTATCTATTCGATGGGCAGCACCTCGTCGGTGGGGCAGAACAGCGTCTCCGATCTCGATATCTGGGTCTGCCATCAATCCTGGCTCGACAATGAAGAGCGCCTCAACCTGCAGCGCAAGTGCACGCTGTTGCAGAAGTGGTGCGTCTCGATGGGCGTGGAAGTCAGCTTCTTTCTGATTGATGAAAACCGCTTCCGCCATAATGAAAGCGGCAGCCTGGGCGCGGAAGACTGCGGCTCGACGCAGCATATTTTGCTGCTGGACGAGTTCTACCGCACCGCCGTGCGCATGGCGGGCAAACGCATTCTGTGGAATATGGTGCCGTGCGAAGAGGAACATCACTACGACGACTATGTGATGTCGCTCTATGCGCAGGGCGTGCTGACGCCCAACGAGTGGCTCGACCTGGGCGGCCTGGGCACGCTGTCGGCGGAAGAGTATTTCGGTGCCAGCCTGTGGCAGCTCTATAAAAGCATCGACTCGCCCTATAAGGCGGTGCTGAAAACCCTGCTGCTGGAAGCCTACAGCTGGGAATATCCCAACACGCAGCTGCTGGCGATGGATATCAAACAACGACTGCACGACGGTGAAATCGTCAGCTTCGGCCTCGATCCTTACTGCATGATGCTGGAGCGCGTGACGCACTACCTGACCAGCGTGGACGATCAGCCGCGCCTCGATCTGGTACGCCGCTGCTTCTATTTGAAAGTGTGCGAGAAGCTGAGCGCCGACGAAAACAGCAGCCGCTCAGGCTGGCGCCGCGAGATCCTGTCGCAGCTGGTAAAAGAGTGGGGCTGGGACGAAGAGAAACTGGCGATCCTCGACAACCGCGGCGGCTGGAAAATCGAACGCGTGCGCGAAGCGCATAACGAGCTGCTGGATGCGATGATGCAGAGCTATCGCAACCTGATCCGCTTCGCACGCCGCAACAATTTAAGCGTCAGCGCGAGTCCGCAGGATATCGGCGTGCTGACGCGTAAACTGTACGCCGCGTTCGAAGCGCTGCCGGGCAAGGTCACGCTGGTCAACCCGCAGATTTCGCCCGACCTGTCGGAAGAGAACCTCACCTTTATTCATGTGCCGGCGGGCCGCGCCAATCGCTCAGGCTGGTATCTCTATAACCAGGCGCCGGACATGAGTTCGATCATCAGCCATCAGCCGCTGGAGTATAACCGCTACCTGAATAAGCTGGTGGCCTGGGCGTGGTTCAACGGCCTGTTGACCAGCAAAACGCGGCTGCATATCAAAGGCAACGAGATCTGCGATCTGGCGCGCCTGCAGGAGCTGGTGAACGACGTCTCCTCTCACTTTCCGCTGCGTCTGCCCGCGCCGACGCCAAAGGCGCTCTACAGCCCGTGCGAAATCCGCCATCTGGCGATTATCGTCAACCTTGAGCATGACCCGACCGCCGCTTTCCGCAATCAGGTGGTGCACTTCGACTTCCGCAAGCTCGACGTCTTTAGCTTCGGCCAGCAGCAGCAGTGCCTGATCGGCAGCATCGATCTGCTCTACCGCAACTCGTGGAATGAGGTGCGCACGCTGCACTTCAGCGGCGAACAGGCGATGATCGAAGCGCTGAAGACCATTCTGGGCAAAATGCATCAGGACGCCGCGCCGCCGGACACGGTAGAGGTCTTCTGCTACAGCCAGCACCTGCGCGGGCTGATCCGCACCCGCGTTCAGCAGCTGGTGTCTGAATGCATTGAGCTGCGTCTCTCCAGCACGCGTCAGGAGCCGGGCCGCTTTAAGGCGCTGCGCATGGCGGGCCAGACGTGGGGACTCTTCTTCGAACGCATGAGCGTCTCGGTGCAGAAGCTGGAGAACGCGGTGGAGTTTTACGGCGCCATCTCCAACAACAAGCTGCACGGCCTGTCGATCAAAGTGGAATCGAACCAGACGCCGCTGCCGCCGGTGGTAAACGGCTACGCCAGCGAAGGCATTATTCAGTTCTTCTTCGAAGAGACCACCAACGAGCAGGGGTTCAACATCTATATTCTGGATGAAACCAACCGCGTCGAGGTCTATCACCACTGCGAAGGCAGTAAAGAGGAGCTGGTGCGCGACGTCAGCCGGTTCTACTCCTCGTCGCACGATCGCTTTACCTACGGCTCGAGCTTTATCAACTTCAATCTGCCGCAGTTCTACCAGATCGTGAACACCGGCGATCGCTTCCAGGTGATCCCGTTCCGCAGCCAGACGCTGACCCAGCTCTGCGCGACGCAGCCGGATAACGATAACGGCGACTATCAGCCGCGCTATCAGGTGCACTGACGCCGCGCTCGCCGCGCGGCCCTTTCCTTATTGAACTGTCACCGCGCGCACGTGAAATGCGGGGATTTCCTGTTGCTTTTCCATCTTCAACTGCGATGATAAGCAACCAGGTTAAGGACAGAAGAGCAGAAAAGATGAAGAGAGTAAAAAGCCTGTTGGCAATGGCGCTGGCGCTCGCGAGCCTGGCAGGCTGTGGACTAAAAGGACCGCTTTACTTCCCGCCCGCCGAACAGCCAAAGACGCAAACGCCTCAGCAGGCTGAGCAGCAGAAACAGCAGCAGCAGCAGCGCGCGGCGCAGGCCGATACCAAAGGACTGGTGAGCGGCGGCAACGCCAGCATGTCAGCAGACTAATCGTAATGGCGCACCCGGCGGAGCAAAAAATGCAGTTCTCCAAAATGCACGGTCTTGGCAACGACTTTATGGTGGTCGACGCCGTGACGCAAAACGTCTTTTTTTCGCCGGAGCTGATTCGCCGGCTGGCGGATCGCCATCTGGGGATCGGTTTCGATCAGCTGCTGATCGTCGAACCGCCTTACGATCCCGATCTCGACTTTCACTATCGCATTTTCAACGCCGACGGCAGCGAAGTGGCGCAGTGCGGCAACGGCGCGCGCTGTTTCGCCCGTTTTGTGCGGCTAAAAGGGCTGACCAACAAAAGCGAGATCCGCGTCAGCACGCAGACCGGACGCATGGTGCTGAGCGTGACGCCGGACGAACTGGTGCGCGTCAATATGGGCGAGCCGAATTTCGAGCCGCAGCAGGTGCCGTTCCGCGCCAATAAAGCGGAAAATCTCTATCTGCTGCGCGTCGCCGAACAGACGGTGATGTTTGGCGCGGTGTCGATGGGCAATCCGCACTGCGTGATCCAGGTCGACAGCGTGCAGACCGCCGCGGTCGAGACCCTGGGCCCGTCGCTGGAGAGCCACGAACGCTTTCCCGAGCGCGTCAACGTCGGCTTTATGGAAGTGGTCTCGCCGGAGCATATTCGCCTGCGCGTCTACGAGCGCGGCGCGGGCGAAACCCAGGCGTGCGGCAGCGGCGCCTGCGCCGCGGTTGCCTGCGGCGTCCAGCAGGGCATTTTGTCGCCGAAAGTGCGCGTCGATCTGCCGGGCGGCACGCTACATATCGCCTGGAAAGGCGCCGGTCAGCCGCTGTTTATGACCGGCCCCGCCACACACGTTTACGATGGGTTTATTCATCTATGAAAAATATCGAAGAGCAGGCTGACAACACGCTCCTGCTGGACGATCAGGCTGTTAACCTCTATCTGCAGCAAAATCCCGACTTCTTTATCCGCAACGCCCGCCAGGTTGAACAGATGGCGGTGCCGCATCCGGTGCGCGGCAGCGTGTCGCTGGTGGAGTGGCATATGGCGCGCCAGCGCAACCATATTCAGCGGCTGGAGGAGGAGATCACGCTGCTGATGGAGCAGGCGAGCGCCAATCACGAGCTGTTTGATCGGCTGCTGGCGCTGCAGGGGCATCTGGCTGCGGCCGGCTCGCTGCAGGATATGCTTAATCGCCTGCAGCGCTGGGCGCGCGATCTGGGACTGGCGGGCGCCAACCTGCGTCTGTTCGCCGATCAATGGCGGCTGGGCGCGCCCTCGGAGTTCGTCCAGCTCGGCCTGTCGCGCCAGGCGTTCGAGCCGCTGCGCATCCAGCGTTTCGGCCAGCAACACCATTTTCTCGGCAGCCTGAACGGCCCGGAGCTGCTGCTGCTGCTGCCGCAGGCCAAGGCGATCGGCTCCGTGGCGATGTCGCTGATGGGCGAACGCGGCGAGCTGGGCGTGCTGATCTTCAGCAGCCGCGACAGCCAGCACTATCAGGCCGGGATGGGCACGCTACTGCTGCAGCATCTGGCGCAGATGATGCCAGAGCTGCTGCTGCGCTGGGTAGAACGCGCATGAGCGCGCTGCAGGCCGTCGTCGACGAATTCCTGCGCTATCTCAGGGTCGAGCGTCAGCTCAGCCCGCTGACGCAGGAAAACTACGCGCGCCAGCTGGCGACGCTGACGGAGATGGCGGAAGAGATGAAGCTCAGCAGCTGGGCGGCGCTGGAGCCTGCGCAGGTGCGCAGCATGGCGTCGCGCAGTCGCCGCGCCGGGTTAGGCGCCAGCAGCCTTGCGCTGCGCCTCTCGGCGCTGCGCAGTTTTCTCGACTGGCAGGTCAGCCAGGGCAAACTCTCTGCTAATCCCGCCAAAGGGGTCACCACGCCGCGCAACGCGCGTCATCTGCCGAAAAATATCGACGTCGACGAGGTCAATCAGCTGCTGGAGATCGACCTTAACGATCCGCTGGCGGTGCGCGACCGCGCGATGCTGGAGGTGATGTACGGCGGCGGGCTGCGCCTGTCGGAGCTGGTGAATATAGACTGCCGCCACGTCGACTTCGAGGCGGGCGAGGTCTGGGTCACCGGCAAAGGCAGCAAAGAGCGGCGCGTGCCGATCGGCCGCACCGCCGTCGCCTGGCTGGAACGCTGGCTGCCGCTGCGCGCCAGCTTCGGCGGCGAGGATGACGCGCTGTTTCTCTCCAGCCGCGGCCGCCGCATTTCGGCGCGCAACGTGCAGAAGCGCTTCGCCGAATGGGGCGTGAAGCAGGGCGTCGCCAGCCATATCCATCCGCACAAGCTGCGCCACTCGTTCGCCACCCATCTGCTGGAGTCGAGCGGCGATCTGCGCGCGGTGCAGGAGCTGCTGGGCCACGCCAGTCTGTCGACCACGCAGATCTATACCCATCTCGACTTCCAGCATCTGGCGACGGTGTATGACGCTGCGCACCCACGTGCCAAACGAGGAAAGAACGAATGAAGTTTTACCGTCCGTTACGCGCCGTGAAGGCGATCACCTTCGATCTCGACGATACGCTCTACGACAACTATCCGGTGATCCGCAAAACCACCGCCGAATCGCACGCGGCGCTGCAGGCCTACCATCCGTCGCTGCGCGAATTCACGCCGCGCGATTATCAGGCGCTGCGCGACGAGCTGCTGGCTCGCGAGCCGGATATCTACCACGACGTGTCGGAGTGGCGTCGACGCTCGGTCGAACTGGCGCTGCTCAACGCCGGCCTTACGGCGCAGCAGGCGACGGCGGGCGCGGAGGAGATCATGGGCGTCTTCCATCACTGGCGCAGTCAGGTGGCGATGCCGGAAGAGACGCATGAGACGCTGAAGGCGCTCGGCGCGAAAGTTCCGCTGGTGGCGATCACCAACGGCAACGCGCGCCCGGAGCAGCTCGGCATTGCCGACTACTTTCAGTTTGCGCTGCGCGCCGGGCCGGACGGCCGCGCGAAGCCTTATCAGGATATGTACCATCTCGCCGCGCAGCGGCTCGGTCTGGCGCCGGAGCAGATCCTGCACGTGGGCGACGATCTCACCACCGACGTGGCCGGCGCGCTGCGCTGCGGCATGCAGGCGTGCTGGATCAACCTGCGCGGCGGCAACCTGATGCAGATTGCCGACGCGCGTCTGTTGCCGCATGTCGAAATTTCGCGATTGGCATCCCTGACCTCACTGTTATAATGGCTGTAGATTTATCCAGTCGTGCCCTGAGTCATGCGCCTTGCCGCAAGCCGAATGATTCAGGGCGCGCTTTTTGTTTTCTTAGATAGACGGTGCCTATGGACGTTTCTGATCTGCTTAACGGTTTGAATGACAAACAGCGCGAAGCCGTGGCGGCGCCGCGCAGCAACCTGCTGGTGCTGGCAGGCGCAGGCAGCGGAAAAACACGCGTCCTGGTGCACCGTATCGCCTGGCTACTGTCGGTAGAGAACTGCTCGCCCTATTCGATTATGGCGGTAACCTTTACCAACAAAGCGGCGGCGGAGATGCGTCACCGTATCGAACAGCTGATCGGCACCAGCCAGGGCGGTATGTGGATCGGTACCTTTCACGGCCTTGCTCATCGTCTGCTGCGCGCGCACCATCTCGACGCCGGCCTGCCGCAGGATTTCCAGATCCTCGACAGCGAAGATCAGCTGCGCCTGCTGAAGCGCCTGATTAAGGCGATGAATCTGGATGAGAAGCAGTGGCCCGCGCGTCAGGGCATGTGGTACATCAACGGCAAGAAAGATGAAGGGCTGCGCCCGAAGCATATCGAAAGCTACGGCAACCCGGTGGAGCAGACCTGGCTGCGTATCTATCAGGCGTATCAGGAAGCATGCGACCGCGCCGGGCTGGTCGATTTCGCCGAGCTGCTGCTGCGCGCCCATGAGCTGTGGCTGCATAAGCCGCATATTCTCAATCACTATCGCGAGCGCTTCAGCAATATTCTGGTGGATGAGTTTCAGGACACCAACAACATTCAGTACGCCTGGATCCGCATGCTGGCGGGCGACAGCGGCCGGGTAATTATCGTCGGCGACGACGATCAGTCGATCTACGGCTGGCGCGGCGCGCAGGTCGAGAACATCCAGCGCTTCCTGCAGGATTTCCCGGCGGCGGAGACCATCCGCCTTGAGCAGAACTATCGCTCCACCAACAATATCCTGAAGTCGGCCAACGCCCTGATCGCCAACAACAACGGCCGTCTCGGCAAAGAGCTGTGGACCGACGGCAGCGATGGCGATCCTATCTCTATCTACTGCGCCTTTAACGAGCTGGACGAAGCGCGCTTCGTGGTCAACCGCATCAAAACCTGGCAGGAAAATGGCAACGCCCTGCAGGACTGCGCCATTCTCTACCGCAGCAACGCCCAGTCGCGCGTGCTGGAAGAGGCGCTGCTGCAGAGCAGCATGCCGTACCGCATTTACGGCGGCATGCGCTTCTTCGAGCGTCAGGAGATCAAAGATGCGCTCGCCTATCTGCGCCTGATCGCCAACCGCAACGACGACGCCGCCTTCGAGCGCGTGGTCAATACGCCGACGCGCGGCGTGGGCGATCGCACGCTCGACGTGGTGCGGCAGACCGCCCGCGAACGGCAGATGACGCTGTGGCAGGCGACGCGCGAGCTGCTGCAAACCAAAGCGCTGGCGGGGCGCGCCGCCTCGGCGCTGCAGCGTTTCTGCGAGCTGGTCGATTCGCTGGCAGGCGAAACCGCCGAGATGCCGCTGCATGTGCAGACCGACCGCGTGATCAAAGACTCTGGCCTGTGGGTGATGTATGAGCAGGAGAAAGGCGAAAAGGGCCAGGCGCGTATCGAAAACCTTGAGGAACTGGTGACGGCGACGCGCCAGTTCAGCTATCAGGATGAAGATGAAGATCTGATGCCGCTGCAGGCGTTTCTGTCGCACGCCGCGCTGGAAGCGGGCGAAGGCCAGGCTGACAAGTGGCAGGACGCGGTGCAGCTGATGACGCTGCACTCGGCGAAGGGGCTCGAGTTCAGCCAGGTCTTTATCGTCGGCATGGAAGAGGGCATGTTCCCGAGCCAGATGTCGATTGACGAGGGCGGCCGTCTGGAAGAGGAGCGCCGTCTCGCCTATGTCGGCGTGACGCGCGCCATGCTGAAGCTGACGCTGACCTACGCCGAGTCGCGTCGACTCTACGGCAAAGAGGTTTATCATCGGCCGTCGCGCTTTATCGGCGAGCTGCCGGAAGAGTGCATCGAAGAGGTGCGTCTGCGCGCCAGCGTTAGCCGTCCGGTCAGCCATCAGCGCATGGGCACGCCGGTAACGAAAAGCGACAGCGGCTTCTCGCTGGGCCAGCGCGTCAAACATGCCAAATTCGGCGAAGGCACCATCATCAATCTGGAAGGCAGCGGCGAACACAGCCGCGTGCAGGTGGCATTTCAGGGGCAGGGCATCAAGTGGCTGGTGGCCGCTTATGCGAAGCTGGAAACCGCTTAGTCACCGGTTGACGACTTTTTCGTCTCAGCGTAACATGCGCGCACTATTATCAAGAGAGGACAATGCCTTGGATACGCCCAGTCGATGCTGGCTCAGTCACCTGGTTACCAGGAATAACATCTAAGGCTACCTCTTTTTGCTGGTAGCCTTAGCGGTTATCAGCGACCTCCCTTTTGTATCCCGTCGCACGAGTCAGCACTGATTCACCTTTTGAACGAGCGTTTCCGTGTTCAGGCGTTGCCGTGGCCGATCGGCCAACGGCCTTGTCCCATTTAGTCTGCAATGGGGAGTATTGCTATGCTGAGCGCATTTAAACTGGATCGCAGCCGCCTGACGCGTCTGGAGCTGGAAGACCAAAACGACAAACTGACCACCTCGGTCTGGGTCGATCTGATCGAGCCGGAAGAGGGCGAGCGCGACCGCGTGCAGAGCGAGCTGGGGCAGAGCCTGGCGACGCGTCCCGAGCTGGAGGATATCGAAGCCTCGGCGCGTTTCTTCGAAGATGAAGACGGTCTGCATATTCACTCTTTTTTCTTTTACGAAGATGCGGAAGATCACGCCGGCAACTCCACCGTGGCGTTCACCATCCGCGAAGGGCGTCTCTATACGCTGCGCGAGCGTGAGCTGCCTGCGTTTCGCCTTTATCGCATGCGCGCCCGCAACCAGACGCTGATCGACGGCAACGCCTTTGAGCTGCTGCTGGATCTGTTCGAGACCAAAATCGAGCAGCTGGCGGATGAGATCGAGAATATCTATAGCGCGCTGGAGAAGCTCAGCCGCGTGATTATGGAAGGGCAGCAGGGCGAAGAGTATGACCAGGCGCTGTCGCGTCTCGCCGAGCTGGAAGATATCGGCTGGAAGGTGCGTCTCTGCCTGATGGATACCCAGCGCGCGCTCAATTTCCTGGTGCGCAAGGCGCGTCTGCCGAACAACCAGCTGGAGCAGGCGCGCGAGATCCTGCGCGATATCGAGTCGCTGCTGCCGCATAACGAATCGCTGTTCCAGAAGGTCAACTTCCTGATGCAGGCGGCGATGGGTTTTATCAACATCGAGCAGAACCGCATTATCAAGATCTTCTCGGTGGTATCGGTGGTGTTTCTGCCGCCGACGCTGGTAGCGTCAAGCTATGGGATGAACTTCGAGTTTATGCCGGAGCTGAAGTGGAGCTTTGGTTATCCGGCGGCGATTGGTCTGATGATCCTCGCCGGCCTGGCGCCTTATCTCTATTTCAAACGCAAGAACTGGCTGTAACGTCTCAAACCGCACGGCCTAATCTTACAGGCCGCAGAGACGTTAACGAGCGAATGGCCTGGCCCGAAGAGCAAAGCGTCCCGCGACAAGGACAAAAACGCCGGGAGCGTTTTTGAACAACGCAAAGCGTTGGCCCGGACACGGGCGCACCTCAGGGATGAGGTGCGTATACGCGCGGGCCGAGCGAGCAGGGATGCGTAAAGCGACTTTGCGATCGGGCCATGCCATGCGCGCAGGCACCAAACTAACAGACTAAGCAGTCCGCTTTATCGCGCGTCGGCTACGCAGCGTCGCCACCACCGCATCAAAAATAAATACCGCCAGCGCCAGCCAGATAAACGCGAACGTTACCATCTTGTCGGGCGTGATGGTCTCGCCGTAAAACAGCACCGCCAGCAGGAACATCAGCGTCGGGCCAAGATACTGGAAAAAGCCGACGGTAGAGAGGCGCAGCCGCGTACAGGCGGCGGCAAACAGCATCAGCGGAATGGTGGTTACGATGCCCGCCGCCACCAGCTTCAGGTTCAGACTCAGCGGGTTGGCGCTCAGGTGACTGGTCGGGGTATCGGCAACGCCGAACAGATAGATCGCCGCCAGCGGAAACAGCCACAGCGTCTCGATCAGCATGCCGCTCTGCGCATCGACCTGAATCTTTTTACGCACCAGCCCATAAAAGGCGAAGCTCAGCGCCAGCCCGAGCGCGATCAGCGGCACCGAGCCGAACTGCCACAGCTGCACCAGCACGCCAATTGCCGCCAGCAGCACCGCCAGCCACTGCAGGCGGCGAAAGCGCTCGCGCAGAAACAGCATGCCGAGCACCACGTTAATCAGCGGGTTGATAAAGTAGCCGAGGCTCGCTTCCAGCATATGCTGGTTATTCACCGCCCAGATAAACAGTAGCCAGTTGCCGCCGATGGTCACGGCGGTCAGCGCCAGCAGCAGCACCTTTTTCGGCTGCGCCAGCACGCTGCGCACCTGCGTCCAGCTGCGGCTCAGGCTGATCAGCACCAGCATAAAAAGCGCCGACCAGATGACGCGGTGGGTCATGATTTCTGTTGGGGGAACGGTTTTCACCAGCTTGAAGTAGGCTGGAGCGATGCCCCAGATAAAGTAGGCGCCGAGCGCGAAGCCAATGCCCTGGCGAGTCTGTTGCGTATCCATAAAAAAGCGTCCGGAAAAAAATGAATTCTCGCACGGTGTCGGCGATTAACCAATCAAATAGGTCGCCGTCGCCGTGGCAATATAGTCGCCCTGCTGGTTATGCAGCTCAACGCGCGCCACCGCCACTTTGTTTCCGGCGCGCAGCAGGCTGCTGGTGGCGGTAAAGCGCTCGCCGCGGCCGGGCCGCAGATAGTCGACGCGCATATCGATGGTGCCCATGCGCGACAGGCGCTGACGCAGCTCCTCTTCGCTGATGCTCTCCGCGCGCGTCAGCGCGTTGCTGACGCAGACCATGCCGGCGGCGACGTCCAGCACCGAGGCGATCACCCCGCCGTGCAGGATCTGCTGCGCGGCGTTGCCCACCAGCATGGTTTTGTTAGCGAAGCTGATTTCGGCGTAGTCGCTCTCCAGCCGATCCAGCTCCAGGCCGAGCGCCTGATTAAACGGCATGTGATAAATAAAAATTTCGCCCACCATGCGGCGGGCTTCCTGCTGAGACAGCAGCGCTGAAGACATAATGATTATCCTGCGAACACGCCCTGAGCGGCGTGGAATGTTAACGAATTGTGTATTCTAAGCCGCGCGCGAGGGGCTTTCCAGTTTCAGAAATCAGCGCTCATCTTCACCGACTTTTGCGTGTAGAATGGCCTCCTTTTTGTGACTCCCCATTAATTTGACACGCAGCCTTCACCGGAGAATGTTATGCGCAAGCATCGCGCCTTGTTAGCAGCCGCCCTGTTACTTCCTGCACTGGCGCAGGCAGAGGAAGCCACCGTAAAAGATGTCCATGACACCCCTCAGGTGCGCGGCAGCATTATCGCCAACCTGCTGGAGAAGCACGACAACCCGTTTGTGCTCTACCCGTATGAGAGCAACTATCTGCTCTATACCTACACCAGCGACATCAATAAAGAGGCGATCTCCTCCTATAACTGGGGGAACAACGCGCGCAAAGATGAGGTGAAATTTCAGCTCAGTCTGGCATTTCCGCTGTGGCGCGGTATTCTGGGTGACAACTCCGTGCTGGCGGCTTCCTATACGCAACGCTCCTGGTGGCAGCTGTCGAACCGCGGCGAGTCCTCTCCGTTCCGCGAAACCAACTATGAGCCGCAGCTGTTCCTCGGCTGGGCAACGGATTACGACTTCGCCGGCTGGACGTTGCGTGATGTGGAAGTGGGCGTCAATCATCAGTCCAACGGCCGCAGCGATCCGACGTCGCGCAGCTGGAACCGCGTCTATGCGCGCCTGATGGCGCAGAACGGCAATTTCCTCGCCGAAGTAAAACCCTGGTACCGCATACCGGACAGCGAAGACGATAACCCGGATATCACCAAATATATGGGCTACTACCGCCTGAAGCTGGGCTATATCGCGGGCGAGAATATCTTCAGCGTGGAAGGCAACTACAACTGGAATACCGGTTTTGGCGGCGCAACGCTGGGCTGGAGCTACCCGATCAGCGAACACGTTCGTTTCTATACCCAGGTGTTTAGCGGTTATGGCGAGTCGCTTATCGACTACAACCATCGCCAGACGCGTGTCGGCGTCGGCGTGATGCTAAACGATCTGTTCTGACTCTCCGGAAAACAACAGGATTACAGTGGCAATCTCGGCAGTACATAATCAGGTATCGCTGGCGCAGCAGGTATTGCAGGATACCTTCGGCTATCAGCATTTTCGTCCCGGTCAGCAAACCATTATCAATGCGGCGCTGAGCGGACGGGATTGTCTGGTCGTCATGCCCACCGGCGGCGGTAAATCGCTCTGTTATCAGATCCCGGCGCTGGTGCAAGAGGGGCTGACGCTGGTGGTGTCGCCGCTCATCTCCCTGATGAAAGATCAGGTGGATCAGCTGCTGGCGAACGGCGTGGCGGCGGCGTGCCTCAACTCCACCATGACGCGCGAGCAGCAGCAGCAGGTGATGGCGGACTGCCGCACCGGCCGCGTGAAGCTGCTCTATATCGCGCCCGAGCGTCTGATGATGGATAACTTCCTCGACAGTCTGGCGCACTGGCAGCCGGCGATGCTGGCGGTCGACGAAGCGCACTGTATTTCGCAGTGGGGTCACGACTTCCGTCCTGAATATGGCGCGCTGGGCCAGCTGCGCCAGCGGTTCCCGCAGCTGCCGGTAATGGCGCTGACCGCCACCGCCGACGAAACCACGCGCAACGACATCGCGCATCTGCTGCATATGCAGGATCCGCTGATTCAGATCAGCAGCTTCGATCGCCCCAATATTCGCTATACGCTGGTGGAGAAGTTCAAGCCCACCGAGCAGCTGCTGCGCTACGTTCAGGATCAGCGCGGCAAAAGCGGCATTATCTACTGCAACAGCCGCGCCAAGGTAGAAGACACCGCCGCGCGTCTGCAAAGCCGCGGGCTGAGCGTCGGCGCCTATCACGCCGGTATCGACAGCGCGCAGCGCGCCCGCGTGCAGGAAGCCTTCCAGCGCGACGACCTGCAGATCGTGGTGGCGACGGTGGCGTTCGGTATGGGCATTAACAAGCCCAACGTGCGCTTCGTGGTGCACTTCGACATTCCGCGCAATATCGAATCCTACTACCAGGAAACTGGCCGCGCCGGACGCGACGGCCTGCCGGCCGAGGCGATGATGCTTTACGATCCGGCGGATATGGCGTGGCTGCGCAAATGTCTGGAAGAGAAAGCGCCCGGTCCGCTGCAGGATATCGAGCGTCACAAGCTTAACGCCATGGGCGCGTTCGCCGAGGCGCAGACCTGCCGCCGTCTGGTGCTGCTGAACTATTTCGGCGAAGGGCGTCAGCAGCCGTGCGACAACTGCGATATCTGCCTCGATCCGCCGAAGCGCTATGACGGCCTGGTAGAGGCGCAGAAAGCGCTCTCCAGCATCTATCGCGTCGGTCAGCGTTTCGGCATGGGCTATGTGGTCGAGGTGCTGCGCGGCGCCAATAACCAGCGCATCCGCGACCAGGGCCATGACAAACTGCCGGTTTACGGCATTGGCCGCGAGCAGAGCCATGAGCACTGGGTCAGCGTGCTGCGCCAGCTGATCCATCTGGGGCTGGTGACGCAGAATATCGCTATGCACTCCGCCCTGCAGCTGACGGAAGCGGCGCGTCCGGTGCTGCGCGGCGAAGTGCCGCTGATGCTGGCGGTGCCGCGCCTTAACGCGGCGAAGCCGAAAAGCAGCAGCTCGCCGAAAATTTACGGCGGCAACTACGATCGCAAGCTGTTCGCCAAGCTGCGCAAGCTGCGTAAAGCGATTGCTGACGAAGAGAATATCCCGCCCTACGTGGTGTTTAACGACGCCACGCTGATTGAGATGGCGGAGCAGATGCCGGTGACGGCGTCGGAGATGCTGAGCGTCAACGGCGTCGGCCATCGAAAACTAGAGCGCTTTGGCAAACCCTTCCTGGTGATGATCAAAGAGCACCTTGATGATGAAGAGTAAAGGAAACTCCCCATGCTGATGTTATTCGCTACGGTCGCGCTGGTGCATCTGGTCGCGCTGATGAGTCCCGGCCCGGACTTCTTTTTTGTGTCGCAAACCGCCGCCAGCCGCTCGCGCAAAGAGGCGATGATGGGGGTGTTCGGCATTACGCTGGGCATTGTGATCTGGGCGGGCGTGGCGCTGATGGGGCTGCATCTGATCCTGGAGAAGATGGCGTGGCTGCATCAGATCATTATGGTTGGCGGCGGTCTCTATCTGCTGTGGATGGGCTGGCAGCTGCTCGGCTCCGCGCGTCAGCGCCATAAGCAGCCGGTGCAGGACGCGCCGGTGGTCGAGCTGCCGAAAAAGGGCAGAAGCTTTCTTAAAGGTTTTCTTACCAACCTGTCGAACCCGAAAGCGATTATCTATTTCGGCAGCGTCTTCTCGCTGTTCGTCGGCAACGACGTTGGCGCGCTGGAGCGCTGGGGGCTGTTTTTGCTGATCGTCGGTGAGACCTTTGCGTGGTTTACGCTGGTGGCGGCGATCTTCGCGCTGCCGTGGATGCGGGATAAGTATCAGCGCGCGGCGAAGTGGGTGGATGGCGTAGCAGGAGTGTTGTTCGCCGGTTTCGGCATCCACCTCATCATTTCTCGTTAAGGCCTGGCTTACTTGCCAGCTTGCGGTTGGGCAGTGCTCGTCATCCTCACGTACTACTGTACGCTGCGGTGACTGCGCGCTGGCCGCCCGCAATCTGGCTGCGCCGCCGACGGCCTGAGCATGCGTGCCAACAGTCTTATGCTATTCTGCGTGCGCTTGCCAGTAACGCGCCAACCGCCATAAACAGCCCGCCAAAGATACGGTTCAGCCGCTTCATCTGCTTCGGTCCCTTGATCCAGCCCGCAATGCGCGTGGCCAGCGTGGCGTAGCCAATCATCACGATGATATCGACCACAATGGTGGTGGCGCCGAGCACCAGATACTGCATCGCCTGCGGCTGGTGCGGCAGAATAAACTGCGGAAACAGCGCGGCGAGAAACACGATGCTTTTCGGATTGGTGAGATTCACCAGCACCGCGCGCTTGAACAGGCGACGACGCGGCATCGCGCGGGAGACGGCGTCCAGATCGATAGCGCCCGCAGAGCGCCACTGCTGAATGCCGAGCCACACCAGATAGGCGGCGCCGGCCCACTTCAGCACCTCGAACGCCAGCAGCGACTGCGAAAACAGCGCGCCCAGCCCGATACCCACCAGCAGGATATGGATCGCCAGGCCGAGCTGCAAACCACTGATTGAGGCCGCCGCGCCGCGATAGCCGTGGCTAATGCCGGTGCTCATGGTGTTAATGGCGCCGGAACCAGGCGACAGGCTCAGGATTGTGGTGGTAAGAAGGTAGGTCAGCCACCATTCAGTGGTCATGGGTTGCGCTCCCTGTCTGGGCGGAAATATGACACAATACGCCAGAAACAAGCGCGACGCTACGGGCCGCATGCGCGGCTTGCGACAGGCCTGTCGCGCCTCTGCAGGGGGAAAGATGGAACGACATAAAGCGAGCTGGCTCAAACGGGAAAAAGCCTTTGCCGCCTTTGCGCACGGTCCGCTGCTCGACTTCTGGCAGCGCCGCGAAGAGCGCGAATTTGTCGGCGTGGAAAACGTCACGCTGCGCTATGTGCGCTTCACTGCGCCGCAACATAAGCGCGTTATTCTTATCGTACCCGGACGCATCGAAAGCTACGTCAAATATCCCGAGCTGGCGTATGACCTGTTTCACTGCGGCTTTGACGTCGTCATCCTCGATCATCGCGGCCAGGGACGCTCCGATCGCCTGCTGCAGGATACGCATCGCGGCCACGTCGCGGAGTTCATGCACTATGTGGACGATCTGGAAACGCTCTACCTGAAAGAGATCGTCAGCGGCCATTATCAGCAGCGCTATGCGCTGGCGCACTCCATGGGCGGCGCGATCCTGACGCTGTTTCTGGCGCGTCAGCCACAGGCGTTTCACGCCGTGACACTGGTGGCGCCGATGTTCGGCATTGCGCTGCCGATGCCCGCATTTCTGGCGAACCGCATTCTCGACTGGGCGGAAAAGCGCCCGGCGATGCGCGATGGCTACGCCCTCGGCACCGGCCGCTGGCGCGCCCATCCCTTCGGCATCAATCGCCTGACGCACAGCGCCGAGCGCTATCGCCGCAGCCTGCGCTTTTACGCCGACGATCCGGCGATCCGCGTGGGCGGCCCGACCTATCACTGGGTGCGCGAAGGCATCCACGCCGGGCGCAATATCCTGAGCCTGGCCAGCACCATCACAACGCCCATCCTGCTGCTGCAGGCGGGCGACGATCGCGTGGTGGATAACCGGTCGCAGGATCTCTTCTGCGCGGCGATGGCGCAGGCGGGCCATCCCTGCGAGGCGCGGGTGATTAACGAGGCGCGTCATGAGATCCTGTTTGAAAAAGATGCGATGCGCGCCGAGGCGCTGAACGCGCTGGTCGATTTTTTTGAGGCACACCCTTAATTCGAATACTTACCTTACCGGCTTCGGCCTAAAACATTACCTGAGGTTTTCATGTTTCAAATCGTCGCATCCGACCTGGATGGCACGCTGCTCTCTCCCGAACATCGCCTGACCCCTTACGCCCACGATATTCTGCAACAGCTGGTGGCGCGCGATATCCACTTTGTCTTCGCCACCGGACGCCACTATATCGACGTGGGACAGATGCGCGATAAGCTGGGCATTCCCGCCTATATGATCACCTCGAACGGCGCGCGCGTGCACAACGCGGAAGGCGAACTGGTGTTCAGCCACAACCTCGACGAAGATATCGCGCTGGAGCTTTACGGGCTGCACTACGCCAATCCGGCGATCCTGACCCACGTTTACCGCGACGACGAATGGTTTATGAGCCGCACCCATCCGGCGGAGCAGGACTATTTTCGCGAGTCGGTGTTCCACTATCAGGTCTATGAGCCAGGCATGCTGCCCGGCGATAACATCAGCAAGGTCTTTTTCACCAGCGACGATCCCGAAGCGCTGATCCCGCTCGAGCTGGCGCTGCAGGCGCGCTGGGGCGATCGCGTCAACGTCAGCTTCTCGCTGCCGACCTGTCTGGAAGTGATGGCGGGCGGCGTATCGAAAGGCCACGCGCTGGACGCGGTGGCGCGACAGCTTGGCCACTCCTTAAAATCGTGCATTGCCTTCGGCGACGGCATGAATGACGTGGAGATGCTGAGCATGGCGGGCAAAGGCTGCATTATGCGCAACGCCCACCAGCGGCTGAAAGATACGCTGCCGGATCTGGAAGTGATTGGCAGCAACGGGGAAGACGCCGTGCCGCATACGCTGCGCACGCTGTTTCTCTCCTGACGGCAACGGGCCGGCGCGATGCCGGCCCGCTTCGTTATGACGCCAGCTGCTGCTTGTGCCTGCGTTCGTTGATCATGGTCAACAGCAGCAGGATCACCGCCAGCACGCAGCCCACCACCATCACCAGGAAGCCGCCGTCCCAGCCGAAAAAGTCGACGGTATAGCCGACGATGGCGCTGGCCGCGACCGAGCCGCCCAGATAGCCGAACAGGCCGGTAAAGCCCGCCGCGGTGCCCGCCGCTTTCTTCGGTGCCAGCTCCAGCGCGTGCAGGCCGATCAGCATCACCGGGCCGTAAATTAAAAAGCCGATGACGATCATGCAGGCCATATCGACGCCGGGGTTACCCGCCGGATTGAACCAGTAGACCACGGTAGCAATGGTCACCAGCGTCATAAAGAAGACGCCGGTCGCACCGCGATTCCCCTTGAACACCTTGTCCGACATCCAGCCGCACAGCAGCGTGCCGGGAATACCGGCGTACTCATAGAGAAAATAGGCCCATGACGACTTATCGAGCGTGAAGTGCTTTACCTCTTTCAGATAGGTCGGCGACCAGTCGAGAATGCCGTAGCGCAGCAGATAGACAAAGACGTTGGCCAGCGCGATATACCACAGCAGCTTGTTGGGCAGCACGTACTGCATAAAGATCTGCTTCGCCGTCAGCTCCTCTTCGTGCGTGGCGCTATAGTCGGGCGGGTAATCGTTTTTATACGCCTCGATGGGCGGCAAGCCGCACGACTGCGGCGTATCGCGCATCAGGGCGAAGGCGATCAGCGCCACGGCGATAGCGGCGAAGGCGGGCATATAAAGCGCCGCTTTCCAGTCGCTGAACCAGGCCATGCCGAGCAGAAACAGCAGCGGCGGCAGGCCGCCGCCGACGTTATGGGCGCAGTTCCACACCGACACGATGCCGCCGCGCTCTTTCTGCGACCACCAGTGCACCATGGTGCGCCCGCACGGCGGCCAGCCCATGCCCTGAAACCAGCCGCAGAGAAACAGCAGAACGAACATCACCATAATGCTGGAGGTCGCCCAGGGCACAAAGCCCATAAACAGCATCACCGCGGCGGCGAGGATCAGCCCGGCGGGCAGAAAGACGCGCGGATTCGAGCGATCCGACACCGAGCCCATAATGAATTTCGAGAAGCCATACGCAATCGAGATGCCAGAAAGCGCAAAGCCGAGATCGCCGCGCGAAAAGCCCTGCTCCACCAGATAGGGTATCGCCAGCGCGAAGTTTTTACGCACCAGATAGTAGGCGGCGTAGCCGAAAAAGATGCCGAAGAAGATCTGCCAGCGCAGACGACGATATAATGGATCAACCTGATCTTCCGCGACCTGCGGTCGATGCGGCGCGGGTTTAAAGATACTCAGCATAGCTGCCCTCCCAGGCGTCTTGTCGTTGTTATGCAAAGGTGCGGCGCGTTCCAGAGGTCGCCGCGATGTTCCTTTTCGCGTCTATTCTGGCGTTTTTCGCGCATGGGAGCTGTGATAGTTGACACATTTGTTACACTTTTATGACAATAACGGCAGGTTAATTTCACAAAATGGTGTTAATCGCGCATCGCTTATAAAACCTTCACTTATGCCTGCGCTGAGCGTTGCTTTTATGATCAATTGTCAACCAGAAAGCGCCGCGTCGCCGCAGTACATTGATTACACTAGCGGCCTCCTTTTTTATGCAGGATCGACGCTGTGCTGTTACTGATCGTTACCACTATTCTTTGGGCGTTCTCCTTTAGCCTGATTGGAGAATATCTGGCGGGGCAGGTGGACACCTGGTTCTCGGTATTGATGCGTCTGGCGCTGGCGGCGCTGGTGTTCTTACCTTTTTTGCGCTGGCGCGGCTATCGTCCCTCGACGCTGCTGCTCTATATGCTGGTGGGGATGCTGCAGCTCGGCATCATGTACCTGATCAGCTTTGAGGCCTATCTCTACCTCAGCGTGTCGGAGTTTTTGCTGTTTACCGTGATGACGCCGCTCTACGTTACCCTGATCTATGACCTGATCAGCAAACGGCCGCTGCGCATCGGCTACGCCTTCAGCGCGCTACTGGCGGTGGCGGGCGCGGCGATTATTCGCTATGACAAAGTCAGCGACCATTTCTGGTTCGGGCTGCTGCTGGTGCAGCTGGCCAACCTCTGCTTTGCCGTGGGGATGGTGGGCTACAAGCGTCTGCAGGAGACCCGGCCGATGCCGCAGCACACCGCCTTTTCCTGGTTTTATCTCGGCGCGGTGCTGATTGCGATTGTCGCCTGGTTTCTCTGGGGCAATCCGGCGAAGCTGCCGACCACCTCGCTGCAGTGGGGCATTCTGGTCTGGCTGGGCGTGGCGGCGTCGGGGCTGGGCTACTTTATGTGGAACTACGGCGCGACGCAGGTCGACGCGGGCACGCTGGGCATTATGAACAATATGCACGTGCCGGCCGGCCTGCTGGTCAATCTGGCGATCTGGCAGCAGAAGCCGCACTGGCCCAGCTTTATCGCCGGCGCGCTGGTGATTTTCGCCTCGCTCTACGTGCACAAACGCTGGGTGCTGCGCAGTCGCTGAGGCGCGTCATCGGTCAGGGCGGCAATGGTCGCCCTGCGGTGGGACTATTTTCTGGCTTTCGGCGGCTGGGCCGGGCGGGGTTTCGCCGTCTGCGACGGCGCGGATTTCGCTGCCTGCGTTGGGCTGGTTTTCGCCGGCTGCGTCGGGCGCAGCGTCATCGTCAGGCCCTTTAAAAAGTTACGCATAATCTGATCGCCGCATTCGCGATAGTTTTTATGATCCGGCTTGCGGAAGATCGCGCCGATTTCCGCCTGAGAAACGGTAAAGTTGGCCTTAGCCAGCACCGCCGGAATATCGGTGGTTTTCAGATCGAAAGCGATGCGCAGTTTTTTCATAAAAATATTGTTGTTCATACGGCGCTCGATCGAGGGCGCAGGCATCTCTTCGCTCTTGCCGCGGCGGAAGAAGATCAGGCCGTTAAGGAAATAGCCCATCAGCACGTCCGGCAGCGGCTTAAATGCCGCGTCATCCTCTTTTTTTAACCACGCCTGCACGTCTTCCAGCACCACTTCACAGTTGGTCAACGCGAAAATCTCCACCACTTTGGCATCGCTTAAATTCAGCATAAAGCGCACGCTGCGCAGAATATCGTTATTGGTCATGGTGAGATTTTCTCATGGTCGTTTAACAGGCTGCGCATTATAGGGGAAATTGCGGCTCAGCGTTGCAAAATCGCGCCCGGCTGCGCTGCGTCGCGCACAAACGGCAGATGCTCGCAGGCGTGCTGACGTGCGAAGCGGGTGAAGGCCTCCAGCACCGGCTGACGCTGTTCGCCGTCGCGCACCGCGGCGTAGAGGCGGCTCCATAATCCTTCGCCCAGGGTTTTGGTGACGATAAGCCCCTGCTTTTCAAAACTCTCCACCACCCAGTGCGGCAGGGCGGCGATGCCCATGCGCGCCGACACCATCTGGATCAGCAGCAGCGTGTTGTCGACGCTTTTTAGCGCCGGACTGACGCCCGCCGGCTGCAGAAAATGACGCCAGATATCGAGACGCTGGCGCTGCACCGGATAGATCATCAGCACCTCTTGCGCCAGATCCTCCGGCGCGATCTGCGTCCGCTGCGCCAGCGGATGATCCGGCGCCATCACCAGCCGCACCTCGAAGTCGAACATCGGCGTGTAGTGCAGGCCGCTGCGCGGCAGGATATCCGAGGTCAGCACCACGTCCAGTTCGCCCTGCTGCAGCGCGGGCTGCGGATCGAATGTCACGCCCGATTTGAAATCCATCACCACCTGCGGCCAGCTCTGACGAAATTTATCCAGCGCCGGCGTCAGCCACTGAATGCAGCTGTGGCACTCAATAGCGACGCGCAGCGTTGCCTGATGCGGCTCGTGGCACGCCTGCAGCGCCTGCTGGATTTGCGGCAGCACCTGCTCCGCCAGCTGCAGCAGGATCTCGCCCTGCGGGGTGAAGCGCAGCGGCTGGCTTTTACGCACGAACAGGCGGAATCCCAGCCGCTGTTCGAGATCGCTGAACTGATGCGACAACGCGGATTGCGTCTGATGAAGCTGCGCGGCGGCGGCGGCCAGCGAGCCGGTATTACGCAGAGCCTGAAGCGTCCGCAGGTGCTTGAGTTCGATCATGAGAGTCCTTCACATCGAGATTGAACAATTTGCGCTTGAGGAACATACACTACCCGCAGAATATAGCGGTGTAAACATCTGGACGGCTAAACATCTTTGGCTTCCAGGCGAAGCCCAAGAGAGAGATTATCTGGAGAACAGCATATGACCATTCTGAACCACACCCTTGGCTTTCCGCGCGTCGGCCTGCATCGTGAACTGAAAAAAGCGCAGGAGAGCTACTGGGCGGGCAAGACGACTCAGCAGGCGCTGCTGGCCGTGGGCCGCGAACTGCGCGCCCGTCACTGGCAGCAGCAGAAAGCGGCGGGCGTAGATCTGCTGCCGGTTGGCGACTTCGCCTGGTATGATCATGTGCTGACCACCAGCCTGATGCTGGGCAACGTCCCGGCACGCCATCAGAACAGCGACGGCTCTGTCGATCTCGACACGCTGTTCCGCATCGGACGCGGTCGCGCGCCGAGCGGCGAACCGGCCGCCGCCGCCGAGATGACCAAATGGTTTAACACCAACTATCACTACATCGTGCCGGAGTTCACGAAGGGCCAGCTGTTCAAACTCGCCTGGACGCAGCTGCTGGACGAAGTCGACGAGGCGCTGGCGCTGGGCCACAAGGTGAAGCCGGTGCTGCTCGGCCCGGTGACCTATATCTGGCTGGGCAAAGTGAAAGGCGAGCCGTTCGACCGCCTGTCGCTGCTGTCGGAGATCCTGCCGATCTATCAGCAGGTGCTGGCCGAGCTGAAGAAGCGCGATATCGAATGGGTGCAGATTGACGAGCCGGCGCTGGCGCTGGAGCTGCCACAGGCGTGGCGCGAGGCGTTCAGGCCCGCTTACCAGGCGCTGCAGGGCAGCGTGAAGCTGCTGCTGACCACCTATTTTGACAGCATCGGCCACAATCTCGACGTTATCCGCGACCTGCCGGTGCAGGGGCTGCATGTCGATCTGGTGCACGGCGATGACGACCTCGCCTGGCTGAACGGACAACTGCCCGCGGCGTGGCTGCTGTCGCTCGGCGTGATCAACGGCCGCAACGTCTGGCGCGCCGACCTGAGCCGCTGGTTCACACGTCTGCAGCCGCTGGTGGGCACGCGCGACCAGCTGTGGATCGGCACCTCCTGTTCGCTGCTGCACAGCCCAATCGATCTGGAGAGCGAAACCCGGCTCGATAACGAAGTGAAAAGCTGGTTCGCCTTCGCGCTGCAAAAATGCGGCGAGCTGAAGCTGCTGAGCGCTGCGCTTAACCATAACGACGCGGCTTCGCTGGAGGCCTGGAGCGCGCCGATCCGCCAGCGCGCGCACTCCAGCCGCGTGCATAACGCCGCGGTCGCCAGGCGTCTGGCGGCGATCTCCGCGCAGGATACCGAGCGGGCGAGCGGCTATGCCGAACGCGCCCGCGCGCAGCGCAAACGCTTTAACCTGCCCGCCTGGCCGACCACCACCATCGGATCTTTCCCGCAGACCACCGAGATCCGCGCTCTGCGTCTCGACTTCAAAAAAGGCCATATCGACGGCGGCAGCTACCGCACCGGCATTGCGCAGCATATTAAACAGGCGATCGTCGAGCAGGAGCGCCTCGGTCTTGACGTGCTGGTGCACGGCGAAGCGGAGCGCAACGATATGGTGGAGTATTTCGGCGAGAACCTCGACGGCTTCGTTTTCACCCAGAACGGCTGGGTGCAGAGCTACGGTTCGCGCTGCGTCAAGCCGCCGGTGATCGTCGGCGACGTCAGCCGTCCGCAGCCGATTACCGTGGAGTGGGCGACCTATGCGCAGTCGCTCACCGACAAGCCGGTGAAAGGAATGCTGACCGGTCCGGTGACCATTCTCTGCTGGTCATTCCCGCGCGAAGACGTGTCGCGCGAAACCATCGCGAAGCAGATCGCGCTGGCGCTGCGCGACGAGGTCGCGGATCTGGAAGCGGCCGGCATCGGCATTATCCAGATTGACGAACCGGCGCTGCGCGAAGGGCTGCCGCTGCACCAGTCCGAATGGGCGGACTATCTGAAGTGGGCGGTGGACGCCTTCCGTCTGAATGCCGCCGTGGCGAAAGAGGAGACGCAGATCCACACCCATATGTGCTACTGCGAGTTCAACGACATCATGGACGCTATCGCGGCGCTGGATGCGGACGTGATCACCATTGAAACCTCACGCTCCGACATGGAGCTGCTGGAATCCTTCAAGGTGTTTGACTACCCCAATGAAATCGGTCCAGGCGTCTACGATATTCACTCGCCTAACGTGCCGAGCGTGGAGTGGATGGAAAATCTGCTGCGGAAGGCGGCGCAAAGCATCCCGGCAGCGCGGCTGTGGGTGAACCCGGACTGCGGCCTTAAAACGCGCGGCTGGCCGGAAACCCGACAGGCGCTGGCGAACATGGTGGAAGCGGCGAGGCGGCTGCGCGGCGAGATCGCCTGAACAGGCGGTAAAACGGGGGCGCCACGGCGCCCCTTTTTAATGGCCGATCAGACGACGCCGAACTGCTTAAACCACGTCAGCATGCGCGCCCAGCCATCCTGCGCCGACTCGGCGTGGTAGCTCGGGCGATAGTCGGCGTTGAAGGCGTGACCGGCGTCGGGATAGACCACGATCTCCGCCTTGGCGTTGGCGGCGTGCAGCGCCTGGCGCATCTGCTCCACGCTCTCCAGCGGAATGCCCTCATCCTGGCCGCCGTACAGGCCCAGCACCGGCGCGCCTAAATCCACCGCGATATCAATCGGATGCTTCTGCTGCTTCATGGTTTTTTCGCCGATCAGGCGGCCATACCAGGCCACCGCGGCGCGCAGCTGCGGGTTGTGCGCGGCGTACAGCCAGCTGATGCGGCCGCCCCAGCAGAAGCCGGTAATGCCCATGCGGCGAATGTCGCCGCCGTTGCGCGCGGCCCAGTTGGCGGCGTGGTCGAGGTCGGAGAGCACCTGGCTATCCGGCACTTTGCTGACCAGCTCGCTGAACAGCGTCGGGATATCGTGATACTCATTGGGATCGCCTTCGCGGAAGTAAAGCTCCGGCGCCACGGCCAGGTAGCCCTCCAGCGCCAGCCGACGGCAGATATCGCGGATGTGCTCGTGCACGCCAAAGATCTCCTGCACCACCAGCACCACCGGCAGCGGGCCGTTCGCCTCTTTCGGTCTGGCGTAGTAAGCAGGCATATTCTCGCCCTGGCTCGGCACGGACGTTTCGCCTGCCTGAATATCGGGGCTGTCGGTGTGGATGGTGGTGGAGGCGGTCGGCTGAACGGCCGGCGCGAAGCCGCCCGTCGCGGATTTTTGTGCCATATTCTCTTCGGTTTTCATTTTTCTCTCCGTGCTGGCAGTAGCGCAATCACGTAACTATAGCCTGGCCAGATCGCGTCTGGACCAGAGACCGGGAACAGAGTAGGGAGCGAGCAAAAAGACTCTTCTCTTTAACATTGCTGCAAAGCCTTGCGCGCGCAGCTTGTAGCAATGGCATTCTGAATGGATGAAATATGCGACACATATCTCATTATTGTTCGGTAAAAATGTAACATTCATTTTTGATGGTGACTGATATCACACAATTATGCGCTGCGCTCCAGTAGAGTGGCGCGCTTCACTTCCCTGTTCAGGAGTTTGCTATGTCTGACGTTTTTCACCTTGGCCTGACCAAAGCCGATCTGCAGGGCGCGACCCTGGCTATCGTTCCCGGCGACCCGGAGCGCGTAAAGAAAATTGCCGGGCTGATGGCGGACGCCCAGCCGCTGGCTTCGCACCGTGAATTCACCTCCTGGCTGGCGAAGCTGGACGGCAAACCGGTGGTGGTCTGCTCCACCGGCATCGGCGGTCCCTCTACCTCTATCGCCGTGGAGGAGCTGGCGCAGCTTGGCGTGCGCACCTTCCTGCGCGTTGGCACCACCGGCGCCATCCAGCCACACATTAACGTCGGTGACGTGCTGGTCACCACCGGCGCGGTGCGACTCGACGGCGCCAGCCAGCACTTCGCGCCGCTGGAGTTCCCGGCCGTAGCGGACTTCGCCTGCACCACCGCGCTGGTCGCGGCGGCAGAGGCGAGCGGCGCCACCACCCATATCGGCGTCACCGCCTCGTCGGACACCTTCTATCCGGGTCAGGAGCGCTACGACACCTTCTCCGGCCGCGTGGTCAGCCGCTTCCAGGGCTCGATGAAAGAGTGGCAGCAGATGGGCGTGCTCAACTATGAAATGGAGTCCGCCACGCTGCTGACGATGTGCGCCAGCCAGGGGCTGCGCGCGGGTATGGTCGCGGGCGTGATCGTCAACCGCACGCAGAAAGAGATCCCGGATGCGGCCACCATGAAGCAGACCGAAAGCGACGCGGTAAAAATTGTGGTCGAAGCGGCGCGCCGTTTGTTATAACGCTTTTCAGGCAGCGCGCCTGCGCGCGCTGCAGCAAAAGCGAGGATCGCCCGATGCGTCAGACTCCGCCCCGACAGAAACCCGCCGTTACCGCCGCGCCCGCCGTGATGCAGGCGCGTCTCGAAAATGCCGCCGCGCGCTTTCGCCAGCATATGGCGCAGCAGGATTACGCCGCCGCCGCCCGCTGCTGCGAAGAGGTGCTGCGCATCGTGCCAAATCAGATGCAGGTGCTGAGCGACTATGCGCTCTGTCTGCTGCGGCTGGGCCACTACAGCCAGTCTTACCGGGTTTATCAGAAAATCTATCAGGCGCCGCCGGCGGTGCGCGCCACCGCCTCGGAAACCTGGCTGGACGGGCTGGCGGAGCTGTGTGGCTGGATGGGCAAAACCGACGAGCTGGCGCAGTATGGCCTGGAATCGCTTACCGGCGCGGACGCGCGTTTCCGCCAGGGCCAGCGCTACGCCTTTCCGTCGACGCAGCCGGAGCCCATCGATCTCGGCAAGCCCGAACAGAACGTGATTGCCTTTAGCCTCTATGGCGGCCAGCCGCGCTACTGCGAAACCCTGATTAAAAACGTTGAGGTGGCGCCGGCGCTCTATCCCGGCTGGCGCTGCCGCATCTATCTTGACCAGAGCGTGCCGCAGCATGTGTGGCAACGCCTTAATCAGCCGCACGTCGAGCTGATCGACATGTCGCAGGAGCAGGGGATCTACCCGACGCTGTGGCGCTTTCTGGTGATGGACGACCCTGGCGTTAAACGCTTTCTTATCCGCGACGCCGATTCGCTGCTGTCGGAGCGTGAAGCGGCGGCGGTCGACGCCTGGCTCGCCTCGCCATACTGGTTCCACCATATGCGCGACTACTTTACCCATACCGAGCTGCTGCTGGCGGGCATGTGGGGTGGCTGTAACGGCATCTTCAGCCAGCTGGCGCAGTCGATGCGCGACTTTATCGCCCGCTACAGTGGCAGCGCGCGCTTTACCGACCAGTATTTCCTTAAGGTCGCGCTCTGGCCGACGGTGCGCGAGAGCCTGCTCAGCCACGACGCGATTTTCCATTTTCATCAGGCGCAGCCCTGGCCGCCGCACGCGCCGGTGCGCTGGAACATGACGAACTTTCACGTCGGCAGCAACGCCGGGTTCGCCAGCATGGCGGGCAAGGCGACGGTCGACGACGGCGAGACGCAGCCGGTAGAGCTGAGCTGGGGCGGCCACACCGTTGTCTATCTGGCGCAGGTAAAAGGCGGTGAATGGCGCATGTCGATGCCGTTCTTTTTAACCGACGCCTGGAAAGCGGGCGAGCTGCAGGTCAACGCGCGGTAAAACCCCGTCCGGGCTGAAAATAGTCTGGACATTGATACAGGGCAACTCTACTTTCTTCCCAGCAACGCGCGTCGCGAGGGAATTATGGATCAGCAGATTATTATTAGCGCCTGTCTGGCGCTTGCCGGACTGGGTATCGGCTGGATGCTGGCGCAGCTGCGCGCCAGCCATCAGAGCGCCAGCTTCGCCACCGAGCGGCGTTTGCAGCAGGAGGCGCAGCAGCGTCAGCAGCAGCAGCTTGCACAGCTTCAGCAGCAGCTGCAGCAGCGCGAACAGGAGCTGCGCCAGCTGCATGGCTCGCTAAGCGGCGCGCAGGAGCGGCTGCAGCAGCTTAACTACTGGCGCGGCGAATGCGAACAGCTCAACCGCGAGCTGCGCAACCAGCTTGAGGTTAACAGCGCGCAGGAAGCCGAGCTGCGCGAGGTCACCATCCGTCTTGAAGAGACGCGCTTCGCCGCCGAGGAGAAGCAGCGTCTGCTCACCAGCAGCGAACAGCGCCTCAGCGCGCAGTTTGAAAATCTCGCCAACCGCATCTTCGAAAACAGCGGCCGCCGCGTCGACGAGCAGAATCGCCAGAGCCTGAACGGCCTCATCGCGCCGCTGCGCGAACAGCTGGACGGCTTTCGCCGCCAGGTGCACGACAGCTTCGGCCAGGAGGCGCGCGAGCGCCACACGCTGGCGCATGAGATCCGCCAGCTGCAGCAGCTGAACGCGCAGATGGCGCAGGAGGCGATCAACCTGACCAAAGCGCTGAAGGGCGACAATAAGATTCAGGGCAACTGGGGCGAGGTGGTGCTGAGCCGCGTGCTGGAGGCGTCGGGCCTGCGCGAAGGCCATGAGTATCAGACGCAGGTGAGTTTGCAGTCGGAGCAGCAGGGCAGAATGCAACCGGATGTGATCGTGCGTCTGCCGCAGGGCAAAGATGTGGTGGTCGACGCCAAGATGACGCTGGTGGCCTACGAGCGCTACTTCAACGCGGAGGATGAGGTGACACGCGAGCAGGCGCTGCAGGAGCACGTCGCCGCGGTGCGCAGCCATATTCGTCTGCTGAGCCGAAAAGATTATCAACAACTGGCCGGTTTACGCTCCCTCGATTATGTGTTGATGTTTATCCCGGTGGAGCCGGCGTTTCTGCTGGCGATCGATCGCCAGCCGGAGCTGATCAGCGAGGCGCTGCAGCAGAACATCATGCTGGTCAGCCCCACCACGCTGCTGGTGGCGCTGCGCACCATCAACAACCTCTGGCGCTACGAGCATCAGAGCCGCAACGCCCAGCGTATCGCCGAGCGCGCGGCGCGCCTGTACGACAAGATGCGGCTGTTTGTCGATGATATGAGCGGCATCGGCCATAGTCTGGATAAGGCGCACAACAGCTACCGCGAGGCGATGAAAAAGCTGGCGGAAGGGCGCGGCAACCTGATCGCGCAGAGCGAGGCGTTTAAATCCCTCGGCGTTGAAGTAAAACGCTCAATTAATCCGCAGTTAGTGGAGCAGGCGATGCCGGAAAAGGCATGGGACGACGAGGAAGGGCTGGACGATCTCTCTGAGACCGCGGACGCGCGTGTGAGGCGGCTCCACGAATAAGCGGGTCGTCGCGTGCCTGACTACCCTGACTCTGATACACTTCGGGAAGTATTGTTTGTGGAACAGGTAAAACCGATGGCAGATGAATCACAGCAGGAAACTACCCATTTTGGCTTTCAGACCGTCGCCAAAAGCGAAAAAGCTGACAAAGTCGCGGACGTGTTTCACTCCGTAGCGGCGAAATATGACGTGATGAACGATCTGATGTCGTTTGGCATCCATCGCATCTGGAAGCGTTTTACCATCGACAGCAGCGGCGTGCGCCGTGGACAGCGCGTGCTGGATCTGGCGGGCGGCACCGGCGATCTGACGGCGAAGTTTTCCCGTCTGGTAGGCGACACCGGCCAGGTAGTGCTGGCGGACATCAACAGCTCGATGCTGAAAATGGGCCGCGACAAGCTGCGCAACCTCGGCGTGGTCGGCAACGTCAGCTATGTGCAGGCCAACGCCGAAGCGCTGCCCTTCCCGGATAACTATTTCGACTGCATTACCATCTCTTTCGGCCTGCGTAACGTGACCGAGAAAGAGAAGGCGCTGGCGTCGATGTTCCGCGTGCTTAAGCCGGGCGGACGTCTGCTGGTGCTGGAGTTCTCGAAACCGGTGTTCGATCCGCTCAGCAAGGCGTATGACGCCTACTCGTTCCATATCCTGCCGCGCGTTGGCCAGCTGGTGGCGCAGGACGCCGAGAGCTATCGCTATCTGGCGGAGTCGATCCGCATGCATCCCGATCAGGAGACCCTGAAGGCGATGATGAACGACGCCGGCTTTGAGAACACCACCTACCACAACATGACCGGCGGCATCGTCGCGCTGCATCGTGGATTTAAGTTTTAACCGGATATGGTGATGCGCTTAACGCCCTTGATTACCGCCGGTCTTGAGACCGCGCTGAACCGCGTGCTCTATCGCGATCGCAGCCTGAAGGCCGCGCGCCAGCGTCTGGCAGGCCAGGTGCTGACGCTGCGTCTCGACGAGCTTTCCCATCCGCTGGTGCTGGTGTTCAGCGAACAGCAGCTGGACGTGCTGAGCGACTGGCAGGACAGCAGCGACTGCACCGTGATTACGCAGCTGAAAACCCTGCCGAAGCTGCGCGACCGCCAGCAGCTGACCAGCCTGATCCGCAGCGGCGAGCTGCAGGTCGAGGGCGATTTGCAGGTGGTGCAGCGCTTTTCCGCGCTGATCGACCTGGCGGAGCTGGACCCGGCCGAGTATCTGGCGCCCTGGATCGGCGACATCGCCGCGCAGAGCGTCAGCCAGGGCGCGCAGCGCGCGCTGCGGCTGCTGCGCGGGGAAGTAGCACGTCGTCAGGACTATCTTGGGCAGGCATTAACCGAAGAGTGGCGCGTCGCGCCAGGCGCGCTGGAACTGGCGTGGTTTTCTGAGGAGGTAGACGCGATGGAACGTTCGCTTGATGCGCTCACTGCGCGTTTAGCGCAGCTGGAGGCGAGATGACACCTGGAGAAATTCGCCGTTTGTATTTCATCGTCAGGATCTTTTTAACCTACGGTCTTGATGAGCTGATCCCCCGCATGCGCCTTACCCTTCCGCTGCGCCTCTGGCGTCGCGGTATTTTCTGGATCCCGAACCGCCACAAAGATGTCGAGCTTGGCGTGCGTATGCGCCTGGCGATGGAGCAGCTGGGGCCGGTCTGGATCAAGTTCGGTCAGATGCTCTCAACCCGTCGCGACCTTTTTCCGCCGGTGATCGCCGACGAGCTGGCGATCCTGCAGGATCGCGTCGCGCCCTTTGACGGCGTAAAAGCCAAAGAGGTGATCGAAAAATCGATCGGTGGGCCGGTTGAAACCTGGTTCGACGATTTCGATATCAAACCGCTCGCCTCGGCGTCGATTGCGCAGGTGCACACCGCGACCCTGAAAGCCACCGGCAAAAAAGTGGTGATCAAGGTGATCCGCCCGGACATCCTGCCGGTAATCAAAGCGGATATGAAGCTGATCTACCGCCTGGCGCGCTGGGTGCCGCGCCTGCTGCCGGACGGCCGTCGCCTGCGTCCGATGGAAGTGGTGCGCGACTATGAAAAGACGCTGATCGACGAGCTGAACCTGCTGCGCGAAGCGGCCAACGCCATTCAGCTGCGCCGTAATTTCGACGAGAGCCCTATGCTCTACGTGCCGGAAGTCTATTCAGACTACTGCAGCGAAAGCATGCTGGTGATGGAGCGCATCTACGGCATTCCTATCTCTGACGTGGCGACGCTGGAGCAGCACGGCGTCAATATGAAGCTGCTGGCCGAGCGCGGCGTGCAGGTCTTCTTCACCCAGGTTTTCCGCGACAGCTTCTTCCACGCCGATATGCATCCAGGCAATATCTTCGTCAGCTATGACCACCCGGAAGATCCGCAATATATCGGCATCGACTGCGGCATCGTCGGCTCGCTGAATAAAGAGGACAAGCGCTACCTGGCGGAAAACTTTATCGCCTTCTTTAATCGCGACTACCGCAAAGTGGCGGAGCTGCACGTCGACTCCGGCTGGGTGCCGCCCGATACCAACGTGGAAGATTTCGAGTTCGCCATCCGCACCGTCTGCGAACCGATCTTTGAGAAGCCGCTGGCGGAGATCTCGTTCGGCCATGTGCTGCTGAACCTGTTCAGCACCGCGCGCCGCTTCAATATGGAAGTGCAGCCGCAGCTGGTGCTGCTGCAGAAAACGCTGCTCTATATCGAAGGCATTGGCCGTCAGCTCTATCCGCAGCTCGACCTGTGGAAAACCGCCAAGCCGTTCCTGGAAGAGTGGATTAAAGATCAGATCGGCCTGCCGGCGCTGCTGCGCGCCGTCAAAGATAAGGCGCCGTTCTGGGCGGAGAAGCTGCCGGAGCTGCCGGAGCTGTTCTACGAAAGCATGCGGCACCATAAACTTTTGCAGCACAGCGTCGATAAGCTGACCAACGATATGCACGCCCAGCGCACGCGCCATCATAAGGCGCGCTATCTGTTCGGCGTTGGCGCCACCCTGCTGTTGAGCGGCACGGCGGTGCTGCTGAGCCGGCCGGAGTGGGATTTCTTCCCGGCTCTGTTAATGGCGGCGGGCTTCGTCACCTGGCTAATCGGCTGGCGTAAGACAAACTAATTGTCAGCCACGCCTGAATCGCGGTAATGTCGCAGCCTTAAGCCCGGCGCCATCAGGGCTTTTGGCTGACGTTACTCTTCTCAATCTCTCGCAACATCAGAGGCACTATCTCATGGGCGGTATCAGTATCTGGCAATTATTAATTATTGCCGTCATCGTTGTTCTTCTGTTTGGCACCAATAAGTTAAAAAATCTGGGTTCCGACATCGGCTCTTCCATCAAAGGCTTCAAAAAAGCCATGAACGATGACGAAGAGAAGAAGCATGAGCCTGATTCGCATCAGGACGCTGATTTCAGCGCCAAAACCCTGGCGGAAAAACAACAGACTTCAGCTAACAAAGAAGAATCCAAAAACGACAAGCAGGTGTAAACCGTGTTCGACATTGGTTTTAGTGAACTGGTATTGGTGTTCGTCATCGGGTTGATTGTTCTCGGCCCGCAACGATTACCGGTTGCGGTAAAAACCGTAGTGGGCTGGATCCGGGCAATGCGCTCGCTGGCTGCCAACGTGCAGCACGAGCTGGCGCAGGAGCTGAAGCTGCAGGAGCTGCAGGACAGCCTGAAAAAAGTGGAAGAGGCGAGTCGCGGCACCATGTCGCCGGAGCTGAAAGAGTCGATGGAGGAGCTGCGTAAAACCGCCGACTCCATGAAGCGCTCGGTTCAGCAGAGCATCGACATTGAGAAAGCCGAGGATGAAGCCAACACCATCCACGCGCCGCAGCAGCGCCCGGCCGAGTCTGTGACGCCCGCAACGGCGCACGCTCAGGCCAGCGCGCCCGCACAGGCGCCTGAACCGGTCGCGGACGCCGCGAACGGCGCTAAAATCGATGCGAACCACGCTGCGCCGGTTGGGGAACCTCAACCGGCCGCGCCGCGCAGCCCGGCAACTTCCTCTTCTGCAAGTGATGAACGATAACCATGGCCGTTGAAGATACCCAACCGCTTATCAGCCACTTGATTGAGCTGCGTAAGCGTCTGCTGTACTGCATTATCTCGGTGTTCGTGATTTTTATGGCGCTGATCTACTTCGCCAACGACATCTATCATCTGGTCGCCTCGCCGCTGATCAGCCAGATGCCGGCAGGCGCCAGCATGATCGCCACCGACGTCGCGTCGCCGTTTTTCACCCCGATTAAGCTCACCATCATCGTGTCGATCTTTCTCTCGGTGCCGGTCATTCTCTATCAGGTATGGGCCTTCGTCGCCCCGGCGCTCTACCGCCACGAACGCAGGCTGGTGATGCCGCTGCTCTTTTCCAGCACGCTGCTGTTCTACGTTGGCGTCGCCTTCGCCTATTTTATCGTCTTCCCGCTGGCGTTCGGCTTCTTCGCTAAAACCGCGCCGCAGGGCGTTACCATCGCCACCGACATCACCAACTATCTCGACTTCGTGATGACGCTGTTTATGGCGTTCGGCGTGGCGTTTGAAGTGCCGGTGGCGATTGTACTGATCTGCTGGACCGGCATTACCACCCCGGAAGATCTGAAAAAGAAACGTCCCTATATTCTGGTCGGCGCCTTCGTTGTTGGGATGCTGCTCACACCGCCAGACGTTTTCTCGCAAACTTTGCTCGCTATTCCGATGTACTGCCTGTTTGAAGTCGGCGTATTCTTTTCCCGTTACTACGTCGGGAAGGGACGGCGGGCGCAGGAAGAAGAACAGCATACCGACTCCTGACGCGTTATCCGTCTGTTTCCCGCGCCTGGCGGGTAGACCCTTTACCGAACCGCCCCTCTGGGCGGTTTTTGTTTAATAAGCGATGGGAAAAATTATGTTTGATATCGGTGTAAACCTGACCAGCACGCAGTTCGCCGCCGACCGCGACAAGGTGGTAAAGCGTGCGCGCGAAGCGGGCGTCACCGGCATGTTAATCACCGGGACCAACGCGCTGGAGAGCCAGCAGGCGCATCGGCTGGCGGAGCGTCAGCCTGATTTCTGCTGGTCGACGGCGGGCGTGCATCCGCATCACGCCAGCGAATGGTCGAACGAGACGGCCAGCACGCTGCGCCGCCTGGCGGAGCGGCCGCAGGTGGTGGCGATCGGCGAATGTGGGCTCGACTTCAACCGCAACCTCGCCGCGCACGAGCAGCAGGAGTACGCCTTCGACGCGCAGCTGGCGCTGGCCGCCGAGCTGAATATGCCGGTGTTCCTCCACTGCCGTGAAGCGCACGACCGCTTCGCCGCGGTGCTGGCGCCCTGGCTGCCGAAGCTGCCGGGCGCGGTGGTGCACTGCTTTACCGGCACGCGCGAGGAGCTGGAGGCCTGTCTGGCGATGGGTCTGTCGGTGGGGATTACCGGCTGGGTATGCGATGAGCGTCGCGGCATGGCGCTGCGCGAAATGCTGCCGCTGATTCCCGCAGAGCGGCTGCTGCTGGAGACGGACGCGCCTTATCTGCTGCCACGCGATATGCATCCGCGGCCGACGTCGCGTCGCAACGAACCCTGTTTTTTGCCGCACATCGTGCAGCAGGTGGCGAAGTGGCGTGGAGAGGAGCAGGATGCGCTGGCGGCGCAGGTCGATCGCAACGCGCGCGCCTTGTTTCGGCTGGCCTAAAGCTTGCGGAACTGCTTGTTGTCGACGCTGCGCATCACCTGTTTGTTGAGCAGGTTAAGCAGCAGCATCGAGCGCGTCTCGCCGTCGGGCTCGGCGAAAATGGCGCGCAGCCCCTCGAAGGTGCCTTCGGTGATGATCACCTCATCGCCGACCTGCGGCGTTTCCGGATCGATCAGGGTTTGCGGCGCGTCGGTTTGCAGCGCTTCGATCACCGCGGAAGGCACCGTCGCCGGCAGGGTGCCGAAGCGCACGAAGTGGCTGACGCCGCGCGTGCTGCTGATGGTGGTGGTGTGAATCGCTTCCGGATCGAATTCGATAAACAGGTAGTTAGGAAACAGGGGCTCACTCACGGTGGTCCGTTTGCCGCGCACTACTTTTTCCAGAGCGATCATCGGGCTGAGGCAATGCACCTCCTGCCGCTCAAGATGCTCTTTCGCGCGCAGCAGCTGTCCACGTTTGCAATAGAGTAAGTACCAGGATTCCATAAATGCTCCCATTGAATGGACGCTAAGAATAGCAAACCTGCTGCCAGAGTTATAGCGCATCGCAGCGTGGAAAGATGCGGATGCGGGGAAAGTGGCTGAGGTTTCCGCAAACCACCTGGCGCGCGCAGGAGAATTGACGAGTGGCGGTGCGCTGGGTCAGACTCGTTGCCCATAACGTTTGCGAAAAGGATCTGCTGATGGAACTGTTTTTATTGAGCAACGGTAAGCTGGCCGACGACGCCCCTTTGCTCGGCTATGCGTTGCCGCAGCTGCACGCAATGATCGCCCAGCGCGGCATCCGTTCGGCGGTGCTGGTGCCCTACGCCATTATTCGCGGCGATCGTCAGCAGCGCGCCGACGAGCTAGGCGCCTCGCTGGGCATTGAGGTGCGCTGCGTGCAGGATTTCGCCACGCCGGTGGCGGCCATTGAGCAGGCGGAGCTGATCCTGGTGAGCGGCGGCAACAGCTGGCTGCTGAATCAGATGCTGCACGAGACCGGGCTGATCGTGGCGATTCAGCGCGCGGTGCGCGAACGCAAGGTGCCCTACGTTGGCTGGAGCGCTGGCTGCAACGTGGCGACGCCGTCGATCCGCACCACCAACGATATGCCGGTGCGCAGCAGCGTGGTGCTGCCGGCGCTGGGCCTGTTTCCGGTGCAGATCAACCCGCACTATCTCGACGCGCACGCCAGCGGGCATATGGGCGAAACGCGCGACGAACGGCTGGCGGAGTTTTGCGCTGTCAATCCCGAGGAGTCGGTGATTGCGCTGCGCGAGGGCAGTTTCCTGCATGTGCATGAAAACCAGCTCGCTTACTTCAGCGTGCGCGGCGAGGATTTTAAAGTTTTCCGCCACGATCGGCCGACCCAGGCCTGCCGCGACGCCACGGCGCTGCAGGCGCTGGTTCCCTTTCGCTGCGACTAAGGTTGCCGCATAAAACCCAACACGCCTTAAGAATCGGCCCTATAATGGCCGATTCACATTGGCTGGAAGCGAAAGCCGCATGAAATATCACGATTTACGAGACTTCCTCGCGCTGCTGGAGCAGCGCGGCGAGTTAAAGCGCATTAGCCAGGCGATCGATCCCGAACTGGAAATGACAGAGATCGCCGACCGCACGCTGCGCGCCGGCGGACCGGCGCTGCTGTTTGAAAACCCCAAAGGCTATGATATGCCGGTGCTGTGCAACCTGTTCGGCACGCCGAAACGCGTGGCGATGGGCATGGGCCAGGAAGAGGTCAGCGCCCTGCGCGAGGTCGGCAAGCTGCTGGCGTTTCTGAAAGAGCCGGAGCCGCCGAAAGGGTTCCGCGATCTGTTCGACAAGATGCCGCAGTTCAAACAGGTGCTGAACATGCCGACTAAACGGCTGCGCAACGCGCCCTGTCAGGAAGTGGTCTACAGCGGCGACGAGGTCGATCTGTCGCGTATTCCGGTGATGAAGTGCTGGCCGGACGACGCCGCGCCGCTGATCACCTGGGGGCTGACCGTCACGCGCGGACCGCATAAAGAGCGGCAAAACCTCGGCATCTATCGCCAGCAGGTGATCGGCAAAAACCGCCTGATTATGCGCTGGCTCTCTCATCGCGGCGGCGCGCTCGACTATCAGGAGTGGTGCCAGACCCATCCCGGCGAACGCTTCCCGGTGTCGGTGGCGCTCGGCGCCGATCCCGCCACCATCCTCGGCGCGGTGACGCCGGTGCCGGACACGCTGTCGGAGTACGCCTTCGCCGGTCTGCTGCGCGGCAATAAAACCGAAGTGGTGAAGTGCCTCTCCAACGATCTGGAGGTGCCCGCCAGCGCGGAAATCGTGCTGGAAGGCTACATCGAGCCGGGCGATATGGCGCCGGAAGGCCCCTATGGCGATCATACGGGCTACTACAATGAAGTGGATAACTTCCCGGTGTTCACCGTAACCCACGTGACGCAGCGGCAAAACGCCATCTATCATTCGACCTACACCGGCCGTCCGCCGGATGAGCCGGCGGTGCTGGGCGTGGCGCTGAACGAAGTGCTGGTGCCGATCCTGATCAAGCAGTTTCCGGAAATTGTCGATTTCTATCTGCCGCCGGAGGGCTGCTCCTATCGCCTGGCGGTGGTGACGATGAAGAAACAGTACGCCGGCCACGCGAAGCGCGTGATGTTTGGCGTCTGGTCATTCCTGCGGCAGTTCATGTACACCAAATTTGTTATTGTGTGTGATGACGATGTTAACGCACGTGACTGGAACGACGTGATCTGGGCCATTACCACGCGTATGGATCCGGCGCGCGATACGGTGCTGGTGGAGAACACGCCCATCGACTATCTGGATTTTGCCTCGCCGGTTTCTGGCCTGGGGTCCAAGATGGGACTGGACGCCACCAATAAATGGCCGGGCGAAACCCAGCGCGAGTGGGGACGTCCTATCGTGAAGGATCCCGCCGTGACGGCGCGCATCGACGCAATCTGGGATGACTTAGGCATCTTTACTCAGCCGCCGCAGCGCTGACGGCGCGCATAACCATAATGACGACCCGACAGAGGGAACGCATGACAACCTTAAGCTGTAAAGTAACCTCAGTAGAAGCGATTACCGACACCGTATATCGCGTTCGCCTGATCCCCGAAGCGGATTTCACCTTTCGCGCCGGGCAATATCTGATGGTAGTAATGGACGAGCGCGACAAGCGTCCGTTCTCACTCGCCTCAACGCCGATGGAAAAAGAGATTATCGAGCTGCATATCGGCGCCTCCGATCTCAATCTCTACGCCATGGCGGTTATGGACCGCATCCGCGACGATCGCCAGATCACCGTGGATATTCCCCACGGCGACGCCTGGCTGCGCGAAGAGAGCACCCGTCCGATCGTGCTGATCGCTGGCGGCACCGGCTTCTCCTATGCGCGCTCAATTCTGCTGACCGCGCTGGCACAGCAGCCGGATCGCGAAATCGCCATCTACTGGGGCGGCCGCGAACTGCAGCACCTCTACGATCTGGATGAGCTGAACGCGCTGGCGGTGAAACATCCCAACCTGCGCGTGGTGCCGGTGGTTGAGCAGCCGGAAGCGGGCTGGCAGGGACGTTCCGGCACGGTGCTGACCGCGGTAATGCAGGATTTCGCCACGCTGGCGGAGCACGATATCTATATCGCCGGACGTTTTGAAATGGCGAAAATCGCGCGCGACCGCTTCTGCGCCGAGCGCGGCGCCAAAGAGGCGCAGATGTTTGGTGACGCCTTCGCCTTTATCTAAGGCGCGGCAGGCAGAAAAAACCCGCCCCTGACGGGCGGGAAGAAACGGCCAACGTGATCCAACGTATTACAGACGTTCGAATACGGTTGCGATGCCCTGGCCTAAGCCGATGCACATGCTGGCAAGGCCAAAGCGGGCGTCGCGTCGTTCCATAATATTCAGCAGCGTGGCGCTGATGCGCGCGCCGGAACAGCCGAGCGGATGACCGAGCGCAATCGCGCCGCCGTTCAGGTTCACCTTGTCGTCCAGCCGATCCAGCAAACCGAGATCTTTGATACAGGGCAGCGTCTGTGCGGCGAACGCCTCGTTCAGCTCGACCACCTCGATATCCTCTATGCTCAATCCGGCGCGCTTCAGCGCCAGCCGGCTGGCGGGCACCGGGCCGTAGCCCATGATCGACGGATCGCAGCCGATCACCGCCATGCTTTTAATGCGGGCGCGCGGCGTCAGGCCGAGGTCGCGCGCGCGGGTTTCGCTCATGATCAGCAGCGCCGCCGCGCCGTCGGAGAGCGCCGACGAGCTGCCCGCCGTTACCGTGCCGTTCACCGGATCGAACGCCGGCTTTAGCGCCGCCAGCCCTTCGAGGCTGGTCTCCTCGCGGATCACCTCGTCGTAGTCATAGCGTTTTAGCACGCCGTCGGCGTCGTGGCCGTAGGTCGGCACGATTTCCCGCCGGAAGTCGCCGCGCTGCGTCGCCGCCCAGGCGCGCTGGTGCGAGCGCAGCGCGAAAGCGTCCTGCTGTTCGCGGCTGATATGGTGCATATGCGCCAGCATCTCGGCGGTCAGGCCCATCATGCCCGCCGCTTTGGCCACCGTGCGACCCAGTCCGGGATGAAAGTCGACACCGTGGCTCATCGGCACGTGTCCCATATGTTCGACGCCGCCGACCAAACAGGCGTGGGCATCGCCAACCATAATGGCGCGCGCCGCATCGTGCAGCGCCTGCATCGATGAGCCGCACAGGCGGTTAACGGTGGTCGCCGGCACGCGATGCGGGATCTCCGCCAGCAGCGCGGCATTGCGCGCAATGTTAAAACCCTGCTCCAGCGTCTGCTGCACGCAGCCCCACACCACATCATCCAGGCTCGCCGCCTCCAGCGCGGGATGGCGGCTCAGCAGTTCGCGCATTAAATGGGCGGAGAGATCTTCCGCGCGCACCTGGCGAAACGCGCCACCCTTAGAGCGACCCATCGGCGTGCGGAGCGCATCGATAATCACCACATTTTCCATTTTCTCTCCTCAGGCGCTCTGCAGCGCCGCTTCGTCGATGGGTTGAGCCGCCGGATACCAGCTTTCATGCTGGTGCGCCTTCTGCAGCAGCAGCGCGGGCAGCTGGTAGAGCGGGCCGAGCGCGTCGTAGCGCCTGGCCTGATCGACGACGTTGCTGTTGCCGAGCGTGTCGAGGTAGCGCAGCGCGCCGCCGCGGAACGGCGGGAAGCCGAGGCCGTAGACCAGCGCCATATCCGCTTCCGCCGGCGAGGCGATGATGCCCTCTTCCAGGCAGCGCACCACTTCGTTCAGCATCGGGATCATCATGCGGTTAAGGATCTCCTCGTCGCTGAAAACCCGCGTTGAGGCGCAGATCGGGTTAAGCAGCGTCTCGACTTCGGCGTCGGGCACTTTTTTCGCCTTGCCTTTGCGATCCGTCTCCCAGCGATAAAAGCCTTTGCCGTTTTTCTGGCCGTAGCGTCCGGCATCGAACAGCACGTCGATGGCGTCGCGATAATCTTTGCTCATGCGCGTCGGGAAACCGTCCGCCATAACGCGCTGCGCGTGATGCGCGGTGTCGATGCCGACTACGTCCAGCAGCCACGCCGGACCCATCGGCCAGCCGAACTGTTTCTCCATCACCTTGTCGATCTGGCGGAAATCGGCGCCGTCGCGCAGCAGCAGGCTGAAGGCGGCGAAGTAGGGGAAGAGCACGCGGTTGACGAAGAAGCCGGGGCAGTCGTTGACGACGATCGGCGTCTTGCCCATTTTGCTCGCCCAGGCGACCACTTTGCCGATAGTGGCGTCGCTGCTCTGCGCGCCGCGCACCACTTCCACCAGCGGCATGCGCGGCACCGGATTGAAGAAGTGCATGCCGCAGAAATTCTCGGGACGCTGCAGCGCCTGCGCCAGCTGGCTGATGGGGATCGTCGAGGTGTTAGAGGCGAGCACCGCATCCGCACGCAGATGCTGCTCGGTTTCCGCCAGCACTTTCGCTTTGACCTGCGGGTTTTCCACCACCGCTTCGACCACGATATCGGCGCGCTCGAAGCCGGCATAGTCGAGCGTCGGCTGGATCATGGCGATGGTGCTGGCCAGCTTACCGCCGTCGATCTTGCCGCGCTCCAGCTGTTTGTTCAGCAGCTTGCCTGCCTCGTTCATGCCCAGCGTCAGCGCCTGCGGCTGGATATCCTTCATCTTCACCGGCACGCCTTTCCACGCTGACTGATAGCTGATGCCGCCGCCCATAATACCCGCGCCCAGCACCGCCGCCTGTTCAGGCGCGCTGCTGGCGCTGGCGTGTTTCTTCGCCAGCCCTTTGACGTACTGATCGTTCAGGAAGATGCCGACCAGCGCGCGCGCCTCATCGCTCTGCGCCAGCGGCACGAAGGCGGCGGTTTCCAGCTTCAGCGCGTCGTCGCGTCCCAGCGCGGCGGCGGCTTCAATGGTTTTGACCGCGGCGAGCGGCGCGGGATAGTGTTTGCCTGCGGTTTGCAGCACGACGTTTTTAGCCACGGTAAAGCTCATCGCGGCCTCAATCGGGCTAAGGCGCAGCGGCGCCAGCTTGGGCGCGCGGCGCGTCCGCCAGCTCTCCTGTGCGATAGCGTCCTTCAGCATCACCAGCGCGGCGTCACGCAGCTTATCGCGGCTGACCACGGCATCAACCAGCCCGAGCTTCAGCGCCGCGGTGCCGTCAACATCTTTACCGGCGGCGATGATCTCCAGCGCGGCGTCGGCGCCGAGCAGGCGCGGCAGACGCACGCTGCCGCCAAAGCCTGGCATAATGCCGAGCCGGGTTTCCGGCAGGCCGATACGCGCGTCAGGCGTGGCGACGCGCAGATCGGTCGCCAGGATGCATTCGCAGCCGCCGCCCAGCGCATAGCCGTCAACCGCGGCGAGAGTGGGCACCGGCAGATCTTCCAGCCGGTTAAAGATGCTGTTGGCGAAGGCGAGCCACTGGCTGAGCTTTTCGGTTGGCGCGTCGAACAGCGAGAGAAATTCGGTGATGTCGGCGCCGACAATAAAGGCGGGTTTAGCCGAGCTGAGCAGCAGGCCGCGCAGCGCAGGCTGCTGCTCCAGTACGCCAATCGCTTCGCCGAGGCTGGCGACGGTTTTGGTGTCGAGTTTATTCACTGAGCCGGGGGCGTCGAACTGCAGCTCAGCGATGCCGTCTTCGAGCCAGCGCAGGGAAAGGGTATCGCCTTGGTAGAGCATGTGCGTCTCCTGATCGCGAAAGTTGATCTGGTCATACCAGATGATCTGGAGTGTGGGATTGGTGTTAATTTTTTGCAAACCAAAGTTTGCTTATTTGCTAACAGGATCACAGCCTCCCGGACGCGGCGTTCAGCCAGCGGCTGTGCTACACTGCGGCGATTTTCGCGACACGGGAGAGCGAGCAATGGATTCACTGAAAACGCTGTATCAGACGCATATCGCTAGGCTGCAACAGCGGGCGCAGCAGGTGCTGGCACGCAACAAACTGGATGCGATGTTGATTCATTCCGGCGAGCTGCTGACGGTTTTTCTCGACGATCATGACTATCCCTTTAAGGTGAATCCGCAGTTCAAGGCCTGGGTGCCGGTGACGCAGGTGCCGAACTGCTGGCTCCTGATCGACGGCGTCAACAAGCCGAAACTCTGGTTCTACTCGCCGGTTGACTACTGGCATAACGTCGAACCGCTGCCGAACAGCTTCTGGACCGACGCAGTCGAGGTTATCGGCCTGAAAAACGCCGATGATATTGGCGAACTGCTGCCCGCGCAGCGCGACAATGTCGCCTATATCGGCCCGGTGGTCTCGCGCGCCGCGCAGCTCGGCATCAGCGCCGCCAATACCAACCCGAAAGCGGTGATCGATTTCCTGCACTACCACCGCAGCATCAAAACCGATTACGAGCTGGCCTGCATGCGCGAGGCGCAGAAGCTGGCCGTCGCCGGACATCGCGCTGCGAAAGAGGCGTTTTTCTCCGGCCTGAGCGAGTTTGATATCAACCTGGCTTATCTGACGGCCACCGGCCATCGCGACGTTGACGTGCCCTATGGCAATATCATCGCGCTTAACGAGCACGCCGCCGTGCTGCACTACACCCGGCTCGATCACCAGCCGCCGGCGAAGCGCCACAGCTTTTTGATCGACGCCGGCGCGGAGTATCTGGGCTACGCCGCCGATTTGACGCGCAGCTACGCGGCGCAGAAGAATTCGCTGTACGCCAGCATGGTGGCGGCGATGAACGCTGAGGAGCTGGCGCTGATCGGCACGCTGAAAGCGGGGGTGCGCTACACCGACTATCATCTGCAGATGCATCAGCGCATCGCGAAGCTGCTGCTGACGTTCGATCTGGCGCAGGGGATCAGCGAAGAGGCGCTGGTGGCGGAAAACATTACCGGGCCCTTTATGCCGCACGGTCTCGGTCATCCGCTCGGGCTGCAGGTGCATGACGTCGCCGGTTTTATGCAGGATGACGCGGGCACCCATCTGGCGGCGCCGGCGCGCTATCCTTACCTGCGCTGCACGCGCGTGCTGGAGCCTGGCATGGTGCTGACCATTGAACCCGGCTTCTATATCATCGAGTCGCTGCTGGCACCGCTGCGCGAGGGGCCGTTCAGTCAGTATCTGAACTGGCAGGCGATCGATGCGCTGAAGCCATACGGCGGCATTCGCATTGAGGATAACGTCGTCGTCCATGCCAACCGTATCGAGAACATGACGCGCGACCTGCACCTTGCCTGATGGACGCTTACGATATTCCCGCTGATACGATCAGCATCAGCGAGGAGACGATTAAAAAAAGCCGCTTTATCACGCTGCTGGCCCATACCGACGGCGTGGAGGCGGCGCGCGCCTTTGTACAGCAGGTGAAAGCCGAACATCCTGATGCGCGTCACCACTGCTGGGCCTGGGTGGCCGGCGCGCCGCACGATTCGCAGCAGCTCGGCTTCTCCGACGACGGCGAACCCTCCGGCACGGCGGGCAAGCCGATGCTGGCGCAGCTGATGGGCGCGAATATCGGCGAGATCACCGCCGTGGTGGTGCGCTACTATGGCGGCATTATGCTTGGCACCGGCGGGCTGGTGAAAGCCTACGGCGGCGGCGTTCAGCAGGGGTTGAAGCAGCTGGCGCGCGCGCGCAAAGTGCCGATGAAGCGCTATACGCTGAGGTGCGACTATGCGCAGCTTGGCGACGTAGAGCGTCTGCTGGCCCGGTTTGACGGCCGCATTGATGAGATTGTCTATCTCGACCGTATCGCGCTGACGCTGGCGCTGCCTTATGCCGGCATCGACGCTTTCACACAGACGCTGTCTGATTTTAGCCGGGGCGCGCTGAGCCTCGACCCGTTAACACCCTGATACTCATCTTCTAAGGAACGGCTGAATGCATTTTCGCGCCATTACTCGCATTGTCGGTCTGCTGGTCATTCTCTTTTCCGTCACCATGATTGTACCGGGACTGGTGGCGTTGATTTACCGCGATGGCGCCGGCCGCGCGTTCAGCCAGACCTTTTTGATGGCGCTGGCGATTGGCTCGCTGCTCTGGTGGCCCAATCGCAAACAGCGTACCGAGCTGAAGCCGCGCGAAGGCTTTTTGATTGTGGTGCTGTTCTGGACGGTGCTGGGCAGCGTGGGGGCGATGCCTTTTATCTTTGCCGAGCAGCCGCATCTCTCCGTTACCGACGCGTTCTTTGAATCCTTTTCCGGCCTGACCACCACCGGCGCGACCACGCTGGTGGGGCTCGATTCGATGCCGAAAGCGATTCTCTTCTACCGGCAGATGCTGCAGTGGCTGGGCGGGATGGGGATCATCGTGCTGGCGGTGGCGATTCTGCCGATTTTGGGCGTCGGCGGCATGCAGCTCTACCGCGCGGAGATGCCGGGTCCGCTGAAAGACAATAAGATGCGGCCGCGTATCGCCGAGACCGCAAAAACCCTCTGGCTGATCTATGTGCTGCTGACGGTGGCCTGCGCGGTGGCGCTCTGGCTGGCGGGCATGCCGCTGTTCGATGCGATAGGGCACAGCTTTTCGACTATCGCCATTGGCGGCTTCTCCACCCATGATGCCAGTATTGGCTATTTCAACAGCGGCACCATCAACACCATTATCGCCATCTTTTTGCTGATTTCCGGCTGTAACTACGGCCTGCATTTTTCGCTGCTCAGCAACCGCAACCTGCGCGTTTACTGGCGCGATCCCGAGTTTCGTACCTTTATCGGCGTGCAGCTGACGCTGGTGGTGATCTGCACGCTGGTGCTCTGGTTTCACAACGTCTACGCCAGCGGCTGGCAGACCCTTAACCAGGCCTTTTTTCAGGTGGTGTCGATGGCGACCACGGCGGGCTTTACCACCGACAGCATCGCACGCTGGCCGCTGTTCTTGCCGGTGCTGCTGCTTTGCTCCGCCTTTATCGGCGGCATGGCCGGTTCAACCGGCGGCGGGCTGAAGGTGATCCGTATTCTGCTGCTCTGCAAGCAGGGATCGCGTGAGCTGAAACGCCTGGTGCATCCGAACGCGGTCTATACCATTAAGCTGGGCAACCGCGCGCTGCCGGAACGTATTCTGGAAGCGGTGTGGGGATTCTTCTCCGCCTATGCGCTGGTCTTTCTTGTCAGCATGCTGGCGATTATCGCCACCGGCGTGGATGACTTCTCTGCCTTCGCCGCGGTGGCCGCAACCCTGAATAACCTGGGGCCCGGCCTGGGCGTAGTGGCGGACAACTTCACTTCAATGAATGACGTCGCAAAATGGATCCTTATCTCCACTATGCTGTTTGGCCGTCTTGAAGTGTTTACCTTATTAGTGCTCTTTACGCCGACTTTCTGGCGCGAGTAAGCAACAACGGGATGTACAGATGAAAGCGTTGATTCTCTTTTCCAGCCGTGACGGGCAAACGCGCGAAATCGCGGCTTATATTGCCAATGAGATAAAGGCGCAGCAGGCGTGCGATGTGATCAACATTCTTCACGCCGACGCAGTTGACTGGGCGCAGTACGATCGGGTGTTGATTGGTGCCTCGATCCGCTACGGCAAATTTCATCCCGCCGTAGCGAAATTCATTAAGACGCATCTGCAGGCGCTGCAGCAGCGCGCCAGCGGTTTTTTCTGCGTGAACCTGACCGCGCGCAAGCCGGAAAAGCGTTCGCCGCAAACCAACGCCTATACGCGTAAGTTCTTACAGCAGTCGCCGTGGCAGCCCGACTATTGCGCCGTGTTTGCCGGCGCGCTGCGTTATCCGCGCTATCGCTGGTTTGATCGGGTGATGATCCAGCTGATTATGCGTATGACCGGCGGAGAAACCGATAGCCGTAAAGAGGTGGAGTACACTGACTGGCAGCAGGTATCGCGTTTCGCCCGTGAATTTGTGCAATATCCCGTCAAATCGGCGTGAATAACAGCGAATTGACGAAAAATAGTGCGAACGATAATTTTTTTGAAATTAGCCCTTGTCAGCCAGAAAGAACTCCCTATAATGCGCCTCCACTGACACGGCACAACGGCTTACGGAATGCGGTGTTCAGGAGACTCAGGCAGCTGAGTCGCCGGATGAAGTCCCTGAAAAAAAGGGGTTGACTCCG